>NZ_SRSO01000009.1 GCF_004791695.1 Flavivirga rizhaonensis | reverse complement strand
ATATTTGGAACACCATCGAAGACCTGATGATGGTAATGGAGCAAATTTCATAATTGAGAAATAGCTATTCAGGTGACTTTAAGTCACCAGCCCAAACCTATGGACTTTAAGTCCATAGTGGTTTAGTCTTTTTTAGTGGTAATTTCTACAACACCATTTTTTCCTTTGTCGCCATATTTTTTGGTAGCAGATTCACCTTTTAAAATTTTAATACTACTTATTTTTTTTTCATCTATTGATCTTAATTCTTTTTCGGTAATTTTTTTTTCATCTAGAATATATATAGATTTACCTTTTGATTCCCTTATTAGTTTTTCAATAATATCAGGTTTATAATTAGTGTTTGATATGCTTTCAGAAACTACGGAAGTTTTGTTTTTTTTAGACATTTTATGTATATCTTTTTTAAATGGAGCAAGGCCAAGTCTTTTTCCGTTGCCGTAATACGATATGGCTATTGGAGGTATTGGTTCTCTGGAGTCCTGATTATAATTAACATTCCCATACTCCGATTTAGCGTTAACCTTAATTGAAATAATGTCACCTTGGTTGTTACGTTTTACGTCACTAAATTTGACAGTAATGCCTTTTTCTTTTAGTCTTTTTGAAGCACTTTCTAAACTTTTATCACTATAATCACTCTTAATAATAAATTTTTTTTGATTGTCAAGATAACTTACTGTCCCGTATGTAGGATCGCCATTTTTATTAATTCCTTGGCGGGTTATTGAGTTAGTTTTAGGATTATATTTAATAATCATGGGATTGTCCACACTGGTGGTGGTGGTACTATGTAAAGTGCCTTTTTTACCTATTTCATAAGAATATATGGCGATTCCATCGGAATTTTGCTCAAATATTTTAAAATTAAAAATGATGTTGTATTTCTCTTTTAGAAATCTTTTTTTGTTCACTAATTCGGATATAGTCGTATTCTTATCAATTATAATCTCGATCAAATCTGGATTGTTCACATTTCTTTTTTCATCTTCTAGAAAATCTAATGTATTAATACTAAATTTTTTTTTGTTTTTAGAATACTCTATAACAATGGTTTTTACAGGTACTCCCGAAGCTATTCTATAGGTAGCATCAATGCCATTTTTACTAATTGTAAAATCTATTGTGGTAATTAAGTTATTTGTCTTTCTTTTTATACTTTTTAATTTAAAATCATAACCTTTACTCTTAAGTTCGGCTTTAAAGGATTTGAGTTTTTCATCAGTAAAATTATTATAAATTAAGAATTTTTCAATATCATTTTCATCCGTAACTTCTTGATTTATTGAATTTACATTTTCTGAATTTAAAACCGAATTCTCTCTATATATTTCCTCAGTATTAAAACTCATTAAAAATAGGACCAGTAAAGGAATTACTAATACATACTTTATTAAATTGATTTTTTTGGATTTTGATTTGTGTAACATAATGATTCGTTTTTTGATTAATGAATTATAAAAATTGTTGCTTAAAACCATTTGATTAGATGGTATACTTGTTTTTAATAATGTTGTTTGATAACTTTTTTTGCAGTTGAATTTATACTGCGCTTTTTGGTCTGCTATAAACTCTAAATTTTGCTTTATATCTTTGCTATAAAGCCATATAAGTGGATTAAACCATAGTACAATACAAGAGAGTTGTGTTAGTAAGATATCTATAGAATGATACTGCCTTACATGTACTTTTTCGTGAGTAATAATTTGATCTAATTCTGTTTTTGTAAATTGATTTAGATTATAAACGATCCAATTAAAAAATGAAAATGGAGACACCTCAGTATTAACGTTTACAAATTTATAAACACCTAGCTTTTCACTTTTGTTTTTGAAAATTAATCTAAATAATGAGACCAGCTGTATGATAAAACGGCAAAAAAAGAAGAGAATACCTGATAAATATACAATAGGAAGGTAATCTAATATATTAAAAGGCTCTTCTATATTTTTAACTGTAGGAAAGGCGTTATCTAAACTATAATTTTCTATTACGGTAGGAACATATTCAATATAAACAGGAATCACGAAAAGAGGAATAATAAATGAGCTTATTAAACCTAAAAGAAGAAAGCCTCTATTAGATTGGAAAAAAGTATCATGTTGCAAAAAAACTTTATAAATAAAATAGAAAATAGCAATTAGAGAACTAGCTTTTAGTAAATATTCCATAACTATTTGTTTTTTTCAATGAGTTCGATAATCTCTTTTAGTTCTTCAACACTGATTTTTTCTTCCTTGGCAAAAAATGATACCATATTTTTATAAGAATTGTTAAAATAATTACCTATAGCTAAATTCATAAACTTTTTCTTGTAATCCTCTTTGCTAATAATAGGGTAGTATTGATGCGTTTTACCATAGGCATTGTAGGAGACATATCCTTTTTCTTCTAAATTTCTTATAATGGTAGAAAGTGTATTATAATGTGGTTTATCGTTTTTTATTTCAGCAAGCACATCTTTAACAAAAGCTTTTTCCAGCCTCCATAAAATATGCATGATTTCTTCTTCCTTATTTGTTAATTTTTCCATTGATTACTATGTTTTTCATTTCCTTCTTCGAGGAAATCTTATTATTTCGTTACTTATTTAGCTTTCCAATTTATTTTTTGTATAAATCTCAACACTAAACAAATGTATAACTATTTTTATAGTTATACAACTAAATAAATAGTTATTTAACTATATTTTAAGTTTTAAAAACAAATTTTTCACTTTTTACTTTCAGTTTTTCGCTATCATTTGCACTATCTTCGCAAAAAATATTTTTATGAGTTTACTTTGGGTCATCCTTGGTTTTGCATTGTTAGTAATAGGAGGGGAGTTTCTTGTCCGTTCGTCTGTAGCATTGTCTTTTAAGTTTAGTATATCTAAAATGGTTATTGGTATGACGGTGGTATCTTTTGCAACTTCGGCACCGGAACTATTAGTTAGTGTACAAGCAGCATTATCGGGGTCTCCAGCCATAGCAATTAATAATGTTGTAGGTTCTAACATTGCTAATATTGGTTTAGTACTGGGAGTTACAGCAATGGTAGGGGCAATAGCAGTTGATAAGTCTTTTTACAAGCTTAATTGGCCCGTTATGATGGTTTTCTCAATAGTACTTTATTATTTTCTTAAAAATGATAATGTTCTTACAGCTATAGAAGGTGGCATTTTATTCATAGGTCTTATTCTCTTTTTATATGCATTGATAAAGAAGGGAAAGAAAGATACTAGTATAGAAGAAGTTGATGATGCTTTAGCTGTTGTTTCTAATTTTAAAATAATTCTTTGGTTGGCTATTGGGGCAACGGCTTTATATTTTGGAAGTGAATGGTTAGTGGAAGGATCAAAAGAAATTGCACGCTCGGTAGGTGTTAGTGAGGCGGTAATAGGAGTTTCTCTAATAGCTATAGGGACTAGTGTGCCAGAATTAGCGGCATCGGTCATCGCTGCAGCTAAGCATGAAAAAGCTATTTCTTTAGGTAATTTAATAGGTTCTAATATTTTTAATATAGCATCGGTTTTAGGTTTAACAGCTATAATAAAACCTATTACAGTTACAGAGCCTCAAATATTGTCCCATGATATTTTTTGGATGCTAGGCTTTAGTTTTATTTTAATACCAATAATATTTTTACCAAAGAAATTACAAATAAGCAGAGCCAAGGGATTCTTTTTGGTGTTTGCTTATGGAGCATTTATGTTCTTAATATTTACCAGAGGATAATTAAAAGTACATTTAAACGCATAAAAAAGGGCTTGCAATTTTTGCAAGCCCTTTTTTATGTTATGAACAAAACTAGTATTATTAGATGTTAGCGGATTTAACAGTCTTAATAATTCTACCAGCTACTTTGTATGGATCTGCGTTTGATGCAGGACGTCTGTCTTCTAAATAACCTTTCCAGCCTTTTTCAACTGTAATAATTGGAATTCTAATAGACGCTCCACGGTCAGAAATACCATAACTAAAGTCAGTTATTGATGCCGTTTCGTGTAAACCTGTTAAGCGTTGATCGTTAAATTCACCATATATTGAAATGTGTTCTTTAGTAACAGGTCTGAACGCTTCACATATTTTCTCATAAACTTCTTGAGAACCACAAGTTCTTAAAGTTGTGTTAGAGAAGTTTGCGTGCATACCAGAGCCATTCCAGTCACCTTTTATTGGTTTTGGATGATAGTCAATATAGTATCCGTATTTTTCAGTTAATCTGTCTAGTAAATATCTAGCAATCCAAATTTCATCACCAGCTTTTTTAGCGCCTTTAGCAAATAATTGGAATTCCCATTGTCCACTAGCAACTTCTTGGTTAATACCTTCAAAGTTTAAACCAGCTTCAATACATAAGTTTGCATGCTCTTCTACAAAGTCTCTACCGTGTGTGTTCTTTCCGCCAACAGAGCAGTAGTACATACCTTGTGGTCCAGGATAGCCTCCAATTGGGAATCCTAAAGGTAGTTGAGTATGCGTATCCATGATAAAGTATTCTTGCTCAAATCCAAACCAGAAATCATTATCGCCATCATCAATGCCAGCTCTTCCGTTAGATTCGTGGGGTGTACCATCAGCATTTAAAACTTCAGTCATTACTAAATATCCATTAATACGAGCAGGATCTGGGTATATCGCAACAGGTTTTAATAAACAGTCTGAAGATCCTCCTTCAGCTTGTTGTGTTGATGAACCATCAAAAGACCAGTTTCCTATTTCTTCTAATGTTCCTTGAAAGTTTTCATGCTCTTCTACCTTAGTTTTACTTCTCAAGTTTTGAGTTGGCTTGTAACCATCTAACCAAAGATATTCTAATTTAATTTTTGCCATAATGAATATTTTATGAGTGAAATTTTAATAATATTCACAAATATAAATTATTATATAAATACTTTAAATTTATAGGGGGTATTTTAGTGTAAGTATTAGTTATTTTTATTTATCCCCCATTATTTTAAGGTTTATTTTAAAAAAAGAGTATTTTTTTATATGAAAATTGTAAAAATGTCAACAATAAACTTTTGACTTTTTATGTTTTTATTGTTTTTGCTACTTATTTTTGCAATAATATTATAGTCATTATTAAATCTAACAAATTTTCTAAAAATGTCAACATTAAGATTTCATGCCATCAAAGAGTCTCTCGCTTATAAACCGGTTACAGTAGAAGAAAAAGAGCGTAGGTCAGACCTGTTTGGAAAAAACGTATTTAATGAAAACACCATGCGTCAATACTTAACAAAAGACGCTTTTATAGGTGTTACTAATGCTATTCAATATGGTAAAAAAATAGATAGGAGTATAGCAGATCAAGTGGCATCTTCTATGAAAGATTGGGCATTATCAAAAGGCGTTACCCATTATACGCATTGGTTTCAACCACTAACTGGATCTACAGCAGAAAAGCACGACGCATTTTTTGAAACTATTGGAGAAGGTATGGCTGTTGAAAAATTTGGAGGCAGTCAGTTAGTACAACAAGAACCAGACGCTTCCAGCTTTCCTAGTGGAGGTATTAGAAATACCTTTGAAGCTAGAGGATATACAGCATGGGATCCAACATCACCAGCTTTTATATATGGCACCACCTTATGTATTCCAACCATATTTGTAGCTTATACCGGAGAAGCATTAGATTATAAAACGCCTTTATTGCGAGCACTACATGCAGTAGATGATGCTGCAACAGCAGTTTGTAAATATTTTGATAAAAATGTAAAGAAAGTGTCATCCTCTTTGGGATGGGAACAAGAGTACTTTTTAGTAGATAAAATGTTGGCGGCAAGTCGTCCGGATATTTCCTTAACAGGGAGAACATTATTAGGGCATTCCCCTGCCAAAGGACAACAATTAGACGATCATTATTTTGGATCCATTCCTAATAGAGCGTTGAATTTTATGCGCGAACTGGAAACAGAATGTATGCTTTTAGGAATTCCTGTAAAGACCAGACATAATGAAGTAGCACCTAATCAATTTGAATTAGCTCCAATTTACGAAGAAGCTAATTTGGCGGTAGATCATAATTCGCTTTTAATGGATATTATGGGACGTGTTGCTGCACGGCATAATTTTAAAGTACTATTACATGAAAAGCCTTTTGAAGGTATTAATGGTTCTGGTAAGCATAATAACTGGTCACTTTCTACAGACACTGGTGTTAATTTATTGAGTACAGGAAAAACACCAATGAGTAATCTTCAATTTCTAACATTTTTCATTAATACAATTAAGGCGGTTCATGAACATGAAGCGCTATTAAGAGCAGCGATAGCATCGGCTAGTAATGATCATAGGTTAGGAGCTAATGAAGCACCACCAGCTATAATCTCAGTATTTATTGGAGAACAGTTAACCAAAGTTTTAGAGGAGTTAGAAGGCGTGACCAAAGGAAAACTTTCACCTCAGGAAAAAACAGAACTTAAGCTTAATGTGGTTGGTAAAATACCAGATGTTTTACTCGATAATACAGATAGAAATAGAACGTCTCCTTTCGCATTTACAGGGAATAAATTTGAGTTTAGAGCTGTAGGGTCTACTGCAAATTGTGGGAACCCGATGACTATTTTAAATACCATAGTAGCCAAACAATTAAAAGATTTTAAAATTGAAGTCGATAAATTAATCGATAAGAAAGATTTAAAGAAAGACGAAGCTATATTTAATGTATTAAGAGAGTATATTAAATCTACTAAAAGTATTTTATTTGAAGGAAATGGTTATGGAAAGGAATGGGAAGAAGAAGCCAAGAAAAGAGGGTTAAGCAATAATAAAACAACACCAGAAGCTTTAAAAGCTAAAATTTCTAAAGAAACCATTTCATTATTTGAAGAAATGAATGTTATGAGTAGGGTTGAAACTGAAGCTCGTTATGAGATAGAAGTTGAAGCTTATATTATGCATATTCAAATAGAAAGCCGTGTATTGGGGGATATAGCTCGAAATCATATTGTACCGACAGCCGTTAAATATCAAAATGTTTTAATTGAAAATGTTAGAGGATTAAAAGAAATATTTGATAAAAAATTTAATTCGGTTTCTAAAGAACAGATTAATTTAATTGAAGAAATTTCCAGTCATATAGAGTGCATTAATGTAAATGTTACGAAGATGATAAATGAACGCAAAAAGGCGAACGCATTCGAAGATATTGAAAAGAAGGCATTAGCATACTGTAATCAAGTGAAGCCTTTATTTGATGATGTTCGTTATCATTGTGATAAATTAGAATTGTTGGTTGATGATGAGATTTGGCCGTTAACAAAATATCGGGAATTGTTATTTACAAGGTAGGGAATCATTGAAAGTAACCTATGAAAACTAAACAGCACTACGAAAACCATCTTGCCAATTTTTATTCCTGGATGATTGGAGATTTTGAGCAAAAACAGTTAGACTTTCAAAGTTTCTTAAAACAAAACAGAATATATCCAACCAAATCAAAAACAGCAATAGACTTAGGAGCAGGACACGGTATTCAAAGTGTGGCTCTAACAAATTTGGGTTTTACTGTAACTGCAATTGATTTTAATAAAAAACTACTGGATGAGCTGAAATCAAATAGTCATGGACAATCAATCGAAACCATTCAAACCGACATTTGTAATGTAAAAGAATTTAGTAAATTAAATCCCGAATTGATTGTTTGTTGCGGAGATACAATAGCACATTTAGATAATAAAGAAGCGATTGAAAAGCTAATTGTAGACTGTAAATCCGCACTGATTAAAAACGGAAAATTAATCTTATCATTTAGAGATTATACAAATGAACTAAAGAATGAACAAAGATTTATTCCTGTAAAAAGTGATGATGAACGAATTTTAACCTGCATGCTCGAATATGAAACTGAAAAAGTCAAGGTTACTGATTTACTTTATGAGAAAACTGAAACTGGATGGCATCAAAAAGTAAGTTCCTATAACAAAGTAAGAATTACAACAAATGAGATTATAGAATTTATTGAGAAAAGAGGAATGAAAATTGTTTTTAATGAGACAATAAATAGAATGCAAACAATAATAGCAGAATACAAATAGCCTATAATAATGTATGAAGCTTATTACCGATACAAGCCTGCTTACTAGAATTTAACAAAACGAATTAAAAGTACCTTATGTTAAGGATGGTTAGTTTTAAAATATTCCTTTACTTTTGCACCACAATAAAATATTATGAGTCAAGAAGTTTCTAAACGATACGCACAGCGTGGGGTTTCCGCATCAAAAGAAGATGTACATAATGCTATAAAAAATATAGATAAAGGATTGTTTCCAAAGGCATTCTGTAAAATTGTACCAGATTATTTAACAAATGATGATGATTATTGTTTGATCATGCATGCAGATGGAGCTGGAACAAAATCATCATTGGCTTATATGTATTGGAAAGAAACTGGAGATATTTCAGTTTGGAAGGGCATTGCACAAGATGCCTTAATAATGAATATCGATGATTTGTTATGTGTTGGCGCAACCGATAATATTATGTTGTCTTCAACTATAGGAAGAAATAAGAATTTAATTCCAGGAGAAGTACTTTCAGCAATTATCAATGGTACCGAAGAATTACTTGAAGATCTAAAATCATTTGGAGTAACCATTCATTCTACAGGTGGTGAAACGGCAGATGTTGGTGATTTGGTGAGAACTATTATTGTAGATTCTACAGTTACTGCAAGAATGAAGCGAGACGATGTTATTGATAATGCAAACATTAAAGCTGGAGATGTTATAGTTGGTTTAGAGTCTTTTGGGCAGGCAACTTACGAGAAGTCATATAATGGAGGTATGGGAAGTAATGGCTTAACGTCTGCTCGACATGATGTTTTTAGTAAATATTTAGTAGAAAAGTATCCTGAAAGTTTTGATGCATCTGTTCCTAGAGATTTAGTGTACTCTGGAGGAGTGAAATTGACTGATGATGTTGAAGGTTCGCCTATAGATGCAGGCAAATTGGTATTGTCTCCTACTAGAACATACGCGCCAATTATTAAAAAAATATTATCAGAATTTAATAGTGAAACGATTCATGGTATGGTTCATTGCAGTGGAGGTGCTCAAACAAAAATTCTTCATTTTATAGACCAGTTTCATATCATAAAAGACAATATGTTTCCAATTCCACCATTATTTAAGCTCATTCAAGAACAATCTAAAACCGATTGGAAAGAAATGTATCAGGTATTTAATTGTGGACATAGAATGGAATTATATGTATCTCCAGAAATTGCCGAAAATATTATTACCATATCAAAATCTTTTCATGTAGATGCTAAAATAATTGGTAGAGTAGAAGCTTCTAAAACAAAAAAACTTACCATTAAATCTGAATTCGGAGCGTTTAATTATTAGTTTTCTTTTTTTTGTTTAAAATGGAATGATTGTTGATAGAAAACTTTTAATTTGCACTAATTAACTAGGTTAAACCATGAAAACCATATTCTTAATCCCTCTTTGTTTCTTTTTTCAATTAATTTCTGCACAACCAGACTCCCTTTTTTTACAAAAAAAGAAGAAAAAAGAAGAAAGACCCCAATGGATTCAAAAAAATAAAGCAACCGTAGATTTAAGTCAGGTTTCATTTACTAATTGGAACTCTGGTGGTAGTAATTCAATATCTGGTCTTTTAGGATTTAATTCTTCTGCAAATTATAGAGATAAATATTTTTCATGGAGAAATGATGTATCTGTACGTTATGGAATAAATAAGCAAGAGTCTAGAGAGCTAAGAAAAACAGATGATTTGTTTGAACTTACTTCAAACATTGGTTATAAATCTAATAATTTATCAAACTGGTTTTATTCAGCAAGGCTTAATTTTAAAACGCAACTTACTAATGGGTATAATTACCCAAATAAAGAGGTGCCGATTTCCAGATTAATGGCACCGGGGTATTTATTCTTTGGTGGCGGTATGGAATATGGAAAAGACATTGAAGAATTGTCATTTTATTTTTCTCCAATAACTTTAAAAGCGACTTTTGTGTTAGATGAAGATTTAGCTAATGCTGGTTCTTTTGGGGTTACACCTGCTGTGTTAGATGCAGATGGAAATATTATTACACCTGGAGAACGTTTGCGGGAAGAAGTAGGTATTTTGATGACTAATAGTTACGAAATGGAAGTCGCTAATAACATAAACATGAAGCATGTAGTGAGCTTATACTCCGATTATGTAAATAATTTTGGAAATGTAGATTTAGATTGGAGAATCGATTTTAATTTTAAAGTTAATAATTTTATAAGAGCTACTTTAGGCTCCCATTTAAAATATGATGATGACGTAAAAACAAAAGAACCTTCAGAGATTGAAGGAGAATTTGATGAAGCTGGGGCCAAAGTTCAGTGGAAACAGATTTTAGGCGTTGGATTTGCTGTCGATTTTTAAGTCTGCAACCAAGAAAGGATGTTCTGTAAAGAAACCTAGAAATAATAGGGGTTAAACATTCATTATGAACCCATTTAGGCAATAGTTCATAAAATGTAAAAAAGCCTTTTCATAGTCCTCAGAATAGAATAAGACAAACGTAAACGCTCCCACAGACTTGTAATTACATATATTAAAGCAGACATCATAAATTTTAGAAAATGAAAACGTTTAAGAATCTATTTTTATTAATAGCAGTTTTTGTTTTAGGAATAATAAGCACTCATGCACAAACTACCGAAGAAGATAATCTTTTAGCTATAAAACGCCATAGACAAGCAGCTAAAAATATTTTAGAGATTGCTAAAGAATTTGAAGCTAAAACTTATATCAATAATAAAAAAGAGACTTTAGTTTATCGTTTACTTAAACCTTTAAATTATGATTCTAATAAAAAGTATCCTTTAGTTGTATGCCTTTCAGGTAGTGGAGGACGTGGTACTGATAATATAAAGCAAATTTCTGGTTGTTGGCCTTCTCAAATTTTATCTAAGCCAGAAAACAGAGAAAATTATCCTTGTTTTCTTTTTGTACCTCAATGCCCACCAAATTTAAATTGGGGAATATCTTCTCCTAATATGAATCAAATTAATGTTTCTAATCCTATAGAATCATTAGTTTTTGATGTTATTAAAAACATTGAAGACGAATATTCCGTAGACGTAGATAGATTATATATTACGGGACAATCTATGGGTGGTTTTGGTACCTGGCATTATATTTTAACGCATCCTAAAATGTTTGCAGCGGCTATTCCTATTTGTGGAAAAGGCAATCCGGAATTGGCTCATAAAATTGTTGATGTTCCGATATGGGCTTTTCATGGAGCTGAAGATTCAGCTGTATCGGTTGATTATTCAAGACGTATGATTAAATCCATTCAAAAATTAGGAGGAAAACCGTTATATACTGAGTTTGAAAATGTTGGACACATTAGCTGGCCTCTTGCCTATGACACACCAGGTTTACTGGAATGGTTATTTAAGCAAAAACTTGATAGGAGGAAATAAGAATTGATCGAAAAGAATTCTCCGAGGCTCAGCCACGGAGTTTCTGTTGAAATTGTCATTCCCATGAAAACGGAATCTAAATAACAGAATTTCGATTTTTGAACCGAAAGCTCAAAGCCTGTTTAAGTGTGAAACGAGCGAGACCTCTACCTAACGTAGTTGAAGCATGCCTCTATGGCTCTGCCTCGAAGATAGTTCGTTTCAAGAAATTCTTTATTTTATTCTATTACGTTTAGACTGACTTCCCTCCAAACTTTATTTAACTGTGCCAAACGGTTTAAGAACTAATTCAGGTGTATTATCCGTATCATATAACTAACCAAATGTGAAACTTAAAAATAATTTCCGTAATTTGTGTTTGAAAAATTTGTTAACTTTTTAATGTTGATAAATATTTAAAATACTCATAATCAGTATTTAATATGTGGTTGTTTGTAAGCTTTATGATTTTTGTCATGTTTTAAGTTGTGCACTTTTAGTTTATTTATACTCTAATTAAATAATCCAAAATATAACTTACTAATGAATGACAACGTCACAAAAACTCCACCAAAAACTTACACACAAGATCAGGCTTTCAATGCCACATTAAAGTATTTTAATAATGATGATTTAGCGGCTCGCGTATGGTTAAATAAATATGCTCTTAAAGATTCTCAAGGCAATATTTATGAGTTAACCCCAAATGATATGCATTTTAGAATTGCTAAAGAACTAGCAAGAGTTGAAAAAAAATACGCAAACCCATTATCTGCTGACGATATTTTTAATTTAATTAAAGATTTTAAATACATAGTGCCTCAAGGCAGTCCAATGGCAGGTATAGGCAATCCGTTTCAAATCGCATCACTTTCTAATTGTTTTGTAATTGGTAATTCAGGGGAATCAGATTCATACGGTGGTATCATGAAAATTGATCAAGAGCAAGTTCAGCTTATGAAGCGTAGAGGAGGTGTAGGTCATGATTTGTCTCATATTCGCCCAAAAGGTTCTTCAGTTAAAAATTCTGCATTAACTTCTACAGGTATTGTTCCTTTTATGGAACGCTATTCTAATTCTACAAGAGAAGTTGCGCAGGATGGAAGAAGAGGGGCATTAATGCTTTCTGTTTCTATTAACCATCCAGATTCAGAAGACTTTATTGATGCAAAATTAGAACAGGGTAAAGTCACAGGAGCGAATGTGTCGGTTAGAATGGATAATGAGTTTATGGAAGCGGTTAAAAATGGAACCGATTATACTCAGAAATACCCAGTATTTAGCAAAAACCCTAAAGTTTCCAAAACAATAAAAGCAAATGATTTATGGAAAAAAATTGTTCATAATGCCTGGAAATCAGCCGAACCAGGAATTTTATTTTGGGATACTATTATAAATGAATCCATTCCAGATTGTTATGCCGATTTGGGTTATAAAACAGTGTCTACAAACCCATGTGGAGAAATTCCTTTATGCCCTTATGATTCTTGTAGATTATTGGCTATTAATTTGTTTTCTTATGTAGAGAACCCTTTTACCAAACAAGCTAAGTTTAATTTCGCTTTATTCAAAAAACATATTGTTGCGGCGCAACGCATTATGGACGATATAATCGATTTAGAGTTAGAAAAAATAGATACGATTTTACAGAAAATAGATGAAGATCCAGAGTTAGATGAGGTTAAGGCTACCGAACGTAACTTATGGATTAATATAAAGCGAAAAGCAGAAGAAGGACGTAGAACAGGTATTGGTATAACAGCAGAAGGTGATATGTTAGCGGCTTTGGGTATTCAATATGGTAGTGAAGCAGGGAATGCCTTTTCATTAAAAGTCCATAAAACAATTGGTATAGAAGCTTATAGAGCATCGGTTTACTTAGCAAAAGAACGAGGTCCCTTTTCTATTTTTGATGCAGAGCGCGAAAAAAACAATCCCTTTATACAACGTTTAAAAGAAGCAGATAGCAAGCTGTATTATGAAATGTTAGAATATGGTAGACGAAATATCGCATTACTTACCATAGCCCCAACGGGTACAACGAGTTTAATGACGCAAACAACATCTGGAATAGAACCTGTGTTTTTACCAGTGTATAAACGTAGAAGAAAAGTAAATCCAAGCGATAAAGATGCACGTATAGATTTTGTTGATGAAGTTGGTGATTCTTGGGAAGAATATGTTGTTTTCCATCACAGGTTTAAACAATGGATGGAAGTTAATGGTATTGATACCTCTAAAAATTTCTCTCAGGAGGAGTTAGATGATTTAGTGAAGCAATCGCCATATTATAAAGCAACTTCAAATGATGTAGATTGGCTAAGTAAAGTGAGTATGCAAGGAGCTATTCAAAAATGGGTAGATCATTCTATAAGTGTAACTATTAATTTGCCTAATGATGTTTCTGAAGATTTAGTAGGCGACTTATATTTAAAAGCATGGGAGGTTGGCTGTAAAGGAGTAACCGTTTATAGAGATGGTTCTCGGTCTGGGGTACTAATTTCTAATGATAATAAAAAGGAAGAGGAATCTAAAGATTTACTAACAGCATTTCCTGTAAAACGTCCTCAAATATTAGAAGCTGATGTGGTCCGTTTTCAGAACAATAAAGAAAAGTGGATTGCCTTTATAGGTATTATTGATGAGAAACCTTATGAGATTTTTACAGGGTTAACCGATGATGAAGATGGTATTTTAATTCCTCGCTGGGTAAATAATGGATTAATAATAAAGAATAGAAATGAAAATGGTACTTCCCGTTACGATTTTCAATATGAAAATAAAAGAGGTTACAAGACTACTATAGAAGGCTTATCTCATAAGTTTAATCCGGAATTTTGGAACTATGCTAAACTTATTTCCAGTACGCTTCGTCATGGCATGCCTATCGATAAAATTGTTGATTTAATTAATAGTTTGCAATTAGACAGTGAATCTATTAATACATGGAAAAACGGTGTGGGGCGTGCCTTAAAGCGTTATGTGGCAGATGGTACAGAGGCAAAAGGACAAAAGTGTGATTCTTGTAAATCTGGAAACTTAATATATCAGGAAGGTTGTTTAACCTGTAAAGATTGTGGATCTTCTAAATGTGGTTAATAAATGAACGTCAGTTCGATTTAATTTTTTTATAAAAAATAACATTAAATCAATGATTTTCAAGTGTTTGTCATTTTAGAAAGAGTGAAGAATGAGCCTTTCGACTTTAGTTTATGCTGAGCGTAGTCGAAGTACTCAAGATAAACTTTCTAGACATCTCATAAGGATGGGATTCCCTGCCTTCCGGCAGGCAGGCTTCTCAATAGCTACGTTATTATACGTTCAAGTAAAATATATTTTACTCTCCGTAGCATTCGGAATGACATAGTTTTCTTTGTTAAAATAGTTAAACAACTGACTGTCAGTTTTTAATATGTCGAACTCGTTAAATTAGTAAAGAAGGTTGTTTAAAGGTAAATAAATATTAGAATGTCTGGAGCGCAGTCGAAACCTTCATGTTTAGTGAGGTGTTTTAGTTCTCGATTGCGCTCGAACGGACAAAAATAAGCTCCTTTCTTTTACTTAATCCAAAGTACCAATACTTAAATATTTATAATCTTCCAATTCTTTTACGTTGTCAATTAGTTTTGTACAACCATTTTTTAAAAGATATATAGTATCAGAAACAGCTATAATGTGTTCGTACATATGATCTGTGATGACGATGGCTTTTTTCTGCTTTTCTTCTTCAATAAGGGCTTTTATTTTTTCAATATATAAAGGAGCTACGTGAGAGAAAGGCTCGTCTAAAAACACTATTTTTCTTGGGCATTTTAAAGTGAGATAAATTTCTATAATCCTACGCTCTCCTCCAGATAACTTTTTGAAATAAAAGTTTTTATAAGGGGTTAGAGTTTCAAATGTATTAACAAAAACATCCCAGTCTACCTTAAAAAGCTTAAATGCAGTCTTAATCATCATTTTGTTAGGAATAAAATGATGCTGCGGTAAATAACTAACTAATTTTGTTTGGTATAATGGTTTTAAAATAGGGGTGTTATTAATTCTTATCAAGCTATATTTGGCTTTTAAATTACCAAAAGAAATATTTAAAAGACAACTCTTTCCACAGCCATTACTTCCCAAAATGCCCGTAATTTTTCCTGCTTCGGCTTTTAGATAAACTCCGTTTAAAACAGATTTGTTATTAAAATAAAGTTCAACATTATCAATCTCTATAATCATACAAACTCTTTAAGAAGCAAAAGAAATGGAATACTTAAAAACATATCAATAACAAATAATAGAGCAAATAATTTGAAAGGGGAGATCCCTAAGTTTTTGTAAAATATTAGTTTTCGTTTGGCATGGGTTTCATTTATAAAAAACCATAAAAAAATGACTAATAATAGTTTTGCAATAAGAATAGGAAGCATATCATATTTTAAAAATGAAAAGATGATATTTAAGCCAAAAGACCAAAAAATAAAAGATCTGTAAAAAACGAATATGGAAAATAATTGATTCATAATATATGATTAGAAACGGTAGAAGTTGAATATTATTCTAGTCTAATGATTAATAGACAGGTATATTGGTGCCTAAAATTCATAAATTATCGTATTTTTGATTCCCAATTAAAAAGGTAGATGTTAGAGAAATTACAAATAGTAAAACAGCGTTTTGATGAGGTTAGCGATTTAATTATTCAACCTGATATAATTACAGATCAAAAACGTTATGTAGCACTTAATAGAGAATATAAAGACTTGCGAATTCTTATGGATAAGCGGGAATTATACATAGAGCTTACAGATAATTTGAAGGAAGCAGAGTCTATTATTGCAGATGGTAGTGATGAAGAGATGGTAGAAATGGCTAAAATGCAGTATGATGAAGCTAAAGAAGGAATTCCTAAGTTGGAAGAAGAAATAAAAGTTCTTTTAATACCTAAAGACCCAGAAGACTCTAAAAATGCGGTAGTTGAGTTACGTGCTGGGACAGGTGGTGACGAAGCCAGTATTTTTGCAGGAGATTTATTTAGAATGTACACGAAATACTGTGAAAGTAAAGGTTGGCGCGTAGATACTGTAGATTTTAGTGAAGGTACAAATGGTGGCTTTAAAGAAATTCAATTTGAAGTTAGTGGCGAAGATGTTTATGGAACTTTAAAATTTGAAGCAGGTGTGCATCGTGTACAACGTGTGCCGCAAACAGAGACACAAGGACGTGTACATACCAGTGCAGCAACCGTGATGGTGTTTCCAGAAGCAGAAGAGTTTGATGTAGAAATTAATCCAAAAGAAGTAAGAATAGACTTTTTCTGTTCGTCAGGTCCAGGAGGTCAATCTGTAAATACAACTTATTCGGCAGTACGTTTAACACACATTCCAACAGGATTGGTGGCGCAATGTCAAGACCAGAAATCACAACACAAAAATAAAGAGAAAGCTTTTAAAGTATTGCGTTCTCGCTTATACGATTTAGAATTGGCGAAGAAGCAGGAAGAAGATGCAGCGAAGCGTGGTAGTATGGTGTCATCTGGTGATAGAAGTGCTAAGATTAGAACGTATAATTATCCACAAGGTCGTGTAACTGATCATAGAATAGGATTAACACTGTACGATTTAAGTAATATTGTAAATGGTGATATTCAAAAAATAATAGATGAATTAATGTTAGCTGAAAACACTGAAAAGTTGAAGGCTAATGATGATGTGATTTAAAACTGTCATTCCTGCGAAGGCGGCAGGAATCTTTTAAATTGAAACGTAATCATTATAAAGTGGATTCCTGCTTTTGCAGGAATGACACTCTGACGAAAGTAGATGTTAACATCAGGATAATAATAGAAACATAAGAGTAAACACATAACAGTTTCCTCCTTCGGAGGATTAAGGAGGAATGACAACAAACCAACTCGTACAGGAAATCAAAAAAAAGAAATCCTTTTTATGTATAGGATTAGATGTTGATTTAAATAAAATACCACCACACCTTTTAAAAGAAGAAGACTCTATTTTTGCTTTCAATAAAGCAATTATAGATGCAACACATCATTTATGCGTTGCCTATAAACCTAATACGGCATTCTATGAAGCTTATGGTTTAAAAGGTTGGAAGGCTTTAGAAAAAACGATTAATTATTTAAACGAAAAACATCCGGAAATTTTCACTATTGCAGATGCGAAACGAGGCGATATTGGTAATACAAGCGCCATGTATGCCAAAGCTTTTTTTGAAGATTTAGCTTTCGATTCTGTTACCGTGGCACCATACATGGGAAAAGATTCTGTAGAGCCATTTTTAGCTTTTGAAAATAAGCATACCATACTTTTAGCATTAACATCCAATCAGGGAGCATTTGATTTTCAAACAAAAACGGTTGATGGAAAAGAACTATACAAACAAGTTTTAGAAACTTCTAAGACCTGGGAGCATTCAGAGAATTTAATGTATGTAGTTGGTGCTACTAAAGCAGAGTATTTAGCAGATATTAGACATATTATTCCAGATAGCTTTTTGTTAGTACCTGGAGTTGGTGCGCAAGGTGGTAATTTACAAGATGTTTGTAAATATGGCATGAATAATCAAATAGGCTTACTTATTAATTCTTCTCGTGGAATTATTTATGCTTCTAATGAAGATGATTTTGCTAAAGCAGCAGCTTTGAAAGCAAAAGAACTTCAGCAAGAAATGGCGATTATTTTAAATAAGTAGTTGTTATTTTAAACGAAGTGAAGCATCTCAAAGACCAGCTCGATAGAATCCTTCATATAAAAGAAACCCCAAAACGTATTGTTTCTTTAGTACCAAGTCAAACCGAGTTATTATATGATTTAGGTTTAGAAAGCTCGCTTATAGGTGTTACCAAATTTTGTGTGCATCCGCATCATATTAGAACAGATGTTGCAATTGTTGGAGGAACTAAGCAAATTCACTTAGATAAAATTAAAGCCTTAAAACCAGATATTATTCTTTGTAACAAAGAAGAAAACACCAAAGCCATTGTAGATGCTTGTGAAGCTATTTGTAATGTACATGTCTCTGATATTTTTACAATTGATGATAGTTTAAAATTGATTCATCAATACGGTGAGATTTTTAATAAATCAAAAGCAGCTTTTGATTTATTAAAAAGTATAAAAAAAGAGGTAAAGGCGTTTAATACATTTATTAAAAATAAACCCATATTAAAAGCGGTTTATTTTATATGGAAAGATCCATGGATAGTAGCTGCAAATAATACGTTCATTAATTATTTGTTGAAGCTTAATAAGTTTGAAAATGTTTTTGAAAATGAGATTCGTTATCCAGAAATTGAGCTTAGTGAATCAACTATAAATAAAGATGTAGATATTGTGCTTCTGTCTAGCGAGCCTTACCCATTTAAAGAAAAGCATAGAAAGGATATACAAGAATTTTATCCTGACGCAGCTATTATATTAGCTGACGGTGAAATGTTTTCCTGGTATGGGTCCAGATTAGCTAAAGCTTTTAAATATTTTAAAAGCTTGCGCCTAAATCTTGAGAATAATCAATCTTAGTAGTATCATCTACAAAGTTTGCTATTTTGGTTTCTAATTCTTTTAAGCTTATTAACTTGTTCAAATTTGGTTTTATTTTACCAACTCTACAAAAATGTGTACTCATAACTTTTTTATATAAAGTACGTGAAATAGTGTGTTTTAGATGTAATAAGAAAGTTAAAAAATTGCTAAATATAATTTTATGCAGAAGTTTGTGTGAATGATTCTCTTGACAAGTATTTTAACTTGTTAAGTTTATCAAGTAATTTGATAGCTCGATATTCCGAAATATCACTTAAAGCAGAATCTGTTTGACGAAAATTATAAGCCTGCTCAATAAGTTCTTTATAGCGTTTATTAAGTTTGCTTTGATGCGTTTTTATGTCGTCTATTTTTTTCATGTTCCCTCACGAAATAGAAAGTAATTAAATATACATTTTTTATTAAGAAATTGAAAGAAAAATTCAGATTATTTCTTTAAAAAGTATTTATCTTTAAGTGATTATAAACATTTGTTAATTGAAATAAATTTATCAAGGTTTGGCATTGAGTTTCAGTTAAAGTTGTCATTTCCGTAAAAAATAATAATCTAAATAACGTAAATCTTGTTTAAGAGTTGAAGATGTCACTTCGATTAAATTCTGGAAGAATTTATTACTTCGACTAAGCTCAGCAGAACTATCGAGAAGCTTTTTTTGTCGAAAATTTATTTATTTTCGATACAATTTTTTTCAAAAATTACTCAAACTGACATAAATTTTCTTATCCGAGATTCGTTAAATAATAAACTTTCGGTTTTTGAATCTTTAATTTAAAACTTGTATCTAACTCAGTAAAATATAAGATATAACTCGAGGAAAGCTAGTTTCAAGAAATTCTTTATTTATGGTAGCAATAATAAAAAAATAAATAATTTTATATGACTAACTAAAATTGTTAATTATGAGACTTTTTATAAAAACATTTTTTATCTTATTTTTTTCATTTTCCAATTATGCTCAGGATGTTACTTGTAAATGTTGTGATGAAAAGCATGATGAGTTTAATTTTTGGTTAGGGACATGGACTGTAACCAATACAGATGGAGAGGTTGTAGGAAAAAATGTGATTGATAAAATCCAAGACAATTGTATTTTAAGGGAAAATTGGACAAGTGCCCAAGGAACATTTACAGGAACAAGTAACAATTTCTATAATAATGTTACAAAACAATGGGAACAAATTTGGATTGATAATCAGGGAGGAAGTTTACATTTAAAAGGACATAGAGTTGCAAATCAGATGATCTTAAAAACAGATATTGCGAATAATAAAGAGGGCAAGCCATTTTATCATCGTATTACCTGGACTTTGAATGATGATGGTTCCGTAAGGCAATATTGGGAAACCATTACCAACGATAAAGATATTAGTGTGGTCTTTGATGGACTATACAGAAAACAATAGTTTTAAACTCCAAACTCATTTAATCCTGTAAAGCAAAAACCTTTTTCAATAAATCTGTTGTTCTGGAAGACAGTTTAGTTCGAATCTCTGTTTCCTCAATAGCAATCATAGTAAATACACCTTTTAAAGCTTCCCCAGTAACATAGTCTGTTAAATCGGGGTTCACATTATTTGTAAAAGGAAGGTTATTATACTTGTTAATTAGGTTGCTCCAAATTTTATCAGCTCCAACTTTACTAAACGAGTTGTTTATAACGGGACTAAATTTATTATATAAAGCTGTTTGGGTTTTACTATTTAAATACCGAGTTGCAGCATCATTTTTTCCAAGTAAAATATTCTTAGCGTCGGCGAATGTTATACCTTTAACAGCATCAACAAAAATAGGTGTAGCCTCTTTTACAGCATCTTCAGCAGCTCTGTTAAGCACTTTTAAACCTTCATCTGCTAATTTGCTTAAACCAACATCTCTAAGCGCTTTATCCACTTTATGTAATTCTTGTGGTAATACAATTTTTACTAGTTCATTTTTAAAAAAACCATCAGTTTGTGTCAGTTTTGTCACTTGTTTGTCTATTCCAAAATCTAAGGCTTGTCTTAATCCAGAAGCAATTTCCGTATTGCCAATAATACCGCCACCACCACCTTGTGGTAATTGATTAACAACTTGTTGTAACTCTGCACAGGCAGTAAGGTTGAAAATTAACACGACTGCTAAAAATTTACGAATCATATTTTTTTGGGTTTTATATGTTTAACAAATATATGTTTTAGATGTTAAACCATTTCTAATTTATGTTAATTATGTTTTTAAGGAAGCATTAAAAAACATTTCCTCGAGATTTGGCCTCATAAAAGATAAGCTTTAAGGAAAACCAATAAAAAGACACCTTGAGAGTAAGGTGTCTTTCGTGCAAACTAAATAATCCCACTAGTGTTTCATCTAAAATATACAGTCATGGGTTTTATTATCTTAAACCTTATTCGTTGAGACCCGAAGGAAAAAGAAAAGTCACAACTTTATAAAAAAAGTGCTAAATATTAATTTAAATATATAGAGTATGCGCCAAGAGTTTTGACAATCAGTTGTTTACTGTGTGTGAGAAAATAATTTTTTAATAAAAAATCACCGTTTTATTATTGTAAACCATCACTTTTCTATCTGTATGTAATTTAACAGCGTTAGCCAAAACAATTTTTTCTAAATCTCGTCCTTTTGCTATTAAATCTTGTATGGAATGGGTATGAGAGACATGTGCTACACCTTGTTCAATTATTGGACCAGCATCAAGTTCTTCTGTTACATAATGACTCGTAGCTCCAATAATTTTAACACCACGCTTGTATGCCGAATGATATGGTTTTGCACCTACGAATGCAGGAAGAAAAGAATGATGAATGTTAATTATTTTATTAGGGTACTTGCTTATAAGTTTTCTAGAAACAATTTGCATATACCTCGCTAAAACGATAAAATCTATGTTGTGCTTCTCTAATAATTCTAGTTGTTTGCTCTCGGCTTCATTTTTTGTGTTTTTTGTAACAGGAATATGATGAAACGGAATTTTAAAATTATCAGCAATAGGTTTTAAATCTAAATGGTTACTTATAATGAAAGGAATTTCTAAATTAAGTTCTCCAGAATTATAGCGTCCTAATAAATCGTATAAACAATGGTCGTATTTAGAAATAAATAAAGCCATTTTAGGCTTAACCTCCGAAGAGTAAATACGCCATTTCATATCAAACTCGCTGGCTAAAGTATTTTTGAACAATTCTTTAAAACCACTTGTCGTAAAGGAGTCTATCGTGAATTCACTTTCTAAACGCATGAAAAAGATATCCTGCTCTCTATCTACATGTTGATCTATATAAACGATATTGCCTCCTTCTTTGGCAATAAAATTTGTTACAGAAGCAATGATATTGGAACGGTCTTTACAATGGATTAAAAGTGTAATCTTATTCATGAGATTCAAAATCAATTAGCCACCAAAATTAATCTAAAAAATAGATAAGAAATAATCAGCATAATAATTTTAGATAATCTTACGTGAATAGCTTATTTTTTTGAATATTTCGTAAATTGCGACACTTAAAACTAAGATTCTTTACGAATGAAACAACAAGCACCATATAAACCTAAACATAAAGTACGAATAGTAACAGCAGCATCATTGTTTGATGGCCATGATGCCTCCATAAATATCATGCGTCGAATTATTCAAGCTACTGGTGTTGAAGTGATTCACTTAGGGCATGATAGAAGCGTGGAAGAGGTTGTAAATACAGCTATTCAAGAAGATGTGAATGCTATTTGTTTAACTTCATATCAGGGAGGGCATAATGAGTATTTTAAATACATGTATGATTTGTTAAAAGAAAAAGGTGCTGATCATATCAAGATTTTTGGCGGTGGTGGTGGCGTGATCTTGCCTTCTGAGATTAAGGATTTGATGGATCATGGAATTACTCGTATTTATTCTCCTGATGATGGACGTGAAATGGGATTACAAGGGATGATTAATGATTTGGTTAAGCAATCAGATTTCCCCACTCCAGCTCTTCCCAAAGGGGAGAGGGTTTTGGACGCTCTTAAAAAAAAGAACGTTAATGTAATTGCTAGATTAATAAGTTTAGCAGAAAACAATCATGAAGTTTTTGAAAAAGTATTTTCTCAGAAGCCTTCCTCCCCGAAGGGGAGGCTAGGTGGGGCTGTTTTAGGAATTACTGGAACTGGTGGAGCGGGGAAGTCTAGTTTAGTTGATGAGCTGGTTAGGCGATTTCTAATTGACTTTCCGGAAAAGACCATTGGCATTGTTTCAGTTGACCCTTCAAAACGAAAGACAGGAGGTGCTTTGTTAGGAGATCGAATTCGTATGAATGCAATTAATTCACCTCGTGTTTACATGCGTAGTTTAGCAACACGTCAATCTAATTTGGCATTATCTAAATATGTAAATGAAGCCGTTGAAGTTTTAAAAGCCACTGAATACGATTTAATTATTTTAGAAACGTCAGGTATTGGACAATCTGATACTGAAATTATAGAGCATTCTGATGTGTCGTTATATGTAATGACTCCTGAATTTGGAGCAGCAACGCAGTTAGAAAAAATCGATATGCTTGATTTTGCAGATTTGGTTGCTATCAATAAATTTGATAAACGAGGAGCCTTAGATGCATTACGTGATGTTAAAAAGCAGTACATGCGTAATAATAATCTTTGGGATGTGCCTCAAGATCAATTACCGGTTTTTGGTACAATTGCCTCTCAATTTAATGATCCAGGAATGAATACGCTTTATAAAGCTGTCATAGATATGTTAGTAGAAAAAGCAGAAGCAGATTTAAAATCAACATTTACTATTTCTGATGAAATGAGTGAGAAGATTTTTGTCATTCCGCCTTCAAGAACACGCTATTTATCTGAAATAGCGGAAACTAATCGAGCATACGACCTAAAGGCAAATAATCAAGTTGAAGTTGCTCAAAAGCTTTATGGAATATATAAAACGATTTGTTCGGTTGCGAATGTCACCTTGAGCGCAGTCGAAAGGTCTCTTATAGGAAAGCTTGGATTAAATCATGAAGAGATTCTTCGACAAGCTCAGAATGACAGTGATAAATCATTTTTAGATTTATTAGTAAAGGAATTCGATAGAGTAAAACTAAATTTAGATCCTTATAATTGGGAAATTATTACTGGTTGGAATGAAAAAGTAAATAAATATAAAAATCCAATCTATTCATTTAAAGTTCGAGATAAAGAAATAAAAATAAAAACACATACAGAGTCTTTGTCACATACTCAAATCCCTAAAGTAGCATTACCTAAATATCAAGCATGGGGAGATATATTGCGTTGGTGTTTACAAGAAAATGTTCCAGGAGAATTTCCTTTTGCGTCTGGCTTGTATCCATTTAAAAGAACAGGAGAAGATCCAGCTCGTATGTTTGCAGGGGAAGGAGGACCAGAACGTACCAACCGTCGCTTTCACTATGTAAGTATGGGATTGCCAGCCAAACGCTTGTCAACCGCGTTTGATAGTGTAACACTTTATGGGAACGATCCGGATTGTCGTCCAGATATTTACGGGAAAATTGGAAATGCAGGCGTTTCAGTTTGTTGTTTAGATGATGCTAAAAAACTGTATTCTGGGTTCAATTTAGCAGATGTTATGACATCTGTGAGTATGACTATTAATGGTCCAGCCCCCATGTTACTAAGCTTTTTTATGAATGCCGCCATAGATCAACAATGCGAAATATATATTAAAGAAAAAGGTTTAGAAAAAGAAATAGAAGCCAAAATTGTTGCTTTATATAAAGGAAAAGAGCGACCAAAATATAATGGAGAATTACCAGAAGGAAATAACGGTTTAGGGTTAATGTTATTGGGTGTTACAGGAGATCAGGTATTGCCTTTAGATATTTATAATGATATTAAAGTTAAAACGATATCTCAAGTTAGAGGAACAGTTCAAGCGGACATTTTAAAGGAAGATCAAGCCCAAAACACCTGTATTTTCTCAACCGAATTTGCATTACGATTAATGGGTGATGTTCAAGAGTATTTTATTGAAAATAATGTTCGTAATTTTTATTCGGTTTCTATATCTGGCTATCATATTGCCGAAGCAGGAGCTAACCCTATTACACAGTTGGCCTTAACACTTTCTAACGGGTTTACTTATGTAGAGTATTATTTAAGTCGGGGTATGGATATTAATAAATTTGGTCCGAACCTATCGTTCTTTTTTTCTAATGGTATCGATCCAGAATATGCTGTCATTGGTCGTGTAGCTAGAAAAATTTGGGCGAAAGCGATGAAGCATAAATATGGCGCTAATACTAGAGCTCAAATGCTAAAATATCATATTCAAACATCAGGGCGTAGTTTACATGCTCAAGAAATAGACTTTAATGATATCCGTACTACCTTACAGGCATTGTATGCTATCTATGATAATTGTAATTCGCTACATACAAATGCCTATGATGAGGCTATTACAACACCAACCGAAGAATCAGTACGCCGTGCTATGGCCATTCAACTTATAATAAATAAAGAATTAGGATTAGCCAAGAACGAAAACCCAATTCAAGGATCTTTTATTATTGAAGAGTTAACCGATTTAGTAGAGGAAGCTGTATTGCTCGAATTTGATAGAATTACTGAGCGTGGTGGTGTTTTAGGAGCGATGGAAACCATGTATCAACGAAGTAAAATTCAAGAAGAAAGTTTGTATTATGAAACTTTAAAGCATAATGGTGATTTTCCGATAGTGGGAGTGAATACATTTTTAAGTTCTAAAGGATCGCCAACAGTACTCCCAAAAGAGGTTATTCGTGCGACAGAAGAAGAAAAACAGTTTCAAATAAAAACTTTAGAAAACCTTCATAAAGCAAACGATACAAAAGCGTTATTAAAAGAACTACAGACAAAAGCTATTAACAACGAAAATATTTTTGAAGCGTTAATGGAAGTTTGCAAAGTATGTTCTTTAGGAGAAATAACGAGTGCATTATTTGAAGTTGGAGGGCAGTATCGCAGAAACATGTAAGCAGAGAACCACTTTTTGCAACAGTAAAAAGTGTGCGAATCGCTTATCCCGTGCGCACAATGCCATTAAGTTAAGGCTGTAATGTCAGTCTGAGTACTTCGGCTGTGCTCAGTATAAACTAAAGTCGAAGACTTATTGGAATTCTAGTTTTTATTAGCATTTCGACTGCGCTCAATGTGACAAAAAAGGAGCAAAATCCCTTAACTTAATGGCATTGCCCGCACGCAGTCGAGGGATCTCATTAAAGGAAACCATAAACTTAGTCCCGCTTTTTATCAAAGCAAGAGCAAGCTAGTCGTTTATTCCTAATGATCATGTAAACAATATTAGTTAACTAACGCAACCATTTTCGAAATTAATCATCTTAAAGGTAAATCCTTAAAAGTCTATATCATGAAAAATAGCTTCTTAATGCTTCTTTCTTTGGTATTAATAAATTGTACTTCTGATGATAGCAAACCAAAAGAAGAAGGCTCGGAATTACTTGGTAAATGGAAATTAATCGAACAGCTTTCAGATCCAGGAGATGGCAGCGGTACATTTAATCCAATAGCCAGTAATAGAACTATTGAGTTTTTTAGCAATGGTACAGTAACAATAAATGGTATTTTATGTTTTATGAGTTCTCAGGTTGGTGATGAAAGTTCAGGTACTTATTCCGCTGTTTCTGGAAATGATTTTAGCGATGGAGAAATTATACCTGATGATTGTGATTTTAATTTTGTTGAACCTAAAGTGTTTTATAAAATAGAAGGAGCCAACTTAATACTTTGGTACCTGTGTATAGAACCTTGCGGTCAAAAATTTATTAAGATTTAAAGAAACCTAAAGCGTTAACAACCAAGTACGCTGTAGTTTTTTAAACTTTTTTAACTCGCTGCGCAAAATAGGCAGGAAATCTTTTCCATTACTGTTTGAGCGCTCTAAACGGTATGAGTTTTTATAGAGCATATTAGTTAGACGTTTAAGGGAAGCTATATGTTTGTACTTTCTTTCTGAATAACGCTCTAATTCTGCATTCAAAATTTCTGGAGCTAATGATACAGATTGTTGCACAATATCTCCTGAAAAATAAATGCTGGAATCTTCTGTACCATCATTTTTTAGTACAGATAAATCGTGATTTAGATACGAGGAAATATTTTGAGAAAGCGTGAAAATCTCAACAGCTTTTTTATAAATCGGTAATTCCGATAGATTTAATGGGGTATTAGATGACATATTCTTTTTCTCTTTAGCGTTTTTACCAAAATTAATCACAAGAAATTATATTCAACTTTAGATATTAAAGTAAAAATGTATATTTGCTTTAGGTTTTAATTATTTACAGTTAAATTTCATTAAATGGATATTGATAGGCTTAATTGGAAGATTTTAAGATGTTTACAAGAGAACGCACGTCTTTCTAATGCTGAAATTGGACGACGTGTTGGAGTGAGTTCTCCGGCAGTTTCAGAGCGTATTAAAAAGATGGAAGATTTAGGAGCCATTGAAGGCTATAAAACGATTGTTTCTCCATTGGAAGTTGGCTATCAACTTAAAGCTATCATTACGTTACGCGCCTTTATGGGGAAACTAAAACCATTTTTAGAAAAGGTGAAAACCTATGATGAAGTTGTGAATTGTTATCGAATTACTGGTGATGAAAATATTGTTATGGAAGTGGTTTTAAAAAACCAAAAACACATGGAATCATTTATAGATCAACTTATCGTTTATGGTGAAAGTAAAACACAAATAGTACTGTCTGATGTTGTCAAACAAAAAGAGATAAAATCGTTGAAATAGAAATTACAGATCTCCAAATGTATCATCCGGATTATATGGAATATCATCATCAGGGTCTTTGTCATCATAATTTATCCCTGGAGGATTAAAAAGCCCCCAGCGATCAATATTATAATTCCATGGGTCGAAGGTCTTTACCCACTCTGCAAATAAGATTCTAAATGTTTCTATTTCAGTTCTTAATAAATCCAAATATTCGGTGTCTTTAAAACCGTGCATTTCTATGCCACTAGCGTCAGTAATGAGATCTCGGGCAGCTTTACGAATTAAGGCAGCGTTTTCCATTTTAATATCATATAGCATCTCTTCACCTGAAGCTCCCGCAATTTTAGCTGGAATAATCAACGAATTTTTACGCATATAATTGATATTATTTTCTATCATTTCAGCTTGAATTTCTTGCTCAAAATCAATATCAGTTTTTTCAACCGATTTAACAATATAATCTACTAATTTTTGTATTTCCATAGCTTTTTGAAATACAGGTAGTTTTTGCCACTGTTTCATGGTTTACTTCTTAATTATTAAATGAGGTACACTATCTAGGTTCCAATCAATCACCAAACCACCTGCCAAAGATTGAGCTACTTCTTTCCCATAAAGAAACTCACATAAATATAATGCAGCTTCAAAACTTTTTGCGCCACCAGCAGAGGTGATATATTTTCCGTCATGAACAAAGAGCAGCTCTTTTCTAATATCCAGTTGAGGAAACATGCTTCTCATTTTGTCAATATCATTTGGAAATGTTGTAGAAACAGCATCGTCAAGTAACCCTGCCTTAGCTAAAACAAAAGCACCATCACAATGTGAGGTTATAAATTGAGCACTTTTATCTGTTTGTTTTACAAAATTAATCATAGCTGTATCCTCTAAATCGGAATTCAAATGATGTTCAGCACTAGGGACAACAAGAATATCAATTTTAGGAAGTGAATCTTTTATATAATTAAAATCCGGAAGTATTCGCATATCCTCAAAGGTAGTAATTGCGTCATCAGTATTAGCAACAGTAAACACATTCATAGCTTTGATATTATCTCTAAAAATAGTATGCTGAAAAATATCAAAAGGCGCTGTTAATTCGGTATTATAAGTGCCATTCATAATTAGGAATGCAACATTATACCTATTAGGTTCAAGCTTAGGAAACTGTTTGTTATGCCGAACTTGCTTCAGTATCTGATTATCGGTAGTCTCCTTCTTTTTTTCAGAAGAATTACAACTTATAAGAAATAGAATAGTTATTATATAAAATAGGTGTTTCATATGATTATTTTTTAACCTATATACTAATACAATATTTACAACATGTATTTGCGTGTACAGTTATTGTCCTTGGCTATAGAACTTTTAATTATGGCTTAATTTATACGCCATGGTGGGTTTTTTCTGTTTTTCCCAGCATGAAATAGAATAATATTATTTCCATCAGGATCCTGTAAACGAGCCTCACGCCATAAATACGATTGATCTTCGGGTAGTTGCGTAAAACTAATACCTTTTTTCTGAAGCTTAGAAACTAAATCGTCTAGGTTATCATCTTCAAAATATATGATAACACCATTACCTTTTGGTAAGGCATCTACTTTATGAATTGAAAAAGTGCTATTGCCATCAGGGCATTCAAATCGTACATATCTTGGGACGGCATCTACAATAAGATGCAATCCCAAGGTTTTATAAAATTCGGTTGCTTTTTCAACATCTAACGATGGAATTGTAATTTGGTTTAAATCCATAAAATCTCTCTTTCTTCTTCTTTTTTTATTTTTTCTTTACGCTTTTTTGTTGCATTCAAATAGTGTCTTAGTATAAATAATAAGAAAACACAAAGTGCAGCAAGTAATGTAATAATATACCAGGTATTATCAAAACCAAGCGCATCTACCATTCGCATACCTGCATTATGACCAAATATATGAGCTACCGAAAACGCAATACTGTACAAGGCCATGTATTCACCTTGATTTCCTTTTTTAGCTCTATCCATAGTAAATGCGTTTGAAAAAGGAAAGGCTATCATTTCTCCAAATGTCATTAATAACATGCCAATTATCAAAATACCAACCCAATTAGTAAAGTTTAAGATAATAAAACTTAAACCAGTTAAAATACCACCAAAAAGCATTAATCCAGATTTAGTGAAATTGGAGTTTTCTAACCATTTTATTAAAGGCATTTCAAATACAAAAATGATAAAACCATTCATGCCTAAAATAATTCCTATGTCAAATTCATTTAAATGATGTGCATCTTTATAATACAGAGGCATGGTTGAAAAGTATTGTAAGAATACAACACCAAAAATAACCATAGCTGCAAGAAATATTAAAAATGCTTTATCACTATATGCTGATTTTGGACTTTTTGTTTTTACATCATCCAGAATTTTAGCTTTTTTGGGATTTAATACGTTTATTAAAACAAGAGTAGCTACCATACATGTAATACCGTCTACCCAAAATAGGCCACCATAGCTAAGCGATGTAATTATAATACCACCAATAGCTGGACCAGCAGAGAAACCAAGGTTTATTGCTAAACGAATTAAAGTCACAGACCGTATTTTGTTTTCTTGTTTGCTATAAGCACTTAAGGCTACGAACATAGCAGGACGAAACATATCTGCTACAAGCATCACTAAAAAAATACCCAGACAAAACGTAGCGAAAGTATTTAGAAATTGCAATGCTATAAATAGTATACCAGTTGTAAGTAAACTAAATACCATCACTTTATAATAACCAATTTTATCGGTTAATTTTCCACCCAACCAAGAACCAATAACCGAACCTAAACCAAAAGCACTCATAATCCACCCAACATCGCTTAAAGTAAAACTAAGGTGCTTTGTTAGGTACAATGATAAGAACGGAATGACCATGGTTCCTGCTCTATTTATAAGTGTTATTAAAGCAAGCCACCATACTTCTTTTGATAAGCCTTTAAAAGTGTTTAAGTAATTGTTGAATAAAGTTTTCATTAGTTCTAATTGTTCAGGTTTCTATTTCTACATATAATTTTTTGTTTATTTAGATCTTGACCTTCGTCAGGATTAGTTTAACCAATTAAATTTATTCAGTTGCTACGCAACAGTCAAATTTCAAGTTTCACTAAAAATAAAAAGTCCGACTTTTCAGTCGGACTTTTACATATTGTAATATTTTATATTTATATCACCACAATATATGACAAGTCCAACATACTCTCTTTAAAGAGGTCCATTGCTTTCTATAAATTGTGACGATACAACGCATTTTTATTTCTTTTGAAGCTACAAAGCTATATAAAATATTCTTAAGTTGTATTTTTGAAATGAAAATATTTTTTAACTATGAAAAAAATATAGTTTTCAAATATATAGTTATTTTTTTGTGTTGCTGCTTGTCGGTTAGTTATTACTAAGTCTTTGTCCTTAGTTTTAATAGCGAAGCGGTCTTATGTCTATAGAGTCGAGTCGGACCTTAGTAATAGCACTCTAAAGCACTTTTTGATTTAAAGTATAATCATATATGACTGATAATAAACTAATTGAAGTTAATGGTTTAAAATCCCCCAAAGGAGCATTTTTATTGGGGCATTTGCCACAATTTAACACCTATAATAAGCATCAGGTTTTAGAACGTTGGGTTGAAGAATGTGGAGAATTATTTAAAATACATTTTGTTGGAAAGCAATTTGTGGTATCTGCAAATCCAGATTTTAATAGCCAAATGCTCAGATTAAGACCAGAAGTTTTTAAACGTTTTTCTAAGATTGATGAAATTTTAAAAGAAATGGGAGTCGATGGTGTTTTTAATGCAGAAGGAACTGTATGGAAAAGACATAGAAGACCAACGGCAGAAGCTTTAAGTGTAAAAAATATAAAAACATATTACCCCATAATTCTGGATAAGACTAAAGGTATTCTTGAAAAGTTTAAAAACTATTCTCAGCTAAATACGATAGTAAATGTGCAAAAAGAATTTATGGCGTTTACAATTGATATTACAACGGAGATTGCTTTCGGACATAAATTAGATACCATAAATAATAAATCAAATAGTTTTCAAAAGCATTTGGAAGTTATTTTTCCAATGATTAATTCCCGTGTTACGGCACCAATTCCCATATGGAGATACTTCAAAAGAAAAAAAGATAAAATACTTGATGAATCTTTAAAATCTATTGAAAAGGTTATTTATGAATTTATTAATGACGCTAAAAAAAGAATAGCAGAAAATCCAAAATTAAAAGAGCAACCTTCTAATTTTTTAGAGGTTTTATTAGTAGAAAATAAAGACGAAAATTTCACAGATGAAGAGATTTACGGAAATGTATTCACAATATTATTAGCTGGAGAAGATACAACTTCAAACTCATTGTCTTGGGCTATGTTCTATTTGGCCCAACACCCTGAAATAGTAGCTAAAGTAAGAAGGGAAGCTAGGGAAGTATATTCTAAAGATACTCCGGACACTTATGAAAATGTTGAAGATTTAAAATATGCAAATGCAGTAGCTCAGGAGGCGATGCGATTAAAACCAACAACGCCTCAATTGTATTTGGAATCTAATGAAGACGTTATTATAGATAATGTATCGATACCTAAAGGAACTAGTATTATTTTACAGAATAAAGTAGCGCAAACACACGATGATTATTTTTCTAACCCTAATAGTTTTGTTCCAGAAAGGTGGATAGCTAGTGAGTGCCCAATGCAAAAAAATCACACTCCTAATGTTATGAGAGCCTTTGGAGGCGGTCCACGATACTGTCCTGGAATGCATTTGGCAAAAACAGAAATGACTGTTTTAATTTCAACGTTATGTAAGTATTTTGATTTTAAATTGGAAGTAAAGCCAGAAACGATTAGAGAACAATTTGAGTTTACTATGTATCCAGAAAATTTAAAAGTAACATTTATTCCAGCAAAGTAATATTAAACTAAAAAGCATTTTAAAAGAGTTAGGATATTCGATATGTGTTTTTTATAGTAATACCAATTCTCATTTGAAATAACCGTAATAAAACACCCTTTTTCGCCTTCTACTTCAATAGAAAAAGAAACCGTAACTTGTGCTATGCTTTATTTTTATATTTTGTATAAAGCAAAAAATCATTATTTTATTTTACAGTAATTCCAAACAAGAAATGGTATAAATATTACCCTGAACTTGTTTCAAGGTCTTATAAACCATTCATGATTAAATAATTATAGACATTAAAAATAATAACATGCCACATAGTACAACCCCTTTTAAAAAGCTAAAATTCATAATCAAAAAAAGTATTTTACAGGTACTGTTTTTGGCTACTATATTTAGTTGTGCTCAGGAAAAGAAGCCTCTTCTAGGGGATACCGAGTTTCAAAGAACAATTAATGCAGAGTATAAAGATGCCACAACATCACCTTTAAAAGATAAGGATAGAAAGCATTTTGAAGGTTTAGATTTCTTTAAGTTTGATTCTGTTTATGTTGTAAAAGCACAGTTTAAAAGAACACCGAATGAGAAGTCTTTTAAAATGAAAACAACAACTGCAAGACTTCCTGAGTATGTGAAATATGGAGAACTAGCATTCAATTTAAAAGGAAAAAGTTTCACATTAAATATTTATCAAAACCAAGGTTTGAAGGAAAAAGAAGGTTATGAAGATTATTTGTTTTTACCTTTTTTAGATGAAACTAACGGATTTGAAAGCTATGGAGGAGGCCGTTACATTGATGCCAGAATTCCTAAAGGGGATACCATGGTAATCGATTTTAATTCTGCTTATAACCCTTATTGTGCATATAATGATAGATATTCTTGCCCAATAGTGCCCAGAAAAAATTATTTAAAAACTAGAATTGAGGCAGGGGTTAAGGCTTTTAGTAAGTATTAGGTATACTTGTTTCTCGTTATTATGTTCGTTTAATGCTTAGATAAAGTTCCGTTTTAATGAACTTTATCATTTGTTAAACGAAGGTGGAAGAAAATTTTTACAAAGACAAGGTTTTCACTTCACCAAAAACATCCCCAAAAACACAGCCAAAAAACCAACAATGAAACTGGCAATGGTATAAAAAGCAAAGCTTGTAAAATCTCCCGATTTTAAAAACACGTGATTTTCGTATGCAAAAGTTGAAAAAGTGGTGAAACCGCCACAAAAGCCAGTAGCCAAGAGTAACGTTTGGTTTTGAGTTAGTGAGTCATTTTTTGCCGCTAAGCCAAGTATGATACCAATAAATAAACTTCCTAAAATATTGGCAGCAAAAGTTCCATAAGGAATACCTGTTTCAGCACTATTTAGATATTTTCCAATAATATAGCGTAGTACGCTGCCAAAGCCACCACCTAAAAAAACCAGTAAAAGCTGTTTCATCAGTGCAATTTAATTAGGTTTTTAATGGTCTGATGTTTCATTTGTTATGTTTTTTATAGTAGTGAGAGTTTAGGCACAAAAGGTCCACATATTATTTAACAGCAATATATATTTCAGTAACCCAATCTGCAGGATTTGGATTGCTCATAGGATCCGTTTTATATACCTCAAGAGCAGGTTGATCATGTAATTCTTCTAAACCATGATCTTTTATATGTTTAGATGCTATTTCCCATGCTTCCTTTAAGTTTTCATAATTACCTTTGAGTGTTGTTTTTACAGCTTTAAATGGTTTTAGTTGTCCGGTAAGAATATCACTATCCGAAGAAATCACTTTTTCAGTTGTAGGAACACAGCATGAAAACATAACAGCATTATTCTCTACATCCCATTTGTGATAGCTTGTAAACGGAGCTCCAGCCATTGTTATATTATTAGCCATAGCATAGTTACCAACTTTAGGCATCATCTCGGTCATTTTAGCCTTCAAATCAGTGATTTTACAAGATGTTGTGTTGTAAAGATAGTAACCACCGCTATGTTGGGTGATGCCATCTACTTTTATACTATACTTTTTCATATCAGCGGAAACAACACTATCCAGTTTAAATAAACCTCTTTCAAAATCCGGACCCGTAGCTTCTTCAATAGAGCCAGCAAATGTGGTATACATTTTAGTCATAAAATCCTGTTTCCCTTTCATTCCCCAAGTTACTTTGGTACCTTCTTCAGTGTTTTCAAACGTCCAATTTATATCAGACTCAGACTCGAAAGGCTTTATAAATACAATGTGTTGATTAATAGATTTATCTTTTTCTACAGCAAGCGTTTTCATATGGCCTTCACCTAAAATGTCCCCGTTCCACCCATAGTTTCCATCAATACCAGATGTGGTTTCTCCATAAGTTAAAGTGGCATTTGGTTCTTTTTCAATCCAAGGAGAAAAATCAGGCCAATTTTTAAAATCATTTACTTTATTAAATAAAAGAGAAGTTGGCGCTTTGATAACTTTACTTCTAGAAAAATCAAATTCATTTGGTTGTACAGCAATATAAATAGCAGTACCTATAAGAGCGATAAGTAATAAGAATAAAATGTACTTAAAAGTTTTCATTGTTTTTTTGATTAATAATACAAATCAAATATAATCATTTTAAACCTCAGTTAATAAATTATTATATTTGTTACACCGAAAATAAATTTTTCTTAAAAAAATAATTGTTTTTTCGATTAATCAATAATTTAGAGGCAGTTATGAACCCCTTTTTTGAACAATAATTAATAACATTTTTATATAATGAAACTAAAATCAATACTTAATTTGGTGCTAATTAGCACTTTGTTTTTATCATGTGGTCATGATAAATCTAAGGAAAACACAAAAAGCATAGAGGTGAAAGAAACCTCTGCTTTTGACCATAATGTAGAGCAGTTTGCTGATATTAAAATTCTTCGTTATCAAATTCCTGGATGGGAAAATTTAACTTTAAAAGAACAAACTTTAGTATATTATCTCACTCAAGCTGGTTTAGCAGGTAGAGATATTATGTGGGATCAAAATTATAGACATAATCTTAAAATAAGAAAGGCGCTCGAGAATGTATATTCAAACTATAAAGGAGATAAAACGTCCGCAGATTGGAGCGCTTTTGAAACCTATTTAAAACGTGTTTGGTTTAGTAATGGAATACACCACCATTATTCGAATGATAAATTAAAACCAGGGTTTTCTTCAGACTATTTGAAGCAATTATTTGCAGATACAAATACTACTTTAGAAAGAGACGCTTTTGATGTTCTTTTTAATAATGCAGATGCGAAAAAAGTAAACCAGGCCAAAGGTGTTGATAATGTAGGACTTTCTGCAGTTAACTTTTATGGGCCAGACGTTACTAATAATGATGTACAAAGTTTTTATGCTGCAAAGAAATCTCCAGATACTAAAAGACCATTGTCTTTTGGATTAAATTCACAATTGGTAAAAGAAAATGGTGTATTAAAAGAGCGTGTTTATAAATCGGGAGGTTTATATGGTTCGGCAATAGACGAAATTATTAAATGGTTAGAATTAGCAAAAGGCGTAACAGAAAACGAGGCTCAGGGTAATGCTCTAGGGTTATTAATTGATTATTATAAAACGGGTGATTTACAAATCTGGGATGATTATAATGTAGCTTGGACTTCTGCGACAGCAGGTAATATTGATTATATAAATAGTTTTATTGAAGTATATAATGATCCGTTAGGATATAGAGGCTCTTATGAATCAATTATTCAAATTAATGATTTTGATATGTCTCAAAAAATGAAGGTATTATCGGATAACGCACAGTGGTTTGAGGATAATTCTCCTTTAATGGATGCTCATAAAAAAGATAGCGTTGTTGGTGTTTCTTATAAAGTTGTTACAGTAGCAGGAGAGGCTGGAGATGCATCACCAAGCACACCAATCGGGGTGAATTTACCTAATGCCAATTGGATTAGAAAAGAAGTAGGAAGTAAGTCTGTTTCTTTAGGGAATATTATCCATGCTTATAATAATGCAGGTGGTTCTGGACGTTTAAAAGAGTTTGCTCACGATGTGGAAGAACTAAAATTAGTGGAAAAATATGGACAACTAGCTGACAAATTACATACAGCATTACATGAAGTAATAGGACATGCCTCAGGACAGTTAAATCCAGGGGTAGGAGAGACTAAAGAAACATTGAAAAATTATGCTTCTACCTTAGAGGAAGGGCGTGCAGATTTAGTTGGATTATATTACTTATATGATGCTAAATTGCAAGAACTAGGATTGGTTGACGATTGGAAAAGTGTAGGGAAAACAGCTTATGATGATTACATTAGAAATGGGCTAGTAATGCAGCTAATTCGTTTAAATTTAGGGGATGATGTTGAAGAAGCACATATGAGAAATAGACAATGGGTGAGTGCTTGGGTATTTGAAAAAGGTAAAGCCGATAATGTTATTGAAAAAGTAGTACGTGATGGAAAAACATACTTCAATATCAATAATTATGAAAAGTTACATGACCTTTTTGGACAGTTATTACGTGAAACACAGCGTATAAAATCTGAGGGGGATTATGAAGCAGTAGAGGCCTTAGTTGAAGGTTATGGTGTAAAAGTAGATCAAGCCTTACATGCAGAAGTTTTAGAACGTAATAAACAATTTTTATCTGCACCTTATAATGGTTTTGTGAATCCTGTATTAATTGCTGAGAAAAATGAAGAAGGAGAAATAATTGGGGTAAAAGTGACACAGCCAGAAACCTTTGCTAGTCAGATGTTAGATTATAGTAAAAACTACAATTTCTTACCAGAGGTAAACTAGATTATTTAACTTAATAAACAAAAAAAACAGGCCCTTCATTCAAGGGTCTGTTTTTTTGTTAACACTAAAAGTCAAAAGAATTAAATTAACAACTATTAGGATGCTAATTATAATTAGTATTTTCATTGTTTTTGAGTTTGTTTGTTAAACATTAGATGCACAAAAATTAAAAAGGTTGCGTGAAAATCTTACAACTATTTATATAACAGATGAAATGTTCTTTTTCCTACTATAGTCACTTACTTTAAAAACAATAAATATCTGATATTGGGTGGGTTAAAGTAATTAAATCTCATTAAAAATGAGAAATAAGCTGCTGTTAATGAAAGAATTTAATTATGTTATGATATTTTTTAGGTGGAAGAAACGTATTTGAAAACATTCCTTTTCATATATAAGTGAAATTGAGGACTGGCGAATATTCTAGAGCCAAAATATTTTTTAACTGAGAATCAAATTCGTTATGAAAATCATCCAGTTCTATAAAGAATTCTGTGATTTTATCTCTAAGCATGAAGGTTTTTTTGAGGTTAAACTAAAATTTCACACTTTAATTTACCCAAAAACAGCTTTTTTCACTAGTAAAAAATACATTGATTTTTATCCGAGATTCACGTTATTTTTAAGAAGATTTTAACAATAATTATGCCTAAAGTCAATTTGTAAACAAAGAACTCGTTTAAACTTTTTGTTTTTAACCGAAAATGAGATGAAATTTATTCAGATGAGGCACTTTTTGCAAAGCATAGCAGAGCTACGCATAAGAAAAGTAACAAAATATGGGTAAATTTCAGCCATTTTTTAGGAAATAGAAAAAGTTTAAACGAGTTCAAATTAAAATTGAATAATGAGCATCAATGCAGAAAGATTTTCTTAAGGGTAATTAAAATTATCTTTTACTATATTTTTCGGTGTGTTTCTATGGTATTCACTTTAAGTTTATATATACTATACTTTAGTGCATTTTGCTTTCACCTTCTAAAAACTTTTGACATGAATTCACACTAATTCAGTTTTACAATGTTTATTATTTTATACTTCTGTATTTCACGAAGCAAGCTTTCGGTCTACCAATCTAGTAATATATTTATTATATGATCAATTTATAAAACAAAAGAGGCTGTCTGAAAAATCAAGACAGCCTCTTTTTAATGTTATAAAAATTGTTAATCTATTTTAAGATGATTCGAAATTATATTATAATTACGATTTACTTTCTTTTAAAAATAGAAGTGTCAGTATAAGTTTGCCCAGCTTCAGTGTAGGTGCCAGTAATTACCAATTCCCCATTTACAATACTTGCTGTTACATTTTCACCATCAAAATATATATCACCATTTTCATTTGTTTCGTTATTTGATGAATCCAGAAAATCTTCAAATTTAAAATCTATAATTGTAAGTGTTTCCTTTTCTTCATTATATGCCCAATTACCAGAATACTTCTCATCTTCTTCTTTATTTGTATATTCTGCCGTACAAGAAGTAACAGTTGCTTTATAATCTAAATACTGAAAAGTACCTTTATAAGTTTCATAATAACTTCCATTTTCATTAAGAACTAGTGTCCACGTTGTCTCTCCTATATGTTCATCAACAATTATTGTCTCTTCGTTTTCACATGTAACTTCTGTTTTTTCATCATTTTCGTTATCATCAAGAGATCTGTCAAAGACCCATTCTCCAGTAATAGCTGCATTACCACCCCATGCTTCTACTTCAATACAAACAGTAACAATTTGGCTAATGTTATTTTCTGAATCATAAATACATAAATCAGCACAAAATTTTCCAGGAGGAAAAGAGTTTCCAAAATCTACATCAATTTCGTACTCATCATCTATAAGCGTTTTGCTAGATTTTTTTAATGGTCCTCTAGATTTGTTACTTTTAATAGATTTGTTTGTTTTGAAACTAGAAACAGGAATATCAAAATAGTCAGAAGCATTATTGTTATCTGAATCTTTAAATAATAAGTAAGCACCAGCAACATTTGCTTCTACAGTAGAAAACTTTAGATTAAAACCAAAGCTTTGGAAAGCTTCTGCTTTATCTGAGCTTATTTCTAGATTTATATTGCTATTTGGTGCTGGAGGTGTTCCTTGGTTTTTTGTTGCACCATCGATGGAAATGTCGGAATTTAAATTAGCTAAAGGAACAGGAATCTCTTCCAATTGGTTTTGCTCATTTGCTAGTTGCTCGTTTCCATTGTCATTATTGTTGTCATCTGAAGAACAGGAATACACTAATATTGAAAATACAATTAGTGTAAATAATGGTTTAAAAATTTTCATAAGATTTGTTATCATTTGTTAATGTTAGAATTGAATGTGCATAGCTAGAAATATTAGTTTGATTATGCAAAAAATATGAATAAGATTACGTTGAAAAAGACTAAAAAATCGACGAAATGATTAAAAAATACGATAAAAAGACTTAAAGATCAGAAAATATGTTTATTTAAATAAAAGCTTTATAGCAACGATAAATAAAATAAAAGCGATAAAAGCAAGAAGAATCCATATACTACCAGCGTAGAAACGCTTATGAAGTTTTAAATCTTTTCGGTAAGTATATCCTATTATAATGGTGAAGGCAATAAAAAATAAAACTCCGAAAATGATTTGACCTTTACTAAACATATAGTTATTTTTATGCAAATTTAAGAAAACACTAAAGATTTCTTTCTCCAAGGAAATTAAAAAACATTATAATTAATGAAAAATAAAATAGAAGCTGTAAAAGCGTTTCATACCGCATTTAAAATAGGGCATAGGGAATCCCCTAAAGCAGATTTAGGAAAAGAAAAAAATATGTTACGATTCAATTTGATGAAAGAAGAAAACGAAGAGTATTTAGAAGCAGCTAATAATAATGATCTGGTTGAAGTTGCTGATGCATTAGGAGATATGCTTTATATATTATGTGGAACCATTATTGAACATGGCATGCAATATAAAATAGAGGAAGTATTTGATGAAATACAACGTAGTAATATGAGTAAACTAGGTGAAGACGGGCAGCCAATTTATAGAGAAGATGGGAAGGTGCTTAAAGGACCTAATTATTTTAAACCTAATATTGAATCTATATTAGATAAATAAAAAGAGGCTGTCTAAAAAGTAAGTTTTTAGTTTAAATGTCACATTGAGCGCAGTCGAAATGCTTTATTTTTCAAAACATTATAACTTCGACTGCGCTCAGTTTGACAATAATTAATTGCTTTTCAGACAGCCTCTTTTTTATAAATATGTCTACCTAATCGTTTATTCAACTTTATACCTCCAACCAAAAGGATCTTCGGCTTTATTAGTTTGTATATCAGTTATTCGCTTCTTTAATGAACTAGCATAAGTGTCTTCTAATTCAGGTAAGTCAAAATCTTCACCTTTATAACCAAAGCCAGCAATAGGGGAAATAACTGCAGCCGTACCAGCACCAAACATTTCTTTTAGAGAACCATCTTTTGCAGCAGCAACCACTTCATGAACGGACAGTTTTCTAACTTCTACAGGAATACCTTTAGCTTCTGCTAATTCAATAATACTCTTACGAGTAATACCATCTAGAATTCTATCACTAGTAGGTCCTGTAATAAGTGTATCGTTTATACGAACAAAAATATTCATAGCACCAGCTTCTTCAATATATTCATGAGTGTTATCGTCTGTCCAAATAACTTGTTGGTATCCTTTTTCTATAGCCAATTGTGTTGGGTAAAATTGTCCGGCATAATTTCCACCAGCTTTAGCAAAACCAACACCACCGTTAGCAGAACGTGAGTATTTTTCTTCAATTAAAACTCTCACTTTTCCAGAAAAATAAGATCCAGAAGGCGCACAAGCTATAATAAACGTATATTCATCGGCAGGAGAGGCATGAAAACCGTTACCAGAAGCAAAAACAAAAGGTCTTATATATAAAGAGCTTCCATCTTTTTTCGGAATCCATTCATTATCAACTTGTAATAATGTTTTAAGACCATCCATAAAATAGCTTTCTGGCAATTCAGGAATCGCTAAACGTTTTGACGAAATATTTAAACGTTTAAAATTCTCAATAGGACGAAATAACCAGATGTCTTCGTTCGCATCTTTGTAGGCTTTCATACCTTCAAAGACAGATTGACCATAATGAAAAATTTTAGCAGATGGATCTAAACTAATAGCTTGGTAAGGGATGACCTTAGGAGCTTGCCATTCACCATTTTTAAAATTGCATTCTAGCATGTGATCGGAAAATACATGCCCAAATTTTAAATTGTCAAAATCTACATCATTTATTTTAGTAATTTTGGCTTTTATAATCTCAATATTGTTGATTATAGAGTTCATAAGTCTAGTTATTTAATGATACAAATTTAGGTAAAAACGTTTTTAAAAAAATGGTATATTTATATAAATCGTTTAAAATTAAAATATTCATAACATGAAGTCGATTATCTTAGTAATTATATGTGTCTTAATGTTAAATTCTTGCAGAAATAAAAATGAGGAATCATCTGAAAAAATACCAAAAAAAGAAGCTGTAGAATATACATCTTTTGGAAAAGAGATAATTGCAGATGATGCTATAGCAGCCACATCTATGGCATTACACTACAAAACTATGAATATAGGAGATTCTATTAATTCTAAAATGCTTGCTAAGGTTAATAGTGTCTGTCAGGCAAAAGGGTGTTGGATGACCTTAAATTTAGAGGACGGTAATGAAGTCATGGTGAAATTTAAAGACTACGGTTTTTTTGTACCTAAAAACATTGCAGGTAAAGAGGTTATTGTAAATGGAAAGGCTTATGTGAAAGAAGTACCAATTGATGAATTGAGGCATTATGCTGAAGATGCAGGTAAATCTACTGAAGCTATAGCTGCAATTACTGAACCTAAAAGGACCTATTCGTTTGAAGCTGATGGCGTATTATTAAAACAATAATTTTGAAACGAGAAGTTGTAATAACAGCAGATGGTTCATCAACCATACATTTACCTGATTGGGATGAGCAATACCATTCAAAACATGGTGCTATACAAGAAGCTTACCATGTGTTTATAAAACATGGCTTGCTTCACTTCTATAATGTTGAACAAAGCAAAAACTTAAATAAGCGGGCAACTATTTTAGAAATTGGTTTTGGTACGGGATTAAACGCTTTTATTACCTTATTAGAAGCAGAAAAATTAAATATCAATATTAACTATTTTGGAGTAGAAGGTTATCCAGTTTTAATGGATGAAATTGATCAGTTAAATTATCCGATTGAATTAAATGCACAGAATAAAGCGTTTCTTTTTAAACAGCTACATAAAGCAACTTGGGAGAAAAAGTATATAGTTTCTGAAAACTTTTCAATAGAGAAACAAAATCGTTTCTTTTCAGAAATCGCAGAAAAAAACATGTACAATATTATATATTTTGATGCTTTTGGAGCTAGGGTACAGCCTGAATTGTGGACAGAGTCCATATTCTTAAAAATGTATAATGCATTAAAAGTAGGAGGCGTTTTGGTTACTTATTCAGCAAAAGGAAGTGTACGCCGAGCTATGAAATCAGTTGGCTTTGTTGTTGAGCGTTTACCTGGGCCACCTGGTAAACGTGAAATGTTACGTGCTTGTAAAGAAGCGTGACATTCAACGAAGTTAAATGCTATATATTAAAGGAAAGGTTAGTATTCAGCGAAGTTAAATGTTACGCGCTTGTAAAGAAGCTATTCAGCAATATTAATAGTTTTCTAAAGGGCACTTATAATTTCCTGGTCTACAGATTGTAGACTGTTAAACCTAATATAAAACGTTAGCATACAGGTATGTCTTTTTGTAACTTTAATAAAAAAAGAAAATGCGAGTTTTAATAACAGGAGCGACAGGCTTAATAGGGCAGGAGATTGTAAAGCTTTGTCAAGAGAAAGGTATTGCGGTTAATTACTTAACAACACGTAAAACTAAAATATCTCAAAAAGAAAGTTATCAAGGGTATTATTGGAATCCTAAGAGTCAAGATATAGATACGGATTGTTTTAAGCATGTTGATGCTATTATACATCTGGCAGGAGCAACTGTTTCTAAACGCTGGACGCCTTCTTATAAAAAAGACATTTTATCCAGTAGGAAAATAACAACTCAGTTACTAGTTAATGCTTTAAAAGGAGAGAGTCATACTATAAAACAAGTCATTTCTGCTAGTGCTATTGGAATTTACTCAGATTCCTTAATTAATTATTACGAAGAAAGCTCTAAAGATTTTAGTAAATCTTTTTTAAGCCAGGTAGTTCAGATATGGGAACAAGAGGTTGATGCGTTTGACAAATTGGATATTACTGTTTCCAAAATAAGAATAGGCTTGGTTCTGGCTGAAAATGGTGGAGCACTTCAAGAAATGGTCAAGCCTATTAGGTTTGGATTGGGTGCAGCTTTTGGTAACGGTAAACAATGGCAGTCCTGGATTCATATTCAGGATTTAGCAAATATGTTTTTATATGTCTTAGAAAATAACTTAAAAGGCGTTTATAATGGCGTAGCACCAAACCCTGTTACAAACAATGAGTTAATAAAAATGGCGTCTAATGTGATACGTAGACCTTTGTTTTTGCCTAATATTCCTAAACCCTTTTTAAAGTTAGTATTAGGTGAGATGCATGTATTGCTATTTGAAAGCCAAAGGGTTAGTTCTAAGAAAATAGAAAATAAGGGGTTTGTTTTTAAATATCATCACCTGTTGTCTGCTCTAGAGGACTTATTAAAATAGAGTATACCCAAAAATAATTGATGTCCTAGGGTAACTTGTATCAAAAAAACTATTTGTTATTATTGTTTGATTTGAGGAAAATCTAGCTTTTTAAGCTTATTTTATTATTAAGTTTATAGCCTATATCAAATGCAAAATAGTTTTTTCCTCTTAATCCCAAATCTAATAAACAGGTTGTTTTTGGATTTAAATTAGTATTAACGTAAAAATTTACATTCCAATAAAAACTTGAGTCAGGAAAAATAATTCTCCAGTTAATTATGGACAAAAAGCCCCTTGAATTAATATTGAAAAAATATTTAATGACATTATGACATTTTTATAATATTGGCAGTACTTTTGCCAACTAATTTTAGTATTTGTATAAAATTTAAATGCAGTAATGAGTAAGAAAGAAAAAACTAACGATATAGAAAACGATCAAATAGACGGTGTACAAAGCGAAACTGTTGATGTTGAAGAACAGGTTGTTGAAGAACAAACTGTTGAAGAAAAGCTTCAAGAAGAATTAAAACAAGAGAAAGATAAGTTTCTACGATTATTTGCTGAATTTGAAAATTATAAACGTCGTACTTCAAAAGAGCGCGTTGAGTTATTTTCGACAGCGAGCGAAGACGTTATGAAAACGTTGTTACCAATTCTTGATGATTTTGAGCGTGCATTAACTCATATAGAAGAAGATAAAGAAGCAGAAGAGTTACGTAAAGGTGTTTTGTTAATTTACCAAAAGTTGGTAACAACTTTAGAACAAAAAGGATTAACAGCTGTAAAAGTTGAAAAAGGAGATGCTTTTAATGCAGACGATCATGAAGCTGTGACTCAAATACCAGCTCCTAGTGACGATTTAAAAGGAAAAATTATTGATGTTATCGAAAAAGGGTATAAACTTGGTGAGAAAGTGATTCGTTTTCCAAAAGTTGTTATAGGGCAATAAAATATAAACATGGCTAAAAGAGATTATTACGAGGTTTTAGGAGTTAGCAAAGGAGCAACCTCTTCAGAAATAAAAAAAGCTTACCGAAAAAAAGCTATAGAATTTCATCCAGACAAGAATCCGGATGATAAAGAAGCAGAAGCTAAATTTAAAGAAGCAGCGGAAGCCTATGAGGTGTTGAGTGATGCCGATAAAAAAGCACGTTACGATCAATTTGGTCATCAAGCCTTTGAAAATGGCGGTGGAGGCTTTGGTGGAGGCGGCATGAATATGGATGATATTTTTAGTCAATTCGGAGATATTTTTGGTGGTGGTTTTGGTGGCGGTGGATTCTCTGGTTTTGGCGGTGGTGGAGGCCAACGTCGTGTAAAAGGAAGTAATCTTCGTATTCGTGTAAAATTGACTTTAGAAGAAATTGCTAATGGCGTAGAGAAAAAAGTAAAAGTTAAGCGTAAAGTTCAAGCACCAGGAACAACCTATAAAACATGTTCAACATGTAATGGTAGCGGTCAAGTAACACGTATAGCAAATACTATTCTTGGTAGGATGCAAACATCAGCACCGTGTAATGTTTGTGGAGGAGCAGGGCAAACTCTCGATAAAAAGCCAAATGATGCCGATTCACAAGGTTTAAAAGTTGTCGAAGAAACGGTTTCCATAAAAATACCCGCGGGTGTTGTAGATGGTATGCAACTTAAAGTGTCTAGTAAAGGTAATGAAGCACCAGGAAATGGTGTTTCTGGAGATCTTATAGTCGTTATTGAAGAGGAAAATCATGATAAATTACAGCGAGAAGGCGATAATTTACACTATGATTTATATGTAAGTTATCCAGATGCTGTTTTAGGAACTTCTAAAGAAATCGATACCGTAACCGGTAAAGTGCGTATTAAAGTAGAAGCAGGTGTACAATCTGGCAAAATTTTACGCTTACGCGGAAAAGGTATACCAAGTATAAATGGTTATGGTAAAGGAGATTTATTAGTTCATGTAAATGTTTGGACACCAAAAACGTTGAATAAACACCAAAAAGAATTTTTTGAGTCTATGAGAAATGACGAACATTTTGAGCCAAAACCAGAAAGTTCTGATAAATCATTTTTTGAAAAAGTGAAAGATATGTTCTCGTAATAAGAAGAACATTTTTTAGTAATAAGGACAAGGATTATGCACGCAAATTTTTTAAACTACAAAAGAAAGTTCTCTTATAGTTTTGTTATTATTATGTAAAAAATAACTATATTTGAATTATCACTAATTTATTTTAGTGGTAATTTTTCTTTTTCATAGCAATTTTTTTCCCATCCTTAAATCGTTTAAGGGTGGGTTTTGTTTTTATAAAGTTAATCCTTTTATTTAAAGTCTTTTATAGTATTATTTAATATGTTAGTTTATAACATTTAATATATTTACATCAATCAAGTCAATTAAAAAATAAGAATGAAGAACTTACTAGAAGTCTCCGAAGTTTCTAAAAACTTCGGAGACTTTAAAGCACTTAATAAAGTGTCAATTACAGTTCCTAAGGGCAGCATATTTGGTTTGTTAGGACCTAATGGAGCAGGTAAAACAACACTCATACGAGTTATTAACCAAATAACTATGCCAGATTATGGGAAAGTACACTTAGATGGCGAATTACTTAACCCTGTTCATATAAAAGATATTGGTTATTTACCCGAAGAAAGAGGGCTTTATAAATCTATGAAAGTAGGGGAGCAGGCTTTATATTTGGCCCAATTAAAAGGTTTAAGCAAAGCAGAAGCTAAAGCACGATTAAAATATTGGTTTGATCGCTTAGAAATTGGAGATTGGTGGAACAAGAAAATTCAAGAGTTATCTAAGGGAATGGCTCAAAAAATACAATTTGTGGTCACTGTGCTACATCAACCTAAGCTTTTAATTTTTGATGAACCATTTTCAGGTTTCGACCCTATAAATGCCAATTTAATTAAAGATGAAATTTTACGTCTACGAGAAGAAGGTGCCACTGTTATTTTTTCAACCCACAGGATGGAATCTGTAGAAGAACTTTGTGATGATATAGCATTGATCCATAAATCGAATAAAATTCTTGATGGAAAATTGATTGATATAAAACGAGATTATAAAATAAATACTTATGAAGTTGGTATTCGGATAAATAATAAAGAAGGTTTAGAACAGGAATTAGCAAATAAATTTGATATTTCTGAAGCTAATTTTAAAACGTTAGAAGATGAATTAAAATTAAACATAAAACTATCTCAAACGGATACACCAAATGATTTATTAAGTTATTTAACTTCAAAAGGAGAGATATCTCATTTTGTTGAATTAATACCAAGTGTAAACGATATTTTCATTCAAACAGTACAGAATAATTAATTTGTATGAACCATTTATCTCTCATAATTAAGCGTGAATATTTAACGAAGGTTAAAAATAAATCATTTATAGTGATGACTATTTTAAGTCCAATTATAATGATAGCACTGGTTGCAGTTGTTGCTTATTTATCACAATTAAATAATGATAAAGTGCGTACGATTTCTGTTTTAGATGAATCAGGACTTGTACAAGACATTTTCAAAAATTCAGAAAAAACAACCTATCACATTCTAGAGAACATATCTTTAGAAGATGCTAAAAATATATCAGAGGAAACCGCCTCTTATGGACTACTACATGTGGGGAAGCTTGATTCTGTAGAATCCGCTTCAATGCATATTAAATTTTATTCAGAAGAAACACCTTCGCTTACATTAATTTCTAGTTTAGAAAGTAAGTTAGAAAAGACGTTCACAAATATAAAACTACAACAGCAAGGTATAGATGTTGATTTAATTAATGCTTCTAAAATAAAAATAGATATAGCTCAGGAAAGTTTTGAGGGTGAGAAAACATCAAAACTGGATAGTTTTGCAAGACTTGGTTTCGGTATTGCTGCAGGGTATTTATTATTCATGTTTATTATTATTTACGGTAATATGATTATGAGGAGTGTTATTGAGGAAAAAACTAGTAGAATTATTGAAATTATTATTTCATCTGTAAAACCTGTACAATTAATGCTAGGAAAAATAATTGGTACCTCTTTGGCAGGAATTACACAATTTGTTATTTGGATGATTTTTGGAGGTCTTTTAATGACTGTCGTTTCATTAGTTATCGGTATCAACCTATTTGATTCAGCAGGACCTCAACAAGAACTAATACAATTAGCATCAGAAGGCTCTGGTTTTAATTTTTATTTTGAATCTTTTAAAACAGCACTGCAAAATTTACCATTAATGAACCTTATAATAGCCTTTATATTGTTCTTTATAGGAGGATATTTGTTATACAGCTCGCTCTATGCAGCAATCGGAGCAGCAGTAGATAACGAAACGGATACCCAGCAGTTTTTATTACCAATTATGATGCCTTTAATTTTGGCAGTTTATATTGGTATCTTTACAGTAATTGAAGACCCACATGGCACAGTATCTACGGTATTTTCTTTTATACCATTAACATCTCCTGTGGTTATGCTTATGCGGATTCCTTTTGGAGTACCTCTATGGCAACAATTGGTGTCATTATTGCTATTGGTTGGTACATTTATGTTTACAGTCTGGTTTGCAGCAAAAATTTATCGCGTAGGTATTTTAATGTATGGTAAAAAACCAAGTTATAAAGAATTGATAAAATGGATTAAATACTAAGATGCAAGAAGAAGTAACTAATAAAATAGAAGAAAGTGTAGAAGAAATAGGAGATGTTATTACAAAAAGCTCTGCATGGGAAAAGGTAGTTGACTTTCTGGAATTCAAGATTATAGATTTTACATATGGTACTGGGGATGATGTGCATGATATTGTTCTTAGGGTAAAATATGTATTACTCGTAGCAGCAGTTATTATTATTACTACGTATCTTTTAAGATGGGTTAAAAAATTGGTAACCAGAAAAATGCCGGTTGAAGATAAAGCAAAATTTAATTCCGTTTTTTCTTTTGCTAGGTGGATCATTTATATCATCGTCATGCTTATTGTTTTTGATTCAATAGGTGTTAATGTTACAGCTATTTTTGCTGCATCTGCCGCTTTATTAATAGGCGTTGGTTTAGCATTACAAACATTATTTCAAGATATTATTTCAGGTGTTTTTATCCTTATTGATCAATCTGTACACGTAGGGGATATTATTGAGTTAGAAGGTAAAGTTGGACGGGTTGAAGAGATTAAACTTCGAACAACAAGAGCAGTGACTATTGATAATAAAGTATTAGTGATTCCCAACCATTTATATTTAACCAATAGTTTGTATAACTGGACACAAAATGGAACCATTACAAGAGAAAGTGTAGAAGTTGGCGTAGCTTATGGTAGTGATGTGGAACTTGTAAAAAATTTACTTTTACAAGTAGCTTCAGAAAATAAAAATGTTTTAAAGTATCCTGAGCCTCTAGTTCTTTTTACAGATTTTGCAGACAGTTCACTCAATTTTAAATTAATTGTTACTATTAATGATAGTTTTCAAGCCGCTATTCCGAAAAGTGATTTAAGATTTTCGATCGATAAAATATTCAGGGAAAATAATATAACTATTCCGTTCCCCCAAAGAGATATACATGTCATTTCTCAGCAAAAAGAGCTATAGAAAATGAGAAAGATTTAAAAAATATATAAAATTTGAGTGTGGATGGTGTATATTCCCATCTATATTCTTTTAAACTTAAAGAAAATGCCGAAAATATTAGTAATAGAAGACGAAGCAGCGATTAGACGTGTACTAGTTAAAATTCTTTCAGAAGAAAATGATACCTATGAGGTAGAAGAAGCTGAAGATGGTTTATTGGGAATTGAAAAAATAAAAAGTGATGATTTCGATTTAGTGCTTTGCGACATTAAAATGCCAAAAATGGATGGTGTTGAAGTTTTAGAAGCTGTAAAAAAGATTAAACCTGAAACACCTATTGTTATGATTTCTGGGCATGGAGACTTAGACACAGCTGTTAATACCATGCGTTTAGGGGCTTTTGATTATATATCGAAACCACCAGATTTAAACAGATTGTTAAATACAGTTCGTAATGCTTTAGATAAAAAAGAATTGGTGGTTGAAAACAAACTTCTTAAAAAGAAAGTAAGCAAGAACTTTGAGATGATTGGAGAAAGTGAAGCGATTTCTCATATAAAAAATATCATTGAAAAAGTGGCACAGACCGATGCCCGTGTCTTAGTTACTGGACCTAATGGAACAGGAAAGGAGTTGGTAGCACATTGGTTACATCAAAAAAGTGACAGATCTAAAGGTGCTATGATTGAGGTTAATTGTGCTGCAATACCTAGCGAACTTATAGAAAGTGAGCTATTTGGTCATGTTAAAGGCGCTTTTACAAGTGCCGTTAAAGACAGAGCTGGTAAATTTGAAGCAGCAAATGGAGGGACTATCTTTTTAGATGAAATTGGAGATATGAGTTTACCTGCTCAAGCTAAGGTACTTAGAGCTTTACAAGAAAGTCGTATTCAACGCGTAGGGAGCGATAAGGATATAAAAGTGAATGTTCGTGTGGTAGCAGCAACTAATAAAGATTTAAAAAAAGAAATAGCTGAAGGAAGATTTCGTGAAGATTTATATCACAGACTAGCTGTTATATTAATTAAAGTTCCGGCTTTAAATGATAGGCGAGATGATATTCCTTTATTAGTAAATCATTTTACAAAAAAGATTGCTAGCGAACAGGGAACAGCTAAAAAATCGTTTTCAGATAAAGCTATTAAATTATTACAGGATTACGATTGGACAGGAAATATAAGAGAATTACGTAATGTTGTTGAGCGTTTAATTATTCTTGGAGGTAAAGAAGTAAGTGAAGAAGATGTTAAATTATTTGCTTCTAAGTAAATAATAGAATTATTTATAAAAAAATAGGCTATCTAAATAATTTAAATAGCCTATTTTTTTGAATTTGATTTTACTTATTCTTCGCAATCATTTATTAATGATACGTATTCAGAAGCCATAGTTTTAATGCGAATCATGTAATGTGCTTTCACTTCTTCAATATTTTTTTCTGTCATATCTTCTAAAGATTTATTATCCCTAAAAGGTTTGTAATTGATACATCCGCAAATATTTAAGGTTTCGTTGTAAGTATTAATGTTTGATGAAATAGCATTTTCGTAAGAAAGGATTAATTTTTTCTTCTTTATTAGTAATTCTTTTTCTTTTTGCTCAGCTAGTTTCATTTTGATTTGCTGTTCTTTAAGCTTTAAAGCTTCTTGTTGCTGTTTTAGTCTTAACTGTTCGTTTTGTAAGTCGGTAAGGTCATCACCTCCTTGGACTTGAGCCACAGCAAGATCTCCATTATCTTCATTAGAAGGAATAGCAGCAGAACATTTATCAATTTCTATAACACTGTTTTTACTGTAATCTCTAGCACGCTTTACAAAAAAACGACCATTTTCAAAAGTTTCAGCAGTATCTACCTTTGCTAATAATTCTATACATTTATCTGTAAGTTCTAATGCAGCTTTACAATTACAATTAGTAAACTCCTTTTTAGCAAGTTTAAAAGATTCTAAAGACCTGTTAGCATAATATTGTAAATGATTTATATTATTGGAATCATAAGAATCCTTAACATGTGAGTAGGCACTAACTAGATATGAATTGGCATAGTCACAATCACCCTGTCCGTTAACAACAAACGACGTGATTATAAATAGTATAAAGTAATAATTTTTCATAACATTTGGTTTTATACGATAAATAGGGGTTGCAATGTATTAAAAACATTATAAAAAACAATGAATTTTACCGTTATAATATAAATTTAATACGATAAAATGCATTTAAACGAATTTTTTGTAAGATTAAGATTTCAAAATTGAAATTTATAAAATTGTTTATATGGTATTATTTATGGTTTCTATAAACGTATCTATTTTAAGTTTTACTTCATTATTGATAAAATCATTTTCAATGTATACGTGAATATCTCCTAAATAATTCATACCCAAGTAGTTTGCAGATTCTACAAATGGCATAGAAAACCCTTCTTTTAAGTCATCAGAATTACTACTACTAATCATGGTCATATTTTTACCACGTAATTTTCTTCCAGTGTCTTTATGTACTCGTATTAAATCGGAAATTCTATCAAAAAATACTTTTAAAATACCACTCATACTATACCAGTAAACAGGTGTAGCAAAAATTATGGTGTCATAGGTTTCAATAATATGTGTTATTAAACCTAAAAAATCATCGCCTTTATTTTTATACTCATAATCATAATGACCAATGTTTTTTGTTCTTAAATCAATAACGTCCATATCGTTATTTTTAGCTATGTAATTAACTATTTTATTAGTGTCTCCGTGGCTTCTGGAACTTGCTTGTATTATGACGCTTTTTTTCATAATTATTAAAAATATATAATCAAAATAACAATTTTAAAGGAGCCCGTTTAACAGTTTTCAATAGAAACAATTAATAGTTAATATGATATAATCGATTGCATTTTATATATTTAATCCATATAAAATTTTAAAAATGGACAATTACAAAGTAACTACAAACATATCGTTAAAAAATTCTGAAACTAGAGCTGTAATTGATAATGCTGAAAAAGAATTAAAAAGTGTTAGAAAAAAATTAGGTAAACTTCAAGATACGCTTTATGCACACGGTAAATATGCAGTTTTAGTATGTTTACAAGGTATGGATACCTCGGGTAAGGACAGTTTAATACGTGAAGTCTTTAAAGATTTCAACGCACGTGGCGTTGTGGTTCATAGCTTTAAAGTTCCTACACAATTAGAACTTAAACATGATTATATTTGGAGGCATTATATAGCTCTACCTGCTCGTGGTAAATTTGGTGTCTTTAACAGAACTCACTATGAAAATGTATTAGTAACAAGAGTGCACCCTGGTTATATTTTAGGAGAAAATATTCCAACAGTAAATTCTATTGATGATATTGATGATGCTTTTTGGGACAAACGTTTCGAGCAAATTAATAATTTTGAGAAGTATATAGCAGAAAGTGGGACCATCATTTTTAAGTTTTTCTTAAACCTCTCCAAAGAAGAACAGAAAAACAGGCTATTACGTCGTTTAGAAAAACAAGAAAAAAATTGGAAGTTTTCTCCTGGTGATTTAAAAGAGCGTAAACTTTGGGAAAAGTATCAAGAATGTTATGAAGATGCCATAAACAGAACCTCTAAACCGCATGCTCCGTGGTATACTATTCCAGCTGATGACAAACCAACAGCACGTTACATGGTAGCAAAAATAATGTATGATGTTTTAAGTACATATAAAGATATACAGGAGCCTGAGCTTGATGATGATATTAAGGCAAATCTTAAAATGTATAAAGAAGAATTAAACAACGAGTAAGCATATTACTTGAAGTAACAATTGTTTTATGATTTCTTTTAGATTTTTAGCTTTTAATAAGTAGTATCTTTAAACCTAAAAAATATTATATGAGTAAATTAAAATTGTTGCTTTGCCTTTTAGGGATCATATTTTCAGTTAATACATACGCTCAAAATGATGCAGAAGTCCTGAAAAAAATCTATAAAAACGCTTTAACTAATGGTAAAAGCTATGATTGGCTAAATCACCTGTCTAATCAAATAGGAGGACGCCTATCGGGGTCTTTGAATGCAGAGAAAGCAGTTAATTATACCAAAGAAGAACTCGATAAATTAGGTTTGGATAAAGTTTGGTTACAACCAGTCATGGTTCCTAAATGGGTACGTGGTTTTAAAGAACATGCATTTATAGAATCTGAGAAAGGAAAAACGACAACTGTTAATATTTGTGCATTAGGAGGCTCCGTTGCGACTGCTGCACTTGGCTTAAAAGCAAATGTCGTAGAGGTTAAAAACTTTGAGGAATTAGAAACGCTAGGAAAAGAAAATATTGAAGGCAAAATAGTGTTTTATAACAGACCGATGCAGGCTGATTTAATTGATACATTTGAAGCTTATGGCGGATGTGTTAACCAACGTTATAAAGGGGCTATTGAAGCCTCAAAGTACGGAGCTGCTGGTGTTATTGTTAGATCTATGAATTTAAGATTAGATGATTTTCCTCATACGGGAAGCATGACTTATGGAGACATACCTGTAACAGATAGGATACCGTCTGCGGCGATAAGCACTAATGATGCTGAATTATTGAGCACCATGCTAAAACTTGACAAATCAATAAAATTCTATTTTAAACAAAGCTGTAAACAGCTAAAGGATGTCTTGTCTTATAATGTTATTGGGCAAATAACAGGAAGTGAATTTCCAAATGAATATATGATTGTTGGCGGACATTTAGATTCTTGGGATTTAGGTGATGGCTCTCATGATGATGGTGCTGGTGTAGTACAATCTATGGATGTGCTGCGCTTATTAAAAGAATCAGGAATAACACCAAAAAGAAGTATAAGAGTTGTACTGTTTATGAATGAAGAAAATGGATTAAGGGGCGGAAAAAAATATGCAGAAGTAGCCAAACAAAAAGGAGAAAATCATGTGTTTGCTTTAGAGAGTGACGCAGGTGGTTTTACACCGCGAGGATTCTCTTTTGATTGTAATGATGCAAGTTTTAATCAGGTTTTAAGTTGGCAACCGTTATTTAAACCGTATTTAATCCATTATTTTGAGAAAGGACACAGTGGAGCAGATGTCGGACCTCTTAAAACAGAAACCAATGTATTAGCAGGGTTAAGACCAGATTCGCAACGTTATTTTGATCATCACCATGCTAGCAATGATACATTTGATGCTGTTAATAAGCGCGAATTAGAGTTAGGAGCTGCAACGATGACAGCATTAGTTTACTTATTTGATAAATATGGCGTTAATCCCATTATAAATGAGAAACAAATAAAAAAATAATATACAAATTATGTGGGACGAGAAACTAAAAGTTTATGATCAACTCGTTGAGAAGTGCTCGAGATTTGATCGCAAAGGAAAAACAATGCCGTATACTTCTGCTAATGGCCATATGTTTTCTCTCTTTAATAAAGATTGCGAAATAGGCATTAGATTTTCAAAAGAAGTCCAAGAAAAATACATAAAAGAATTCAATTCGTCCATATATAAATCTTACGGAGCGGTTATGAAAGGCTATGTATTGATCCCTGAAAACATGTTGGAGGATTTAGATAATGTATCTCGTTATTTAGATGAAAGCTACGATTACGTAATGTCACTAGAACCAAAATAAAAATGAAAAAACTTACTATGATGTTTGCCTTACTATTTTCAACATTTGTAATGGCACAATCCGAAGAGGAAAAATTACCTTATTATGAAATACCAAATCATCCAGAGAGCTATACAGCAGGAACTGTGGCTGCTAGAATGGTAGATGGATTGGGATTTCGCTACTATTGGGCTACAGAGGACTTACGTAGCGAAGATCTTGCATATAAGCCTAGTGAGACTGGACGTACCAGTGCAGAGACTATTGATCATATTTTAGGACTTTCTAACTTTATTCTTAGTTCAATATTAGAAAAAGGAGAAAGAAATAAAGATAAAGAAACTTCATTTGAAGAAAAAAGAAAGAAGACCCTATTGAATTTTAAGAAAGCCTCTGATATTTTAAGAAACATGGATGATGTGTCTCAATTTGATAATGACAGATTTCCATTCTGGAATATTATTAACGGGCCGATAGCTGACGCTTTATGGCATTGTGGTCAGGTAGTTCTGCTTCGTCGTGCTTCAGGAAATCCTTTTAATTCCAAGGTGAGTGTTTTTACTGGGAAATTGAGAGAATAATTTATATACAAAAGATAAAAGGCGTTTTTAACATACATTAAAAACGCCTTTTTATTTTAATTAATTTTTTGTTTTTATTGGATAGTTAGGTCGCTCCATAGTTTTCGGAGGGTTTTCTTTTAACTCTTTTAAAGCGACTTCAATAGCTTTTTCAAGTTGTGGGTCTTTACCATTTATAACTTGTTCTGGCCATTGTTCAATCTCAATATCTGGAGCAACACCTTCATTTTCAACTCTAAATCCATCTTTTGTATAAAAAGCCACGTTTGGAGCAGTAACGCTACCGCCATCAATAAATTCTGGATATCCTAAAACACCTACCAAGCCTCCCCAGGTACGTTTACCGACGATAGTTCCTAGTTTAAATTTTCTAAATAACCATGGTAAATAATCACCACCAGAACCAGCAGTTTCATCTGTTATCATAACTTTAGGCCCTTGTATTGAGGCACTAGGCGACTTTAAATCTTTACCATAACGGAAGTTCCAATATGCCTGTTCAGGTTTTTTCAACATGTCTATATAATAATCAGCCAATTGTCCTCCACCATTAAAGCGTTCATCAATAATGATTGCTTTTTTATTTGCTTGTGGGAAGAAGTAGCGTTTAAAGTATTCATGTCCAGCTCCTGCTGTATTAGGCACATACACATAAGCAACTTGACCGTTAGTCGCTTTGTCAACTTTTTTAATATTGTTTTCAATCCATGCTCTATTTCTCAAAGATCGTTCATTTCTTATCGGAGTTACCTTTACGCTACGTGCGTTTGATCCGTTTGAGTTTGAACTAACTTTAAGTGTTGTGATTTTATTAGCTGTATTTTCGAAAAAACTATAAAGATTATCTTTAGAGCTTACATTTTTACCATTCACAGCAAGTATATAATCTCCAGTGTTTACATTAACTCCCGGTTCTGTTAAAGGAGAACGCATGTTTGGATTCCAATTTAAACCACCATATATTTTTTTAATGCGATAGCGATTGTTTTTTACTTCATAATCAGCTCCTAACAGACCGCCATTAATCCTTTGCGGATTATTCATGCGGTCACCTCTGCCTTGAAAACGGTGATGCCCAACAGCTAATTCGCTAAACATCCAACCCATCATTCTGTATAAATCACTTCTACAAGCAACATGTGGTAAAAAAACTTCATATTTGGTTTTCATAGCATTCCAGTCTACACCGTGCATTCCTGGATCGTAAAAATAATCTCGGTTTACTCTCCAAGCCTCATTAAAGATGTTTTTCCATTCTGCAACAGGGTCGATTTTTACTTGCACATTAGATATGTTTATTAATCCGTCTTCAGGTTTTTTACCAGTGTCTGTGATTCCTATTTTACCATGAACTCTATACCCCATTTTATCACCTTTGGCTGCAATTTCATAATAATCTGCAGGCATGATACTTTCATCTTTTCTTTCTTTTAAATCATATTTATGCAACGTTGTAGTGTTTGCATGTGGTGTTCTTGATAAATAGTATAGTTGCCCTTCTTTTGCAATGCCTAAATCTTGATAAATACCTGAAGAAATAGGAATATCTACAATTCTGTTTTGTATACCATCCCAATCTATTTTAAGTGTCTCAGTTTCTTCTTTTTGATCTTTCTTTCCCTTTTTCTTGTTCTCTTTTTCTTTTTCTTCATCATCTTCAGGCGAATCCTCTTTAATTTCTTCAACATCATTTTCTTTTGCGAAAGGAGATACTGTTTCTTTTTGAAGTGTTACCAAATAAATAGAATTGCTTAATTCCATATCTTGATTAGATTGATCAAACCAATTAACCACAGGGCCTGCATCGGTAGAAGCAATCATATAAAGATATTTTCCACTGGGATCGAAAACAGGATCGGATATATTCGATAAACCGTCAGAAAGTGTGAAAGACTTATTTTCTATAAGTGAATAGAGGTGAACTTGCTCAAAATTGGTTTCGGTAATTGTGGTGTATGCAATCCAATTAGAATCTGCAGACCAATCTCCAAAAAGCTCTCTAAAAACTCCGGGAGTATATAACGCATCTGATGCTATTTTACTTGTTTTATCAGTAGTTAAATCTAGTACATATAACGTTCTTCCGTTATCAACAAAAGTTATTTTATTATTATCTGGCGACCAATATATATTGGCATAAAAGCCATGACCTGTCAGCGGTACTTTTTTAGTGTTTCCGTTACTAACATTTTGAATATGTAGCGCATATTCACCAGAAGCATCAGAAAAATAGGCAATCTGTTTTCCATTTGGAGACCAGGCCGGATACTTTTCATGAACTCCTGGCGTATTGGTAATGTTTCTAGGGTCGCCTTTCTTTGCTGGAATGGTAATGATATCTCCTCTAAAATCTGCAACAAAACGCACACCAGAAGGAGAAATAGAACCGCTTCTTATATAACGATTGCCAGATACATAACGAGGTCTTAATTCTAATAAATCTGTAGTAATATTGATGTTAAGCTTCGTTGCATTTCCAGATGCTATATTGTAAACATGTAAATAGCCTGCTTGTTCAAATATGACATCATTTTTACCAGCAGATAAATTAATAATAGAGAAATCTTTAAACTGGGTTAATTGATTAATTGACTTTGTGTTTACGTTATAACTATATAGGTTAAATTCACCGTCTCTATCACTTCTAAAATATACATGATCTCCAGACCATTGTGGCGTGCTATCGTTACTGCCTCCTGTAGGTTTTGAAATTTCTTCTACTTTATGTGATTTTGTATTATAAATCCATATACGGGAAATCATGCCGCCACGATAGTGTTTCCATTGGTTAAAAGCATCGTAAAGCGGTGTATAAGCTATATGACTTTCATTACCTGAATAGCTAGCCCAAAACCCATTAGGGATTTCCAGTTGCGTTACAGCACCACCGTTTGTTGATATGGTATAAAGCTTAAAATGTCTGTTATTATAGCTATTCCGTTGAGAAGCAAATAATACTTTAGAACCGTCTGCAGAAAAATCACGAACTAAGTCATTGTAGGGGTGCCAAGTAAGTCTTTTTGGGATTCCTCCGGAAACGGGTACTATAAAAACGTCTGTATTACCATCATACTGAGCATTGAATGCTATTTTAGTACCGTCTGGTGAAAATATAGGAGTTGATTCAATCCCTTCATCAATAGTAAGTCGTTTGGGGTTAGAACCATCTTTATTGGCTACCCATAGATCTTCGGCATAAATAAAAGCAATATGTGTATCGCTTATAGCTGGTTGAGATAATAAGCGAGTGCCCTGAGCATGACTTTTTATTGATGAAAATAATGTCATAGCAAAGATTATACTTAGAGCTGATGAGGTTTTGATTGATGTTTTCATTAAGATATAGTTTTAATAATTATACTAGAAAATGGTTATATGTTGGTTAGTACAATTTGACTTGTTTTTTCTGATTTGAATAGTTTTTAAATAGAAATCAGTTTCGCTTTTAAAGACTCTTTTAATTTTTAATATTTAGTTTTTTAAATATACCATAAATAATAGTTAAAACAGCTATTAACACACCCGTTGCTATCATTTCATCAATAGATAAATTAGATAAAAAATATAAAATAATACTGATTGAAAGTATAGGGATTATAAAGCCTCCTGGGATTTTGAATTCACCTTCTTTATATTGTTGTGACTTGCGTAATTTCATAACTGATAATGCCACGCCTAAATAAATAATTAACATAGCACTACTAGCAATGATTGCTAATTTTTCAAAACTGCCAGTAGCTGAGAGTGTAAAGCCAATAACGGCATATATGATGATTGCTATATAAGGAGTCTTAAATGACTTATGAATTTTAGAGAATGTTTTTAATGGGATAACTTTATCTCTTGATAGCGCGTATATGACTCTGGGATTGTTAAGTATGGAACCACTTAAAAAACCAAACATAGAAACAACTGCTCCAATAAATAATAAGGTGTATCCAAAAGGTCCAAAAACTACTTTAGCAGTTTCGGCAAGTGGTGCAGCTTTAAAACTTGGTAAATCACTACCTAAAACACCTTGTGATACTGTTTGTATTAAAATATAGACACCAACTACAGTTAAAATACTAATAAAGATAGCTTTAGGAACTGTACGCTTTGGGTTTATAACTTCACCACCTACAACAAGACCAGTTTCAGCACCTTGAAAGGCAAAGAATAGAATAAGCGATGTTTCTCCTAGTTTTTTAATACTTGGCATAGTATCAATATACAAATTGCTAAAAGAGACTTCTTTCCAGCCTATGAGTACTAGTAAAAGTAAAGGGATTAATTTGGCAAGCGTGTTGAATTTAACAAGGCCTATACCTTGCTTTAATCCAATAATGTTGATATAAGCTAATCCAAAGAAAATTATAAATAGAAATGATAATCGAACCCAGTCATTTTCAAAAATAGGATACCCCGATGCTAATATATTTACTAAAGCATTGGATACAGCTGCATCTGCAAACAAGGTGCCAATAATAGCAAAAATACCCCCTAAAAAACCAGCATAATTACCAAAAGCTGTTTCAATGTAAGTGTAAGGACCACCAGTATTAGTTACTTTGCTACCTGCTTCAGCAAAACATAACATAACAAGTGCTATTAAAATACCGCAAAACATATAAGCGACAATACTAGAAGCTCCCATTTTAGAAGCTATAACAGCAGGTAGAGCAAAAATACCTGCACCTATAATGATATTGATAATATTGGCAGATAAACCTAAAACACCAACACTTCTTTTTAATCCTTCTTCTTTATTATTCATATTATAAGTAGCTTAACCACCATTTATCTTTATTATTTACTTTATATATCATGTATTTTTTAGATGGAAAATAAAGAAGCGCTATAACACTTATCCATACTAGATAAACAACAAATAATGAATACCCGTAATTAGCAAGATTAGGGTTACTAAAAGCGTTTGAAGATAATATTAGGTCTTTCCAGTTCCCTCCTAAAATTACAAGACCAGCAATGGCTAAAATATGAATAGTGAATATATGAAGGAAATAGTAAAGTAATGGCACACGTCCAAATACTAAAAAGAAGTCTGAGACTTTATTCTTAACAGTTTCTATGCCATATAAGAATAATAACGAAGGTCCAATAGTTATTAATACATATACTAAAGAAGGCGGATATTTAGTTACATTAAAAAAAGATAATATAGTTTTTATTGTAGTATTTTGAGTTGACCAAGGTACTAAATCACCATAAATATTGAGGCTTCTTAGGATAAAGAATAAAACTATAGAGCTAATACCCAAAATAGCTAACCATTTTTTACGAACAGCAACGTTAAAACCTTTCTTATAAAAAGAACCAAAACAAAAACCCAAAGCCATGACTCCAATCCATGGAATAATCGGGTAAGCAAAAACCAGAATACGAGTAGAGTTAATGGGTAGAAACTGTTGTTGGTGCAATATATACCATAGTATGGATTTAAAATTGTTTCCTTGCACAGTTATACCATCTAAAGTATTGTGACCAGCTACTAATAGGATACCAATGATTAGTATAACTCTTATGGGTAGATAAATTAAAAAAGATAGAAAAATCATACTTAAACCAATAGCCCAGATTACCTGAAGTACCATAAAGCTATATGTTAAATCAAACCACCATAATAAATTATTTAATACTATTTCTAAGAGAATAAGCCATATGCCTCTGGTCAATAAAAATTTAAATAACTGGGGTTTGGTTTTTTTTGTACCGTATAGAAAAGCAGAAGTACCTGCTAAAAATACAAAAACAGGCGCGCAGTAATGAGTTATAAACCTAGTAAAAAATAAAAAGGGAGTTGTCGTGTCTAAGTTTGTGGGATCACTACTAAAAGCACCTAAATGAAAAAAGTCTCTAACATGATCTAATGCCATAATGACCATCACAACTCCTCTTAATATGTCTATGGATTCAATACGGGTAGTTTTTATTTGAACCACTCTTTGTTGTTTTTTAATCGCTGTAAGTAGGAAAGATAAAATAAATCGAAGACATATCAATGTTAAAATTTATTGCATATAAAAAAATGAGGCTGTCTAAAAAGTGTCATTCTGAATATTACCTTCGAAACAAAATATATTTTGTTTCGAAGGTATCAGCGAAGCTGTGAAGAATCTCTTTAAAATATATGACTCTGATTATGAGTGAAATAAGATTCTTCGCGTTGCTCTGAATGACAAGATTAACCACTTTTTAGACAGTCTCATAACTATTAAGAACAAGGTGTTATGTCATTATTTTACTAAAACTTTTTCTTTTTTTGTACTAAAATCGACCTCAATTTGATTTTTAGTAATGTCTTCAAAAGTTTCTCTTTTTCTAATTAAATGTGCTTTGTTTTTATACCATAAAACTTCTGCAGGACGATATCTGGAATTGTAATTACTAGTCATAGAGAAGCAATAGGCGCCAGCATTTTTAAAGCATAAAATATCACCTTCATTAATCTCATTGATACGTCTGTTATTTCCAAAAGTATCTGTTTCGCAAATATAACCTACAACGGTGTAAAAACGTTCACGTCCTTTAGGGTTCGAAATGTTTACAATATCATGGTGAGATCCATAAAACATTGGTCTAATAAGATGATTAAATCCAGAATCTACTTGGGCAAATACCGTAGAGGTTGTTTGTTTAACAGCATTTACTTTGGTTAAAAAGCTTCCGGATTCACTCACTAGAAATTTACCAGGCTCAAAAGCTAGGGTTAAATCTTTTCCATAATTTTTGCAAAATTCGTTAAATCTTGCGGATAATTTTTTTCCTAACTCTTCAATGTTGGTTTCAATATCACCTTGTTTGTAAGGCACTTTAAAACCAGAGCCAAAGTCAATGAAATCTAGATTTTTAAATTGTTTTGCAGTTTCAAATAATATTTCACTGGCATATAAAAAGACTTCAATATCTAAGATATCGCTACCCGTATGCATATGAATACCATTAATAGTCATTTGGGTATTTTCTACAATACGCAATATGTGTGGTATTTGATGAATAGAAATTCCAAATTTAGAATCGATATGTCCAACTGAAATATTACTATTACCACCTGCCATAACATGTGGATTAATACGGATACATACAGGTGTTTTTGGATGTTTTGTTCCAAATTGTTCTAATATGGAAAGGTTATCAATATTAATTTTAACACCTAGTTTTGCAGCTTCTTCTATTTCTGATAAGGATACACCGTTAGGCGTGAAAATAATCTGCTCTGGTAAAAAACCAGCAGCGAGGCCAAGTTGAACTTCTTGAATAGATACCGTATCTATACCTGATCCTAGTGAGTTTAAAAGTTTTAATATAGATATATTAGAAAGCGCCTTAACTGCATAGTTAATCTTAAGTTTTTTTACATTTTTAAAAGCATTTGTAAGTCTTTTGTATTGATTTTCAATTTTTTCAGCATCATACACATAAACGGGACTTCCAAAATCTTGTGCAATTTTCAGCAATTGATTTTCTAACATAATTTTTCTAATTTTCTTCAAAGATATTTTATTCGAATAAATAAAAAATAATTAATTAAAAAATTATACAAATTAAACAATATGTTAATTATTTAACATATGTGTTTTACCATAATTTACTGTGGGTAAGTTTTCATAATTAAATATTAGGGTAAGTAATTGCTATTATTTACATTTGCCTTTCTTAAAACGATTACGCGAATTATGAATTTACACGAATATCAAGGTAAAGAAATATTAAATAGTTTTGGAGTACGTATACAACGTGGTATAGTAGCTCAAAATGCTAATGAAGCAGTAGCTGCTGCAAAACAATTAACAAACGAAACTGGAACAAGTTGGCATGTTATTAAGGCACAAGTTCATGCAGGTGGTCGTGGTAAAGGTGGTGGTGTGAAACTAGCCAAAAACTTGCAAGAGGTTGAAGAGATAGCAGGACAAATAATTGGAATGAATTTAATTACACCTCAAACATCTGCAGAGGGTAAAAAAGTACATCAAGTTTTAGTTGCTGAGGATGTTTATTATCCAGGTGAAAGTGAAACAGATGAGTTTTATGTGTCTGTATTGTTAAATAGAAGTACTGGACGCAATATGATCATGTATTCTACTGAAGGCGGTATGGATATTGAAACTGTAGCAGAAGAAACTCCAGAATTAATATTTACAGAAGAGATTGATCCAACCGTTGGTTTATTACCATTTCAAGCGAGACGCGTCGCTTTTAATCTTGGATTATCAGGGTTAGCATTTAAAGAAATGACAAAATTTGTTACTGCTTTATATACAGCCTACGTAAAGTCTGATTCTTCTTTATTTGAAATTAATCCTGTTTTAAAAACAAGTGATAATAAAATAATGGCTGTAGATGCTAAAGTGACTATTGATGACAATGCACTTTACAGACATAAGAATTACATTGATTTACGTGATGTACGTGAAGAAAGCGCGATAGAAGTAGAAGCTGGAGAGCTAGGGCTCAACTATGTAGATCTAGATGGAAATGTGGGTTGTATGGTAAATGGCGCTGGGTTAGCCATGGCTACTATGGATTTAATCAAACAAGCAGGCGGGGAGCCAGCTAACTTTTTAGATGTTGGTGGTACTGCAGATGCAGCTCGTGTGGAAGCTGCTTTTAAGATTATATTAAAAGATCCAGCAGTAAAAGCGATCTTAATTAACATCTTTGGTGGAATTGTGCGTTGCGATCGTGTAGCACAAGGTGTGATTGATGCTTATAAAAACATGGGAACTATAAATGTGCCTATCATTGTACGTTTACAAGGAACGAATGCTGATATCGCTAAAGATTTAATAGATAATTCTGGTTTGGACGTTATGAGTGCCACAGAATTTCAAGAAGCAGCAGATAAGGTACAACAAGTTTTAGCTTAGTACTTTGCTTTATATAAATAAAAAGAGCAACAATTAATTGTTGCTCTTTTTTTGTGGTTTAGATTTATTTTCTACAGGTTTCTTTTTGGAATTTGGTGCTTTAGAAGTTTTTGAATTTAATTTTTTTTCGGGCATCGGACCTCTTAAATGGATAACAAGTCCATTTAAAAAATTACGTAAAATTTGATCGCCACATTCCATATATTTGGGATGGTCTTCTTTTCTAAAAAAGGCCCCAAGTTCACTTTTAGATATTCTGAAATCAACCAGACTTAAAATTTTTACAATATCATCATCGCGAAGTTTTAAAGCAACACGTAATTTTTTTAAAATATCATTATTTGTCATAAGATTGATTTCTACTTTTTTTAATACTTAAATTGTTCAATTAATTTGTCAGAATATATCTTTCTCGCGTTTTCTTAGCATTTACAAAGATACCTTAAATATTAATTTTTAATGACTTGTATTAAAGATAAGTTTTTTGTATTTAATTATTTGTTTTACAGGTATTTATGTTTATTTTTTTCACTGAAAATAAATTTATCTAAATGACGAAATGCAATTTTATTAGATGAATAAAATACAGTTATTGATGAAATAAATAAAAGTTACGACCAAATACCTCCCGTTTTTCGATAAGTTACATTATATACACGATTATTAAATTACTCTTCTATGTACCTTTATAGTATAATTAATTAATCCCCTAAACAATGATTAATAGAGTAGAGAAATTGAGTCTTTTATCCGAAATGATAGCATTTGCTAAATATGATAAAGACATAAAGGAAATAGAATATAACTTTTTATTAGGTGTTGCAAAACAGCTTGATATAACAAGAGAAGATTTTGATTATTTGATAGAGCACCCTGTTATGTACACGCATTTAAAATCTCATAGTGAGCGTATTGTACAGTTTCATAGATTGGTATTATTAATGAATATTGATCAGGAAGATGATAATAATTCAGCAGGAGCTATAAAATTATATAATTTCGGTTTACGTATGGGACTAAGTCATGAGTCCATTACTAAGGTACTATATTTAATGGAAAGTTTTCCAAATAAAATTGTACCACCAGATGTGTTGATTGATATTTTTAAAACGCAATACAATTAATAATAATCTGCTAAGTTTTATTAATGTGTATTTTATTTGAGGACCTCATTATGAGGTTATGGAAAAGCTAAAAGTTTAAACTTTTAGCTTTTCTAGTTTGTCTTGGTAACTTTTAACTTCGTCACGTAATTTTGCTGCAACAATGAAATCTAAAGCTTTTGCAGCTTCTTCCATTAATTTACGTTTTTCTCGAATTTTCTTTTCTAGTTCTGGTTTCGTTAAATAGTCACTTTCTGGCTCTGCAGCTTTTAAAGCTTCTAATTCGTAACTGTATGTGCTTACCGAATTTTTAGATAAAGCATTATCTAAGCTTTTATTGAGCGCTTTGGGCGTCATATTATTTTTTGTGTTGTAAGCAATTTGTTTTTCGCGTCTGTAATTCGTTTCATCAATGGTTTTTTGCATACTATTAGTTATTTTGTCTGCATACATAATGGCTTTTCCATTTAAATTCCTTGCAGCTCTACCTACAGTTTGTGTTAAAGAACGTGTAGAACGTAAAAAGCCTTCTTTGTCGGCATCTAAAATAGCAACAAGAGAGACTTCTGGTAAATCTAAACCTTCTCTTAAAAGGTTTACTCCAACTAAAACATCAAATAATCCTTTACGTAAATCTTGCATAATTTCAACGCGCTCTAAGGTATCTACATCGCTATGAATATAACGACAGCGCACTTGTATTCTGTCTAAATATTTGGTTAACTCTTCGGCCATTCTTTTGGTAAGTGTTGTAACCAATATGCGTTCATCTTTCTCAATGCGTTGTTGTATTTCTTCAATTAAATCGTCGATTTGATTTAAACTTGGGCGTACTTCAATAATAGGGTCCAATAAACCTGTTGGACGAATGACTTGCTCGATATATATACCATCTGTTTTTTGTAGTTCGTAATCAGCAGGAGTGGCACTTACATAGATCACTTGATTTTGGATGGCTTCGAATTCTTCGAATTTCAACGGACGATTATCCATCGCTGCGGGAAGTCTAAAACCATATTCAACCAGATTTTCTTTTCTGCTTCTATCACCGCCATACATAGCATGTACCTGAGAAATAGTGACATGGCTTTCATCTACAACCATTAAATAATCATCAGGAAAATAATCTAATAAGCAAAAAGGTCGCGTACCAGGTAATCTACCATCAAGATAACGTGAATAATTTTCTATACCCGAGCAATAGCCTAATTCCCGAATCATTTCTAAATCGAATTCAGTGCGTTCTTTAAGTCGTTTTGCTTCTAAATGTTTACCTATTTCTTTAAAGTAATCATGTTGTTTTACCAGATCGTCCTGAATATCTTTAATAGCTCCTTGCAATACTTCTGGCGAAGTCACAAACATGTTTGCAGGATAGATGGTTAGTTGATCGTATTTTTCGAGAACTTCATTGGTCTGAACATTAAAAGATTCAATATCTTCGATTTCATCTCCAAAGAAGTGAATTCTAAATGCATCATCGGCATAACTAGGGAAGATGTCTACCGTGTCACCTTTTATTCTAAAGTTACCATGTTTAAAATCGGCTTCAGTTCTAGAATATAAACTTTGTACTAATTGATGCAATAATTTTGTTCTTGAGATAACCTGATCACGTTTTAGAGCTACTACATTTTTTTGAAACTCAATAGGATTTCCTATACCATAAATACATGAAACCGATGCAATTACGAGCACATCGCGACGACCAGAGAGTAGCGCAGATGTGGCACTTAAACGCATCTTCTCAATTTCTTCGTTTATGGATAAATCTTTTTCTATGTATACCCCAGAAACAGGAATGTAGGCTTCCGGTTGATAATAATCATAATAAGACACAAAATACTCGACAGCATTATCTGGAAAAAACTGTTTAAACTCTGAATATAATTGAGCTGCTAACGTTTTGTTATGTGCTAAGACTAAAGTTGGACGTTGTACTTCTTCTATAACATTAGCAACCGTAAAGGTTTTTCCAGAACCTGTTACACCAAGTAATGTTTGATATTTTTCATTAGAAGTAATACCATCAACAAGTTGTTTTATGGCTTGTGGCTGATCGCCTGTAGGACTAAATTCGGATTCAATTTTAAACTGCATTCTACAAAATTAAGCAAAATATGAATGCTATCGCTTTAAAGTAAAATGTCCTGAAAATTCTCTGCCATCTTGAAGAAAAACTTTAAACCAATAATCATCAGTTGGTAATAATGTGCCATTAAAAGTGCCGTCCCAACCATCAGATTGAATAGATAATTGCTTTAGTAATTTCCCATACCTATCATAAATTAAAACAGTACTATTTGGTTGTATTGAAGTGCTTATGCCTTTAATTTTCCAATAATCATTAATATTATCACCATTAGGCGTGAAATATTTTGGATGCCCAATCACTGAAATAGGTAGTGTAGAAACCCCACAAATGGCATCTCGAACATATATGGTATAAAATCCTGCTCTTATATTATTAAATATAGGTTCTTCTTGATAAATTATAAAAGAAGAACCTTCTTCTCTTAAAGCATATTCATAATTACCTAGTCCAAGGTTGGTTGGATCTATAGTGACTGAATTGTTTTCAGATAGGTCTATAATAGTAACATCGTCTTGAGTAATGGTTGCTATTTCTGAAGCTTTCACATCAACATTTAAAGTTTTTGAACAAAAGGTACCATCTGTTTTAGTTAAAGTAATTGAGTAAATTCCTGGTGTTGAAACTGATAATGTTGGATCGTTAGAAAGTATTGTGCCATCTTCGTAAATCCATTCATAGGAAAACGATTCCGTAATACTAGCTTCCATAGGATCTAACACTATGGAAAATGTCGGATCAGAAGTACAAACAATTTCTTCTGGGTTAATGGTGAATTCTGGCAAAGGATTTACTATGAGATCAAAAGTTGTGGTTGTGATACAAGATCTGTTGAAAGGGTTAATAACTTCAACCACTATAGTTTGATTTCCTGAAATTAAAGGATTGGGTAAAGATGTACTATCTGTAACTAAGTTTCCATTTTCATTAATGTAATCAAAATAGATTTCCATACCCGTTTGGGTTCCTAAAATGGTACTACTAAATGTTGAAGTATCAAAAGGATAAGTACCATCATTATCGATGTCGCTTAGATCACCATCACAAACAATTTGTGCTGGTATCGGATTTGCTATAGGTTGAATGTCTATTCTAAACTCAATGGTTGTTTCATCATAACAAGGGCCATCTGGGGCTGCTGTATTATTATTGGTAACCCGAACTGTAATGGTTTGCGAGGTCGATAGAAATGTATTTGGAAATGGACTGGGTATTAAATTTCCATCAAAATCTGTTAACTGATTTCCTAAGGAATCAAAGTAAGCAACCGATACATCTGTTAAACTTTGTCCATTTAGTAAATCTGTTTCTAAGTTGGCTGTATTAAAAAGGAATCCATTATTGGGGTCTGTATCATTATCACACACTATAAAATCAGAAATATCATTTGCAACAGGTAAAGCTTCTACGTTTAATAATACATGCGCCCCTAAGGCTAAACAATCATTGGTTATATTGCTATCGACTCTTACATATATAAATTGTGATCCTGGATAGCCTATATTTCTATAATTTGTAATATTTGTGATTTCATTAATTTCTGCCAATGCATCGGTTTCATTTCTGTAATAATGAGGTTGTAAAGATGGTATAAAACCTGCAATAGCATTTGTTACACTACTAAAGTCAAATGTTGCAATACCATCTCTGTCATCATTATTTACAGTATCCAGACCATTGATATCTAGAAAATCATCACATTGATTAAAAGTTACCAGAAATGTTGAGGGAATGACTGTTGTTGATACGTTTAGTTGAATCTCGGAAGTTTGTATACAGCCAAATGATGATTCTATACGTGCCCAAATAGCATCCGAGCTAATAGACCTGTTAATAAATGTAGTGGGATCACCAATATAATCTGGACTTGTAGTGTCTCCAGAAATAGCCGCAGTTTGTGTTAAAAAATATGTAAACGTTTCATTAGAAGCATTTGCAGAAATTTCATTGTTTGCTTCAGTTAAATTAAAAGGGCTATAACCAAGTGTAGTAGGGTCTTCATCATCACATTGTATTAATATTACAGGAGAGTTTATAATAGGTAAGGGGTGGACTGTTAACCTAATGGCATTTGAATATAAACCACACGTATTGCCAGCTAGATTTAAAAAGGCTCTGTACTGATACGTGTCAAATGAAAGTGGTGTCGCTGTAATATTTAGATTGGTGGTTTGAGAACCACTGTATGTCGCATTATCAGTAACCGTATTCCAATTTACACCACCGTCAAAACTCACTTCCCATTGAATGGTACTAATAGGTGACGTTGCTATAGATATTACTGTATTTGAAGATTCGCAAACCTCGGTATCGGCTGGTTGTGTTGTAATGGTTATGGGCGCATAATCCAAATAATCACTATTAGGAATGGTATAGCCATCGCTGGCATTTGTAACTAAACCAAAAGCATTTGTTGTGACTAGATCATCCCCTAATAAGTCATCTCTATTGGCATCAGAAAAACCAGCTTCAATAACATCGCTGCATGTGTCTCCATCACTATCTAAATCAATGTAAGATAGCACCGAGTCATTATCTAGATCATTAGGTATATAGCCAATAATGTTGCTGTCGGGGGCAGTTTCGGCAGCATCAGCCCATCCATTTATACCATAGGTTGGACCATCTTCTATACCATCTAAATTAGTGTCTGATAGTGTGCCTAATTGCCCAGATTCAATTAAATCGTATATGCCATCATTATCACTGTCTAAATCGTAAAAATCGAAAATAGTATCAGAATCAGAATCTAAAGGAATGCCATTGATATTAAAAATATCATCTAATCCATTGGTATCTACATCTGTATTTGATAATGTTACCAGTGTCCCACTATTTTCAATAATATCTGGAAGACCATCATTATCACTATCTAAATCAAGTTCATCTTTTATATTATCTAAATCAGTATCTTTTTTAAAGCAGGTAAGAGATATTGTACCGCTGTATGTAGAAGCTTTCGTTGTATTTGATAATTTATGAATAAAAGAAAATCCATCAACTTGATTGGCAAAAAATTGATAAGGGGTATTGCCTAAAGGTGAAGGGTTTATTTTATAATGAATTTCAGATCCTGAAATTTGAGTGATACCAGTTTCAAAAACACCATCAAAATTAGAATCGATTAGCAAACGGTTGTCTGGATCAATAAGTGTGATGTTTTTATTTACGGGTAATATTTTTGCAATAAAAGATTCGCCAGAAGTGATCACATGTGTGATTGCTGTATCTTCTTCTAATTTCACATTTACAGGTTCTGTAAAGGCCAATGCATATGTGCTTTCTGCACTAGATGCAGGTTGAACAATACTTGTAAAACCACCAACATTGGTACCCGTTATCGTGTTTGTTGTACTTCCAGAGCTATTATTTTGACTGAAAGATGAAGAGGTTATGGATGTATCAACAGAACTATCTTGAAATATTAATTGTGGTGAATTTATGTTAGCAATATTTATCGTAACATCACCTCTTGATTCTGTACAATTAAGGATGCCATCATTATCATTATCGATATCAATATTATCAATAATACCATCATTATCAATATCATCAGGACATATGCTTACAGGTACTTCTGCTGATTCTAATCTTTCTAATGTACAAGTTATTATACCAATTAGTTTGTATTTTCCAGGTATCATAGGGGTTAATATAGGAGTACTTATAAACTGATTTTGAAACCCTGTGCCATCATCAAACCACCACTCAAAACTGTCAAAATTCTGAGTATTGGCAGCTTCTAAGGTGATATTAGGAATACAGTTTCCTAAAGTTGCAAATTGGGCATCAAAATTAATTTCCGGAGCCGAAGGGAAACCGGAATAAAAGCTTCCAGAGGTTGCTGCACCATTATAATTAAAATAGGCACAGTATAATTCGTCAGAACTTTGTACGGATATGTTTCCGGAAAGGCCTTTTATTTTATAAGTAATATAATCAGGTTTTCCAGGCACTGTATTCGAGGCCACAGAAATGGGGGCATTATTAATGGTGACAGTTGCTCCGACTTTTGTAACAATGGTAATACCCCCAGCGTAAATAGTATTTCCAATATTTTGAATATTAGCAATATTATCTAAGTTTCCCCTGGCTTCGCAACTTAAGGGAGGGACAAAAAACATCCCTTGGTTGGCTTCATTAGACGTTCCACTATTTCCTAATCCCCCTACGCCTTGATAGGCAAAGGCTGGTTGGGAAGTTTCAACATACATATTCCCATTTGTATTATATTGATTGCCTTCAATAACATAGTAGTTCCCGGCGTTTATAGTTGCAATTGGTACATTTCCATTAACACTAATACTTGTATTATCTGTATGTGCTACGATTAAAACATTTTCCCAATCATTACTACCATCTCCTCTAACAAAAATATATTCTGTGCCTACTTTTGAAACATCAACAATTTGATCAATACCATAGTCTCTTCCGCCTCCGCCGCCAAAACTACCATTTGCAGAGCCACAATTTACTACGATAGGTTTGTCAGAACTTATTAAACTTCCTATTAATCCATCACGGTTAATAACTGCGGAACTACTATTTGTAGCGATGGTATAACTCTCTCCTTTGTTTAAAGTGGTATTTATAGGCGTTGTCCCACTATAATTTTTTATAACAAGACCAGCGGGAAGATTGCTAAAAGTAACTTGGGTATTATCTTCAGTTGCCATAACCGAGACAAAATTTAAATAGTTGTCTTGAGGATTTTCATTGGTATAACTACCCACTCTAAAAGTAGTTCCTAAGGCAGAAAGTCCTTTACTAACTAAAGCTCCAGCTTGTGCGCCTCCTCCTGCATTCATTCTTACAGATACATAAATGGTACTTTCTGCTTCAATAATATAACCTTTATTATTAACTACTGTACTGGTTTGTGATGAAGGAATAAATAATTGCCCGTTTCCGGAACCTAAAGATATTTGTTGTGGATTTGCATTAGAAACGTTACCCGTTATATAACTAGAGTTGGGTTGCCCCACAGGCTTTATAGTAAATGGAATGTCTGAAGCACTAGGTGTTGATACATAGATATATTGATCTTCTGGGTTGGCATTTCCAAATTCCGCGCTGGTTAATGGCGGTATATAATGTGTTTTACTTAATTGCGAATAGGCTTGTGTGGTAAAGGCAATTATGAATATTAACAATATTTTTTTATAAGAAGCTAATAAATGCATATGTCTACTGTTAATAGATAAAAGTCTAAATGAACTAAATACTAAAATATAGTATTTAGTTCATTTAGACTTTATAAAATGAGGAAGGTTTAATTTTTTTAGATAAAGAGCGTGAAAAAGACGGCTATTTCGTAAAATAACTGTTAAAATTATCTTACTTTATTAGTAAACAAGGTTGTTTGATAATAATATTAACGTTTTAGTGCAAAGTGTCCTGTGAGATTAAAAGTATTACCATCTTGAATGACATCGGCTGAAAACCAATAATCATCAGAAGGCATGTTCTGCCCATTATAAGTTCCGTCCCATCCTGTAGATGTGTGCGGTAATGTTTTAAGGAGTTTACCATGTCTATTGTAAATATGTACAATCGTACCTGGTAACAGTTCTATGCCTACAATATGCCAAGTATCATAAAAACCATCACTATTTGGAGTGACAAATTTTGGGATATCTATAACAACAACATCTTCTGATATATCCATACATCCATTTAGGTCTCTAACAGTAACGGTATGTTTACCAAATGTTACATTTTCAAAGATATTGGATGTTTGTGGGGCTCCATCATCTAGTATGAATACATAATCGCCAATATTATTAGTATCAATGTCAACAGTAATACTGTTTGGATCTGCAAAATCAACTGTTGTGGTAAAGTTAATGGTAGCAGCTTCAGATTCTATAACGGAAAAAGAATGTGTGTACGGGCAATCCCCGCCTATTAAATATGGTCTGGTAACTGTTACGGAGTAATTACCAACATCACTGATATCATCTAACAATATTTCTGACGTTGTTGCCCCCGTAGACCAGAAATATGTATCGTCTGGATTGCCAGTTTCTGCACTGATTATTAAAGGTAAATTGTCTATACATAGTGGCACCACATCATCTATAGGAACAGCGGGTAAAGGGTTTATACGTGTATTAAATGCTGTGATATCAAAGCACCCTGTATTATTGTTTTCAATCCGGGCATATATGGTTTCACTATCAAATGCGAGATAATTATTGTCTATACTGTTTGTGCCGCTTTCAGCATCAGCTAAATCATTATAGAATGTAATACTAAAATCTGAAGCGTTTTGCGTTCCTAAAATAGCATTTTCAGTTAAGGAGAGTAAATCAAATTCAAAAAAACCATCAAAGTCATCATCACAAGTAATTAGATCTGGTATAGGGTTTGCAATTGGATTTGGATTTATTTGTAAATTAAATGAAGGGGCTATAAAACAGCCTGTCGTTATATCTGAAACTCTTATAAATATGGTATGACTACTTGCTGTGTAATTAAATATATTATTTAAGGATGCTGTATTATTATCTGCGTCGCTTTGGGAACTATGATAAGAGATATTCACTAAACTCGGATCATCTACAATCATTGCATCTACAGTAGATAAATCGAACGTATTTGTATCGTTATCGCATATAGGAATCGTTGTTATAGTATTAATAGGAGGTGGGAGGTTTACTCTTAGTTCTAGTGGAGCAACACTAAAACATTCGGTTAAAGTATTTGCTATTTTAATGAAGATAGTTTTAGCGCTTGAGTTAAAATTTGATGGATTGGGGATTTCATTTGTGTTATCTAAGCCATCATCTTGGTTTATATCTTCAAAATTTTCAAAATAATTAATGCTTAAAATCCCTAAGTTTAATTCTCTTTGATCTAAAATTTCTAAATCTGATGTTTCTAAATCGAAAGTTGTACTACCATCATAATCTTCATCACAACGTATTAAAGCTGTAGTAGGAGGATTGATATTTGGAGCTGCAGTAATATTTATGTTAATAGTTTCAACAACATGGCATAATGAATCATCACTCTCGATTCTGACAAATAAAGTTTGTTGGTTTCTTATAGTGTTTGTATAAGTAGATGGCAATGGATTGATACCATTTTCGGCTTCTGGAAAGGTTAAATGAAAGGTGATATTTAAAACTTCGAGTGGGTTAGGCCCTTGAATTTCTATGATTTTTTCATTTAAGTCAAAAACTTCTATGCCGTCATTACTAGTATCATCACAAGTTAAAAATGGTGTAGGAACATTATAAACAGGGTCTGGAGAGACTTGTATTATAAAAGAAGATGTATCAAAACAGGTTGGATCTGTTATGTTTTCTACACGGACGTAAATTGTTTGAGGACTAGATAAGTTTTGATATATGATGCTTTTATCTATAGCATTAGCAGTGTTTCCAGATGTGGCATCAATTTCATTTACAAAATAAAAAACGGCTTTACCTGTTTGTCCATCTAAAATTTCAATATCCTTATCAACTAATAAGAAGTCAGCTGTATTACCGCCTCCTGTTTGACAAATTTGAAAAGGAGTAATCGTTGGTATAACGGGCTCTGTATTTACAATAATTTCTTGTTCTACTATATTATAACAGTCAGTAGATGTTAACGTGTTTTCTACTCTTATGTAAATAATTTGAGAGTTTGCTTCGTACGCTATTCTTTCTGAGTCGGAAAGTGCATTAGTTGGTGTTGTAGAGTCAGCATCTGCAAACGTTGTAAAGAAGTCTATTTCAAGATTAGTTGGATCTGTAACGACATCATTTATAATATCATTTAAGTTTATAGTGACTATACCATTTGGATTACCGTCTGAAGTATCACATAAAATAATTGGTAAAGGGGTATTCGCTGGTGGTGCTGAAAAAACCTGAATCTGAAAAAAATTAGTTGTGGCACATCCACTATCATTATTTGCGATTCTAGCGTAAATGTCTTCTATCGGATTTGTATTGGTGTAAAAATCGGGTAATTGATTGGTTATGTTATTAGTATCTGCATCAGTAAAACTAGGAAAATAAGTGACTGAAAAATTTGTGTTATCATTAGTTACAAGATTATCTAATGAATGTAAATCTATGGTAACGATACCATCATCGTCTGTATCACAATACGGGATTGGGTTTGCTGGATTAAATTGTAATATGGGGTTTACTAGAAGGGTTATATCGCCTATTTCTGTACAATTACCATCATTCAAAGTAAGATATAATGTTGTAGGGCTTGTAGCCTCATATGGTACGCCTTTAGTAATAGGGTTTGCATTACCATCTCTATCTGGCTCGGTTTCGTAAAAGGTAACCGTCACGGGGTTTGGTAAATCGTTAGAGATAAAAGATTCCAGGGTAGTTAAATTAAACTCAAGAGTATCTCCTTCTATATCATTTGTATCACATAAAGCAAAATCCCCTAAATCTGTACCAGTTATTAGTAAGTTCGTATGAATTTCTAGAGGAACAATAGAGGCACAACCAGTTGTATCATCTTGTATCCTTACATAAATAGTTTGTTGTTCAAGGTTTATATTTTGATAATTTGTTGTATTTGCAATAGGATTGACACCAGCATTAGCATCATCAAGACTTTCATGAAATGTAGGGGTTACGCCTCCTAATCCGCCTATTATATCACTAAGAACACTTTCTAAGTTAAAATTAGCAGTACCGTCCATGTCTCTGTCACAGGCATCTAAATATTGGGTATCTCTGTTTACTATTGGACTTATTGTAATATTAACCGATAATGTAGTCGTACTGACACACCCTGTTAATGAATTCATGACTCTAACATAAATGACTTCTGTAGCATTTGTATTCGCAATTGGTGATGTTATGGGGTTATCACCTGTATCTGCATCTGCAGAGCTACGATGATAAGATACTATAAGATTACTTTGGCTATTGGTTATTTCATCATCTCTTTGGGTTAAATCGCTAACTTCTATTATCGTAATACCATCTGGAGAATCATCGGTATCACAAACATCTACATCAGAAGGTGTATTTATATTTGGAAGCTCATTTACTACGAGGTTAAAAGAGGTGTAAGCAAAACAATTACTATCTGAATCATCAATTCTAACATAAATTGGTTGTGGACTGATTGTATTTGAGATGGGGGCAGTAATTTCATTGATATTAGCTCTTGCTTCTGCCTCAGAATAATGATAGGAAAAGGTGTAATTGGAAAAAATGGAAGAAATATTAGCTGCTAAATCAGAGGCTCTTGTCGAAAGATCAAATATTTCGGTACCATCACCACTTGCATCATCACATAATTCATAATCACTAATAGGGGTAATAGGTTCTTCTGAATTTAATATGACATTTATTTCATCTTCTTCAGGACAACTCGTACCATTTAAATCTACAGTAACAACAACTCTATAAGTACCGCTTACTATCGCATTATATGTAGGGGCATTAACGCCAGCTATTAAGTTGTTATCTAAATACCAAGCGTAAGTAGCTAATGGATTTGCTATATCTGCATCTAAAAGTGTTGCACTGGCACACGTTTCTATATCGTAACCTAAGTCTAAAATTGTAAAACTATCGCCTTCAATGAAAACAGCAGAGTCAAAAGTACCATCGTTTTGGTCTGCAATAATTATTTTTATATGATATTGAACATTAGGAGTAATTGTTGTAGAAGCTGTAAGCACATTGCTACGCCCAATATAATTTGTGTCACCTATATTATATCCCTCAAAATATTGTTCGTTTTGAGGTGAACAAGCTGGCAATAAATTTGGACGTATGTTGTTTGTATTAATAGGGTCTGAAGTACCAGGTACTAAGGCAATATTTTGATAAGGACCAGTACTTGTGGATTCTCTAATAAGAAAAACAAAGCTATCAGAAATTGGTAAACAAGGATTAATACCATCGTAATCCTCTGAAGCAAATAAATAGTTAAATTGAATTTGATTGGATATGGATACGATATCAAATTCTATAGACGTCGCATTAAGCGTGTTGGTAATACCTAAAGCGGTTTCTAAATCTGGATCTGTACCCCAAGTTGTAGAACTCTCGCTAAGTGGTGGTGTAATTAAACCATTTCCGGCAGATTCAGCACTACCAGTTGAAAGTATAATACCATTTTCAAAAGGGAAATTAGAGCTTGCACGTTCAAAATAGCCATAACTAGGTAAACCATGTGCATTACCGTTAACCGATGAGGTTATATTAGAAATATCTACACAACCATCTATCAAATTATCTTCTATAAGTTGTTGTAAACCAACACTGCTGTCTACAGATATTTGTTGCGAAAACACAAGGTTATTACCGCAAATAATGATAAGCAAGATGTAGTAAATGGATCTCATAGCTTGTAGGCTTTCTTTTTTTGATTCCACCAAGAAAAATATTTATCTAAATCGGGGTTAATTATGGTCGGAAAGTAGATGTTTTTTAAGTGAAAGACAAAAAAACACAATGAAATGCATTTTAATTAGTTTTAAGGTCTTTTTTAGTATTTTAAGGTAAAATGATTTTTAAAGACTCTTCCATCTTGTAGTTCAATATCAAACCAATAATCATCAACAGGAAGCTTCTGGCCATTAATGGTACCGTCCCAGCCCTCTCCTGTAGGGGTTATTTGTTTTATTAACTTGCCATATCTGTTAAAAATACGAATTTTAGTGTTTGGCTGAAACATATTTGAAACACCATATATCTGCCAGGTATCGTGCTTACCGTCATTATTAGGTGTAAAAAACTTTGGAAAACCAATCACATATGCTTTGTCATTAGTTGGCGGCCCGCAATCATTTTTTACATCATTGACCGTTACGGTATAAATACCAGGAGAAACATTTTCAAAAACATGACTTTCCTGATAAGGAAATACGACCGTGTTATTTTCATCAATCAATCTATACTCATATGCACCTTCACCAGTGGCAATTACGGTAATCGTATTATTTTGCGAAGCATCAACGACATTAATTTCTTGGATGGTTGCGACGTTTGAAGGTTGAACAATAATAGTTCTTTTTTTAGAACAACCGCTATTATTTGTGACTGTTACTGTATAGTCTTTAGTTTCATTTACTTGAATGTTATAGGAGGTTTCGCCTGTAGACCAGCTGTATGTATAATCGCTTTGAAGGCTGTTTGAAATAAGTGCGTTAATTGAAATGGTTTGAGGTAATTCGTTTAGGCAGTAATAATAAGTTAAATCCTCAGTATCTATATCCGGTAATTCATTAACAATAAGTGTTACTTCCAAGATACCAAAGCATGCATTGTTGTTTTCTATACGTGCATAAATTGTTTGATTGTAAGGACTATCATTATTAGTATAAGATGGCTCTTCTATATTATTTTCTTCTAAAAGCGCATCTACAAAGGTTTCGTGAAAAATTATTGGATGTGTAAAGCTATTAATAGTTTGAATGTCGGTAGCAATATCATCTAAATGAAATGTATTAATACCATCTTCAGACTCCAATTCATCGCAGTCACTATAACTATATGGAGCTAAATATGTAGTACTTAAATTTAAAGTTAATACAGAAGTATCGTAACAGTTTGTATTTGTATTATAAACTTCAACATAAATAGGTTCTGGAGTATCTGCATTGAAAGTATAATCACTACTATTTGGAACTTCAGATGTTCTACCACTATCAGTAAAAAATCTAGTAGCCAATTCAGGAATTCCTCCTGTTAAATCGTTATTAGCCTGAGTTAGATCAAATCTTGTTAACCCTCCTAAAACACCATCTTCATCACATTGCGTAAGTACGGCATCGTATGCTATAGGGTTTGGATTGAAACTAACAGTTGCGATACCTTCAAATGTATCATCGCATTTACCTGTATTTAAGTCAATAAATACCTTATATAATCCTGATGCATATAGCCCAGAAGGTGAAAGCTCTAAATAATAATCTGTTTCTGATAAAGGCGTCCCATTTAAAGACCATGAGTAAATGGCTCCTGGAATATTATCAGCTTTTAATGTATAGGAGTCTCCTTCACATAACTGTAATCTTGTAGATGTGGAATTATTGCCTATAATATCTATTTTTTGAGCAAAGAAGGATGTTATAAATGGTGGTAAACCTTGCCTTGAGTTACGACTTAAACTAATTTCATTATGCTTGTAATCACACGAGGGCCCCAAAACATTAGGATTATTTATAACAGATAAAAATGGAGAGCCTTGGGGGTAGGTAATGCTCATGGCCCTATAAATTCTACCATCTGGACCTAGTTGTAGGCTTCCTCTATATGTTTGTCTGCTGTCTAGTACTACCTCAGTGGCATTTATATCTGTAGCAGCTAAATCGTATTGTAATAGTGCTCCGTATTGTTCTGTTGGGTCTATTAATTCTTCATTTGTTTCAGGATTGTAATATGTTGAGACATATAAAATATTATTGTTTTGAGAGAACTCGACACCATAAGGGGACTGACTTTTTCCTGGACGGGAAAAATTGATATTTATTTGTTTTTGATTACTAACAATACCCGTATTAACATCAAAATCATAAAGAAATAAACCGTCAATTGAATTTGCACATGCCAGTTTGGTGCCATCTGGAGATAATTTTAAGTAACCTCTTTGATCAAATATAGTGAGGCCACTAAAAGTAGAAGAAACGGGTGTTGTATTTATGCCTGTATCAGTGACTTCATAAGCATGAAATGTATCAAAAGTAAAATCAGCAGGGTTTCCATTTAAAGAAGAGAGCGTAATTACCCAAAGAGCTTGTGTATTGCAATCTTTTACAACAGCGCTAATTTTTTCGGTACTATTGGGTAATAAATTAATGTTTTTTGATGTAACGTCTCCAAATGTTCCATTTAACCTCATATCCACTTCAGAATAGTGAAATCCACGATCTGGATCACCGTTTAAAGAGGTGTCTGCTGTAAAAATATAATATATATTTGGGTCTTTAGGTTTAGGGATTACGATTGCCGATTGCGTGCTTGAAGGATCTCCATATAAGCCATTTCCTGTAAGGCCATTTGCATTAGGCATAGGGTTATGGGATCTGTCCCATACAGTTATACCATCTGTATAAAATAATAAATTACCATCAACATCAGAAATTGTAGTACAGCCTTCATCTGTATTTAATTGACCATCTGTAAGCTCTGTAATGCTTCCATTAGGATTAAAACGAATACCAGCATTGGCGCCGAAATACCAGTTTGAAGCTTCATTTTGAGTATAGGAATATAGACTAAAACAAAGTATTCCGAATATGATAATTTTTTTCATCTTAGAGTAGCAAAGCAACCAAAGATATTATAAATCGCGCGTTTTTAATAATCTATACGATAAAAAGATGAATAGAGCTGTCCAACCTATAACAATGGCTATTTCATACCAGTGCGCTCCATAGTCATATGATAAATCAACCTTATCTGGAAATTTAGTCATTGCAATTCTTTGAAACGGTTGATCAATTAGTTTATACATTGATTTTAAAGGAAAGAAGTTTTGTATTTTTTCAGCTAAACTAGTGTCTAATTTCCAAGCCATTAGTCCGAATAGTATCCACTCTAAAATGTAAAGGATAAAAAGAAATGCTAAAGCAAAAGCAGATCGTTTTACAAGCATTCCAAAAAATAAACACAAACTAAAGAAACCAATTAGTTTTACAAAATAGGCTAATAAAAACTCGGTTTCTCTAAAAATTATAGAAGCTTCTGTATAACTTGAATAATAAAGTCCGATACAAAGAGAAATTAAACTTATGAGTATGGTTGAAACCAAAGAAAAGAAAACAATCGTGTAAAATTTTGAAAGGATAAATTCTTTCTTACTTAAGCCATCAATAAGGTTTTGTTTTATGGTCTTATTACTGTATTCATTGCCAATCATACTTACTACGACAATAGCAAAAAAGAACTTAAATTGAGACGCAAAAAAAGTGGTTAAATGCCAAATTATAGGAAAATTAAAAATGCCTAACTCACCTAATTCTAAAGTAAAAAAACCAAATACATTAATTTTTAGGGATGATAAAAGGATAACAAAAAATGGTAAAACAAATGAAATAAATATGAGTATTTTACTTGTTCTATTAAGAAGTAGTTTTTGTAATTCTAAATTTAAAAGTCGTAACATGTGCTGTATTTTGGTTGTTTTAGTTGTTGTCTGTTAATTGTAAAAATTGTTCTTCTAAACTTTCTTTACGTTGTACAAGATGTGTGAGTATAATACCTTTTTCGAATAAGTGTTTATTAAAATCTTCAGATTCCATAGGCGTGTTTAAAAAGGCTGTTATTAAATCATCTTCCACTTTAATATTTTTAAATGACGTATTGTTTTCTAGTAAGGTTATTAACTCGTTCTGTTTATTTGTTTTTAATTCGAAAAAACCATGGCTAGAGATCATTTCATCTACCCGACCAGAGTATAGTTTAACACCTTTACGGAGAACAACAACATGGGAGCAGACCTTTTCGACTTCATCCAATAGATGCGATGCCAAAAGTATGGTCGTGCCTTTTGCAGCAATTTGTTTTATGATTTCTCTAATTTGGTGAATCCCCTGGGGGTCTAGTCCATTTGTTGGTTCATCTAGAATAAGAATTTCAGGATCGTTTAGAAGTGCAGATGCGATAGCTAAACGTTGTTTCATTCCTAACGAATACGTTCTAAACTTACTGTCTTTTCGTTCTAGAAGTCCCACCACTTCTAATTTTTCTTCAATTTTGCTATAATCAACCCCCTTAATTTTACAAACGAGCCTTAAATTTTGAGTTGCTGTCATGTACGGATAAAAATTTGGACGTTCTATAATGGCTCCCACTTTTTTAAGAGCATTATGGGTTGATATATTTCCATCAAACCAATGAAAATCGCCCTGTGTTTTATTTACAACATTTAAAACGATACCCAAAGTTGTGGATTTTCCACTTCCGTTAGGCCCTAAAATACCATAAACGTTGCCTTTGTTTATGGTGAATGATAAATCTTTTACTGCTGTTAAATACCCAAATTTTTTAGTGAGATTGTTAATTGTAAGTATAGACTCCAAGTTGTTAAATTTTTACTGCCTTTTAAAAAATGGCATTGGTTATTTATTATAAAGTATGACGATAGTCGGGTTATTTTGTTACAGGCTTGTTAAATAAAAGTTTTAAATTTGAATAATTATTCAATTATGCAAGATTTAAAGATATCTAAAAGAAAACCATCGTATCCTGTAATTCCTAAATTACATGATTATTTAACCAGATATGATAGGAATACTAAAATACCTATTTTTTATGATGATTTATTGCGTTTTCAAGGTTCTATTGTAGTCTACGATAAGGATGATAACGATACACTTTGGATTCGAGTTTATTATAATGAATTTGAAAGAGAAGAAATAGACTCCTCATTAAAAAAGGTGTATACTATTTTGCATTCTGATGGTAATGAGGACGTACTCCCTTTTTTAAATGTTGATGCTATTGATTTCTGTACATTCGGAAATTCTAAACCTTTTAGAGTAAAGATTAGAAATATTTTAAATGACAACTTTACTTATTTTTATATAAAAACGACCGATGCGTCTCGTATTTATGGTTTGGAACTAGAACATATGTTATCTCCTCATAACCTTAACTTTTTGGTTTATAAAAACACACTTATTGAAGAACATATATCTGGTATCCCTGGTGATGAGTTTATAAAAAATATGTTACCTAAGTGTAGTAAATCTGAAAAGGCTCAAATAGCAAAGGAGTTTGTAAAGTTTAATGAACGTTGCATGATTAGGTTGTTAGGAGATATGCGATCTTATAATTATGTTATTGTACCTACTCATGATTTTGACCATGTGGTTTATAAAATTAGGGCTATTGATTTTGATCAACAGTCTTATGAAGGTAAGTTTAATATTTACAGACCTCAGTTTTTTAAAGAAAATTTAAAAATGGTAGAACTAGTTTCTGAGAGTATACAGAAATTATCTATAGATCAATACAAAACAGAAGAGCGCTCTATTTTAGTAAAACGATTGAAGAGTTTTACTGCAAGGATAAATAAATTGTTAGATTGTATGCAGCATGACGTTATTTCAAAAGAAGATAATATAAACTTATTGAAAACTACAATCTTTAATTATACGCATGATGTTAATTTTAAGCGTAGTAAAAATATGGGGGAAATATTAAAGTACTCGTTAGAATTTATAACGCGTAATTATCAAAATGTAAAATTAGAGAATTTAAGATCTTATGATGAAGATTGATATTAATTAATTCCAGTTCTCATCAAAATCTAAATTATTGTAATCATCAACATCAATACCATCTTCAAACTCCCCAAAATCATCATCGGTATCTGCTTCAAATAATTTATCAGGAGCTTCGTCTGGTACCTGACCTTGAACAAACATTAAATTAGGGTAATCTGCGCCTTTAGATTCTTCAACAATTTCGGCTAATTCAACATAGAAAGTCCACATGCTTAAAAAGTCGTATATATAAATCATTTTTGGCTGTACTTCATGTACTACACTGCTAATTTCTGTTTCGTTCATTAAACGAGCAGAGTTATCTTCACTTAAATCGAACAACGAAATTTCTTCGCCTTGATTCCATTGGTCATCACTTAAATAAAAAGACGCCATTTCTGTTCCATCAAATCCAAAGGATTGTGTAATGATATTATGTAAATCTTCAAGAGAATCAGTTTCGCGAATTTCTAAATCGCGAAAAATATCATCGTCAGTATCATTATCTAAAATAACTCTAAATCTGTAAATCATGTTGCAAAGGTATGCTTTTTTTGAGTTATTTGGAAAAACGATGCATTGTAAAAGTCATGGCACTTAATAAGAAAAAAGCGCCTATTTGATGTGCTACACCTAACCAAACCGGGACTTGTAATAATATAGTAAACACACCTAGTAAAAACTGAATGCATAATACGATTAGCAAAATATTTATTCCTTTAGACTGATATATCGTGAGGTTTAGTTTTTTTGATTTTTTCCAAATTAATAGAATGAATAAAACCACAATGTATGCTAAGATTCTATGAACAAATTGAACACCACTTTTTCCTTCAATAAAGTTTTTATATAATGGATTTTGTTCTATATAGACGGTTTGATGCATAAATTTACCTTCGCTCATCATAGGCCAATGGTTATGTATAAAACCAGCATCTAATCCAGCAACAAAAGCACCATATATAATTTGAAGCAATAGAATGGCTAAACTTAACCGGATGAGGTTTCTAAATGCAATATTGACGTCTTTTTTATGTGGAAATATTAAATCTAGTGCTACCCAAAAAGTATAAGCAAACGTTATAAAAGCGGTTGTTAAATGTGCTGCTAAACGATAATGACTCACATCTGGATTGTCTACCAAGCCACTTTTAACCATATACCAGCCCAAAAAACCTTGAAAGGCTCCAAGGCAGAGCAGGATGATAGACTTCTTGATTGTGGCTTTTGATAATTGTTTTTTTATTAAAAAGTATAAAAATGGAATAAAAAATACAAGCCCGATAAATCTGCCAATAACACGATGTAGCCACTCCCAAAAATAAATATCTTTAAAATCTTGAAGCGTAAATTGATTATTTAATTTTTGATATTCTGGGTATTGTTTATACAAGTTAAAAGCTTCTTGCCATTCAACATCATTCATTGGTGGAATCGTTCCGGAAATAAGTTTATAGTTAGATATAGATAATCCTGAATGGGTTAATCTTGTAATACCTCCAACAACTACCATAATAAAAATAAGCAGGCATCCGGTAAGTAACCAATAAATAACTTTTTTATGATCTTTTTTCATCTTTTTTATGTTGTCGACCGCAGTCGTTCTCTTTATCTAATAAGGTTAATCTCTCAGTGGTATTCGAGGTGATTATTATGTTTTTAAGTGATACTTTTTTTAAAGCAAACACTATTCGTTACGCCTTTATACTGTCCGTAATTTGATATTACTGTGTAAGCATTTTTTTTGTAAAACTGAACAGCTTCTACTTGGCGTTTTCCAGTTTCTAATAGGCATGCTTCAAAACCTAATTCTTTAGACCATGCCTCTAATGCTTTTAATATTTTAGAAGCGACACCTTGGTTTCTAGTTTCAGGAAGTGTAAACATGCGTTTTATTTCAGTTTCTTTTTCTGTATATTTTTTAAAAGCCCCACAACCAACAGGCTTGTTATCCATGTAAGCTACTATAACATGTTTTAATGCATCAATGTTGTTATATTGATTATAAAATTCATGATCAGCTCCATCTACTATTTTTAAGTAGTCGTTCAATAATTTCACTAAATAAACAAAGTCGGTATTATCAGAATGGGTTCTAACGAGTTTAATCATTTTAAGGAGTCGTTTTTAATCCTAATCTTTCACCTTCCTTTAGCATTAGTTTATATGCAGCATCGTATTCGTTTGGAATATCTCCTTCTAAAATAGCTTCTTTAATAGCTTCTTTTATCAAACCTATTTCACGAGATGGTTTTAGGTTAAACGTAGTCATAATCTCTTCTCCAGTAATTGGTGGTTGAAAATTTCTAATATGATCGCGTGCTTCAACTTCAATAATTTTTTCTCGAACTATTTTAAAGTTGTTATGGTACTTCTGGAATTTTTTAGGGTTTTTGGTTGTAATGTCTGCTTCGCAAAGTGTCATTAAATCTTCAACATAATCACCAGCATCAAAAATCAGGCGACGTACAGCAGAATCTGTTACAATATCTTGAGCTAATACAATAGGGCGAGAACTCATAAATACCATTTTCTGAACAAACTTCATTTTGTCATTTAATGGCATTTTTAACCTTTTAAATAAATGATAGACCATTTTTGAACCTTCAAACTCATGCCCATGAAACGTCCAACCAATTTTTTTGCTAAACTTTTTTGTTGGTGCTTTACCAATATCGTGTAATAAAGCGGCCCAGCGTAACCAAAGATTATCTGTGTGTTTTGCAATATTATCAACGACTTCTAAAGTATGGTAAAAATTGTCTTTATGGCGTTGCCCTTCAACTTCATCTATGCCTTTTAATGCTATAAGTTCAGGCATTATATATTCCAATAATCCCATTTTTTCTAATAAAAGAAAGCCAATAGATGGTTTTTTACTTTCAAGAATTTTATTTAATTCTGTAACAATACGTTCTTTGGTTATAATTTTAATTCGATGACTATTTTTTGTAATCGCATGTAATGATTCATTTTCTATTACGAAATTTAATTGAGTAGCAAAACGTATGGCACGCATCATTCGCAATGGGTCATCACTATAAGTAATGTCTGGTGCTAAAGGCGTACGAATAATTTGTTTTTCTAAATCATTAATTCCATCGAAAGGATCTAGTAAGTCACCAAAATTAGTGGTGTTTAAATTTAACGCTAATGCATTTATAGTGAAATCACGACGGTTTTGGTCATCTTCTAAAGTGCCATTTTTTACAGTAGGGTTTCTACTATTTTCACTATAAGATTCTTTACGAGCTCCAACAAATTCAATTTCAATATCATCGTATCTAAGCATGGCTGTGCCATAGGTTTTAAAAACCTGCACTTTTGGTTTGGTAGGAAGGTTTTTAGCAACTTGTTTTGCTAGTTTTATACCATCTCCAACAGCAACGATGTCTATATCTTTTGCACTGCCTCGGTTTAATATATAATCGCGTACAAAACCACCAATAACATAGCTGTCTAAATTTAATTCTTTAGCAGATTGAGATATAATTTTGAAGATGTTATGTTGTAATGCTTTTTTGTAATTCATTTTTTTGTTGCCACGAATTCACGAATATTTTATAATACGATTCTTTTGTGGTTTAATAGATATTTTATGAAAGTTAGCTAGAATTTTCATCTGTGCCAATAATGTTAGCCATAAATAGCCGTGTATTAGCGACTAATTTTACTCACGTATTATCTTAACAATACCACTATTACTCAATTTAATAATTGAAGATGGTTTATTGCAGGTTTTTTCGCGATGCAAATTTACAACATAGTCTACACCTTTTAAAACCTCTGGAGCTATTTCTTTGAACGATTTTGGAGTAGGTTGCCCACTTATATTTGCTGAAGTAGAAACGATAGCAATATTAAGCTTTCTTGAAAGTTGGTAGCAAAATTCATCATCTGGAATTCTAATAGCTATGGTGCCATCATTTGCAATTAGGTTTTTAGCCAAATTTTGAGCATTATCGTAAATAATAGTCGTAGGTTTTTCAGAGATATCTATAATATTAAGAGCTACTTCTGGTACTTTTTTTATATATTTTGTTAGCATTCTATCATCTGCTACAAGACATATTAAAGCTTTACTGTCCTCACGTTGTTTTAGTTCGTAAATTTTTTTAACCGCTTCTTCATTTGTTGCATCGCAGCCAATGCCCCAAACTGTATCTGTAGGGTAGAGTATGAGTCCACCTTTTTTTAAAACCTGTATAGCTTTATTTATTTCTGCTTGCATATTTACCAATACTTGTATTTGATGATTTATACTTTAAAACCATTGTTGACAAAGGTATTACAGTTGTTAAAAATAAAGCGATTATTAATATAGAGAGATAAAATTGTAAAAAAAATATATATAAAATTAAGTTATAAAACAATGAACATGTTGTAAGTATTTAATTGTTATTATTGTAGGTGTTTATGTTTAAAGTTTTACTTTATTTAAACTTTGTAATATATTTAAAAAGTTATGTTTATATTGTCGTCAAAATAATTTTAATTATATAAATGAGTAAAAAATTAAAATATACGCTTTTAAAGTTAAAATCTTCATTAAGGAATAAAATCTTAGGAAAATATGCTATTGGTGTCATATATGAAACGAAAAATGGAAATATAGCAGCTCCTGTAAATGACCTTATGGTAGGTAAAAAATTAGGAAAGAAAGGAGAGTATGATATGTCTGAGGTTAACACCATAAAAGATTTTATAAAACCAACAGATACTATTTACATTGTAGGGGGGCACTGGGGAACTTTGCTTATACCACTTTCTAAATATTGTAAAAAAGTTATAGGTTACGAAGCCAACCCTAAAACGTTTTACTTTTTAGAAACCAATTTGTTGATTAATAGAATAGATAATGTATCGCTATTTAATAATGCAGCAGGTGATGCTTCTAAAAAAGTGAAATTTTATACAAGTACCATTAATACTGGGGGCAGTAAAATAAAGCCGAAGATAGATAAGTATATGTACAAATATGATAATCCTGATACAATCGAAGTTGATATGATTGCTATTGATGATCATGCAAAAGCTAATAATCTGGATGATGCTCAGGGAATCATTATGGATATTGAAGGTGCTGAATATTATGCTTTACAGGGTATGACTAATACATTAAAGGCTAGTAAGTTTTTATATATTGAATATGTACCACATCATTTAGAAAATGTTTCAACTACGAGTAATGAAGACTTTTTTAGTTTAATACTGCCTCATTACAATACCGCTAGATTTATGAATGAGAAATCTAAGTCTTTTGATATTAATAACAATAGAGAGGAGTTTTTCTCTTATGTTAATAAATTGAAAGAAGCTGGGAAATCAGATAACATATTATTTTCCGAATAGGATGTCTTTATAGACCTTAATATATTCTAAAGCAGATGTATCCCAATTAAAACTTTTAGCATGATTTATATAGTTATGGGATAATATATCTTTATTTTTATTGAAAGTGTTTAATCCACTTTCTAGTACTTCTGCCATATCATTTGGATTATAATTATTCCAGTAAAAAGCATGTTTTCCTCCAATTTCGGGAAGTGAGGTATTATTTGATAAAAACACAGGTTTCCCAAAGCGCATGGCTTCAATAGGAGGAATGCCAAACCCCTCTCGTAATGATGGAAAGACAAAAGCTTCACAATTTTGTAAATAGTATTGTTTGTCTAATTCAGATATTTTACCAGTTATTAATACACGATTTTCAAACCCTAATTGTTGTATTGTTTTTTGTAGTTTATTGTTGGCATAGTCAGTGTTGTTATTACCAGAAAGGATTAGATTGTATTCAGGTAAAAATTCTAGCATTTCAACTAAAGCATGAAAGTTTTTGCGTTCTGTAAATTCTCCAATACTAAACAAGAAAGGCTGTTTAGATATTCGTTTAGGTTTGTAATTTTTCGGAACTTTAATATCTAAAATAGGATTGCCATTATAAATTACATATTCCGGAACATCAGGGACTTTGAAGTATTTATGAGTAGAAGTTTTTGCATAATTTGATATATAAGTAATAGCATGGCTTCTGTTTAGTTTTTCCTGAAATTTCAGATTACGCTTGTGGGACATGTCGCTGGATTGTTCTTGAATGAAATTAACATCATGCACCGTTAAAACATATGGGATATTGTGATAAGGTTCAATTTTTATATTTTGATTAAGACAATGCCATATATCGTATTTTTTTCTAATACGAAAGGGTTTATGTCTTCTAATAGAATGATAGGTTTTGTAGTTAAAATATGAGTTGTATTCAGATTTTAATGCATTAGTGTTTTTTGAATGAAGGGTCATTTTAAAATCTGTCACATCTGCATTGTAAAGCCCTTTGATTAAATGGTAATTAAATTGACCAAAACCAAAATGTTGGTTCTTAATGTTGTGAGATTCTAAAAAAACAGTCTTCATAATTCTTTTTGGCAAAGTAACAAATTGCTATAATATATAGATACAATTATTTAAAAAGATAAAAAGTAATTGTAATATTGTTCTATGAAGCATTCAGAGATTAAAGCAGAATTTCAGAGCCACAAATTGGTGCTTGATAGCATTATTAAAAATTTCGATACTAAAGGAGAACCTTTTGGTAATCAAGATAGAAATTCTTTAAAGTTGTTTGATTTAGACGGAAAAGTTATTAATGTAAAGTCTTTTAGGGTTCCTAATATTGTAAATCAGATCGCTTATAAGTTTTTTAGAAAAAGTAAAGCACAGCGTTCCTATGAATATGCTAATAAACTTAAAGCATTACATGTCGGTACTCCAGAGCCTGTTGCTTATTACGAATACAAAACACTTTTTTTGTTTAAGAAAAGTTATTATATAAGTAAGCAGTTGGATTGTGAATTAACTTATAGGGAATTAACAACTAACTTTAATTATCCTAATTACGAAAAAATACTTAGAGCTTTTACAAGATTCACTTTTGATTTACATGAAAAAGGAATTCACTTTTTAGATCATTCCCCAGGAAATACATTGATAAAGAAAACAGATACTGGCTATAATTTCTTTTTAGTTGATTTAAATAGGATGGAATTTAAATCGCTTGATTTTGAAACAAGAATTAAGAATTTTTCCAAATTAACTATTCATAAATCTATGATAGAAGTTATGAGTGATGAATATGCTAAGTGTACAGGTGAAGATTATAACAGGATATTTGATTTAATGTGGAAAGAAACTGAAGATTTTCAAGCTAAATTTTATCGCAAAAAACGCTTAAAAAAGAAGCTGAAGTTTTGGAAAAAGTATTAAGTCTATAATAATTTAAAAAAGTAACTTTGCAGCTCCCTTATACAAATAACTAGACTTTTAGATTTGTTTATAACTGTAGTTTCATTGTAAACAATTAAAACATTATTTGTAAACTATTTATACTAATTAATGGAATTTAAAAATAAAAATATTAAATCAGCTTTAGTTATAACCACTTATAATTGGCCAGAAGCTTTAGAGTTGGTTTTAAAGAGTGTTAAAAATCAAAAGGTACTTCCAACAGAAGTTATAGTAGCAGATGATGGGTCTAAAGAAGAAACAAAGCATTTAATTGAAGGTTTTCAAAATGATTTCCCTGTTCCATTGAAGCATATATGGCATGAAGATGATGGGTTTAGAAGGTCAGCTATATTAAATCTGGCTATTTCTAAAACAGATGTAGATTATATAATTCATGTAGATGGAGATTGCATTCTACATAAAAACTTTGTAAAAGATCATTTAGCTTCCATTGAGAAGGATACTTACTTATATGGATCGAGAGCATTAATTATTGAACCATTTTTAAAGAATTTATTTAAAAATAAAATTGTTGAGTTTTCTTTTTTCTCAAAAGGCATTAAAAGGAGAAATAAGAATATCTACTTGCCATTTTTAGGAAGGATGCTTTATAAGAGGAAAAATGAGTTATCCAGAAAACTGAGAGGTTGTAATTTGTCTTATTGGAAAGCAGACTTTGTGAAAGTGAATGGCTATAATGAAGATATAACTGGATGGGGTAGAGAGGATTCTGAGCTTATTATAAGGATGCTTAATAACGAAATATTGGGCAAACGATTACGGTTTGAAGCTATTGTTTACCATATTTGGCATAAGGAAAACTCTTATGAAAAATTAAATATTAACGATAAGATTCAAGAAGATACCTTAAAAAATAAATCAATGTGTTGTGAAAATGGTATAGATAAATACTTGGATAAATCATAAAAAATGATTAGTTGTTTTTTTGAAGCCTATAAAGCTTAATATACTTTAAAAAAGTAACGTTAAAGGTTTGTACACAAATAATGAAACCGTTTAGACCATCTAAAAAACCTAATCTTAAAAAATAAGCTTTAAAAAAGGCCCAAGTAGGATTGAATAGTATTTTCCAGAGAGACGATTTTTTTCCTAAATCATAATAAGCTTGAGCAGCAATACTTGAAAAGTTTTCAACTTTTAAATTATGTTCCTTATAATCTCGGTATATCCAATGCAATAAGTCCCCTTTAAGCTTTCCAGCTTTTAAACCTTTTTTTAATGTATATCTATCATGGGGGTTTATGCCTTTCCACTCGCCATTTCCTTTTTTAAATAATCTTAGTTTTTTATCTGGGTACCAATCTGAATGTTTAATCCATTGTCCGCAGTAATTATTTAATCGATTACAATAATAACCATCAAAACTCCAATGTTCTTTTACTTTTAAAATGGATTTTTTGAGTGTATCAGATAGTGCTTCATCGCCATCTAGGGACAAGATGTAATCATACTTTGCATGAGAAAGTGCGTAATTTTTTTGTTCAATATAACCGTCAAATTTATTTTGAATAAAATTCACATTATATGCCTCACATATTTCAGGGGTTTTGTCGGTAGAAAAAGAATCTACAACAACAATTTCATCTACAACCCCCACTAAGGATTTTAAGCATTTTTCTAAATGCTCTTCTTCATTAAATGTAATTATGACTCCAGAAATTTTAATCATTTGATACGCTATAAATAATTTTTAAACAGATTAGTTAAACTCTTTTTTAGTTTTTTGTAAAGCAGAAGCTATTATTTGATGCATGTCATAATATTTGTACTCTGCAAGCCTGCCACCAAATATAACGTCAGGCTCTTGTAATGAAAGGGCTTTGTACGCTTGATATTTTTTTTGATTCTCTTCATTATTAATAGGGTAGTAGGCTTCCTTTTCAGTGGTCCATTGTTCAGAGAATTCTTTAGTTATCACGGTGTGTTTTTGCTTGCCAAATTCAAAGTGTTTATGCTCTATTATTCTTGTATAAGGAACATTAGAATCATTGTAATTTACAACAGCATTGCCTTGAAAGTTTTCTGTGTTTAACTTTGTATTTTCGAATCTTAAAGAGCGATATTCTAAGTTCCCATAGTTATAATCATAGAATTCATCTATTTTTCCAGTGAATACTATTTTTTTAGCTAGACTACTCAATGCGTCTTTATCTTTAAAAAAGTCGACATTGGTTTTTATATCTATCCCTTCTAATAAACCGTCAATTATTTTGTTATAGCCACCAATTGGAATACCTTGATAAGCATCATTAAAATAATTATTATTAAATGTATAACGTACGGGTAAGCGTTTAATGATAAAAGCTGGCAACTCGGTGGCTTTTTTGCCCCATTGCTTTTCGGTATATTCTTTTATAAGCGTTTCATAAACATCTTTTCCAATTAAAGATAATGCCTGTTCTTCTAAATTTTCAGGGTTTTTGCAACCAAACTCTTTAATTTGACTTTCTATAATTGTTTTAGCTTCTTCTGGTGTCTTTGTTCCCCAAAGCTGATAAAAAGTATTCATATTAAAAGGCAAATTGTATAGTTTACCTTTAGATATAGAAACTGGGGAATTTACATAGTTATTAAACTCTGCAAATTGATTTACATAGTCCCAAATATCCTTATCATTAGTATGAAATATATGTGCTCCATATTTGTGTACATTGATGCCATCGACATTCTCGCAGTATACATTGCCACCTACATGATCCCTTTTGTCTACGACTAAACATTTTTTCCCTTTTTTAGTTGCTTCATGAGCAAATACGCATCCAAATAACCCTGCACCAACAATTAAATAATCATACATTTGTATACTTTTATAATTTTTAGCAAAACTAGGATATAAATTATCTATAAAAAAACTTTTCAATATAATGTATTACATTTCCAGAAACTATAAATCGTTATTCAATGCTGCGGGAAAAGCAAAAACGGATTGTGAATTTTCGTTAGAAGCATTAGGGTTTAAAAACCTAGGATTTAAACAATCGTCCATACCAAACTCTGGAATAGGTGCTATCAAGAATTTTTTTGGTATTTCAATGGCTTTATTAAGATTGCCATTTAAATCTACCATATGTACACAATACCCTAATAATAAGTTTAGAAAATTGATCTTATTTTTTGCAAAATTAAAACGTTGTAAAATTATAACAATAGTTCATGATGTTAGATGTTTAAAAGGGAGAGTTAAGGATATTGAAGCGGAATTATCAAAAATTGTATGCTCGGATGTCATTATTGTTCATAACGAGGCTATGAAAGCATGGTTTTTAGAACAAAATACGACTATACCTATCATAGTTTTAGGCATTTTTGATTATGTTTCTGAAGAAAAGCCACTTCAAAATAAAGATATTAATAAAAGCGATGTTTATAGAATTGCCTATGCAGGGGGGGTTGCTCATGGTAAAAATTCATACATTTTTGATTTTGATATCCTGGAGCATAGTAAATACAATTTAAGGTTATATGGTATAGGTTTCGATGCTAATAAACGAAAAGTAAGTGAAGAAACATCTGTTATTCATTATCAAGGCGTCTTTAAATCAGATCAAGTAGCTTATAAAATAGAAGCTGATTTCGGATTGGTGTGGGATGGTATATCAACAGAATCTTGTAGTGGAGATTTGGGGGAATATTTAAAATATAATAACCCCCATAAAACATCTTTATATCTTTTGTGCGGACTTCCAGTAATAGTTTGGGATCAAGCAGCCATAGCATCCTTTATTGTGGATAATAACTTAGGAATAAGTATATCTAACTTAAAAGATTTGAATGCTGTCTTAGAAAGTTTAACAGAGGACGATTATAAATTAATGAAAAACAATGTTTTAAGTGTTCAAGAGAAAGTAATGAAAGGACAATTTGTAGAAACTGCAGTTAAGAAAGCATTGGAAAAAGTGAATGGTTAATAATTATAACTTTAAGAACGCCTTTAATTTATCTCTAAAAAGCTGTGGTTCAAATTTTTTATATAGCTCGGCTGTTTCCTTTTTATATTTTTTTTCAGCCTTAGTGTATAGCTCCGGCTTAAAATCCTTTAAATGAACACTAACGTTATTATCATTTTCAAAAAGATTCCAGGTTGCTTTATCTATCCATGGGGAGTATATAGCAAAGGTTTTAATGTTTAATGCTTTGGCCATATTAATAGCACCGCCTTCATTTCCAATTAATGCATCGCAATGGGATGTTATGGCTAAAAACGCTCTTAAACTCTTTCCAAATATATTAAAGTGAATATTTTTTTGAGTTTCTGGTTTGCATAAATCTAATATAGCTCTGGCTTCGGTTTCTTGTTTTGGTATGTAATTAAATAATATTTGTCCAGAAGTTTCCTTAACTAAAGTATCAATAACTTCAGCCATATAATTAAAAGGATATGTTTTGTTTTTACCACTGCCCAATACACTTATCATATATAAAGGTTTACTAAAATCTATCTGATAACTTTCCAGAAACTCCTTACTGTTAAAAATTTCCTTTTCAGTTAAATATATTTTTGGCTTTATAAACGATGTTTCAATACCTAAAGGAGCTAGTAGCTGCATCCTATTAACAATGGCTAATCCAGCTTTACCATCATTATGCTTTTCCCTTTTTATATTATAATGGTAAAAAAGGGTTGTATAGTATTTGTGGTATGAAATTTTAGTTTTTGCCCCAGAGAAAAGACTTATTAAATTACTAGATAACTTAGAATAAGTATCAACTACTATATCGTACTTTTTATTTCCTACAGACCTGGCAAATTTTAGAAGATTGGATTTACTAAGCTCATCCTGTTTAGTAAACAAAACGAAGTTATCAATGTTTGGGTTGTTTTCTACAACAGGAAATGTATGCTCATTTATTAAATAGTCCAATTGAGCCTTTGGATATTTTAAGCGAAGTGCTTCAAACAGAATACTGCTTGTAAGCACATCGCCAATCATTTTTTGTTGTATGATTAAGATTTTCAAAATTTACAACTTCGATTTTTTATGTGTTTTTTGCAAATGAGTAGGTACTGTTTACTGCAACTGCATACTGCTACTAGTTTAAACAGCTACATCATGCTCTCTTAAAGCATCGTTTAGCGACGTTTTTTTATTAGTACTCTCTTTACGTTTACCAATAATTAAAGCACAAGGTACATTATAACTACCAGAAGGGAATTCTTTAGCATAACTACCAGGTATAACTACAGAACGGGCAGGTACTCTACCTTTATATTCAATAGGTTCATCACCAGTTACATCAATAATTTTTGTACTCATTGTTAAAACAACACCAGCACCTAAAACAGCTTCGGTTTCAACACGTACCCCTTCAACAACGATACATCTAGATCCAATAAAGGCATTATCCTCTATAATTACAGGGGCAGCTTGTAAAGGTTCTAAAACACCACCAATACCAACACCACCAGATAAATGTACATTTTTACCTATTTGAGCACAGCTACCAACTGTAGCCCAAGTATCTACCATAGTACCTTCATCTACATAAGCACCAATATTTACATAACTAGGCATTAATATAGTACCACTAGAAATATAAGCACCATGTCTTGCAACTGCATGAGGAACCACACGAATTCCTTTTTCTGCATAACCACGTTTTAATGGAATTTTATCATGAAATTCTAAGGGACCAGCCTCAATAGTTTCCATTTTCTGAATTGGAAAATATAAAACAACTCCTTTTTTTACCCATTCGTTAACTTGCCAACCACCTTCGATTGGTTCCGCTACTCTCAATTCACCTTTATCTAATAAATCTATAACCTTTCTTATAGCAGAAGTTGTTGTTTCTTCTTTTAAAAGATCTCTATTCTCCCAAGCCTTTTCTATGATTTGTTGTAATTCTGTCATTGATATTTAAATTTTGAGCAAATATAATAGGTATCATTTAAAAAATAGAACGAAAAAGTCATTATATCAATTATGAAGAACCTCAAACTTTTCGTCGATTCCTGCAAAACTTAACAAAAACAAAAGTCTATTTTTCCTTTGAAAGAAAAAAATAAATCGACGAAATGCATTTTTGTTGTATTTCGTCTTTTAAAAAAGACCTTTAATCTGTTTATCGATAAAAATTTGTAGCTCCACTACTAAACGAAAATACGTTGGCTTATAACTAATTTTTTGTGTTTGAGCTTTGGTATGAGCATATATTTGGAATATGCAAACGATGATAAACAAAATGAAAACAAATACATACATACTATTAATTTTATTACTTTCTTTCTCTTTCGGGATAGCTCAAAGCGATACTAATAAGATAGAAGAAAATAAAGTTATATCAGTATCTGTAAATGGAGAGGAAGTAACTACGGTTAAAGATAATGCAGTTAAAACTGTAAAAGAAAATGACACCGTGTTAATTGATGCTAAAGAATTAAGAGAATCTATTGCACGTACTAGTGATATTAGACGATATCTTAATAGAGTAAGAAATGTTGAAAATATTAAGTTTTTATTTCCAAAAATAAACAAGCCAGTCAAGGCTTAACATATAGATTTTAAATATTATTAATCAAGGTTAAAGTTAAAGTTGAGTAGGCTGTCTGAAAAGGCAGCCTTTCTTATTTTATTAAGCTTTTAGGATTAATACCCCGATGCTACTTACCCCGTTTTTCTTTTTTTTGAATTTAATACCTTCTGGACTTGCCCCGAGGTAGTTTATTAAACTATTTTTGTACAAAATATTTATATGGCTCGCATATTAGCAATAGATTATGGTACTAAAAGAACAGGTATAGCTGTGACAGATGAATTACAAATTATAGCTTCTGGACTTACTACTGTTAATACAAAAGAACTTTTAAAGTTTTTAAAAGATTATACTATTAAGGAAGAAGTTGAACTATTTTTAGTTGGTGAGCCAAAACAAATGAATAATACCGCTTCAGAAAGTGAAATTCACATACTGCCTTTTATTGATAATTTAAAAAAGGAATTTCCTAATATTCCAATAGAAAGAGTAGACGAACGATTTACTTCAAAAATGGCTTTTCAAACGATGATTGATAGCGGTTTAAAAAAGAACCAGCGAAAAAATAAAGCATTAATAGACGAAATTAGTGCCACACTTATTTTACAGAGTTATTTGTATTCCAAATAAGTAGAGCTTCATTAAGAATAAATTTTATATAAATTATACCAGTAAATTATAGTATTAGTATTTTTGCAAACATAAAACACTGAGCAAATAATGATTTTACCAATAGTAGCCTATGGCGACCCAGTCTTAAAAAAGAAAGGAAAAGACATCACTAAAGAGTATCCAAAACTTGATACGCTTTTAGACAATATGTTTGAAACTATGTATAATGCCTATGGTGTTGGTCTTGCTGCACCTCAAATAGGATTACCTATTAGACTGTTTTTGGTTGATACGACACCTTTTGCGGAAGATGAAGATTTAACTGCAGAAGAACAAAAAAAATTAAAAGACTTTAAGCGTGTTTTTATTAATGCCAAAATAACCAAAGAAGAAGGTGATGAGTGGGCTTTTAATGAGGGATGTTTAAGCATTCCAGATGTTAGAGAGGATGTTTTTAGACAGCCAAAAATAACTGTTGAGTACGTTGATGAAAATTTTAAACCACATACTGAAGTTTTTGATGGATTGATAGCCAGAGTTATTCAACATGAATATGATCATATTGAAGGTATTTTATTTACAGATAAACTTTCTAGTTTAAAAAAACGATTAATAAAAGGAAGGTTAACTAATATATCTAAAGGGAAGATTAGTGTTGATTATAGAATGCGTTTTCCTGATCAAAAAAAGAAGCGATAATATTTGCAAGCAATTAATAAACGGTTGATATTTGCCTCTCTCTTTTAATAAATAATTATGAGTTTAGATAAAGTACTATCAATAGGTGGAAAACCAGGATTATATAAATTAATAGCACAAACACGAGGAGGTTTTGTTGCAGAGTCGTTAATAGATAACAAACGTATTTCTGTAAGTGTACAAAATAATATTAGCATTTTAAGTGAAATTGCAATCTACACTTTAACAGAAGAAATACCATTAAAGAAAGTTCTTGAGAATATTAAGGAAAAGGAAAATGGAAAACAAGCTTCTGTAAAACCTAAAGATAGTAAAGATAAATTAGAAGAATATTTCTTTGATGTATTGCCAGATTATGATGAGGATAGGGTATATGCAAGCGATATTAAAAAAATAATACAATGGTATAATTTACTACAGAAACATGATATGCTGGATTTTTTAGATTCTGAAAAAGAAACCGAAACAGTATCAGACGAAGAAGAATAAAATTTTAAACCTCCTAATTGGAGGTTTTTTTATACTTATTTGTAAGCTTTTTTAGTCTCTCTCGACTGTAAATAAGATAACAAAAAATAATAAATTAATGAAATCACTTTGGTTTTTTGATGATGTCAATCTTTTCAAGGTGCTTTGTCCCCACAAATTTAAAGCTTACAAAGCCAATCACGATTTTGATGCCTACAAAAAGAAAGACTACATATACTTTGAAGAAGACTCTGCAAACAAAGTATATCTTATAGAAAAAGGTAAAGTTAAAATAGGGTATTACAGTGAAGAAGGAGACGAAGTTATTAAAGCTATTTTAACACGTGGAGAGTTATTTGGTGAAACTGCTATTCTTGGAGAGTCCAAACGAGAAGAATTTGCCCAATCAATTGACAATACGACAAGTATTTGCCCTATAGGCGTTGATACTATGCATGATTTAATGCGAAATAATCAAACCTTTAGTTTTAAAGTATATAAAGTCATCGGTTTTAAATTAAAAAAATTAGAACGACGATTACAATTACTACTATTTAAAGATACCAAAACACGCCTTATAGAATTTTTAGATGAGTTATGCTCAGACTATGGATACGATTGTGAAAAAACAGGTGATAAAGTAATTCATCATCCGTATACACAAAAAGATATTGCATCTTTAATAGGAACTTCCAGACCTACGTTGAATATACTTTTAAACGAATTAAAGGAAGAAAAAGTAATCCAATTCTCTAGAAAAGAAATAAGAATTCATAAAAATATCGCTTAATGTTAGATAGCTAACATTTTATAAAATCTGTATGCTTTAATTTTGAAGTATTAAAAACTTTAAAAAAAAGACAATGATTAAGAAAATGTTTATAGTTACAGTATTAGCAATAGGATTATTAGCTAGTTCTTGTAGCAATGATGACGATAATAATGTACCATCGACTGCTAGTTTAACTCTGGAATTAGATGGTTTAGAAGCTTTAGGTAGTGGCTATGTTTACGAAGGCTGGATAATTGTAAATGGAGCACCAGTTTCAACAGGAACGTTTAGCTCGGTTTCATTCCCACAATCTTTTACAGTGGATGCAACTCTATTAAAAAATGCAACAGATTTTGTACTATCAATTGAACCTGCAGGTGAAACTGGAGTTGAAGCTGCAACACCAGCAGAAACAAAATTATTAGCAGGAGGTTTCTCTGGAAATACAGCGAATGTAAGTACAGGTATTGTAGGAGACTTTAGTAATGCTACAGGTAAGTATATTTTGGCGACCCCCACAGATAGCGATGACACAAATGAATCTAGCGGTGTTTGGTTTTTAGATAATACAAATGCACCGCCTCCAGTAGCAGGACTAGATTTACCAACATTAGGAGCTGGGTGGAAATATGAAGGATGGGCAGTAATTAATGGTACTCCAATAAGTACAGGTACATTTACTAAAGTAGCAGCAACTGATGATGCGGCGCCTTTTAGTGGAAATGTTGCTCTACCAACACCAAATGGAGCAGATGGATTTTTTCCAGGAGAAGATTTTTTAGAAAATGCACCTAATGGAGTAACATTCCCAACAGACTTAAAAGGAGCAACTATTGTTATTTCTATAGAACCAAGTCCAGATGATAACGCAGCACCATTTACGTTAAAACCGTTGGCTCATGTTGTACCAGATGATGCAGCAGATCATACAGTTATATCTATGGGAACAGGACCAGTAGTAGCTTTATCTGGAAAAGTTTCACGATAAAAATAGTATAAAATATTTTTATTTTAATTAGATTTCAGGCATAGTTTCGACATAGAAACTATGCCTTTTAATTTATATATGTTAAGAAGAAGAAAAAAAAATAGCTTAAAGAATCTTATATACCTAGTCATTATTGCTATTTTAATTATTCCACAAACCAGACAACCTATACAAATACTATTGCATAAAGGGCTGGCACTTTTTGGTCCATCGGTAATCAGTAATGAGAAACAAGCAAGTTTGATAAATTATGATTGGAGGCTTAAAGATGACCAAGGTGGAACTTTAGATTTTGATCAAATAAAAGGACGTGTTGTTTTAGTGAATTTTTGGGCAACCTGGTGTCCACCATGTATCGCAGAAATGCCTAGTATGCAATCGCTTTACAATGATTATAAGGATAAAGTTGAATTTGTCTTTGTTTCTAATGAAGATCACACAGTAATCAATCAATTTTTAAATAAAAACGGCTATACTTTTAAAGTGTATAACCCATTAACTAAGTATCCAGAGCCTTTTGATGTTACAAGTATTCCACGAACATTTTTAATTGATACTCAAGGCCATATTATAATTGATAAAAACGGCGCTGCAAATTGGAATAGTGATACAGTTAGAAGTGCTATTGATGACTTGCTGAAATAGAAAGCTTTCTTTCATTCTCAAAACGAGTCATTATAAATAAATTCAAGAGAATAAGAGAAAATGCATATATGGTATCTTCAATTGGAATTGTAAATAATCTAATATTCAAATTTTCTGAATTATTATACCAAACAACTTCATTAGAAATAAAACTACCGGTTAATATACCATTTACTATAAAAAAAGGTATAAGCATTACTAAAAATGTTAGGTAGAAACTGCTTAATAAATCAGGATTCTTTTTTATTACAATGGCAATTAAAATAGTTGCTAGTACAAAATTTATAAATGTGTACCATTTACTACTATTATAAATTGAAATTATTAATAATAAAAATATAAGTAAGTAGCTAATAGTTTTAGCTGTTGTCTGTGGTAATTTTAGATTTGGGAAATAATACAATAACGCATAGTGTGTAAAAGTACAAGCGTAGGGGATGCATATAAAAAAAAGCCATTCTTCTATAGGTAAAGAAAATATCTTGAGACCCAGAAAATAATCTTGATTAAACCCCCAAATACCATTTATAGTAAAGATAATGTCCCAGGGAATAAATATGGACATGCTTATTAAGAGGCCTATAAATAAAGATTTCCAGCGTTTGTAAAACATTAGCTTAGGGTGGAAACTAAATAAAAAAGGAACAGATAAAGATCCTAAATTTAGTAACAGATATAAATAATTCATCTATTACTTTTTGAAGTATTTAAAGGGAACAAACAGCATTCCAAAACATTCTCCATCTTTTTTACCTAAATGTTTATGATGCATTTTATGGGCACGCCTTACGCCTTTAGCATACCAATTATTGGCATTTCTAAATAACTTAAAACGCTGATGTATAAAGATATCATGCACCATGAAATAAGATAAACCGTAAACAAATATACCTATACCTATTGGCAAACCTGCCCAAAAACTTGTGTGTTTCCATAGCAAGAAAAAAGCAATACTAACAACAGCATAAAATAAGAAGAAAGCGTCGTTTCGCTCAAACCAGCTATCATGATCTTTTTGGTGGTGATCTTTGTGTAAAGACCATAAAAAGCCATGCATCACATATTTATGTGTAAACCAAGCCATGAACTCCATAAAACAATAAGTCCCTAAAAAAATCAATATCCAATATACCGTATGCATATTATAAAATTACATTAAATTTAATTGATACTTTACATAACTTCGCATTAAAAGTTCTATTTTTTTGGGGTTAGAAACTCGTATTCTGGTATTTTTTATTTGTAAAGCTGGAGTCTTTTTCAACTTTTTTAATAATTGACGATAGTACCTATATGCCATAAAAACACCAAATTTGGCTTCTATAGGTAATTTTTTTATACCACTTAAACCTTTTGCAAAGTCTGTTTCTATATCGTCTATAATATTTTGTTTAGCAGTTTCATCTAAATTGTTTAAATCCGTTTTAGGGAAATAAGTTCTGTTTAAATCATCATGGTCGGCTTTCAAGTCTCTTAAAAAATTTACTTTTTGAAAAGCTGAGCCTAATGACATAGCAGTATTTTTAAGTGCTTTATATTTAATATAGTCCCCTTTTACAAAAACTTTTAAGCACATGAGTCCCACGACATCAGCAGATCCATAAATATAAGCTCTGTATTCTTCTTCTGTAAGATATTTAGTTTTGTGTAAATCCATACGCATGCTTTTCATAAAAGCATCTACTAAACTTTTGTCTAAACTATATTTATGGAATGTATGTTGAAAAGAGTTAAGTATAGGGTTTAAACTAATTTTGTCTTTTAGTGCAAGTTCTAAATCGTCAGAAAATTTATTAAATAGCAGCTCTTTATTATAGTCATGGAAAGAATCAACAATCTCATCAGCAAAACGAACAAAGCCGTAAATATTGTAAATATCCATTCTAATAGATTTAGAAAGCATTTTTGTAGCTAAAGAAAAAGATGTGCTATATGTGTTTGTGACAAGTTTGCTACAATTATAAGAGACCGTATCAAATAATAATTTCATAATGAGTGATGGTATTTTGTTACTAAATCTGCTACTAATTTTCCTGATATTAATGAAGGAGGCACTCCAGGACCAGGTACAGTTAATTGACCAGTAAAAAACAAGTTTTTCACTTTTTTACTTTTTAATTTTGGTCTTAAAAAAGCCGTTTGCGTTAACGTATTTGCCATTCCGTATGCATTTCCTTTGTACGAATTGTAATCATTAATAAAATCGTTAATACAAAAACTCTCTTTAAAGATAATATGTTTTTTTACATTTTGAGAGGTTAGACTTTCAAAACGGTTTATAATTTTATCAAAAAAGACTTCTCTTAACTCTGGAGAGTCATTTAACCCTGGAGCTAATGGAATCAAAAAAATAGCAGCCTCTTTTCCTTCTGGAGCGGAATTTAAATCTGTTTTACTTGGGAAACTAGCATAAAATAATGGATTTTCTGGCCACTTCGGATGATCATAAATAGCTTCTGCATGAACATCAAAGTCGACATCAAAAAAGAGTGTATGATGATTGACGTTTTTTAGTTTTTTATCAAATCCAACATAAAATAAGAGGGAAGAAGGTGCAAACGTTCTTTTGTTCCAATAGTTTTCTGAATATTGCCTATAGGGCTTATCTAAAAGCGTTTCGGTGTGGTGATAATCAGCACCACTTACAACGATGTTAGACGTATATGCTTTTCCATTTGAAACAAGTTCTTTGTATTCTCCATTTTTTACAACAATTTTTTCTATTGGGGAATCGGTTTTGATAGCGACTCCTAATTCTTTAGCCAGTTTTTCCATAGCTAGAATCACTTCATACATGCCTTTTTTAGGGTGAAATGTACCCAGTCCAAAATCTGCATAGTTCATAAAACTATAAAAAGATGGTGTATCACTTGGTTTTGCACCTAAAAACAAAACCGGAAACTCAAGAATTTTAATAAGTTTTTCACTCTTAAATTCTTTTCTAACATCTCTTTTTATATTGCTAAAAAATTGATCAAACTTTTTAAGAGTTGTAAAGGTTACTAATTCTAACGGAGAGACACCTGGATTATAAACCAGATCTTTAATAGCTATATCGTAGTTGCTTTTTGCTTGATTAATAAACTTTTTAAGTTTTTTTGAGCTTCCTGGCTCTTCTTTTTCAAAAGCAATAGTTATTTTTTCTAAGGTGTCTTCTATAGTAATAAAATCATCTTTACCAAAATATACACTATAGGCAGGGTTTAATTTTTCTAAGGAATAATAGTCTTCTGGGGACTTGTCAAAATCTAAAAAAAAACGTTCAAAAACGTCAGGCATCCAGTACCACGTTGGTCCTATATCAAAAGTAAACCCATCTTTTATAAGCTGTCTGGCTCTTCCTCCAATAGTTTTGTTCTTTTCAAAAATAGTAACATCATATCCGGCTTTTGCTAAGTAGCACGAAGCAGCTAAAGACGAAAATCCAGAACCTATTATATTTGCAGTTGATTTCATATTGTTTAACAAATATAGTTAAAAGTTAAACAAAATAAAAGCCTTTATAAATCTTTAACTAAATTTTCTATTGAATTAAATATACTTATTTTCTCTGGAAGTTCAGAAAGGTTGTAATCAGACACTTTTTTACCTAGCAATAAAAGCTTTGTATTTTCTTTGTTTAATAGTGTCTCATTAAATTTATTAATGTAACCAGGAATCTCTTGTTCTGTAGGGTGAACTGTAAAGTAGGATATAAAGGTAATTTCATCAAAAAATTCTAGCAAATCTGTAAGACTTTCCATAGGAACGCTTTCTCCAAGAAAAATAGTATGGTAACCTTTACTTCTTAATTGATAATTGATAAACAAAAGGCCAATATCATGAATTTCGTTATCAGGTAAAAATAACACATAGGTTTTAGAAACAGGTTTAGGTTCCAAAATTTGTAGTCTCTCAGTGTTTAAGAGAATCTTTTGTTTTATATGAATAGATAAAAAATGCTCGTGAGCTGGCGTAATGGTATTGGTTTGCCACAGAAGTCCTATTTCATTTAAGAGAGGTAAAAAGACAGTATAGAAAATTTCACTAAAAGATTTAGTTTCTAGCAAATTATTATAGGTGCTATAAAATAGTACCTGATCAAAATTAATCATGGCCATTTTTAATGCATTGATAGCATGATCTTCAACTCTAGCTCGAGATGCAATTTCCCTAACCTTAATAGGGATTTCTTCTTCTTTTAGATTGGCAATTTTTGAAATTTTTAATCCGTTATTATTTAAGTATGATATATTTAATAGCTTTTGAAAACTAGCTAAGCTATAATTTCTAATGTTGGTGTCCGATCTATTTGGGCGTAATAAGTTATAACGTTTTTCCCAAATGCGTATAGTATGAGCTTTAATGCCTGTAAGGTTTTCTAAGTCTTTTATACTAAAGTTAACCTTTATGTTGTTCATTAATTTTTAATTTAAGTTAAACAAAATTACATAAATTAATCTACAAAGTGCTAAAAAATTAAAAAACTAATCAAATTTGTGGGGTAGATAGATAATTATTGAGGATAGTAAATCAAAAATATATTAGTAATAGTGATTTAGGTTTTAATTTAAGTCACTATTACTAATATATCCTTTTTTATTCTCTTATTGGTATCATATTAGAAATGTCTACAGGAAAACTATCATATTTATTATATAGTTTTAAATATTTTTCTGGATCAATAGGAACACTATTTAATGTTTCATATAAGCCTTTAAAAAAGCCTTCACGTTTTTGAGATGGGTTGAAAACCAATGTCAATTTTACAGTTTCATTCGTATCATTTCTAAATCCATGTGGAGTAAATCGAGGGACATAAACAATGGTTCCTGGCTCCGCATTATATTCTTTATCTGAAACTTGAATGGTTAAAATGCCTTCATTAACTATAAAGGTTTCGTCCATATACCTGTGATAGTGTAGTTTTGCACCTATAGCCATAGGAGGGAGGGAAATCTCATAAATACCTAATTGATCGTTAGAGATCTCACTAGTAACTTTAAATGTAATTGAAATGGTATTTAATTCAAGCTTTTCTCCTTCATTAGCTTTAATTATAGATGCTTTATTCTCCAATTCATCTTCAAAATAATTTTCTTTTGCAATCATCATATTTTGTTTTATTTATTGAACTCGTTTAAACTTTTTGTTTTTAACCGAAAATGAGATGAAATTTATTCAGATGAGGCACTTTTTGCAAGGCATAGCAGAGCTACGCATAAGAAAAGTAACAAAATATGGGTAAATTTCGGCCATTTTTTAGGAAATAGAAAAAGTTTAAACGAGTTCATTGAATGATTGATCAATTGTGCTTTCTACCATGACCTTGTTTTGTTTTAAAGTTTGCTGATCTGCTGATCCTTCAAGTGAAAATAATTCCTGGATTTTTATACCCATATGTCCAAGGATGGCTTTTAAATAGGGTTCTTGAAAATCATACGGTTCCATAAAAGTACCTTTATATACACCTCCTTTAACAGTTATTAGGTAAGCTAGTTTGCCTTCTAATAAACCGTAATAACCTTTTTCATTAATATTAAACGTATGTCCAATTCTTACTACTTGATCTAAATACGCTTTGAGGTTAGATGGAATATTTAGATTATATAAAGGACTACTAATTAGGATGTCATCTACAGATTTTAATTCATCTATTAATTCATCGGATAAAGCAGTAGCCTCTTTAATTTGAGGAGACATATGCTCAATAGGCGTGTAAAATCCTTCAATCGTATTGTTTTGAATGTGTGGTAACACGTGTTTTGCTAAATCTCTGTAAATAATGGTGCTTTTTGGATTAGCAGCCTTCCAATTTTCCTCAAAGTAGTCAGCTAATGTTCTAGAGTGTGACCCTTTAGTTCTGGAGCTACAATCTATTCTTAATAATGTTTTCATTTATTGATTTTTTTAATTTCAATAGAATGACAAAACAGATAAGGAAAACGTGACAGGTCTATTAAAAAAGTAGTTTTAATTTATTGGGGTCTACGATAGAAAATATGCTTTTTATTTTATTATTTTCGAAATCAAACACCTGACAATTAATTAAAATGTCTTTATTATAAAACAATAAAGCCGGTTGATGATTAATTTGCGTGATCTTGATCGATAATAATTCCAGATAGGTTTTATATACATAAAATAATAACTTTAAAGAGGCAGATTTTCCGACTGTTAACTCTCTTACAACTTTAATGTTTTCTCCACCATCTGCATGTAATGAAATGTCTTCAGAAAGCATTTTCTCCAAACGTTTCATATCACCATTTTTAATTGTTTGAATGTAACTTTCCATGTAAGAAGGCAAGGGAGCAGAATAACTAAGGTTTGTTGTTTGGTAATTGGCTAACTTAGTTTTCCCCCTACTTAATAATTTTCGAGAGTTTTCAATGGTAATGTCAATGGTTTTTGCGATGTCTTTATGTGGATAATCAAAAGCTTCTTTTAAGATAAAAACGGCACGCTCGCTTGCTGTTAATTTTTCTAAAAGAACAAGTATGGAATATGATATGATTTCCTCGCTGTCAATATTATTGTCTGCAGTTTCGGTAGATAATGGCTCAGGTAGCCATAACCTGTTACTGGTTATTTTGCTACGTCTCTTTTTTATATTGATAGATTGATTTATAACCGATTTGACTAAGTAACCAATATCATTTTCTATGTGGTCTTTGTTAATTGAAAGATGTTTGATTAAAACATCCTGTATAGCATCTTTAGCATCTTCAACAGAGCCCAAAATATTATAAGCATAAGGGAATAGTATATTCTGGTAATTTTTCAATGTTAAATTTGTAATGTTCTATAGAGTATGACAAATAGTGCGATAAAAACGTGACATTTTAAATAAATTAAATTCCAAAAGACTTTTTGTTTTTTTATCTGAAATATTGCTATGATTAGCTTTGTGGTTAGTGTTTTCAAGAAATTTTTATTTCCAGAAAAATAAATTGAGCGAAACTAAATAATAGTCCTAGGATTTATTAAAACTAATTGTGCGCACGAGAAGATTCGAACTTCCACATCCTAAACGGATACTGGCCCCTCAAGCCAGCGCGTCTACCAATTCCGCCACGTGCGCTTTTCAGCGCGTAAATATACAGAAGTTTTATGTGTGACATAAGGAAATTTGTGTTTTTTAACCGTTACTTATCAGTTACAAATACGGTATATAGCACTTGAAAGTTGTTTTTTACCAGAGTTTAATTCATATTTGAGATTTAAAAATCAAAATAGGCGTAAAAATGAAGCAACCTGTATTAGTTCAATTAATTTTTATAATACTACTCTTAGGTGCAAATAAAGTTCATTGTCAGAAATCATTTTCTACAGCTGGCTTTTTTGAAGTGGAGAATAGTAATAGAAAGGTTTTTAACTTTAACCCAGGTTGGCGCTTTTATAAAGGAGATGTAGAAGCTGCTGAAACTAAAGATTTTGACGATTCAAATTGGGTAGGAGTAAATCTGCCACATGGATTAGAGATATTGCCTGAAAATGCTAGTGGAGGTAGAAATTATCAAGGAAAAGCTTGGTACAGGAAAGAATTTGCTGTAGAAAAAGAAGACTTAAATGGTAAAGTGTTTTTGTATTTTGAAGCCGTTATGGGAGAGGCAAGAGTATGGGTTAACGGTAAGCAAGTAGCTGAGCATTATGGTGGGTATTTGCCTTTTGCTATAGATATTACTGGTGTTTTGAATGAAGAAGATAAAAATGTTATTGCTGTAATGGCAGACAATAGTGATAGTACATTGTATCCCCCAGGTAAAAATCAATCAGGGTTAGACTTTAGCTATTTAGGAGGTATTTATAGAGATGTTTTTTTAATAAAAACGAATAATATACATGTAACATTACCAGAATTAAGTAATACCGTGGCAGGAGGAGGTGTTTTTGTTGGGACTTTAAATGTAGATGAAAATAAAGCAAAATTAGAAGTAAGAACAGAAGTAGTTAATGAAACGAATAGGTCACAATTTATTACTGTAAAATCTAGCTTAGAGGATGCAAATAAGAAGGTTCTTAAAACAGTAGAACAGAATTTTAAATTGCAGCCAAATAAAAGTAGGCAATTAAAAAAGCGATTTACCGTAGATGATGTACGTTTATGGTATCCCGATAATCCTTATTTACATTACCTAAGAACGGATATTTTGGTAAATGGAAAAGTAGTTGACCAAATGCGAACAAGGATAGGTATTCGTTTGTATGAAATGAAAGGGCCAGACGGCTTGTTTGTTAATAAGAAATATATTGGAAAAAAATTAATTGGAGTTAATCGTCACCAAGATTATGTATATGTTGGGAATGCCTTACCAAATTCGTCACATTATAGGGACGTTAAACTGCTAAGGGAAGGTGGTAGTGGTATTATAAGAGTAGGACATTATCCTCAAGATGATGCATTTTATGACGCTTGTGATGAGCTAGGTATGATAACCACTAGTGCTAATCCTGGTTGGCACTTTTTTAATTTCAAAGAAAAAATATTTGAAGACAGACTGTACGAAGACTCCCGTAATTTAGTTAGAAAAGATAGAAACAGACCATCAATCTTACTTTGGGAAACGGCATTAAATGAAACACCCTCTCAACCTGGTCATGTTATGAATAATATGCATAAAGCAGCGCATTCCGAATATCCATTTCCTGGAATGTTTACGGTTACAGATTATGAAGAAGCTAAAAAAGGAGGGTTAGATGTGTACTATCATGGTCATGATAAAAAAGTAAACTCTTTTAACCGTGAGTTTGGAGATGGTTATGAAGTGGATGATTGGTATTCCCAAAACTCAGTAGTTAGGGTGAAGAGAGAGTGGGGAGAAAAAGCCATGATAGATCAATCATTGCGGCAAGCTAAAGAATTGTCAGCAAGATTTAAGACTGATAAGATACGTATTGGAGGAGCTATGTGGGCTGGTATAGATCATCAAAGAGGGTATCATCCAGACCCTTTTTGGGGAGGACATTTAAACGTTGCCAGGTTGCCTCGTTACACCTATTATTTGTATCAAAGCCAGTATGACCCAAACTATAAACTTGAAGGAATTAATACTGGTCCAATGCTTTATATCGTTAATGAATTAACTCAGTTATCTTCTGAAGACATAATTATTTACAGTAATTGTGATGAAATACAGTTAACTTGGATGGGTAAAGATTATGGTACTATGAAACCTTCTAAAGATTCTATATATAGTGGTTTGCCCCACCCTCCCTTTGTTTTTAAAGATATTTTTAATTTGAAACAGTTGAAACATAGAACTAAAGAAGAAAGAAGTTTACCTTCAAAAATGATAGCTAAAGGTTTTGTTAATGGTAAAGAAGTCATTGAAGAGGTAAAGGTATATGCCCAACGTTCAGAAAAACTAAAATTAAGTATAGATGACGAAGGCTTAGATTTAATAGCAGATGGTTCTGATTTTGTTCCTATTAGAGCAACGATAGTTGATAAGAGAGGTGTAAAGAAAGTATTGTCCGAAGAATATGTTTACTTTGAGGTTGAAGGACCTGCTCAGGTTATTGGGGGAATTAAGAACTTTGGTAACCCAGCCAAATCATCTTTTGGGATTGCTACGGCGTTAATTAGAGCATCAACTCAACCAGGAACTATTAAGGTAAAAGCCTATGTAAATGGTTTAGAATCGGACGAAATAACTTTTGAATCAAAACCAGTAAGAATACCGCTGTATTATAATGATAATTATATGAAGTATTCTAAAGTTGGTAATAAGGATATGGTAATGATCGAGGAGCGAAAATACGATAATGATGATTTACCTACAGACGTGAAGGCATTACAAAGAGAAGTTAGAGCATTAAGGTTAGAGTTAGTTGGAGAAAACCAGGCGTTTATGGAATTAAGAAGTAACCCTAAAAAGGAAGAGGACTAGGTAAAAATAGCCTTGGTTTAAAAAGGTACTACCATTATATTTTTTAAACCAAGATTTGTTCTTTCTTTTCCATTAACCTCATAAAGAGCCGTAAAGTTTTCTTTTTCACTCATATATTTTTTGTTGAAAACATCTAGAGAATCTTTATTTGTAAAGTGTTCAACAGTCGCTTTTACACCTATGTCATGATTTGAAAAGAATAAAAAACATTCATTTTTATTAGGACCTTTAAATCTGGAAACTATTGAAAAATCTCTGTCTTCACCTTTGAAATATGTAGTAAAGATTGTGTCCTTCAGTTTTGGATGCCTCTCTAGTAGTAGTTTTTCTCCTTCTAACTTAAAATAAGGATTGAAGTCATTAAAAAGTGATATAAACTTGTCTTTGTTTAAAAAAGGACCTACAAAAATTAGGTTCCATTTTTTCAAATCTACTACAGAAGTATTAGAAGTAAAACGTACATCAAAATCAAAGTTGTGATTGTAAAATAGTTTTGAAATGTAATGAGTGGCTTCTGCTCCCATGCTTGTTGTAAAATGGTAATGAGCTGGCTGGATAGTTTCTTTTAATTCAGGTTTATCCTCGATTAATTCGTAGTATTCTTCTGAAGAATTAATGCTATAATCCCTAACCCAGCCATGTCTACCAGTTACAGTTTTACCTTGCATGCCAAAGAAATCGGCTATAACAAGTATTGATTTTTTTTTGTCACTTTTAAAGTAGGAGCCCCATAATTTTGGAGGTTTAGATTTAGAGTTTGAAATGATATAAAAAAGAGATACAAGTAATAATAAAATATAAGGTAGTATTTGCTTTAATCTAACATTTCTAAACTTCGTTTTTCGTAAATCTTGTTTCTCAAAACTTACACTATACTGTCCTTTATCAATACAAAGCCTCCAAGTGGCATTTGCGCCTTCGGTTTCATAATAGTTGTCTATTTTTTTTCGAAGATTATAAATGTTAACCCTTATTCTAGGGCTCGAATTGTTTAAATTATCTTTTTCTCCGAAGAATTCAAGGTCTATAATATCTTCTTTTAAATAGTTTCCTGCCAAAGTTGATTTAACAAGGTATTTAAGTAGGGCAGAACTCTTAGGTGCTTTTTTAAAAACGTCACTATTTGTAATGTTATCACAAATCTGTAGTTTTTTTTCTTTAGAAAGCATTTGTTTTTAGTTTTTGTGAGAATTTGCTAAAAAATTAACGGTTACAAATACCGTTAAACAGCCGTTAAATATAACATTAATGTCTTTTATTAACTAATTTTAAAACATGTTTTTAATTTCTTTTATTTGAAATTGACCACTTCAAATTGAATGTTGACTACTCACAATCACTCGTTTCATTTTACTAAAAAGGTTGGAAGAAATTAAAAATACTTAAAGGGTTTTTGAGTAATTCAAATTATCAAATTACTTAAAAGAATCTTTATAATAATAACTAAATAAACTAATACTTAAATGAGATTAAACAAAAGACAAAAGAGGGTAAAGTCTTTAGCTAAATTGTGGCTATTTACTTTTATTTTCTCAGTAAGTTTTTGTGCCAATGCACAATCACAAAAAACAACAATTAATGGTACTGTAACCAATGCAGGGGATGGGTTGCCTATTCCTGGTGTAGCAGTTATAGTAAAGGGTTCTAGTACAGGAGCCGTATCAGATTTTGATGGTAATTTCACCATTGACGCCAAGATAGGCGATGTTTTGAGTTTCAGCTATTTGGGCATGGAAGATAAGGATGTAAAGATAGTTAGTAATCAAATTAGTGTTTCAATGTCTTCTTCCTTAGAGGATTTAGATGAGGTTATTGTAATCGGTTACGGCCAAGTAAAGAAGAAAGAAGTTACAGGTGCTGTATCGAGTGTTAAGGCAGAGGATATAGAGCAAATTGTGACTTCAGATTTAGGTACAGCATTGCAAGGTCAATTGGCTGGGGTAAATGTGATTTCTAGCTCAGGACAACCAGGAGCTCAAGCTGAAATTCTAATTAGAGGTATCACTACAATTTCTGGGAGTAATTCCCCGCTTTATGTTGTTGACGGATTAATACAAGAAAGAGATCCTGGAATTAGTCCTAATGAAATTGAATCTATAGATGTTTTAAAAGATGCCGCATCCACAGCAATTTATGGTACACGTGGTGCTGCTGGAGTTATTTTAATAACAACTAAGCAAGGTAAAGCTGGTTCTTTATCAGTTAGAGCTAGTGCTAGTTATGGTATTAAAAGGCTTAACGGTGAAACGACACGTTTAATGAATGCAAATCAACAAACGTATTTTGAGTTATCAGGTGCTAGGACTAGTCAAACAAATGTTCGTCCTGACGATGAAATTGATATTATTCGTTTATCACCAAATAAGCTTCAGAATGATACCGATTTGTTTGATTATATAGTTATTGATGACCAACCAGTACAAGATTACTCTGTGAATATTTCTGGAGGGACAGATGATATAACCTATAGTGTTACAACAGGTTTGTTTAGTAATAAAGGAACTTTAGTAAATTCTAGTTTTGATAGGTTTAATATTAGAGCTAACACAACTTATAAGCACAAAAAACTTGAAGTAAGAGCTAATGTTTCTGTTATTTCAGAAGAAAGAGAATTTACTCCTGGCGTGCTAGTGGGGCAAATTATTAGATATCAACCCAATAGACAGGATTTATTAGGAGTTGGTCCAGATGAGGCTATTATCACACCAATTGGTGACGATTCAAACAGGGTAAATTGGGTGTTAGAGAGTTTTGAAAACGAAAGAACCCGAGAAGATGTTAGAACACAGACAAATCTAAGTTTGAATTATGATCTAATAAAAGGTCTAAGGTTAACCACTAGGTTTGGGTTTTCTACTACCAATCAATTTGAACATCGATTTAATCCGTTTCGTCAATTTTTTAGTCCAGATGGAAGAGACTTGAGTCCAGCAACTAGTAGTAGTGTGAGAAATGATGCGCTAAAGCGAAAAAATTATAGTTTAGACCTTTATGCTACATACAATTTTAACATTGATAATACTCACGATTTTACATTTACTGGTGGTATGACCTTTGAAGATTATCATACAGAAAGGTTTTCTGCCTCCAGATCAAATGTTTTAAGTAACTCAATTAGGGTACTTAATGGTACCAGCGAAAATCCTAATGTAGGATCTGGTCCTGATTTTCGTCATAGAATACAAGGGGTTATCGGACGTATTCAGTATGGATATAAAGGAAAGTATTTATTAAGTTCTAGTGTTAGAAGGGATGCTTCATCTAGGTTTGGTATAGAAAATAGATCAAATCTATTTCCTTCAATCGCCTTTGCCTGGAATATTTCTGATGAACCATTTTGGAATTCAATAAGTAATACCATAAGTAGTGCAAAGTTTAGAGCGACTTATGGAGAAGTTGGAAATGAAAGCTTTAGTGATTATGCATATGATGCTACAATTACACCAAATATTGACTACGTTTTTGGAACAAATAATATAAACACTGGTAGCACAGATGTATTGGTTAATGGTGCTATTCAAACAGGTTTTGCAAATAGTGATGTAAAATGGGAAACATCAATTCAAACAAATCTAGGTATAGATTTAGGCTTTTTCAAAAACAAACTGACCCTTACTGCAGAATATTATGATAAAACCAATAGGGACATGCTATTTCCAATAGTAACTCCAAGTTCAGCTGGAGGAAGTGGTAGAGCTACAAGAACTTTGAATATTGGTAATATGACTAATAAGGGGATAGAGGTCAGCGCTGGATATAGAGGGAATATTGGTGGTTTAAAGTTTAGAATGAACGGTATTTTTTCAACCAATAAAAATGAAATCACAAGGATAGAGGGTAACGGTGGATTTATCCTTACAAACGATAATGGGCTAGTAAGTCAAGATGGCGGTTTTTCAACAATTACAGCTTTAGCAGAAGGTTATGAGGCTGGGGCTTTCTTTTTATATACCACTAACGGCGTGATAAATACGCAAGAAGAACTAGATGCTTATAATGCTTTAGGGGAACAAGCAAAATTTGGGGATTTGATATATGAGGACAATAATAACGATGGTAGAATAAGTGAAGCTGATAGGGTTTATAAGGGAAGTGGCTTACCTGAATATGAAATAGGGTATAATTTGAATCTTGACTATAAAGGATTTGATTTGTCTATGAACTGGTATGCGGCATTAGGACATGAAATTATGAACGGATCTAAAGCTTCTGCATTTGCATTTGGGAGACATGAAGATTTAGTTTATCAATGGTCTGAAGTCAATTCAAGTTCAAATATACCAACATTTAGAGGTATTTCTAAAAACCACCCTAATTATAGAGGTTATACAGATTTATGGTTAGAAAAAGGGGATTATTTACGTTTAAGACAAGTAACCTTGGGGTATAGTCTTTCAAAAAAACTTACCGAGCGTATTGGTTTAACTAGATTTAGGCTTTATGTTTCAGCACAAAATCCATTAACGTTTACTAACTATACTGGTTATGATCCAGAAGTAGGAGGTGGTATTAGTGCTAGAGGTTTAGACAAAGGGAATTATCCTATCACTTCGCAGTATTTACTAGGTTTAAATTTAAATTTTTAAGAAAGCATGAAAAATTCACATATTAAACAATTATTATTAGTTTTCATTATGTGCTTTATAGCATGTGATGACGATAGCTTGACCGAGACAAATCCAAATCAACTTTCAGTAAGCGTATTTTGGCAGAATTTAAAAGATACAGAAACAGGCTTAGCAGCAACTTACAACAGTATGTTACACGAAAATGTACTGTCCATTCTAGATGAATCTTTAAGGTCTGATGAAGGCTGGCCAGGTTTTGGAAGACCAGTAACAAATAGAGATGGTCTTAAAATATTATACGAAAAAACTTACAATAATAGTAGCGGTTTAGTTCAAAATAAATGGGATGCATGTTACACGGTTGCTTTTAGAGCAAATCAGGTTATTGAAGCCCTTGAGCGTATAAAATCTACATTAGGAGAAGAAGCCCTTGAAGAGTGGACAAAGCAGATGGGACAAGCTAGGTTTTTTAGAGGTTTAATGCATTTTTATTTGCACACAGCATATAACAACGGGAGTATTATTATAAGAGATCGCGTTCCTGTTGAGGATGAGGAGTTTAATCTTCCATTGTCTCCAGCAGAAGAGGTTGTTGCATTCTTTAGGTCAGATTTAGAATATGCTTATGAAAATTTACCCGCTAGATATGATACGCCTAATGAAAATTTAGGACGTGTTACAAAAGGAGCAGCGGCCACTATTCTAGGTACTAGTTACCTGTATAAAGAAGATTATACAACGGCAATGGTTTACTTTAATGATGTTATAAACAACGTAACAGCAGATTACGGTTATGAGTTAGTTGAAGATACCAGTCTATTATTTACAACAGCAGGAGAGTTTAATGCTGAATCTATTTTTGAACTAAACTATACTAGAGATTACAGAACAGATATAGGTGTATGGCAAGATAATGTATTAACAAATCAATTAGGGCTTAAAACTACTAATAATGAAGGGCCTAACTTACCTGCATGGTTAATCAATGCCTATAAAACAGATCAAATGGATCCTTCAGATGAAAGAAACTTTTATGAAGATCCAGATTCTCCATCTGGTTTAACGCTTCGTCCTGTATCGTTAAGGACATCATCTATGATTGCTATAGTTGATGATACGCACTCTCCTTATTATGGAGATTTAACTGGGAATAAAGTCGTTTTAGGAAACAATGGTTGGGGCTTTGGTAGATATAAAAAATACACGAATCATGATATAGGCACTGGCGAAGGGGGAGACCCTAGAGGCTCAAGGGCTTCAGGGAAAAATATAGTAGTGAATAGATTAGCAGATGTTTACCTAATGCAAGCAGAATGTTTAATAAAAACAGGAGATGTAGCAGGAGCGTTAGAGCATATAAATGCAGTAAGACACAGATGGGCACTTCGTTTGTTGGGACCTGTAAACCCTAAATGGGCTGGTTCACTTTTTGATTTAGAAAGCTATGATGAAAATAGTCTTATGGAGCGTTTAATGTTTATAGAGAAACCTTTAGAGATGTCAATGGAGGGACACCAAATACGTTGGAATGATCTAAGAAGATGGGGTATAATAGGAGATAACTTTAATAAATTATCAAATGAAACCTATTACGCTAAGGCGGCAACCGTTGAGAGAGTGGATGGTACTACTAGAAATAGGCAAAACACTTCAATAAGTACAGACCCTGCTGGTGCTAATTTAAATATTCGTTTGAATACTATAGATTATGAGTATGATGAAGCAGCTAATAATTACGACCCAATTATCCATGACTATTTGCCTATACCACTAAATGAAGTTATGAGAAATCCAAACATTAATTAGAAAATAAGATGAAAAATTTAAAATATTTAATATTAGTAATCACCCTTGTTTTTGGGTGTGAAGATGAAACCTTGCCGGAGCAATTTCAGGATGCTACATGGGTTTCTAATATTCGTCCTGGTAATGCATATGTAGTCAATCAAGGACAATCTGTAAGCTTTAGAGATTTGTCACAAGGTGCCTTATCACATGAATTTATTATAGAGGAAGGAAATAAATATTTATACCCAGGGTTTGGGGAGAATGATTCACTACCACTTTTCGTAAATGATAAGTTAGGAACGGTCTCAACAGATAAAGATGCACATGTATTATTTTTAAACCCAGGAATTAATGAAGTAAAACTCAGAAATACCTTTAAAGATTCTGTAACTTATCAAGGTGCTGTTCCTATTCCTGCATTTCAAGAGAATGGTGTTTGGGTTATAGAAAATGTTTGGACTGTTGATGTGTTTGGGCCGTTAAAACCAGCTTTTAAAGTGCTAGATAAAGATGACAATGAAGTTGTTAATATCTCTGGAGATGAAGAAATTTCAATTGAAGATAAAGATACATGGCCAGTTATACAAGTAGAAGCTGGAGATGCTCTAACCTATATTGATTTGACAAGTGAAGATAGACCAACGGGAAGAGCATGGGTTAACCCCATAGGGAAACCTGCGTCCTCAAATGATTCTATAAATGCTGTTGGTTATTTTTCACTTGGTCGTTTTAATGCAGGTAATATTACTTCTATAAGAGAAGGGGATGAATTTCCAGGAGAAAGGGTTAAAAAATTAATACCTTTGGTTATAGAGGTAATCCCTTCCTCGCAACCCTTTATTTATAACGAAGCAGGTGGCATAAAACAAAACAACGATGATTCTATTACAATAGGTGTTACTGGAGAAATAGAACCATTTGTTGGAGCAGAAGATAGTTTTACCGTACGCGTTGTTAATACGGCTGCTAGTTTTGATGAAGAGATACCAGTATTGAGTGCAACAATTAACCCTTCAGATGCTACGAAAATAGACTTAGTACTTTCTCAACCTGTTTATAATACTGACGAAATAACAGTAGCTTATGCAGGAAATGTAATAGAATCTGTTGACACTAGGGTTTTACAAGGTTTTGGACCCATTGATGTACAAATAAATTTTGGAGCTAATATTTTAACCAACCCTAAATGGGGGTTTGAAACAGCTGCTACAACAGGAAATATTACAAGAAAAGCTGGTCTAGATGGATACTGGGCAGGAGGGGCTAATGATCCTAACGAGTATTTTTTTAGAAATACTGAAAAATTTGTATCAGGGTCAGCTTCTTTAAGATATTCCAACCCAAATGGGATTGATAGAAACATCACTTTACAAGGTTATAGCCTATCAAGCCCTAATGGTATACCAGCAGGGAGTTATTTAATGTCTTATCAAGTTTATTTGGAGGTAGGAAATACAATGAAAGGTTTTAGTACATCAAGGTCACCTTTTGGTGTGTTTTCATGGGACTTAGAGACTTTGCCTAGAGGTGAATGGGTTGAAGTAAATAGAGTGGTTACAACGGGTAGTGATATTCCTAGCGGCCAACAGATTAATTTATCAGTAACATCTGGAGACAACTCTGGTGTAACAGGAGAACAGATCATGTATTGGGATGATTTATCTTTAATATTATTAGAAGAAAGACCATAGTTTAGTTTGAGTTAGTTAATTTTAGTTAGCTAATTAGTATGAGGCTGTCGTTTGTTTGTTCGGCAGCCTTTTCAAAACTAATTATGTTACAGATTATTAAAGGTGTTGAAGAGATTATTATATTACATTAAAATAAGGTAACAAAAAGTAAAAAAAGGTTATTATTTTTTCTTATTTTAAATCAATGATTAAAATTTTAAATAAATACTATGAAAAAGAAAATACAACAACTCTTATTTGTTTTCGTTGTTTTGTTGGGTATTCAACATACGTGTTTTGCTCAATTAGAGCAAACAGCTCTGGATAAAATTTCAGCATTAGAGGCTTTAATTATCCAAGCAGAAACTAAAGGTATTGATGTTTTGAAGGAGAAAATGACAGTAAGAACTGCACAGGTATTTTTAGAATATGCCAATTGGGACGAAAATAACATTACAATTAATACAGACTTCTTTAATAAAGTCTCAATTTATAAAAGTAATGCCTCTACATTAGCAAATGACCTTCCAGATTTTGAGCGAAGTGAAGTTATTTTAATGTTGGATGAAGCCATTGAAACGGCAAATAAATTGATTAGTGGCGAAATTAAAAGAAAACCAAGTCCAAAAGTGGATTGGACCGATGTTTCTATTAGTGGGAATCAAATTTTGTTTCAAGGAAAACCCGTTTTTATGAGCGATTATTCCTGGAAACCTTCTATTCCAAAGTTAACAGATTTTTTTGGTAATAAAGATGGTGTTTTTATGACACCTCGAGATGTGTTTAATGATTCGGGTTCAATTAGATCATCATTACTTAATAACATAAACGGTAAAACTAATAGTACTTTTGGATTTATTTTTTTAAACCATAAAGGAGTTCCAGATTGGGCAGAAACAAAATATGGACCAGGTTTTAGAATGCGTGAAGATACTTTTACAGGTTATGATATAGATAATCCTGGAGCACGTGAAATGCAAAGCTTTCTTTTAGGAGGAACAGTACCTTTAATGAAGGGCAAAAAATATACAGATTTAGGTTATATGCTTTGTAATGAACCTCATTTTATCACCACAAAAGATGGAACCAATAATGTATGGGCTTCGGGTCCTGTCTCAGAGCATTCAATAGCAAAGTTTAAAACTTGGTTACAAACAAAACATGGCTCTATAGCCAACTTAAATACTTTGTGGGGAACAAGTTTTCCTTCATTTAATGACATAACTATAGATATTCCTATTGAAAAAGCACTCAAAGGCACTCCTAAATGGTATGATTGGCAACGTTTTAACATGGATAGGGTTACTGAATGGTATCAATTTTTGAAAGATGAAATAAATAAACATGACCCAGAAGCAAAAGTGCATATTAAATTAATACCTGGCATGTGGACAGGTAATAGAAGAGATCATGGGTTAGATTTTGAAGCGCTTACGGAACTTAGTACTATTATCGGTAATGATGCAGCTTCTCATAATTCATATATGTGGGGACCAAAACAAGAATGGGAGTCGCGCTATAATTTTGAGTGGAGAGAAATGTGCATGTCTTATGATTTTTTCAAATCTGTAAGTCCTAATAGTATTAATTTTAATTCAGAGGGACACTTTCTTTCAACAACTAGGTTTAGAGATTTATACCTAAAACCTTCTTATACAAGAATGGCTTATTGGCTAGCTTATATTCAAGGGCTTAATGTAATTCAAACATGGCTTTGGGCTAGAGAGGATGATGGAAATGGTAATATGTCTATTAGATCTCAAGCAGGAACAGGATATGCCGGATCAAATAATCAACAACCTAGAACAGTCAATGCATTAGAGGCTACTGTTATTGACTTGAATGCGCATTCTGAACATATTGCAGCACTTCAAAATGTAAGAAAATCGATTAGAATATTTAATACAAATACAACCGGTATCAATAAGGAAGGAAATATGGATGACACGTTTCATTTATATGAGTCGTTGTTTTTTGATGGTCTTTCTATTGGATTCGCCACAGAAAATATTATTAGAAAGCAAAATAATTCGCTTTGGGATGCTATTCTAGTTTATAAAACGGATTTTGTTACTGATGATGAGTTTAATGCTTTACAAGAATATCTAGATGGAGGAGGTACCGTTGTTATAGATGCTGTGAGTCTTAAAAAAGATGAGTATGGAAGAACACGAAGTACTACTTTGAATACCAATAGTGGAGGAGTAATTATTTCTGCTTCAGATGTATCTGATTTTGCTAATAAAGCCAAAAGCGTTGCTAACACAAAACAAAGATTTCCTAATATTACTTTGTCTGAAAGTAATGATTTAGGTTTAAAAGGATGTGTGTGGAGAGCTTATACGAGTTCAGAAGATAAAGAAATTATATCTATAGTTAACATTGGAAAAACCAAAGCATCAATAACTCTTGGTTTAAAAGGCGCTTCAAATGCCATAATTTGCAAGAACCTTTTAACAGGACAAAAGTTAGATGCGAATTTTGAAATGAATCCAGAAGCCGTTTTGCTTTTGGAAGTAAGAGAGAAAACAGCTGAAGATAGCCAATTTACCATAGGTGTTAATGGTGAAACTTGTCCTGAAAAAAAAAATGGGAAGATTAGTATTGTTGCAGATGTAGAACAAAACTATGAAGTTACATTTAATGGTACCAGTACAAATTTCAATAAAGAATTGGACTTGGAAAATATTGTTCCAGGAACTTATGATTTGTGTATTTCAGTTGTAGGTGACACTTTTAATCAATGTTACACTTTAGAAGTTGAATCGGCATCAGAAATCACAGGAAAATCTTCATATAATGCTAATAAAATTTCAGTTGAAATAGAGGAAGGAACGGCACCTTTTACGGTTAATGTTAATGGTGAATTGGTTTATGAAACGTATTCTGATTCTTTTTCTTTAGAAGTTAATCATGGTGATGTCATGCAAGTAAAATCTAGTAAGTCATGCGAAGGGGCATTCACTAAAACCATTAATTTTTCAGGTCATATTAAAGCATTTCCTAATCCAACAAAAGGAATGGTGGAGTATATGATACCAACTAAAGAAAAACAGGTAACTGTAAATATATACAATATTCAATCGCAGTTAATCTCTTCAAAAGTATATCCTGTAAAATCAGGTAAAGTTCATTTAAGTTTAAAAGATAAACCAGTTGGAATTTATTTTGCGAAAGTATTATTAAATGAACCTATAAATATTAAAATTATTAAAAACTAGTTTGATGAAGAATGTAATATATTTAATAATCATAGGCATTTTGACGTATTCTTGCTCAGGAGGAGGAGATGATTCAGATACACAAGCTGAAAACAAAGCACCAACAAAAGTGTCAACATTGACTTATCCAACAAATAACTTATTGTGCATTACAAATGTTTTAGATTTTCAGTGGGAAGCTGCTTCAGATCCTGATGGTGATCCGGTTTCATATGTATTGGAAATCTCGCAGGATAATGGATTTACGGCAATAGATGAATCCTTTACAGTATCAAATACCAATAAAACGGTAACTTTAGATAAAGGAATTGCTTATTATTGGAGGGTCAAAGCAACAGATAGTAAAAACTTAAGTAGTGATTACTCTTCTGTTTATCAGTTTTATACTGAAGGTGAAGGGAGTTTAAATCATTTACCGTTTGCGCCAGAACTCTTATCGCCAGAGTTAAATACTACTATAAGTAGTGGTACTGTTAATTTGAACTGGAAAGCCAATGATGTAGATGATGATTCTTTAACTTATGATGTTTTTTTTGGTACTGAAAATCCACCAGTTAATAAAGAAGGAGATAACCAAGGAGAAAATAATTTGACCGTAAATATAAATGCTTCAACAGATTATTATTGGAAAGTTATTGTGAAAGATAGTAATGGAGGTCAAACTATAGGTCAAGTTTGGAGTTTTTCCACCCAGTGATTTTTATTATTAAATAAATTGAATTAAATTTTGAAGGTATTTATGAACATTTTTTTTAAAAGAGTCTTTACGGTAGTTATTTTTTTATCTTATATACAATTAACGGCTCAAATACCCGCTTTTCAAGATAGAAGTTTTGTGAAATTAGACCACTGGAAATTTTCAAAAGGAATAGATAATCAAGGACATCTATTGACTAAAAGTGATTCGAGTTGGCAAGATGTGATTGTTCCACATACATACTCCATGGATGCCATTAAAGGCATTGGGTATTACAAGGGACAAGCATGGTATAGAACGGTACTTAAGGTACCGGAATCTATGAAAGAGGATCGTGTTTTTATTCGCTTTGAAGGTGTAGGGCAAGAAGCAATAGTCTATTTAAATGGCAAAAAAATAGGAAAGCACATTGGCGGATACTCAGCATTTTGCTTTGAAGTAACTGATAAAATAAAGTTTGAAGGAAAAAATGTGTTAGCTGTAAATGTGACTAATGCTCCCAATTTTAAGCGGATTCCAGTTGACGATGCTTTGTTCAATCATTATGGAGGTATTTATAGGCCTGTTCTAGTGTTTTCAACACCTAAATGCAATATAACGCCAACATATTTTGCATCTTCAGGTGTTTTTATTGAAGCTACGGAGGTAAAATCAAATAGAGCTAAGCTAGAAATACGCACCCATATTTCTAATCAATCTTCGTTAAATGAAGTAAAGATTAAATATATTATAAGAAATAAGGCAAACGAGATTGTGAGAGAAGCTGAGAAGTTATTTCAGACAATTGGAAAAGATTTAATTGCCACAAATCATATGGAGCTAGATCATCCTATACTCTGGAATGGAAAACTAAATCCATATCAATATAGTTTAGAAGTTCAGTTGATTTGTGGAAATACTATTGATAAAATCACTCAAAAATTTGGAGTAAAAACATACCAAATAGATAGTAGTAAAGGTTTTATTTTGAATGATGAACTTTATAATTTACATGGGGTATGTAAGCATCAAGAACAAGAAGAAGTTGGTCCAGCCATGAGTGAAGGGCAGTTAGTTGAAGATATGGAACTCATTGATGAAATTGGTGCTACAGTTTTAAGATTGTCACATTATCAGCATTCTGATAGAACCTATGAACTAGCTGACGAAAAAGGAATTTTAGTTTGGACAGAAATTCCATATGTTCATGATTGGAGTGGAAGAGAAGGAGGTAATGCAAAACAACAATTGAAAGAACTTATTTTACAAAACTATAATCATCCAAGCATATTTGTTTGGGGTTTGTGGAATGAAGTACGTGCATGGAGTGGAGAAAAGACCCCACCTGTAGTTTTAACTAAAGAATTAAAGAAGTTATCTCATGAATTAGATAAAACTAGATTAACTATTTCTGCTAGCGATAGAGATATTGTATCGACTATGGGCGGAATTACAGATTTGCAAGCATGGAATAAATATTTTGGCTGGTACACGCCATCTATTGACGGGCTTTCAAATTGGTTAGATTCATCCCATAAAAAATTCCCAAATACAACAATTAGTATTAGTGAATATGGTGCAGGAGGAAATATTCAACATCAAGATATAAATAGGTTGGAGAGACCTAAAGGAGCGTATTTCCCTGAGCAGTTTCAAACAGAATATCATGAGAAGAGTTGGGGAATAATAAAAAACCGTCCGTTTGTTTGGAGTTCTTTTGTTTGGAATATGTTTGATTTCTCTGTTGCCGGATGGAATCGTGGAGGAGTAAGAAACCTAAATCATAAGGGGCTTATTACTTTTGACAGGAAAGTAAAAAAGGATGCTTTTTATTTTTACAAAGCCAATTGGAGTGATAAACCAGTTCTATATATAGCCGAAAGAAGACATAAAGATAGAACTCAAGAAAAAACGTCTGTAAAGGTGTATACAAACTTAGAAAAAGTTACTTTATATGTGAATGATAAGAAGATTGAAACGAAAAAGTTAACTTCAGATATTAATAGTATCACATTTAATGATATTCGACTTAAAGATGGAAAAAATACCATTAAAGTAATCTCAAAAGGAAATTCTTTGAAATTAGAAGATAGTGTTATTTGGACTTTAAAAAAATCTGGTTTAGCTTTAAAAGTTGAATAAAACCTAAAGTTCCATAAAATGAAACAAATAGGTGTATTACTTTTAGTTGCTTCACAAGTTTTATGGGGACAGACTAAAAATGATATTTGGACTTTTAAGAGTACAGAACTTCCTTTTAAAGATTCACTTTTGGTATGGAATGATAGTCTACCTAAATCTTGTCCTGTAACGTATTCTTCATCAATAAAAAGTCTAGCTTTTACACAAAGGTTTGCTAATTATACTAAGGCAGATACTTGGTATCCTACATGGGCATCAGATGGTAATTTATACTCACCTTGGACAGACGGTACCATAGGAAGTAATATGAAATTTGTGTGGTCTGGAGCAGGAGAGAATTCCAAAAGAGGACAAGCAAAAATTGTTGGTAATGACCCCATGCATTTAGAGATAGAGGATTATAAAATATTTAAATCTTCAGCATTACCTTATCAGGGACGATACCCTTGTGGAAGTTTATTTTATAATGGTGTTTGGTATTATGGATCTTACACTATAGATCAACCAAAACTAGAAATTAGAAAAAAATACGGATGGTATGTTCAAGGACCATTTGTTGGGTTTAGGTATTCTAGTGATAATGGAGAAACTTGGGTTGAATCACAACATACTCCAAGTAAACCATTATTCCCTGAACATTCAAGAAACGAATTAGATTTGGAAGCTGGTAAACAGGGACCATTTATAAAAATGGGAGCACCTCATTTTGTCGATTTTGGTAAAAACATGCAACATTCTCCAGATGGAAAAGCATATTTGATTGGTCACGGATCTCTAAATCCAGACTCTAAACCTCGAATATCTAATAACTCATGGAATTCAGCTGATGCCGTTTTTATGGCTAGAGTTACACCTTCTATTGAAAACATGAATAATAGATCTAAGTACGAATATTTTTGTGGTTTTAATAATGATGGAAGTGAAAAATGGACTAAAAATTTTTCAGAAATAAAACCAGTGTTTGAGTGGAATAACTATTGTGGTATTGTAACTATGACTTATGTAAAGCCACTAAATAAGTATTTAATGTGTATTACTAATGGACATAAAGGTATAACCACTCGAAAAAAATATGACACTTATATCTTAGAGTCGACGAACATTACAGGACCATGGAATATGGTAACTTATATGGAAGATTTTGGTCCCCAAGCTTATTTTGTAAACATCCCTTCAAAGTTTATTAGTGAAAACGGCAAAACAATGTGGTTATGTTATTCTGCAAATTATATGCTAGAGAAAAAAAGAAATAACAAGACTTTTTTAAAACAAACAAAACCTATAGGAAGTGCTTATTCTTTGTGTTTGCAGGAAATTAAACTTTCGGTTGATGGAAAATGAAATACTTAAAAAGGATTAATAACTAATTAACATAGAAACTCACATTAATTAGAATTGTTATGCTTTACAAGAACAGAAGGGTAAGTCTTTTTTAATGATTCCATAAGTTTATTTGTAGCAGTTGTATGTTTTTTTGAAATATTTTTTAATTCGCCAGGATCTGTTTTGTGGTCATATAACTCATAATTAAACTTAGGAGCATTTCCAGATACAATAAGTCTGTACTGGTTGTCTACGACTGTTGCAGAACCTCTCCAAAAACTTAGGACATCATCTCTAACTTTAATCTTAGGGTTATTAATAACAGGGAGTAGAGATATGCCTTCTAAAGGGAGATAGGTAGCTGTGTTTTGTAAGTTACATACATCTATTAATGTTGGGTAAAGATCAATTGAAGCAGCCAAAGCATTAGTTGCTATGCCTTGTTTTTGTGGCTGAGGTGTTTTTATAATTAGTGGGCTATGTAAAGCTCTTTCTAGAGGAGTATGCTTCCCCCAGACATTATTCTCTCCAAGGTGCCAACCATGATCGCCCCAAAGTACCACAACAGTGTTTTCTGAAAGCCCATTTTCTTTAAGGACCTTTAGGACTTTACCAATTTGAGTGTCAATGTAACTTACACAAGCCATATAAGCTCTACGAATATCTTGAGCGTCTTTTTCAGATAATGTTTCTTTACCTTGAGGTCTTTCAAAAGGGCGATTAGTTTTGTATTTATAGAATTCAGCACTCTTGTTAGCTTTTCTGGTTTGCCCTTTTTTCATGGCGTTTTTAGAAGGAATTTCTACGTTTTTATAAATATCATAATATCTCTTTGGAGCAACAAATGGTAAATGAGGCTTTAAAAAACCTAAAGCCATAAAAAAGGGTTTGTCTGATTTTTTGTAAGTTTTGAGGTGGTTTATAGCAGTTTCTGCAAACATCCCGTCAGGTAGTTCATTATCTTTAATATCTGGAAATAATGAATAAGGCATATAGCCAGAACCATCATCACGATCTTTGCCATTAGGATAGGCTACAACTAAAGATTGTTTCCAATTGCCTAAAGGAGTTAATACTTTATCCCAGGCATTTGGTAAATCGTGATTAGTACTATCTCTTATAGCATTTTTATTTAACCACCCATCATCAGAATGTGAAATTTTTCCAATACAAACAGTTTCATAACCATTTTTCCTAAACAATTCGGGCATAGTTCTGGCTAAATTAGAAGCCCCACGAGGTATAGCATTAAAAGCTTCCTTGTTATGTAGTTCATTTTTAGTCCTAGGGTATCTACTTCTAAGCATTGAAGATCTTGATGCGCCACAAGTAGCCACTTGTACATAATGGTTTTTAAACAACCGTCCTTCAGAAGCCAATTTATCTATTTCAGGTGTTTGAGCAAATGCTACGTCATAACAGCCTAAAAGCGGTCGAAGATCATCAACAGCAATGAATAAAACGTTTGGTTTGCTTTTAAGACCATCAGGCTCTGTTGTTTTAGATTGGATATTTGAATTGCCACAATTAAAAAGCAATAGCCCCATAAATAAACTACTAAATACTATTTTAATAAGTGTCATGTGAATTTTAGGAAATAATGGTGTAGAATATGATGTTTTAAGCTATAAAGTTAACGTATTTATGGCTTAATTAGAAGTATTTTCGACTCTAAATTATAGAAAAGGAATAAACTAAAAATAGATCACAAAAAAAGCCCAAAACAAAAGTTTCAGGCTTTTCTTAGTGACCGGGCTGGGGCTCGAACCCAGGACCCTCTCCTTAAAAGGGAGATGCTCTACCAACTGAGCTACCAGGTCATTATTTCAACACTAACGTTGCTTTGTTTGTTGTTAGCGGGTGCAAATATAGAATGTTTTATTAATAAAACAATACTTTTTTAAAAGATTTTTTTGTTTTTTTGCGTCACTAAAACGTATGTTTTTAATAATCAATTTATAGAGAGAAAATGATTTTAGTTTTAATTGGGTATATGGCTTCGGGAAAGTCGACTTTAGGAAGAATTTTGGGAAAGAAACTAAACTATGATTTTATAGATCTGGATGATTATATAGAAGAAAAAGAACAATTATCAGTAAGCGATATTTTTAAATCTAAAGGAGAAATATATTTTAGAAAGAAGGAAACGTTCTACCTAAAAGAACTTTTAGATAATAAAACTAATTTAATTTTATCATTAGGAGGAGGGACACCATGCTACAGCAATAACATGGATTTACTCACAAACAATCCCAATGTAAAAAGCATTTATTTAAAAGCTTCAATACCTACTTTAGTAACAAGGTTAAAAAATGAAAAAAGTAAACGCCCATTAATTGCTCATATTGAAACAGATGAATTACTGGCAGAGTTTATTGGAAAGCACCTTTTTGAGCGTTCTCAGTTTTATAATTTATCAGAAATCACTATAACAACCGATAATAAAAAAGAAGAAGATATAATCGAAGAATTAGTTTTGAAACTATTCTAAAACAGCTTCAAAAGTTTTACCTTCTAGAACTACATTGACGTGTTCATGCAAGGAAGTAGATAAAGAAATACCTTTAAAGTCTGCTTTTACAGGATATTTTTTATGATTTCTATTTACCAAAACGGCTGTTTTAAATTGCTTAAGAGGTACGTTTAAAAAATGTCTTACACCGTAAATCAAAGTTGTACCAGAATTTAAAACATCGTCTACAAGTACCAAAGACTTATTTTTATAATCGTCTGATGAAATTGAGGTTTCAATATCAGAGTGAGGATGCTTTTTGTCAATAGAAACTTTACAAAGAATAGGGTTTATATCAGAGATTTTTTGAAGTACCGTTTTTAATTTTTTTGCAAATACATAACCATTCTTATCAATACCTGCAAGAATGACTTCTTTTTCATTCACATTGTTTTCATATATCTGAAAAGCAATACGCCTAATTTTATGATTGATCTCGTTATGATTAAGGATGATATTATTCTTAACAGTCATAATTGTTTAATTCTAAAATTAAACGATAAAATTACTCATTTTTATCTGTTTATTTTATTTTTTTTCAAAGGTCAGATTTAATACCAATAAAAACCATTTTCAGTTCGACTAAATTTCCGTCATGGATGTTTCATCAGTAAAATCATCAATATCTCTTCTATCTTTTTTTGTAGGTCTACCAACACCTTTTTTTCTATAATAATCTTTAGAATACTTTAAAAGCTCTTGGGCTTGAAATTGTTCTTTAGGTGTCATGTCTGTTCTATAAATATCAACCAGTTTAGCACCAACCCTGCTTTCAGGGATGTCATTTACAGTAATCTTATAGTTTATTTGATTCTTTCTTAACTCAATGGTATCCAGTGGGTAAATTTCTCTACTAGGCTTAACAATTTCCTGATTTACACGTACTTGTCCTTTTTTACAAGCAGTTGTTGCTAGGGTTCTTGTTTTGTAATATCTAATACACCATAAATACTTATCAATTCGCATACAATTATTCTAAAAACTACGTTAATGTTCTTGTGCAAAATTATTTTAAAATTGTATCTTGCATGCCAAAAATAGGCAATAAAGAAACATTCTGGGCTTAAAATTTTAAATGAAAGCTAATTAAATGGATGTTACACCTATGTACGACGCATTACTAATTGAGGTCGTTCAAAAAGCAAATAAAAATAAATATGAAACTAAGAAAAATAGCTTTAATTGCATTATGTTCAGCTACATGTTTTTTATCTTGTAATAAAGATGACGATAATGACATACCTGCTCCTGTTGAAGATAGGGATAGGGACGAACAACAGGTTGAGGATAAAGCTGATCTGTTGGAATATTTTGCTACACATTACTATAATTCAAGCGAATTTGAAGCACTTACAAATCCAACAATTAATGATTTAAAAATTACTAAACTTGTAGAAGGAACAACGCCTCCTGCTGATGGTACATTGCTTGAAAAATTACTTGAAGGCGATGCTCCTATGCTAGAAACAAAAACAGTAGTTTTTGCAGATACAAATTATGAGTACTACATACTCAGGTTAAAAAATGGAACAGGAAATGAATCACCGACTTTTGCAGATAACGTAGTTGTGGTTTATGAGGGGTTTACTTTAGATGATGCAGTGTTTGATAGTGCAGTAAATCCAACTGGTTTTGATCTTATAGGTGATGGAACTAATATAAACCCAGGAACAATAGAAGGGTGGAAGCTAGCACTACCAAACTTTAATGTGGCAGAAGGTTTTGATGAAAATGACGATGGAACTATTAGTTTTTATAATCAAGGTATAGGAGTTATGTTTATGCCGTCTGGTTTAGCGTATTTTTCTTCCTCTCGAACAGGAATTCCAGCTTACTCACCAATAATTTTTAAATTTGAATTATTACAAATGTCACAGAATGATCATGATAATGATGGTGTTCCTTCCTATTTAGAAGACTTAAATAAAGACGGAATATTGTTGTCCATAGATGATAACACAGATGGTGATTCTTTGCCTGATTACTTAGATAATGATGATGATGGTGATGGTGTTTTAACCATTAATGAACTGGAACGAATAACTTATACGGTAAATACAAATCTGGGAGAAGAGGAACCTGTACTCGATGAAAAAAATGAGTTTGAAATAGAAAGATCTGATGATGCAGGTGTGATTACTATTAAAACATTAAAGATCGTAGATTCTGATAATAATGGTGATGGTGATTATTTAGATAAAGATATAACCACTAATTATAACAAATAAATAAAAAAAAGAGCCACTTAAAAAATGGCTCTTTTTTATTGTTTTAGTTTACAAAATAACAGATAAACTTAAAATTAATTGATCAGGTCTTGTATCAAGTCTACTAGTATTAACATTGTTATTATTCAAAAAAGTAGCTTCATTCTTGCTAAAGCCTCTCTCATAACGTAAGTCTATGCCTATTTTTTTAAGAGTAAACCCGACACCAAAATTAAGACCAACAGAAAAATCATTTTCAATATCATTAATAGAAATACCGTCAAATTCAGAGTCTAAAATATATTGAAGAGATGGACCGCCAAATACACTAATAGGCCCTATTATTCTTGTGCCAACTAATAAAGGGGCATCAATTTTTTGCATTTCAAAACTATCGTCACTATAATCACTTTTTGTAGCAGTATAAACTAATTCCGGTTTGAAATAAAGTCTACTGTTTCCAATTTTTCCAAATAAACCAATATGGTACCCAATATTTCTATCTGGATTATCTGCGTTTGTATTAATAGATTCAATATAATGACCATTAGCATTGTAATTTAATCCGGCTTTAATTCCTAAACCGGTTACCATTTGACTTTGTGCTATTGTTGAAGCTGGAATGATTAAGGCAATTGCCAAAATAAAAAATAGATTTTTACTCACGTCACTTTTGTTTTTAAGGTATTCGTGAAAGTTTTTTAAACTTTTCATAATATTCGTTTTTAGATTTGATTTATTATATCAAAAACGTTGCCAAAAGGATATTATTTTCTTTTTGTAACTATTGTTATAGATTTTTGGTTATTTATCTTTAATCCCCATCTTTATTTCAATAAATTGGAATCAATGAACCTACATTAACTTGATAAAACTAATTTAAAATTAAAAAAATATGTAGGTTTGTCAACTTAATAATGTTGTAGAGATGAAATTTGAATTAAAAGCGAAAGATGCTCAAAGTAAAGCAAGAGCAGGTAAAATAACTACCGATCATGGTGTTATAGAAACGCCTATTTTTATGCCTGTAGGAACAGTTGCCACTGTAAAAGGAGTGCACCAACGTGAGCTAAAAGAGGATATAAATCCCGACATTATTTTAGGTAATACCTATCATTTATATTTACGACCTCAAACACCTATTCTAGAAAAAGCAGGTGGACTTCATAAGTTTATGAATTGGGATAGAAATATCTTAACAGATTCAGGAGGATACCAAGTATATTCTTTATCTGCAAATAGAAAAATTAAAGAAGAAGGTGTTAAGTTTAAATCACATATTGATGGTAGCTACCATACCTTTACACCAGAGAATGTCATGGAAATTCAGCGAACTATAGGAGCAGACATTATTATGGCTTTTGATGAGTGTACCCCTTACCCATGTGACTATAACTATGCAAAACGTTCTATGCATATGACGCATCGCTGGTTAGATAGATGCATCAATCATTTAGAAAAGGCACCTTTAAAATATGGGTATAACCAAGCGTTTTTTCCAATTGTACAAGGGAGTACCTATAAAGATTTACGCAAGCAATCTGCAGAATATATTGCGAATTCTGGAGCAGTTGGCAATGCTATTGGAGGTTTATCAGTTGGTGAACCAGCTGAAGAAATGTATGCAATGACGGATGTTGTTTGTGCTATTTTGCCAGAAGATAAACCACGTTATTTGATGGGAGTAGGAACACCAATCAATATTTTAGAAAATATTGCGTTAGGAGTAGATATGTTTGATTGTGTGATGCCCACAAGGAATGCTAGAAATGGCATGTTATTTACAGCACATGGCACCATAAATATTAAAAATTTAAAATGGGCAGACGATTTTTCGCCAATAGACGATATGGGCATAACATTTGTAGATACCGAATATAGTAAAGCTTATCTGAGACATTTATTCACAGTTAATGAATTGCTAGGTAAGCAAATAGCAACCATACATAATTTAGGTTTTTATTTATGGTTGGTTCGAGAAGCAAGAAAACATATATTAGCAGGAGATTTTAAAACATGGAAAGCCAAAATGGTAAAACAAATGGATAATCGTTTATAGTATTTATGAAAATTCTTGATTGGTATATATTAAAACGTTATCTGTTTACATTTTTAATGATGTTACTACTGTTTGTTCCTATTGGAATAACAGTACACCTTGCTGAAAAAATTGGTAAAATATTAGAAAATGAAGTCCCTTTTTGGGAAGTCATGGTTTATTTTTTGGACTTTACAATCTATTTTGCTCACCTACTTTTTCCATTATTTTTATTCCTATCGGTTATTTGGTTTACGTCCAAACTTGCTAATAACACAGAAGTTATTGCTTTTTTAAGTTCCGGTGTTTCATTTACACGTTTTTTAAGACCTTATATGATAGGCGCTTCTGTAGTTGCTGTATTGGCAATTGTTCTGGGGTTATTTCTAGCACCCAAAGCAAGTGAAGGTTTTAATAATTTTAGTTATAAATATTTAAAAAAGGGTAGGAGTGCTGTAGACAACAAAAATGTGTTTAGGCAAATAAACGATAATGACATTATTTATGTAAGTGATTTTGATGTAAAAAATAAGGAAGGAAGATATTTTACTTTTGAACATTTTGAAGGTAACAAACTTGTTTCTAGAATAACGGCCAATAAAATAAAATACATAGAAAAAGATACCATGTATCAACTAACTGATTATGTTAGAAGAGATATTGGAATAGATGAAGATAAAATAGAAAAAATCAAAAAAAAAGATACCCTTTTTACTTTTCATGTAGACCACTTGATTCCTGTTATATATGCTGCCGAAACAAAAATGTACGGTGATTTAAAACGGTTTATAGAAAAAGAAGAAGCCCGTGGTTCTTCCAATGTTGGTCGTTTTCAATTGGTTTTATACAGAAAATGGAGTTTGCCCGTTTCAGTATTTATTTTAACAATAATAGCAGTGGCAGTGTCTTCAATAAAAAGGCGAGGAGGTATGGGAGTTAATTTAGCCGTCGGTATTTGTATTGCTATGGTCTTTGTGTTCTTCGATAAGATCTTTGGTGTTATGGCAGAACAGTCCGATTTTCCACCGTTAGTTGCAGTATGGTTTCCTAATATCATTTTCGGTATTTTAGCAGCTTATTTATTATACAATGCCAAACGCTAAAATTAAAAACTATTTACACTTACATTTTTTAGTTTTTATAGCAGGTTTTACCGCTATTCTTGGTGAGTTAATTACAATAAAAGCAGTTCCTTTAGTTTGGTATAGAATGGTGATGGCTTCTATTTTAATGTTTATTTACATTAAAATTGCCAAAGTCAAACTAAAAATCACACTAAAATCTCTTCTTAGGCTTTCCATAGCAGGAATTATAATAGCATTGCATTGGATAACTTTTTTTGGAGCGATAGATGCAGCTAATATATCCATAGCATTAGCTATGTTTTCTACAGGAGCCTTTTTTGCTTCTTTTATAGAACCTATTATTTACAAGCGAACCATCATCTGGTATGAAATCCTTTTTGGAATTATAGTAATAATAGGCGTTTTTATAATTACACAAAGTGAAATAAAATATCTAACAGGGATTCTTCTTGGAATTTCTTCAGCATTTTTTTCTTCACTATTTGCAGTATTAAATGGGAAATTTTTAACAAAGCATACAGCAACAGTTATTTCATTTTATGAGTTTATTAGCGGTGTCATATTCATTTCTATTTATATGTTATTTTTTGGTGAAGGATTCTCTTTAGACTTTTTCAATTTAAAAACCTCCGATTTTGGATACCTTTTTATATTAGCATCTATTTGTACAGCCTATGCTTTTATTGCATCAGTTTATGTTATGAAACTGATTAGTCCATATACAGTTGTGTTAACGTATAATTTAGAGCCTATTTACGGTATTATTATGGCCATTATATTGTTTCCAGAAAAAGAAAAGATGAGTACATCATTCTATTATGGAGCTATAGTTATTATAGTTACAGTCATTTTGAATGGAGTTTTAAAAAACTCAAGAAAATTAAAAAGAAAGCATACTTAACAGTTTAAGAAAATTAAAGTTTTTATATTTGTAGGCTAACCTTAAAATTAAATAGCTAAAACAAAATTCTTATGGAATACTTAGAATTTGAACTCCCTATTAAAGAGCTAGAAGATCAACTACAAAAGTGTAGAGTGATTGGAGAAGAAAGTGAAGTAGATGTTACTGAAACGTGTTCTCAAATTGAAAAGAAGTTAAAAGCAGCCCAAAAAGATATTTATAAAAACCTATCGCCTTGGCAAAGGGTACAGTTATCTCGTCATCCAAATAGACCATATACATTAGATCATATTAAAGCTATTTGTGGTGATTCATTTTTAGAATTACATGGAGATCGTAATATAAAAGATGATAAAGCGATGATTGGTGGTTTGGGAAAAATTGGCGATCAGAGTTTTATGTTTATTGGCCAGCAAAAAGGATACAATACAAAAACCAGACAATATAGAAATTTCGGAATGGCTAATCCCGAAGGGTATCGTAAAGCATTACGTTTAATTAAGTCTGCTGAAAAATTCGGTATTCCAGTTGTTACTTTAATTGACACACCTGGAGCTTACCCTGGTTTGGAAGCTGAAGAGCGTGGACAAGGAGAAGCTATAGCTAGAAATATTTTAGAAATGACACGTTTAAAAGTTCCTATCATAGCCATAGTAATTGGAGAAGGAGCATCTGGAGGTGCTTTAGGCATAGGTGTTGGAGATAACGTATTAATGTTAGAAAATTCTTGGTATTCTGTAATATCACCAGAAAACTGTTCCTCAATTCTATGGCGCAGTTGGGAATATAAAGAACAAGCTGCAGAAGCTTTAAAATTAACTGCAACTGATGCTATGAAGATAAAAGTAGTGGATGGTGTTATTAAAGAACCACTTGGAGGAGCACACAGAGATCGTGAAAAAACATTTTTGGCAGTAAGTAATGCTATCGTGAAATCTTATGAGTCATTAAAAAACTTATCACCAACAGAATTAATATCCCAGCGTATGGAAAAATATGCAAATATGGGAGTGTATAAAGGGTAAGCCTTTTAAAACCATAACATAAAAAAATCCAAAACTTAAAGTTTTGGATTTTTTTATGCTTATCAACAATATTTTTAAGTTGTTAACAGTTAAATTGTTAATGACTAGTGAGTAATCCTAATTCATTTTTTGATTTAAAAATCTTTCTTTTTAATTACTTTCGTAAGCATGAAGCAACCTAACCAAATTCAAGGATATAAAGTAGATAAAAGTACCATTATTAGTCTTGAAAAAGGCAAAATACCTCCGCAAGCACTTGATTTAGAAGAGGTTGTGCTTGGGGCGATGATGATTGATAAAAAAGGGGTTGACGAAGTGATCGATATTTTAAGCCCCGAAGCATTTTACAAAGAGGCACATCAATATATTTTTGAAGCTATTTTTCTGTTATTTGAAAACAGTGAACCTGTAGACTTATTAACCGTTTCCACGCAGTTAAAGAAAAACTCAAAGCTAGAACTTGCTGGTGGCGATTTTTACCTTATTTCTTTAACACAAAAAGTATCTTCTTCTGCACATATTGAGTTTCATGCGCGTATTATTTTGCAAAAGTTTATTCAACGTAGCTTGATTAAAATTTCTAACGAAATTATTGAAGACTCTTATGATGAAACTAAAGACGTTTTCGATTTATTAGATAAAGCAGAAGCAAAATTATATGAAGTTACCCAAGGAAATATTAAAAAATCGAGTGAAACAGCTCAAGATTTAGTTATTCAAGCCAAAAAGAAAATTGAAGAAATTTCGAATAAAGAAGGACTTAGTGGTATACCAACAGGTTTTAATAAATTAGATAAACTAACATCTGGTTGGCAACCATCTGATTTAATTATTGTAGCAGCTCGTCCAGGTATGGGTAAAACGGCTTTAACACTTTCTATGGCAAGAAATATTGCTGTAGATCAAAATATACCTGTAGCATTCTTTTCTTTAGAGATGGCTTCAGTACAATTAATTACCCGTTTAATTTCCAGTGAAACAGGTTTATCTTCTGAAAAATTACGTACAGGTAAGCTTGAAAAACACGAGTGGGAGCAACTTAATGTAAAAGTAAAAGGCTTAGAAAAGGCACCACTTTTTATTGATGATACGCCATCACTTTCAATTTTTGATTTAAGGGCGAAAGCACGTCGTTTATCATCGCAACATGGTATAAAATTAATCATGATTGATTATTTACAGTTAATGACTGGGGGTAATAGTCATGGAGGAAATCGTGAGCAAGAAATTTCTATGATTTCCAGAAACCTTAAGGCATTAGCTAAAGAATTAATGGTACCTGTAATAGCCTTATCACAGTTATCTCGTGCTGTTGAAACACGTGGAGGGAGTAAACGTCCGTTATTATCAGATTTACGTGAATCTGGTGCGATTGAGCAAGATGCCGATATTGTATCGTTTATTTACAGACCAGAGTATTATAAAATTGATGAATGGGATGATGAAGAACGTTCTCCAACAGAAGGGCAAGCTGAGTTTATTATAGCAAAACATAGAAATGGTGGTTTAGAAAACATACGATTAAAGTTCGTTGGTCACTTAGGTAAGTTTGATAATCTAGATGATTTTGATTCACCTTTCGAGTTTCACTCTAAAATGAATGCAGCTGCGAATGATGATACTTTTAAAGCAGATAACTTTAAAGCAAGCCCAGATCAAGCTTTTGGAAGTTCGTTTAATGATGATGACAATGACGTACCATTTTAAAAATTAATCTGTCATTCCTGCGTAGGCAGGAATCTACTTCTACTTTAACCTTTGATTTACTAAACGTTCAAGAAGCTGGAACATGCATAAATAGAAAAGGCGAAAATGGTTTTAAAGTAAAATTAATACTCATTATCATCATATTATAAGATAAGGAACATGGAAGATTTACATTGGAAAGAGAAATATAAGTTTTATAAAATATTGTTCGAACAAAATGTTAAATCATTTTAACCGGAAGAAAATTTAAGTATCTTTCAATTTGAAATGAAGTCATAGTTAAAAGTCTATATTCTAAAAGTGAAGTGGTCTTTATTCTTGGTTCTAAACAAATCTATTTTTGAAAAAGTTATTTATAAGTTTACTCTTTATATTACTCGGTATTAATACCTATGCATCCTATATTCTTATACCCATGGATGCAGAAAGTCAAAAAAATCATCTAAAAGCATATGGTATTACCTATTGGACACTCAATAAGGAATTAAAAGTAAAATGGCTTTTAAATTATAGGGGAGGTTCATTTTTGCTACCAGATACCGATGAAATTCAAAGAGAATGTCAAATTCGTGGAATTTCTTTCGAAGTCATTTCAAATTCTAAAGTGGAAAGTATTTTAGAAGAGATAAGCAGTCCTAGTAAAAATATGGAAGCAGTCATTTTAGAAAAAGCGCCTAAAATAGCTGTATATACTCCAAAGGGAAAGCTACCATGGGATGATGCTGTAACAATGGTGTTGAAATATGCTGAAATTCCTTATGAAACTGTTTACGATGAAGAAGTGTTAAATGATGGCTTGTTACTCTTTGACTGGCTACATTTACATCATGAGGATTTTACAGGACAGTATGGCAAATTTTATGGAGCTTATAGAGCTGCTTCCTGGTACATTCAAGAAAAAAAGGCTGCAGAAGCGTTAGCAACAAAATTGGGTTATAATAAAGTGTCTCAAGAAAAATCTGATGTCGCTTTAAAGATTAGAGACTATGTTGTTGGTGGCGGGTTTATGTTTGCTATGTGTAGTGCAACAGATAGTTTTGATATTGCTTTATCTGCTGAAGGGGTAGATATCTGTGAGCCTATGTTTGATGGCGATGGAAGCGATCCGGCCTATCAAAATAAGATAGATTATAACAAAACCTTTGCATTTTCTAATTTCACGTTAGAACGAAGCCCTATTGTATATGAGTTTTCCTCAATAGATATGACCAGTAAACGTAGGGTTCCTAAAACAATCGATTATTTTTCATTAATGGAATTTTCTGCAAAATGGGATCCCATTCCAACGATGTTATGCCAAAATCATACAGCTTTAGTGAAAGGTTTTATGGGGCAGACAACATCTTTTACCAGAGATGAAATAAAATCGAATGTATTAGTAATGGGGGAGACAAAATCTAATGGTGAAGCCAAATATATTCATGGTATAAAAGGAAAAGGATTCTTTACTTTTTATGGAGGACATGACCCTGAAGATTATCAACATAGAGTAGGGGACGCAAAAACAGAATTAGATTTGCATCCAACATCTCCTGGGTATAGACTTATTTTAAATAATGTACTATTTCCGGCTGCAAGGAAAAAGAAACAGAAAACTTAAAAGCTGCTATTCAATGACTTCAAGAGTTCTTTCGAATGTGTATATAAAGCCGTCTGCACCGCTACTATCTGATAGATTATTTTGATCTATGGTAAGCACAGCTGTTGAAGAAATTGTAAACGAACCAAATTCAACACCATCAATACTAAGAAAAGTATCTCCATTAGCTTCTATTACAGAATAAGCATAAGTTCCTGAATCCAGAGCATCTTGTTTTGTATCATCAGTATTACTGTTCTCAATTTCAATTTCAAAGTCTACTTCATTAAAAGTCCAGACTACAGTTTCTAAAGGAAAAGTATCATTAACACCTGCTACACCACCTGTGGTCTTAATCAAATTCCAATGCGCAATTACAGTTTGAGGTTCTGGAATATCAATATCATTTTTTACAGAACAAGCAGTTAATAATAACAGACTAAATATTATGGTTACAAAATACTTTTTCATGATTTTTTTAATTTAGGATAATGAATATCCGTTTTGTATCATATTGCATATTTACACATCATGCTGAACTTGTTTCAGTATCTCATAATTTTTGAAAATCAACGATTTATCAAAATATGACCCAGAAATAAGTTCAGGGTGGCAAACATTTTATGATTAATTACATATAGGGTTTATATATGTAGATGAAAAAAAACTAAAATGGTTGCGTTATAATTTTATTAAAAGTACTATAATATATAATTTGGCTATAAATAGTTAAGCGTAGAAATTATTTAACATGAAGTTTTTTCAAAAGGAAATAAAATTACAACCCTGTTCAAGAGGATTTCACTTAATTACCAATAGCATTCTAGATGCTATTCCAGAAATAGGGCAAATAAACATTGGACAATTACAAGTATTTATTAAGCATACATCGGCAAGTTTAACTATAAATGAAAATGCAGATGCTACTGTGAGATTAGATTTTGAATCCCATTTTAATGTCATGGTTCCCGAAAACGTATCTTATTATAAACATACCAATGAAGGGGCTGATGATATGCCAGCACATATTAAGACATCATTACTTGGAGCATCGGTTAATATACCTATTACAAAGGGGCAATTAAATTTAGGAATTTGGCAAGGTATTTATTTATGTGAACATAGAGATTATGGAAGCTCAAGAAACATTGTTATCACAGCTTTTGGAGTATAAAGTTGACAGTATCCAAACATTTGTTAAACTGCTAAAAACAAAAAAATCCAATTCAATTAAGAATCAGATTTTTTATTAAGCGAATAATATGTTTTTACAATAGGCAAAACGCCTTATTTTACTTTCTCTATAACAGCTTTAAAAGCTTCAGGATTATTCATAGCTAAATCTGCTAAAACCTTACGGTTTAATTCAATATCATTAGCTTTTAATTTCCCCATAAATTGAGAATAAGATAAACCATGTTCTCTGGCTCCTGCGTTAATACGCGTAATCCATAAAGCACGGAATGTTCTTTTTTTGTTTCTACGATCTCTATACGAGTATTGCATCGCTTTATCAACCGCATTTTTTGCTACTGTCCAAACGTTTTTACGTCTTCCAAAGTAACCTTTTGCTTGTTTAAGAACCTTTTTTCTTCTGGCTCTTTTTGCTACAGAATTTACTGATCTTGGCATAATTTTAATTGTTTTTTGTAGTAGGCGGTCGATAATCGACACTTTTTTTATTTTTTAAAACCGTAAATTTAAAATCTACAATCGTTAATCAATAAGCCTAACTCCAGGGTTTATAAATTTGTTTAACCGATTAAAACAATATTACTTTAAACGTAACATCGTTTTAATATTGTCCTCGTCTGCCTTATGTACTAATGTATCATGAGTCAGAGCAAGTTTACGCTTTTTAGACTTCTTTGTTAAGATGTGACTTTTAAAAGCGTGCTTTCTTTTAATCTTTCCAGTACCCGTTAACTTAAAACGTTTCTTGGCACTAGATTTTGTTTTCATTTTAGGCATTTTCTTTTCCTAGTTTTAATTATCTCGCTTAATTACTTTAGTGCTGAACTCGTTTCAGCATCATATCTTTAATATAACTTATATATATTCTTCTTATTTTTTTGGAGCGATAAACATGGTCATACGTTTACCTTCTAAACGTGGCATTTGCTCTACTTTACCAAGCTCTTCTAAATCCTGCGCTAAACGCAGTAATAAGATCTGACCTTGTTCTTTAAATATAATGGATCGTCCTTTAAAAAACACAAAAGCTTTAAGCTTAGCACCTTCTTTTAAGAACTTCTCAGCATGTTTCTTTTTAAATTCATAATCGTGGTCATCTGTTTGAGGTCCGAAACGAATTTCTTTAATGATAACTTTAGTAGCTTTAGATTTTAAAGCCTTATCCCGTTTCTTTTGTTCATAAAGAAACTTTTTATAATCCATAACCTTACAAACAGGAGGATCAGCATTTGGTGAAATCTCAACAAGATCTAATCCTTGCTCATCAGCTATTTTTAAAGCATCTCTGGTAGAATAAACACCAATTTCTACGTTGTCTCCAACAAGACGTACGTTAGGTGCACTAATCTTAGAGTTTATTTTATGTTTATCCTCTTGTATAACCCTTCTATTGGGTTGATTTCTTCTTCGAATTGCTATGACGTTATGGTTTTAAATTAAACTTTTATTTTTTAGAACGATTTTAACGTTTTACTTACTTCTTCTTTTATAATTTCAGAGAATCTTTCAATGGTAATCATTCCTAAATCCTCTCCACCATGCTTACGCACAGTTATTTTGTTTTCTTTCTCTTCTTGCTCCCCAATGATAATCATATATGGGTGTTTCTGCATTTCGGATTCCCGAATCTTCTTCCCAATAGTTTCATTTCTATGGTCTACAAGGGCGCGAATTTCGTGATTTTCTAGCAAATTTAAAACTTTTTCAGAGTATTTTTCGTATTTCTCGCTAATTGATAATATAACAGCCTGTGTTGGCATCAACCAAAGTGGAAAATTACCAGCCGTATGTTCTAACAAAATAGCAATAAAACGTTCCATACTTCCAAAAGGAGCACGATGTATCATTATTGGTCTGTGTAGCTCATTATCACTGCCTTTGTAAGTCAAATCAAAGCGCTCAGGTAACGTGTAATCTACTTGAATAGTACCAAGTTGCCAACGTCTCCCTAAGGCATCTTTTACCATAAAGTCCAACTTAGGACCGTAAAAAGCAGCTTCCCCAGTTTCTACAACATAATTTAACCCTTTATCGATAGCAGCATTCAAAATGGCTTTTTCTGCCTTTTCCCAATTTTCGTTACTACCTATATATTTTTCTAAATTATCAGGATCTCTTAATGAAACCTGAGCAGTAAAGTTTTCAAATCCTAAAGAACCAAAAACATAAAGAACTAAATCTATAACATTTTTAAATTCTTCATCTAACTGGTCTGGTGTACAAAATAAATGCGCATCATCTTGTGTAAAACCTCTAACTCTTGTTAAACCATGTAATTCACCACTTTGTTCATATCTGTAAACCGTTCCGAATTCCGCGTAACGTTTAGGTAAATCTTTATAACTCCATTGTGCACTATTATATATTTCACAGTGATGCGGGCAGTTCATAGGTTTTAATAAAAACTCTTCGTCTTCTTTAGGTGTATGTATTGGTTGAAAACTATCCTCACCATATTTTGCATAATGTCCCGAAGTTACATATAGTTCTTTCTGTCCAATATGAGGCGTAACAACCATTTCATAACCCGCTTTCTTTTGGGCTGCTTTTAAAAAGTTTTCTAAACGTTCGCGTAAAGCAGCGCCTTTTGGTAGCCATAATGGTAAACCTTGACCAACTTTTCTAGAGAACGTAAATAATTCTAGTTCCTTCCCTAATTTTCTATGATCACGCTTTTTTGCTTCTTCTAATAATTCTAAATGAGCAGTAAGCTCTTTTTGTTTTGGGAAAGATATGCCATACACCCGTGTTAATTGTGGGTTGTTTTCATTACCTCTCCAATAAGCTCCAGCAACCGATAAAATTTTTACAGCTTTAATAATACCTGTATTAGGAATATGACCCCCACGACATAAATCTGTAAAAGTAGCATGATCACAAAAAGTGATTGTACCATCCTCTAGGTTTTCAATCAGTTCAGTTTTAAACTCGTTATCACTATATAATGATAAAGCCTCAGCTTTTGTTGCAGAACGCATTTTAAACTCATGTTTCCCACGTGCAATTTCTATCATTTTAGTTTCAATAGCTTTGAAGTCTTTCTCAGAAACTACATGATCACCAAAGTCTACATCATAATAAAACCCATTTTCAATCGCAGGACCGATAGTAAGTTTTGCACCAGAATATAATTCTTCAATAGCTTGTGCTAATACATGCGCAGAAGAATGCCAAAAAGCAGTTTTACCCTCGTCGTTATTCCAAGTATATAAAACTAAAGAGCCATCAGTGGTTAATGGAGTAACAGTTTCAACAGTTGTACCATTAAAACTAGCCGAAATGACATTTCTTGCAAATCCTTCACTAATGCTTTTAGCAACATCCATAGGTGTAGCATTTTTTTCAAACTGCTTTACACTTCCATCGGGTAATGTTATATCTATCATAAAATAATTTAAAATCAGAATGCAAAGATAATAGTATAAACAAATCCACACAATATATATATATGTATAATTTAATATGTGATTAAATTTTTGGTGTTACTCCGTATTTTGCATAGCCCAGCTGAAATCCATTGTACTTTTTTGATAAGTAATTAAAAGCCTATAGAATATTAATAAAAGAGATATATAGTATTTAGTTGTTCTGAAGTAGGTATTTCAAAGTATATTGTAAAGGTTCCAAAAACAGTTTTCTTATGTGCTTCATATAAGGTTATTCGGTTTTAGGTAGGAGGGAAGAAAAGAGGTAATATTTTAATAATGTTTAATAAAAATTAATCCAAGTAAGTGATTTAAAAGATTAGGTATAATAATAAGGAGAAGGGAATAAAAAGGGAGTATGTTTCATTTGATATAAAAAAGCTAAAGGTGTGGTAAAAAAAGGGTGTTTATAACGGCTTGTAATTCAGGGTATAAAAAAGAATATAAAAAGAATATTAAAAAAAGGTTAGGATATGTAAAAATGGGGAGTATCTTTGCACCCGCTTAGCGGCTAAGATTGAAAGAATCGGCAGTTATGCGACGTTCCTTAAAGGTCATAAAAGACAAAATTAAAAAAGTTTAAAAAAAGCTTTTAAAGAATAAAAAAGGTTGTATGTTTGCAGCCGCTAAAACGGGCATTAGCTCAGAGGCAAAACGTTCATAAAAACATTGCGATTTATACAAAGAAAAAGGCTTAAAATTTTTTTTCAAAAAAAGATCAAAAAAGGTATTGTGAGAATAAAAAAGGTTGTATGTTTGCAGCCGCCAAAACGGGCAGTAGCTTGTTGGGCAGGGTCCATTAAAAATCAATGATTTTCGGATATTAGAAAAGGCCTGAAGATTTTTTCTAAAAAAAGATCAAAAAAGTATTGCGGAACTAAAAAAAGGGTTTTATATTTGCACCCGCTAAGCGAGGAAACGAGCTTAGAGAAGTAAAAAAGAAGTTCATAAACATATTGAATTGACAGCGTAAGATTGATACTGGAAACGGTATTAATCAAACAAAGAGAATAGACCATTTTGAGCATTAGAGATTCCTATTGGTTGTTAAGAGCTGTTTTTTATATCAAATATAGAAGACGCACAAAAAACAACGATGAAGAGTTTGATCCTGGCTCAGGATGAACGCTAGCGGCAGGCCTAACACATGCAAGTCGAGGGGTAACATTGGTGCTTGCACCAGATGACGACCGGCGCACGGGTGCGTAACGCGTATACA
>NZ_SRSO01000099.1 GCF_004791695.1 Flavivirga rizhaonensis | reverse complement strand
TTACCAACTTGATTGCTAGTTTAATTGCTTATTCTTTTCAAGAAAAGAAACCTGCTATCAAATTTGAAACATATAAGTCTGAACAATTAGCATTGTTTTTCTAAATCCTTAGCTCGAACTCAGGTTATAAGCCTTTAATGGATGGGAGATCTGTTCACGTGAGTTGCAGCATTCAATCTTTGAAACGTCTGTTTTAATCGAGTTTACAGCCCCCTTCCTACTTATCCATAATACAAAATTGCAGCTAACAG
>NZ_SRSO01000098.1 GCF_004791695.1 Flavivirga rizhaonensis | reverse complement strand
CCTAAATTACATCAATTTATGCAAAACAATGAAAGGGAACAGGGCAATTATTAGAATTGCCAAAAAGTTAATGAACAGGGTGAGATTCGTATGGAAGCACCAACAAAAATATTCTTGTAACTTATAAACCTGAGTTCGGCCTAAGAAACTCATATTTATAGTATAGAAAAAGCAGAATATTTAGTAAATTAAAGTGTTGAATTCTAATTAACTAACATTATTCTGCTTATGATTTCTAAAGATAAAATTACT
>NZ_SRSO01000097.1 GCF_004791695.1 Flavivirga rizhaonensis | reverse complement strand
CAAACAGTAGTACCGCTAGCGTGACGATCAATGCATTAGACGATGCGGGCTTTAGCTATAGCGCCGCAGCATATTGTGCAGATGCTACAGATCCAACGCCAAGCATAACAGGTTTAACAGGCGGAACATTTAGTAGCACATTAGGCTTATCACTTACAGCAGGAACAGGACTTATCGATGTATCGACCAGTACTCCGGGAACCTATACCGTAACTTATACCACAGCAGGAACCTGTCCAAACAGTAGTACCGCTAG
>NZ_SRSO01000096.1 GCF_004791695.1 Flavivirga rizhaonensis | reverse complement strand
TTAACATTTTTATGACTTATCAGTCTCCCCCTGCACCCCCTGTTTCAACATCATAACCATTATAGATATTATCTATTATACAAATCTAAAGGACGAGGAACGAGGAGGAATCTCATCATGATGAGATTTCTCGTCACTCATGCTTCGCTCTGTCGAAATGACAAACACTTGAAAATCATTGTTTTAATATTATTTTTCATAAAAAAATTAAATCGAGTTTGTATGTTTAAAGTGTCATTCTAAAACCAGGAGGTATTATTAAT
>NZ_SRSO01000095.1 GCF_004791695.1 Flavivirga rizhaonensis | reverse complement strand
ACGAATCGACTCAAGGTAGCTTATACAGGCTTCTTGAGTACCGAAACGTTGCGTGATTGAAAGTATTGATTGTTGTTCCATAATCATAATATAACCAATTTTTGCCATATTCTAGGAAATCGCCCTTTTGGGGGGGGTAAATTTTGTTTTACAAGAATTTGAAAACAAAAAGATCGGTAAACTTTTAGAAGAACATTTGCCCAAATTACCAACTCAATGTAAATATTCATGGAAAGATATAGTATACGCTTTTTGGTCTGTTTA
>NZ_SRSO01000094.1 GCF_004791695.1 Flavivirga rizhaonensis | reverse complement strand
TTGATCGTCACGCTAGCGGTACTACTGTTTGGACAGGTTCCTGCTGTGGTATAAGTTACGGTATAGGTTCCCGGAGTACTGGTCGATACATCGATAAGTCCTGTTCCTGCTGTAAGTGATAAGCCTCCAGTACTTGAGAAGGTTCCGCCTGTTAAACCTGTTATGCTTGGCGTTGGATCTGTAGCATCTGCACAATATGCTGCGGCGCTATAGCTAAAGCCCGCATCGTCTAATGCGTTGATCGTCACGCTAGCGGTACTACTGTTTG
>NZ_SRSO01000093.1 GCF_004791695.1 Flavivirga rizhaonensis | reverse complement strand
TTGATCGTCACGCTAGCGGTACTACTGTTTGGACAGGTTCCTGCTGTGGTATAAGTTACGGTATAGGTTCCCGGAGTACTGGTCGATACATCGATAAGTCCTGTTCCTGCTGTAAGTGATAAGCCTAATGTGCTACTAAATGTTCCGCCTGTTAAACCTGTTATGCTTGGCGTTGGATCTGTAGCATCTGCACAATATGCTGCGGCGCTATAGCTAAAGCCCGCATCGTCTAATGCGTTGATCGTCACGCTAGCGGTACTACTGTTTG
>NZ_SRSO01000092.1 GCF_004791695.1 Flavivirga rizhaonensis | reverse complement strand
GTTGATCGTCACGCTAGCGGTACTACTGTTTGGACAGGTTCCTGCTGTGGTATAAGTTACGGTATAGGTTCCCGGAGTACTGGTCGATACATCGATAAGTCCTGTTCCTGCTGTAAGTGATAAGCCTCCAGTACTTGAGAAGGTTCCGCCTGTTAAACCTGTTATGCTTGGCGTTGGATCTGTAGCATCTGCACAATATGCTGCGGCGCTATAGCTAAAGCCCGCATCGTCTAATGCGTTGATCGTCACGCTAGCGGTACTACTGTTTG
>NZ_SRSO01000091.1 GCF_004791695.1 Flavivirga rizhaonensis | reverse complement strand
AGCCTGCAAAATGTGTCTCAATCGGCACAAGCATTTATTACCGATTCATTTGGTTGGTATTATCTTTTAGTTGTCTCTTTGTTTGTCGGGTTTTGTCTCTTTTTGATTTTCAGCCCGATCGGAAAAATCAAACTCGGAAAGCCTGATGAAAAACCGGAATTCGGGTTATTATCATGGTTTGCCATGCTGTTCAGCGCAGGCATGGGAATCGGCTTAGTATTCTACGGTGCGGCTGAACCGATCAGCCATTACGCAATTAGCTCTCCATCAGGTGAAACA
>NZ_SRSO01000090.1 GCF_004791695.1 Flavivirga rizhaonensis | reverse complement strand
CTTTTCAAATGTAAATACGAATTAGAAACACGTACAATTAACTAAAATGACTATGAATTGAAATAAAAGTGTTGTTTATGTAGTGTTAGGTATATATTATGGCACTGTGCTACTAATTATTAAGTATTTATTATGAAGACTCGATGAAATCTTTAACATAAACAATTCGTGATGAAGTGGCTGATTATTACCGCTTTGCCAGTGTATTTGGCTATATCGTGGTACATTCCTCTACTGTGGAGTTTATTTTATCTAACAATATTATGTGTTTTCCTTGTC
>NZ_SRSO01000008.1 GCF_004791695.1 Flavivirga rizhaonensis | reverse complement strand
ACAGGGCTATTTAGATGAAATCGCTTTCAAGTTCAACAATAAGGGAAAGGATTTGTTCAACCTGCTTATCTGTAAAATAATTCAAGGAAGAAATGAAATTGCCACTTTATAGGAAATCGCCCCTCGAGGGAGGACTAAGGAGGGTGTTTTTAAATACAAAATATTTTATAAACCTAACAATCAGAACTTTACAATGAAGTTAAATAATTTAAGTTAAACTCACGTTATTTTAAAATACTGATAATTATGAATTCCAAACCTCTCATAAACTGACTGAATATTGTGACTATTTACTGCTTATCCAAACTAAGCGTAGTCATAATAGGGTAATGATCTGAATAATGTTCATTATAGGCTTTAAAACCATTTACAGAAAATGCTTTATCAGCAAAAATAAAATCAATTCGTATAGGAAAAAATCTAAAATCATAAGTACGTCCAAATCCATTACCAGCTTCTTTAAACGTATCATTTAAATCGGTTTTAATTTTCCTATACACATAAGAGAATGTTGTGTTATTAAAATCCCCGCAAATAATCATTTTATACTTACATTGCTTTTTATGCAATAAAAATAACTCCGTTTGAAATTGTTGCATCTTAAAAGTTGCTCCAATACGATTAAAAAGGCGTTCGGAATCTTCATTCTTAAGAGTTTCAACATTAGTATTTATTCGCAACGATTCTAAATGAATATTATAAACCCTAATGGTATCAGTTCCTTTAAGAATATCTGCAAAAATAGCATTGTTAGCCGTATCCGGAAACTCAATCGAACCAGAATTTACAATAGGGTATTGCGAGAAAATAGCTTGCCCATATTTTGTTTTATTCCCAGAAAGTTTTTCATATTTATATTTAAAAAAAGAAAGATCAATGTTTTCATGAGGGTGATACTCTTGAATACTTAAAATGTCTGGAGCTTGCGTCTTAATAAAATCGACAATTTTGTTTTCAATATGTTTTCCAGGAATCCAATTATAGAGATTAAATAACCTAACATTGTAATTCATTACTCTTATATTATTCGGACTTTCTATAGTTTTTGAAGAAGAAAACCTGTATAAAGAGCCAAAAGAAATATATCCAATACAAAGGACAAAGAATGATAATATTAATTGTCTTTTAAGCTTTATTAACCAATATAGAAAGAATAATACATTAATTAGTATTAAAAGTGAAACACCTAAATTTAGTACTGATAATATAGAAAATGTCTTTGGTGGTAAAAAAGGCAAGGCAAATGAAAATAGCAACAAAACAGCTACAATTACATTTATGAAATAAATAATTTTATTAATAAAACTTAGTTTCTTCATATTATCACTCGAAGACCATCAACCAATGAACAAAATTATATTTTGAATTTATCTATTCTATTCGTTTTATTAGAAAACAAATAAAGTTTCCGATAAATTAATTTTGTTCTAAATTAAGCTAATCAATTGAACCCCTCTTAAATATTAAAACTCTAAAACCTGAAGCATTTAACTACTGGGAAGATAAAACATAAATATTTTCTTACTAAAATTTTTCGATAAACGAATGAATTTCCCCATTAAATCCATGATTATTTATTGCCCTTCCCTCTTATAAAGCTATTTTCCCGCTTTAAATAAGAACTCCTTTTCCTCGGCAGTTAGGCTATCATAACCACTTTTACTTATCTTATCTAGAATAACGTCTATTTTCTTTTGATTATTAAACTCTTTAAAATCAGCTTTAGTATATCCTCCAACTTTCGATTTATTTTTGTGAACTGTTTTTAAAGGTCCTTTTTTCGATGATTTAAAAAACCCAAAAATTATACCCACCAGACCTTCAAAACCTCTACCTATATCATTACCCTTTAATAATTGTTTTGCATAAAAATAACCTAGTAAAACCCCTCCAAGATGAGCTAAATAACCACCTGGATTTCCCTCTATAGGGTTATTAATTCCAGAAAATAATCCAATGACGTCAATTACTACAATAGCCAGACCAACATACCAGAGTTTTATATTAAATGTAAAAAAGCGAATCTCTTGATTGGGCATATAAGCACAAAGAAAAATCAATAGAGCCCTTACTGCAGCCGAAGCACCTAGCAATCTTGAATTTGCCAGAAAAACATTTGGAAACATTGTATAACATAGCATATACAACAAACCTCCAGACATAGCTCCTAAAAAATAAATATTAAGTGCCATTTTGGGGCTAAATAAGTTTAAGAGCATACGTCCTATAAAATACAACCAAAGCATATTAAAAAAAAGATGCCAAAAATCGTAATGTGAGAAAGCATAGGTTATAATGGTCCAGAATTTTACTATAAAATCAGAAAAATCACTTGGTAACTCCAACCAATTCAAACTAGTTCCTTCAGGAAGATTTAAAGTTTTGGTAAGTATATAACCTATTACAAAAACTATGGTGTTAACAACTATAATTTTTTCTAGAACGTTAAGTCTGGACAATTTGTCTTTTATGTCTTGAGAGAGCGAAGTCATTAATTCCAGCGATTTCTATTAAATTGTGTTTTTTTCCAATACCACATTATTAAAAAGCCCGTTAATGCACCTCCTACATGAGCCATAAATGCCGTGTTACTTGGACTAAAAAAGGATTGCCCTGTTAAACCAGAAATTAAATCTAAAATAATGATACCAGGAATAAAATATTTTGCCTTAATAGGAATTGGTAAAAATATCATCATAAGTTCTGCATTAGGATTCATCATACCAAATGCCGCTAAAATCCCCATAATACATCCTGAAGCACCTACCATAGAAGCGTAATAAATCTCATTAAATTCTTGTCCTATAGCTCTAAACACTTTACCTTCTTTAAATACTTCTACTATTTGTTCATGGTTAAAGCCTAAACTAAAAGCCTCAGCTTCCATTGGAATATATTTAAAATAATAATATCCTATTTGCAAAGCAACTGCTCCTAATCCAGCAGAGATGTATATGAACAAAAACCGCTTTGATCCCAAAACTTGTTCTACGGGTGTTCCAAACATCCAAAGCGCAAACATATTAAACAAAATATGTGTTACCCCTCCATGCATAAACATATGTGTTATTATTTGCCAAGGCTTAAATACCTCATTCTTAGGAAAATGCATGGCAAACCAATCGTAAAACAAAACACCTTCTCCTATAGCCAAAGTACCAATAAACATAATCACATTAATGATTAATAGGTGTTTAACAGTTTCTGAAATCCTCATCATAATCTATAAAAATTTTTTGTCTAATTCATCAACGCTTAATGTAATAAATGTTGACCTGTTAGTGGGTGAAATGTTTGGTTCTTTGCATGCAAATAGTTTATTTACCAAATGCTCCTGTTCATCTTTCTGTAGCGATTGCCCTGTTTTAATAGCCAAGCTTTTAGACATTGACTTAGCCAATAAATCGGTAGCACTAAAATTACTATCCGGCACCTCATTTTCTACATCGCTGATTAATTGTTCTAAAATAATGGATACTTCACTTTCAGGAACCGAAATTGGAACACCTGTTATTTCAAGAGATTCATCATTAAAATTTGAAAATACAAACCCTGTATTTTCTAAATCATCTTTTAATTGCTTTACAATTGTAATTTCCTGTGTTGAAAAATGTAGCTGAAGTGGAAATAATAATTGTTGACTTACCGCTTCTTTAATTGTCATATTCTTTAGAAGCTCTTCATATAAAATACGTTGATGAGCCCGATGTTGATCTATAACCAACATCCCCGATTTAATAGTACTAACAATATATTTATTATGAAGTTGATAGGTTGTATTTGCTTGCTCTATTTGCTTTTCATCATCAAAAATAGAAGGTGTAGATTCTTCACTTTCAAAATGCACTTCACTAAAATCCTGATGTGTTTTTGTTCCTTTAGATTCTAATCCAACATATAAATTTTCCCAACTTGCAGCAGGTTCTTTTTTATAAGTAGTAGTTGCTCTAGATTTTGTTTCTTCCTGAAACGGATTAAAACTACTATCCACCTCAACTTTAGGAGTCCTCGTTTCACTACTTTTATAATCATACGGTGTATCAAGATTTGGATTACGTTCAAAATCCAAAACAGGTGCTATATTAAATTGCCCCAAACTATGCTTTACTGCAGAACGTAACAAGGCATACAAAGTATGCTCGTCATCAAACTTAATTTCTGTTTTAGTTGGATGTATATTAATATCGATAGTTTGCGGGTCTACCTCTAAATTTAAAAAATAGCTTGGATGTGTCCCACTTTTTAATAAACCATCAAATGCAGAAGCAATGGCATGATTTAAATAGGCACTTTTAATAAAACGATTGTTTACGAAAAAATACTGTTCGCCTCTTGTTTTCTTAGCAAACTCAGGCTTACCAACAAATCCTGAAATTTTTAAAACCTCGGTATTCTCTTCTACAGGAACTAGCTTTTCATTGGTTTTATTCCCAAAAATATTTACAATACGCTGTCTATAATTACTAATTGGCAAATTAAAAGATTCGCTTCCATTGTTAAATAAAACAAAACTAATATTAGGATGTGCTAAAGCCACACGATGAAATTCATCAATAACATGACGTAGTTCAACGGTATTAGACTTTAAAAAATTACGTCGTGCCGGAATATTAAAGAAAAGATTTTTTACAGAAATAGATGTCCCTTTTGGAGTTACCACAACCTCTTGGGATGCTACATTACTACCTTCAATCACGATGGTAGTTCCTACATCATCTTGCTCTTGCTTTGTTTTTAATTCTACATGCGCAATGGCCGCTATACTTGCTAAAGCCTCTCCACGAAACCCTTTTGTATGCAATTGAAATAAATCATCAGCAGTACGAATTTTAGAGGTAGCATGACGCTCGAAACTTAAACGAGCATCCGTAACACTCATCCCTTTACCATCATCAATAACTTGAATTAATGTTTTTCCCGCATCCTTTACTATAAGTTTAATAGTTGAAGCTCCCGCATCAATAGCGTTTTCTAGCAACTCCTTTACAACCGATGCTGGACGTTGTACGACCTCTCCTGCTGCTATTTGGTTAGCAACATGATCGGGTAAAAGCTGAATAATGTCTGCCATGTATTACTTTGAAAAGAATATAGATAAATCGAAATCGATGATAAAAAGAAATATTAAAACAAGAATACCAACAATTATTAAAACACGCCTGTTAACTTCTCTGTTTGGATTATTTTTTAAATCATCTAAAGCATTATTAAATTTTGTTTTTAAACCTTTATTACTACCAACGGTCGTCCTATGTTCATCAAACTTATGTTTAATTTCAAAGGGATTCCCTTCCCCTTTATCATCAAAATAACGAGGTGTGTAGCTAAACTTTTTGTTTTTCCGTAATTTTAAAATTCCCATGATTTCTCAGCTTTAAGGTTACATGTATTTTTTCTCTAATAAATACATACAAAGCAATAATAATACCAAAACTAAAATTAAAGTTTTTACAGGCAAGGCACCTTTAACCCGAACATTATTGCCTCTTTGTCGCTGCCATTTGAAAGTAAAATCTTTAGAATCAAAATTATCATCCAAATCTACATCTGTTTGATTTTCTTCAGAAAACCTAGGCTTATACTTAAAGGTTTTATTTTTACGTTGTTTAAACAAAATCTATAATGATCTTTAATTCAAAAATACTTAAAAATAGGCAGAAAACAGAGGTTGAAATGCCAAAAATTGTTAACAAAACTTCATTATAAATCACACATAAAATTATTTAGGTCATAGCAAAGGAGGCAAGACTGTGGCAATCTTTTCATTTAAACAGACTGACACGTTTTACTATAAAGTAAAACTCGCAGTGACGTGTTCACTTAATCTTATACGCAATTAATAACTGATACTTGTAAAACTAGTGGCTGCGAATATAAACTAGCTATTCTTACGCAGTTCTGCCATTTTAATAGCAGCAATAGCAGCTTCGGTACCTTTATTACCATGTTTACCGCCAGAGCGTTCTATGGCTTGCTGCATATTATTATCTGTAAGGACACAGAATATTATAGGCGTTTCCCTGGTTACGTTTAAGTCTTTTATACCTTGTGATACTGCTTCACAAACAAAATCAAAATGTTTTGTTTCTCCTTGTATAACACTGCCAATAGCAATAACTGCATTTACCATTTGTTCTTGCATTTTTTTGCAGCCATAAATAAGTTCGAAGCTGCCCGGAACATCCCATCTAATGATATTATTTGGAGACGCACCATTCTCGACTAAAGTATTGTAGGCACCTTCATAGAGTCCTTCAGTCACAGTATCATTCCACTCAGAAACAACAATCCCAAACCGAAATTTATTCGCGTTTGGGATTGTTGCTTTATCGTAATCGGATAAATTTTTATTTACCGTAGCCATACTATTTACCTGCCAATACTTGAGCTTTACCTATAAACACATCTACTTTAGACGCCTCAGTTGAATTAGGGTAATCCTCTTTAATTCTTTTAAAATAAGTCAATGCCTTATCCGCTTTTCCTAAATCTAAAGCAATGGTTCCAGCTTTAAACAAATACATTGGTGTTGTATATTCATTATTACGCATTTCAGCTGCTTGCTCATAATATCCTAAAGCTTCTTCCGACTGGTTTAACTGGACAAAAGCATCACCAATATTTCCTTTAGCTATAGGCGCTAATATTTCGTCATCACTTTTAAAATTCTCTAAATGCTCTACTGCTTTTTTATAATCTTTTAATCTTAAATAAGCTGTTCCTGCATAATAGCTTGCTAAGTTAGCAGAAGGTGTACCACTGTACTCTTCTATGATATCCAACATCCCAAATTTTCCTTCACCACCGTTTAAAGCTAAATTATACAATGAGTCTTTTTCAACACCAGTAACGGCTTGATCAAAATATTTTTGAGCTTGAAACATATCGTTCATTGCTGATTCTTGCTTAGGTTTCGCTATAAATTCTTTATAACCTAAAGACCCTAATACAATTACTGCAACAAGTCCAATAATTACAAAAATGTATTTCTGATTCTTTTGAACAAATTCTTCTGTTTTCGAAGCAGTTTCATCAAGTGTATTGAAAACTTCTGCTGTTGTAGAGTCTGCCTCAATGTTTTGCTCTTTCTCTACTTTATTTTTAGGTTTGTATCCTCTTTTATTATAAGTCGCCATGTATTCAGTTCTGTATTAATGCGCCGCAAAAATATAATTTTTCTTCATAACTAAAAGGGTATTTATTTGATATTTTTCAATAATTTGCACTTCTTTTTAAAGAGTTTAGCAACTAAATAGCCTTTAAGTCGCTTATTATATGATTTTAAAATCACTTTCGTTACTCAATTATAAAAACTTTGATAGTAAATCATTTACTTTCAATGATAAAATAAATTGCATCGTTGGTAATAATGGTATTGGAAAAACCAATGTACTTGATGCTATTTATCATTTATCTTTTGGGAAAAGCTATTTTAACCCTGTTGCAACTCAAAATATAAAGCACGATGAAGACTTTTTTGTAATCAATGGTGATTACGAAAAAGGCGACCAAACCGAAAAAATAATTATTAGCCTTAAGCGAGGCAAAAAAAAGGTGATTAAACGAAATGCTAAAGCTTACGAAAAGTTTAGCGAACACATTGGTTTTTTACCTTTAGTGATTATTTCACCAGCTGACAGAGATTTAATTATAGAAGGTAGCGATACCCGACGAAAATTTATAGATAGTGTTATTTCCCAAAGTGATAAAACCTATTTAAACCACTTAATTAATTATAATAAAATACTAGCCCAACGCAATGCATTACTTAAATACTTTGCACTAAACCATACTTTTAATAACGACACTTTAGAGGTTTACAACAATCAATTAACAGAATTTGGCACGCTTATTTTTGAAAAAAGAGACGCCTTTTTAAAGGAATTTATTCCCATCTTTAAATCGCGTTACGAAGCCATAAGCAATGGTAATGAAATAGTTGATTTAAAATATCATAGTGATTTATTTGAAGCTGATTTAAACACCCTTTTAAAAAATATAATTAATAAAGACAAGGCATTACAATATACCAGTGTTGGCATTCATAAAGATGACTTACACTTTAATATAGAAGGGCATCCCATCAAAAAATTTGGAAGTCAAGGGCAACAAAAATCATTTTTAATCGCTTTAAAATTAGCACAGTTCGATTTTATTAAAGCGCAAAGTGGTGTAAATCCTATTTTATTATTAGATGATATTTTTGATAAATTAGATGAACAACGTGTGGCTCAAATTATTAAATTAGTGGATGATGAAAATTTTGGACAATTGTTTATAAGCGACACTCATGCTGAGCGTACAGAAGCAGCTGTAAAACAAGTGCATCAATCTTATGAAATTTTCAAGCTGTAAATTTTAAGATATATTTTCAATGAATCTTAAAGATCATTATAATGCCCTTTACACAGAATCTATTCAAAAAATTTCTAATGATGACTATCAGATTGACCATTTAATTGATTCTCCTCTTGATAAAAGGTTCGGAATAACATTAATAATTAGACCGTCAATAGAAGTTAAAAATAAAATTCAAGAGTTTCTTAACAAAATCAAAGTAATAGAACCCAATCAATATTACTATAAAAATTCAGATATTCATATTACAGTTATGTCCATAATATCATGCTACGATGGTTTTCAATTAAAAGACATAAACCTATCAGAATATATAAAACTAATCAACCAAAGTTTAAATTGTAATATTGATCTTGAAATTAGTTTTAAAGGAATTACTGCTTCACCATCATGTTTAATGGTTCAAGGTTTTATGAATAACAACTCGTTAAATATCATACGAAATAATTTAAGAGAAAACTTTAAAAACACTACCTTAGAACAAAGTATTGACAAACGCTACTCAATACAAACGGCTCACTCAACAGTATGTCGTTTTAGTAAAAAATTAAATCAAAAATCTGAATTTTTAAAATCAATTGAACACTTTAGAAATTATGATTTTGGTAGTTTCAAAGTGAAAAACCTTGAATTAGTATATAATGATTGGTATCAAAAAGAAAAACATGTAAAAAGATTGTTTGACTTTAGTATTTAAATTTCAAATAACTCAAAAAAAAGACAAAATCTAATGGCAAAACGCAACAACGAACATATCAGCATAAGTGATGCTTTAAAAGAATTTGTGGAAACCAATAAACTAGAAAAAGGTTTAAACAAAGTTAATGTAGCAGATGCCTGGGCAAACCTTATGGGCAATGGCGTAAATAATTATACAGCATCTGTAAACTTAGAGCGTAACACGCTTTATGTACAACTAACCTCTAGTGTTCTTAGGGAAGAATTAAGTTATGGCAAACAAAAAATAATTAACATGCTTAACGAAGAGCTAGGAAAAGAAATCATTAAGAAACTGGTACTCCGTTAATTACAAAAACGAACTTTATACAAAAATTTTATACAAAACCAAAAAGCTATTATTATTTATATTATATTTGTGACTTAATTTTTATATAACAAATACAATGAGTAAAGGTACCGTAAAATTTTTCAATGATTCTAAAGGTTTTGGATTCATCGTTGAAGACGACAACAACAAAGAACATTTTGTACACATTTCAGGACTTATCGATGAAATTCGTGAAGGTGATGCAGTAGAATTCGATCTACAAGAAGGTAGAAAAGGATTAAACGCCGTAAACGTAAAAGTAATCTAATACATATACTTTAACAATTACAATTAAAAGTCTATCAATCAATTTGATAGACTTTTTTTGTTTTTAGCTATTAATAAATTAGTTTGAACTACCTTTACAAAATTATATTAATTTAATAGTTTAAACAATGAGTAAAGGTACCGTAAAATTTTTCAATGATTCTAAAGGTTTTGGATTTATCACTGAAGACGACAACAACAAAGAACATTTTGTACACATTTCAGGACTTGTCGATGAAATTCGTGAAGGTGATGCTGTAGAATTCGATCTACAAGAAGGCAAAAAAGGATTAAACGCCGTAAACGTAAAAGTAATCTAATACATATACTTTAACAATTACAATTAAAAGTCTATCATTTATTTGATAGGCTTTTTTTTATGGAGCTAATTTTATTTTAATTCACAGAAAGTACTTTTTTAAACTAAACCTGAGTTCGACGTAAACTTTATTAAAAACATCTTATATAATCCAATGAAATACAGCTGTTTGTCATGTCGACGGAGCGAAGCATGAGTGACGAGATATCTCATTATGATGAGATTCTTCCTCGTTCCTCGTCCTTGACATTATTTCTTCTTTAAAACCTTTTAAGTATTTGATTATCAATTTATAATATATCGAACTGACGTTAAACTAAAGGTCTTAAAAATGATATATTTTGTTCATTCAGAGCGCGGTATAGGAAAAGTTATTAGAATGGTGGTTAAAAATAAGGGGGTATTGAAGAAGCTTAAAAAAATAAATTTGGTAATAAATAATCACAATTTATTTCTAAAACAACAAAACCCACAACTAAGTTGTAGGTTTTCTCTATTTATAATTTTTAATGACTAAAACATCTCTCTACCAGAAAAATGGAAAGCACCTTCTATAGCCGCATTATCATCACTATCACTACCGTGTACTGCATTTTCTCCAATAGAAGTTGCATATAACTTACGAATTGTTCCTTCAGCAGCATCAGCAGGGTTAGTAGCCCCTATTAATGTTCTAAAATCATCAACAGCATTGTCTTTTTCTAAAATAGCCGCAACAATAGGACCACGTGTCATATATTCAACTAATTCTCCAAAAAATGGACGTTCGTTATGTATTGCATAAAACGCTTCAGCATCAGCTTTTGTCATTTGTGTTAATTTCATTGCTACGATCCTAAATCCTGAAGCTGAAATTTTTTCTAATATTGCGCCAATGTGTCCTTTCTCAACAGCATCTGGCTTAAGCATTGTAAATGTTCTATTTGTTGCCATCTTATTGTTTTAATTTTGCTGCAAAAGTAATGTATTTCTAATTAAAAACAAGTTTATCAAATTTTAAAAAGTTGTATCTTCGTCAACTATGTACAGACAAGATATTACTAGTATAAAACAATTATTATCTACTGCAAAAAAGATTGTAATTGTACCGCATAAAAATCCAGATGGAGATGCTATTGGTTCAACACTTGGGTTATATCACTACCTTATAAAAGGTAATCATCAAGTAAATGTTTTAGTTCCTAATGACTATCCTACTTTCTTAAAATGGATTCCAGGTAATGACACAATTTTAAAGCACGATTCCCAAACTAAAGAATGTGATGCACTAATTGAAGCCGCAGATATCATATTTACCTTAGATTTTAATGCTCTTCATAGAACTGGTAGTATGGAAACTGTTTTAGCTAATAGCAGTGCTTTAAAAATTATGATTGATCATCACCAAGCACCAGATAATTATGCTACGTATATGTTTAGCGATGTTACTATGAGTTCTACCTGCGAAATGGTATATCATTTTATTGATATGTTAGGTGATACAGACTTAATTGATGCTAATATTTCAACTTGCCTGTATGTTGGTATAATGACCGATACTGGATCATTCAGATTTTTATCTACAACCAGTAAAACACACCAGATTGTAGCCCAGCTTATTGAAAAAGGAGCTAATAATACTGAAATTCATAATAACGTTTACGACACTAATAGTTATGAACGGTTGCAGCTCTTAGGATGCGCATTAAGCAATTTAAAAATTATTCCTGAATCAAAAACAGCTTACATAACCCTTTCACAGGAAGAATTATATAAATACGATTACAAAAAAGGAGACACAGAAGGCGTTGTAAATTATGCTTTATCTTTAAAAGACACTGTGCTTGCCGCTATTTTTATTGAAGATAAACAAGAAGGCATTATAAAAATATCATTACGCTCAAAAGGTAACTTCTCTGTTAACGAATTATCAAGAGCACATTTTGGAGGTGGAGGTCATACCAACGCAGCAGGAGGAAAAAGCCATTTATCAATGGAGGATACAGTTGCTAAATTTATTAGTATATTGCCTAGTTATAATAAAGCCCTAAATAATGAATAAACTACTAACATTAGTATTAGTCTTACTGGCATTAAATTGCAAAACACCCGAAGCAAGGCGTCCCGTTTCTGTAAAAACGGGTTCATTCATAGATGCCTCAGTTGAGCGTAATAAAAGGCTCTTTGCTCACGAACAAATTTCTATAGAAAAAATTATGCAAGAGCAAGGCAATAATTATATAGCCTCTGAGAGTGGTTTTTGGTATTATTACAATAATAAAACAGAAATAGACACTTTAAAGACACCTCTTTTTGGAGATATTATAAACTATAATTATAACGTAAAAGCCTTAAATGGCAGCTTAATATATTCGAAAGAAGATATTAAAACGCAAACCTATGCTATGGATAAAGAAGAATTATTTACAGGGTTACGTGAAGGTTTAAAACTAATGAAAACTGGTGAAACTGCTACCTTTATATTCCCTTCACAAAAAGCATACGGTTATTATGGCGATGAAAATAAAATAGGAAGTAACACGCCCATAATTTGTGAAGTTACAATAAACTCAATTACCCAAAATCAAACTAATTAATAATGAATTTCTTAAAAAAATCTATCAAAGTTTTATCTATTACATCTTTAATAATTTTAGCTTCATGTAAAGCACAATATCCAGATCTTGAAGATGGATTATATGCAGAATTTATTACTACAGAAGGTATTATGGTTGCTAAATTGGAACATAAAAAAGCACCTATAACTGTTGCTAACTTTGTATCATTAGCAGAGGGTACTAATACTATGGTAGACAGCATCTATAAAGGGAAAAAATTCTATAACGGACTTATTTTCCATCGTGTTATTGATCAATTCATGATTCAAGGAGGTGATCCTACAGGTACTGGAGGAGGAAGTCCTGGTTATAAATTTACAGATGAGTTCCATCCGGATTTGAAACATGATAAGCCTGGTATTCTATCTATGGCAAACTCTGGACGTAATACAAATGGAAGTCAATTTTTTATTACAGAGATTCCAAAACCTCATTTAGATAATGGATATAATATTTTTGGAGAATTGGTTCTTGGAATAGACATTCAAGATAGTATTTCTAATGTAAAAACTGGATCTGGCGACAGACCAATAGAAGATGTTGTTATTAAAGAGCTAAACATTATTAGAAAAGGAAAAGAAGCTAAATCCTTTGATGCTCCTAAAACATTTAACAATCATTTTGCTGAAGCTGAGCGTAAAGAAAAAGAAAAGAAAGCAAAAAAAGAAGCTATTATAAAAGCTTCTAAAGAAAAATTTGATACGCAAAAAACCAAAGCTATTACATTACCTTCTGGTTTAAGATATATTGTTACAGAAAAAGGTACTGGAGAGAAATTATCGCAAAATGCTGAAGTGCTTACGCATTACGCAGTATATTTTGAAAACGGAAAACTACTTCAAACTAGTAAACTAGAAATTGCTGAAGCGCTTGATGTCGTAAATGAAAAACGCAAAGCTGCAAACCAATACCAACCAATTACCGCAGGTATTGGTCCTGATGACAGTATGATTCCTGGCTTTAAAGAAGGCCTACAACAATTAAGCGTTGGAGATAAGGCAACACTATTTATTCCATATCACTTAGCTTATGGAGAAGCTGGAACTAGAGGGATTCCTGCAAAATCTAATGTCATTTTCGAAGTCGAAATCATAAAACTTTTAAAGTAAAAAACAAAACATATGCATGTATTAAAATTTGATTGGAATCCTGTAACTGGAATTGACATTGTTGGAAATTTCAAATTACACTTCTACAGTCTTATGTGGGTCATTGCCTTTATAATAGGCTGGTATATAATGAAACGTATTTTTACTAAAGAAAAAATATCTTTAGATTATCTGGATCCTTTATTTATTTACACTGTATTAGCTACTATGCTTGGAGCACGCTTAGGGCATGTTTTATTTTATCAATCAGAATTAATATCTCAAGACTTCTTTAGTATTTTTCTACCGTTTAAATTTAAAGGAGGGTTTGAATTTACAGGCTTTCAAGGATTAGCTAGTCATGGTGCTGCTATTGGTATAATTATAGGTATGTATTTGTATCGAAAAAAATATAACTACAAATCATTATTATGGATTTTAGATCGTGTTGTTATATCTGTCGCTTCTGGTGCTATTTTTATTAGAATTGGAAACTTCATAAATTCCGAAATTATTGGAAAAGTTACCGAATCTAATTTCGGAGTTCGTTTTATTCAAGATCAATATTACAAGAGTCAAATTACACAACTTACAGGGATTAAAGATGTTCAAGAAGCATATAATGCTATTACGGATGATCCTCAATTTGCAGAATTATTAGAAAAAGTACCTTACAGGCACCCAGCACAGTTATATGAATCTTTCTGCTATATTTTTGTGTTTTTAATTTTATGGTATTTCTATTCGAAAACTAAAAAAAGAGAACAAACTGGTTTTCTTTTTGGATTGTTTTTAATCTTATTATGGACCATTCGTTTCTTTGTTGAATTTACAAAAGAACCTCAGGGTGACGAATATATAAATTGGGCTGGATTGAATACAGGACAATGGCTTAGTATTCCATTCATTATTATTGGTTTATATTTTATGTTTGCTTATAAACCAAAAACGGCTGTTAAATAAAATGTTACCTAAACGTTTCTCTTTATTAATTTTTATAACGTCTACTGGTTTACTTTTAAATCTTTCGGCTTGTAAAGAAAACAAAAAGACCATAAAACAGACTGAAGTTACTTTTAAGAAAGAAGGTGAGCTCTCTATTTTTAAGTCCATTGACTCTACAAAAATAACGTTAGATATCGAAATAGCTGACACAGATTTTGATGTTCAAACCGGACTAATGTATAGAAATTCTATGGACACAAAACAGGGTATGTTATTTGTATTTGAAGACGTAAAAAAACGTTTCTTTTATATGAAGAATACCAAAATACCTTTAGACTTAATTTACATCAATGAAAATAAAAGTATAGTAAGCTTTCAGAAAAATGCTAAACCATTTGATGAAAGCTCTTTACCATCTAATTTCCCTGCAAAATATGTATTGGAAATTAATGCTGGTTTAATTGATACTTGGGGGCTTTCTGTTGGAGATAGTATTAATTACACGGAAGACTGAAGGAAAGACCGAAGACCAAAGACGAAACACTGAATACTGAACACTGAATACTGAACACTGAGACCGCATACTGTACTGCGACTAAACACTGAACACCAAGCAACCAACCTAATGCAAACTTGACAAACTCGCTTTAAGTGTTTCAATTTTCGCCAAGGCATCAGCTTCTTTTTTCTTCTCACTAGCAACAACTTGTTCTGGTGCTCCAGCAACAAAACGTTCATTAGAGAGTTTCTTTCGTACAGATTTCAAAAAACCTTCCGTATAATTTAGTTCTTCCGTTAATTTTTTAATTTCAGCTTCAACATCAATACTACCTGCTGTAGGTATAAAATATTCATTAGATTTTACTCTATAAGTTAAAGCACCATCAACAGCATCAGACACATAATCGATGCTTTCTAAGTTTCCTAGTTTGGAAATAATACTATCGAATGTTGTATGACTCTTTTCATTATTAATTACCGAAAAGCCAATAGCATCTTTAAAAGCTATATTTTTTTGTTTTCTAATATTTCTAATACCAGAAATAACTTCCGAAGCAAATTCAAATTCATTAATTAACCCCTCATTAATTGGCTTAGATTCTGGCCATTTAGCAACAATTAATGCTTCTTCTGGAGTTCTTTCGGCGATATAATGCCATATATCTTCCGTTAAAAACGGCATAAAAGGGTGTACTATTTTTAAATTATCTTCAAAAATAGTAATAGCACTTTTTAAAGTTTTAGCATCAATTGGCTGTTGATACCCTGGTTTGATCATTTCTAAGAACCATCCGCAAAAATCATCATAAATGAGCTTATAAGTAGTCATCAATGCATCACTCAATCTATATTTACTAAAATGGTCTTCAATCTCAATTAAAGCCTTCTGAAATTTAGATTCATACCATTCTACAGCAATCTTACTTGATTCTGGTTGTGAAATATTTTTATCAACTTCCCATCCATCAACCAAACGATAGGCATTCCAGATTTTGTTTCCAAAACCTTTACCTTGCTGGCAAAGCGCTTCATCAAACATTAAATCGTTTCCTGCTGCAGAACTCAATAATAACCCAACACGAACACCACCGGCTCCATACGCTTCTATAAGCTTTAAAGCATCTGGCGAATTACCAAGTTGTTTAGACATTTTACGTCGTTGCTTATCGCGAACTAAACCAGTTAAATACACATTATTAAATGGCTTTTCATCTTTATATTCGTAGCCTGAGATTATCATACGTGCTACCCAAAAGAATAAAATATCTGGTCCTGTTACTAAATCATTTGTTGGGTAATAGTATTTGATATCTTTATTTTCCGGATGTCTTATACCATCAAAAACACTTATTGGCCATAACCATGAACTAAACCAAGTATCCAAAGCATCGGTATCTTGTTTTAAGTCCGAAGCTTGAAGTTCGAAGTTTGAAGTCTTCTCCTGTGCCAATTCCAAAGCTTTTTCAATCGTCTCTGCTACTACAAAGTCTTCTTTTCCTTCTCCGTAGTAATACGCCGGAATTTGTTGTCCCCAAAGTAATTGACGCGAAATATTCCAATCGCGAATATTTTCCATCCAGTGTCGGTAGGTGTTTTCAAATTTCTTAGGAAATAAATTAATCTCAGAATCTTCACCTAAAACTGCTTTAATTGCAGGTTTTACTAAATCTTCCATTTTTAGAAACCACTGATCGCTTAAACGCGGTTCTATAACAGCTTTAGTTCTTTCGGAAGTTCCTACTTTATTAATATGGGTTTCTGTTTTCACTAAAACACCAGTTTCCTCTAATTCTTTAACAACCGATTTTCTAGCTACAAAACGGTCTTGTCCTTCAAAATGTAATCCAAAACTATTTAGAGAAGCGTCTTCATTAAAAATATCTATAACTTCTAGCTTATGTTTGTCTCCTAAATTCTTATCGTTTTCATCGTGTGCAGGTGTTACTTTAAGACACCCTGTACCAAATTCAACATCTACATAGTCATCTTCAATAATAGGAATAACACGATTACATATTGGTACAATAGCCTTTTTTCCACGCAAGTGTATAAATCTTTCATCATTAGGGTTAATACAAATGGCTGTATCTCCAAAAATAGTTTCAGGGCGTGTGGTCGCTATGGTTAGGTATTCCTCCTCTAGCTCCTCCTTCTGGGGGGCATTCTTACTCGATCCCTCTCCTTCGGAGAGGATTTTATATTTAATATAATATAAATTTCCTTGACGTTCTTCATGAATAACTTCTTCATCAGACAAGGTTGTTTTTGCTTCAGGGTCCCAATTTACCATACGAAAACCGCGATAAATAAGACCTTTATTATATAAATCTACGAATACCTTGATAACAGCTTCACTCATATCATCATCCATCGTGAACTTGGTTCGTTCCCAATCGCAAGAGCATCCTAACTTTTTAAGCTGTTCTAAAATAACGCCTCCGTATTCATGAGTCCAATCCCATGCATGTTTTAAAAACTCGTCGCGAGACAAATCATTCTTATCAATACCTTGTTCTTTTAATTTAGCTACTACTTTTGCCTCGGTAGCAATAGATGCATGATCTGTGCCTGGCACCCAACAAGCATTTTTACCTTGCAAACGCGCACGACGAATTAACACATCTTGAATAGTATTATTAAGCATATGCCCCATATGCAAGACCCCAGTTACATTTGGAGGAGGTATCACAATAGTATACGGTTCTCTTTCATCTGGCTCTGAATGAAAATAATTATGCTTCATCCAGTAATCATACCACTTACTTTCTACTTGATTCGCCTCATATTTTGAAGGTATTTGCATACTTTGGAATAGTTTTTGAACATTGATGTGCAAAAGTACTTATATTTCTTTTTCTGTGAAATGAGCATGCTATTTATTTCATTAATAAATGAGATTTAATATGCAAATTGCAATACCTACCTACAGGCAGGTTTATTAACAGTAGAAATAAATACTATAAAGATAAAAACCATAATGTCGGTCATTAAACAATGTGTATTAAAAATTTAACAAAAAATAGACTTATTTTCAGAAAAGTTGTATGTACTTTTAACCTTGTTGATTATGTTAACATGCCTGCATTATGTCTAATATTTTTGCAGGTTGTGGAAAAAGTAAGTATGTTTGACATGAAAATAGAGGTAATAAAATGAATGTTACCTAGCTTGATAATTATAAAGAATTTTATGATGCAAATTGCATTAAATCATATAAAACAATAAAAAACAGAAAAATGAAACAGTTAATTACAATTTTATTTATCGGATTAATCAGCTTATCTATAAATGCACAAGATAAGGTAGCTAAGATAGAATTTAAGACAGATACTATTGATTATGGTACTATTGAAAAAGGATCAAATGGTGTACGTGTTTTTGAATTTACAAATACTGGTGATGCACCTCTTATAATCTCTAAAGTGTCATCTAGTTGTGGTTGTACTATTCCAAAAAAACCAAAAGACCCTATTTTACCAGGAAAAACTGGAGAAATAGAGGTTAAATATGACACAAACAGAGTAAACCCTATTAGAAAAACGATTACTGTTATTTCTAATGCAGATACGCCTACTGTTGCTTTAAAAATAAAAGGCTTAGTAGTAGACTCAAGCAAAAAGAGTGTTTTAGAAAAGAAAGATAAAAGTATCGTTCAGCAATAAACTTCTTTTGCATAAAGAAAATAAGGAGGCTGTCTAAAAAGTGGTTAATCTTGTCATTCAGAGCAACGCGAAGAATCTTATTTCACTCATAATCAGAGTCATATATTTTAAAGAGATTCTTCATTCCATTCAGAATGACACTTTTTAGACAGCCTCTTTTTATTGAAAAAGGTCTTCTAATTTAAAATTAAAAGTTAAAACGCTACCATTTCTTTCAATTTTAAGTTTAATACGTTTCCCTGAATCTTCATAAAACATTTGAATTAGCTCTTGTAGCTTTAATTGATGGGTATCCTTATTATTTATGCTCAAAACGACATCTCCTATAAGTAACCCTGCTTTTTCTGCTGGAGAATCTTTTCTTAATTCCACTATAACATAAGCTGGCTTTAATGATAATTTATATTTAGTATCTATTATAACTTTAATACCGTTTTGGGAACTACCATACTGCTTATCCTCTTTTGAGGTTTGATTATCTTGCTCCCTTACTAATCTAAAACCTTCGTGAGCCAACTCAATACCACTTTTATTATACTGAAACTTTTCATTAAAATAACGGTTCTTTGTTAATGTGATTATAGCTCTTTGATAATCAAAAATAACATTAAAGCGTTTTAAAATATTACCTGATAGACTACCATTACGATTCTTATGTTTTCTTGCATGTGATATATACGTTGAATCTGGAAACGAAACATTAACCTTATCAAGCATAAAGCTTTTTAAAGAAAAGTTTCTAACTTTTGAACGTTTACCATAAACACTACCACTCAAACCATGACCAAGAAAATCATAAAAACACTTATTACTAGATTTAATTCCCAAAGAATCATCTTCAAACAACCACAAAGCATCACTGCCTCCAGAATCTATCAATAGCTTAACAGGAATCATTTTTCTATTCATTATTACTTCTGCATTTATATAAGGTTTGTTATTATAAAACTCCAAATTTAGCCTTTCACAGTTTTTACATTTTTTATACCTATACGCTTCTGGCTTTGTTAATCTTATAATCTTTTTAGAATAGTTTATTTCAACTACCAAATCCTTAAATAAATCAAAGCCAACAATACCATGAACCGGAAAACCTAATCTGGGAGCAAAATTGAGATTAGAATCAAAAACGGCATATAAATCCTGATTTAGCTTAATAGCCTCTCCTACTTTAAAAATATTATTCTTAGATTTTAACGCTTCTACAGATTCTCCTTTACCTAAGCCTCTTAAAAATATGGTCTCGGTATCTTTTATTTTTAAAGTATCAGAAACATTTAGGAAATTGAAAATAATCGGTTTGCTTACCCCTGTATCTAATAAAAAAGATAATTTAACACCATTCACTTCAACAGGAATTATAATTAAATTATTTATTAATTTGAACTTAATTTTATCTGATTGTTTTTTATTTTGAATAACAAATTTTTTTTGAGAATAGCTAAGGTTACTAAAACAAAAAATTATTAAAATCAGAGTTAAGAGCTTTTTAATTGAGAAGTATGCAATTTTCATAAAATGAATTTACAAATCTTTTAGATTAACTTGATTATTTAGTCTTATTATTTAAAAAAACTTTAAGATAATTTTCTCAACTTTGCAGCATAATTTATTATCAATGCCGACAATATCAAAAAAAGGGCAAAAAATGCCTGCATCACCCATACGTAAGTTAGTTCCTTATGCCGAAGAAGCTGTAAAAAAAGGAAAAAGTATTTATTATTTAAATATTGGACAACCAGACATTAAAACGCCTAAAATTGCTTTGCAAGCAGTAAGAGAGAGTAATATAGACGTATTGGCTTATTCAAGATCGGAAGGATCTGAAATATATAGACAAAAAATTTCGACATATTATTCTAAACACCATATTAACGTTACTCACAATGATATTGTAGTAACAACCGGAGGTAGTGAGGCTCTTCTCTTTGCTTTTGGAAGTATCATGGATATTGATGATGAAATTATTATCCCTGAACCATTTTATGCTAATTATAACGGATTCTCGACAGCATCTGGAGTAAAGGTAGTTCCAGTAATTTCTAAGATTGAAAATAATTTTGCCTTACCTCCAATTGAAGAATTCGAGAAGTTAATTACACCAAAAACTAAAGCCATTTTAATTTGTAATCCCGGAAACCCAACAGGTTATTTATACTCTAAAGAAGAAATACAAAAATTAGCAGCTATAGTTAAAAAACATGATTTGTTTTTAATTGCTGATGAAGTTTACCGAGAATTCACATACGATGGAAATACACACTATTCTGTCATGCAAGAAACTGGACTCGAAGACCATGCTATCATGATTGATTCTGTTTCAAAACGATATAGTATGTGTGGTGCTAGGGTTGGATGCTTAGTGTCAAAAAATAAAACCCTCATACAAACTGTTTTAAAATTTGCTCAAGCACGTTTAAGTCCTCCAACATTAGCGCAAATTGCTAGTGAAGCAGCACTTGAAACACCTCAAAGCTACTTTAATGATGTTATTGAAGAATATGTAGAAAGAAGAAACACTTTAATTACTGAGTTACAAAAAATAGAGGGTGTTAAAGTAGCAAAACCCAAAGGTGCATTTTACTGCATTGCTGAACTTCCTGTAAAAAACTCTGATGATTTTGCACAGTGGATTTTAGAGCATTTTGATGTTAATGGAGAAACTATAATGGTTGCCCCTGCCGGTGGTTTTTACTCTACACCTGGAGTTGGTCTAAACCAAATACGAATAGCCTATGTACTTAAAGAAGAAAGCCTGATAAAAGCAGTTAACATTTTAAAAGAAGCCTTAAAGGCTTATAACAATTAGTGCATATAGAAGAGAACATATCTTTAAAACCATACAATACTTTCAGTATTGATGCCTTGGCCAGCTTTTTTATTTCTGTTTCTAGTATTGACGAATTAAAACAAGTTTTGGTCCTTAAAGAATACCCTAACAAGCTTATTTTAGGTGGCGGTAGCAATATGTTACTTACAAAAGATTTTAAAGGCCTGGTTATTCACATCAATATAAAAGGCATTGAGATTGTTTCTGAAAATGATAATTTTGTTACCATTAAAGCCTGTGCAGGTGAAAATTGGCACGAATTTGTGCTTTGGTGCATTGATAATGATTTTGGAGGTATTGAAAACTTATCGTTAATTCCTGGTAATGTTGGCACGGCCCCTATTCAAAATATTGGAGCTTATGGTGTTGAATTAAAAGACACTTTTGTATCATGCGAAGCCCTATCATTAGAATCACAAACTTTAAAGACTTTTACAAAAGCTGATTGCAATTTTGGCTATAGAAACTCTATTTTCAAGCAACAAGCTAAAGGAAAATATATTATAACTAGTGTTACATTTATTCTTAGTAAAAAGAAGCATAAACTCCATGTAAATTATGGAGCTATAACTTCTCAACTTAAAACAATGCATGTAATCCAACCAACTATTCAAGATGTTTCAAAAGCTGTAATAGCTATTAGAGAAAGTAAGTTGCCAAACCCTAAAGAAATTGGAAATAGTGGTAGTTTTTTCAAAAATCCAGTGATTTCAAAATCAAATTTCGATAAGCTGTTACAAGATTTCTCAGATATTCCGAGTTATCCAGTTTCAGTAGGCGAAGTAAAGGTTCCAGCAGGTTGGCTTATTGAAAAAGCAGGTTTTAAAGGCAAACAATTTGGCAACTATGGTATCCATAAAGAACAAGCTCTAGTACTTGTAAATTATGGTAATGCCAAGGGATCAGACATCTTAAATCTTTCAAAATTAATACAAAAAACAGTTAAGAGGCTTTTTGGCATTTCTATTGAAGCTGAAGTAAATATATTGTAATCTAAAAGAAATTTCTAACTTTGGCAGAATTACTTGCCATATTAATTTATGGTTAAAACCAAATTAACCTTGATTTCATCTACAGAAAAAGAAATAATTAACTTCCTGGAAAATGGCGATAAAAAAGCCATTACTCTACTTTATGAAAGCTATTCTGATTCACTATTTGGTGTTATAAAAAAAATCATATCAGATGATGATATTGCACAAGATGTGCTGCAAGAAAGTTTTGTAAAAATATGGAGATACGCAAAAAAATACGATTCTAATAAAGCTAAATTGTTTACTTGGCTGTATAGAATTGCATATAATACTGCCATAGACAAAGTTAGATCTCTGAAAAATAAAAGTGGTAAAGAAGTCCAAATAGAGACCTCATCCGTATATAAAATAACGTCGAATGAATTAAATCAAGATGTTTTAGATATAAAAACCCATCTAAACACGCTTGATGAAAAATATCAAATAGTGATTAATGCGCTCTTTTTTGAGGGTATGACACAACAAGAAGCCAGTGATGAATTAGATATTCCGCTGGGAACTATAAAGTCAAGATTAAAAATCGGATTACGTGAATTGAAAAAAATTTATAATCCTTAACTAAACAAAGTCATGAATGAGAAAATAACTACTTTTTTAAATTCTGGCCTATTAGAAAAATATCTATTAGGTGAAACTACTTCTGTTGATACTGAAATGGTTGAATCTTATATTTCAAAATACCCAGAAGTACAAAACGCATACAACACATTGCAATACAATTTAGAAATTGTTGCTAAAAGCAATGCTGTTGAAGCCCCTAAAAATATTTTAGATGATATTTTAGAGGAGCTTGATGAAAAACCAGTTGTCAATTTAAATACGCAAAAGAAATACAAATCGTGGTATAAATTTGCTGTAGCTGCTAGTATTGCTGCCTTAATTTTTGCTGGTACGTCTTATCATTTCTATTCTCAAAAACGAAAACTATCACAAGAAAACCAAATAGTGGTTGAGGAAATTTTTGATTTACGAAATGATATTGAAAAAAACAATCTGATGCTTGATAATGTCATGAGACAATTATTAAAACTTAACAACCCTGAGACTGAAAAATACATCATTAAAGGGAATGAAAGAGCTAAAGATTTAAAAACTGTTGCTTACATAAACCCAAAAGAAAAAACATCAATGATCGATGTTGTTTCATTACCTCAATTACCAGAAGAGCAATGCTACCAGATATGGGCAGACTTGCAAGGTAAAATGGTTAGCTTGGGCATCTTAAATGAAGCCGACAGACAACTTATGTCTATTCCTTATGCTGAAAATGCGCTTGCTTTAAATATTACTATAGAGCCAAAAGGAGGAAACACCATTGCTTCCAAAGAAAATACAGTAGCAGAAATTAGCTTACAGTAAAATAACAATACATAGTAACAAACACAAAAGCCTCGTTTTAACAATTAAAACGAGGCTTTTGCTTTTCCATGATAAGCACAATCACTCTTTATCAAACAACGCTTTATGGATAAAACCTGCAACTATAGCACCAGCAATTGGAGCTATCCAAAATAACCAAAGTTGTGATATAAAGGCACCTTCTGCAAATAATGCCTGACTTGTAGAACGTGCTGGATTAACCGAAGTATTGGTTATTGGAATACTTATTAAATGTATTAAAGTTAAGCCTAAACCAATAGCTATGGGTGCAAAGCCTTTAGGAGCTCTGTCGTTAGTACTTCCCAAAATTATTAATAAGAAAAAAGCCGTTAGCAAAAACTCTGCTATTAATGCAGCTGTCATAGAATAACCATCGGGCGATAAATCCCCATAACCATTAGCTGCAAAACCTCCAACAGTAATGAAGTCAGATTTATTTGTTACTATTAAGTATAATACTCCTGCCGCTGTTATAGCTCCAGTTAATTGAGCTAAAATATAGCCTAACAAATCTTTAGCATCAAACTTCCCCCCTGCCCATAAACCAAAAGATACCGCAGGGTTAAAATGACCTCCAGAAATATGCCCTACAGCATAAGCCATCGTTAACACAGTAAGTCCAAAAGCTAATGCCACACCTACAAAACCAATCCCCAATTCTGGGTAACCAGCTGCAAAAACTGCACTCCCACAACCTCCAAAAACAAGCCAAAATGTTCCAAAAAATTCTGCAAATAATTTTTTCATAAATAGTAATTTAATTAGTTAGTATTTTTCAATGTACATATTACTTTTTAGACACTAAATATTACAATCCGTCACCTTAGGTATATCATCACTATATTCAGCACCATTTTTAATGAAAAGCATTATCTTTGTGAAAAATAAATTATAATGAAACATCTTTTACAAAAGTCTTTAGGCTTAACAAAAAATATTGTATAATGTATAAGATGCTACATGTGACTTTAGATAAACAATAAATATTACACATGAAACTTCTTTTAATAACTATCATTTTATTAGGACTGGGAATTGCAGGAATCGCTGTTAAAATTTGGGCAAAAAAAGATGGTAAATTTGCTGGTACTTGCGCAAGTCAAAATCCAATGCTTAATAAAGACGGAGAAGCTTGTGGTTTTTGTGGAAAAACTCCAGACCAATTTAGCAATTGTAACGAACCTCAACATTCATAATCTTTTATGATGCTTCTTGATTTTATTTTCTACGCATTCATTGCTGTAGTTATTATTCAAGCTCTCTTTTATATTTTTTTCTTTACAAGGTTTACCTTTCTTAAACAAGAAAAAAAAACTCTTAAAAACATTGATGTTTCAGTTATTATTTGTGCAAAAAATGAAGCTGAAAATTTGCAAAACTTTTTACCTTCCATAATTAACCAAAACCACCCAAACTTTGAAATTGTTTTAATTAATGATGCCTCTAATGATAATACATTAGAAATCATGGAACAGTTTGCGGGCCAACACGAAAACATCAAAATTGTAAACGTTAAAAACAACGAAACGTTTTGGGGAAATAAAAAATACGCTTTAACGCTAGGTATTAAAGCTTCAAAAAATGAGTTTCTTTTATTTACAGATGCCGACTGCAAACCTGTTTCTAAATATTGGATTAAGAATATGACTAGCCATTTTAGCAAAAGGAAACAACTTGTTTTAGGTTATGGTGGTTACTTAAAAATTAAAAACTCTTTGCTAAACAAACTCATCCGTTTTGAAACGTTAGTAACGGCTATGCATTACTTTTCTTTTGCAAAACTAGGAATACCCTATATGGGAGTTGGCAGAAATTTAGCTTATACAAAAACGATGTTTTTCAAAAACAATGGCTTTGTTGATCATATGAAAGTACTTTCTGGTGATGATGATTTATTTGTTAATCAAATAGCCAACAAAAAAAATACGTCTATTTGTTTTTCAAAAAATGGTTTTACGGAGTCAATCCCAAAAACCACTTTTAAAGATTGGTTTAAACAAAAAAGGCGTCATGTTTCAACAGCAAAATACTATAAATTAAAGCATAAAATTTTACTAACCCTAATTTACAGTTCTCAGTTACTATTTTGGGTTTTAGCAACCATTTTATTTATAACAGCACACCATTGGCTAATTGTTTTAGCTTTATTTTTATTCAGAATTATTATACAATATTCTATTTTTAGAACGCCTTCAAAGAAATTAAAAGAAAACGATCTGTTGTTATTACTTCCTTTCTTAGAAGTTTTTTTAATTATTATACAATTAACTATCTTTATAAACAATCTTATATCAAAACCTAATTATTGGAAATAAACGAAGCCATTAAACGCGCAAAAGAAAACGACCAAAAAGCGTTTAATTATTTATTAGACCTTTTTTGGGATGATGTATATGGTTTTCAATTAAAACGTATTCAAAATGAAAACGATGCGGAGGATGTCACTATTCAAACATTCTCTAAAGCATTCGATAAAATTGAAACGTTTGATGACGATTTCAAATTTAAAACATGGCTAATTACCATCTCAAAAAATATACATATAGATTTACTTCGGAAAGAAAAAAATTCTATAGCCCAAGTGATCTCTAAAAATGAAGGCGATGTTTTTCAAGTTTTAGATGAATCTCCCTCTCCTGAGGATAAATTAATAACCGAGCAACATCTAGCTAAACTGCTTCGTGATATCAAAAAACTAAAACCACATTATCAAGAAGTTATAAATTTGCGTTACTTTCAGGAATTAAGTTATAAAGAAATCTCCAAAGAATTAGACGAGCCTATAAATAATGTTAAAGTAAAACTACTCCGCGCTAAAAAACTGCTTGCAGAAATTATTCGAAAAAAATAGATGATTGCTAAACTCAAAAACTTAGGTCCGGGCTTATTATTTGCTGGTGCTGCTATTGGTGTATCGCACTTGGTACAATCTACTCGTGCCGGTGCCGATTTTGGTTTAGGGTTACTTTGGGCGTTACTTTTAGTGAATATATTTAAATATCCGTTTTTTCAATTTGCTCCTCGTTATGCTGCAGCAACAGGAGAAAGTTTATTAGATGGTTATAACAAATTAGGGAAAGGCGTTTTAGCGACCTATTACATATTGAGTTTAGCTACAATGTTTACTATCCAAACTGCGGTAACTATAGTAACTGCAGGGTTAGCCTCTACACTTTTTGGTGATTTTAGAACTTTTGAAATAGGAAATAGTGTTATAACCAGTACTGAAATTTGGACTGTGGTTATCACTTCCATTTGTTTATTATTACTAGTAGTTGGTAAGTATAAGCTCTTGGATAAATTAATGAAGATTATTATCATCACATTAACCATCAGTACTATAATTGCTGTAGGGATCGCTCTATCTGATAATTCTAAAGGCCTCTCTTTTATTCAAATATTACCAAATAACACTTTAGAAATAGCCTTTTTAATTGCTTTTATGGGTTGGATGCCAGCTCCATTAGATGTTTCTGTATGGCAATCACTCTGGTGTATTGAAAAAAAGAAGGACACCAAACAATACAGTACTAAATCAGCATTATTCGATTTTAATATTGGATATATAAGTACTATCTTTTTAGGCATTGGCTTTCTTTTATTAGGTGCTTTGGTTATGTTTAATAATGGAGAAACATTTAGTAATTCTGCTGGAATATTTTCGAATCAGTTAATAAAAATGTATACAAGTAGTTTAGGCAATTGGGCATATATAATTATTGGAATTGCAGCTTTTACAACCATGTTTAGTACCACACTAACAACTTTAGATGCTTCACCAAGAGCCATGGCAAAAACCACTCAACTACTTTTTAATACGTCTTCAAAATTCAATTATACCTTCTGGATAATCTTATTAGCCATGGGAACCATTAGTATCTTTTTCTTTTTTGCATCAGAAATGGGCTTCCTTATTAAGATAGCCACCATTTTATCCTTTATTACTGCTCCTTTTTACGCTATTATTAATTACCGTCTCATTTCCAGCAAACACACGCCCAAAGATTGGCAGCCATCAAAACAACTTCATGTTTTAAGCTGGTTGGGAATTGCTTTTTTAATTGGATTTAGTATCTGGTACCTCACAACTTTATAGAGTACTTTTAAAAGCATTAATTTGTATCTTTGCACTTTATTTTAATGTATGAATACAGAAACTGCTTCAAATATATTACCAGAACGACAAGCAAAACCAAAATGGCTACGTGTTAAACTTCCAACAGGTAAAAAATATACTGAACTAAGAGGTTTAGTAGACAAATACAAACTAAATACTATTTGTACTTCTGGCAGCTGCCCTAATATGGGAGAATGCTGGGGAGAAGGTACTGCTACATTTATGATATTAGGAAATGTTTGTACACGTTCTTGCGGATTTTGCGGCGTAAAAACAGGAAGACCAGAAACTGTAGATTGGGACGAACCTGAAAAAGTAGCTAGGTCTATTAAAATCATGAACATTAAACATGCGGTTTTAACTAGTGTTGATAGAGATGATTTAAAAGATATGGGAAGTATTATGTGGTCGGAAACTGTTAAAGCAGTACGTAGAATGAATACCGAAACAACACTGGAAACTTTAATCCCAGATTTTCAAGGTATTGAAAAGCATTTAGATAGAATTATAGATGTCGCACCTGAAGTTGTGTCCCATAATATTGAAACCGTTAGGCGCTTAACTCGCGAAGTTCGCATACAAGCTCAATATGACAGAAGTATGGGGGTTTTAAAATATTTAAAACAACAAGGACAAAGACGCACAAAATCTGGTATTATGCTTGGTTTAGGTGAAACCAGAGAAGAAGTTATTGCTACGCTTCATGACCTTAAAGAAAATGATGTTGATGTGGTTACTATCGGACAATACCTGCAACCTAGTAAAAAACATTTACCAGTAAAACAGTTTATAAATCCAGATCAATTTAAAGAATACGAAGAAATAGGGCTTGAATTAGGTTTCCGTCATGTAGAAAGTAGTGCTTTAGTAAGGTCTTCTTATAGAGCGCAAAAACACATAAACTAAATTATGATTAATGTTGCAATCAATGGCTTTGGTAGAATTGGTAGGCGCGTTTTTAGATTACTTCAAGGTTACAAAAACATAAAAGTTGTTGCTATTAATGATTTAGCAGACACTAAAACGTTAAGCCATCTCCTTAAATATGATAGTGTGCATGGATTATTTAATGGCACTGTATCTTACGACGATAACAACATTATTATTAATGAAAAAAAAATACCTTTATTAAATAATGATCATCCAAAAACCATAAATTGGACGCCATATAATGTAGATTTTGTTATTGAAGCTACAGGGAAATTTAAAACCACTTCAGAACTGAAAAACCATATAAATAATGGTGCAAAATGTGTTGTTTTAAGTGTTCCTTCTTCTGAAAACACAATAAAGACAATCGTTCTTGGTGTTAACGAGAGTAGTATAGATGGTTCTGAAACTATCATTTCTAATGCGTCGTGTACCACAAACAATGCAGCACCTATGATTGATATAATAAATAAACTTTGTGGTATTGATCAAGCCTACATAACAACAGTACATTCTTACACAACCGATCAAAGCTTACATGATCAACCACATCGCGATTTACGTCGTGCTAGAGCTGCCAGTCAATCCATAGTACCTACTACTACTGGAGCTGCAAAAGCATTAACCAAAATATTCCCTGATTTATCAGATGTTATAGGGGGTTGCGGCATAAGAGTTCCTGTAATAAATGGCTCTTTAACCGACATTACTTTTAATGTAAAGAAAAGTGTATCAATCAAGGATATAAATAACGCCTTTAAAGAAGCTTCTCAGAAAGATTATAAAGGCATCTTAGAGTATACTGAAGATCCAATTGTATCTATAGATATTGTCGGAAACACACATTCTTGTATTTTTGATGCAGGTATGACATCTGTAATTGGAAACATGGTAAAAATAATAGGATGGTATGATAATGAAAGTGGTTATTCCAAGAGAATAATTGATCTGATATGCAATTTATCGGAAAAAAGATGTATTTTATCGATAAAATAATTATATTTGTTAGCAATATTTAATAAAATGTCCCAAGTTAAAAATTACATATACATTGTATTAATGTTATTTAGCCTGAGTGTTTCATCGCAAAAAACAATCGATGAAGACCCTGAAATACAGCAAAATAACATCAACTACCGCATAGAGCAAGCTCAGGTAGAATTGGAGAAATATAACTATTACGATGCTCAAAAACATCTGGACGAAGCCTTAAAATTAGCTGAAAAATCAGATAATAAAAGAAGTATTGGGATTATTTATGCTATTAAGGGGAAGCTACAACTTATCATCGAGGAAGAAGATAATGCTATAAAATCGCTTAACAAAGCGATTGAAATGCAAAGAATTATTAATGACAATAAAAATCTAGGAAAATCTTATAAAATTTTTGGAGATGTTTATTTAACAAAAAAGGATTATTACCAAGCACTTGACTCTTACAAAGCAGCAAAGTCAAAATTTCAAGAAGAAGGATTAAATGAAGATTTGGCCGAAGTGCTTCTATGTGAAGGTAGAACCTATATGTCTTTAAAAAATTACGGAAAAGCAAGAGACATTATTGAGCAAGCTTTGGCACAAGCAAGAAAAGGTGATTACAAAAAAACCCAAAGTGATGCCCTGATTAATCACGGTACGATTTATAATAAATTAGGTGATTTTGAAAAAGCCTTAACCTTTGCTAATGAAGGTTTAGAAATAGCTAAAGAGAATAATTTCAAAAATATACTCAGTAAAGGCTTCCTTGTTGTTAGTAATATTTATAAGGCTATTGAGGATTTTAGACTTTCCAGAGAATATTTATTCAAACATTTAAAGCTTTCTGATTCTATAAGAACCTTAACACGAGTAAACTCTTCAAAAGATCAAGAAACTCAATACTTGTTAAACGAAGCCAATGAAAAGAATATTGAAATCGTAGAAAAATTAGAAAAAGCAGAAGACGATAAAAATTTAGGTACTTTAATTTCTATTTTAAGTGTAGCATTAATCACCATCTTATCTCTACTAACTTTATCACTTTACAAAAACAATAACATTAGACTTAAAACCAATAATATGCTTCATAAAAAGAATGGAGAACTTATTATTGCTAAAGAAAAAGCCGAATTAGCATCAAAAACCAAAGCTAATTTCTTGTCTACCGTAACGCACGAGTTGCGTACGCCTCTTTATGCTGTTACCGGATTAAGTAATATGCTATTGGACGAAAATCCGAGACCAGAACAAATTCAACATTTAAAATCGTTAAAATTCTCCGGAGATTATCTTTTAACATTTATTAACGATATCCTTCAAATAAATAAAATTGAAGCAAATAAAGTTGATATAGAACCCGAATCATTCAACTTAAAAAAGAAAATAAATAACATTGTTTTAGCTCTTAACAACTCTGCTCAAGATAATAATATTAAAATTCATTTTGAGTATGACTCTGATTTACCAGAGAATTTTATAGCAGATCAATTAAAAATTTCTCAGATTCTTATTAATTTGATTGGTAACTCTATCAAGTTCACTAAAGATGGTGATATATGGATTAGAGTCTATAAAATAGAAGAAAAAAGTAATGTTTATACCCTACGTTTTGAAGTAGAAGATAATGGAATTGGTATTAGTCAGGAAAAACAAGACAATATGTTTGAGAGTTTTTCACAAGGCTCTATTCAAATAAACCGTAAATATGGAGGTACAGGCTTAGGACTTTCTATTGTAAAAGGGTTAATAGACATCTTAAAAGGAAAAATTTACGTAAAAAGTGAATTAGAAAAAGGTACGACATTTTACTTTGAAATACCTCTTGAGTATACTTCTGTAGAAGAAGCTAAAGAAAATAAATTAGCTTATTTTGACGGAGATGTGAGTGAATTGGATTTGACAAATGTTAAAATTTTAGTTGTTGAAGACAATAAAATCAATCAAATGATTACTAAAAAGATTCTTACTAAAATGAGTCTTAAATGTGATATAGTTGATAATGGAGAAGAAGCTGTTGAAATGATTAAAGCAAACAAGTACGACATTATCTTAATGGATATACATATGCCTGGTATAAGCGGAATGGAAGCGACCAAAAAGGTTCGAGCTTTCGATAAAGAATTAACCATTTTTGCTTTAACAGCTGTTACTATTGAAGACAAAATGCATGAATTTGATGAAGCTGGATTTACTGATATTATTCCAAAACCATTTAAACAGGAAGAATTCGAGAAAAAGCTTTATAATGCATTAGCTGCAAATAACGATCGATCTGCTACAGCTTAGTTTATAAACCCGCATTATGCATTAGAAAATCTATTATCAATTTATTTATTTTTACCTCATCATTAATCACGATACTAATTGGTAAATAAAATAATTTATCTCTTAAGGATTTGTATTGTTTTAAACGCATAAAATCCTTTTCTGTAGTTACTATTAAATCTCTTTTATTAAGTTCAAGAATATCTTGTTCTGAAAATTCATGATGATCTTTAAAATTTAAATGGTCAAACTTTAAACCTTTCTCTTTTAAAAAGCTAACCAAAGGAAACGCATTAGCAATACCAGTAACCAAAGTAAAATCATTTAAATCATCAATGGGTTTATTTGTATTACTGGAAATAACACTATTTGAATAGCTAATTGAACTAAAAAACACATGTTGATTAGTTTCTGGGTTTATTTTTTGTAAAATGGTATTCTTTTCAGCATCACTTAAATCTTTAGGGCATTTAGTAACCATTATAATATTGGCTCGTTTACTACCACTTCTAGGTTCTCGTAAATTGCCTGTGGGCAAAACAATGTCTTTAAAATATGGGTTGCTATAAGTAGTCAGTAAAATATTAAATCCAGCTTTTACCTTTCTGTGCTGAAATGCATCATCAAGTAAAATAACTTCTGGCAGATTATCAATTAATTGCAATTGTTTAATCCCATTATTTCTATCCCCATCAACAGCTACAAGAATATTTTTTTTAAACTTATTATAAAACTGAAAAGGTTCATCTCCAATCGATTCTGCTGTAGCATCTTTATTTGCCAATTGAAAACCTTTAGTTTTTCGCTTATAACCCCGACTTAAAGTAGCCACTAGATAATCCTCTTTTAAAAGATGAATTAAATATTCAATCATAGGTGTTTTTCCAGTGCCACCAACACTTAAATTACCAACACAAATCACAGGGGTTTTATGGGATATGGACTTTTTAATTCCTAAATCATATAACTTATTCCTTAGCCATGTTACTAAATAGTAAATAGGAACTATTGGATACAAAATGTAACGTAAAAAAATCATCACAACGAATGTAATTATTTTATCTTTGAAATAAAAAATTTCTTGAAACCGACTGTCCCTGAGACAACCTGTAGGGTATTTCGCTAGTTTCATTTTGGTCTCTCGAAATTTTGTATTTTGTCTCACCCAGAACTGCTTTTTTTCGGCAGTCCTGACCTCTCCAAAAGAGAGATGAATTAGGAAACCCCGACCAAGGGTCGGAGAATTTTTAGATTTAAACACAAATACTATGATTGTTCAAGACGTTATTAACCATCTAGAAGCATTAACACCTCTAGCCTATGCAGAAAGTTTTGACAATGTGGGTCTTTTAGTTGGTAATAAAAATGAAAAGATAACAGGTGTACTTGTTACATTAGACACACTCGAAACTGTTGTAGATGAGGCCATAGAAAAAAACTGTAACCTTATAGTTAGTTTTCATCCTATAATCTTTAAAGGCTTAAAAAAGTTAACAGGAAAAAATTATGTTGAACGTGTTGTCATAAAAGCTATTAAACACGATATAGCTATTTACGCCATGCACACAGCCTTAGATAATGCCATAAATGGTGTTAATGATATGATTTGCAATAAATTAAACCTAATCAATAAACATATCTTAATTCCGCAATCTGAAACAATAAAAAAATTAACAACCTACGTACCAAAAAATGAAGCGGAACAATTAAGAATTGCTTTATTCAACGCAGGGGCTGGAAGCATTGGTAATTATAATAATTGTAGCTTTAATGTAGAAGGTTATGGTACTTATAATGGCAATGAAAACTCCAATCCAACACTAGGAGAAAAAGGAAAAACACATACCGAAGCTGAAACTAAAATTACGGTTACATATTCAAAACATTTAGAATCAAAAATTATTAAAACACTTTTCGATTCCCATAGTTATGAAGAAGTTGCTTATGAAATAACGACACTTGAAAACAAAAACCAAAGTATAGGTATGGGTATGATTGGTGATCTAAAAGAACCTATGAGTGAGTATGATTTTTTAAACCATTTAAAAACCAAAATGAACACAGAATGTATCAGGCATTCTTCATTTTTAAATAGACCAATAAAAAAGGTTGCTGTTTTAGGAGGGTCTGGAAGTTTTGCAATTAGTGCAGCCAAAGCATCTGGATCTGATGCTTTTATAACCTCAGATTTAAAATATCACGATTTTTTCACAGCAGAAAACAGCATTCTTTTGGCTGATATAGGACATTATGAAAGCGAACAGTTCACAAAAAATCTTTTAGTAGCAAATCTTACAAAAAAAATCACTAATTTTGCAGTCGTTTTATCAAAGACAAATACCAATCCTGTTAAGTATTTTTAAAGTATGGCTAAAAAGAAAGAAGTAACTGTAGAAGAGCGCTTAAGAGCTTTATACGATTTACAACTAATCGATTCTCGTATAGATGAAATCAGAAATGTTCGTGGAGAACTTCCTTTAGAAGTTCGTGATTTAGAAGATGAAGTTGCTGGGCTAAGCATAAGATTAGAAAAACTTGTAGCAAGTTTAGAAGTAATCGATAATGATATTACTTCAAAGAAAAATCTTATTGAAGAGTCTAAAGCTTTAATAAAGAAGTACAGCGAACAACAAAAAAATGTTAGAAATAACAGAGAATACAATTCTTTAACTAAAGAAGTTGAATTTCAAGAATTAGAAATTCAACTAGCTGAAAAGCATATTAAAGAATTCAAGACTCAAATTGAGCAGAAAAAAGAAGTTATAGCTGAAACAAAAGGTCGTTTAAAAGAACGTGAAACACATTTAAAGCACAAAAAAGGTGAGTTAGATGCTATCTTAGCTGAAACTGAAAAAGAAGAACAAGCATTAATAGAAAAATCTGAAACTTACAAAACTCAGATAGAAGAGCGTTTAGTAGCTGCTTACAACAGAATTCGCGTAAATGTGAAAAATGGTTTAGCTGTTGTACCGATTGAAAGAGGTGCCTCAGGAGGGTCTTTCTTTACAATACCACCACAAGTACAAGTAGAGATTGCTTCTCGTAAAAAAGTGATTACTGATGAACACAGTGGTAGAATTTTGGTAGATGCCGCTTTAGCAGAAGAACAAAAAGCAAAAATGGAAAAAATGTTCTCGAAACTTTAATCCATTTTTAAAAATATATTTTAAAGCCTTCATTTATATGAAGGCTTTTTCATTATAAAAATATCTGAAAAACTCAATTTTATATCATTACATAGGAGTGTCAATCTGAGCGCAGTCGAAGACAAACGACTACTGCAATCTGTTTAATTTTAAGTTCAATTCAAAAGATTCTCACGTCTCACTTTTGGTCCTCCTCAGAAAGACAAACTAATTTAACTTTTTAGTGGTTTTTATTGCAAAAATTTTTCAACCTACTTTTAAGGTTTTGTGTTTTTATTCGTCTACTATAAAGTAAAAACTATTAACATTTCCTTCTTCAAGGAAATAAAAAGTATATTCTTAATGAAAAAGATATTACCATTATTCATGATAGCTATTTTATTTAGCTGTCAAAATACGGCACAAGTTAATTCAAAACAACAAGCCGTTATTAATGCAGAACCTATTGAAGTTCCCTTAAAAGATGGAAAAGCCCGTGCTTATTTTGCTAGTGGTTGTTTTTGGTGTGTAGAAGCTATTTACGAAAGTGTAAAAGGTGTTGAAGAATCAATTTCCGGGTATTCTGGCGGACATACTAAAAATCCAACCTACGAGGCAAGTAACACTGGTAAAACAGGACATGCAGAAGCTGTTGAGATTATTTATGATCCTAATGCTGTAAGTTTTGAAACTTTAGTTGATGTATATTTTGCGTCACAAAATGTAACACAGGTAAATGGTCAAGGCAATGACAGAGGGTCTCAATATCGCTCCATTATTTTTTATCAGAATGAAGCACAAAAACAAATCATTTTAAAGAAAAAAGAAGCCTTAGCAAAAAAATTAGGTGCTAAAATTGCTGCTGAAGTCTACCCTTTTCAAAAATTTTGGATTGCCGAAGATTATCATCAAAATTACGAAAGACTACATCCTGATAATAGTTATATAAGAAATGTTTCTATACCAAGGTTAAATAGATTTAAAAGCAAATTCCCTAAAAAATTATTAAAAGGGTATCATAATTAGTTTTTAGCTCAAACTTGATTTTGTAAAAATTCTCAACTAATTTCGTTCATGCCTCCCGACAGACAGATAACAACCAATAAAGTTCACATGTACTGAACACTTACTCTGAATCGAAAAACATGAATTTAAAAGAATAATTTGAGCCCTCAAAAACAACGAAATGGAGACAAAGAACTAAGATAAAGAACAAATGCTTTTAAACTAATCTTGAAACAAAGTTTTCATTATAAGGCGATCCACTTTTTGCAGTTTTAGTAGTTTTAGTAGTTTTAGTAGTTTTAGTAGTTTTAGTAGTTTAATCGATACCGATATTAACTACCAACTTATTACGCTTCCCTTAATTAATCTACAAATTTTATTGTATTTGTGTAATAAAATACACTTAAAAACAATAAGTTCCGAGGCTCTTATTATCGACTTGACTTATCCTACTCCAATTGCTGGTCATAAACTCACACAAGGGTATTATTTTTTAGGAAACACAAAGATGCTATACGAGCTTTAAGATAACTTTAACTTAAACCTTTGTTAAGTGAAAGGTTTAGTACACGTTATTTTATATAATTTCGCAAAAATTTTATATTTACAAATTCTTCTATGACACTATTAATCGCAAAAAAAGAAGTTAAAGAACTTTTACGAAATAATAGGTTTCGTTTAATCAGTATTACTCTTTTGATACTACTTGTATTCTCAATGTTTATTAGCTGGAATACGTATAAAAAAGTTCAAAAAGAACATCAAACTGCTCAAATCTTAGCAAGAGAACAATGGGAAAGCCAAGGTCAAAAAAGCGCCCATTCTGCAGCGCATTACGGCACTTTTGCTTTTAAACCAATTCCAACACTTTCTTTAATAGATAATGGGTTAAATAAATATTTAGGAGTTTCAATTTTTTTAGAAGCACATCGCCAAAATTCGGCATCATATAAACAAATTACAGATCAAAATGACCTAGCTAGATTTGCTGATTTAAGCCCTGCCTTTGTTTTTATATTTTTAATGCCTTTACTTATTATTTTATTAGGATTTAATAGTTTCACTACAGAGAAAGAAAGTGGCACACTTCAACTCATACTTAGCCAAGGAGCATCAAAAAGGAAATTGGTTTTAGGCAAAATTATTGGAATATGGCTAACGCTACTTTTATTATTAACACCCGTTTTTTTATTAGGTTTTTGTTTTATCGTTTTTTCAGATTATGAAAAAGGAGACCTTTTACGTTATGGGTTTATTTTAATTAGCTTACTATTATACTATGGTATATTTATACATCTTTCTATAGTAACATCGGTATGGGCAAAGAGCAGTAATTTCTCTTTAATTATTTTACTAAGCTTTTGGATGATTTCTGCATTACTTATGCCAAAATTAACAGCAGATATTTCTAAAAAAACGCATAAAACACCTTCTGCAATATCGTATCAAGAAAACATAAAAAAAGAATTAGCAGATGGTATCAATGGGCACGATCCCTCCTCTGAAAAAGCCATTGCTTTTAAGGATAGCCTACTAAAAAAGTATAATGTAAAGAGTATTGGCAAGCTTCCTGTTAATTTTTATCAATTGCTTATGCAAGCTGGAGAAAAACACGAGACGACGGTATATAAAAATGCCATGACGCAATTAAACAATGTATATATTGAACAATTGAAAGTTCATCAACTTAATGCATTTATTTCTCCCACAATTTTAATGAGAATGCTTTCAATGCAATTTGCCAACACCGATTTACAATCACATTATAACTTTACTTACCAAGCCGAAGAATATAGAGGAGCTTTAATTAGCAGTTTAAACAGTGGACCAAGTGGCACTGTAGATACTGACTTTTTCAAGAAAAACATAAAGTTTAAATATAACCCAATCACGCTTTCGCAAACTATAGAAAAAAACGCTAGTAACTTAATGTATTTAACTATATGGTGGTTATTAAGTGGTCTTTTGGTAATTCTATCTGTTCAAAAAAACAAATTGAAATGATAAAACTAGAACTTAAAAATATAGTAAGAAACCCTTTAGTATCAATTTTAGTCCTATTCCTTTTTATATTCATTTTGTTTGCTTCTTACAATGGCAAATCAAGAGTTAATAAACAGTTAGAGGGTATAGAACTAGTAAAAAATAAAGAGAATACATTTTACACTAATCATAAAAACAACCTAAAATCTATTGAAGAGGGTACAAAGAAAACTCCTAAAAGAGTATTTGAAGACCCAACAAATCCTGTAGCTATGGGTAATTATTACGGAGGCACCTATTTAACAGTAACTCCTGCTCCACTTTCTGTTATTAGTAATGGTCAAAGTGATATTTTTCCCTATTACAGCAAAGTAAACATAGGAGGTACCAATGCAGAAAAAAATAATGACAATTTTGAAAACCCAATGAATATAGCTACTGGAGGGTTTGATTTAGCCTTTGTATTTGTATTTATTTTGCCGCTTTTAATTATTGCTTTTAGTTATAACATCCTTTCCTCAGAAAGAGAACAAGGCACGCTTAGATTACTACTTTCCATGCCCATTAATATAAAAACATGGTTACTAAAAAAAATAGTGTTCCGCTATTTTTTCCTAGTATTATTAATAAGTGCCATACTAACTTTATCGTTAGCTATCATAGGTGTTAATTTCTCAAATGTAACCTATTTAATTTTATTATCAAGCATTGCCTTATATACTTTATTTTGGTTCGGTTTGGCATTTTTAATAAACTTGCTTAACAAATCTTCTTCTCAAAATATCATTTTACTATTAGGTACATGGTTACTTTTTGTATTGATTATACCAAGCTTTGTAAACATACTGGCAAGTAGTGTATACCCTTCTCCTTCTAGAGTTGAATATATAACTTCAAAAAGAGCTATTGAAAAAGAATTTGAAAAGAAAGAAGAAGCTATTTTACAAAAATTTTATGAAGAAAACCCATCAGAAAAAGACAAAGAAAATAATACGACTAACCGTTTTAGAAAATATTGGAACAAAAACTTTATTCTTTTAAATGAAAAAAATAAATTTATGGATGCGTTTGAAAGTAAGTATGAAAATCAATCTATGAATCAGCGTGAATTTGCCAATAAACTTAGTTGGTTTTCTCCTGCTATAATATTTCAAAATACTATGAATGAAATTGCAGAAACCGATACTCAACACTATTTGAGTTTTCAAAATTCAACAAAAATATTTCAAAAAGAATGGACGGAGTATTTTTATTCTAAATACAAAAATCATCAAAAATTAACAGTAGAAGATTTTAATAATTTTCCAAAACAAAAAAATAATTAAAATATGTTAGAAGCAACTAATTTAAGTAAAGAATATAATAATTTTTCTGCTCTTAATAATTTGAATATTAAAGTTGAAGCAGGTGACATTTATTGTCTATTAGGTGCCAATGGAGCTGGTAAATCGACTACCATTAATTTGTTTCTGGGTTTTATTGAAGCTACAAAAGGAAGCGTTAGTATAAACGGTTTTGATGTTAGCAAAAAAAACATGGAAACAAAAAAATACTTATCATATATTCCTGAAAACCTGATGCTCTATCCTACTTTAACTGGCTTAGAAAATTTAGAGTACTTTGTTGGTTTAGCTAATAAAAAGTATGCTAAAGCAGAATTTATAAATTTTCTTACAGAAGCAGGATTACAAACTAATGCACATACCAAAAGAGTGTCTGCATATTCTAAAGGTATGCGCCAAAAAGTAGGTATTGCTATTGCTTTAGCTAAAGATGCTAAGGTGTTGCTTTTGGATGAACCGACATCTGGGTTAGACCCGAGAGCAAGTAACGAGTTTTCAACTTTGCTATTAACCCTTAAAGACAAAGGAGTAGCAACACTTATGGCAACGCATGATATTTTTCGAGCAAAACAAATTGCGACCCATATTGGAATTATGAAAGAGGGACGTTTAGTTGAGTCTTTTAAAAGTGAAGATATTAGCCTAAAAGATTTAGAAGGTTTATACTTAGAAACTATTGATTCTTAAAAAGAATAAATTGGGTTCTAAAAAACAACCAAATGACAATACTGTGTATAATTAATTCCTTAGGTCTGAGTGTGTTTTGAAAATTTTATGGGTTTTCCTAAGGTTTGGTTTCCTTTTGCTAAATTGTTACGTAAACAATACAACCAAGCATACATAAAATGTTAAACGAACACCTCTTCCTATAAAATATTTACACCCTCCAATTTAACAACCTTTAACGTAAAAATTAACGGATACAACTTATCTTTTGTTACATACATTCCAGTTTTGGTTTTCTCCAAGTCTGGTAAAACATTATAAGGGCTTTCATCATATTCCTTTAAATACTCAATATGCAAACCTGCTTGCGTTAAAGCTGAAATAACCTCGCCCAAACCATGATTCCATCCATACTCTCTACTCACCATCTTTGATGCTTCATCTGCATAAGTCCCTTCATACTCTTCATAAATCACATCTTCTTGCATATAACCATATTTCATAACCGGAGTATCCTCTAGATAATCGAACATCCAGACTATGGGATGAAATTCAGCCATAAAAAATGTACCACCCTTTTTTAAACGCTCAGCAATCATTTGCCCCCAAGGTTTTAAATCAGGCAACCAACCTATCACACCATAGCTAGTAAAAACGATATCAAATGTATCTTTTATAAAATCAGACGTATCTAAAACATTGCAGCAAACAAATTCCGCATCTAAGTTTAATTCCGAGTTTAAACGCTGAGCCAACGCCACACCTTCATCGCTTAAATCTACACCTGTACATTTAGCCCCCAACCTACTCCAACTTAATGTGTCCTGTCCAAAATGACATTGTAAATGTAAAAGAGATTTACCTTTTACATCTCCCAAAGCATCCAGTTCATAAGGCATTAAAGAAGATTTGCCTTTTTTAAAATCTTCTAAATGATACATATTACTTTGAGCATGTACTTTCACTTTATCATTCCAAGTCGCTTTATTTGTATTAAAATAAATATCGTTAGTTTCCATTGTAAAAATTTAATTCTTCAAGATAAAACATCTTGTTGAATGTTCTATATCTTTACTAAAAATTTCGATTATGAAAAAATTCATCTTTATAGCTCTTATCTTTTCAGTAAGTCTTTCATGCAAACAAAAACAAGAAAAAGTAGCGGACATTAAACCGCTAACTATTGCCGAAAAAATAGCGAATGCACATGGTTTTGAAAACTGGAAACACGTGACTAGTATTCATTTCACGTTTAATGTAGACAAAGACAGCATTCATTTTGAAAGAACTTGGACATGGAATACTAAAACGAGTGATGTCTTAGCCATCAATAAAAAAGATACTATTAGCTACAATAGAGCTAAAATTGATTCAACGCTTACTAGTGTTGATAGTGCTTTTATAAATGACAAATACTGGCTATTAGTTCCATTTCAATTGGTTTGGGATAAAGGTTTAAGTATTTCTGAACCTATAAAAGAAATAGCCCCGATTAGTAAAACAGAAATGAGCAAAATTACCTTAACTTATTCTGCTGAAGGCGGCTATACTCCTGGTGATGCTTATGATATTTATTATGGAAACGATTATTTAATTAAAGAATGGATTTTCAGAAAAGGTAATTCTAATGAACCATCCATGATTACAACTTTTGAAAACTATAAAGATTTTAACGGTATTAAGATTGCTTTAGATCACAAAAAAGCAGATACAAACTGGAATCTTAACTTCACTAATATAAAAATTGAACTTGACCAAGACTAACCAAAGTTTAAAATCAAATTTATTTTAAACTTTGTGTAATGCAAACATCTAACCTACGACTAAATCCGTATATTAAAGTATATAAAGAATTTTCCGCATTTGCGCCTATATATATTAAAGCGTTTCAATCACCGGTTGAAGCGCTTTTTCTTTTAGCCCTTAAATTCATTAGTCACATGAGCGCCATCACAAAAAGGTTTATTTGCTGATGCTCCACACCTACAAAACGCTGTGGTTTTATTTTTTGTTTCCTGAGTACCATCCTTATGAGTCACCTTTAATGTACCGTAAACCAACAATGGACCATTCTCTAAAACCTCTACTTTTGTTTCTAATGTTTCTGTCGTTTTATCTTCTTCAGCATTCATATAATATCGCAATGCACCTGAAGGACATTGTTTTACTTGATCTATAATGGCATTGGTAGTCGCTGCATTTATTTTCACCCATGGACGTTCTCTCGGCTGAAAAACGTCTGGTAAACCTTTAGCACAAATTGCTGAGTGTATACATTTCTCAGCTTCCCAAACCACTGTAGTTTCTCCGTTTGAATATTCTTTTATTTTTCCCATAATTCATATTTTTACTAAAGATACAAAAAACGGTTATCCCAAATAGTCGTGATTTCTTATTGGAATTTAATTATAATCACGTATGTGAGCCTCTATTTCTAAAGCTCCTTTCTTTATTATAGATAAATAAGACGTAATATTTTCAGATTTAAATCTGCTTGATGGTCCTGAAACACTAACCCCAGCAACGACTTCTTTATTTTTATTAAACACTGGTATAGCGATACAAATAAGCCCTAACTCAAGCTCTTCCATATCTAATGCATATCCTTTTGTTTTTACTTGTTCTAGCTCAATCAATAAATCTTTTGAAGTCGTTATCGTTTTCGAAGTAAACGCTTCTAAGCTTACGTTTCTCAAATAATCTGATATCACATTTGCGGACGAAAAAGCCAAAAGTACTTTCCCTAAAGCCGTACAATAGGCTTGTTGATACGATCCTATTTGTGTGCTCACTTTTAACCCTAGTTCACTTTCTGCTTTATTTAAATACAATACCTGGTTATTTTTCAATACCCCAAAATGTACTGTCTCTTTAATATCTTTCGCAATGACCTCTAAAGGAACTCTAGAAAAGGTACGTAATGATTTATATACTGACACTAAATTTCCTAATTCAAATAATTTAAGCCCTAAAATATATTTATCGTCATCATTCTTTTGTACAATATCTAAAGATTCTAACGTACTTAATAAGCGATAGGTCGTTGTTTTATTATAACCTGTTTTTTTTGCTAATTCACGCACGCCCCATACCTCTTTACCATTTAAATACACTTCTAAAATCTTAAATGCTTTTATAACAGATAAATTCAATTCTTTGTTAACCTTTTCCATATAAGCCCATTAATTAAAATTTCTTTTGTTAAGGGAGACAAAATAATTTTGTTATTCAAAAATAAGTATTAATTTTGAAACAGTGTTTCGTATTATGAAACAATTTTCTCATTAGCATAGTCATAATCAACATTAAACTATAGGTTTTTAAATGCATAAAGCAACTTTAGATTACGCAAAACAACAAGATGAGTTTGATGAACTTTCTATTTACCGCCATCAATTTCATATCCCAACTGATAAACATGGGAATGAACTGATTTATATGACTGGGAACTCACTTGGGCTTCAACCTAAACAAACTAAAGCATATATAAATCAAGAACTGGAAGATTGGGCTAATTTGGGTGTAGAAGGTCACACAGAGGCTAAAAACCCTTGGCTACCTTATCATGAGTTTTTAACTGAAAGCATGGCAAACGTAGTCGGTGCAAAACCTATTGAAGTTGTTACTATGAATACGTTAACTGCTAACCTTCATTTCATGATGGTATCTTTTTATAAACCAACAAAAACACGTTATAAAATAATTATTGAAAGCGATGCCTTTCCATCAGATAAATATGCCGTAGAGTCACAATTACGACATCATGGTTTCAATGACAAAGCTGGTTTAATTCTATGGAAACCAAGAAAAAATGAAGACCTATTGCGTTATGAAGATTTAGAAACTATTCTGGAAAAACAAGGTAGTGAGGTAGCTTTAATAATGATTGGTGGTGTAAACTATTATACAGGTCAATATTTCAATTTAAAGCGCATCACAGAACTTGGTCACAAGCATGGTTCTATGGTTGGATTTGATTGTGCTCATGGTGCTGGAAATGTAGAGCTTAATCTGCATGATTCTGGAGCAGATTTTGCTGTTTGGTGTACCTATAAATATTTAAATTCTGGCCCAGGAAGTTTAGCTGGCTGTTTTGTGCATGAAAGGCATGCATACAACAAAGACTTAAATCGTTTTACAGGTTGGTGGAGTCATAATAAACAAACCCGTTTTAACATGCGTCATGACTTTGATTTACTACCAGGAGCAGAAGGATGGCAACTTAGTAATCCACCTATATTATCAATGGCAGCCATAAAAGCTTCTTTAGATATTTTTAATAAAATTGGTATCAAGAAATTAACAGAGAAGTCTAAAAAACTAACAGATTATTTTGAGTTTTTATTAAAACAATTAGGAGAAGATACTATCAAGATAATAACACCTGAGAATCCAGAAGAACGTGGTTGCCAACTATCTATACAAGTTTTAAATGCCAACAAAGCACTACATAATGAATTAACAGTAGCAGGTGTAATAAGTGATTGGAGAGAACCTGATGTAATTCGTTGCGCACCTACGCCTCTTTATAATTCATTTCAGGATATTTATCATATGGTTGATAAATTGAAAGACATATTAAAAAATGAAATTGAGTAAACCTTGTCTAAAAAGCAAAAAATATTAATGATAAAAAAAGTATCCGAGTATAATTTTTCAGAGCCGTTATTATCGTCAGACACATCCTTTTTAGGTATTTTATTTTTTTTAAAACGTAAAAAATTTAATTATTTAATAATTACAAAAACGAGAATATTATACATTATTAGAAATAAAGTTATAAAGAGTACATCTTATCATTATGACTTTAAAATTAGTTTTAATTCTAAGAAAAACAGGATTGAATTTTATAATAATAAGCAAAAAAAAGAATATATTGATTTACATGATTTCAAAATTACCCTCAACGAAATTCAACAAATAAAAAGTGTATTAAACTAATCTAGTGTAGTGCCCAAAAGATGGGAACGAAAATATGAAAAAACAACAAAATATACTCATTATAGGTGCTGGGTTATGTGGTTCCCTTTTAGCTTTGCGTTTAGGTCAAAGAGGTTACAATGTATCGGTGTACGAAATGCGTCCAGACTTACGTAAAGTAGATATTAATGCTGGGCGATCTATAAATTTGGCGTTTTCAAATCGTGGCAACAAAGCCATGAAACTAGTTGGTATAGAAGATAAAGTGAAAACACTTTGCATTGCTATGAATGGACGTATGATCCATGATAAGAAAGGTAACACATTTTTATCAAATTATAGTGGTCGCGATCATGAATACATAAACTCTATTTCTCGTGGTGGACTCAACGCATTGCTTTTAGACGAAGCTGAAAAGCACGAAAATGTTTCCATTTATTTCAATAAAAAATGTAAATCGGTTGATTTTAAAAAAACAACCGCATTATTTAAAGATTACGAAACAAAGTCAGAGTTTATAGAAGATGCTGATGCTATCATCGCCACAGATGGCGCAGGTTCTGCAATGCGCAAAAGTTACTATTTAGCCAAAAAATTCCTGTTTAGTTTTTCTCAAGATTATTTAACGCACGGTTATAAAGAATTAAGTATACTACCAACTCAAACTGGTGGTTATAAAACTTATAAAAACGCATTACACATATGGCCTCGTGGTTCTTTTATGCTTATTGCATTACCAAATTTGGATGGTAGTTTTACAGTCACTTTATTTTTAAGTTATGATGAAGGCACATATAATTTTGATAATTTAACAACACCTGAAATCGTTTCGGAGTTCTTTCAAAAAGAATTTCCCGATGCCTTAGAACTCATGCCTAATCTTGTTGAAGATTTCTTTAATAACCCAACAGCACCGTTAGGCACAGTAAAATGTTCACCTTGGCATTATAAGGGGAATACTCTATTAATGGGAGACTCGGCACATGCTATTGTACCATTTTACGGTCAAGGCATGAATGCTTCTTTTGAAGATGTTGTTGAATTCGATGCTGTGCTAGATCAGAATTTAGAAAACTGGGAAGCTGTATTTAAGGCCTATGAATCCACTCGTAAAAAAGACACAGATGCCATCGCAGATCTAGCAATAGATAACTTTCATGAAATGAAAGACCATGTTGCCAATCCTATATTTCAGGAAAAGCGTAAATTAGAAATGGCTTTAGAGCAAAACTTTCCAAACGAATATTCATCAAAGTATTCTTTGGTTACCTTTAATGAAGACATTGGTTACCATGAAGCCATGACAAGAGGCCGCGCACAAGACAAAGCTATTTTAAACATGATAGCAGATAAAGAAATTAATAGCAACGATGATTTAAAAGTTATACTAAAAAAAGTAAAAAAAGCAACTCAAGACATTCTGGATGATGATAAAATTGCTGGATTGAAATAATATTACAAAGACTCCTTCTCTTTTTAAGAAAAGGTGGATTCAGTTTCCTAAAAAGGAATTAAAGACAGAAGGGTAAATTTAAATTATGGGGTTCCTGCCTTCGTAGGAATGAAAAAACATGGAAAACACAAACAACGTAACGCCAAGGGGTGCTTACCCACATACTAAACGTGTGGGCGACTTTATATTTGTATCTGGAACAAGCTCACGTAGATCAGATAATACTATTGCTGGAGTAGATATTATTGACGAGATGGGAACAAAACGTTTAAACATCGAAGTACAAACTCGTGAGGTTTTACAAAATATAGAAAAGAATTTAGTTATAGAAAATGCTTCTTTAAAAGATGTTGTTGATGTTACATCATTTTTAGTAAACATGAATGACTTCGCTGGCTATAATAAAGCCTATGCAGAATTCTTTGACGCAGAAACCGGACCAACACGAACCACAGTTGCCGTACACCAATTACCACATCCTGATTTGGTTGTGGAAATTAAGGTTATGGCTTATAAGAAGCTATAAAATTAACTAAATGTCTCCTTGGGCGCAGTCGAGAGGTTTATAATAAAAATGTATTATGTTTATATATTAAAATGTAATGATGGTCTAACTTATACGGGAGTTACAAATAATTTATCAAGACGTTTTGAAGAACATCAAGAAGGAAAAAATAAAAATTGTTTCACATTTAAAAGAAGACCATTATATCTAATTTTTTATCAAGAATTTAATAATATAAACCAAGCTATCTATTTTGAAAAAAAAATAAAAATTGGAGTGCAAAGAAAAAATTAGCTTTAGCTGACGAAAATTTTGATATGTTACAAATTTTAGCTGAATGCAGAAATGCAACACATTCAAAGTATAATCCAGAAAAAAATTAAGGTCTCGACTACGCTCGACCAGACACAAAATGAACAAAATAAAAAACTACATAAACGGACAATTTCTTAATCCTTTATCAAATGATTGGATAGATAACTATTGCCCTGCAGATGGCAAAGTTTATGGCCAGATACCAAACTCATCAAAAGCCGATGTAGAAAACGCATATATCGCTGCAGAATCTGCATTTCCTAGCTGGTCACAAACCACACTAGAAGAACGAAGTAAAATTTTAATCAAGATTTCAGAATTATTAGAAACTAACTTACTGAGCTTCGCAAAAGCCGAAAGCAAGGATAATGGCAAACCTATTAACCTAGCAAAAGCCATAGACATCCCAAGAGCAGCAAGTAACTTTCGTTTTTTTGGGAATGCCATTACACAATTTGCCAGCGAAAGTCACGAAAGTATTGGTCATGATGCTATAAACTATACATTACGGCAATCTATTGGTGTGGTAGGGTGTATTTCACCTTGGAACCTTCCACTCTATCTCTTTACCTGGAAAATCGCTCCAGCTATTGCAGCAGGAAACTGCGTGGTTGCCAAACCAAGTGAAATAACCCCTATGACAGCTTATCTATTAGGTGAAATCTGTTCTGAAGCAGGCTTACCAAAAGGAGTTTTAAACATTGTTCATGGTTTAGGTTCCACAACTGGGCAAGCTATTATAGAACATCCAGATATTAAGGCTATTTCGTTTACCGGAGGCACAGCAACTGGTGCCCATATTGCTAAAATAGCTGCCCCCATGTTTAAAAAACTATCACTGGAACTTGGTGGCAAAAATCCAAATATCATTTTTGCAGATTGTGATTATAGCAATATGCTAGAAACTACAGTACGCTCATCTTTTGCCAATCAAGGTCAAATTTGTTTATGTGGAAGCCGTATTTTTGTTGAAGCAACTATTTACGAAAAATTTAAAACCGATTTTGTTGATAAAGTAAAACAGCTTAAAGTTGGACACCCTTCAAAAGAAGATACCAATATAGGTGCTTTAGTTTCTAAACCTCATCTAGAAAAAGTCCTGAAATATATTGATATTGCTAAAGAAGAAGGCGGAACTGTTCTTTGCGGAGGCAATAAAGTTACTGTTGCAGGTTACGAAGATGGTTATTACATAGAGCCTACTATTATTGAAGTAACAACAGATACATGTAGAGTTAATCAGGAAGAGATTTTTGGACCTGTTGTAACTATCATGCCTTTTAATGCAGAAGATAACGTTTTACAGATGGCTAACAAAGTTAAATATGGCCTATCCGCAACCTTGTGGACAAATAATTTAAAACGTACTTTGAGAATGAGCAATCAACTACAAGCTGGTATTATTTGGGTAAATACATGGATGTTACGCGATTTAAGAACCCCTTTTGGTGGCGTTAAGGCATCTGGAGTTGGTAGAGAAGGTGGTTTTGAAGCCTTGCGTTTTTTCACTGAATCTAAAAATGTATGTATAAAATATTAGTCCTATGATAGCTTTAGAGAACAATATTTTTTTTTCGTCTGAAACCAATGATATGGATTTAGACCTTATCTATGCGTTCATTAAAAACTCATACTGGGGTGAATCAAGAACCTTAGAAGAACAGAAAAAGGCCTTAGAGAATACAATCAATTTTGGCTTATTTCATAACAGAACTCAAATAGCTTATGCCAGAGTTATGACTGATAAAGTATTTTTCGCCTACCTACTGGATGTTTTTGTTATTGAGGCATATCAAGGGAAAGGGCATTCAAAGTTATTAATAAATAAAATCTTAAACTTTCCTGAATTAAAAGACGTTGATAAATGGATGTTAGCAACAAAAGATGCCCATAAGCTTTATGAGAAATTTGGCTTTAATACCGTGAAAAATCCTGAAAAACTAATGGAAAAATTAAGCCAGCGTGCTAAAATAATATACGAATAATATGAATTTAAACTTGAACAATAAAAATGCTTTGGTATGTGGAAGCACGCAAGGCATTGGTCGAGCAACAGCCATAGCATTAGCCCAAGAAGGCGTTAATGTCACTTTAGTAGCTAGAAATAGAGATAAGCTTAAGGCCATTTTAAATGAATTACCAGAACATAGAAACCACAGCTTTATTGTGGCAGATTTCTCAGATCCTAGAGATCTACAGGAAAAAGTAATTAAGTTTATTCATAATAATCATGGGTTTCATATTCTAGTTAATAATACTGGTGGTCCAAGAAGTGGTAATATTTTAACAGCTAGTTTGGAGGAGTTTGAAAATGCTTTTGTACAACACCTTAAATGCAACCATGTCTTAGCTCAAGCCACTATTCCTTTTATGAAAGACGAAGAGTTTGGAAGAATTATAAATATTATTTCTACTTCGGTGAAAGAACCTATTCCTGGTCTTGGGGTTAGTAATACTATTCGAGGTGCCGTTGGTAACTGGAGTAAAACATTATCTAATGAAGTTGCAGCCTTTGGTATTACTGTAAATAATGTGCTACCAGGCTTTACAGAAACTGAACGTTTAACAGAGATCATTAAAATTAAAGCAAAAAACACGGATACTACGGTTGAAGAAATGACTAAAATCATGAAAAGTCAGACCCCTGCTAAACGTTTTGCTAAACCAGAAGAAACTGCAAATGTCGTTACTTTTTTAGCAAGTGAAGCTGCTAGCTATATCAACGGAATTAACATCCCTGTTGATGGTGGTCGAACAAAAAGTTTGTAAAAGCCCTCCTTAACCCTCCCGAAGGGAGGGGAAATTATATGAATGTATTATCTTTATATAAAATACGATGTTTAACAAAAACTCAAATACCCGATTTGAGTTTCTCCCTTTTTGGGAGATTAAGTGGGGCTTTCTATGAGTAAATTAGTTTCTCCTTTAAATTTTAAAGCTTGGATTGAAGAAAACAGGCATCTTTTAAAACCGCCCGTTGGTAATAAATGTGTTTGGAAAGATGGTGATTTTATTGTGATGGTTGTTGGTGGTCCTAATAACAGAAAAGATTACCATTATAATGAGACTCCTGAGTTCTTCTATCAAGTTGAAGGTGATATGGTTTTAAAAATCATAGACGGCGATACTCCAAAAGATGTACATATTAAGGAAGGCGATATTTATCTACTTCCTCCAAAAGTACCGCATTCTCCTCAACGTGTAGCGAATACTGTAGGTTTGGTTATTGAGTATCCGCGATCCAAAAAAATGAAAGACGCCTTAGAATGGTATTGTGAAAATTGCAATAGTTTATTGTATAGAAAGAAATTTAAGCTTGATAATATAGAAACTGATATGCCTAAGATTTTTGATAAATATTATTCAAGCGAGAAAAAATGCACTTGTAAAAAGTGTGGTACAAAAATGGAAGCTCCCAAAAAAGTTTAAATAAAAAACATGGCACGCAAACTCCGCATCAACGGGCATTCTCATTTACTTCCTTACCCCGAGGAGATTCCCCAATTCATGAAAGAAAAAGAAATTTTCTGGGTAGATGATGAACGTAAATATATGCTTCAAAAAGGCTGGAGAAGACCTGTAACAGATTCTAGTTTCTTCTTAAATGAAAAATTAGAATGGATGGAACGTAATAAACTAGACCATGCTGTTGTTTTAAACTTATCTCAACTTTATGGTAATGGATTGCGCTTGGAAGAAATGAAAAAAGCGCTCCGTTTTCAAAACGACTTTAATGCTAAAGTACAGCATGACCATCCTGAAAAATTCACATGCGGTTTTGTAGTTCACCCAGGGTTTATTCACGGTGCTTTATATGAAGTTGAACGCTGTGTTGAACAATTAGATATGAAAGTACTGTGTTTACCAACTCATTTCATGGATTCGATTGGACAATGGCGTTCTGTTTTTGATAAAGAAAATGATGCCATATTTGAATTGGCTGACAAGTATAAACTAGCTATTGAAATACATCCTTATGACGGAGATAAAATGATAAATTTAGAAAATTCATCATGGCGGTTTCACCTAATATGGATGCTAGCGCAATGTGGGGATGCTTATCATTTTTACACATTAAATGGGATGCAAGAACGTTTTCCCAATATAAGAACTTGTTTTGCACACGGTGGACAACTGGCACAAATGAATTTAGGAAGACGTATTCAGGGGTTTGATGGTAGACCGGATTTATTTAAAGGAAAACACCATCCAAGAAAAGCTGTTGGTCATCCTAATATTTATTTTGACACCCTAGTGCATGATACTGATTCTTTAAAACTCATGATAGACCGTCAAGGCAGCAATCAAGTTATTATGGGGTTAGACGACCCCTACCCTTTGGGTGAAATGGAAAGCGATGCACAATCTTCTTATCCTGGAAAACTTTTAGATTTAGCCATTGAGAAACAAATAATTAACAAAAAACAATACGAAGATATATGGGAAGACAATGTATTACGATGGTTATTTGGTGATGACGATATTGCGAAACAAAAATTGGTAAATAGAATTCTAGCAAATTAAAATTATCTATGTATTTTATACCTGAAGAATTAGACGATTATGTTGTAAAGCATTCTGAAAATGAACCAGAATTATTACAACAACTAAGTAGAGAAACCTATCAAAAAATACTGCAACCACGCATGCTTAGTGGGCACTATCAAGGACGTGTATTAAGCATGATTTCTAAATTAATAAGCCCAAAAAACATTTTAGAAATAGGCACTTATACGGGATATTCTGCATTATGCCTGGCCGAAGGTATGCAAGCTTCTGGAGCATTACACACTATAGATATCAATGAAGAATTAGCCGATTTTCAACGAAAGTACTTTGATAAATCAGATTATGGTAATCAAATTTTTCAGCATATAGGAAATGCTTTAGAAATTATACCAACTCTGGATACAACTTTTGATTTGGTTTTTATTGATGCTGATAAAGAAAATTACTCCAATTACTTTAATATCGTCATTAATAAACTAAATCCTGGAGGCATTATTTTATCAGATAATGTCCTTTGGAGTGGCAAAATACTCGAAGAACTGAAACCCAATGACACGGCAACAAAAGCTCTATTAGAATATAACATACTTTTAAAGAATGATAATAGGGCTGAAACTGTCATCTTACCTATTAGAGATGGATTGACAATTAGTAGAAAGAAAGGTTTCTAAATAACTATCTAATTATACAGCTACAAGGGACTTTATCTGGTCATCATTATCAGGTAATATGCTTGATGTTTTGCTAAGTTGAATGTTTGTTTCAATTATTTGGTAAAACTCATACGTATCAAACGGTTTATAAATAATATCGTTAAAACCAATACCATCGTCATCACAATCCTTTTTTATACTATCAACATCAGACGCTGTTAGAGCTATAATAGGAATTTGCGTATCAAATTCCCTAATGTAACGAGTTGCCTCCTTACCGTTCATTATAGGCATATTAATATCCATTAAAATAAGATCGAATTTATTGGACTTGGCTCTGTTTAAAGCCTCTAAACCATTATTAACTATAACAGATTCGTAATTAGCCTTTTTCAATAAGTTTTGTGTAACAACTTGATTTATCTTATTATCTTCTACTATTAGAATCTTATACTTTTTGTTTAAAGATTTCAATTCTAATTCATTTTTCGATTTTAGTTTACTTTTTTCTACTTCAGCTTCGTCTATATTAAAAGTTATATTAAAACTAAACATACTACCAACTCCTACTTCACTTTCAAGTTCAATTTTACTATCAAACAACTCAACTAGTTTTTTGGTAATGGAAAGCCCTAAACCTGTTCCTTGATAGTTAATATTATTATTCTCATCCAATTGAGAGAAATTATCAAAAACAGTATCAAATTTATGCTTCGGAATACCACAACCATCATCCTCTATTTCAAAACGAATATTAACTTCATTAGCATTTGTACTTATCATTTTCACCCTTAAATCAATGCATCCGTTCTCAGTAAATTTTATGCTGTTTCCAATTAAATTAATTAAAATTTGAGATAATCTTACATTATCACATTTTATATACTCTGGTAGCCGTTGATCTATTAAAAAGTTAATTTTATTATTTGTTTCTCTTAATCTGAAATCAAAAGAATCAACAATGTTCTTTATTAATTTTTTTAAATTAACTGAAGTGTTTTTTAGTTCTATTTTTTGTGACTCAATTTTACTTACTTGTAAAATGTCATTTATAAGATTTAATAAGTAGTCTCCTGAGTATTTTAGTGAATTTATAAGTTTGGCATCACTTTCTCTTAAATCGTTGTTTTCAAGAAGTAATGAAGTTATACCAACAACACCGTAAAGAGGTGTTCTTAATTCATGTGTTACATTTGATATAAATTTAGATTTTAACTCTGATGATTTTACAGCTTCATTTCTTGCAATTTCTAATTCCTCATTCTGGTCTTTTAATATATTAGTCAACTTTCTTTTAGAAACGTAACTTTTATAAACCGCAATTAACGATACAATAAATAGGAATAACGCTATTGAAATAATAATATTTAAGTTTTTTACTTTATTAGTAATTTCAACTTGTTGTATTCGTTCTGTATTTGCTATTTGTGCATCCTTTTTATAATCTTCGATAAGTAACTTTGATTTTACAATAGACTTTCGCTCGGACATCACCTTATCTGTATGAACATATACATAATCATTGTATTTCTGAAGTGCTATATAAGCTTGTTCATCTAAATCCTGTTTATTTAAAGACAGGGCTATTTTTTCATAAACATCAAGTAAAAGCGAATTATAATAATCTCTATTTCTTTTATCGCTTGCTTCTAAAAATATTAATGCTTCATTAAATTTTTTATTTGCACTGTTAAACAATTCTTTGGAAATAAAATACAATCCTTGAGTATACCTTAAATACCCATAATCATTAGCATCTGCATCATAATTATATAAATTACCTTCTGCTCTTAAAAGATATATTAATGCTTTTTCAGTTAAGTTATTTTCTAAACATATTTGGCTTAAATTAATTTGAATATCAAATAAAACTTTCTGTTGCCTATCAAGATTGTTATGATTCTTAACATTACCCAATGAAGCATATTGCAAAGCATTCTGGAAGTAAGAATTCACCTCATAAAATGATTTGTTTCGTCTATACAATTTGCCTAAATTTAAATATGACTTTGCTATTAAATAATTATCATCTATTTCTAATGAAGAATTAAGTGAAGTAATAAATCTATTCTCGGCTGCGTCATATTCCTCTATAGAACTATAAATTTGCCCTTGAATGAAATTAGCTAATGCATTACCGTAAATATCGTTAATTAATGATGACAGTCTTTTAGATTCATTGATTGAAGATAAAGCAGGGATTATCTCATTATTATCATAGAAACGTAAAGCATTAGAGTTTAAGCTATCAATATAGAAAATCATATGCTTATCGTCTTGAGAGAGAGACAGGTTGATAGCACAAAGAAAACATACAAGTAGGCTTGTTTTCATTTTGGTTAGCGTTTAAGGTTAGATTTGGACTGACAATATATTTTTATCTTCAATAGAAAATAAAAATATTCGTTGAAACCATAATTAAACCGTTAACGGGTAAGTAGTCGGCATAAAAACCTACAAAAATATTAGAATTTACGTTTTACTGAACCTGTAAAATCGTCTAAATCATCTTTAACTTTGTTAAGTTCTTTCTTAACATCGTCTGTAATACTTGTGTCAATACCATTCTTTTCTGCAGTTTTAGTAATCTCATGCTTAATGTCATTAGTAGCATCTTTGAGAGTACGCATTCCTTTTCCTAATCCACGGGCAATTTCTGGTAATTTATCTGCACCAAAGACCATGATAACAATAAATAGTATAAATGCTATTTCTGCACCACTTATAAATAAAAATGTAGCTTGTTGTATCACAACGCAAATATACTAAGTTGTTTTGTTAGAATAAAAAAAAGCCGATTGTAAAAATCGGCTTTTAACTTAAATATTAATTTTTTATCCTTTAACCTTGTCTTTAAATTGGTCAAAATCACTTTGTTTTACTTTTTTAGGCCATGAATTATTTGACACATCTACATCCGCAGTTTCTAAATCAGGATCTACCATTATATTAGTTATAGCCTTTTGAGTTCTAAAAAGCTTCTTTACTTCATGCTCATTATACCTCCATATCTGCGCTGGATACGTTTTTCTCTCTTTAGTACCATCTGCATAGGTTAATTCTAAAATTATTGGCATTACCAATCCTCCTGGTTTTTCAAAAGTAACTTCATAAAAATATTTTGGAGCCTCTGCATCCGTTATCTGTACTTTCTTTTCTTCATCACTTAAACTATTTAAATAATCATTTATAGCAGGGAAATCTGAAACATTCTTAGCGTTTTCAGGAATCTTCCCCTCTTCCGCTTCTCCATAATAAACTAACTTACCTTTATAGTCATCAAGATTTAAATTATTCAGTTTGGCTACTTCTTTAGCTTTATCGGTTGGCTTATCTGTTAAATAGTAGCTCTTAACTTGCTTAACACCTATGTCTGTATAATCTGTAGTATAGAACCATCCTCTCCAAAACCAATCTAAATCCATTGCAGATGCGTCTTCCATGGTTCTAAAGAAATCTGCAGGCGTTGGGTGTTTAAACATCCATCTTTTGGAATATGTTCTAAAGGCATAATCGAATAGCTCAGGTCCCATAATGGTATGTCTTAGCATATATAACCCAGCTGCAGGTTTAGCATAAGCATTAGGTCCAAATTGATGCACATAATCTCCTTGAGACATAATAGGAGAAATATAACTCTGATCTCCTCCCATATACGTCACCATATCCTTAGGTAGGTTGCCTGTAAAAAAGTTAGGATCATAATCTAATTCTGCTAATGTTTCAACAAACGAGTTTAGACCTTCATCCATCCATGTCCATTGTCGCTCATCACTATTCACGATCATTGGAAAAAAGTTATGACCAACTTCATGAGTAATTACGCCTATCATACCTCTTTTAAGTCTTTCTGAATAAGTTCCATCAGGGTTTGGTCTCCCATAGTTAAAACAAATCATGGGATATTCCATTCCCATTTGTGCATGTACAGAAACGGCTTTATTATATGGATAATCAAAAGTAAGCTTAGAATATTCTTCTAATGTATTGGCAACTACTCTTGTTGAATGTTCTTCCCAAAGTGGATTTCCTTCTTTAGAATATAATGAAATAGCCATTACAGATCTTCCATTTATATCTACCGCCATAGCATCCCATAAAAACTTTCTCGACGTTGCAAAAGCAAAATCTCTTACATTATTTGCTTTAAAATGCCATGTCTTAGTTTTTGTACTTCTTTCTTTTTCAGCTTTTTCGGCCTCTTCTTGCGTAACAATAAAAACAGGGTCTTTAAATGATTTTTTAGCCTGTTCAAAACGCTTTAGCTGCTGTTTTGTTAAAACATCCTTTTCATTCTGCAATACTCCTGTCGCCTCTAATTTATGATCGGCTGGTACTGTTAATTTAACATCGAAATCTCCAAACTCTAAAGCAAACTCACTGCGTCCCCAAAACTGCATATTTTGCCAACCCTCAACATTATCATAAACGCAAAGCCTTGGATAAAATTGAGCAATCACATAGGTATTATTTCCCTCAGGGAATGCCTCATAACCAGATCGTCCACCTTCTATAATGTGGTTATTTACATTATACCACCATTTTATTTGAAATTTAAATGTATCTCCAGGTGCTAATGCTTTTGGTAAATTAATTCGCATCATTGTTCGGTTTACCATAAAAGATAAATCTGAACCATCTGAGTTTTTTACTTCCTCAATATTAAAACCTCCATCAAAACGTTTTTTTAAATTTGCTTTAGCAAAACTAGCTGGACCATTAAAAGCACCATTAAAGTTATCTGATTTTACATCTGGAGTTTTGGAATCTTTAGCTCTCATATTTTGGTCAAGCTGTATCCATAAATACTCTAAATAATCTTTGGAATTGTTATGATAGGTTATTTTTTCGTTCCCAAAAATCTGATTTTTAGATTCATCTAAACGAATATCCATTACGTAATCTACTTTCTGTTGTGTATATTCGTGACCAGGTGCTCCAGAAGCTGTTCTAGTATTACTTGGCGTGGGCAACACATCTTTCATTTGCCTAAATTTATTCTGATCTGTATGACCTTGAGGTTTTACTTTTTCTTGATTTTGTGCAAAAATGCTAGTAGAAATAAAAACCACTGAAAGGAAATAATACTTAAGTTTTTTCATTATCAATTTTTATATTTTTTTTAAAAAATCGTGTGTTTAGGCGATAATAATTCGTTTATTATTACAAAAAACGTTCGAAAATAATTAATTCGGAAAGGTTTTAACTTATTTTTAATTAAACTTTAACAGTGCATTATCCTTTTTAGGAGTAAGTATAAAACTTTTTTGTTTGGAGTTTATTTTTGTTTTTATAATGTTCTGCTGATCTTCAAATAAATCGAACAATGTTTTGTTACTAATTTCAAAAGACTTGATATGTGTTACACCTTCTATTTCTAAATAGCAACGTATAATATCCTGATCGTATTCTTTACCAATAAAAATAAGATTGGCTTCTTTATTATTAATCTTAATCTTTATGCTTTCATTTAGGTATTTTTCTATGTAAATATCGGTAGTTTTTGGTTCGTCCTTAATTGCTAAAGTAATAGACTCGTCATAACGATTACGTAACAGACTTTCATAATCATCAATAAAAACCCTAGTAATTATTTGTACAGATTGTTTCTCTTTAATGAAATCAATTTGAGTCACACTTATATAATATTTGTGTAGGCTAGCAAATGCAAATAGTGGTATGATTAAAAAAAACAAAAATGGCTTAATAAACTTCATCTATATATTTTTTGCTAAAGTAATTATTTTGATGTTTCATCTACTTACACATGTTATTTTTTCAATGAACTCATCTTGACTTTTTGTTTTTAACCGAAAATGAGATAAAATTTGTTCAGATGAGGCATTTTTTGCAAGGCATAGCAGTGCTAAGCATAAAAAAAGTAACAACATATGGGCGAATTTTAGCCATTTTTTAGGAAATAGAAAAAGTCAAGATGAGTTCTATATCTAATATAACATCAAACAAACATTCTATAACCGTGAGTAAATTTTATAATACATGTTTCAAAAAGCATTCCAAAAAGGCTTAGTCCTTCTCAACCTCTAAATTTTTCATATACTGTTTATACTTATGCCTCAAAAAGATTAATATCTCAAAATCGGTTTTCTTTTTACAGTATTTAACAAAATTTTCATCGTCTGCGCAGAAATAGAAAAAGTCTATTCTTAAATCTTCGTTTAACGGATTAGAAGCAAAAAAATCCTTAGACAACCTTGCTTTTACAGTATTCATTAATGCTTCTTTTGTTTCAATATTCACACGATTTTTCAGCATTTTAGTTCTTCCTGAGATACCGTTTAATATTGGATTTAAAGGCACACCTCCTCCTAATAGCCCTAGTAACATTTCTGGTTTAAATTCACCAGCTTCACTTAAACGGCGTTCACTTTGCGTGGCTATTCTTCCTGTGTAACCTGGTATTCCTACATCAAAAAAATTAATAGGCGGGTCTCCTTCTACATTAGCAATATCTTTAAGCAAATTTCCTGTTAAAACCTTACCTACTATAACCTCATCAAGTTCATTAATCTGTTCATCTAATTTCACCAGAATTGTTTTATTAGAAATATGCTCTTTAGATATGACAATTTTTTTTAATTTATGCTGAATTGATGAGAATACCAAAGAATCATTTAAAGCAACATTAATTACAAACTCACCTATTTCATTCGTTATAGTGAAAACTTGGGATGTTTTATTAATTACGTGAATATTCTCAATTCCAGATTCGCTTTTAATTTTTCCTAATATTTTAATTGATTGTGAGGACATTGTTTGAAAAGAAAACAAAATAAAGCCAATTGCAAAACTAGTTTTTAACATCTTAACGCTTTAAAAACAATCTACTTTGTTTTACTAAAAACTCAATAAGATGCATTTCATTTTCACTTTTAAGGAGTTTTAATTCTATGCCTTTCTCTTCTACAAAAGCAACAAAAGTTGTTATATCTTCCAGGGGGATACTTAAAGTTTCGCTTAAATACTTACGATTGTGAACATCCAATAAACCTTTTGGTTTTGGTTCTGGTTTTTCTTCTTCTTTTCCTTTAAATAAGTTTTGTGTGAGCGGTAATTTTTTTTTAAACAATAATTTAAAAATTTTCCCGACATCGGGAAGATAATCACGCGCCTCCGGATTGATTATAGACTTTAGATGATTCCCAACAACCGCATTATCAAATGCCTTAATATCATTATATTCAAAAGCGCCGTTCATATTCCCCATATTAATACGTATGGGGTCAACAGTTTTAACGTTACCCACATCTGCTAATATATTTCCTGTAAGACCTGACGAAAGTATAACAGCATCTAATTGGTTAACTTGCTCAATCAATTGTATTTTTAACTGTTTTGTTTTAATAACATTTGCATCAACTGTAATAGAAACAGTTTGAAATTGCAATGCTGAAATTTCAATAACATCTTGTAATGCCACTTCAATAACAAATTCCCCCTTCTTATTAGTAATAGTACCTTTATTTGATGATGTATTAAAGATGGTAACTGCTTCTAAATCATTAGTAGCAGAAAGCAGTACGCCTTTTATTTTTGTTCTGTTAATTGATTGACCGCTTAGGATAAATGATAAAAAAATAAATATAGATGATGTTAATGCTCGCTTCAAGATGATGAAATTAAAATATAAAGAACGCCTTTCAATTCTTAAATAAATTCAAAAACCGTTCTAAACTTTTGTTAAAACACAACTTAAAACCTAAAGAGACTTATTAAACTTATCTTGACTTTTTCTTATTCAAACCTAAAAACTCAATACTTTTTTGATTCAACAATTCAAGAAATTCCATTTCTTTTCCATAATTAAGCAGGGAAAAATCAAAACCTTTACGTTCAACAAACCTTATAAACTCTTCTACTCGATGGCTTGGAATATTAAAATTATCAACTAAAAATTCAGATCCAAAATAGTACTTTATTGATTCTACAGGAACATCAGGAATACCAGATTCTTTTTTATCAGTAACCTCAGATCTAAATAAAGGCAATAATAATTGATCAACTACATTTACTATATTAAGTCCGTTAACCATAGCTAAGTGTTCTGTATTTGCAATGTTTTTAGATTTGGACTTGTAATCATCCCTAAAATCAAAATCATCTTTATTTTTAATTCCAAAATATAAAGCATCTAATTTGGGCTGAAAAAAATTGGTGTTCTGTATATCTGTATTTAAATTTCCTGATAGTGTGTTTGATGATACCACAATCTCCTCTAACTCATAAATTTCTTCAATTAAAAAAAGCTTCATTCTTTTAGACTTAATAATCGCTTCATTAACTTTAAAACTAAGATTTTGATATTGTAATGCACTTACTTCAATTAAATCGTCTAACGCAACATGCAAATTAAATTCGCCATTCTCATCAGTAATGACGCCCTTATTTGATGATACATTATAAATGGTAATACCAGAAATATCACTACTTTCAACAATTATTTTTCCGCTAACCTTAACACGCTTAGCATTTTGAGATGTAATATGCATTGTAGACAATAATGCAAAAAAGAAAATGGCTTTTTTCATATTATTTTTTATTGAAATTAACACTTTTATTAGACTTTTCAATACTTGAACCTATAAATATTTCTTATACATCATATTAATTTTCGTTTTATAATATTAGTTTTACCATGAAAAATATTTATTATGAAAAACATAATTATTGCGAGTACCTCAACAATTCACGGAAGTGGTTATCTAGACTATATTTTAGATGATTTGACTATTTTATTTAAAGGAATTAAAGATATTTTATTTATTCCTTACGCCAGACCAAGTGGTATATCTCATGATGAATACACTAAAATTGTCAATACTGCTTTTTCTAAAATCGATAAAACTGCAACAGGTATTCATACTTATGAAAACCCTATTGAAGCTATTAAAAAAGCCAAAGCTATTTTTATTGGTGGTGGTAATACATTTGTTTTAACTAACCAACTTTATAAAAACGATTTAATACATACCTTACAGGCAGTTGTAAAAAACGGAACGCCTTATTTAGGGACAAGTGCTGGCAGTAATATTTGTGGGTTAACTATCAATACAACTAACGATATGCCCATTGTGTACCCTCCCAGTTTTAAAGCTTTAGGCTTTGTTCCTTTTAATATCAACCCTCATTATTTGGATCCCAATAAAAGTAGCAAGCATATGGGAGAAACTAGAGAAACCAGAATAAAAGAGTTTCATAATTTTAATACACAACCTGTTATTGGTATACGGGAAGGTAGTTGGTTACATGTAAAAGACTATTCTATTATTTTGAAAGGGGATTTAACTGCACGTGTTTTCGAGTATAACAAAGTACCATATGAGGTAAAACCTGGAACAGAATTAAACCAATTAAAATAAAAAAAACTCCATAGAAATATGAAGCTTTTAGAGCGGGAGACCAGGTTCGAACTGGCGACATTCAGCTTGGAAGGCTGACGCTCTACCAACTGAGCTACTCCCGCGTTATTGAGCTACAAATATATGTAAACTCATAAGTCTTATGCAAGAAAAAATCATAACTTTTTTAAAAAATGGTATCCCAAAATACTAAAGCCCTCATTATAATAAAACTTGTGAGAAGCATAATTGCTTACATACGTGTTTAATTCTACAGATTCATAACCTTTTTCTAAAACATAATTATATATCCATTGAAAAAACTGCTTACCTATACCTTGTCCTCTATAAGCATCATCTATATAAACATGATCAGGCTCTACACTCTTTCCAGAATAATGTCGTGTGCAAAACCACAAACCTGTAACTCCTATTAATTTATCGTCATCATATATTACTGCACATTCATAATTTTGGGTAATCATCTCAGAAAAACGCTGTTCTAAAATTGCATAAGGAATTTTATCATCATTTAATCTTTGCACTAAAGGAATAATATCATTTATCTTTTCTTTTTCTATAATTTTAAACGTATAGGACATGGAATCTCTTTATAAATAAATGCTTAAAATTAGTTTTATTTTACCAAATTATTATAAGAACTTATCTTGACTTTTTCTATTTCCTAAAAAATGGCTAAAATTCGCCCATATGTTGTTACTTTTTTTATGCTTAGCACTGCTATGCCTTGCAAAAAATGCCGCATCTGAACAAATTTTATCTCATTTTCGGTTAAATACAAAAAGTCAAGATGAATTCATAGTGACTTTTAATAAAATATAGTGTCTTATAAATAACAGGTTTTTATTCAGACTTATATTTATTTCAATTAAACTAGCTTAATGTATAAAATTTCATATTTTTAATTGCATTAAATCTTAAAAAGATGAGAGGAAAAAATCTTAAATTCCGTTTATTAATAGGTGCTGCCATTGCATTATTCTTTGTTTTTAAAAGATGTAGTCAGCAAGAAGTGAATCCGTATACAGGAAGAACGCAAACCATATCTATGACCCCTGATAAAGAAATTGCTATTGGATTACAAAGTGCCCCTCAAATGGCACAACAGCACGGTGGTTTACATTCAAATAATCAATATCAAGCTTTAGTAGATAATGTTGGAAACAAATTAGTCAACAATAGTATCGCTAAAGACACACCATACCAATACGAATTTCATTTACTGGCAGACCCTAACACAATTAATGCCTTTGCACTACCTGGAGGCCAAGTATTTATAACGTATGCACTGTTTTCAAAATTAGAGAATGAAGATCAGTTAGCGGGGGTTTTAGGTCATGAAATCGGACATGTTCTAGGTCGTCATAGTGCAGAAAGAATTGCTGAAAGCGAATACTGGCAAGGCTTAACAACAGCTGGTTCTGTTGGTGCGGACATGGGTGGACTTATAAGTGGCATTGGTCAAAATACATTACTTACTAATGGTAGAGATGATGAACTAGAAAGCGATGAACTTGGAGTGCTTTTTATGCTTAAAGCTGGTTATAACCCAGAAGAAATGATTGGTGTTATGGAAATTTTAAAAGCTGCTGCTGGTCCTAATCGAGTACCTGAATTTAAAAGTACACACCCAGACCCAGGTAACAGAATTGAAAAAATTCAAGAAGCTATAGAAAAATACAAAAATCAATAAATGTAAGTTCAATAAAAAAAAGCCTTGAAAATCAAGGCTTTTTTAAGAGAGTGACTAACTCAAAATAATTATTAATTTTATAATTATTTTTTCCTTTTAGATTTTGATTTTGCTATTGCCTCTTTTATAATTGCAGCTGCATCATTTGCTCCATGCAATTCAGCATATTTTAATGCTGTCATTTTTTTAGCAGATTTTGCCTTTAAATTAGCTCCTTTAGCAATTAAAAGTTTTAAAATATCAGTTCGGTTAAATTTTGCGGCATACATAGCTGGGGTCATTCCATTAGACATTTCATTTACATCTGCTCCTCTTTCAATAAGTTTTTGTACTGTTTCTAAATCTCCTTTAGCGATTGAAACGCAAAATGAGTTCACTTTAAACACAAATTCTACATGTGTAGTATTAGTGTTTTCTGTAATAGCTTTAGCATTAACAGTTACAATAGAGAAACATAATGCAATGGCGGCGATAATGACTGATTTTTTCATGATGAATGATTTAATGATTTGATTAATGATTGTTTTTGATATACTAAAGAGACGATATTAATTTCAAACTGTTACATAAAAAATAATAAATAACACATTTTTAACTTTTTTTTCACAAATAATTAACTGAACGATTCTTTTTTTAAAAACCCAAAAAAAGCCTTAAAAAATCTAGTATTTAAAAGGCTATTTGCGCGTTCTTTATATTTAACTTCTTTATCTTTGTTTCATATTAAATTTTAAGAAAAATGAACAAAAAAGTTATCTTAATGATACTTGATGGCTGGGGTAATTCTCCAGACCCTAAAGTTTCTGCTATCGATCATGCAAACACCCCTTTTATAGATTCTCTTTATAAAAAATATCCTTTTGCTACATTAAGGACTGATGGGTTACATGTTGGTTTACCAGAGGGTCAAATGGGAAATAGTGAAGTTGGACATATGAACCTTGGAGCAGGTCGCATTGTTTACCAAGACTTAGTAAAAGTCAATTTAGCCGTAAAGAACAAAACATTAAATAACGAAAAAGTATTGGTAGATGCGTTTAACTATGCAAAAACCAATAATAAAGATGTTCATTTTTTAGGATTATTAAGCGATGGTGGTGTGCATTCTCATATCGACCATTTGTTCGGCCTGTTGGATGCTGCTAATGACTTTGGTTTAACTAAAACTTTTGTACACGCCTTTACAGACGGACGTGATGTAGACCCAAAATCGGGTTATGGCTTTCTTACAGAATTGGAAAGTCATTTAGAAAAAACAAATAGCAAATTAGCCTCTGTTACTGGTCGTTACTATGCTATGGATAGAGATAAACGCTGGGAACGTGTAAAATTAGCTTATGATGCATTAGTTCATGGTGTTGGTGAAAAATCTACCAACGTAACCGAGACCATTCAAAAAAGCTATAAAAATGACATTACCGATGAATTTATTAAGCCAATTATTATGGTTGATGAATCTGGTAATCCTCAGGCTAGCATAAAGGAAGGTGATGTTGTTATCTTCTTTAATTTTAGAACAGATCGTGGTAGAGAATTAACCGAAGCTTTATCTCAAACAGATTTCCACGAGCAAAATATGCACAAATTGGATTTGCATTATGTAACACTTACAAATTATGATGAAACTTACAAAAATGTAAATGTTATATTCAATAAAGACAATTTATCTGAAACACTAGGTGAGGTTTTAGAAAAACATAACAAAAAGCAAATTCGTATTGCCGAAACGGAGAAATATCCACACGTTACTTTCTTTTTCTCGGGCGGACGTGAAGAGCCTTTTAATGGTGAAACACGTATTTTAAGAAACTCGCCAAAAGTAGCTACATACGATTTAAAACCAGAAATGAGTGCTTACGAATTACGTGATGCATTAATTCCTGAGCTTCAAAAAGGTGATGTAGATTTTGTTTGTTTAAATTTTGCAAACGGGGATATGGTAGGTCATACAGGAGTTATGGAAGCTGCCATAAAGGCGTGCGAAGCGGTAGACACATGTGTAGAAGATGTTATTACAACAGCTTTAGAGAATGGCTATTCTACATTACTTATAGCCGATCATGGAAACTGTGAAACTATGATAAATCCTGATGGTTCACCTAATACAGCACACACAACAAACCCTGTTCCTGTTATTTTAATTGATAAGGAATTAAAAACTATCAAAGATGGTCTTTTAGGAGACATGGCACCTACTATTTTAAAGCTAATGGGTGTCGAACAACCAGAATCTATGACCCAGAATGCCTTGGTTTAAATAAGTAAAAAATAAATTGTTGTACTTTTGTTATAAACCCAAGTTTATAACTTATAATGAATTTTAATAATCAACTTATTATTGCAATCGATTTTGATGGAACCATTGTTGAGGACGCATACCCTAAAATAGGGAAGCCCATATTGTTTGCTTTTGAAACTTTAAAACAGTTACAAGATGACGGACACCGGCTTATTTTATGGACTTACAGATCTGGTGAAAGATTAAAAGAAGCCGTCAAATTTTGCGAGGATAATGGGATTATTTTTTATGCTGTAAATAATAGCTTTCCTGAAGAGAAATATACTGATGACGTTAGCAGAAAAATTAATGCTGATTTATTTATTGACGATAGAAATATAGGAGGTTTCTTAGGTTGGGGAGAAATATATCAATTACTCACAAATACCAAACCTCCTGAAATAGAAAAAAAGAAAGGGCTTTTTGGCTTTCTAAAATAGCCCTTTTTAAATTAGCTCATAATAGGTATTATTAATAGATTCTCTATGATCTGGATGTGCTATATCTACCAAAGCTTTCACTCTTTCCTGAATCGTTTTCCCATATAAATTAGCTATTCCATATTCTGTAACAACATGGTGCACATGTGCTCTGGTAGTAACAACACCAGCGCCTGGTTTTAAAGACGGAACGATTCTACTAACTCCCTTTTTTGTAATTGAAGGTAATGCTATAATAGCTTTCCCTCCGTGACTTAAAGATGCACCTCTAATGTAATCCATTTGACCTCCCACTCCCGAATACATTTTAGCTCCAATAGAATCCGCGCAAACTTGTCCTGTTAAATCTATCTCAATAGCAGAGTTAATGGCAACCATCTTAGGGTTTTGTTTAATAACAGACACATCATTCACATAGTCTGAAGCACGCATTTCAACAAAAGGGTTGTCATCTACATAGTTATACAATTTTTTAGAACCAATTAAAAATGTTGCTAATGCACGTCCAGGATTAACGCCTTTAAAGTTTCCATTAATTACATCTTTCAAAATTAAATCAATGACCCCATCAGAAAACATTTCTGTATGTAATCCTAAGTCTTTATGATTTGTTAAACGTGATAATACAGCGTTAGGAATCGTTCCTATTCCCATTTGCAATGTGCTTTTATCTTCAATTAAACTAGCTACATAGTCGCCTATTTTATTTTCAATAGCCGATGGATTTCCATACGTATGGGTGGGTATAGGTTCGTTACATTCAACGAATAAATCTATCTCAGTAATATGAATAATGCCATCTCCATGGGTTCTTGGCATCTGTTCATTTACTTGAGCAATGACAATTTTTGAATTATCTATAGCAGCCAAACTGGCTTCAACCGAAACACCTAACGAACAATACCCATGCTTATCTGGAACAGATACATGAATTAACGCGACATCTAACGGTAAAATATTTCTTTTAAACAATAATGGTAATTCACTTAAAAAAACAGGAGTATAAGATCCGTTACCAGCAGTTAATGTATGCCGCACATTATTTCCAATAAAAAACGAATTCACATGAAAACTATCACTAAGTTTCGGATTAGCATAACCTGTATCTCCTTCTACATGTAAATGACAAACCTCAACATTTCTTAATTCCTCATGGCGCTCCGTCATGGCATTCATTAACAATTGTGGAGCTGCTGCTGCTGCTTGTACATAAACCCTATCGTTACTTTTAATTACTTTTACGGCATCTTCAGCGCTAACAATCTTATACATCTTAATTTAATTTAGTACATAAATTTATTCATTTCTATCCTTTTAAAAAATGTCAAAAGTCATGTTATCATTAAAAATATTAATACTTAATTTTAAGTATCTTTGCCATTATTTTTTTAGACATGATTGTAGTAAAAACAAAAGAAGAAATAGAGTTAATGCGTCAAAGTGCATTAATAGTTTCAAAAACGCTTGGTATGCTTGCCAAAGAAGTTAAGGAAGGGGTTTCCACCATGCAACTAGATAAACTTGCTGAAGAATTTATAAGAGATCAAGGGGCTTTACCAGGGTTTTTAGGGTTGTACGACTGTCCATCAACTTTACTTTGTAGCGTAAACGAGGCTGTAGTACATGGTTTACCAACACAAACACCTTTAAAAGATGGTGATATTGTTTCTATTGACTGCGGTGCATTAATGAACGAGTTTTACGGAGATCATGCCTATACTTTCGAAATTGGAGAGGTAGACCCTGAAACAAAAAAGCTTATACAGGTCACTAAAGAATCACTTTATATTGGTATTAGGGAATTTAAAATCAATAATCGCGTGGGTGATGTTGGTTATGCTATTCAACAACACTGTGAATCTCATGGTTATGGTGTTGTTCGGGAATTAGTTGGTCATGGCTTGGGTAAAAAGATGCATGAAGATCCAGAAATGCCAAATTACGGTAAGCGTGGTCGTGGTAAGAAATTTGTTGAAGGTATGGTAGTCGCCATTGAGCCAATGATAAATGGAGGCACTCATAAAGTAAGGCAATTAAAAGACGGTTGGACTATTGTTACTCAAGATGGTAAGCCTAGTGTTCATTTTGAACATGACGTGGCACTTGTAGATGGAAAACCTGAAATATTGTCAACGTTTGCTTATGTACATGAAGCTTTAGGAATTGTGAGCACTGAAGAAGATGAATTTAGACAAAAGGCTTTAGTCCTTTAATTTTTTTAGACACGAATTTCACTAATTTGCACTAATACTTACTCAATATCTTTTTTCTATTTGCTTAATACTATATGTCTGATTTAATTTATAAAGAAGAAGCCTATAAAATTATTGGTATTTGTATGGAAGTACATAATCAATTAGGAAAAGGCTTTAATGAAGTTGTTTATGCAGATGCTTTAGAAATAGAATTAATGGATAATGGAATACCGTATTCCAGAGAAAGGAAATTTGGTATTACTTACAAAGGAAATTTACTACCACATAAATATAAAGCTGATTTTATTATAAATGATAAAATAGTATTGGAACTAAAAGCAATTAACTGTTTAACTACTTCTAACATAAAACAGACGTTAAACTATCTTGCAGTGTCAAAATTGAAACTTGGTTTATTAATTAACTTTGGAGAAGATAGCTTAAAATACAAACGAATTGTATTATAATGATTCGTGAAAATTAGTGAGATTCGTGTCAAATAACTCGGCGTAACAACTTGAAAAAACTCTTTAAATTCATACTAAATTTTACCCCAAGACCTTTACTTATCAGGTTAAGTTATTTGGTGCGTCCTGTTTTGGCATTCTTACTAAAAGGTGATACCTATACCGATCCTATAGATGGCAGAAGCTTTAAAAGTTTTTTACCATATGGTTATGGCAAGCAACGTAACAATGTACTCTCCCCTTCTACGCTTTCTTTAGAACGTCATAGATTGCTATGGTTATATTTAAAAAACGAAACTGATTTCTTTCAACCTGAACCTATTTCAGGTTCTTCAAAAAAAGAATCGAAAAGAATTATTTTAAGAGCTACTGAAACAAGTTCGGCATTAAAGGTATTGCATTTTGCCCCAGAACAAGCATTTTACAAACGCTTTAGAAAGATGAAAAATCTTGATTACGTGACAACCGATTTGAGTTCTCCTTTAGCCGATGTAAAAGCCGACATTTGTAACCTCCCATTTAAAGATGATGCATTTGACATTATTTTTTGCAATCACGTTTTAGAACATATTCCAGACGATACCAAAGCCATGCAAGAACTGTATCGGGTTTTAAAGGTTGGGGGGATGGGTATTTTTCAAATCCCGCAAGACTTAGCAAGAGAACAAACTTTTGAAGATAATACTATAACGGATAAAAAAGAGCGTGCCAAAATATTTGGACAATATGACCATGTACGCGTTTATGGACGTGATTATTTTGATAAACTCCGTAGTATTGGTTTTAAAGTCGATGAAGTGGATTACACAGCTAACCTTTCAAAAAAAGCTATTGAAAAGTATTGCTTAGCAAAAGGTGAAATTATTCCCGTAGTTTATAAATAAAAATAATTTATTAAATCTATTCTTCATGACACAACAAATTATAATTGCTACAGGTGCTTTATTTGGTATGTTATCTGTGATTTTTGGAGCTTTTGGAGCTCATGCATTAAAGAAAATTTTATCTGCCGAACAGTTACATAGTTTTGAAGTTGGTGTAAAATACCAAATGTATCATGCTATTGTATTATTAACTATAGGTCTAAATTCTAACAACATAACCTCTGCAGCCTATTGGTGCTTTACCTTAGGGGTTATATTATTCTCTTTTAGTATTTATGGGTTAGCATTATCAGATGCTAAAGGGGAAAAGTTTCGGTTTTTAGGTCCTATTACTCCAATAGGAGGCTTACTTTTAGCCATTGGCTGGTTGCTTTTACTAATTAACGTTTTATAAAACACACTTACTTTATAAGTTACTGTTCAGTAAACCCATTCAAAGACAAAGTTTCCAGTTCTTTTTTATCATTTTCAAAAATCAAAAAAACCTTAAGTTCGGGGTGTGATTTTAAAAAAACTTTCACTTTTTCAATCCCCATGGTTTTAAACGCCGTTGCATAGGCATCAGCAATCATACAATCCTCAGCAATTACAGAAATGCTTAGTAAATTTGTTTTACTTGGATACCCTGTTTTTGTATCAATAATATGAGCATACCGATTGCCGTCTTTATCTATTTTGAATTTCCTGTAGGTTCCCGAAGTTGCCATCGCTTCATTAGTTAAAACAAGAACTCTGGAAAGCGATTGAGTACCATCAAAATTAGGATTCTCGACACCAACCCTCCAACCACTATTTTTTTCTATATTAATGCCTTTAGCATGCAGCTCTCCTCCTATATTAATGATGTAATTATGAGCGCCTTTCTTATCTAAAAATTCTGCTATAACATCTACTGCATACCCTTTTGCTATGGCGTTAAAATCTAAAAAGGTCCCTTTTGGCTTTGTAATAGTATTATCAGTTCTGAGAACCTTATTGAAACCCACAGTTAACATCAAACTATCAATTTTTAAACTATCTAAGTTTACAATTTTACCTTCAGGTCCAAAGTCCCAGGCATTTACAATGGCACCAATGGTAGGATCGAAAGCCCCTTTTGTTTCTTTATAAATTATTTTTGAAACTTCGTATACTTTTCTAAAATGTGTATCAATTTTAACTGTTTCGTTTCTATTCAACTTAGAGATATCTGAATTCGTTTGGTAGGTTGACATTGATTTATTAATCACATAAAATAAACTATCAATTTGTTTTTCATAATTTACTTCTGAGCTATATGTTACTTCATAAAATGTTCCAAAAACGGTTCCGGAAAGCTTCGTGTTTTTTAGTTCTTTTTTACAAGAAATCAATAATAAAAGGGCTAATAGTAATGTAACCTGCTTCATTTAGTTAAAATTCGTTTCTAAAACCTGTATCCCGTTATATTCTAAAAGGTATTCCTCATTTAAAAAAATAGGTCCTGTTTTTTTATCCATATTACCTAACCCAACACCAGCATATAGAACCTTTGCATCCTTTTCCCGAGCATGTTTTTTAAATGATTCCATCCAAACAACATCATAATTATTAGGGTTGTCCGGCAATATTACTGCTCTTACAATTACAAAATAGTATTGCTTATTCTTATCGATACAAACAAACTGCGGATGCTTTTTAAGTTTACTATTTACAGCTATGAATTCGAAACCTCGTTCTTCTAAATCTTTCCCAACATAATTCATAGCTAAATTATGTAGTTCTTGTTCTGTAAGTGGTTTACTCATAATACAAAATTAATATTTAATATTCATATTCAACTAACACCAGATTTAAAAAATGTTTAAATTTAAAAATTATAAATTAGTTTTATACACATAATATTCTAGATGAGTAAACACCCTGTTTCTAAAAAAATCGGATTAATATTAGGCCCTGTTTTTTTCATTATTTTGCAAGTTTTACCTTTTGAGATTGTTTCTGAAAAGGCAGATATTGTAATTGCCACCGCTTTGTGGATGGTATGCTGGTGGATAACCGAAGCTGTTTCTATTTCCGTGACTTCGCTTATACCCTTATTACTATTTCCTTTATTTAAAGTAATGCCTATGGGAGAGGTTGGTTCTAACTATGGAAGTCCTATAGTCTTTTTGTTTTTTGGCGGTTTTGTGCTGGCATTAGCATTAGAGAAAGTAAATCTACATAAAAGAATAGCTTTAAGTATTATAAAAAAAACAGGAACAACACCTAATAAAGTTATTCTTGGTTTTATGATCGCTACTGCTTTTATGAGTATGTGGATAAGTAATACAGCCAGTACTGTAGTGATGTTACCAATTGCAATGTCTGTTATAAAACTATTAATTGATGATACTGATGGTTTCACCAAAAAAGATCAGAATTTTGCTCTTAGTATTATGCTGGGGATTGCTTTTTCGGCAAACGCTGGAGGTATTGCAACAATCATCGGTACGCCTCCTAATTCAGTTTTAATAGGTTTATTGGAAAATGAATATAACATCGAAATTTCCTTTTTCAAATGGATGCTTATTGGCTTTCCCTTTTCAATTATCTTAATTACCATTATCTACTTTACACTTGTAAAATGGATGTTTCCAAATACAGGTCTTGTATTCAATGCCTCAAAAGAAGTCATAAATACAGAACTTCAAAAACTAGGTAAAACATCGTCTAAAGAAAAACATGTACTTATTATTTTTGCAATCGTTGTTTTTCTTTGGATATTCAGGAGCCTTATCAATTCATTAATTCCTGGGCTAGCCTTATCAGATACCATGATTAGTGTTTTTGGAGCCATAGCTCTTTTTGCTATTCCCTTCAATTTAAGGACTGGTGATTTTATTTTAGTATGGAGCGATACTCAAAAACTAGCGTGGGGTATTCTAATTTTATTCGGCGGCGGTTTGGCTTTGGCTAAAGGTATGTCTTCTAGTGGTATAGTTAATCTGGTCGCTACAGCTATTTCAAGCAGTAATATTAGTATTCTACTCATGACTTCCTTATTAATTATATTAATGCTTTTTATGACAGAACTAATGAGTAATGTAGCTCTTGTAGCGGTTTTAGCTCCTGTTGTAGCTGGTATAGCTATTGGTTTAGAAATTCCTCTACTGTACTTACTAATTCCTGTAACCATAGCTAGTAGCTGTGCTTTTATGCTTCCTATGGCAACACCTCCCAATGCTATAGTTTTTGCTAGCGGTTTCATAAAGGTTAATCAAATGGCTCGTGTAGGTATAGTAATTAATATCATTGCTATAATATTGCTTATTTTATTATTCAAGTTTCTTTTACCTTTAGTATTTTAATAAAAAACACCTATGCCAAATTGAAACTTCTTATAAAATATATTGCAATTAATCTTAACCTCTGTTATCAATAAACCATACTTTCCTTTCAAAAAAATAAAAAAATAGGTAATATTAAACATACAAATTAAAATAAATTTAAGATTTTTCAACAAAAAATAAGCATTTTGTCGATTATTTATGCTTTTTATCTGCTTTATTTAAAAATAAATTTATATTTACCCCGTTATTGAAAAAAATGAATTAGGGGACAGTTAAATCGACTTTAATTTATAGACTTTAATAGCACACTAACGAACCCAAAATAGAATAAATGTTGAGTTTATTCTTTTAATGAATTTAACCATGTAAAACCTAAAATCACCAATTTTAAGTTTTACAACAATACTTTTAATTATGAATAAAACAATATTAAAAACCCTAATGCTTTTTTGTTTTATTATTTCTTGTAAAACAAGTGTAAAAGAAAATGCCAATACAGATAACTGTGAACTGTTTCAAATTGGAAATTATAACTTTTATAATCCAAGAGTTTATGAACGTCCAGTAATCTTTAAAAAAGGAAGCCATGAGTTGTTACATACTGAATACACTCCAAAATGGTACCCTGGCTACTGTGCCGAAAATTTACCTTCTTACTTTAAAACAAAAGAAGAATTTTTAAAACATGTACATTCTAGTAAATTAGAGCGTCTTAGTACTCCTTATTTTGAAAAAGTGTATAATGGAAACAAATACAATTTAAAAGGAAAGCCAGGCTTATACAACGATGATTACCATCTATTGTTTAGAGGTACCGTTGCCGTTAAGAATGTAAAATCAGGAAATGAATATCTTTTAGTAGCTGGAAAAAGTTACATTGATAATGAATCTGACTACGATAAAAACACTGATTTTTATGAAAGCGATGTAAAAACTATGTTTGCTTTTATTCTTGAAGACGGTGCATATAAATTTGTTGACCCTAATCTTGTATTTGGAACTTTCACAAAAGAACAACATGATAAAGTGTATGATATTTTAAGTGTAAAATCATTAGTTTATGCTTCTTGTTTTGAAAATGTAAATACTACAAGAAAGCCTAACTTTGATAGTTCTGCATTACCTGGTTGGGTTTATAACAAATCTGATTTAGATGATTAATCATTATAATGCTTAATACTTTTTAATTAGGTATTTAATATATAAAAAAAGCTTTACTCTAACCCAGTAAAGCTTTTTTGTGCTTTTAATAATCAGATTTCTTAAAAGTGAAATTATTTAAACCGAACAAATTTAGAACTCATAAATGTATAATTTGAAACAGGAATCACTGCATCTTTTTTAAGCTCATACCAGGGTGAGATATCTGAATCCTCTAAATTCTTAACCAAATGAACACTTTGTGCCGGGGTATTTCCTTGAAATAATAAATACAATTTCTCTCCTTTACTGTTTATAACTTCATCACATATCATAACAATATGCCCTGGTGAGCCTCCTCTAATGAGCATGTCTCCAATTTTTAGGTCTTTAGTATCCTCAATTTTTGGCAATTCGTTATACAATGAAAGTGTACCAGAATACATGTAAATTAAATTTAAATACTTATAAAAATTCTCTTTAGAATGATTTTTTGAAGCCGATTTATGAAATGTTACTCGGTTACCATTAATTTTCGGTCTGTAGCCTTCTGCATATTTTAGCCAAGAACAGTAATGACCACTCGTAAAATTAAACCCAATGTCCTTTTTTCTATTATTATCCCATAGAAACTCGCTTCTTACTCTAATTAAAGCATCAGCACATTGTTGTAATCCATTTTTAGGCACCTGAATATTTAATATACCAACATGACCACCTTGCCAATAATATTCAGAGCCATTATAATTAATAACCTTAGCTCCAAACGTTTTTAATTTATAGTTACGTAAATAGTCTTGAAAAGAACCTTCTGGGTACTGTACGCGTTTATAACCATCGGGAGCATTAACTCTGGATCTTATTGTGAGACTATCTTTATTTAATAAACTAAAGCCAGATGTCTCTAATGTAGTCACAAAACTCTTAGCTGCACTTTTAACTCGTCTTAGTTGGAGAATGATAATGCCTACTACAGCTAGAGTCAAAATAGAAATTAAAAGTCTTTTCATGCTTCATTAAACGTTAATGATTAAGGCTTGGTATCTTATTAATAAAAGTTTAAGAGTAATTTTAACAGTTTAAATTTATATTTTTTAGTAATTTAATCTAAAAATCATGCTTATGAAGACTTCAGAACGTTTGGAACAGGCCTTAAAAAAGTTATATACTGCATTTCATAATAATGAATTAAACCCGGAATGCTGTAAGCAGTGTGCCGTTGGCAATATTTTAGACAACACTGATAGTTGGAAATACCTTTCCGATGTACATGGGTCATTAAAATTGAATTATATCGGCAAAGTGCATGAAACACTTGAAAGACGATTTAATGGTTATACGCCTTTAGAATTATTAAAAATTGAAAATATTTTTTTAAAAGCCTGTGGTTATACCTTACCTCTACATCATAAAAATAAGAAGCCTAACAACCCTACTGATAAAGATATTTTATTTAATGGTTTAAACGAAGTCGTGAGGTTTTTATGCCATTTAGACAATATTTCTAATGCCATGGATTATACAAAACTGTTTGAGTTTGAAAATGAAGAACCGAAATACGACTTAGATTTTTTCAATTAGAGGGACCTACATTCATATTTTTAAATGAAAAAACCCAACAGACTGTCGGGTTTTATTTTATATTTAAATGGCAACTATTTTCTAGCCTCCAAAGTCATCAAATCTGATATGCTCATCTGGGATACCAAAATCTTCTCCCATTTTTTGAACCGCCTTATTCATTAATGGTGGTCCACAGAAATAAAGTTCGATATCTTCTGGTGATTCGTGTAAACTTAAATAGTTATCAATTACACAGTTGTGAATAAATCCGACAAAACCGTCACCTGGTGCATCAATATTTTCTTTCACTTTCCAGTTATCTTCTGGTAAAGGTTCAGATAATGCCAAGAAAAATCTAAAGTTAGGGAACTCTTTTTCTAACTCATAGAAATGCTCTAAATAGAATAATTCACGCTTAGATCGTCCACCATACCAATACGTTACTTTTCTTCCAGTCCTTAACGTTTTGAATAAGTGATATAAATGCGAACGCATTGGTGCCATACCAGCACCCCCTCCTACGTAAAGCATTTCACTTTCAGATTCATTAATAAAGAATTCACCGTAAGGTCCTGAAATGGTTACTTTATCACCTGGTTTTTGAGCAAATATATAAGAAGATGCTACTCCAGGATTAACATCCATCCATCCATTTTTAGCACGATCCCATGGTGGTGTAGCAATACGTACATTCAACATAATCTCACGTCCTTCAGCAGGGAAAGAGGCCATAGAATAAGCTCTTTCTACTATTTCAGTATTCTTCATTACTAACGGCCAAAGACCAAATTTATCCCACTCGGCTTGAAACTTATCTGGCGTTTCATGTTCTTCAGGGTGCGCAGTAATATCTATATCTGAATACTTAATTTCGCATTCAGGGATTTCAATTTGAATATACCCTCCTGCTTTATATCCCATATCTTCAGGAATTTCAACAACAAACTCTTTAATAAAAGATGCTACGTTATAGTTACGTACAACTGTTGCTTCCCATTTTTTAATACCAAACACTTCTTCTGGAATGGTAATATTCATGTCTTGCTTTACTTTAACCTGACAAGCTAAACGTGCACCATGTTGTAATTCTTTACGTGTAAAGTGTGGCGTTTCTGTTGGTAAAGCTTCTCCTCCTCCTTCTAATACGTGACACTCACATTGAATGCATGTTCCACCACCACCACATGCAGATGGTAAAAATATTTTTTGGGCTCCTAATGTTGTTAATAAACTATCTCCAGAAGCGACTTCAACTTCACGTTCACCATTAATGGTAATTTTTACTGGACCAGATGGTGATAGTTTTTGTTTTACAAATAGTAGTAAAGCGACTAACAACAACGTAATGATTAAAAATGCTGTTACTGTTGCTACTATGGTTCCTAATGTACCTGCTGCTAATATCATCTTACTTATTTACTTTTTATGTTGTTAGCTATCACTTTATCTTCAGACGTTTCGACAGAGTTTATACTGAGCGTAGTCGAAGTGCTCAACGCGACATTTTCATTATCTTCATGTTTCTCTATAGAAGCTGTTTTTTCTTCTTTAGAAGCTTCATCTCCTCCAGTTAGCATACCTCCAAAACTCATAAAACCAATTGCCATTAAACCTGTTATAATAAATGTGATTCCTAAACCTCTTAATGCTGGTGGTACATTTGAATATCTAATTTTTTCACGAATAGCTGCAATTGCTAAAATCGCTAAAAACCATCCAATACCAGAACCAACACCATAAGTTGTTGCTAATCCTAATGTGGGAATTTCACGAGATTGCATAAATAAAGAACCTCCTAAAATGGCACAGTTTACTGCTATTAGCGGTAAAAAGATTCCTAATGAGTTATATAATGATGGTGAAAACTTTTCTACAACAATTTCTACTAATTGTACCATGGTCGCAATAGTTGCAATAAACATGATGAATGATAAGAAACTTAAATCGTAAGATGCATATTCTTCACCTAACCAAGATAAAGCGCCTTCTTGTAGAATATACTGATCTAATAACCAGTTTAATGGTACTGTAATAGCTAATACAAATATTACTGCGGCACCAAGACCAACAGCTGTACTTACTTTTTTAGATACAGCCAGGTAAGAACACATCCCTAAGAATGTAGCAAATACCATGTTATCTATAAATATTGATTTGAAAAATAATTCTATATGTTCCATATTCTTTTAGTTTTCAGTATCAGTCTCAGTTTGCAGTTTTTGCTGTTTACTGTGACCGTATACTGCTTACTGATTAGTCTTCGATTAATGCTTTGTTTCTAGTTCTTTGTACCCAAATAATAACGCCTACAACTATTAAAGCCATTGGTGCTAATAACATAAAACCGTTATTCTCATAACCAATACTATACAATCCTGTTTTTGCAATAGGGTCTCCTAGTACTTTAAAACCTAATAATGTTCCAGAGCCTAACAATTCTCTAAAGAAACCAACTATTATTAGAATAACACCGTATCCAAGTGCATTACCAATTCCATCAAGGAATGAACGCCATGGACCATTTCCTAAAGCAAAAGCTTCAAAACGCCCCATAATAATACAGTTCGTAATTATAAGTCCAATAAAAGCACCTAGCTCCTTACTTAATTGATAAGAGAATGCTTTTAATACTTGATCTACAATAATAACCAAAGCAGCTACAACAGTAAGCTGTACTATAATTCTAATTTTAGACGGAATAATATTTCTAATTAATGAGATCACTACATTACCTGCACCTAAAACAAACAATACCGAAATGGCCATAACTATGGAAGCCTTCAATTGAGCAGTAATCGCTAAAGCTGAACAAATTCCAAGAACTTGAATTGTAATTGGATTATCGTCTGCTAAAGGGTCTAATATTAGTTTGCTGTCTTTTCTTGATAAAAGTCCCATAAATACTAGTTTTTTAAAGTTTTAAAATAAGGCACATACAACTTCAAGTCGCTTCTCAACATTGCTGATACACCATCCCCTGTAATAGTAGCACCTGCAATAGCATCAACCTCATTATCAGTTTTATCTTTATTTAGAGGATCTGCATTACTTTTTGAAATGTTAATCCCAACAAAATTTCCTGAAGCATCTAATAAATGTTCTCCTATAAAATCATCCATGAAAAAACGTTCTTTAATATTTGCTCCAAGACCAGCTGTTTCTCCTTGGTGATCAAAATACGCCCCTTGTACAACCATATTTTTATCCATAGCAACATAAGCCCAAACGGCATCCCAAAGTCCTTTTCCTCTAATAGGCGCTATATAATAGGTTTTGCCTTCTTTTTCTCCAATAAACAATGGTAAACGTCTTTCTCCTCCGCTTTTAGCTTTAGATTGCTCTTTTTTAACATCGATTAAATAAGCTTCACTATTTTCTTCAGCTTGAGTTCCGTTAGTGATTACTATCTGTTTAGTGATATATTTTGTAAACTCATCAGCTACTTTATCTGTAGAAATAAAATTAGCGCTACCTTCTTCATTTTCATTTACGCCCATAGCATACAAGATATTTTGTTGCTTTTCGATACGCTTGTTCTCTGTTATGTTTGGTTTTAATGATGAAGCAACAAAGGCTAATAATGCTCCAACAATCAATACCATTCCTATGGCGAATAGGATAGTATATGAATTTTTATCTGTTCTATTTTCCATCGTTATGCAACTTTTGCGTTTAAACGTTTCTTTCTTTTCTTAACATTACCTTGAACAACATAATGATCGATAGTTGGTGCAAATACATTCATTAATAAAATGGCTAACATTACACCTTCAGGATATGCAGGGTTAAATACACGAATCATAATAGAAATAAACCCTACAAAGAAACCATAAATCCATTTCCCTTTATTGGTTTGAGAAGCTGTTACAGGATCTGTAGCCATAAATACGGTACCAAAAGCAAAACCTCCAATAAGTAAGTGGTGCCACCAAGTTGTACTCATTAATCCGTAAAACTTACTGCTTTCTGTTATCCATCCAGAATCAACTACTTGATTAAAGATCAATCCCATGACTAAAGCTCCAATAACTGAAGATAACATGATTCTCCAACTCCCTATTTTTGCGAAGATTAAGAACAAACCTCCCAGTAATATTAATAAAGCAGATGTTTCACCAACCGAACCAGGAATAAATCCTAAGAACATATCCATCACTTCATACCCTGCTTCTTTTCCTTGTGCTAAACTTCCTAATATGGTTTCACCAGAAATAGCATCTAGATTTGCTCCTGCTGCAATCTCTTTAGTTCTTTCAACAGCACCTTCAACCCAAACTTTATCTCCAGACATCCAAGTAGGATAAGCGAAGAATAGGAATGCACGAATAGTTAATGCAGGATTAAGGATATTCATTCCTGTACCCCCAAAAACTTCTTTACCTATAACAACACCAAACACAACTGCAACAGCCAGCATCCAAAGTGGAATATCTACTGGGACAATTAACGGTACTAACATTCCTGTTACTAAGTACCCTTCTTCAACTTCGTGTCCTTTAATAATAGCAAATATGAATTCAATTCCTAAACCAACACCATAAGACACAATAACTAATGGTATAATTTTCCAGAAACCAATCATAAAGTTAGCCATAGTCCAAAATTCTGAACTAAAGAAACTTCCTGCAACGGCTTGCACCTCTCCAACTTGTAAATTATGTTGGTAACCGGCATTAAACATTCCGAAAATTAAACATGGTACCATAGCCATAATAACAGTATTCATGGTACGTTTTAAATCGTCGGCAACTTTTATATGAGTCCCATTATGTGTGGTCTCGTTTGGTAAGTATAAAAACGTATGGATTGCAGAAAATGCAGGTAGCCACTTCTTGTCTTTGTTCTTTTCCTTAAAATTATGTAAACTTTCTTTTAAACCCATGTTATATTTTTCATTTCGTCTATATATAAAACGTGATTATTATTTTGAGTCATCACTGTTTTTTGAGTCATTCATTATATTTAAATTTCACTTAGCGAAATGAATAATTATCCAATTTCTTTAAGCATTAAGTCTAAACCTTCTCTTATAATTTTTTGATGTGGTTGTTTAGACACACAAACAAATTCAGTTAATGCAAAATCTTCAGGAGCTACTTCATACATTCCTAAAGCTTCCATTTCATCTAAATCCTTATACATACATGCCTTTAATATTTGCATTGGATATATATCTAAAGGAAATACTTCTTCGTAAGTTCCAGTAGTTACAAAAGCACGATGCTCCCCATTTGTATTTGTATTTAAGTCGTATGACTTCTTAGGGCTTAACCATGAAAAGGTAAATGCTCTGGATGTTGATATTTTATTAAAAATAGGTTTATTCCATCCAAAAAACTCGTAATCATCGCCTTCAGGAATTATAGAAATTACATTACTGTAATAATCTAAATATCCATCTGGTTTTACTTGTTTCCCACTTAAAACATTCCCCGAAATAATACGATCATGAGAATCTTTAGTAATGCCTTTATCATAAACCATAGTCGCTACTTCGCTTCCTATCTTAGTAACAAAGTATCTTGGTTTCTCAACTGAAGAACCAACTAAAGCTACAATACGCTCAGCATTAAACTTTCCTGTTAATAACAACTCACCTATAATAATCAAGTCTTGAGCATTAACAGTCCAAACAACTTCTCCTTTGTTTATCGGGTCTATTTTATTTATTTGTGTTCCTACATTCCCCGATGGGTGTGGTCCAGAAACATGGTGCAATGTAATACCCGTTAATCCTACTAATGGAGAGTTTCCATTTTTACCTACAGAAACATGTACTTTACCTTCGGTAAGTTTTCCTAAAGCTGTAACAGCTGCTTGTAATTCGGCTTCTTTTCCTTGTAATGTAAAATCCAAATCTGCTGCTAATGGTGCACTAGCATACCCTGATATAAAAATAGCTTTTGGCGCTTTATCAGGATTTGCAATAACATCATATGGGCGTTGTTTTACAAACGGCCAACAACCAGATGCTAGTAAATGCGATTTGATAGCTTCAGAATCTGCAGCATCTACATCAAACTTACCATAATCCTGATAGGCTTGCTCTTTATCCGCTTGGATTTTAATTGCTAATATTTTACGTTTTTCACCACGAGAAATTTCTAAAACTTCACCAGAAACTGGAGAAGCAAATTTGATAGCTTCGTTAGATTTATCGAAAAAAACAGTTTCACCTGCTTTTACTTTAGTTCCAACTTTAGAAATTAATTTAGGTATAACGCCGTGGAAGTCCTCAGGTCTTAAAGTATAAAAGTTGCTTACTATTGCCTTTTCAGAGGTTTTTTCAGCTTCACCCTTAAGTTTAATGTCTAGACCTTTTTTAATGCGAATGTCGTTTGACATATTTTTTTATTGTAATTAGTTGTCTAAAAATCGGTGCAAAAATACAAATTTAAAATACAGTTTTCATAATAAATTGAATAGAATTTTAACCCATTTGGAATAAGTTTTATTTTCGGCATTAAATTTGTTTATATTTACAAAAATTGTCCTACAATGCCGTTAAAATTTACCGCTTTATTGTCTATTCTTCTAGTATCTTATATTGCTTTTAGCCAAGTTGAAGAAGTTGCACCTCCAGATTACATTAAAACAATCAATTTTAAAGGCAATACACCTGAAACACAATTACCAATTTTAAGGCTTGGTGAGTATGTCATTTTAGAATTTGATGTTTTAAACGGTGAGGAAGATGATTATTATTATAAAGTTGAACATTTTAATTTTGATTGGACACCATCTGTTTTGGTAAAATCGGAATACATGGATGGTTTTGACAACCAACGTATTAGAAACTACGAAAACTCATTTAACTCTTATCAAATTTATTCACATTACACCCTTACTATTCCTAACGCACAAACCAGAGGCTTAAGAGTTTCTGGCAATTATATGCTTTCCGTTTTTAATAATGATGACGAGCTTGTTTTTTCAAGGAAATTCATGATTTATGAAAACACTGCTACTGTTGGTGTTAACGTTAAACGTTCACGCGATGTACAGTTTATTGAAGAAAAACAACGCATAGAAATCATAATTGATTCTAACACCATGCAATTTAATAATCCTACCCAAAATGTAAAAGCTGTTATTGTTCAAAATAACAATCTGAATACTGCTATTTCAAACATAAAACCGCAATACACCGTTGGCAATCAGTTAATTTACAAATACGATACAGAAACCAGTTTTTGGGGTGGTAATGAGTATTTGTTTTTTGAAAACAAGGATGTTAGAGCGGCAAATACAGGTATACAAAGTATCGATTTAAAAGATTTGTATCACAATTATTTATTTACAAACTTTGAGAGAGCAACCAGACCATATACCTACAATCCTGATATTAATGGTAATTATGTGATTCTAAATATTGATGCAGAAAACCCCAGTATCGAGGCAGATTACGTGTGGATACATTTTTCATTACTTCCTATAGAGTCTTTAAAAAACAAAGACATTCATGTTTATGGTAATTTTAACAACTATGTTATCGACGAAAGTACTAAAATGATTTTTGATGAATCTCACAACGTTTACACAAATGCCATACTTTTAAAACAAGGCTTTTATAATTACAAATATATTGTTGCAAATAGTGACAATAGTATTGATGAAGGAGCTATTAGCGGGAACTTTTATCAAACAGAAAACAATTATAAAGTCATTGTATATTATAGAGATTTAGGAGGGCGATACGATAAAATTATTGGCCTTGGGGAAGGAAGCTCAGTCAACATTTCGAACTAATAATTGTGCTTTTTAACTAGTTTTTTAACCAAAGGCATTAAAAATTACTACTAACCACTTAATATTTACTATTTTAGCGCCCATTAAACACTTTGTATACTAATAGTTAGCATGGTTCAACAAATAACAAGAGGCATAAAAATATCGGTGGTCACCACTTTTGAAGGCTCATTTTATAAAAATTATAAAATGCAGTATGCTTTTGGATATACCATAACTATTGAAAACCAGAGTAAAGATTCTGTGCAGCTTAACGCTCGCCATTGGGAAATTTTAGATGCTTTAAATAATATTGAAATAGTTTCTGGCGAGGGTGTTATAGGTAAAAAACCAGTATTGAAACCTGGCGAGTCTCATACTTATACTTCTGGATGTTTGCTAACCTCTCCTTTTGGTGCCATGCAAGGGCATTATAGTATGGTAAACTTTACAACTACAAAAAAGTTTCAGGTAACCATCCCTACTTTTAAGCTAAGTGCTCCTTTTGCTATAAATTAAGGCTCATCAACAAAAAAACATATCATTTTTTACAACTTCCTTCAATCGACTTTAGCTTGTTAAAGCTAAAAATAAAATAACAGACAAACCTTTTTTTACTACATTTATAGCCAAACCTAATACTAGATTAGTTATAAACTACTAATGCTCGCAACAGCATATCACACCTACTTTTGATGAAAAAGAATTTATTTACAGTTTCGTTTTTAATTAGCACCTTGTTTTGTGTCTCTCAAACTTTAAACATTAATATTTCTAAAGATCATTTTAAAATTGATCAGACGCGTTCATTAATTATATCACACATAGAGAACATAGAATCTTTTGCAGATTTAACAAGTTACACTGAAGTAATCCTATTTTTAGATCAAGTTGCATATTCTTTTAACACGCTCCCCGATAGCGTAACTTACAAACAATCTTACACCATAAGTAATAACTCTAATCAATTTACATTATACTTCACATCTTTACCTATTATTTCTATAGAAACAGCTAACACTATTGTAGATGAACCAAAAGTATTAGCCAATTTTGTTTACGCTGATAGCGAACAAATCGTAACTTCTAAAATTGGAATAGAAATAAGAGGAGGCTCTTCTCAAAGTTATCCTAAAAAAACTTATGACCTTGAATTTTGGGAAGATAACAATGGAGAAGACACACATAATGTTGAATTTGGATCTTTAAGGTCTGATGATGACTGGATTTTAGATGCCCTCTACAACGAACCCTTAAGATTAAGGAGTTACATTGCTAATAAATTGTGGTTAAAATTGCACACACCTTATTATTTACCTGTAGAACCCGAAGCAAAAGCTGGAGCTAATGTAGACTACACTGAGATATTTTTAAATGGAGAATATAATGGCATTTACAATCTGTCTGAGCAAGTAGATAAGAAACAGTTAAAACTAAAAAGCTATAAAGATGACATTAGAGGAGAACTCTACAAAGGAATAGCATGGGGGCCAGCTGTCTTTGCTAGCTTACCAGACTTTGATAATAACAGTAGAATTTGGGGCGGACATGAAATGAAATACCCTAAAGAAGATGATGTAACAGACTGGAATAACCTTTATGATTTCACTGATTTTGTAATCAATTCGACAGACTCAGACTTTGTAAATAATATCTGGAGCAAATTTAATTACGATAACTATCTAGATTATTTCTTATTCCTTAACGTTTTACGAGCAACGGATAACACTGGTAAAAATATTTACATTGCAAAATACAATACGAATGAACCTTACTTCTATGTTCCGTGGGATCTTGATGGCTGCTTTGGAACCATATGGAATGGAACAAACCAGAATATAACAGGAGACATATTAATAAATGGTTTTCATAACAGAGTTATTGAATTAAACCCACAAAACTACTTAACCGATGTATCCAATAAATGGCTTAATCATAGAAATAATAATCTAAAAACTAATGTCCTTATTGATAGTATTGATAAGCAATACCTATTCCTTTCTGAAAATAAGATATACGAAAGGGAGTCTTTAATATATCCAAATTATGACTTTAATGAAGTTGATTTACTATACATGAAAACTTGGATTCAAAATAGACTTTCTTACCTTGATAATTACTTCCAAACATTATCTCTTAACCATATTGATTCAACGAAATCAATATTATATCCAAATCCAGCAACCAATAAGATCAACATTAAGTACAAAAAAAACTTAGCAAACAAAAAATATGCAATACATAATTTTTTAGGACAATTAGTCAAAAAAGGTGAATTAAAGAGCCATTCTATAAACATAGAAACACTACAACAAGGAAATTACATTATAACTTTAAATAATAATTATTACAAATTAATAGTAAAGTAATAAATCTGTGATATATTTAACCAATACGCTAACGCTTCAATTTCTCAAACCTAAAAACCACCTCGCCCTGCTTCACATTAAAGAATCTACAATTAGAATAATGCACAAACGCATACTCTAAATTATAATTAAAAGTCGCATCATCAACTACAAAAACAGCATCAACATCAATGTTCCCATAAGGAGAAATACGTCTAAACCTGTATTCAATGTCACTCTCTGTTGGATGCAATTCAAACCAAGCGCCAGCAGCAATCCCGGACAACCATTGCGCTTTTTCATGCACCCTATCAACAAATCTAGGCTCTAAAGTCCCAATAAAAGACGGTTCATGATCTTTTAATTTATCTAAAAAGCAACGAATATTTTCACTCATTTGAGAGCCTCTAAACTCTGAAATATTACCTGTTTCAGACACTTCAAAAGCATGGTTTTCTGTATTTGCCAAAAGGACATTACCAACAGTACTAGGCGTAAACCATTTGGAGTTCTCCAACTTCTTTTTAATATCCAGATCGGTAACTGAAGCTATTAAGCTATCTGTTACAAAACGAGCACAATTACATGTATTTTTTTTAAAAGCAGCATAATAGATAAATTCCCGTTTTTGCATTCTGGTAATATGTGTTCTCGCTTTTTTATAATCAACCGCATTACAAACAGAAGCCACAAGTTTTCCATCCCCATGTGTTAATTTAGGATGTGTTCCTAAAAACTCTAAAATCTCATTTAAGTTTTTAATACTATCATTTTCAATCTTTGCTCTTATAGGAAAATTTAATTCATTGTCCGTATCTTTTCCTCTTACTCGCCCATTAGGTTCTGATGTAATATATCGCCCAAAATCATGATATTCTAAAACACCTGTTTTTTTATCAATCAATACTAAAGCAGCATGACCTGCCCTCAAATAATTCTTTTTACCAACACCCAGAAACCTTAAGTAAGGAGAAAACCATTCTTCAGAAACCATAACAATAGTATCTGGATACGCTAACGTTAAAATAATACCTGTGCTATCCATTTACAACTTCTGGAAGATTCAATGTTTTAGTTGTAATTGTTTTATTATGAAGGCTTTCATATTGCATCGTTACGGAATCGATTTCTTTTACTACCTGTGTAACACTAGTTGTCTTAACAAACCCACGATTCATTATAACTCCAAAATCTTCATTATCTCCCCCTGCAGTTTTATGAAATTTCAATAAAGAAACTTCATCTAATTCATTATCATTTATAAATGACTCAAACCAGCTTAACCTTTCTCTCTTCATCTCATCAGTATACAATGTGGAAGAAGACCAAATCTTTGGAGCGTTTGGTAATTGCTTAAAATACTTATTTTCTCCATCCCAAACCAATTCATAAAATTTCAAAGTAGTACTCCAATCTACAATAATTATGGTAAATGGTTCTATATTTCGAAGGTCATAAGTTTCAATTGTAGCTTCTATATCATCAGAGATCATAAAGTCTTTTGCAACTACGCCCCTACTCTTCCTATAACTCGATTTACGTTCGTGTAATTTAAACCCACCGTTTAATACACAAACCACTCTGTTTTTTTCGCTCAAACCAATCCATGTACCTCCAGCCACTTTATCTTTAGGAAATAACGTTTTAACACCATAAGTCATATAAAAATCTGGCTCGATAGATATTCTATCTGGTGCTTCATCTCTATTAGAAGTTAAAACAAATCCATTACCAGCCTTCGGAATAATTGTAACTGTACACATAAAATTTGTAGTCTAAATACGGTTAGGCAACTTACAAAAAAATAAATAAATTTTAACTTGTTTTTAAACACTGTTAGTAATTGTAGTCATTAAATAATTCGTAAATTTGCACCGCATTTAATGAAAATTTAATAATAAAAATATAAAAATCATGGGGAAAGGCTTTTTTAACGTACCTGTAGCTATTAACGAACCTGTAAAAAGTTATGCTCCTGGGTCTCCAGAACGAGAAGCAGTACTAAAAGCATACAAAGAAATGTTTAATAGTCAAATTGACGTTCCATTATATATAAACGGAAAAGACATAGAAACTGGTAATACCAGAACCATGTCTCCTCCGCATGACCATAAACATGCTGTTGGGACGTATCATCTAGCTGAGAAATCACATATAGATGCCGCTATTTCTACAGCCTTAGAAGCAAGAAAGAACTGGTCTCAAATGCCATGGGAACAACGTGCCGGGATTTTCTTAAAGGCTGCTGAATTAATTGCCGGTCCTTACAGAGCGAAAATCAATGCTGCAACTATGATTGCACAATCTAAAACGATTCATCAGGCAGAAATTGACGCAGCTTGTGAGTTTATAGATTTCTTACGTTTTAATGTACAGTTTATGACTGACATTTATATGGAACAACCAGAAAGCACAAGCGACGCTTGGAATAGAATTGAATACAGACCACTTGAAGGATTTACCTATGCTGTGACTCCTTTTAACTTTACAGCTATTGCTGGAAATTTACCTGCTTGTATGGCTTTAATGGGTAACGTTGTTGTTTGGAAACCTAGTGATAGCCAAGTATATTCTGCTAAAGTGATTATGGATGTTTTTGAAGAAGCTGGTGTACCTCCAGGTGTTATCAATGTTGTTTTTGGTGATCCTGTAATGATAACGAATACCGTTATGGCTAGTCCTGATTTTTCCGGTCTACACTTTACGGGTTCTACCTTTATTTTTAAAGAACTTTGGAAACAAATAGGAAATAATATACATAACTATAAAACGTACCCTAGAATTGTTGGAGAAACAGGTGGTAAAGATTTTATTGTTGCTCATAAATCAGCGAAAGCAAAACAAGTGGCTACAGCTATTGTACGTGGTGCTTTTGAATTTCAAGGACAAAAATGTAGCGCTGCTTCAAGAGCCTACATTCCACAAAGCTTATGGGGCGATGTAAAAAACATGGTTATAGAAGATGTGAAGTCTTTTAAAATGGGATCTCCGGAAGATATGAGTAACTTTATCACCGCTGTGATACATGAAGGTTCTTTTGATAAGCTAGCGAAATATATTGATCAAGCGAAAGCTGACACTGATGCTGAAATTATTGTTGGTGGAAATTACGACAAAAGCAAAGGATATTTTATAGAACCTACCGTTATTGTGACTAAAGACCCTAAATACACCACCATGTGTACTGAGTTATTTGGTCCTGTGATTACTATTTATGTATACGAAGATGACGCTTACGCGGAAACTTTAAAATTAGTAGATGAAACCAGTGAATATGCTTTAACCGGTGCTATATTATCTACCGATAGATATGCAGTAACTCAAGCTACCGAAGCCTTACAAAATGCTGCTGGAAACTTCTATATTAATGATAAACCAACAGGTGCTGTTGTTGGACAACAACCTTTTGGTGGTGCCAGAGCTTCTGGAACAAACGATAAAGCAGGAAGTGCACAAAACTTATTACGTTGGGTATCTCCTAGAATGATAAAAGAAACGTTTGTAACTCCTACGGATTATCGTTATCCTTTTTTAGGGAAATAAAATTCCTGCGGAGGCAGGAATCTTATAATCGGAAACTTATATAAAAAAGAGGCTATCTAAAAGTTAAGATAGCCTCTTTTTTGTTTTGTAAACTTTTGTATTTGAGGTTGTTGGCTTTGTCAGAAAAATTAGTGCATTTTGTTTACTATTTAGATATAAAACATTAAAACAACTTCATATCATGTCGTTGGCAACAATTTGACGCAACCATTTACATAATTAAGCATCTAAAAATTAACAACATAAATCTAAAAAAATATGAAAATGAAAATTTTATTTTTAATGATTATTGTGATTCTATTCTCGTGTTCCAGCGATAATGAGAATCAAACTCAAACTATTGACATGCGAATTAACCATTATCAGAATACAGGTATAGGAGAAGGTCTGTTTTTGACTTTTCTTGTACAGGAAGGGAATAATATTGGAACAAATAATTGGACTAAACTTTATGGGGAAATTGAAGGATTTAATTATGAACCAGGAAACATATATAATCTTTCTGTAATAATAGAATCGACAGACAATCCTCTTGCTGATGGTAGTTCATTAAAATATATTCTGAAGGAAATAAAATCAACTCAAGCAGTAGATAATGAAACTCTATTCGATATAGATTTAAAAATAAATGGTCAAAGTTTTGTTACCACAAATTCAGGTTACGAACTTCTAAACCAAATTGAGATTAATTGTAATACTCTTTGTGATGAACTGGATGTAACAATACAAAATCAAGACTTTGTAGTAGGAACTTTTAAACGACTTCCTAATAATGAAATACAATTGATTGAACTTAAATAAAAACTGTTGCTAGTTCTAGCCCAATGTCATTGTTATTCGAGAAATATTTAAGTTGCTTATTAATAAGTAGTGCTAGATTATCAGGTTGTCATCTAACATCAATAATTCCAAACTTGTCAAATCTTACTATTCCAGCTAATTCGGTTTTTAATTCTGACCATAAACTAACCCCGATAGCAAACTTATCATTCAAAAGTAATTCGGTATCTGAAAGAATCTCACTAATAAAATTGCTCTTTCTACAGTTATTTTCCACTGTGTTCTATTATAATTTTTCCTACCTATAAATTCAATTTTATTTTGCAAATCGTATCTATCAGATTTTTAAATACCTGACTCTATGTCTACTCATTTTATTCTTTTAAATTAATTATGTTTCCCTAATTTGCCAATTATTCTTTTACGAATTAATTTTAATTTAACCTGAGACGTAAACTTTATTAAAAACATCTTATATAATCCAATGAAATACAGCTGTTTGTCATGTCGACGGAGCGAAGCATGAGTGACGAGATATCTCATCATGATGAGATTCCTCCTCGTTCCTTGTCCTGAATGACATGATTTCTTCTTTAAAACCTTTTAAGTATTTGATTATCAATTTATAATATATCGAACTGACGTTAATTTATTAAGAATTAGTTAATCCTTATCTTGAGACTGAGTTAAAAAACAAATAAAAAATTATTTTCTACCCAAAATCATCTAGCATTACTTTTTCTGTATTTAAGAAAGAGGATTCTTCAACTTGTATCGGTTATGTTAAGGCTAAACATCCCCCTACCAAAGTTTATCTTGAAAGAGACTCGAAAGCCAAGAATTCATTAAATTTGAAAATAATATCCCTTTTTCTAATATAATATAACAAACATAATACTAACAATATAAAATGCAAGAAACATTTAGATGGTTTGGAGTAAACGACCCTGTAACATTATCAGATATCAAACAAACAGGTGCTACAGGCGTTGTAACAGCCTTACACAATATAGCAAATGGCGAAGTTTGGGAAATAGCTGAGATACAAAAAGTTAAAAACAGTATTGAAGCAGCTGGCTTAAAATGGTCTTTTATTGAGAGCATTCCCATTCATGAAAACATCAAACTACGTATTGATGATTACCAATATCGCATTGAAAATTACAAACAGAGCTTGAAAAACATTGCCCAATGCGGTATTAAAAATGTATGTTACAATTTTATGCCTGTATTAGATTGGACACGTACACATCTGTTCTGGAAATTAGATAATGGCAAAACAGCTTTACGATTTGACAAAATAGACATGGCTATTTTTGAAAAGTATTTTATACAGCGAGAAGCTATTGAAAATGCCTATACAAAAGATATATTAGAAAAGGCTGCCATGCGGTTTTCAAAAATGTCTATCGAAGACAAACAACAATTAGAAGACACTATTTTAAAAGGTTTACCTGGGACCGTAGACGACCTAACAATACCTGTTTTTAAAGAAATGATCGCCCAATATAGAAATATAACACATGCAGATTTAAAATCAAATCTTTCATATTTTTTAAATGAAATCATTCCTGTTGCTGAAGAACTCGGTATTAAAATGGCCATACATCCAGACGACCCTCCCTTCGATATTATGGGGCTTCCAAGGATTATAAAATCTGAAAAAGATTTAGAAGATTTAGTGAGTTTTATAGACAGCCCTTCAAACGGTATCACTTTTTGTACAGGATCATTAGGTGCAAATCCTGATAATGACCTTCCTAAAATGATTGAAAAATTTAAAAATAGAATTCATTTTCTTCATTTACGCAACGTAAAACGTGAAGATGATGGTAGTTTTTTTGAAGACAATCATTTAGATGGCTCTTCCGACATGTATGAAATTGTAAAAACTGTTTTAAAAATCGAAAAGGAACTTAATAGGTCTTTACCTATGCGACCAGATCATGGGCACCAAATGCTTGATGATTTAAACACCAATAATAGTTATCCAGGTTATTCTGCTATTGGGAGATTAAAAGGTTTAGCAGAATTAAGGGGTTTGGCGCTTGGGATTTCTAAAAGTAATGTATGCTAAATAAATAGATTCAAAAAAATCATTATAAATTTGTAAATAGTGTCCCCTTTCTAATTTAGTAAACGTCTTAACTATATATAAACAATATAAAATATTATAATTATGAAAGAATTTATGATGATTTTCATTGGAGCTGATTACACGGATCTTGGTTTATCTCCAGAGGAACTTCAAAACAGAATGGGCAAATGGTTTGCGTGGAATGACAAAATGGAAAAGGCTGGTATTCTTCGAGGCGGGAATGCTTTAACTCCTGCTATCCGTCGTGTTGTTGGCGCAAATAGAACGGTAACAGATCTTACTTCAGCTGAAGTTAAAGAAATTGTTGGTGGTTATTATATTGTTGAGACTACCGATTTTGATGCCGTTCAAAAAATTGCTGAAGATTATCCTGATTATGATCTTGGTGGTACTGTTGAAATTCGTGAAATCATGGTATTTGATCGTTAATGGGAAAAAAACTTATAGACCATTTATTCCGCTACCATAGCGGAAAAATGGTTTCTGTTTTAACTCGGGTTTTTGGACTTTCAAATCTTGAAATAATTGAAGATGCGGTTCAGGATACGTTTATAAAAGCAAGTATTTCTTGGCGCACCAAACAGCCTGACAACCCTGAAGCATGGTTAACTCAAGCCGCAAAAAATAGAATTTTAGATATTTTCAGGAAACTAAATACTGAAAAAAAACACCTTCCCAACATTATTCATGGCACCAATGCCATTGCTATAAACGAGCTTTTCTTAGACACCGAGATTGAAGACTCACAGCTCCGTATGATCTTTACAGCTTGTCATCCCAAATTAGATCCCAGAGACCGTATTTCTTTTGCATTAAAAACTGTTTCTGGATTCAGTATTAAAGAAATATCTTCTGCCTTATTAACTAAAGAAGATAGTGTTAAAAAAAGGCTTACTCGTGCTCGTAAGGCCATATTACAATCTCAATTAAAATTCCAAATCCCACAAGGAACTTCATTACCTCAACGATTAGAAAGTGTTATGGAAGTGCTATATCTCATTTTTAATGAGGGATTTCATTCTAATAGAAAAGATACACTTATACGTAAAGAATTATGCGGAGAAGCTATGCGCTTGAGTAAAATGCTTCTCAAAAATAAACACACACGTACTCCCGAGGTTTATGCCTTGTTTGCTTTAATGTGTTTTCATTCAGCTCGTATTGAAACCAAAACCAATGCTGATGATGAACTTCTTGATTTAAAAACCCAAGATAGAAGTCAGTGGCATTTTCCTTTAGTCACATTAGGCAATACTATGATGAATAAAGCTGTTAATACATCAACATTCTCTTGCTATCACTACGAAGCTGCTATTGCTGCCGAGCATATACGTGCACGCCGTTTTGAAGATACTAACTGGAGCAAAATACTTCATTGGTACGAATGTCTTCATGCTATTCAACCTATGCCAATTCATCTGCTAACGATGGCAGTTGTTTGCCTACAAAATAAAGACTACAAAGCGTCTAAAAAATATCTTGACCAAATTAAACCTAAAGATTTTGTTCAAAGAGCTTACTTATATCATGGCACTTTATCTGATTACTATTACGCAACAAACAATCTTGAAAAAGCCATTAAACATATTGATTATGCTATAAATATGGTCACTAATAAATTTGAAAAAAATTATTTACAGAAAAAGAAATCGGATTTATTATTTTCCAAAAACTAACCTATCTATACTTAACAAATTAATACAATACTATTCCAGCACAACCTTTTTGTTGGTAGTACCTTTTTCCGTATTCAACCTAATAATATATGTTCCGTGATTTCCAATCACTGGTATGGATAGATATTTTTTATTTGTTTTCAGATTTAAAGTTTTTATGTTCTGACCAAGCATGTTATACAATGATATACTTGAGACATATACGTTATCTTTATTAACTATTTTTATTTCAGAAGTTTTCGAATCATGATAAACAATCAGTCCATATGTATTCTCTGGAATATCGTCTGTAGACAATAACTGATTTGAATCGTTTTCTTGAAAAACTAATTGGAACCTATCTTTATATTCTCCAGCTTCCAAATAAATTTCAAATGGTGAATTATTAATTTTATAAATCTCACTTGTTAGCTTATCATTAATATAAATGGAAATATCTGAATCTAAATTTTCAATAGCATCCACCTTAATATTTACCAATCCTGATTCTTTAACAATTAAACCTAATGGAAATTCTTTTGTTACATCAAAATTATTGACACCCTGTATTACAAATTTATTGTTATTGAAATCCCAATACATATCCTCTTCATTGACATCAACCATAAAGGCATCGTATCCAAAATCAAAACCATAGGAAGCATCAATATTAAAACCTAAAACTATTTGCCTGTGATAGCCTAAAGGAGAATCGTACATTAATCGAATAGTAGGTGTGGTATCTACATTATTTTCTGTACGACTGACAATTCCTTTACTTTTTGAAGAGGATTTTAAAAATACCGAGTTGCTACTCAAAGCTTCTGTAACAAATACACGTTGACTATTCTTAAATACAATATCACCTCCGTCTACAGTGGCTATTGGTATGGCTGGGTCATTATCATTATTAAACCCATCAATCTTAGTTGAAACAAAGAAGCCTTGATTTACTGGAATGTATTGTCCCGGAACTTTAGTACCTGTAGATAAATTATTATTGATTCGGGCATCATTAGAAATAGCTGCAGCCCCTCCTGTTAAATTTCGTGTAGCGTAACCACCAACATAATCTCTCAAATTATGTGAGTTTTCTTCTCCAAAATGATCCCAAAAATACAATGCGCCATTAATAACAGTTCCCGTAGCATTATTACCGCCATCTGCAACACTTAAATTATCCAAAATAAATTCAGTAGCGTCTATAGCAGATGGATACGGGTTTCCTATTAAACGTTCTACATCACCTGTTCCTGATATTTTATTCAATTCTAAAGTGATGTCCCCATTATTAGGCAAGCCTTCAAACACATAATTTTGTTGTAATGAAAGTGAAACTGCACCCGAGGTTCCTTTCATTGTATATCCTTCTCCTGGAAGCAAGGATGATGTTTCGTCTATTTTTGCCCAAGCATCATAATCGTCCTCGGGTCCATAAAATTTATATAACCAATAATTACTGATGGTTCTTGGAGAACCTGGTGGCGGTATAGTACCACTTCCATTAGGTGACGAAGTATATAAAAGATTTTGATAAATTCCAGAATTTGTTCCATCATTTAAAACACCTGAGATAGTATAATTACTATTGGTACTAGATACACCTGTCCCTCTTGTTACTGTATTACCGGCAATAGGACCTACTGAGGATGACCAATAATTATAATTAAACCCATTGGCTGTTCCTTGTTGATCTCGTTCTATATAGCCACCGCTATCTGCATCAATAATACTACCTTCTGTTTGTACTAATTGAGACTCTCCTACCAAATCTATAACACCATCTAATTCTAAATAATGAGAAATAGTTAATCCTTGTCCTGAATTTGTTTCATTTTGGGCTTCACCGGGATCTGCAATAGTTATAGTTCCCGCAGTTTGTATCAACCCTAAAAGAGAAATATCTCTATTGCCCGAAGTAATATCATGAGACGTTTCAACAATATTCCAATCTATCACTGTTGAACCATTCAAGCTTAAAGAATTTGGAATGACTTGATCTGCATTATTACTCCAAGTTCCTGGTGTATCCCATGCGCCATCTGCAGCAGAAATATATGGTAATGGTGCGCTTTGTGTACCAACGATGGATTTACTTTTGTTTAAATATTTTAAGCGTAAAAAGAAACGATCATCCGTTAACCCTTCAACAGTCGATCCATAAAATGAATTAAAATCATAATAGACCCTTAAATGACTCCATGATATGGATACAACCTCATTACTCGCTGCTGCATGAGGCACTATTTTGCCACTGGTATAATCCGTACCACTAATGTCAAATCGTTCTAACTCTTGATTCATCAAGTAACGTACTTGATCTTGAGAAAGTGCCAAATCCCACACATATACCTCATCAATATCCCCTAAAAGCGGATTGACCACATTATCTTTATCAATATAAACAGCTCCTATAGCATAATTGTTAAAGTTTGGAGATGGGTGTACTACATCTTGTACCGATTTATCTAAAACACCATCTATATACATCAAAACAGTTCCACTATCATATATAAAAGCCGTATGGTGCCATTTCCCATCATCAACATCCATATTAGAAGTAAACTTTGGAGTGACTGCATCATCAATATAAACTTCTATATTTCCAGAAGTATTAAGACGTATTTGCAATTTTTCTCCTTTTGCCATAACCGTTCTGTTACTGGCATTTGCAGCACATTTAATCCATGCCGAAATTGAAAAAGAATCCACACTTAAATTAAGACTAAATTCACCTACTAAATAATCGCCCGACCCAATATTCACTGAGTGATTTTCTGCCAAATTAGGCACCTTTCCAAAAGTAAAATACTTGGTTCCATCAAAATCGTACCAAGTTTCAAGATTAGAACCTCCGTCCGATCTTAAAGGAATCACATCAATAATATCTGTATTTGCAAAATTCGGATCATCGGCAACAATTAAAGCATATTCTTCGGTTGCTGTTTTAGAAAAACCACTAAACGCTGCAATCGGAATAGATACATATACGGTTTCTACATCTCCGTTAACATCTTCATTCGATTCTATAATTTTCCATTTTCTATCTATTCGTGTTAGAGATGTTGTAATTCCAGAAGCAATAGTTACAGTATTTGTGCTAGTTCCTGTAAATGGACCATTATTATTTCCCCATACCAAAAAATCGCCATCTTCTTTAAACTCATTATTATTTGCACTGTTAGTTGAAAAAAGACCTCCTAAACCTATACATACCTCATTTAAGGTATTTAATGTTTTTGATTGTTTTTGATTTAAATCGGATATAGAATCTCGACCAATACCAGCTACATCATAATTATAACCAGCATTCGCTACGATATCCCATACTTTAGTATCAAATGAATTAATATAATCTTTCTGAGCTTCGGTTGCTGCTCCCAGAGTAATACCATATTTTATAGCTAAATACGATTCTATTTTTTGTCTATCGGCATCCGTTACACGTTCTGCAAACGTAAAAATTTCTGCAATCCTACCATTTAAACTTCCTTGTACATCAAAATTTCTACCAATCCAATACTCTGTACCTAATATTGGAGGTCCTGGTGCTCCTACATTTGCAAAAGCAATATCATTTACAGAAGATGTTGTTAATAAATTAGAATTATATAAAATATCCTGTCCTGTTGGAGAAACAGCCGCATTATTTCTTACATTTATAATCCCTGCGTTAGAATACGAAGCACTTATTTCTGCCTCTCCATTATAACTTCCTCCTCCTGGAATATCTTGATTATATGATAAAGTTTCATTGGTAAATTCGGTTGAATAATCACCAAATCCAACACCGGTCATATCCCCTGCATTTCCTGATGATGTTCCTGCAAAGATGGTATTTCTTGTCGATGCACTTGTCATAGTCGCATCAGGAATCATAACAATAAAAATATCCTGGCTGTAAAAACCATTCGTAGTATTGTACAAATATTGTTCAATAGTAGTTCCGTTATTTTCAAACTCAATAACCGGATTAAAATTTATATTGTCTGCTTCTGTATCTAAATAAGTAGGTTGGTTTACTGCAACTGGTTGAATAGCATCTTTCCCATTGGTTCCTAAATCATGCCATTCTGAAACTTTGGAACTTGATTCAACGATTCCTCTCGTTGATTTTAACCACAGCCTAAAATCTGCAGTGATACCTCCAGGACCAGGAATATTCTCATTAAACATTTCTGAATCAACCACAAAAGTAAATACTGTATTATCACTATTGCCAATGCTAATCGTTGCACTTTGAATACCAGTCCCACCAACTGGAGCCGTAAAAGTAACATCAAAAACAATGCCCCCGTAAGGTCCTATATCATAAGGTATTGGAAATGGTGAAGACGTCACAAAATCTACATTAGAACTAGTAAGTGAGCTTATATTTAAATCACAACTACCAATATTTGAAATAGCATATCTTCTGGTTATAGTTGCCCCTTCATCTACAACACCAAAATAAGTACCATTAGTGTCTGAGGTTATTGTATCTCCATGATAAATATCGGCATAAGGCGTCCCTCCCAAAACAAATATTTCTGGAGCAGAATTTACCTGTAATGTAAATGTAAAATCAGATTGGTTTTTAATTTCAATAGTAATCAATGTACTTGTTGTAGTACAATTAGGGCTTATGTTCTCTATTTCAAAGTCCAACTCCTTTTTCCCTCCTGGACAGCCTGCCGGTTTAATATTATTTTTAGGATCTCCAGGATTTATGCTAAAATCTGTGGTATTTGCTATATCTACACCATTGATTTTTAAATTATCACAATTCCCTCCTTCAATATTCGTAATTCTGAAATCAAGGCTATTTCCTGCATTAATGGTAACAGTAGATCCGTCTGATACCGCAGAACCACCAATAATTTCAACTTGTATGACTTGAGCATTACTAATAAAACTTAGTAAGCAAAACAACATAACAAGTTTAAGCTTTATAGTAGCCAAGTTACAAGTTTGAATATTTTTCATTTCTTAAAATTTAAGCCCGAGGTTTTATCGATGAAATGACATATTTACCCGACAAATGTAATGTTTTATCATTTAAAAACAAATAAAATCTTACATAAACTGATTTTTGTCATTTTTTTTGTACCCAAAAATTGCGATGGTTTAGAAAAAGATTCTCTTTTCATTGAAAATTATATTACATTTATTCTTAAAAAAAGCGGCATATTATTTGTTGACTAAATTGAACATGAAAAAATACATTATTTTAATTTTAAGTTTAATTCCGTTACTCACATATTCTCAGGCCAATAAGTTTTACAGAAAAGCTATAAGAGAAACCGATTTAAACAAAAAGATAAACCTCTTTACCAAAGCTTTAGAATTGGATTCCAAAAATTTGGATGCTTATTTCTATCGTGGCATTGCAAAAAACGATTTAGGGGATTATCATGGCGCCATCGTTGATTATTCTAAGATCATTGTACTGAAACCTGATGCTGATACTTATTATAATAGAGGAAATTCCAGATACAGTTTAAAAGATTTTGTTGGTGCCAAAAATGATTATAGTAAATCTTTCGAAATGGACTCTACTTTTATTGATGCCTTGTATAGCCTTGGCTGTGTAAAATACGATTTAGGAGAATATAAAGACGCTATAAAAGATTTTAGCAAGGTTATAAAAGCTGTTCCTAATCAGCCAAAGACATACACATTAAGAGCTGCTGCACATAAAGCTTTGAAAGCGTACAAAAAAGCATTAAAAGATTATTCTTTAGCTATTATAGCAGAACCAAGTTCTCATAACTTCTATAACAGAGGTGTATTTTATATGGAGATTAATTATTACCAAAAAGCTAACACCGATCTGTCTACTGCATTAAGAATCAATAAAAATAATACATATGCATACTTTTATAGAGGGGTATCTTATTTATTGTTAGGTAAATTTAATAATGCTATTTCAGATTTTTCTACAGCGTTGAAATTTGATGCTACAGATTTTGATGCACTCCTTGGACTGTCATTAGCTTATTACAAAATTGGAGACATTCCTAATGCTAAATTAAATTTACAAAAGGCAAAATCTATACTATCTCCAGAAAAAAGTATAGACTCTATAGATTTATTTGCTAATACCTATTGGTATCAAAATCAGTATTTTTATTTTAATAATAATATCAACCCCATATTAAAATTATAGTTCAGGGCTATCCTCTGTATTTTAGTGGCAGGTGTACCACTTTCTTAGTTTCAAAAAAATCCTCAGTATAAAAATCACTTATATTATAAATAGTTGCTGTTTTATAATCCTGAAGTTCTTCTCTTAAATCGCCACCTTTTAAGTATAAAATACCGTTTTTTAGGTCGTGATTTTGTGGTTTCGTAATTTTCCCTTTAACCCAATGTACAAAAGTTGGCATGGCTGCCACTGCACGACTTACAATAAAATCATAGGTATCTTTAATATCTTCTACACGACTGTGTGTGGTTTTTATATTAGTCAATCCCAAACCTTCAACAACCTCATTAACCACTTTCAATTTTTTAGCAATACTATCTACCAAATGAAAAGAACATTCAGGAAACAAAATAGCCAAAGGCACACCTGGAAACCCACCGCCAGTACCAACATCAAGGATTTTACTCCCTGTTTTAAACTTTAAAACCTTTGCTATAGCCAAAGCATGTAATACATGGCGCAAATAAAGCTCATCAATATCTTTACGAGACACCACATTAATCTTTAAATTCCAATCCTGATAAAGCGTTTCTAACTTTTTAAACTTTGAAATCTGATCGCCTGTAAGCTCTGGGAAATATTTTAAAATTAGCTCCATTGGTGTTAAATTTTCAACAAAAATATACTTTTTCTGTGCATATTTTTACAAAAAAACGTTATTACTTAAGTTGGTTTATACTTATCTTTGTACGGTATATAACAATTGGAATTTATTCCTTCTTATATTTTAAATTAGTAGCATGAGCAAACAAGCATTAACTTTCTCAAGAAATGATTCTGCTAAGTTTTTTAAAACACTTAATAAACGTGTTAACAATTACTTTAAAGAGAATAATATAAAACGCACAGGAAATTGGAAATTATACACGAAGGCCATAGTGATGTTTTCATTACTTATAGTACCTGTGGTATTGATTTTCACAGTTGATTTACCAGGCTGGGTTCAAGTTATTTGTATGATGGTTGTAGGAGTAGGTATGGCTGGCGTTGGCATGAATGTTATGCACGATGCAAATCACGGCTCTTTTTCAAGTAAGAAATGGGTTAATAAATTAATGGGAAGTAGCATCTACATTTTAGCCGGAAATGATTATAACTGGAAAGTACAGCACAACGTTTTGCATCATACTTACACAAACATTCAAGGTCATGATGAGGACATAGATGCTGGTAGAATTATACGCTTTTCTAAACATACAAAATGGCTTAAAATTCATAAATACCAAAAGTATTATGCCTTTTTTTTATACGGTTTACTGACTGTAAATTGGGCCATCACAACAGATTTCAAACAGACATTTGTATATTTAAAAAGGAAATTATCTTACGGCAAATTTCCTAACCCTGCAACGCAGTGGACTAAATTAATCGTTGGTAAAATTATATATTATGCCATTTGGGTTGTTTTACCATTAGCATTAGGTTTTGCCTGGTGGCAAGTTCTAATAGGATTCTTTATTATGCATTATACTGCTGGAATTATTTTAAGTGTTATTTTCCAATTAGCACATGTTATGCCTAATACAGACATGCCCTTACCAGACGAAAACGGCAACATGAAAAACACCTGGGCTATTCATCAATTATTTACAACATCAAATTTTTCACCAAAAAGTTGGTTGGTAGAATTCTATACTGGTGGGTTAAACCGACAAGTTGAGCATCACTTATTTGCTCAAATTAGTCACATTCATTATAACAGAATAGCGAAAATAGTTAAAGAAACAGCTAAAGAGTTTAGCTTACCTTACAATGAATATGATACTATTTGGAAAGCTATTTCTGAACATTACAACCAATTAAAAGTATTAGGAAGAAAACCTAGTTTAGCCTAAAATTCACATTTTACATACAACAACACATAAAAAAATGAACTTATTATCAGATAGAATTTTAAACATGTCTACATCTGCCACTCTAGCTATGGCCGCAAAGGCAAGAGAACTTAGAGGTGAAGGAAAAGATATAATTGGCTTAAGCCTTGGAGAACCAGACTTTAATACTCCAGATTTTATTAAAGATGCTGCTATTCAAGCTATAAACGACAATTACAATTCATACTCTCCCGTTGATGGATATGTAGAATTAAAACAAGCTATTATTACAAAATTTAAACGTGATAATAACTTAACATATACCTTACCTCAAATAGTTGTTTCTACAGGTGCTAAACAATGTTTAGCAAATATAGCTGCCGTGATGTTAAATAAAGGTGATGAAGTTCTTTTACCTTGTCCTTATTGGGTTAGTTATTCTGATATTGTAAAATTAAATGATGGGGTTCCTGTAGAGGTTAAAACATCTATTGAAACCGATTTTAAAATGACACCCGAGCAGCTTGAAGCAGCCATAACCCCAAACACTAAAATGATGTGGTTTAGCTCGCCTTGTAATCCAAGTGGATCTGTATATAGCAAAGATGAATTAAGAGCATTAGCCGATGTACTGGTTAAATATCCAAATATTTATGTTGTTTCCGATGAAATATATGAGCATATAAACTACGGAAAAGGACATGCAAGTATGGCTGAATTTGACGATATGTACGATCGCACTATTACCGTAAACGGTGTCTCAAAAGCATTTGCTATGACGGGGTGGCGTATTGGGTTTATTGGTGCTCCAGAAAAAATAGCACGTGCTTGTAATAAAATGCAAGGTCAAACTACTAGTGGTGCTAACTGTATTGCGCAACAAGCTGTAATTACTGCGCTTAATGCATCTCCAAGTAAAGTAAAGTATATGATTGATGAATTTAAAATTCGTCGTGATTTAGTACTTGGTCTTTTAGGTGACATTAAAGGGTTTAATTCAAACACTCCTGAAGGTGCCTTTTATGTATTCCCAGATATTTCTTATTACTTTGGAAAAACATTACGTGGCAAAACAATAAATAACGCAACAGATTTTTCTTTATATTTATTAGAAGAAGCATTAGTTGCTACTGTAACTGGTGACGCTTTTGGTAATCCGAATTGTATTCGTATTTCTTATGCGGCATCTCAAGAACAGATTATTGAAGCTATAAAACGTGTTGAAGAAGTTGTGAGTTAAATAGCCTACAATTTCAAAAATATTATTAAAGCCATGAATTAAATTCATGGTTTTTTTTATGCTAAAAATTGAGCATATTATTTCTTACTTATAATTTAATCCTATAGTCATATTAAGTTAAAACAAGAATTATACTATTGTAGGTTAAAATAGTCTAGATGCTAAAAAACGTCATTTCATTCATTATATCCATTTCATGTGTATTCGGGTGGTCGCAACATATTAAGTTTGAAAGTTTTGAAACGAGTTCTGGGCTGTCCAATAATTCGGTAATAGATATTGAAAACGACCTAGATGGAGGGCTTTGGATTGCCACTTGGGACGGTTTAAACTATTATGATGGCTACGAATTTACAATTTATAAACATGACGTTAACGATAACACTTCAATCCCTGGCAACTATATAGTTAAATTAGAAAGGGACAACGCAGGTTTTATATGGATTTTCACTCGTGGGGGTAATGTGAGCAAATACATTGGAAATAATAAATTTCAAAACTTAAAATTTGATGAAGCTCCAAAAAGAATGGAGGTTTCTAAAAAAGGAAATATTATTATTCAAACAGAAATATTTCATAAAATACAAGAATGTTTGTTGAAAGAGTAACTAGAATGTAAAAATTTAGGCTATAATAATCAATCTTATACAGGTAGCAAAAAAGCAGCTTATGAGCTGCTTTTTTGCTATATCAAGTATAGAAAAATTGATGTTAGAACTAGAAATAATACAAAGCATAACATAATTTTAGTTCTAGTTTTTCTGTTCTCTTTTATGGTTCTATTTCTAATTTCTTTTAATTGTTCTGGAGTTGCTTTTGGAAACTTTGCTAATTTAACATTGCTGTAACTACCTCCTAAAGCACTTCTTTCTTTTCTTTTTGATAAAAGGCTTCTATTATTTTTTAAAGAATTAATAGCTGCCAGCATTGATCCTTCTCCCCCCATGGTTTCTAGTATTTATAATAACATTGTATTGAAATACATTCAACACATTTTAAAGTTTTTGCAATAAATTGACTGTTCAATAAAACAAGTCTATCGAAATTCAATTCAAAAAAATATAAAAGATTATTTTGAGATTAGCTCAAAAGATCATCAGTTAACAATCGTAAAAAAGCGGCTTTAATATATGTAGTATTTTTTGTGAAAATGTTACAACTTTTATAAAAACATCATGAACTCATCTTGACTTTTTGTTTTTAACCGAAAATGAGTTGAAATTTGCTCAAATTAAGCACTTTTTGAAAGGCATAGTATCACTATGTATAAAAAAATAATGAAATATGAGCGAATTTTAGCCGTTTTTTAGGAAATAGAAAAAGTCAAGATAAGTTCTTATTTACCTAGGAAAAGATAACAATGATAATAGCCATATAAACAGATACTACTAAAATAGTTTCTGCACCTGAAGTAAATCTATATCGACTACTTTTTAAACGTTGTTTAACCCCAAAAAGAGATTGTGAAGTTATATTACTTAAATTCTTTTTTACTAGTTTCTTATAGTTAGAATTTAATATGCCTTCTGGCTTAGCGTGTTGTACAAACTCTTTGGGTTCAGGTAATGGCTCTAAATCTTGTTCAGTTAATAATAATTCCATAATACTTTTATTTAATTGGTTATACAAAGACGACGTCTGAAGCTCAAAATTGTTACATCGTATTACTAATACCCCTCAACTACAAGTATTTATTAAAAACGCTTAAATTACAATCTAGTGAAGCCCTTTAGCACGAAAAGCCACTAATGTACATTAGTGGCTTACATAAAAACTTTTGCTTAAATTATGGAAATCAATATAATAGCCCTTATTGCCATGTAATAAGCAAACCACAAATGAATGTTTTTTATTTATAAATTCATTGCGGTTTTTCCACAAATTTTTATTACATTAATAATACTAGTGAAAACAATCTATATTTTTGAATATTGAATTAAAAAGAAATACCCTCTAACATGAATAAGATAAGCATTAACCTACTTATTATAGAAGATTCTGCTATCATAGCAAATGCTTATAAAAATATACTTAATGAAATTGAAAACGTTACCTTTAATGTCTCTTTCGCTAAGAATTGCGATGAGGCCATACATAAAATTCAACGAATAAAAACACAAACAGTACTTCTAGATCTCCAACTTCCTATTTCAAAAAACGAACGTTTTATTTGCGGGGAAGACTTAGGCCTCTTAATAAGAAAAGAATCTCCTGACACCAAAATATTAGTTTTAACATCGATTACAGATCAGACTAGAATTCAAAACGTTATCAATGAAATTCATCCAGAAGGTTTTATGATTAAATCTGATATTGATGGTATTGATTTAAAAAATGCGATTATATATACTTTAAAAGGTAGAGTATATTATAGTAAAACTATTGAGGGGTATACTCGCAAAACATATGCTAACAGAATAACGATTGATGATTTTGACAGACAGATATTGTATCATTTATCCATGGGAGAAAAAACTAAAGATTTGTCAAATTTTATTCCGTTATCAACTCGAGCTATTGAGGTAAGAAAAACGAAATTAAAAACCTTATTAGATACTAAAAACAAAGAAAACTTCAATTTAGTAAAAGAAGCTAAAAAATTAGGTTTTATCTAAATTCCCCTACCTGTTACGCCAAAAGAAAGGTGTAAGCAAAATAAGTACTGTAAAAAGTTCCAAACGGCCAATAAGCATTAAAAAAGAAGCCCACCATTGTGCCAGAAGAGGTAATGCAGAATAGTTATTTACTGGTCCAAATTCTCCAAGTGCAGGCCCTACGTTTCCTAAACTGGAAGCCGCTAAACCTATTGCCGATTTAAAATCTATTTCAAACATGGAAAACCCTAAGGATCCAATAATAAACGATAGCATATAAAGAATAAAAAATCCTAAAATATTAAATACAATATCCCCAGAAATGGCTCTTTTATTATAACGTACCGGCAAAATAGCATTTGGATGTAGTGTCCGCTTAAATTCTAAAAAACCATTTTTTATCAATATTAAATGACGCACGACCTTTACCCCTCCCGAAGTACTTCCTGCCGATCCTCCTAAAAACATAAGACCAAAAAAGAAAACCATTAAGAATGGCGTCCACATGGTATAATCTGCAGTTACAAAACCTGTAGTAGTAATAATAGCTAATACTTGAAACAAGGAATGTCTAAATGCACTTTCAGCTTCACCCCAAACCATAGGGTGTGCAATAGAAGATACAGATATATCTGCTCTAAAATATATAATTATAGCTGCTATTATTGTAAAAACCCCTACGAATTTGAAGTACAATTTAAACTCTTCATCTTTAATTATTTTCTGAATTTTTCCCTTAAAAGCAAAATAACTTAAAACAAAATTAGTACCGGCCAAAAACATGAATAATATAATAATATATTGAATTACGGGCTCTCCATTCCAATAAGCTACACTAGCATTTTTAGTTGAAAAACCACCTGTAGACAAAGTACACAGCGAATGATTTATAGCATCAAAAAAAGACATGCCCGCCACACTTAACAGCAATGTTTCTGCGGCTGTATATCCAAAATAAATAAGCCATAAACGCTTGGCTGTATCTGTAATTCTAGGGTGTAGTTTATCGGCACTAGGACCTGGTGCTTCTGCTGCGAATAGCTGCATACCACCAATTCCTAATAAAGGCAGTATAGCAATCGCTAAAACAATAATTCCCATACCTCCTATCCAATGCGTTAAACTACGCCAAAATAAAACACCTTTAGGTACAGCTTCAATATCGTTTAAAATAGAAGCTCCTGTAGTAGTAAAACCAGACATAGTTTCAAAAAAAGCGTTTGTAAAGCTTGGAATACTCTGCGTTAACACATAAGGTAAAGTACCTGAAAGGGCCATAATTATCCAACCAAAAGAAACCACAATGTAGCCTTCACGCTTATTCATTTCTTTTTTATGATGTCTTGTAAACACCATTGCTAAAAGACCTGCTATTAATGTAAATATACCCGATAAGAATAATTGAAATGTAACCCCATCTTTGTAAAAAAAGCTAACAAGAGCAGATACCAGCATAAAACCACCATTAAATAGCAGTAGTAATCCTAAGAAATGGAAAATTATTTTATAATTTAACTTCATCTTATAAGCACATCTTAGCGAAATAATTTTTCGACACCTTTTATCGATTTAAGGAGACTACAAACTACCACCCTATCGCCTTCTCGAATTTTAAAATCTCCAAGAGCTATAACGCCTAAACCGTTTCTAATAACTCCTCCAATAATGGCTGACCTTGGAAAATCGACATCCTTGATATACTTATTGCAAATAGCCGAAGTAGGCTTTACTTCAAACTCTAGTAATTCAGCATTCATATTGCTAAGTTTTGTCATAGCAACAACCTCTCCTTTTCTTATATATCTAAATATATTGTTTGCAGCTAATAATTTTTTATTTATTAGTGTTTCAATACCAATGGAATGAGATAATTCAAAATAATCCATGTTTTCAACCAAAGCAACCGTTTTTTTAACGCCCTTGGATTTCGCTACCAAACAAGACATAATGTTCGTTTCAGAATTACCTGCTACAGCTATAAAAGCATCCATTTCACCAATATTCTCTTCATCAAGCAAATCTACATTACGACCATCACTATGAATCACTAAAACATTTGGTAAGTCATCAGCAATTTCAAATGCACGCTCTTTATCTTCTTCAAATAGTTTTACTTTAAATCCTTTGTCACTTAAATCTCTTGCCGATTTATAACCAATTTGACTACCTCCCAAAATCATCACATTCTTTATCTCTCTGTTCGATTTTCCTGTTAGTCTACAAAGTTCTTCACCGCCTCCTTCTGATGTTACAAATACAACATTATCACCTCTTTTAAACTCTGTGCTTCCCCTCGGTATGATTGTATATTGGGTTCCAAATCGTTGAATTGCAATAGGAACAAAATGGATTTCCGGGAAAATTTTTGCAGCTTCTTTAACAGTCTTGCCAACAAATGAAGCCGATCTGGACAATGTTAAACCAACCATAGTAAGGGCACCTCCTTCAAACTCGTAAGTATCATTAAAAGACGATTGTTTTAAAGACACTTTTATTTCTGCAGCAGCTAAAGCTTCAGGAGAAATTAACTCATCAATACCAAACTTAGTAAAACCTACTTCATCTTTGTAAGTTATAAATTCAGTATTAGAGATTCTAGCAATGGTTCGTTTAGCTCCCAATTGCTTTGCTAATACACATACAGTGATATTAGTTGTCTCAATAGCTGTAACAGCAATAAACAGATCACAATTATTTATGCGAGCTTCTTTTAAAATAGAGATTGAAGTAGTATCTCCTCTAATAACTTTGATATCCAAATGGGTATCAGCATAAGCTAAACTCTCTTTGTCTATATCTATTAATGTTATTTCTTGAGACTCGTAAGACAACAATTTTGCCAAATGAAATCCAACTTCACCAGCACCAGCTATGATTATTTTCATTATTCAATTATCATATAAAGTAGAGCAAATATACTATAAAATACATATTGCCACATGAGATATTATAAATATTAATATTTGTTATCTCTTTGGTTATTGCTTTTCTAAAAGCTTATATTCTTCCAAACAATATTTGTCTCTATAATTTTGACTGGGATGCCCTTCATAATTTATTTTGCCTTAAATTATTATATTAAAGTAAAAATAAATTATGTAGGTTTGCCAAAAAATAACAGCATTGTCAAAAATTAAACCCTACAAAAACAGTGATTTAGGCAAAAAAGAACAAGTCACTAAAATGTTTGATACTATCTCTGAAGATTATGACGGCTTAAACCGTGTTATTTCTTTTGGAATAGATATTAAATGGCGAAAAAAAGTAGTGAAAATTGTTAAAGAAAGTACTCCTGAAACTATTTTAGATATTGCTACAGGTACTGGAGATTTAGCCATTAATCTAGCTGAAACTAATGCCTCAAAAATTGTTGGCTTAGATATTAGTAGTGGTATGCTAGAAATTGGTAAAGAAAAAATAAAGAAAAAATCTTTAGAGTCTAAAATAGATATGGTTTTAGGTGATAGTGAAAATATGCCTTTTGAAGATAATTCTTTTGATGCTATTACAGTAGCCTTTGGTGTAAGGAATTTTGAAACCTTGGAAAATGGCTTAAAAGAAATCTTTAGAGTGTTAAAACCTAATGGTACATTCGTAATATTAGAAACATCTATTCCTTCTAAAATGCCATACAAACAAGGTTATAAATTTTACACAAAAAATATTTTACCACTTATTGGAAAGCTATTTTCAAAAGACAGAAGTGCTTATAAATATTTATGTGAATCTGCTTCTGTTTTTCCTTACGGTGAAGCTTTGAACAATATTTTACGTAAAATTGGGTTTATTAATGTTGAGGATTTTCCACAAACTTTTGGTGTGGCAACAATTTATAAATCATCTAAGTAATAAGTATGAAGCGGTTTTTTGTATTAATATCATTTTTATTCATCATACAAGCATCTAATGCACAACTTTTTAGCAAAGAAAAAGTAACATATGATGCAAACCAAGGAAGAGGCTCTACTGATAATCGATTATTACGCTGGGGCTATTTTTTAGGAATCAATAGCTATGATTTTAATTTTGATTATAAAGAAGATTTACGTGATATTTATGTAAAAAAGAGCCCGGGTTTTAGTGTTGGTTTAATTGGGAATTTGCGTATTAATAGTTTTATTGATTTACGTTTTGAACCTGGTTTATTAATTACAACTCGAGAGTTACATTATAGTCAAACACATTTCAACGGTACAAGCTTTAAGAGTTCGGATTTAATTAGAGAGGTTAAATCAACCTATGTGCATTTACCACTTTTAGTAAAAATATCCACCAAACGCGTCAACAATTTTAAACCTTTTATTGTAGGCGGATTTTCAACGGCTTTAAACCTATCTAGCAACGAGAATAACCCTGAAGACAATAGCAATGGACAATTTAGAACCAAAAAAAGCTCCTTGTTTTATGAACTTGGGTTTGGTATAGATTTATATCTATATAACTTTAAGTTTACTCCTTCTATTCGTGGACTTTTTGGTATAGGAGACGAACTTGTTAGAGATAAAGACCCTAATAGCCCTTGGACCAGCAATATTGCCAGTATGAAAACCAGAGGTTTGTTTGTTAATTTTACGTTTCAGTAAGCAGTGTTCGGTATTCAGTGAGCAGTTAACAAACTTGTTTGTCATTTATATGTTTTCTTAATAACTTTGGCTAAGCTTCAATCAACTATAAACACTTAATGAAAATTCCTGATTTTTTTGTACCACTACTATGAAATTGAACAAGGTCCATTTCTAAATATTACTCAAAATAAATTTGAAGAAGCAATAAAAATTCAAAACAATATATCAATCGGTTTTAATAGTAAAAGACCACCTAGTTATATCGAATTACGATTTGCCTTAGAAAAAGATTGAAAAAAGCATTCATAGTCAAAGGAGGTAAACCAAATAGAAATGACCCATTTTATTTTACCTTAGGCGAATGTGAATGGGTAAAATCTTGCTATGAAAACCCTGATGTTGTAAAAATTCCTTTGACAGATATAAAACCAGAGCATATAAGCTTCACATACCCAGATAGCATGGTGTCATTTCAATTTTACGATGAACCTAAACTTGCAAAATATAGAAAAGCATATAACGGGCAAGTATACTTACTAAACGAATTGAAAGATCTATTAGACAAATATGGGCTTCCGACCGAGGAAAAATGGAAATCTCAAGAAAACATGACATATGACAGATATATCGAAGCACAAGTCTGGGACGATTTTATAATTAATACATATCAAGACAAAACTTAATACTTGTATTGGGCAGACTGAACACTAAACACTAAACACTGAACACTGAACACTAAAACCTCCTAAACTCACTCAACAAAATAGCGGTCGCTGTAGCCACATTTAAACTTTCCGTAGCCTGCAAATCACCAAATCTGGGAATAGAGACCTTTTTCCTTATAAGCGCTTCAATGTCTTTCGAAACACCATTAGCTTCATTACCCATTACTAAAATCCCTTTATTTGGCAAATGCATATTATAAACTGTTTCTCCCTCCATAAAAGCACCATAAACCGGTACGTTTATTTCTTTTAAAAAAAGTTCTAAATCTACATAACTAATATTCACTCTGATAATAGACCCCATTGTTGCTTGTATTACTTTAGGGTTAAAACAATCTACCGTTTCTTTACTACAAATCAAATCTTTAATCCCAAACCAATCGCAAAGCCTAATAATGGTTCCTAAGTTTCCTGGATCTCTAACGGCATCTAATGCTAAAACAAGTCCGTTTTGTTCAATTGGTTTTACTTCTGGAATTTTAAAAATGGCCAGTGCTTTATTCGGGGTGGTTAAAAAGCTTATTCGTTTTAATTCTGCCTCAGTAATTAAAATTTCATCTTTGGCATCAATATTGAAAGACTCAGTCGTATATAAGGCATAAAGTATTAATTTAGATTGTAATAGTTCTTTTATTGTTTTAACACCTTCAACAACAAAAAAACCATGTTGTAGTCTATATTTTTTTTGCTTTAAACTCGTTATTAATTTTATATGACTTTTAGAGAGCATGTAATCTACATTAACGTGATATTTTATTTTATAAAGAAATGAAAAATACCGCTGTTCAAGACCAAAAATGTCTAAATATTTTTTTAAGCAAACACTAAAGACCAAAATTTTAGGATGTTGTATTTGACCTTTGAAAAAAAATACAAATAAACACTTGAAAAAATGTACTTTTGAGTCCGTAATAAACAGTATTATATTTCTTTAATTAAAGTCTATTGGTCAAAATTATAATTTGAATTAATTTCATTTGAAAAAACAGCTCTCAAAAATATTAATCTTCATTGTATTAACAGGATACATTTTGTCTTGCGACAGCGTAAAAAGAGTTGCCGAAAATGAATATTTACTAACTAATACAACTGTATATGTAAATGAAAGAAAAGATAATACAGAAACCATAAATAATTTATTATACCAAAAGCCAAATAGAAAAATTGCAGGCATCCCTTTACGCTTACATATTTACAATTTAGCACGTAATAATAGAGATTCTTTATTTGAAGAATGGTTAGATAAAAATCCCAAACGCAGAGCTCGACTAACCAAAAGACTATCAAAAAAACAATTAGACCGATTAAAGAACTCTTCTGTAGGGTTTAATAATTGGTTACGAAAAACTGGCGAAATTCCTATTATTCTTGATGAAGAAAAGACTAAAAAATCTGTAAAACGCCTTCAAGATTATTATATAAACAATGGTTGGTTTAATGTTAAAACAACTTATGATACAAAAAAGAATGAAGACAAACGTGCCAGTATTAAATATCACGTAAAAACTGGCGACCCTTTTATTCTCGATTCTATTTCAGAAAAAATAAAATCTCCCGTGGTAGATTCTTTATACCAAAAAATTAAAAAAAATGCGTTGATTAAACCAAAAGAACAATACAAAACCACCAATTTTGAACAAGAGCGTGATAGAATTTCTAATGAATTACGTAATTCTGGTGTATTTCATTTTGATCAGGATTATATCACTTTTGAAATAGACACAGTAGGCACCAATAAAAAAGTGAATGTCGGAATTCAAATTCAAGATAGAGCCATTAGAAATCAAGACTCTATAAGACGTGAGCCCTTTAAGATTTTCAAAATTAGAGAGGTTAATATTATTACAGATTATACATTTGAAAATAGAGGGAAACCATTCCAGGATTCAATAAATTACGATGGTTATAAACTTTATAGTTATAACAAAATGCGTTATAGACCAGAAGCACTCACGGATGCTGTATTCATAAACCCTGGTTCGGTTTTTAAAGATCTAGACAGAACACGAACCTATAGACATCTAAATGAATTACGTTCCTTTAAATATCCAAATATTGAATACATAGAAAACCCTGACAATACACTTACAGATACTATTAGATTAACACCTTTAAAAAAGTTTAGTTTAGGATTTAATGGCGATGTGTCCCAGAGTAATATTCAAACATTCGGGTTTTCATTAAACCCTAGCCTTTTAATTAGAAATATTTTTAGAGGTGCAGAAACACTTGAAATTTCTGCAATTGGATCTATTGGTGCTTCAAAAGACAAAAATAATTTAGACGATCCCTTTTTCGACATCAATGAAATTGGTATTGATTTTAAACTAACTATTCCCAGATTATTTTCACCATTTAATACAGAGAAAATAATCCCTAAATATATGTCTCCATCTACACGTATGAGTTTATCTGCAACTAGCCAGACTAATATTGGATTAGACAAACAAACCTTTAGCGGTACATTTAATTATAATTGGTATCCAAATAAAAAAGTAAGTAACAGATTAGATTTATTTAATGCACAATACGTTAAAAACCTTAATGTTAATAACTATTTTGGAATCTATCAAAGCTCCTATAACTCTTTGAATCAAATTGCAAAAGATGTTAATTATATAGATTCAAATAGTGATTTAAGTATTCCTAATAATCAAACAGATGCGTTTATAGCTTACGCTTTAAATCCAATAACCCCTAACGAAATTTCTAATAGCCAATTAGCAATAATAAATAGCATTGACGAACGCAAAAATAGATTAACAGAAGACAACTTAATTCTTTCTTCCAGTTTTAGTTTTATTAATGACGAACGTACTAACTTATTTGATGATGACTTTTCTATCTTTCGTTTCAAGCTAGAGTCTGCTGGTAATTTATTAACAAGTGCATCAAGATTATTGGGTTTAAAGAGAAATAGTAATGATCGTTATGAAATTTTTAATGTTGCATATTCTCAATATATTAAAACTGAATTCGATTATACTAAGCATTGGGACTTAGGAAAAAAGAATGTATTGGCCATGAGAAGCTTTTTAGGTATTGCCATCCCTTACGGAAATTCTACCAGTATACCGTTTTCAAAAAGTTTCTTTGCAGGTGGGCCCAACGACAATCGTGCTTGGACAGCTTATAGTTTAGGTCCTGGTAGTTCAGAAACTATTAATGAGTTTAATGAAGCCAATTTAAAAATAGCCCTAAATGTAGAGCAGCGCTTTAATATTTTCGAAGATTTAAATGGAGCCATCTTTATTGATACAGGAAATATCTGGAATGTATTAGATAATGTAGAAGACGATAGTGCTACATTTACAGACTTTGATTCGCTGAAAGATATTGCCATTGGCTCTGGTTTTGGACTACGCTATGATTTTAGCTTTTTTGTATTTCGTTTCGATATAGGCTTTAAAACCTACGATCCTTTTTACAGAGAGAAAAACAGATGGTTTAATGATTATAACTTCTCAAATGCTGTTTATAATATAGGTATTAACTATCCTTTTTAGTTTTAATTTTAATTATATATACTATAACGTTTTAGTCATTTTTTAGTGTTTTCGCTCTACTAAATCATGTCTATTTATTCAAAAAATGATTACTTTTGGCATCAATTAATAACTAATCAAATTATTTAAAATGGGACACAATATTAAACCAGGAGTTGCTACAGGTCATGAAGTACAAGCAATTTTTAAACTTGCAAAAGAAAAAGGGTTTGCTTTACCAGCTGTTAATGTAATAGGTTCAGACACAATTAATGGTGTATTAGAGACTGCTGCAGCTTTAAATGCTCCCGTAATTATACAATTTTCTAATGGCGGTGCTCAATTTAACGCAGGTAAAGGCTTAAGTAACGACGGTCAAAAATCTGCTATTGCCGGTGCCATTGCAGGTGCAAAACATGTACACACTATGGCTGAAGCTTATGGTGTTCCCGTAATCTTACATACAGATCACTGTGCTAAAAAACTATTACCTTGGATTGATGGTTTATTAGATGCTAGTGAAAAACATTACGCAGAAACTGGAAAATCGCTTTTTAGTTCTCATATGATTGATCTTTCTGAAGAACCAATCGAAGAGAATATTGAAATATGTAAAACCTATTTAGAGCGCATGAGCAAAATGGGGATGACATTAGAAATAGAGCTTGGAATTACAGGCGGTGAAGAAGATGGTGTAGATAACACTGATGTAGATGATTCAAAATTATACACACAACCAGAAGAAGTAGCTTATGCTTACGAAGAATTAAGTAAAGTAAGTGATCAATTCACTATTGCTGCTGCCTTTGGTAATGTTCATGGTGTTTACAAACCAGGAAATGTAAAATTAACTCCAAAAATCTTAAAAAATTCTCAAGAATATATTAGTAAAAAATATGGTGTTGGAGAAAATCATATCGATTTTGTTTTCCATGGTGGTTCTGGTTCTACAGTTGAAGAAATTCGCGAAGGTATCAGCTACGGTGTTATAAAAATGAATATCGATACCGATTTACAGTATGCTTTCATGAGTGGTATTCGTGATTATATGGGTGATAAAGCAGCATACTTAAAAGCCCAAATAGGAAATCCTGATGGAGATGATGTTCCAAATAAAAAGTACTACGACCCACGTGTATGGTTACGCGCAGGAGAAGTTACTTTTGTTGAACGTCTAAAAAAGGCTTTCGAAGATTTAAACAATGTAAACACCTTATAATTATAGGTAAATTTACTACAACAATATGTATTAAAGACTCTGTATAAAACAGGGTCTTTTTCATTTACACACCTATTAAACAACGCATTACAGGTATTGAATTAAAAAAACATTAGGGTATTACCTCAAAATTAAAAAAAGGCTTAATTTTGTAATCTGGCTTTTGGTAGTCGCTTCTTAATAAAATTAGAAAGACTTTAATAAACGCTTCATATATGAAATATTAATGATTTCATATTTAATAAAACTAAAAGGACAAATAATCCTTAACACGAATAACGTTTGCTAAGATTAAAAATCTAAAATCGTAAATCACTATGTCTTGGTTTAAAAGAAAAACAAAAGGAATCACAACAACAACCGAGGAGAAAAAAGATACTCCTAAAGGGCTTTGGTATAAATCTCCTACCGGTAAAGTTGTTGATGCAGAAGAATTGGAAAAAAACTTCTATGTAAGCCCAGAAGATGGCTACCATGTACGCATAGGGAGTAAAGAATATTTCGAAATATTATTCGACGATAATAAATTTAAAGAGTTAGATGCTAATTTAGAATCTAAAGACCCACTTAAATTCGTTGATACAAAAAAATATCCAGAACGTTTAAAAGCTGCTCAAGATAAAACCAATTTAAAAGATGCTGTTCGCACGGGTGTTGGAAAATCTAAAGGAAAAGATTTAGTCGTTGCCTGTATGGATTTTGCTTTTATTGGTGGTTCTATGGGAAGCGTTGTAGGTGAAAAAATTGCACGTGCCGCAGATTATGCATTAAAGAAAAAAATCCCTTTAATGGTGATATCTAAATCTGGAGGAGCACGAATGATGGAAGCCGCTTTATCTTTAATGCAATTAGCTAAAACGTCTGTAAAACTAGCACAATTAGCCGATGCTCAAATTCCGTATATTTCTTTATGTACAGATCCAACTACAGGAGGCACTACAGCTTCGTTTGCTATGCTAGGCGATATTAACATCAGTGAACCTGGTGCTTTAATTGGGTTTGCAGGACCTCGAATTGTAAGAGATACTACAGGAAAAGAATTACCAGAAGGTTTTCAAACAGCTGAATTTTTATTAGAACACGGTTTCTTAGATTTTATCACAGTAAGAAAAGAGCTGAAAAACCAGGTTAATAAATACCTCGATTTAATAACAAATCAGCCTTTAAGAGCATAGAAGAAAAGAAGGGAGAAAAATACCCCTATTTTGTTATAATACAAAAAAAGCCTTATCAGAATTATTTCGATAAGGCTTTTTTAATTTCGTGAGTCCTGTATAACATCCTATGTTTACTTTAAATAACGTCAGTTTCTATGTTAAATACGATTAATACTTATCCAACCATCCAAAGTGCTTATCAATTAGCACCTGTTTATTTGTGTTAATATGTTCTATAAGTTTTTTGGAGATGTTTGACATATTTTTTGAACTCAGCCAAACCAAATTCCAATTAGTAACAATTGGAAGCCCTTTTACTGGGATAATCTGTAATTCCCCCATACTAATAGCATTCTTTATACCAATTAAGGGCATAATGGAGTATCCCAAACCAGAAATAACAGCTTGTTTTAATGCTTCATTCGAGGTTAATTCCATTTTTTTATACGTAGATATTTTTCTAGAATCTATAAAGTTTTCCATTGCCAATCGAGTGGCAGACCCTTGTTCTCTATATATCAGCGGTAATTTTTGAAACTCAGTTTTAGATAAATATTTCCCCTTATGCTTATAATTCTTTCCTCCTACCATAAACAATTCATTTTTCATAAGCTCAATTCTATCTATTTTAAGTTTTTTAGGAATCGTTGAAATCATAGCAAAATCAACTTCATTATTCTCCAAAGCCCTAACAACATTAGCTTTATTAGTAACATCCATGATCAAATCCACGCCCCTATTTTCATTAATAAAATCTGATATAAAATAAGGCATCACATATTTGGCAGTAGACACAATGGCTATTTTTAATTTGCCCGCTAACTCCCCTTGAAATGATAATGCCTTGTAATCTATAGCCTTTACCTCTTCCATTATTTTTTTTACAGCTTGTGCAACTTCAACTCCAAACTCAGTAATATATATTTTTCTTCCAACAACCTCAAAAAGAGGAATTTTAAACTGTTCTTGAAACTTTTTTAACTGAATTGAAACAGCTGGCTGGGTAAGATAAAGTGCTTCAGAAGCCTTTGTAACACTCTGCAATTCATATGTTTTAAGAAAAACCTCTAATTGATGCAATGTATAATTCATAAATAAATATTATATATTTTATAATAAATATAAATAAAAATATATGAATAAAATAATTAAACTTTGCACTAAATATAAAAACCATGAAAGAAAAACTATTAAACAGCTTTAAAAGATTACATCAAAAATCAGCAACTATTAATGACGTTATCATTGCATTAATTTATGCAACCGTCGTTTCTCTGTCCATAATAAATAACAATTTATTTTTAGAAGAGATATTGTTATGCGGTTTGATTATTGGAATGACGCTACTAAGTGCAAAAAACAAAAATATTAACAAATAACAATTACAATAAAATCTTTTATGGATTTACATTTACTTATAGACAACCTTACTAATCCTGCATTACTTTTCTTTTTTCTAGGTATTATTGCGGTCCAATTAAAGAGCGATCTCAAAATACCGGAAAATTCGTCGAAGTTCATATCTCTCTATTTATTACTAGCGATAGGTTTTAAAGGAGGGCAAGAACTATCTCATAGCGATTTTAGCATGGAAATTATTTGGTCTTTATTATTTGGCATTTTTTTGGCAGTTGCCGTTCCAGTTTACACATATTTTATCCTTAGAAAAAAATTTAGCATTGAAAATGCTGGTGCGATAGCTGCATCATACGGATCGGTTAGCGCAGTAACTTTCGTGACCGCTATATCTTTCTTAGAAATAGAGCACATCCCCTTCAGCGGTCACATGGTTGCTGTCATGGCCCTAATGGAAGCCCCTTCTATTATGGTAGGCCTTTTTTTAATTATGATTTTTAAAGGTAATAAAAGAAAATCCGATATCCCTTTAAAAACAACGCTACGTCATGCCTTATTTAACGGTAGTGTCTTACTCATAGTTGGAAGTTTAATGGTTGGTTTTTTAGCCAGTGATGTTCAAGCACAAGGTATCAAGCCATTTACCACAGATATTTTCAAAGGATTTCTGGCTGTTTTTTTACTAGATATGGGAATAACTAGCGGAAAAAAACTTTCAGAATTCATAAAAAAAGGAAAGTTTGCCTTACTATTCGCCATCGTTATACCAATTATAAATGGCTTACTAGTTGCCATTATAAGCGGCGCATTTATTTCTGATATCGGTAACAGATTATTATTTGCAATTCTCGCGGCTAGTGCCTCATATATTGCGGTACCAGCAGCGATGAAAATAGCAGCACCTAAAGCGAGCCCCAGCCTATATATACCTATGGCATTAGCGATCACATTCCCTTTCAACATAACCTTGGGAATGCCTTTTTACTTATATATAATTCAAAATTTTAATTAAAAATAAATTTAAAACTACATTATGGAAACATCATTAAAAACTCCAATCGATTCAAAATTAGAACAGAAAATTAAACTTATTGATGGCAACTTCACACCATCAGAAGCAGCAGATATAATAAACAACATTCTAGACGTGAAAATTAACTTTCACAAAATACAAAGGTTATCTCGAACAGAAGGAAATGTAAATGACGCATGCGAATATGATAGCAGTAGAATAGTTGAACTTATTGATTCAAAGCATGATACTAAATCATTTTTAACCGATGCCAGATTAAATGGTAAAAAGTTGGAAATAGAAAGCACCGTAACAATAAAAGTAAAAGAATGAGTTAGTTAATAGTTAGTTTTTTTGAGTTAGTTAGTTAGTTAGTTAGTTAGAAAGCCCATCAACTTGTTATTTGATGGGCTTTTTAGTTTTATTTTCCTTTTCTTAATTTTAGGAAATCAAATAGTATATACCAGTTAAAAACATATTTGTTACTTAATCTTTTTCTTTACAATAGAAAATCTTGTAAATCATTTAAAATTACTATATTTGCCGATCGAAAGAGAAACTTTCGTTTACATAACAATTATTTACAATAATATTAGCATGTACTTAGATCAAAAAGAAAAAGAAGCCATCTTTAAAAAACACGGTAAAGGTGCAAAAGACACAGGTTCTGCAGAAGGGCAAATTGCATTGTTTACTTACAGAATTAATCACTTAACAGAACACTTAAAAAATAATCGTAAAGATTTTAACACAGAGCGTTCATTAGTAAAACTAGTAGGAAAGCGTCGTGCTTTACTAGATTACTTAACTAAGAAGGATATCTTAAGATATCGTGCGATAGTAAAAGAATTAGGATTAAGAAAATAATTAAAAGAGGCTTATCAGCCTCTTTTTTGTTTTTATGCCACTATTAAGATAAAATTGGCAAATAATATAACTCAAACGTAAGAGTATAAATTACGCATTTTATGATTAAGCAGATCCTGAAAGAATTCAGGATATATAGTTTTTCATTGGTCCACAACACTACAACAACACAACGACCATTGTTTAATTAGAATTAAAAAAATTTATGATTCCAAAAGTTTTTAAAGAGGTCATAGACCTAGGTGAGGGTAGAGAAATTTCTATCGAAACTGGAAAATTAGCAAAACAAGCGCATGGTAGCGTTGTGGTGCAATCCGGAAAATGTATGCTTTTGTGTACAGTTGTTTCCAACTACAAACAAGCAGATGTAGATTTCTTACCGTTAACAGTTGATTATAGAGAAAAATTTGCTGCGGCTGGACGTTATCCAGGAGGTTTCTTTAAAAGAGAAGCAAGACCAAGTGATGGAGAAGTATTAACAATGCGTCTTGTAGACCGTGTTTTACGTCCGTTATTCCCAAAAGATTATCACAGTGAAACACAAGTGATGATTCAGTTAATGTCTCATGACGATGAAGTTATGCCTGATGCTATGGCAGGATTAGCTGCTTCGGCTGCAATCATGTTATCTGACTTTCCTTTTGAGTGTGCTATTTCTGAGGCTAGAGTTGGTCGTGTAAACGGTGAATTTATCATCAACCCAACTAGAGCTCAATTAGAAGAATCTGACATCGATATGATGATTGGTGCTTCTGCGGACTCAGTAATGATGGTTGAAGGTGAGATGGATGAAATTTCTGAAGAAGAAATGACTGAAGCTATCAAGTTTGCTCATGAAGCTATTAAAATACAGTGTGCTGCCCAGTTAAAATTAGCTGAAGCGTTTGGTAAAAAAGAAACTCGTGAGTACGAACCAGAACGTGAAGATGCAGATTTAGCTCAAAAAATTCACGATATGGCATACGATAAAGTATATGCCGTAGCAAAAGCAGGATCTTCTAAACATGAAAGAGGTGCTGCCTTTGCAGAAATTAAAGAAGAAATAAAAGCAACCTTCTCTGAAGAAGAATTAGAAGATATTGGAGGTTTAGTCTCTAAATATTATAGTAAAGCAGAAAAAGCAGCTGTTCGTGATTTAACATTAAACGAAGGTTTACGTTTAGATGGTCGTAAGACTGATGAAATTAGACCAATTTGGTGCGAGGTAGATTATTTACCATCAACACATGGTTCAGCCATCTTTACACGTGGAGAAACTCAAGCGCTGGCTACAGTTACTTTAGGAACTTCCAGAGAAGCCAACCAAATAGATATGCCATCTTTTGAAGGTGAAGAGCGTTTCTATTTACACTATAACTTCCCTCCTTTCTCAACGGGTGAAGCAAGACCTATTCGTGGAACATCACGTAGAGAGGTTGGACATGGTAACTTAGCACAACGTGCTTTAAAAGGTATGGTTCCTGAAGATTGTCCTTACACGGTTCGTGTGGTGTCTGAAGTATTAGAAAGTAACGGCTCGTCTTCTATGGCAACCGTTTGTTCTGGAACTATGGCACTTATGGATGCAGGTGTACAATTAAAGAAACCTGTTTCCGGTATTGCTATGGGGTTAATTTCTGATGCAGATTCTGGAAAGTATGCCGTTTTATCTGACATCTTAGGGGATGAAGATCACTTAGGAGATATGGATTTTAAAGTTACAGGTACTGCAGATGGTATTACAGCTTGCCAAATGGATATTAAAGTAAAAGGATTATCTTATGAGATTCTTGTAAACGCACTAAAACAAGCACGTGATGGACGTTTGCATATCCTAGAAAAGTTAACAGATACCATTTCGGCACCTAATGATGATGTGAAATCTCATGCTCCTAAAATGGTAACTCGTACAATTCCAAATGAATTTATCGGCGCTTTAATTGGACCTGGTGGAAAAGTAATTCAAGAATTGCAAAAAGAAACCAATACAACTATCGTTATAAACGAAGATCCTGTAACAGAAGAGGGTATTGTTGAAATCCTTGGAACTGGGCAAGAAGGTATTGATGCTGTATTAGCAAAAATAGATTCTTTAATGTTTAAACCGGAAGTTGGTAGTGTTTACGAAGTAAAAGTTATTAAAATGCTTGATTTTGGTGCTGTTGTAGAATATATGGATGCACCAGGAAATGAAGTATTATTACACGTAAGTGAATTAGCTTGGGAACGTACAGAAAATGTATCTGATGTTGTAAACATGGGAGATGTTTTTGATGTGAAATACTTTGGAATTGATTCCAGAACACGTAAAGAAAAAGTATCTCGTAAAGCTATTTTACCAAAACCAGAAGGTTATGTAGCAAGACCACCAAGAGAAAATAATGGTCGAGATAACAGACGTGATAATAGAGGTAGAGATAATCGCGGACGTGATAATCGTCGTGACGACAGAAAACCTAGAGAAGATAAGAAAGAAGATTAATATCTTTTAAATCTATAAATTCAAACCCTCTTAATGTAAATTTGAGAGGGTTTTTTTATTATATTTAAGCCTACTATTTTTTAATATATAAAATGTCCTTATTACCTAAAAAAACACTAAGCTCAATAGCCTTTTTATTATTGATAAACTTTCTTTTTGTACGATGTCAAAATACTAACAGTGACACTCCAAACAAAACAACTAATCTGGGTGAAACACCTTGGAAATACCATAAAGTTGATAGTTTAAATATCAAAAATTTCACATCAGACCTCAATATTGATCTAAAAAAAGAAGACGAAGAGGGCTATAAGGTTCATTTCAATTTAAAAGAAGAAATGAGTGAATCTAATTTAAAAGTGAGTTTTACGAATAATAAAATAGTTCAAATATTTTACTTATTAGAAGGACAAAAAACAGACGGAAGCTGGGAGGTTATTAGTGATCACTTAATTAATAGTAAAATTGCAACCCCTAAGTCATTTGCAACGGTAGATGAGACTGGCGATACAGTTGGTTTAATCAACAAGCAAAAAGGTGTTTACTTCAATACCAAAATCGGTAATAATTTTCAAGCTATCCGAATTAGTCATTTAGTAACAAAAAACCGTTGGGCCAATAAAATTATTATTGAAGAACCTCAAATTGAGCTATTAAAAACAACATCCACAACCAAAAATTTTGCTACTGCAGACTTTGATGACTCCAATTGGCAATCAGTAGGTATTCCACATTGTTTTAACGATAATGACACTTATCTCAATTCTACCGATTCGTATATGTGGAGAGGAGAAGTATGGTATCGCAAACATCTTTTTTTATCAGAAGCACAAAAAGATAAAAATTTCATACTTGAATTTCAAGGCGTAAATGTAGGAGCCGCAATTTATGTAAATGGTCAGTTTATAAAAGGCAATACAGCTGTTAAGCAAACAGATGAAGTGACTCATGTAGGCGGGTTTCTTCCCTTTGCCTTAAATATTACGTCAAAATTAGTATTTGGAGCTGAAAATATCATTGCTGTAAGAGTTTCAAATGAAACAGATGGTTTCTTTACCAATCCGGGATTTGGTATTTACGAAGGCTTTGGTATGGGTTGGGGCGGTATTGTAAGCCCTGTATTTCTTCATGAAGTTAACCCTGTCCATATTCCCGTTAATGCTAGTGCTCCAGGCCATAATTGGGGTAATTATATAGCAACGACTAACGTATCAAGTGAGTCTGCAGACATCAGAATTATAACCAATGTCGAAAATAATAGTTCTATAAATGAGTCTATTACCCTGGTAACAGAACTTTATAATTCCAAAAATGAATTAGTAAAAGAAGACAGTGCAGAAAAAGACATATTGGCTAATAACACGGCAGTATTTGATTTCAAACAAACTATTACCAACCCTACTTTATGGTTTCCTAATAATAGTCCGCATGGCACCCCCTATTTATATACTTTACAGACTAAAATATATAAAGGAAAAAACCTTATTGATAAACGTGAAGACAAAGTTGGTATTCGTACCATAACCTGGGATGAAAATTATTGCTATGTAAATAATAAAAAACATTTTATGCAAGGCTTCGGGCATCGCAATATTTATCCAGCTCTGGGCTCTGCCATTCCTGATGAATTACAATGGAAAGACATACAGTTAATTGCAGCTAGTGGAGGAAATACATTACGTGTAGGACATGTACCTGCTACAAAAACAATGGTGGATGCTTGTGATGTTTATGGAATCATGATTTTCCAAAATAGTGGCGATAATGAATGGGTATTGAAAGGTGAACCTGCTAAAACTTATAAAGCAGAATACGATCAAGAGATGATAACAGCTTTTAGAAATCATCCTTCAATTGCTGTGTGGGAGTCTAATAATGGATTACCTAAAAAAGGGGACGTATATCATGCATACAATACTTATAAAATAGCTCAAAAATTAGATTCGTTAAATTCTCGAATTATACATAACCGTGATGGGTATCCTTCCAATTGGCCAGATTCGCTTAGAGTTATGGTAGGCTACACAAACAGATATAGAAAAATAGAAGGGTCACCTACTTTAAATACAGAAGTGTATGGCGCCAATTGGGGTGGTATAAGCTGGAATATAGCACGACATGATTTTGAAAATGAAGTCACATTCACTGATTATTTTGTAAACAATTATTTAAGAGATAAAAATGATCGTGCATGTGGTTGGATAGATTGGATGCTTGCAGAAACTCAAGGGGAAGGCTATACAACCTATCTTAATGGTATGAGCAAACAAAAATCATTAGGATCGTCTGCCATGGATGGCAACCGCATTCCTAAATTAAAATACAATGTATATAAAAAAGCACTTTGGATACCTTTTGAGACTCAACCGGGAGTCGCACTACAAACCAGTTGGAATTTATCCGGAATTCAAACCGTTAGTGCATGGAGCAATTGTAATGAAGTAGAATTATTTTTAAATGGACAAAGCTTGGATAAACGTCATCCCGAAAAAGATTCAAAAAAATGTACATGGGAAAATATTAAATGGGCAGCTGGTACTTTAAAAGCAGTAGGGTTAGACGCTAATGGTAAAGAGGTTTGTTCTGATATACGAACCACAGCAGGTAAACCACATCGTATAGAACTTATTGTAGAACCAAACTTAACCAAACCCAACGGAGGCACTTTTACTATAAAAGCAAATGGTACCGATACTGCAATTATTACAGCACGTATTCTTGACCAAAACGAAAATCTGTGTGTTAATTCAACTAATAATATTCAATTTAGTGTAGAGGGCTCAGCAACTTATAGAGGATCTTATAATTTTTATGTAACCCCAGAAAAATTGCTACATTATCATACGCCTGGTGATTTAGAATTACAAGCAGAGGGCGGTTTAATTCGAGTAGCAATTAAATCTAATTTCGAAGCAGATACTATTAAAGTTAAGGCGCAATCTGAAGGACTTAAAGGAACTGAAGTTATCTATGAAATTCATCCTATAAATGATTAGTAACTAAAACACGAATTAACCTTAAAGCTCACCTATTTCACTTTCGAAATAATAACTTTTAGAAGACAAGAAAGTAGAATTAATTTCTCAAGCTATTACTAAAATCCCTCAATCGATTATAATCGGTTGGGGCTATTTTAATAGGTATCTAAAGACTTTTTCTTATTAACAAGATTTTAAGATTCACCCTGTATTAAATAATAATTCCATTCAATTTATTAAATAAATATTAAAAAGAATCTGAAATCATTTTTACTACGTAAAAAGAGTAATGCCATAATCAAAAATAAAAATTTATGAAAACCAAAAAGATAGCTTCTGAACTATTAAGAACATTGAAAAATTATATTTTATCTCTTAAAAAATCAGACATTTGGGGTATTTTGGTTTTAACATGCACTTTTTTACTTATGATTGATGCCGTGTATTTAGGCTTTGTCTTAAAGGAAGATTACATCCAGTTCAATGCAGGACGTATGCGTTCTGCATTAGGGTTTTCATTTATGATAGTCTCAGCTTTACTATTTTTATTTAAAGGCAGTTTCTTCTTCTATAGCTTATATCATTATTTTAAATATAAGCATATTACATCCGTATCCAACGACCAATTACCAACATGTACTGTAATTGTACCAGCCTATAACGAGGGTAAACAAGTTTGGGATACTTTAATGAGCTTAACAGAGAGCGATTATCCTGAAGAAAAATTACAATTACTGGCAATTGATGATGGGAGTTTAGACGATACCTGGGAATGGATGTTAGAGGCCAAAAAACAGTTAGGTGACCGGTTGGAAATTTATCAACAACCAAAAAACAAGGGAAAACGCCATGCTCTTTATAGAGGCTTTAATCAAGGAACAGGGGACATTTTTGTAACCGTAGACAGCGATTCTATTGTAAAACCAGATACGCTAAGGAATTTAGTTAGCCCATTTATTACCAATAAAAAATGTGGAGCAGTCGCTGGTAATATTCGTGTATTGAATAAAGAAACATCTCTATTGCCTAAAATGTTAGATGTAAGTTTTGTTTTGAGTTTTGAGTTTGTACGCTCAGCAGAAAGTAGTTTAAACTCTGTATTGTGTACTCCTGGGGCTTTGGCTGCTTATAGAAGTGAAGCCGTTTTTGCCTGCCTTCCTGAATGGATTAACCAAACTTTTATGGGGCAACCTTCAGATATTGGTGAAGATAGAGCCATGACAAACATGATCTTGAAACAAGGCTACAGTGTACTATTCCAAAGAAATGCTTATGCATTTACCAACGTACCAGAAAAATATCGTGGCTTATACAAAATGTTTATTAGATGGGGAAGAAGTAATGTTCGTGAGAATATAGAAATGTATAAATACGTATTTAAAAATTTTAGGGAAGGCTCTAAAATTGGTACACGCTTTCTATTTTTAAGCCAATCATTAAAAATAATAATGGCTTATCCTTTCTTAATATTCATGTTATTTTTCGTGATTACACACCCCATATTATTTTTAAGCTCAACATTTCTAAGCATACTGGTATTATCTACATTTCCAGTAATATTTTATGCGAATAGATATAAAATAAAAGAGTCTTTTTGGGCATACACATACAGTATTTTATACACATTTGGTTTGTTTTGGATTACACCTTATGCCATTGTAACTGCTAACAAAAGAGGTTGGTTAACACGTGGTTTATCAGAAAAAAATAATTAAAAATCTAGGTTTCGATTTGATAATTAGTTATTAAGAGACGCTCTAAAAAAGTAATCTTAATGTTATATGTAATTTCTAGATTAATTAATATCTGTTATTTCAAACAAAGTATCAGGCATTTTAAAAACCGCTCCCAGGGTGTTGTTTTTCAGCTTTTAAATTGCCAATTAATTATTGGAAAAGAACGTTTGTCATTTTTATTCCATAACCCCAATTGAAGGCCTCTAAAGTTTTTTGCTTTGTTAAAAACACCTATTTGTAAACCTCTACCCTTTTCCAATATATAATTCTCTGCCGAAATTTGAATGCCACTAAAATGTTTTGCGGCATTACCCCAAACCGTTGTAATCATAAGGCCATTACCTTGATAAACTTCATTTCCTCCAAAACTAGCTATAATTCCATTTGCTCTTTCTATAGAATTAGTCAGTCCTGCCATAGCAATACCATTATTCTTTCTACTATAATGCATAAAACCTGTTAAAGAAATACCATAGGAGTCAATACCTTCAAAAGTTCCAGTCGAAATATTCAAACCATAAATTTGTTGTGTTATACCAGTGCCCTCCATATATTTTTTATAAGCAATTTCATTTGTAGAGAGAGGCGTTCTTGGAGCAAGAAAATAAAAGGGAGATAATGGAAAGGCTTCAATTCGAACCCCAAATGTTCTAGTGAGCTTGTCTTTATCATTATAATCCGTTGGAAAAGCACCAAAAGACACCCCTACTATATCAGTGTTCTTACTATGAGTGGTCCAAATGGGAAATCTTAATTTTCGATTTACAATTGAATCGTTTTGACCTGTAACATTTAAATTAACTAATAATATAGTAATAATGCATACTAATTTTTTCATAATTGTAGTTTTAAATTCAATTCAAAATTATTGTTATAATCACATATCAAATCACTTAAAATGCAAAACTTCGTATTGTTATTTGTGATTATCACAAATTAATGAATACATTTGAACATGTATCAATCAGTCTTTCTCCAAAATTTAAAACAGGAATTACCAAAAAATACCTCGACCATTGAAGCTATTTCTACAGCTTTAGATATTAGCTATGATGCGGCACATAGACGTGTGAGTTTAAAAAGTAAATTCTCTATTGAGGAAACTATTGTTTTAGCCAAGTATTATAACATATCCTTAGACCGGCTGTTTGAAATCACAAACACAGAGTTTGTGGCTATTGAAAAGACAAAACATATTGAAACAGAAACTCAGCTTCAACAATACTTTAATGACTCTTACGATTCTCTTTACCCACTGTTAAAACAAAAGGAGAGTCGTATTTTATATTCGGCAAAAGACATTCCTTTATTTTATAATTTAAATGGAGATAAACTAAGTCAGTTTAAATATTATGTTTGGCTTAAATTATTAAATCCAAAACTAGCCACTAAAAGCTTTGAAAACTTTGCACCAAACACTTCTTTAATAGAAGCTGGAAAAAGATTAGGCAGCCTATATTATAATTTGAATACTATTGAGATATGGGATATTACTTCTGTTAATAGTACACTAAAACAAATTCACTTTTATCACCAGGCTGGCCAGGTAAAAACAGAAACTGCTTTACAATTCTGTAAACTATTAAAACAACTAATTAAAGATATATCCATTAAACTAATTAATAAAAACCTAGAGTTTAAACTGTATTATAATGAGCTGCATTTAATGAATAATAATGTTTTAGTTAGCACTCCAGAAGCTCAAATGCTTTATGTTCCATTTACCTTATTATCTTATTATAAAACAGCAGATAAACATACTTGTAATGAAGCTGATATTTTTTTAAATAAACAATTACAAAATTCTAAGCTGCTAAATACAACTGGTGAAAAAGAGCGAAATACTTTTTTTAATAAAATCTATTCAAAAATTGATGCTTTGCATAATTTAATTGAGGCTGCTAAACTTTTAGATTTTGAGTGAAATAGCAATACTATCCTTTTTTCATTTATTTAAAAAAAATATAACGTGTTGTCGCTCTTATTAATAATATATAAGGAGCCAATGTGACCTTTTTAAACTTTTGGGGTCTAAATAATGAATCCAAAAAATAATTTGAAAATTTTTGTAACATTATACGACACATATACGTATAACTAATGAATGCCCAAATATTCAATTAAAAATCACAGGAGAACTTTAGATGAGACAACTTAAAATTACGAAGCAGGTTACTAATAGAGAAACCGCTTCGTTAGATAAATATCTACAGGAAATAGGAAAGGTTGATTTAATTACAGCTGACGAGGAAGTAGAATTAGCACAACGCATTAAAGCTGGAGATCAAATAGCTTTAGAGAAGTTGACAAAAGCTAATTTACGTTTCGTTGTATCGGTAGCAAAACAATATCAAAACCAAGGTTTAACATTACCAGATTTAATTAATGAAGGTAATTTAGGTTTAATTAAAGCAGCACAACGTTTTGATGAAACACGTGGTTTTAAATTTATATCATACGCTGTTTGGTGGATTCGTCAATCGATTTTACAAGCATTGGCTGAACAATCTCGTATTGTACGTTTACCATTAAACAAAATTGGATCTATTAATAAAATTAATAAAACATTTGCTTTTCTTGAGCAAAGTCATGAACGTCCGCCTAGTGCAGAAGAAATTGCTAAGGAATTAGACATGACTATTAATGATGTTAAAGAGTCTATGAAAAACTCTGGTCGCCACGTAAGTATGGATGCCCCTTTAGTTGAAGGTGAAGATTCAAATCTATACGATGTACTTAATAGTGGTGAATCACCAAATCCAGATAGAGAACTATTACATGAGTCTTTACGTACTGAGATTGAGCGTGCTTTAGAAACTCTTACACCTCGTGAAGCAGACGTCATTCGTTTATACTTTGGTTTAGGAAACCAACATCCAATGACTTTAGAAGAAATTGGTGAAACATTTGATTTAACACGTGAGCGTGTGAGACAAATAAAAGAAAAAGCGATTAGAAGACTTAAGCATACTTCCAGAAGTAAAATATTAAAAACATATTTAGGTTAGTAATTTTTTTACGACTAAATTACGACAACAAACAGTTACACATAACTGTTCGTTTTTTGATTGATGAAAGAACCCTCGGCTGATTACCGGGGGTTCGTTTTTTATTTCTATTTACTTGTTTAAGGCATTTATATTTTGAACTCGTTTAAACTTTTTGTTTTTAACCGAAAATGAGATGAAATTTATTCAGATGAGGCACTTTTTGCAAGGTATAGCAGAGCTACGCATAAGAAAAGTAACAAAATATGGGTGAATTTCAGCCATTTTTTAGGAAATAGAAAAAGTTTAAACGAGTTCTTTATGTAAATATTAAGCTCCAATCAGCTCATTATTTTATTTTTTGTATTTTAGATTGAATCAACCTTTTTTAAATGCTAAAGACAATATGTTATATAAGTGATTCTTGTCAAGAAGAGTCATTAAATACTCTCAAAAATTTATTTTCAAAAGCGAAAAAGAATAATTTAAAGTTTAACATAACAGGTATATTGATATATTCCAATGCTAACTTCTTACAAGTTCTTGAAGGTAATGAAACTAACGTAAATGATACTTTTAAAAGAATAAGTTTAGATACAAGGCATAGGAATCTTTTTAAAGTTATCGATATTAATACGCAACAACGCATTTTCGAAGACTATAATTTTGGATTTACAATAGTAGATAGTAGTAAAGAACTAAATGAACTTAACGAATATCTTGAATGGTTAAGAAAAGCAGATAATAAGTTAGCCAACAAAGTTGTTAACATGGTTGAAAATTTTATTACGCAAAAAATAGCTAAACAATAAGTAAAACAGTTATTTTTGCCGAATAAACTAAATTCAATGAGTTCTAAACTAATTGCACCATCAATTCTGGCTGCGGATTTCGCAAACCTTCAACGTGATATAGAAATGGTTAATACAAGTGATGCCGATTGGTTTCATATTGATATTATGGATGGCGTATTTGTGCCAAATATTTCTTTTGGAATGCCTGTTTTACAAGCTATTGCTAAACATGCTAAAAAAACGATTGATGTACATTTAATGATCGTTGATCCAGATAGATACATTAAAACTTTTGCTGAATTAGGTAGTGACATACTTACTGTTCATTATGAAGCCTGTACTCATTTACATAGAACATTACAAGCTATAAAAACCGAAGGCATGAAAGCTGGTGTTGCGCTAAACCCACACACTAATATTCATTTTTTAGAAGACATTATAAATGATATTGATTTGGTTTGCATTATGAGTGTAAATCCAGGTTTTGGAGGACAGAGTTTTATTGAAAATACCTATAATAAAGTATCTCAACTAAAAGAATTAATTAAACGCAAAGGCGCTTCAACAATTATAGAAATTGACGGAGGTGTCACTAATAAAAATGCTAAAACACTCGTAGATGCTGGCGCAGATGTACTCGTCGCGGGAAGCTATGTTTTTAAAAGTAATGATCAAATTAATACTATTAAAGACTTAAAATCACTAGCAAATTCTTAGTACTGCTTTAGCAAATAGTTTATTAAATCTGTAGTTGTTACAATACCTACCAATATAGAGTCGTCTACAACTGGTAAAGCATGGAACTCATTCTTAGCTAAAATTTCTGCTACTTCTTTAATAGTAGTGCTACTTGAAACACTTACCAGGTTTTTTGTCATAACCTGCTCAATAGTAAACATATTATAAACTATAGTATCAATACTATTCTCATCATCTGTAGCATCAGCAAAACTAATTCTAAGTAAATCTGTATAGCTCAACATACCTATTATTGATTCTCTACTAACTACAGGAATATGTCTAATATTATGCCTTTTAAAAAGTATTTCAGCTCTTTCTAAAGTATCTGATCTTCTTAGAGCTATAATATCCTTACTCATTATTTCCGAAACGGGAGTCCTTCTTTTCATCTCTCTAGGTTTTAAATTCTATACTAAAATTAAGCATGAAAAGGAGAAAAAAGTATGATAAAAATCATGTCACCTATATAAAAACGCATACGCCAAAACGTTAAAGTTATATTAATAACGAACAGACTTGTCTGTTTTTGATGTTTTTAGTGTATATTTGTCCCATGAAAAGATTAGGTGTAAAGGAGCGTATTATTAAAACAGCTTCAGATTTATTTTATCATAATGGATATAATCAAACTGGTATCAATCAAATAATTGCTGATGCTGGTGTTGCTAAAGCGAGTATGTATCAGCATTTTAGGTCTAAAGAAGATATTGCTGTAGCATATTTAGTAGGAAGGCATGCGCTATGGATGGGAAAACTATTTGATTTTGTATCTACCGAGCATACTTCTAAAGGAAAAATAATTCGTTGTTTTGACTATTTAGTAAATTGGTTATACGAAGTAGATTTTAGAGGTTGTGGTTGGCAAAATATTATAACTGATTTACCTAATGACCATGATAAAATTAGAAATCAAGCTGTAAATCATAAAAACGAAGTAAGAAACTATATTCATACTTTATTAAAAAGTGATGAAACAGTAGAACAAGCAGAGCAACTAGGAGATCAAATATTAATACTCCTTGAAGGTGCCATTATATTATCTCAAATTCAAAAAAACAAATGGCCCATTCTAGCCGCAAAAGATGCAGCCATACGTTTATTAAAATAACGTCAGTTCGATTTAATTTTTTTTATAAAAATAATATTAAAGAAATGATTTTCAAGTGTTTGTCATTTCGACAGAGCGAAGTATGAGCGACTAGAAATCTCATAAGGATGGGATTCCTCTTCAATAGCTACGCTATATACGTTCAAGTAAAATATATTTTACCCTCCGTAGCATTCGGAATGACATAGTTTCTTTATTAAAATAATTAAACATCTGATTATCAGGTTTTAATATATAGAGTTAAAATAAAAGAAGGTTAAATAAATATTTGTTAGCAACAAAAAGAACAGACTTGTCTGTATAAAATAAAATTATGAAAAAACTAATACCTCCCTTTAATAGGGAAACTGCAAAGGCAAAAGTACAAGCAGCAGAAGATGCCTGGAATAGCAAAGACCCATACAGAGTATCGTTAGCCTATTCTAAAAATTCTAAATGGCGTAATAGAAACTTGTTTTTCCAAGGTAGGGATGCCATTCAACAGTTTTTAAGCAGAAAATGGAAAAAAGAATCTTATTATAAATTGAAAAAACATTTATGGTGTTTTTCTGAAAACAGAATTTCTGTTCGCTTTGAATATGAATGGTTAAACGAAAAAACGCAACAATGGTATAGAACACACGGAAACGAACATTGGGAATTTGATGATGACGGGTTAATGCGAATAAGAGATATGAGTGCAAACGATATAGAAATACAAGAAAACGATCGCAAATTATAAACTATTAAAATTATGAGAACACTAAACAGTAATCAAATTACAAGTACAGTAAAAACATCAAAAATTAGTATTTGGAACAGTAAAAGGAGGTACAGATAAATGTATCATATTAAAAACAATAATTAACAGAACAAAACATTATGAAAACAAAAGTTTTAAAATCAGTATTGGCTTTAGCTCTATTAGCAATAGTATCCTTTGGTGTATTAGCATTTAATAAGCATAAGGAAACCGAGATTAGTAAAGCGACCAAAGAGGTAATACATCCAACATTACACAAAAACGTGACTATTAATGGACTAAACATTTTTTATCGTGAAGCAGGAACTATAGATAAACCAACCATCATATTACTGCATGGTTATCCTACATCTTCTCATATGTTTCGTAATTTAATAACAGACTTGTCTGTACAATACCATGTATTAGCACCCGATTATCCAGGGTTTGGAAGAAGCGATCAACCTTTAATAAAAGATTTCGATTATACTTTTGATAACATGTCTAAAATTATATCGGGTTTTATTAATGAACTTAATGTAGAGAAATATAGTCTATACTTAATGGATTACGGAGCCCCAGTTGGTTTTAGAATTGCTACAAAATATCCAAACCGTATAGAATCATTAATCATTCAAAATGGAAATGCTTACGAGGAAGGCCTATTAGATTTCTGGAAACCTATTAAAAAATATTGGAATGATTATACTATTGAAAATGGTAAACCTCTAGAAAAATTCCACTCTATTGATGGCTTAAAATGGCAATATACACACGGTGTACAAGATATATCTAAAATTAGTCCAGACAATTGGAATATAGATTTGCAACACCTAAAAAGACTAGAAAATAATGACATTCAATTAGCCTTGTTTTATGATTATAGAACCAACGTTCCATTATATCCAGAGTGGCAACAATACTTTAAAGACTACCAACCACCAACATTAATTGTTTGGGGAAAAAATGATTATATATTCCCAGCAGAAGGAGCATACCCATACAAAAGAGATTTGAAAAATTTAGAAACTCACTTATTAGATACCGGTCATTTTGCACTTGAAGAAAAAGGCACAGAAATAGCAAATTACATATTGAATTTTCTAAATAAAAATAACATTAAATAATTACCATAGTAGTCAGTTCGAGTTTTAACATTAAAAAGCCATTAGCTTCTCGAATTGGCTAGCTATAATTCAACAACAAATCACTATGAAATATACAAGCGATATTGCATTTACACCAGCAGTAAAAAAGCTTCAAGAAAAGTTTGGTTCACGAAAAGGTTATGAACGTATGGAAATATCTGGAGGATGGCAACAGGAAATCAATACCAATCTAGTCCACATACTACAAAATATGGATTCTTTTTATTTCGCTACCTCTAATAATAACAATCAACCCTATATACAGCATAGAGGCGGGCCTAAAGGGTTTTTAAAAGTAATAGATAACAAATGTTTAGCCTTCGCTGATTTCTCTGGAAACAAACAATACATCTCTATAGGAAACCTCAGTGAAAATAATAAAGCCTATATTTTTCTGATGGATTACGCTAATCAAACCAGAATAAAAATTTGGGGAACAGCAAAGATCGTTGAAAATGATACCAAGTTAATACGTTTTTTATCTGACGAAAATTATAATGCCAAACCTGAAAGAGCAATCATCTTTACAGTCGAAGCTTGGGACGTTAATTGCAGACAACACATACAACGTCGTTTTACAATAGACCAAATTGAAGAAGTAACGAAACCTTTATATGATAGAATTAAAGCATTAAAAGAGGAAATAGATAGGTTGAAAATACTCAACTCTGAAGTTGGGATACAGAAGTAGAATCTCTTTAGGAAGGCATTGGGGTATTTAATAACAGACAATCAGTATCCTAATACATTAAAGTTAAGCATTTGCCTTATTTTATTATAAATTTCGGGGAACTGAGATTTGAATTCTTGTGGCGTTTCTATAAAATTCTCAATAGTAACTGCTAAAAATTCAAATTGGTTCGTGAAAGCATATTTTCTAAAGTAATGAGATGCTTTTAATTCATCACGCAATGATTCATTTTCAGTGAATAGAGCGGATAATTCTTTAAATGAATCACTAAAAATAATTGAACTTACATCTCGTTCTTTCATACTATTAATATGAATCGCATGCGTAAGTTCATGTATCCCTAAATTTAAATTATCGCTTTCATTATCAAAACCTTTTACAAAAGCTTCCCAAGATAATACTAGGGCTTTTAATCTAGGGTTAAATTCTCCTTTATGATAAGCTTTATTGATGTTAGAATAATAGTTACCTGGGTATATGACAATTTTTGAAATAATCCCAATATAAAAATCACGAAAACCAAAAGTTAGCATAACAGCAGTAGAAGCTATAAGAACTTTCATTTCATCATTAATTATAATACCATCTCTACCAATAAAATCTTTATCTATTATAAAGGATGCTACCCGATGTTCAAAATATCTTTTCTCTTTAGCCGTAAGTTTTTTATAAAAGGAAAATTGATTGTTTAAAATAGATTTTTGATTTTTATTTAAGCGTCTTAAACGAAGATAAAAATGATTATATAATGGTCGTTTGTATTTCAGTACATAACCCATTTCTATCATTTTCATGCCATAATTTAAGAGTATATATGTCATGGCAACAAAGAAAACACCTAGAATGATTTTACTACCTAAAGTGTATTGTTGTATAACTAGAATTTGAAACATATGTTGCTTAACGCCCTTAATTAAAATATAATATATCCTTAATGTTAATTATTTGTTTAAAATAAATAATTAAAACATGACTTTAAATTAATTAGTAAAATAAAATTAGGCGTAGCCATAAATAAGTTCTTTTCATCTTTGCCTAAAGCACAATTAGCAGTTAATGGTCCTGTGTAAATCCTAGCTAATAGTTCTCCTTTTAAAATAAAGAATTTCTTGAAACAAACTACCCTCGAGACAGAGCCTTGGAAAATTCTTTTTGATTAAACAAAAAATTAGGCAGGTTTTAAAACCTGCCTAATTTTCTATTTACAGTATAGTATATTAAAGACGACCTTGAGCATAAAAAACCGTATTTTAAATAGTGGAAAAGCCTTTTAATCGCTTATCTATCTTACGTTTTTTATTGGTTACCAGCTTCATAATATCCATCAAGTATTGATCTTTAGTTTTTTTATAAATTTCGTTAATACTTAATACTAGTGATTTTGCTTCTCTTGAAGCTGCAACTCGATCGCTAGTACTCATATTGCCCATCTTTCTTTTTTCAAATTCCAGTGCTTTATTTATTAATTCCATAATCTGTATATTTTAAAATAATTTTATAACTTAATTTTTATAAACATCCCAAGTTTAATCACCTTATTCAATCAACAGAGGTGTTTTTCCATCTGTAATAATAATTTTACTATTGGTAGATTCAGACAGTTTATTAAACGCCTCTATACTTCTAATTTTAATGATTTCCTGTGTTAATCCTTCTGAAAGTATTTTTTGAGCATCTCGCTCTCCTTTAGCATTTATTACTTTTCTTTCTGCTTCTAATTTCGCTTGTTGTAGCACAAACTCCATTCTCATAGCATCTTGTTCTGCCTGTAATTTTCGTTCTATAGAATTGGCAAGTCCCATTGGTAATTGTATACGTTTCATCAAAACAGCTATAAGCTCAATACCATCTGCTTGTTTTTTTAGATTTACTTCCATTTTCTTTTTGATTTCTTCTTCAATTTTTGCTCGCATTCCAGAATGCATGTCTTTAGCATAAAATTGAGCGCATACATCTGAAGAAGCCGATCTAAATACACTAGTGATTATAGACTCATACCCTTGACCTAAATGCTCTAATACTGAAGGAATCTTGTTTTGTTCTAAACGGTATAATATAGAGATTTCAGAATTTACGCTAAGCCCTTCTTTACTAGGTAAAGTCAGAATGAGCTTTATATTTTGGGTTTGCGTTGATTCTTTTATCACTTTACTTACTAAGGGGTTGTAGAATACGGTCCCTTGAGTTGATACTTCATTTGAAAATTTCCCTAATGTTTGCTTTACCCCAGCTTCACCTGGTTTTATTACTGCACAACTGGAGCATAATCCTAACGCACCAATTAGAAGAACGATTTTTATTTTCATAATTTATATTTTTTTTATTTCACATTACTTGCTCTTAATCTATTAAGGTTGCTATAATTGCTCACATAAATTCGGGTTTTATAGTCAATACTTCAATTGAATTTAAAGCGTTTATTATTTTTTAAACATTTCAATATTTATCATGCCATCAATTTTCATATACAACCCTTCATCACGAGCTTTTATAATCAACTCAGTGACCTCCTTTTTGGACTCCTTTAATTCCGCAACTCTCATTTCTGCGTGTTTTACCTTAGGATCATCTTTATTCTTTATCGTTAAGATCTGTAGATTGTGAAACTTAATTTTGTCCGCAATCAAGGACAACAGCACATCTGCAGAGTTAATCGGAGAATATACCCCCTCGACTAATTTAATTTTATTAATAGATCTCATTTTATTTATGTTTCATACCATGACTCTTAACTACTTATTCTCCTTGTCCAAGTGAAAATCCTCTTTCACCATCAAATTCATAAAGATTTTCAGTTTTTATGACATCGAACCCCTTATCATGTAGCTTAGATAATAATGCTATTATTTGTTCGTAGTCAATAGTTTTATACTCTGGAATTGTTTTCTGTATTTCTGCATCTATCCCTACAAATCGACATCGCCAATGGTCTGTACAATACGTTTCTTTTAAACCGTTTGGATATACTTTAACGCCACGGTTTGTAATCATTTTTAGTTTTAAATTATATGAGTTAATTTTAGATAAAGCGTCTCCAATTTCTTTAGGGTCTGAACCTTTCCAGTCAATAAAAACATCAGTACCTACTAATACTTTTTCGGATTCTTTTCGTTTATACTCAAAAGTTTTCATTATTCCGGAACCTTTGGTTAATTTACTTATGGTTAAACTTTTAGGCGTGTTTCCTAATCTGGATATAACTTCTTTTGCAAATTCTTGCGTTGATACCTTTTTCTTGCTTGTTCCTTCCTGATAGATATCTGGTGTATGATAACCATCTTCAATGGTTGCCAGTAAGGCATTTTTGATCTTATCGGCTATCTCTAACTGACCTAAGTGCGCCAACATTAATACAGCAGCGTTAATCAGTCCAGAAGGATTTGCTATATTTTTCCCAGCAATATCTGGTGCGGAACCGTGTATTGCCTCAAACATAGCTACATTGGCTCCTATATTTGCTGAACCTGCCATACCTACAGATCCAGCTATTTCGGCTGCTATGTCTGAAATAATATCACCATAGAGATTAGAAGTTACAATAACATCGTAGTTCTCAGGGTTGGCAGCGAGTTTTGCCGATCCTATATCTATAATCTGAGAATCACTTTTTATATTTGGATATTCTAACGATATGTCATTAAACACTTCATGGAACAACCCGTCTGTACGCTTCATAATATTATCTTTCACCATACATGTTACTTTCTTTCTTCCATAAGCTTTTGCATATTCAAAAGCATATCGAATTATTCGTTCACAACCTGGTCTTGTTATCAGTTTTAAGCATTGCACCACATCTTGTGTCTGTTGATGTTCAATTCCTGCATACAAGTCTTCTTCGTTCTCTCGTATAATGACTACATCCATATTTGGAAAGTTCGTTTTTACAAAAGGATGAAAGGCACTTACCGGACGCACATTTGCATATAATCCGAGTGATTTTCTAAGTGTCACATTTAAACTTTTATACCCCTTGCCTTGCGGAGTTGTTATTGGAGCTTTTAGGATTAATTTATTACGATTTATAATATCCCAAGACTCATTATTAATACCTGAAGTATTCCCCAATAAATAGACTTGTTCTCCTAACTCTATGAATTCGGGTTCAATATTAGCACCTGCTGATTTTAGAATATTCAGCGCAGCCGACATGATTTCAGGGCCTATACCATCACCTTGAGCAACGGCTACTTTTACTGCTTTATTGGTACTTTTTGAGCTTAATTCTTGTACTAATACATCGTTTTCCATGTTCGTGTTATTTATATCTAACACAAATATCTAAATTATTTTTCATAAATTTTTATTTATATAATTTATAAAAAACATAAACAAAAATTATGAAAAGGAATTGCTTTAAAAACAGAAAGTACGTTACAAATTCAAGTAGGCTTGATTTATTATTTAAATATTTACTTATAAATATGAAGAGATTACTTGAGGTGATGAATCCAAAGCTACGCTTTGAAAATAAAAAATGCATACGTCAAATCAAGATTGCTTGAATTTGTAGTATGCATTTTTTATTTATTAGTGACCGCGAAGGGATTCGAACCCCCAACCCTCAGAGCCGAAATCTGATATTCTATCCAGTTGAACTACGCAGCCATTATTTAATTTTAAGTTGTTATTCCGACAGAGTGAAGAATGAACGACAAGAGATCTTTAATTTCATTAAAACTAAACCTTATAATTATGAGATTCCTCCTCATACTTCGTTCGGAATGACAAATAATATTTATTATTATTAATTTATGCTAATTTCTGTCTTACAATATTTGAAATCGTTTTACCATCGGCTTGTCCAGCTAACTCTTTGCTAACAATTCCCATAACTTTCCCCATATCTTTCATGCCCTCAGCTCCTATTTGATCGATAGTTGTAACAACGACTTTCTCAATTTCTTCATCGGTTAAGGCTTCTGGTAAAAATTGTGCAATAACATCTGCCTCTGCTAATTCTGGAGCAGCCAGGTCTTCTCTTCCTTGCTCTATATATATAGCAGCGCTATCTCTTCGCTGTTTTACTTGTTTTTGAAGTATTTTAAGCTCTTGCTCTTCTGTTAAATCTTCCTTTGCACCACTTTCTGTTTGTGCCAATAAAATAGCAGATTTTACAGCACGTAAAGCTGTTAAAGCCATTTGATCTTTAGCTTTCATTGCTTCTTTTAAAGCTGACATGACATCTTGTTGTAAACTCATGGTTATATTTATTTGACTGCGAAGATATAAAAAAGTTGGAAGCATGAAGCGCGAAGTACCAAGAAAAAAAGATTCCCTACTACGAGGGAATGACAAAATTTCAATTAATAAAAAAACCCAAAAAGCTGAGGGTGCTTTTCGGGTTCATAACAAAATTAGGCCAGTGTTCTGTTTAATCCACGTTATCGTGTAAAAACGAATTATTACTTCTTAATTGTATATCATCATTATCGTCCAACCCTATACTCGTTCTGGACATATCTGTTTCTGAAGAATGTTTAGCTTCATTTAAATCAACTCCTTGGCGTTTATAAGCAGGTTCTTTTTCTATATCATCAATCTTTGCGTTGTTGAATTTATAATTAAAGTCCTTCATTTTGCGCCTACGTTCTTCTGCACGCTCTTTAAGCAACTCAGAAATTGGTGTATTCATTGGATCAATTTCTTGTGTAGGTTCTTCTTTTAAAGCAGGTTCATCGTTCGTAACCTTTTTTTCAAAAACAATATCATTATCTACCTCTTCCAAAACGTCATTAGATGCTGGTTTCTTTTTATTAATTGAAGATTCTACCTCAACATAATCATCCAGTGCATAACGAATATCTCCATTTTCACTAGTTTCTGTAACAGGAATGATCTCTACGTAGTCATTCACTGGTATTTTTTTTATATCATCATCTACTAATTGATGAGAAATAACCTCTTCTCCTTTTACCTCTTGACTATCCTCTGACGACAGTGGCAAGTCAAAGGTTAAAGTAATTTGTTGCTCTTCTTCAATATAATCTGAAATAATTTCAACATCAGTAATATCTTCAACATCATCAGACATTCTTGTAACTGGTTTAATGATAAAATCTTCATCATCTTCTTCCAAATTAGCAGTCACTTCGTCATAGACTACATCGATATTTTTAATAATTTCTGATGTTGGTATTAGGTCTATATTTTTAGTTGAGTCAACTGATTTTTGTTCATTAATTGGCCGTTTTTTAAGACTATCGTTCTCTTCTTCTTCTGTGTTTAAATCTAAAGTATGGCGAACTATTGGTGGCTCCTTCTTCTTTTCTAACTCAATTACCGGTGCAATAATTGCTGGTTCTTTTTCTTTAGGATTCAAATCCTGATCTTCACTAAGCGAGTGTACTACTTTTTTAGTTTCTGTATTGGAAATTTCATCTTGTTGTTCAATATTAAACCCAGTAGCAATAATAGTTACAGCAATAGATTCCTCTAGAGACTCATCTTCACCAACGCCCATAATAATATTGGCTCCATGCCCTGCTTCATTTTGAATGTGATCGTTAATCTCTCCTATTTCATCAATAGTAATTTCTTGAGAGCCTGAAACAATTAGCAACAATACATTTTTAGCTCCCGTAATTTTATTATCGTTTAATAAAGGTGAATCTAAAGCTTTACGAATGGCATCTTGAGCACGATTTTGACCTGAAGCCAAAGAAGACCCCATAATAGCAGTTCCACTATTACTCAATACTGTTTTGGCATCACGTAAATCAATATTTTGTGTGTAGTGATGTGTAATAACTTCAGCTATACCACGAGCAGCCGTAGATAGCACTTCATCTGCTTTAGAGAACCCTGCTTTAAAACCAAGATTACCATAAACTTCACGAAGTTTATTATTGTTTATTACAATTAAAGAATCTACAACGTCTCTTAATTTTTCAATCCCTTTTTGAGATTGTTCAATACGCATTCTGCCTTCAAACTGAAACGGCATGGTTACAATACCAACTGTTAAAATATCTAATTCTCTAGCCATTTTAGCAATTATAGGAGCAGCTCCTGTACCTGTGCCACCACCCATTCCAGCAGTTATAAATACCATTTTTGTATTAGAATCTAACATTTGAGAGATATCATCGAAACTCTCAACGGCCGATTGTTCTCCTATATCTGGATTTGCACCTGCGCCCAACCCTTCGGTTAGGTTTACACCTAATTGGATTTTGTTAGGGACACCACTGTTCTGAAGTGCTTGCGCATCGGTATTACATATGTAAAAATCAACACCTTTAATACCTTGCTGGAACATGTGATTAATAGCATTACTGCCACCTCCTCCAACACCAATAACTTTAATAACATTTGATTGATTTTTAGGCAAATCAAATGCAATGCTTTCGAATTCTTCTTTGCTGCTCATAAATTCTATTTTACTGAGGTTTTATACTTTATTTTTAATTCAATGTCTTCTATATGCTTTTATTAAAACGATCTGCAAGACAATCTTAATACACTCATTTCTACTCTGCATTATCTAAAAAATCTTTAACGCGCTCGGTTAACTTATCTAAAAAAGAACGACGCTCTTTTACTGGTTGTTCTTTAATATCTTCAATTGGTTTTTCTTCTTCGGTTTCTTCAACGGCACTCTCATCTTGTTCTAGCTTTTTTCTTTCCTGACGTTTTAAGCCATCTAAAACTAGCCCTACAGCTGTTGCGTATAATGGACTTGTAATATCGTCATCGCTATCTCCTGCTAAATGCTCATTTGGATATCCTATCCTGGTATCCATTCCTGTTATATACTCTACCAATTGCTTTAAATGTTTTAACTGGCTACCACCACCTGTTAATACAATACCTGCTATTAATTTTTTCTTTTGCTCTTCGTGTCCATAATTTTTAATTTCAACATAGACCTGTTCTACAATTTCAACAACACGGGCATGTATTATTTTTGAGAGATTCTTTAATGTAATTTCTTTTGGCTCTCTGCCTCGTAAACCTGGTATAGATACTATTTCGTTATCTTTATTTTCCCCTGGCCAAGCAGAACCGAATTTTATTTTTAATAATTCCGCTTGTTTTTCAATAATAGAGCACCCCTCTTTTATATCTTCAGTAATGACATTACCTCCAAAAGGAATCACAGCGGTATGACGAATAATACCATCTCTAAAAATGGCTAAGTCTGTTGTTCCCCCTCCTATATCTATAAGCGCTACACCCGCTTCTTTTTCTTCTTGGCTTAAAACCGCATTTGCAGAAGCTAATGGCTCTAATGTGATGCCTTCTAAATTCAAACCAGCACTCTGTACACAGCGTCCAATGTTTCTAATTGAAGATACTTGCCCCACAACTACATGAAAATTAGCCTCCAATCGACCTCCATACATTCCTATTGGTTCCTTAATTTCTGCTTGTCCGTCTACTTTATATTCTTGTGGTAATACATGAATAATTTCTTCACCAGGGAGCATAACCAATTTATGCACTTGATTTATCAATCTATCAATATCTTCATCGTCTATAACATGCTCTGAATTAGGTCTTGTTATATAGTCACTGTGTTGTAAGCTTCTAATATGCTGTCCAGCAATACCAACAGTAACGCCCTCTATTTTCATTTCAGCAGAAACTTCTGCTTCTTGAACAGCTTGTTGTATAGATTGAATGGTTTGCGTAATATTATTTACAACACCACGGTGCACTCCTAGACTCTTAGATTTACCTATTCCTAAAATTTCAACTTTACCGTATTCATTTTTACGTCCAATCATGGCCACAATCTTTGTGGTTCCTATGTCTAATCCTACTGCTAAATTATGCTCCATGGCTTATATTTTGGTACATACTACTTGGTTGTCAAACTGCAAATTGACTTTACTATAATTATCTAGTGTTTTCTCTTTCAGGTTTTTTTGATAAAACGCCTTTAAATTATTAATCTTTTTATCTAAAAAACTTACATCCCCTAATTGTACTATAAAATTGCAGTGTCTTAATTTTATAGACACAACTTTATTTATACTTTGATGAATTTCTATCACATTTTTTTTCAAGAATTCATCCTTCATAATTTTAATAGCAATCTTATGAATCCTATTTAAATTATTCTTTTCAACATAACCCGTAACTAATGGTACTCTTGCTGAATAATTATTAGACAATGGCATATAGGAACCTTCGTCATCAACATAATAAGACGCATTTGTACTCACTCGTGCTATTGGTGTTTTTTGTTCTATTTCAGCATTAAGTGTGCCATTTACAGCAACATACACTTCTGCTGTTTTTATCATTGGATTAGATTTCAGGGTGTTTTCTAGCTCATTCAAATCTAAAGTTTCTTTGGGTACATTTTTAACACCACCATATTTTTGTATTAACAATTTACTAACAGTTTCATTTGTAACGAATAAGTTATTTTCTCCGATAAACTTCACGTGCGGACCTGACACTTTTCTTACAGCATTTCTTTGTGATGCAAAAGCGAACAAAAGGCTTACTAGCACCAATAAAACAATCATCTTTATGTAACTCCAATTAACCCGCAATACTAAATTCTTTTTTAATACGTTTCACTTGTTCTCCAATATCTCCAGCTCCTATTGTTAGTATAATTTGCGCATCACTATCGTGAATAGCAGACAACAATTCTTGTTTACTTACCAACTGCTTATTTTTATTATTTATTTTATTTAATAACCATGTTGATGTTACGCCTTCAATTGGCAACTCCCTAGCTGGATAAATATCTAGTAATATCAATTCGTCAAACTGTGATAAGCTTACAGCAAAATCATCTATAAAATCACGTGTTCTACTATACAAATGTGGCTGAAAAACAGCTAATACTTTTTTGTTAGGATACATTTCTCTAACAGCTTGATGTACGGCATTAATTTCCTTCGGATGGTGTGCATAATCATCTATAAAAACCAAATCATCGGTTTTTATATGATAGGTAAATCTGCGTTTAACTCCTTTATAAGAAGCCAATGCTTTAACAAGCAGAACAGCAGAACAACCATATTCTAAAGCCATTGCCAAAGCTATTAATGCATTCAATAGGTTATGCCTACCAGGCAAGTCAAATTGTACGTTTTCGAGGATCGTTTTTGGTGTTTTTACTTCAAAAACATAGCTTCCGTTTTCAATTTTTATATTCTGTATTGAGTAATCTGAATTATCTTCTATGCCATAAGTAATACCTTGTAATGGCAAGCTATTTCTAATAAATAATTTTCCATTAGGTTTTAATCTTTTTGAGAAATCTTCAAATGATTTTTTTAATTCTGAAGGATCTCCATAGATGTCTAAATGATCTGCATCCATAGATGTAATACAAGCAAAATCTGGAGACAGTGTCAAAAAAGATCGATCGAACTCATCTGCCTCGACTACGGAAACCTCTGTGCCATTTAATATTAAATTAGAATTGTAATTTTCACTGATTCCTCCTAAAAAAGCAGTTATGGGCACATCACACTCGTTCATTAAATGTCCCAAAATACTTGTTGTAGTTGTTTTTCCATGGGTTCCTGCAACGGCTAAACAAAATGTATTTTCAGTTATTAATCCTAAAACTTGAGAACGCTTTAATACTCTATATTTACGTGCACTAAAATAGCTTAATTCCAAATGATTCTTAGGAATTGCAGGTGTGTAAACCACTAGTGTTTTTTCAATATCTAAAAAAGAAACAGGAATATTATCAACCGCATCCTCAAAATGAACTTCAATACCCAAAGCGACTAAACTATCTGTTATCTCAGTTTGGGTTTTATCATAGCCCACAACACGTTTATTGTTGGCATGAAAATAACGAGCCAAAGCACTCATCCCGATACCTCCGACACCAATAAAATAAATATTATGTATGTTGTTCAAATTCATTTATTCTTTGTTCAAAAGCTTTACTACTTCGTCCACTATTTGATTTGTGGCATTTACCAATGCCAATTTCTTTATGTTATCTCCTAATTCTTTTTGCTTTTCAGGAGATGCTACAAGTTGTGAGAACTTGTTTTCAAAATCCACATCCAAATCCGATTCCTTAATTAACATCGCCGCATCATTATCCACAATCGCCATCGCATTTTTTGTTTGATGATCTTCTGCCACATTTGGAGATGGAATAAAAATGACCGGTTTACCTACTATACACAATTCTGAAACCGAACTTGCTCCTGCTCTAGATATGACAATATCTGCCGCGGCGTAAGCAAAATCCATATTATTTAAAAATTCATAAACCTGTACATGCTTTGTATTATTATAAATCTTATACTGCTGGTAATACAACTTACCGCACTGCCATATTATTTGAACATTTTGCATATCCAAAAAATCTAGTTTATTCTCAATCAACTCATTCACTCTTTTTGCCCCTAAGCTTCCTCCTAAAACCAAGAGTGTATATTTTCCATGTTTTAGATTAAAAAACTCTTTAGCTTCGACTGTTTTACTATCCACATCTAATAAGTCCTGACGTACTGGATTCCCTGTTTTTATAATTTTTTCGCTAGGAAAGAAACGTTCTAAACCATCGTAGGCCACACATATTTTTTGTGTTTTTTTAGACAATAACTTATTAGTAATTCCAGGATACGAATTTTGCTCTTGTATTAAACTTGGAATTTTATTTGATGCCGCTACATACAACAATGGCCCACTAGCAAAGCCACCTGTTCCTATCGCTACATCTGGCTTAAACGATTTTATTATTCTTCTCGCATTCCAAAGACTACTAATTAACTTAAAAGGAAACACCAAATTTTTCAGACTTAGCTTACGCTGAATTCCAGAAATCCAAAGCCCTTTAATATCATATCCAGCTTGTGGTACTTTTTCCATCTCCATTCTATCTTTAGCCCCCACAAACAGAAACCTTGCATCTGGAAAACGAGACTTTAACTCATTAGCAATAGCAATGGCAGGGTAAATATGCCCTCCTGTTCCTCCTCCGGATAATATGATTTTATACTTTTGATTCACGATTTACGATTACGCATTGTTTTTATCGATGCTACTACTATTGATAAAAGTTCATTACCTTCAGCATGCAATCTTTTTATTTGCGCATGCTCTTTATCACTTATTTCTAATAACAACTCTAAGAAGTACATACTTTCATCAGCTTCTTTCTCTACAATCTTTAGTTTATTTATAAAATCTGCATCTGATTTTGCCCTACATGCTGCTCTATAATTTGCTCCAACAGAACTAGAACATCTAATTAATTGATTACAAAATGCATTATACTCTCTTGAAATTGGAAATTTCGTGCATAAATCCCAACAATCTGCTGCATATTTCTTTATTCTATTTTTTAATATTTGTTTCATCTCACAAATCGTAATTCAAAAATCTAAAATCAGATAGTTTCTGATAAAATTTCTAACGGATTATCTTCTTTTAATTCTTGTTCTTTAATTTCTTCTCGTTTAGCACTCACACTTAGAATAACTCCAATAGCCAAACATGTCATCCAAATCGATGTTCCTCCACTACTTATCAATGGTAATGTTTGCCCGGTTACCGGAAATAACTCTACAGCTACCGCCATATTAATTAACGCTTGAAATACTATTGGCAATCCAACACCTAGCACTAAAAGCTTACCAAATATGGTATCAGATTTTTGAGATACAATAATAATTCTAAATAACAACCACATATAAAGAATTATAATTGTAAACCCTCCTATTAAGCCATATTCTTCAATAATAATTGCAAAAATGAAATCTGATGATGATTGTGGCAAGGCATGTTTTTGGATACTTTTACCAGGTCCTACACCAAAAACTCTACCTGATGCTATAGCTACTTTTGCCTTTTCTATCTGATAGTCAGCTTCAGTATCTTCGCTATTCGAGTAGTTTTTTATTCTATTTTCCCATGTTGTTACTTTAACATGCAATGGTCCTGTTGTTAATTTGGCAAACATTACAAAGAAGACTAGTGCTAGCAAGCCTGAACCTAAAATAACTCCTAAATAACGTATGGGATACCCGCCTAAAAAAACCAAGAATATAATCATTAAAAACATAATAGCTGCTGTTGAAAAGTTAGATGGCAAGATCAACGCTAAAACTAAGAATACAGGTATCCAAAGCGGTAAAATGGATGTCTTTAATGTCACATTAATATCTTTAATTTTAGACATGTATCGCGCCACATAAACCATAAGCACAACTGATGCAAAAGTTGATGTTTGAAAAGACATACCCACAATAGGTATTTTAATCCATCTGCTAGCGCTAGCACCTCCCATTACCGTGCCTTGCAACATCGTAATAATCAACAACACCAAAACTATTGGAATCATAACTAAAGACAAGCCTTTAAAATATCGATATGGTATTTTATGAACGCCATACATGATAGCAAACCCTAAAAACAAATGCATAAAATGCTTTACGAATGCAATAAATGTATTGCCGTTATGCTTGACGTATGCTAAATCACTTGCAGCACTATAAACAGGCAAAAACGACGCTATAGCCAACAACGTTACTATGGCCCAAATCAATCGATCTCCTTTTATGTTTTTAAATACTGTTTGCATCCCATCTGTCCTATCGGACATCTTCCCAAAGGGAAGAAATTATTATTTAATTATACTTTATACTTGTAGATTCCTGCCTTCGCAGGAATGACAAGCGATTATAAGTTTCTTACGGCATTTTTAAATTGACGTCCTCGATCTTCATAATTTTGAAATAAATCAAAACTTGCACATGCTGGCGATAATAAAACACTGTCTCCAGCTTCTGTAATTTTATAGGCGATTTTCACAGCTTCACTCATAAATTGTGTTTCAACAATAATATCTACCATACCTTCAAAGGTTCTCATTAGTTTTTCATTATCAACTCCTAAACAAATAATAGCCTTCACTTTTTCATTTACAAAAGGAAATAATTCTTCATAATCGTTTCCCTTATCTTCTCCTCCTACAATCCAAACAGTAGGAGAATCCATACTCTCTAACGCATAATACGTAGCATTAACATTAGTTGCTTTAGAGTCGTTTATGTATTGAACTTTATTAATTTTTAAAACCTGTTCTAAACGATGCTCAACGCCTTGAAAATTCTCTAAGCTTTCTCTTATGGTTTGCTTTCTAATTCTCAGTAAATGCGAAACTGTCGAAGCAGCCATAGCATTTTTTATGTTGTGTTTTCCCTCTAATGTTAAATTTGTTGTTGGCATAATTATTTGGTTGTTATTTATTGCTATTTTAATCTTATTATCTTCTAAACAAGCACCATTCTCGATGTTTTTTGTTAATGAAAATGGCAATAATGTTGATTGAACCGGGTTATTTTTTAGATGATTTTCTATTACTTTATCGTCTGCATCATAAATCAAATAATCTTCTTTCGTTTGATTCATTGCTATTCGGAATTTTGACGCGATATATTTCTCAAATTGATAGTCATATCTATCTAAATGATCGGGTGTTATATTTGTAATGACAGCTATATGTGGTTTAAAATTGACGATATCATCTAATTGAAAACTACTAATCTCTAACACATAATTTTCAAAGTCCTTTTCTAAAACCTGTTTAGCAAAACTATCTCCTATATTGCCCGCTAAACCTACATTTAATTCTTGCTTTATAATATGATACGCCAAGGATGCCGTTGTTGTTTTTCCGTTACTTCCAGTAATCCCAACAATAGTAGCATTAGTAAACTTAGATGCAAATTCAATTTCAGATACCACCAATATTCCTTTACCATGAATTTGTTTTACTAGAGGTGCTTCATCTGGTATGCCCGGACTTTTCATGATGATATCTGCAATCAGAATTTTATCTTCAGAATGCTTTTCGTCTTCCCATTCAATCTCATTATGTATAAGAACTTGTTTATATGTTTCTTTAATTATTCCTTTATCTGAAACAAAAACATCATAGCCTTTTTCTTTTCCCAGAAGCGCTGTACCAACACCACTTTCTCCTCCTCCTAATATGACTAAGCGCCCCATCCTAAATCCTTCCCCAAAGGGTAAGGACTTACCACTCTGCTTTTATTAATTGTTTTTATATAAATTTCTTTTATCACTTTTCTAACTCTATTTCTCTTTTTCACGATTATGAGATTCCTGCCTTTACTTCGACTACGCTCAGCATAAACTCCGGAATGACAACTATTATCTGATTTTCAATGTTACAATTGAAAGAATCGCTAACAGAATACCTACAATCCAAAATCGGGTTACAATCTTACTTTCGTGATATCCCGATTTTTGATAGTGATGATGAAGTGGTGACATTTTAAAAATGCGACGTCCTTCTCCATATTTTTTCTTAGTATATTTAAACCAACTCACCTGCATGATCACCGATAGGTTTTCAGCTAAAAAGATGCCACACAATACTGGAATTAGCCATTCTTTACGAACTGCAATAGCTATCACAGCGATAATACCTCCAATGGTTAAACTTCCTGTGTCTCCCATAAAAACCTGAGCTGGAAATGTGTTATACCATAAGAATCCTATTAATGCTCCTACAAAAGCAGCGATATAAATAGTAATCTCTTCTACTCTTGGGATATACATTATATTGAGATAATCTGAGAAAATGATATTACCAGAAACCCATGCAAAAATCCCCAAAGTAAGCACTATTATTGCCGAAGTTCCTGCTGCTAAACCATCAATACCATCTGTTAAATTAGCACCGTTTGAAACAGCCGTAATTATAAGAATGACTATCATAATAAAAATAATCCATGCATACTTTCCTAAACTCGGACTTATCCATGTTACTAAATCTGCATAATCAAATTCATTTCCTTTTACAAAAGGGATTGTTGTCTTTGTTGACTTAATTTCATCCTTAAATAATTTTGAAGCTTCAACTTTAGGATTTTCGGCTAAAAGAATTTGTTGTTCGGCCACTGGAAGCTTTTCTTTCATGGTAACATCAGAATGGAAAAACAAAGTCACTCCAACTATAATACCAAGCCCTACTTGCCCAAGAATCTTAAATCGCCCTTTTAAACCTTCTTTGTCATTTTTAAATTTTTTAATATAATCATCAATAAAACCAATAACACCCATCCAAAGCGTTGTTACGATCAATAGAATGATGTAAATATTTTCCAGTTTTGCCAATAATAACACAGGAATTAAAGTTGCCAGAATTATAATAACCCCTCCCATAGTAGGTGTTCCTGCTTTTTCTTGCTGCCCAGCTAACCCTAGATTCCTAATAGTCTCACCTACTTGCTGTCTTTGCAAAAAACGAATAATCCGTTTTCCATATATTGTTGAAATAAGCAACGACAAAATCATTGCTAAAGCAGCTCTAAAAGTTAAAAAACCAAAAAGAGTTGCTCCAGGAAATTGAAACTGTTTTTCTAAATAATCGAATAGATAATACAACATGTTATTTTTGTATTTGCTTTAAAAATTCTTGCACTATTTTATAATCATCAAAATCAAAGCGCTCGCCTTTAATTTCTTGATATGTTTCATGCCCCTTTCCTGCTATTAAAATAATATCGTTAGGCTGGGCTAATTGACAGGCTGTTTTTATGGCTTGTTTTCTATCTACTATTGTTAATGTTTTTTTATAATTCTGAGGTTCAACACCTTTTTCTATATCATTAAGAATATCTTCAGGGACTTCACTACGCGGATTATCACTTGTAAAAATGACTTTTGTACTTAAAGCCGAAGCTATATGCCCCATTTTTGGGCGTTTGGTTTTATCTCTATCTCCACCACAACCAACTACCGTTATTAATTCTTCATTTTTAGTTCGAATACTATTAATAGTTTCTAATACATTTTTCAATGCATCTGGTGTATGTGCATAATCTACTATAGCTGTGATTTTTTCATCAGAAATTAAATACTGGAATCGCCCACTTACATTATCCAATTCGCTTATTAAGCGTAATATTTCAACCTTTTCTAAGCCCAACAATTCAGCGGTAGCGTAAATTGCCAATATATTGTAAGCATTAAAACCTCCTATAAGCCTGGCCCAAACCTCACTATCATTTATTTTAAGCAATAGACCACTAAATTGGTTTTCTAAAATTTGAGCCTTATAATCTGCATAGCCTTTTAAAGCATAAGTGAACTTTTTAGCTTTTGTATTTTGGAGCATAATGAGTCCATTTTTATCATCGACATTCACTAATGCAAAAGCGTCCTCTGAAAGTCCATCAAAAAATGCTTTCTTAACATCTCTATACTCTGAGAATGTTTTATGATAGTCCAAGTGATCGTGAGATAAATTTGTAAAAATGCCGCCTTCAAAATACAAGCCTTCCGTTCTGTGTTGATGAATCCCATGAGAACTCACTTCCATAAAACAAAATTCAACTCCTACACTGTTCATCTCCTTTAAATATTTATTTATAGTTAATGAATCAGGAGTTGTATGTGTTGCTTTATACTCAGTATTATCAACCATTATTTTCACTGTCGATAATAACCCTACTTTGTAACCTGCTTTTTTAAATAATTGATATAATAAACTTGCTATGGTTGTTTTTCCATTGGTTCCTGTAACTCCAACAAGTTTTAAGTTTTCTGATGGAGCCTCATAATAATTTGATGCTATCATAGCTAAAGCTCTGCTGGAATTACCAACCTCTACATAAGTAATACCATCCATTAATGTTGCTGGCAATGTCTCACACACAACCCCAATAGCCCCATTATTTATAGCGATATCAATAAAATCATGACCATCTGCAATGTTTCCACGAATGGCAACAAACAAATCTCCAATTGTAATTTTCCGAGAATCAAAATCAACAGTACCTATACTAACGCTTGTACTCCCTACTACCGCGTTAATACTTACCTTGTACAATATGTCTTTTAATACCATCATGATGCTTTTAAAACCACTATTTGATTATCTTTTAATTTTTCGCTTTTATTAACAGATTGCGATTTTACAACACCATTCCCACTAAGCTCCACTTTTATATTAACATCCATATTCTCTAAAAGCGCCAAAGCATCCATTGCAGGTAAGCCTATAACATTTGGCATTATCGTTCTATAAGTGCTCGCTGTCTTATAAAAACTTTCATATTCTTTTTCCGCCGAAGCAACCTTAATTTTAAGAGATCTCACCTCATCAACCCTTGGAGTATCTGTATATATTTTTTGTGCTATTCTTTTAAATACTGGCCCTGTAACATCTGCCCCATAAAACCCAATTTCTGTACTTGGCTTATGAATAACCACTATGCATGAATATTTTGGGTTTTCTACAGGAAAATATCCTGAAAATGAGGATATATATCTTTTATCGTCTTCCCAACCTTTCATCCAATATTCGGTTCTTGCAGTCCCTGTCTTTCCTGCCATTGAGAAATTTTCAGAGTACAACTTCTCTCCTGTACCTCTAATCACTATATTTTTTAAAATTTCTCGTATCTTATTTAGAGTTTCATCAGAACAAATCTTTTTCTTAATTACTTCCTTATTGAAGGTTTCTATTTCTTTATCAAATTCTTTTACTGCTTTTAAGAACCTTGGTTTTACTAGCTCTCCATCATTTGCTATAGCATTATAAAAAGCCAAGGTTTGAAGTGGTGTTAACTCTAAATTATAACCATATGCCATAGAAGGCAATGCATTTCTACTCCATTTTTCACCACCTGGCTCAGGAATATCAGGCTCTCCTTCTCCTATAATAGAAACACCTAAAGGTTTGTTCAAGCCCCATTCTTTAAGTCTATCTATAAATTTTTTAGGATTATCTGAATAGTGCTTATCTATTATAGTAGCTAAACCAATATTAGAAGAAACCTCCAACGCACGAGCTGCCGAAATTTCTCCATATCCCCCATGATGAGAATCATTTATATATCTACCATAAAATCTTTTTCTACCTTTTTTAGTATCAACAATTGTAGACGTATCAATAACTCGATCTTCTAAAGCTGCCATCATCGCCATCACCTTAAACGTAGAACCTGGTTCATGGCTTTCTCCTACTGCATAATTTAATTTTTCATAATAGACCCCTTTAGTCGTTCTACCCAAATTTGAAATAGCTCTAACTTCCCCTGTTTTTACCTCCATAACCACCACGCAACCGTGTTCAGCCTTATACTTATTTAATTGTTTTAAAAGTGCATGGTGAGCAATGTCTTGAATATTAACATCTATAGTTGTATACACATCATAACCATCTTTTGGCTCCACTTGATTATGATCGGTCATTGGCTTCCACTTACCGTTACCTATTTTCTGTTTTTTTCTTATTCCGTCTGTTCCTCTTAAGTATTTTAATCCAAAAGCACCATCAATACCTGGTCTGGTTACATTCCCATCTTCATCAAATCGCTCATACCCAATAGTACGCCTTGCAATGCTCCCCATAGGAAATTCTCGTTTCGTTTTTTGCTCAACAATTAATCCTCCAGAAATAGCGCCCCGTTTTAAAAGCGGAAAATTTCTAAACCGGACATAATCTGTGTAATTAATATTTTTAACTAATAGGTAGTATTGATTCTTATTTAACCTAGCTTTTCTTATTTCTCTCTCATAATAGCTTGAAGATTTCCCCAAATAACCCGAAAGAGAATCGCATAATGGCTTTATAAATTCTTCGAAGGTTTTCCGCTGTGACGTTACAGCATCTATTGCTATATTATATTTAGGGATGGATGTTGCCAACAAACTACCATCGTTAGCGTACACATTACCTCTGTTTGCCGGAATAGTAATATCTTGAATATCTCTTTTATCAACTAAAGAACGGTACTTATCTCCTTGCAAAAACTGAATGCTTAACAGTTTAAACATCACAGCAAGCCCAAAGACGAACATACATCCTGCTATAAAATACAATCGGTTTAATATGTCTTTCTCTTTTACTGCCAAAGACTCGCTTTATTTTTGAGGTTTTACTTTTATTTTTTTAGGCGGGATCACCGAAGGCGATATACCTTTTTCTTTCATTTTCTTAATAACTGCCGACTCCATTTTAAGCCTCATAAGCTTGGAACGCCTATCAACAAAAGCCGAGCGCATTTCTTTAACTTCATTTTTTAATCGGGCAATTTCATATACTTTTTTATCAGCACTATGCGAGCTTGCTATCATTATAATTGCTAAAACAGAAATAAAAATGATAAACCTCCAATTCTTAAAAGAATCATCACTTACTAAGAAAGTCCCTTTTAATATGTTATAGATATTTTTTTTCATTAGCCCCATTGTCCTACGGACATTTCCCCCAAGGGAAATTTTCACCATATTTTTTTATAATTCTATATTTTTTCAGCAACTCTCAACTTTGCACTTCTAGCTCTACTATTAATATTTATTTCTTCTTTTGATGGCACAATCAAACCATTCACCTTTTTTAATGGCACTTCAAAATTCCCAAACATGTCTCGCTCAGGCTCCCCTTCAAACATCCCATTTCTAATAAAACGTTTCACCAACCTATCTTCCAGAGAGTGATAGGATATAAAACTTAACCGACCACCTTTAAACAAAATTTCCGGTGTTTGTTCTAAAAACTCTTTTAAAACTTCAATTTCTTGATTTACCTCTATTCGGATAGCTTGATAAATCTGAGCCAACACCTTGTTTTCATGTCGTGGTGGCAAAAATTTCCTCAGCACACTTTTTAATTGCTCACTGGTTATTATTGGCTCTGTTCTTCTATACTCAACTATCAATCTTGCCATAGCTGGTGCAGCACGCAATTCTCCATACTGCAAAAACACTTGCTTTAATTGCTCTTCTTCATATTCGTTTACCACATGAAAAGCAGACAACTTATTTTGCTGATTCATACGCATGTCTAAGTCCGCTTCAAAACGTGTAGAAAATCCTCGTTCGGCAACATCAAATTGATGCGAAGAAACTCCAAAGTCTGCCAAAACCCCATCTACTTGCTTTACACCATGAAAGCGCAAAAACCGTTTTATATATCTAAAGTTTTCATGAATTAATGTAAACCGCGGATCATCAATCGCATTTCCAAGAGCATCTTCATCCTGATCAAAAGCAAACAACTTTCCATTTTCACCAAGCCTGCTCAAGATTTCCTTACTGTGGCCACCACCTCCAAATGTTACATCTACATAAACACCATCTTCTTTGACAGCCAAACCATCTACGGTTTCTTTCAATAATACAGGGTTATGATATTCCATTGTCATCGTCGTCTTGTCCCATTACTTCTTCTGCTAAATCTGCGAAATCAATAGCCGCATCGTCAATAGCTTGTTCATATAAATCTTTATCCCAAATTTCGATTATGTTTATAGCCGAAGCCACCACTATATTTTTCGAAATACCAGCAAACACTGTTAAGTCTTTTGGAATTAACAAACGCCCGTTAATGTCTACTTCAACCATTTTTGCCCCCGCAGTAAACCTGCGAATAAAATCGTTGTTTTTCTTTTTAAACTTATTAAGCTTATTCATTTTTTGCATTAAAATCTGCCACTCTCCCATTGGATACAACTCCAGACATTTTTGAAACACAGAACGACGTAACACAAAACCGTCAGGCAGAATAGAAGACAACTGCTTTTTTATAGCAGCAGGCATCATCAATCTTCCTTTTGCATCAACTTTACAATCGTATGTCCCTGTTATTAAGTCCAAAGCAGTTTGTTGAAATTTTAACGTTTAATTTTCAAATATATTGAAAAATATACCACATTTTACCACTTTATACCACTTTGTTAATAATTTTTCGACTAAATGAGAGTTAAAAACGTTTTTGATCTAAAAAAAAGACGCTGAACTCTTACTATCAAGATGTTAAAGTCAAAAATTTAATAACATATGTTTTATCAACATTCCTCATAGAAAGTATTATTTTTGCCAAATAATTTATATAGTTAAAATATGAATGAATTAACTATATTTGTTTTTAATGCAGTGACCAACAAATAATGATGTATCGTTTAAAAAAGGAAAAAGAATATAATTACCTTGAAGCTGGAGAAGGCACGCCGATTATAGTATTACACGGCCTTATGGGTGGATTAAGTAATTTTAATGCCGTTTCGGATTTTTTTAGTACAAAAAGCTATAAAATCATTATTCCGGAATTACCTATATACACAATGTCTTTGTTAAAAACCAATGTAAAAAGCTTTGCTAAATATTTACATGATTTTATAGAGTTTAAAGGTTTCAACGACGTTATTTTACTAGGAAATTCGCTTGGCGGACACATAGGTTTATATCACACTAAATTATACCCTGAAAAAGTAAAAGCTCTTATTATTACTGGCAGTTCCGGGCTTTATGAGAGCGCTATGGGGGGGGGCTACACAAAGCGTAGTGACTATGAAGTAATTAAAAAGAAAGCACAGGAGGTTTTTTATGATCCTGAAGTCGCTACTAAAGAGATTGTTGATGAAGTTTACGAAACTGTAAACGATCGTAACAAGCTTATAAAAACACTTGCCATTGCCAAAAGTGCCATAAGACATAATATGGCAAAAGACTTACCTAATATGAATACACCAACTTGTATTATCTGGGGTAAAAATGACAATGTAACGCCTCCTGAAGTTGCTGAAGAATTTAATGAATTGCTACCTGATTCTGACTTGTATTGGATAGACAAATGCGGTCATGCAGCTATGATGGAGCATCCGGATGAATTCAATGAAGTCATGCATGAGTGGTTGAATAAAAGAGGGTTTTAGGTTTTAAAAGTCCGCTAAATCAAGTTTTATTAAAAAACCAAGTTCAATTCAAGTTCAATTAATGAGATTCTCGACCTTACTAAAACAAGTTCAGCACTGGTCTTGTGAATAACGAAAATATGAAGATTAAATCTGCCGAGTTTGTAATGAGCAATTCTGATGTTGCAAAATGCCCAAAAAGCATGTTGCCTGAATATGCTTTTATTGGCAGAAGTAATGTTGGAAAATCATCACTTATAAACATGTTAACCAGTCGAAAAAGTTTAGCAAAAACGTCTGGTAGACCTGGAAAAACGCAACTCATAAACCACTTTTTAATTAACAAAAATTGGCATTTGGTAGATTTACCGGGTTATGGGTATGCACGCGTTTCAAAAAGTTCTAAAAAAGTATTTCAAAAATTTATAACGCAATATTTTGGCTTACGTGAGCAACTTGTTACGGCGTTTGTTTTGGTCGATATTAGACATAATCCACAACCTATAGATTTAGAATTTATGCAATGGTTAGGTGAAAATGGTATCCCGTTTTCTATTATTTTTACTAAAGCTGATAAGTTAAAACCAAAAGCTATTGACAATCATGTGGAAGCTTACAAAATGATTCTTTTAGAAACCTGGGAAGAGATGCCAAATTACTTTATAACTTCTTCATCTAAGGATATTGGTAAAGAGGACGTTTTGGGGTATATAGATTCTTTAAATGCCAATATGATAACGAATTAGCTTAAAACAAAGCTCTTAAATTTTAATCTATAGTAATATTTTGCTTGCTCTCCAGCCATTCTTACTAATTCTTCACATCCAATGCATCCCTAAGCGCATTACCAATCAACATAAATGCCATCACCAAACTCATAATACAAAGTCCTGGTATAATAGCGAGATACGGTTTTCCTAGTATAATATAATTATAGTGATCTTTAATCATAGCGCCCCAACTTGACATGGGTGGTTGTGCTCCAATACCTAAAAAACTAAGACCGCTTTCTATTAAAATAGCTCCTGCAAAATTAGCTGCTGAGATAACAATAACCGGCGCCATTATATTGGGCAAAATATGTCTGATAATAATTCTAAAATCATTAAACCCCAAAGCTCTTGCCGCCGTTACATATTGCATTTCTTTAGCGCTAATTATTTGTCCACGCACTACCCTCGCTACCTCGACCCACATAGTAAGTCCCACAGCAATAAACACTTGCCAAAAACCTTTACCTAAAGCCAGTGTTATAGCAATAACAAGCAATAAGGTTGGAATGGACCAAGTAACATTAATAATCCACATAATGAGAGCATCTATTTTTCCTCCAAAATATCCTGCTACACTACCCATAAAAATTCCGATGATCAACGAAATAAAAACAGCTACAAACCCTATAAAAAAAGATATTCTAGCGCCAACCAATACACGACTTAATAAATCTCTTCCATATTTATCTGTGCCAAAAAGGAAGGTCTTTTCTTTTATATAATTACCTGCTTTACCATTTGGAAATAGGCTTAATGGAATTGTTTTTTCAACACCTTCTAAACCATCTGCTGCATATTCTTTATACATTAGCAGGCCTTCTTTTATCGAATATTTTGAAATAGGAATTTCGGTATCGGTGTTTTTCTTTCCGAAAAAAACTTTACTCAACCAACTTTGATGATTTTCTAATTGTGATGGAATGGTTAGGATTTCAATTTTAAAACCTGGCTTCTTAGAATGAATTGACAAATGCATTTGGTTTGCATACTGCGAATCATCTGGCGTAAAAATATAGGCGAATACAGATACCAGACCTACTAATACGATAAAGTAAAAACTAAAAACGCCCCAAAAGTTCTTTTTAAACTTTTGGAGCGCTAATTGTTTTAATGAGCTTGATTTATGACTCATAAATAAACTTATTTTCTTACCGTGGATGCTACTTTTTTAATAGGGTACGACATTTTTAAATCTTCTAATACATTAAGTGCTTCTTCAATGTAAACATCTTGACTTAAACTCTGATGCCAACGCTCGCGCTTCTCTTTTAAGTCTGTAGTATCTTTTTGAAAAAGAGACATCTCATAGCTGTGTGATTTAAACGTTAAATTTGTCTGATATTCCGAGATCGCTTTAAACTTTTCAGATTCTTCTTCATTTAAATCCAACTTAGCCTTATATTTTTCATAATTCAACGAATAAACAGTTTCATCTATTTTCTTTTTTACCCATTTAGCATTTTCTTCAATAAGCTTTAACTGCTCATTATTTACCATACGTTCTTTGCTCCTTTTTACGGTTTCATGGTAATCAAAATAGTATTTCCAAGGTGTATAATCTGCAGCATCAATTTCATCCCACGGTAATGGATTTTCCTTATCTTTTTCGCCAACATCAATAAAACTAAAACGTCCAGGCACTCTCACGTCACTTTTAACACCTTCAAGCTGAACTGACCCTCCATTAATCCTATAATACTTTTGGGTTGTTAAAGCTAAAGCTCCTAAATCTCCACTGGTATTACTCCTTAGCATCTTATTTAAATTAATAACATTCTGAACGGTTCCTTTACCATACGTTTGCTTACTACCAATAATAATAGCACGTTTATAGTCCTGCATTGCAGCAGCCATAATTTCGGAAGCAGACGCTGATATTTCATTAACTAAAATAACCAAAGGGCCATCCCAAGAAATTGATTTGTCCATATCTTTTAGGACTTCCTTAGCCTCACCTGTAGAACGTACTTGTACTATTGGTCCTTCTTTTATGAACAAACCAGCCATATCTACAACCGCTGGTAGTGAACCACCTCCATTGTTACGCAAATCTAAAACTAAGCCTTCCATCCCTTCAGATTTTAAACGCTCAATTTCATTTCTCACATCCGTGGCCGCATTTACATTTTTATAGTCCTTAAAATCCACATAAAAAGCTGGTAAATTTATAACTCCAAATTTTTTGTCGCCTTTGTTTACTATTGAAGATTTGGCATAGGTTTCAACCAGCTCGACAACATCTCTTACTATTTCAATATCTTTAACGGTTCCATCTACTTTTTTAATGGTCAATGTTACTTTAGTACCCTTGGGCCCTTTAATATATTTAATAGCATCGTTTATTCGCATACCAACTATATTTACAGGAAACTCTTCATCTTCTTGCTTTACTTTCAAAATAATATCTTCGACCTCTAGTTCTTTACTTCTCCAAGCCGGACCTCCAGAAATAAGTCCTATTATTTTTATATAGTCCATTCTTTTTTGCAGCTTAGCTCCAATACCTTCTAATTTACCAGACATACGTTGATCAAAATCTTCTTTACCTCTAGGCGCTAAATAATATGTATGGGGATCAAACTCTTCAACAATAGTATTAACATAAATAGCGAACCAATCTTCACGTTGTAAATCGTCAATATTATCATTAAAATAAATATCAATAGATTTTAAAGTGGCATCACGAGCTTCTTTTTCAATTTGAACATCTGTCTTCATTACATAAGATGGATCTTTTTCTTTTGCCTGTTTTTCTTGTTCAATTATATCATCATAATTAGAAAGTGTTGAGAATTTAAGTTGTTTTCTCCAGCGTTCTTTCATTTCTTTTTTGCTATTTACAAACTCACTATGCTCGTAATTTGTATCGAATTCTTCATCAATAGTATAATCAAAAGGTTCAGATAGAACTTCTTTATAAATTTCTTTTGCCTCTTCTATACGCTCTAGCATACGCTTATTCACTACATTAAAAAATGTAACCTCTGGCTCTGCGGCTTTAAGTTGATTATCAAGGAAATATTTATACTTCTCAAAATCCTTATAATCAGACTCATGAAAATAACGCTTCACTGGATCCAGGATTTCGATATAATCTGTAAACAATTTAGCTGAAAAATTGTCATTCATAGCAATAGGATCGAAATGACCCTGCTCTAAAACAAATGTTATGATTTGTATTAGTAGTTTATCTTTATCTGGATTACTGAATTTTTTTGTAGTAAAACTGCAAGATCCAAATGCAAACAGTAATAAAAGAGACAAAATTTTATAATTCCTTTTCATAATTTTTTTCATCCATTAGTATTTAATTACTCATAGAAGTAATGTATATATTTCACTAAAATAAAGAAAAAATTATGCCAACATGGGCAATTGATGCAAATTTTTTGTTAAACCAAAGAAATTAACAGTTTACTGGCGAAATTGTGTATTTTAGCGATGCCATAAAAGTACTGAATGACAGAAAAACCACTCATATTAGTTACGAACGACGACGGCATAAGCGCTCCGGGTATTAGAACATTAATTTCAATTATGAATACTATTGGCGAAGTTGTGGTCGTTGCTCCGGATAGTCCACAAAGCGGCATGGGGCATGCTATCACATTAGACTCCACACTTTATGCCGAACGTGTTTATATGGATGACGGCCCACAAATTGAATACAGCTGTTCTGGAACACCTGCTGATTGTGTAAAATTAGCTATTAGAGAATTATTAGATCGAAAACCGGACCTCTGTGTTTCTGGTATTAATCACGGCTCGAATTCGTCTATAAATGTTATTTATTCTGGCACGATGAGTGCAGCTATTGAAGCTGGTATTGAAGGAATTCCTGCTATTGGTTTCTCTTTACTTGATTATACATGGAATGCTCATTTTGAAACATCAAAAACATACGTAAAAACGATTACTGAACAACTTTTAAATAACGGTTTACCTAACGACATTGTGCTTAATGTTAACATCCCTAATATTTTAAAAGAAGACATAAAAGGTATTAAAATATGCAGACAGGCTAAAGCAAATTGGGTTGAAGAATTTGATAAACGTAAAACCCCACAAGGGAAAGATTATTATTGGCTTTCGGGAAAATTTGTTAATTTAGATGGTGGGGAGGATACTGACGAATGGGCACTAGAACAAGGGTATGTTTCTGTTGTTCCTATTCAATTTGATTTAACAGCACATCAATTCATTAAAACTTTAAAGACTTGGAATTTACATGATTAAAAAAGATATTTTTATAGGAATATTTGTTGGCTTAATAGCAAATGCTATTGGCTTATTTTTTTCAGCAACTTTTTTAGGACGGGGAGATGACTTTGTGACGGTTATTAAAGCTGCAGCATCTGAAGGTTTTTTAGGTAAATTAATAAGTTTAGGCGCTATTTTAAATTTAATAGCCTTCTTTATTTTTATAAGAAAAAAACAAGATTATAGAGCAAGGGGAGTTTTATTGATTACTGTATTTATTGCTGTTTTCACATTCGTTTTCAAACTTTTTTAAATAGTGAAGTTACATCTGAGTATTTTTACAAATCAATTTTAGACAGATGAAATATTACATTCTAGCCGGAGAAGCATCAGGAGATTTACATGGCTCTAACCTAATGAAAGCATTACTAAAAAAAGACGTTAATGCAGACATTAGGTTTTGGGGAGGCGATCTTATGCAAGCTGTGGGTGGTACTTTGGTTAAACACTACAAAGAGCGTGCGTTTATGGGGTTTTCTGAAGTTATCATGAATCTATCTAAAATTTTCAAACTCATTTCATTTTGTAAAAACGACATAAAGACTTTCAACCCAGATGTTATTGTTTTTATTGACAACTCGGGATTTAATTTACGCATAGCAAAATGGGCAAAACTCCAAAATTTTAGAACCAATTATTATATTTCTCCTCAGGTTTGGGCTTCAAGAGCTGGTAGAGTAAAAGCCATAAAACGCGATATTGATGCTATGTATGTTATCCTGCCTTTTGTAAAACCTTTTTACAAAAAGTATGACTATGATGTGACATTTGTTGGGCATCCATTAATTGATGCTATTACAAATCGCGAACAAATTGATGAATTTGAATTTCGAGAATCTTATAACTTAGGCAATAAACCTATTATTGCACTCTTACCGGGAAGTAGAAAACAAGAAATAACGAAAATGCTTTCGGTTATGTTAAGCCTAGTCGATGATTTCCCAGATTATCAGTTTGTAATAGCTGGTGCTCCTAGTCAAGATTATAGTTTTTATGAAACTTTTATAAAATCTTACGATGTTAAATTTATTTCCAATAAAACCTATGACTTACTAAGTGTCTCTAATGCTGCTTTAGTAACATCCGGAACAGCTACTTTAGAAACTGCTCTTTTTAAAGTACCTCAAGTAGTTTGTTATAAAGGAAGCGCTCTTTCCTATCAAATTGCAAAGAGAATTATTACTTTAAAATTTATTTCGTTAGTTAATTTAGTTATGGATAAGGAAGTGGTTACTGAACTTATTCAAAATGATTTCAACAAAAAAAGACTCAAGCAAGAATTAGACAATATTTTAAATCCTGATGTACGTCACTCCATATTTTTAGAATATTATGAACTGGAAAAAGCTTTAGGCGGAAAAGGTGCCAGCGAAAAAACGGCTAAGTTGATTTATGACAAATTAAAGATCTAAGACCGCTTCTCTATTAGAACCAAGAATAAGGACTTGGGGATATTCAAAATAAATTGACTATTTCCTTATAAATCAACTCAGAGTAAGAATAAAACTACCGTTAGTAAGGCCACTTCCAAAAAAATAAAACCTATTCGTATCTTATTTTATTATAAATTTACAATTGGTAACCCAAACCTACTTTAATTTATATGAAAAGAACAATCTTAATTCTTTTAATGATTATAGGCTTTACTAGCTGTAAATCTTCAAAACGAGCTAGAAATAAAAAAGAAGCTTCAACAACAATCATAAGTAAAAAGAACAGAAAAGAAGCAGTTGCCTACAAAGCCAAAGACAAGAAAAAGCCATCCAAAGCTGATTATATTATAGACTACGCAAAGCAATTTGAAGGTGTTCGCTACAAATGGGGAGGCACTACAAAATCTGGAATGGATTGTTCTGGATTGGTTTTTAAGTCGTTCGAAGCACATGACATCATATTACCTAGAATATCTAGAGATATGGCGAAAAAAGGTAATAAAATTTCGCTTAAAAAGGCGCAGGAAGGTGATTTACTTTTCTTTAAAACCAGTAAAAATAGAAGACACCGTATTAATCATGTCGGCCTAATTATAAAGTCTAAAGCTGGAGACATCTCTTTTATACATGCCACTTCCACTAAAGGGGTTGTTGTTTCTAAACTTTCTGAAAGCTATTGGAAATCAGCATTTGTGGAAGCACGTAAAATATTGTAAGATATTTCATATATTGCAAATGCGTGCAATTAATGAATTTTACAATAATTAAGTTAACGATTTGTCTGGTTATAGGCATTGCTATTGGTTACTCTTTTAGCATTCCTTTACATCTTTCTTTATGCATAACAGCTTGGTTTCTTGCTATCTTATCAGTCTTTTACTTTACTATAAAAAAGAAAATGGCCAAGACCAATTGGTTTGGTTTACTTTCTTTTTTAACGATGGTTGGTATAGGTGTATTAACTGTAAATTTTCATAACGAAAAAAACTTTTCTAATCATTATACAAATCAAATTTCAATAGAAAATGATACGATTAAAATGGTTACATTTAGAATTAGAGATGTTTTAAAATCTGATAATTTCTATGATAAATATGTTATTGACCTTATAGAAATTGACGGAAAAAAGGTAAGTGGTAGATCCCTTATAAATATTCAAAAAGATTCATCACAAACTGCTTTAAAAGTTGATGATATATTTATAAGCAAAATAGTCTTTAAGAGTTTAAACCAACCATTAAACCCTTATCAATTCAATTATAAAAACTATTTAAAGAATAAATACATATACCATCAAATATTTAGTTCTAATCAATCACTTTTACAGGTAAGTTCTAATACACATACTCTATTTGGTTTTGCCGACAATATTCGCGAATATATCAACTCCAAGTTAAAATCTTATCATTTTAAACCAGACGAACTTGCCATAATTAATGCTTTATTATTGGGCCAACGGCAAACCATTAGTAAAACGGTTTATTCTAATTATACAAACGCAGGCGCCATACATATTTTGGCCGTTTCTGGGTTACATGTTGGTATTATTTTAATTATTCTAGGTTTAATACTCAAACCTATCGAAAGCTTTAAACATGGAAAACTTGTAAAAACAATTTTACTGGTAGTGCTTTTGTGGTGCTTTGCCTTTATTGCTGGTTTGTCAGCGTCTGTAACCAGAGCTGTTACTATGTTTAGCATTATAACAATTGCTACAAACCTAAAAAGACCTACCAACATATACAATACCTTAGCTATTTCTATATTTATACTATTGCTTTTTAAACCCATGTTTTTATTTGATGTTGGTTTCCAGTTAAGTTATTTGGCTGTTTTTGCTATTGTTACTGTTGACCCACTTATATATAAACGATGGAAACCAAAATATAGAATAATTGACTTTTACTGGCATACATTCACTGTTACTCTTTCTGCTCAATTAGGGGTAATTCCAATAAGCCTATATTATTTCCATCAATTTCCAGGTTTGTTTTTTATATCCAACTTAGTAATCATTCCTTTTTTGGGATTTATTTTAGGTCTTGGAATACTCATTATTCTATTAGCTATTTTGGGCATACTTCCAGAAGTTTTAGCGAATGCATATAGCCGAATGATAGGTATAATGAATGATTTTATTGCCTGGGTTTCAAGACAAGATTTCTTCTTACTTGAAGATATTGCTTTTAATCTTTTGTATGTTATTGCTTCTTACCTAGTTATTATTTCTCTTATAAGACTTCTAAAAAAATGGTGTTATTCTAATTTTAAGTATTTACTAATTACTGTCATAATTTTTCAAAGTGTTGCTATTTACTCAAATTATAATAAGCCTACAAATGAGTTTATCGTTTTTCATAAAAACAAACATAGTCTTATTGGTAATACCACAGGTAACAGCTTTTTAGTCGCTTCTGATTCTGACAGCTTATCGCAAGCAGCAAACAACATCATAAAAAATTATACTATTGGCTATCACATCAATGATGTAAAAAAAGACTTCTTGCAATCTATTTACCTTCTTAAGCATAAAAAGCTTTTGATTATTGATAGTTTAGGAATTTACAATATAAAATCATTTGAACCAGATTATCTATTGCTAAGACAATCTCCAAAAATAAATTTGAATAGATTGATTGATTCTATAAAACCAAAATATATTATTGCGGATGGAAGTAATTACAAATCTTATATGAAGAATTGGGAAACTATTTGTAAAAAAAGAACACTTCCTTTTCATCAAACTAGCGAAAAGGGAGCTTTTATTATTGAGTATAACAAATGAAATGTTAAATATTTTAATTACATATAATTTTTAAGTGTTTTTTCGTACTTTTAAACTAATAACCTTAAAATTTCTTACAATGAAAAAATTAAAATTAAAAAACTTGAAACTTGATGCAAATAATATACTTAAACGTAATCAATTAAAAACTCTGTTTGGAGGATACGACGGATCTTGCACAACTAACTGTGTAAGCACTACTTATAGCTGTCCTGATGGTGTGTCTGAAGTTGGAATACTCTGTACGTGCAACTTCAATCATAGTACATTATATAATCAATTTGGTCAGATAGCCTGCCAATAAATAATAACGCGTAATCGTTTGATTTAAAATAAGAAGTTTTTTAATCTTCAAATTTTGGTTTAAATGCTTTATAATAAGCTTCTCGTTTTTCTTGAGTATCTAATTTTTTGTAATCATTTGTTATAAATAATTTTAAATAAAACTCTAATTCAGTGGGTCTTTTATATCCTGTTATAGGTGTTAAAAACACCCCCTTTTCATCCATAAAAATAATAGTAGGATATGAATTAACTTGAAAATAGTGAGATAATTCATGCGGAGAATTTCGTCTATTTGCATTTGCTGGATTATAATTAGGGTTCGAAAATGTTTTCCCTTTATAGTTAATCTTCTCATTCCCTTCTGCATTAAACTTGACAGCATAATAATTTTTATTTACATAGTCTACTACATCTTTATTATGAAATGTATTTTTATCTAACAGTTTACAAGGTCCACACCAATTAGTATAAACATCCATCATAATCTTTTTAGGTGTTTTCTTTTGAAGTGCTACAGCTTCTTCAAAAGTCACCCAATTGATCTTCTGGGCGTTAGCGAATGCTGTTGTAAAAACAGCTAATAATAACAATACCTTCTTCATAATCTTTTGTATTTTTCACTACCAACTACAGCATAGACATTGCTTTGCCTATCCATTTCGTTGGCCCGCCAGCTACATATCCCGTACTTCCGAGGCTTGTTAAGTTAATTTGTTTTTCAGAATTAACTTCTGGATTAACAAACCAAATTGTAGGATAGCCTCTTACCTTAAACATATTTTGTAATTGACGATTTTGAGCTCTAATAGTATCATCTTGAGGCGTTCTTTTGGGAAAATCTAATTCTACAAGAATGACATTTTCGTTAGCCCATTTTTTAAATTCTTTTGTTTGAAAGACTTCTTTTTGTAAACGGATACACCAGCCACACCAATCTGATCCTGTAAAAAACATTAACAGTGGTTTCTTTTCTTGCATTGCAAATTCTGATGCTTTACCCATATCTGTATGCCAAGTTAATTCCTGAGCACTAACAAATGCTGTTGTAAAAATGCTTATAAGAAATATATAAATTGTTTTCTTCATACCTATATTTGTTGCAAAACGTATACCGAACTTACAAAAAATGCTCCAAATCTGGAGCATTTTGAAATTATTTTAGTTGTTTTTTCGATTAACGAACGCCGTGCATTAGCTTTTTTATAATTGGCGTCATTACAATAGAAAAGAAAGCGGCTACTAAAGAAACGATGGTTAAAATCCAGAAGAAGTAACTAATACCATTTTCATTCGCTACTTTATCAACGTTCTCTCCAAATACACCTGCGCCTTTCATTCCTATGGCTATCGCTAAATACCAAACACCAAACATGAAAGCAATCATTCTTGCTGGTACTAATTTACTAACATAAGATAATCCTACTGGTGAAATACATAATTCTCCCATGGTATGGAATAAGTAAACCAAAATTAGCCATATAATACTCACTGAAGCTGTTTTAGCTCCAGGTTCTATTCCCATAGCTCCAAAAGCCACACATGCCATACCCAAACCTAATAGAAGCATACCAATGCCATATTTCATATTAGCAGAAGGGTTATATTTACTTTCCCACCATTTAGAAAACAAAGGCGCTAATGTTATTATATACAATGAATTAAGACTAGCAAACCAAGAAGCAGGTATTTCTAAATTATCATCTTTAAACTGGTTTATTAGCATCCAAATGGCAATACCCCATACAATTATAAAGCTAAGGCTTAATACAATATTGGCCCATTTATATTTCCCAAAAGTTTGTTTAAATAACAAATAAAGAACCCATGTAATAATGGCTAATGGTATAATTACCATACAAGAGTTGACAATCCTGAAAATAGTTGCCGACGATCCATCTAAACTTCTATCTGTATAATCATTTGCAAAAATAGTCAATGTTCCAGGTGACTGTTCAAAAATAGCCCAAAAGACAACTGATAAAAGTGCAAAAAAGGAAACTGCTATTAACTTTTCTCTAGTTATTTTAGAATACTGAGTAAACCTATATATTAATAGCACTAGAAACAATCCTAAAGCTGTTAAAATGGCCATATTATTACCATTATCACCTAAAAAAGAAAAAATATTTACTCTTCCTTCAGAAATTGTAGTTGCAGGCGCATTTATAATCCAAAGCAAGCCTAATGTAACCATTAATAAAATAAGGCCTAATTGCCATGACGTAAAAGGTACTCGCTTGTCTTTATCTAAAGATTCAATAGAATTAGCATCATTTTTTTTAGGTTTCAACCCTATGTTACCAAAAATGTTTTGCGCTAACCAAAATTGAATTAAACCAAAAAGCATAAAAACACCAGCTAATCCAAAACCAAGGCTCCAACCTATCTGTTCTCCTAAATAGCCACATAAGATAATCCCAATGAATGCTCCTGCATTTACCCCCATGTAAAAGATAGTATATGCACCATCCTTTTTTTCTGGTCTATCCTTATACATTTCCGAAATAATAGAAGTCATATTTGGTTTAAAAAAACCGTTGCCAATTACCAAAAGTCCTAGTCCTAAATATATAGACCACTCTGTTTCAACAGCCATAGAAGCATGCCCTAGGGTCATTAATAAAGCACCTACTAAAACCGCCCATCTAAAACCTATAACTTTATCGGCAAAATAACCTCCCATCATAGTAGATAGATATACTAGACCTACATATGAACCGAATAAAGCCATGGCATGTTCGCGAGGCCAGCCCCAGCCTTCATCGAATAACGAAGCGGTTAAAAAAAGTACAAGCAATGCACGCATCCCATAATATGAAAAACGTTCCCACATTTCGGTAAAAAACAATACAAATAATCCTGACGGATGCCCTAATACGTTACTTTTAAAAAATTGATCGGTTGAGTTTTCATTCATAATTTTTAATTATTTAATTCTTTATCTACACCATGCATTAATTTTTTAATCACTGGTGAAAGTATTAATAGTAGAGCTCCAAAACCTAATCCTGTATAAAATAAATATTCAAAAAGCTTTAAATAACTTTGCTTTGCAAGATTTAAATCTGGTGCTGTACCGTTAGTTGTATCGACTGATGCTATATTTGCTAAAATTGATGCTATAAATTCTGAACTTGCAGTTGCTAAGAACCATACTCCCATCATAAAACCTACAATTTTAGCAGGAGATAATTTTGTTACAGCAGATAACCCAACAGGAGATAGGCATAATTCACCACATGTATGTAAAAAATAAGTAATTACTAACCAATATATAGCCACTTTACCCATTTCTGAAGCATTTATCCCCATTACTAATGAACCGAAACCTAAACCTACTAACATTAAAGCTAAAGAAAATTTCACAGCAGTATTCGGGTTATACTTCCCAAGTTTCACCCATAACCAAGCAAAAACTGGTGCTAGTAAAATAATAAACAGAGCGTTAAGACTTAAGAACGTACCAGCAGCAATATTACCTCGATCTAAAATACGATCAGCAAATAAATTTAAAGATGTGTAGGCTTGTTCAAATAATGCCCAGAAAATAACCGTAAAAACAATCAATATGGTTAATGCCATTAATCGTTCTCTAGCAATTTTATTTAATTGTGTTACTGCATAATAAACTATATAGATGAATGAAATAGCTCCTGCAACTATTAATAAATTTTGAACAACACTATGACTTTGGACCATTTGCCAAACGATCAAAGTAGACAATACACTTAATATATAAATAAGCCATTCATTTTTTATTCCAATCGTTTTCTTGTTTAATAGTTCAAGTTCATTTGATTCTCCTTTACCTAAAAAATGCTTCTTACCAAAGACAAATGTTAAAAGTCCAAAAAACATACCAACTCCAGCCGCACCAAATCCATAACTCCAACCATAAGTTTCACCTAACCAAACACAAATAATGGTTGCTAAAAATGAACCTAAATTAATTCCCATATAAAAAATGGTAAAACCAGAATCTCTTCGTTTATCTCCCTCGTTATATAATTCGCCTACTAAAGAAGATATGTTGGCCTTTAAAAACCCAACTCCTAAAATGATAAAAGCAAGTGACAAATAAAATATTTGAAGAGCAAAATTGTCTCTTGTAATTTCTCCATTGAGCGATTCTGTTGCTGCATTACCCTCATAAGCCATTCCTGCATGTCCTAAAACAAGCATTATTCCTCCAAAAATAATTGCTTTCCTAAAACCTAAATATTTATCTGCTATAAATCCTCCAACAACAGGTATTGCATACACTAAAGCAGCATAACTTCCTATTAATAAATTACCATCAATATCTGAAAACAAATGATATTTGGTTAGATAAAATATTAGAAGAGCTTTCATTCCATAAAACGAAAAGCGTTCCCACATTTCAGTAAAAAACAGCACATACAATCCTACTGGATGCCCAAATAATTCCTTTTGCTTTATTGTAGTTGAATTTGACATAAATCTATCAATTAGTTAATTTATCCTTTTATCTTTATTTCTTTTACTTCGTTTTCTTTTTGCTTTTCAATTTTATCACCTAGTTTATCATTGATAAAATTTGTCATTTTTTTATACAGATGCAATCTTGTATTACCACCATAAATACTATGATTTTTATCTGGATAAACCGCCCAATCAAACTGCTTATCTGCTTGAATTAGGGCTTCTGCTAAACGCATGGTGTTTTGTAAATGCACATTATCATCACCAGACCCATGTACCAACAAAAAATCCCCCTTTAATTTATTTACATGATTTATGGGGGAATTATTATCATAACCACTGGCATTTTCCTGAGGTGTTGTCATATAACGTTCTGTATAAATAGTATCATAAAAACGCCAGCTACTTACTGGTGCCACAGCAATAGCCATTTTAAATACATCGTTTCCTTTAAACAAACAATTACTACTCATAAAACCGCCATAACTCCATCCCCAAATTCCTATTCTGGAAGCATCAATATAAGGACGTTCGCCTAATTGTTTTGCTGCAGCTATTTGATCTTCTACTTCATACTTACCAAGTTCGTTTTGAGTCACTTTTTTAAACGTAGCACCTTTTAATCCTGTTCCTCGACCATCAACACATACAACAATATAACCTTGTTGTGCTAAATGTTGATACCAATAATCATTCGCGCTATTCCAACTATTTGAAACAGATTGAGAACCCGGTCCAGAATATTGAGTCATAAATAATGGATATTGTTTTGACTCATCAAAATCAGCGGGCTTTATCATCCACATATTAAGATCATTTCCATTTACATGAATGGTACTAAATTCTTTCTTTGATGTTTTATAGTTTGAAAGCTTTTGAGATAGGACATCATTATCTTTTATACTTTTTATTAAATTCCCAGAAGCTGCACTATTTAAAGTATATTCTGGCGGTGTAGAAGCACTAGAAAAGGTATTAATAAAATATGAAAAATCAGCACTAAAAGAAGCCTTATTGGTTCCTTCACTTTTTGTTAATCTTGTTTTATTACGTCCATTCAATTTAATGGAATATACATCTCGGTTTATGGAGCCGTTTTCAACTGATTGATAGAAAATCCTATTCGTGTTTTTATCATAGCCATAATAGTTGGTAACTTCCCAATTTCCCTTGGTTATTTGATTAATAAGTTTACCATTTTTGTCATAGTGATAAATATGATTAAACCCATCTTTTTCACTTGTCCATATAAAACTATTGTCCTTTAAAAAAGTTAAATTATCCGTAATATCGATATAGGCGGTGTCTTTTTCAGCTAAAACTAAATTTGCTGTATTCGTTTTTGCATGTATCATCCATAAATCCAATTCGTTTTGATGCCTGTTCATATAATGCGCACTCAAAACATCAGAATCATTAGTCCATTTAATACGTGGAATATAAAAATCGTTATAAGCTTTATCTACTTTAACTTCTTTTGTTTCGTTAGTACTTAAATTATAAATGTGTAATGACACTGTAGAATTTGCTTCCCCAGCCTTTGGGTATTTAAACACTTGTTGTGTTTGATATAGCTCTTTTCCATAAACATCCATCGAGAACTCTGGTACATTGGCTTCATCAAATCGTATAAATGCTATTTTATTACTTTCAGCATTCCACTCAAAAGCACGTACAAACGCAAATTCTTCCTCATAAACCCAGTCTGTTATTCCATTTATTATAGCATTCTTTTTACCATCAAAAGTTATTTGAGTCGTTTCTCCAGATTGTAAATCTTTTACATATAAATTATTGTCTTTTGCAAAGGCAACTTTATTTCCATCTGGTGAAAATGTTGGTTCTTGGATTTTATTCTCAGCAATTAATGTTAGAGACTCATCTTTTACATTATAAACATAGTAGTTTCCTAATGTAGAACGGCGAAAGATAGCAGTTTCCTTTGTTGCTAAAATCACTTTATTTTCATCGGCACTAAAAGTATAATCAGTAAAATACGGGATGGCATCCAGCAAACTTGAATTCACTAATGTTTTAACTTTTTTTAAAGTTTTATAATCGTAAATATCAATAGTTGTAGTTCGTGATTGTCTATCAAAATTTAAAACGGAATATTGTTGTCCATTTGCCATGGAATGTAAAACATCCATTCTTTCAGTTCTAAAGGAACCATTCCAAATGGATTCAAGGGTAATTTCTTTCGTTTGTGCATTTATAAAAATTGTTGTAAAAAAGCAAATGAAAAAAGACAATTTTAGGTATTTCATCAAAAAAAATATTTATTTCATAAAATGATGTCAAGTTTACTAAAAATTCTGCAAAAAACCGCTATTATTAACACTTAAATAAGACCATACAAATCAAGGTATTCAATAATTCATACCAAGAGTAGTATCTTTGCATAGCTAATTAACATTTTATGAGTAAATCTATTACTGGCTTTTCTAAACTATCTAAATCTAAAAAAATTGATTGGATTGTTGAGACTTATTTTTCTAACACGGAAGAAGCTAAACGTGTTTTAAAACAATATTGGAGTACCGACGAAAAACTACAACAACTACACGACGAGTTTATTGAAAACACTATTACCAACTATTATTTACCACTTGGTGTAGCTCCTAATTTTTTAATAAACGACACCTTGTATACCATACCAATGGCTATTGAAGAAAGCTCTGTAGTAGCTGCTGCCAGTAAAGCAGCTAAATTCTGGTTAGAGAGAGGTGGCTTTAAAACACGTGTTATTTCTACAACTAAAATTGGTCAGGTTCACTTTATTTACAAAGGCGATTTTAACAAATTAAAACAGTTTTTTAACAAAACAAAATCTAAGCTCATTCAAGACTCTAAAGCTATTACTGCTAACATGGAAAAACGCGGTGGTGGTATTATTGATATTGAGTTACGGGATAAAACTGATGATATAAATGACTATTATCAGCTCCATGCTTCTTTTGAAACACTCGATGCTATGGGTGCAAATTTTATAAACTCTTGCTTAGAACAGTTTGCTAAGACTTTAAAAAATGAAGCGCTGCTATTTGATGGTTTCTATGCCGAAGAAAAGCAAATAGACATTGTTATGAGTATTTTGTCCAACTATGTTCCTGATTGTTTGGTACGTGCCGAAGTAAGTTGTAAAGTTGAAGATTTGAGCGACAATGATACGGTTTCTGGTGAAGTTTTTGCTAATAAATTTATCCAAGCTGTTAATATTGCTGAAGTGGAACCTTATCGGGCTGTTACGCATAATAAAGGTATCATGAATGGTATTGACGCTGTTGTTTTGGCAACAGGAAACGATTTTAGAGCGGTTGAAGCAGGTGTGCATGCATATGCCTCAAGACATGGAAAATACAGTAGTTTAACGCATGCTAAAATTGAAAACGGTTTATTTACTTTTTGGATGGAAATCCCTCTAGCATTAGGTACTGTTGGAGGTCTTACCAGCTTGCATCCTTTAGTAAAACTAGCACTGGAATTGTTACATAAACCATCTGCCAAAGAGCTTATGCAAATTGTAGCCGTAGCTGGGTTAGCTCAAAATTTTGCAGCGCTTCGTTCTCTTACAACTACAGGTATTCAGCAGGGCCATATGAAAATGCATTTAATGAATATTCTTAATCAGTTTGAAGCTAATGATGAAGAAAAGGAAACTATAACTGAACATTTCAAAACAAATACCGTAACTCATAGTGCGGTTGTTGAAGCTATTAATAAGCTAAGGGTAAAAAAATAAATGAAGTCTTACTATAGTAACGGAAAACTTTTGCTTACAGGAGAATATGCGGTTCTTGATGGAGCACTTTCATTAGCTGTACCCACAAAACATGGGCAATCTCTAAAGATTGAAGTTATTGACGACCCCAAACTTGTTTGGAAGAGTTTAGATGAAAATAAGACCGTTTGGTTTGAAACAACTTTTGAAATCGCAAATAATGGGATTTTTCATGCCGTTCGAAATGACAATGATGTTTCCAAAAGGCTTATTCAAATTTTAAGTGCAGCAAAACAGCTTAATTTAGGTTTTTTACATACAAACAAGGGCTTCAAAATTACAACCAAGCTAGATTTTCCTAGACATTGGGGTTTGGGCACTTCTTCTACATTAATAAATAATATAGCTGCATGGGCAGATATTGATGCGTATAAATTGTTAGAAACTACTTTTGGAGGTAGTGGTTATGATATTGCATGTGCGCAGTATAACACTCCTATTACTTATCAATTGGAAAATGCCAAGCCCATAGTTAAATCGATAGACTTCAATCCTTCTTTTAAGGATCATTTATATTTTGTTTATTTAAATAAAAAACAGAACAGTAGAGAAGGCATTACCCATTACCGTGCTAACAAAAGTCATTTAAAAACAAGTATTGAAGACATCAACAACATCACCTTTCAAATGATTGCCACTGATGCTCTTGAGGATTTTGAAACCTTAATAACTCTACATGAAGCCATTATATCTAAACTAACTAAGCAAAAGGTCATTAAATCGCTTTTTTTCGACGATTTTAAGGGTAGTATTAAGAGTCTTGGTGCTTGGGGAGGTGATTTTATCTTAGCGACTTCTAAAGATAACCCAACCTCTTATTTTAACCAAAAAGGTTTTGATACTGTAATTCCTTATAGGGATATGGTATTATAAAAAACAAAAAAGACCTTGTAAAACAAGACCTTTTTAAGCTTTATTTCTTAATTATTTTTTCTATTGAACTTGAGTTTCAACTCTATTATCTTCAATTTCTGCAGCCTCTTTTAAAGCATTATATAATTTAGAATTAACAACATTTATTTTTTGTTGTTCTACTCTATTTGCCGCTGCTTGATAACTATCAAGTTCTACAGCAGGTGTTACTTTTGTAACTTGTACCATATACACACCATTCTCACCATCTATTAACTTTGAGGTTTCTCCTTCTTTTAATCCAAAAGCAGCTCCAACAACTAAAGGTTCTCTACCTGCTCCAGAAATCGTTGGACTTTTCATATTTACTGCAGATGCAGATCTAACAGTTGTACTTTCTGCTGCGGCTAAATCTTCAAGTGTTTTAGCAGAGACTCTATCTCTAATCATTTTCGCTTTCTTTTCTTTTCTAACAAGAGGCAATACTTTAGCTGTAGCATCTTCAACAGACATTAGGCCTGCTTTATTTTTAGCAACTAACTGTGCAATTACGTAACCATTAGGAATATTAAAACGTTTAACAGCTCCAACCTCAGCATCTTCTTCAAAAGCCCAACGTACAATTGGTCTTTGGTTTCCAATACCTGGTATATTTTCATCTAAAACTTTAATACCGTTTACTGGACGTACTGTATAGCTGCCTTCTTTTGCTAATGCTTCAAAATCACCTTCTCCAGCCTTAATTTCAAAGTTAGAAGCATCTCTAAATATTTTTGCAGTAGTTGTCTCAGATGGTTCAATCTTTCTAGCTATGGTTCCAACTTGTATTGCTTTAACTTTGTCTTTCTGTCCTTCAATCTCTATAATGTGAAATCCGAAAATTGTTTTCACAACTCCTAAATCTCCTGTTTTTCCTTCAAATTCAAAATCATTAAATTCAGAAACCATTGTGTTATAAGGGTGCCAATCGTAACGTCCTTCTTTTTCAACACTTCCTTGGTCTGATGAGAATTCTTTTACCAACTCTGGGAATTTAGAACGATCTGATTTAATAACCGTTAATAAACTATCTGCAGTTACTTTGGCTTCTGCCTCTGTTTGTGTTACTTCAGGTGTAGCACTTCGAGCTCCCACAAAAGGAATTAAAATATGCCTTACTTTTACTGAATCTGGAATTTGCTTAACAGCAATGACTTTAGATATTTTAAAGTGGTTATTATCTTTATATGGACCATATACCCCACCTTCTTCAAGGCTATAAATAGTGTCTGCAACTGCTGCTGGCAAGCTTGATTTAAATACAAAACGTTTATCAAATTTTATATCTGAATTTATGTTAATATAATCTTCGTTATCTTTAACTTTCGAAAAAGCAACTATGGTATCTTTTCTTCCTGTTTCATCAACAAATCGACCATTTAAATACACATTAAGATCTGCTTTAATAGCGTTTTCATCTTCAACAGATGCCACTTCATTAAACTGAACAAATTTAATATCTCTAGAGGCCTCAACTTCGTATTCTTTCTTATTTTTATTGATATAGTTAGAAATATCAGATTTAGACACCTCTACTAAAGTATCTTTAATTGACGCATAAGATACTTGCACATACTTAATATCTACTTTATTCCCTTCTAGTTGATGTTCTAACTTACCTTCAGCTAAAGTACCTGTTAAACCTGCTTTAACTAAATTAAAATAATTCTGCTGTAATCCGTTTGCAGCCACAGATTTTTCATAATTTACCCAACTTGCATATGCTTGTTGTGATGTTTCTTTTAAATTAGCAATGTACTCGTTTAATTTATTTTCATCAAAAAGTCCAGCTTCGTTTAAAAACTCCGGGCTAGTAGCCAATGATGTTTTTAACAAATCTCTCATTTGATCTTTTTCAACAGAAATCCCTAATTCATCATATTGAGTCTGCATGACAGCTCTTCTAACTTCTTGATCCCATACTCTATTCATTACTTGAGTATTTGTTGCATTTGGTCCAGCCTGTCTTTGAGCAGCTTCTACTTTTTGCATGAAATCTTCACGTGTAATATCTTTACCATTTATAGTAGCAACAATATTTTGTGATTTTGAAGCAAGTGCATCACTGTTCTTAAATAAATCTGCTAATACAAAAGAAAATAACGCCAATGCTATAATTATTATTAAAAATAGTGAACGTTGTCTAATCTTATTTAAAACTGCCATTTGTAATTTAAATTTTTAAACCCCATTGTTAAGGTTTAGCTTGTTAACTTGGTTGCCAATTTAACTATAATTGACAAAATATCGTGCGCGAAAATACCATTTTCTATTTAATAATAAAAGTAGAAAGGTGCATTAATTGTATCAAACCCAGATTTCTACTTTTTTAATAGGAAACACACTATAAATGAAACTCCAATAGATAATTTTGAACTTTTCTTTTTAAATCAATCTTCCTCTAAATGTTTAAGTTCTACCATATCAATTTTAGTATTTGACACTTCTAATATTGTAAATTGGAAGGCATCAATTTTTACAATATCATTTTGAGCTGGAATCTCTTCAGTATGATTAACAATAAGCCCTCCTAACGTTTCGTAGTTTTCATTTTCCGGAAGATTTACTTTATACGTTTCATTAATATAATCAACTTCTAAACGTGCTGAAAATTTATATGTAGTTTCATCTATAACTTCTTCAATTAGGTCTACTGTGTCGTGTTCATCTTCAATTTCACCAAATAGTTCTTCTACAATATCTTCTACAGTCATAATCCCAGACGTCCCCCCATATTCATCTAAAACAACTGCTATACTTTTTCGTTTTTTTGTAAGAACCCCTAGTACATCTTTTATAAGCACTGTTTCTGGCACAAACTCAACAGGCAGCATCATAGACTTAATACTCTTGGGTTTTTTAAACAATTCGAAAGAGTGTACATACCCCAAAATGTCATCCATGGTTTCTTTGTAGACCAATATTTTAGTGCAACCTGTTTCGGTAAATAATGCACTGAGCGATTTAATAGAATCACTTATTTCTACAGCTATGATTTCTGTGCGAGGCACCATGACCTCTCTTGCTTTCACTTCAGAAAATTCAAGAGCATTTTGAAAAATTTGAATCTCTGTATCGACTTCTTCATGAGCTTCAACAGATTCCATTTGTTCACTTATATAATTTCCAAGTTCTACTTTAGTGAATGCTAATTGTATTTGGTCGCCTTCTGTTTTAAAAAAATGCTTAAGTACGAAATCTGATATCCAGATAACAAAATCTGATATAAAAGTAAATAAGACATAGAACACGTAGGCTGGAATTGCCAAAACTTTAATTAATGTGTTCGAATAAATTTGAAAAAATACCTTGGGTAAAAATTCTGCAGTTATTAAAATAATGATTGTTGATATTACGGTCTGTGATAGTAAACTTAAATCAGTTAACAAATAGTTCAGAAAACTATATGATGTTGGTAATATGGTTTGAAACCAATTTACTAACATGTCTCCCATAAAAAACCCGTAAATAACCAATGCTATATTATTCCCGATAAGCATTGTGGCTATAAACTTTGAGGGTTTGGCGGTAAGTTTTCTTAAAACTTTGGCAAAGATCCCTTCTTGTTTTTTTTCAATTTCAATATGAATTTTATTTGAAGATACATAAGCGATCTCCATACCTGAGAAAAAGGCGGAAAGAATTAATGATGCAATTATAATAATAGCATAAATGCTCATTTAGTTTGAGTTGTTGTTTTTATTTTCAAACTTTTTGCTAAACTTACTTCTAAAGAAAAACATAAAAATTGCTAAAGCTCCAAGTAAAATTGAAGGGTATGTAACTTCACCTGCATTTACATACTTAACAATAGCATCGTATATAAATAGTGCCGCAAAAACTAAATAGGCATATTGAAAAATCTTAGAATATTTCATCTGTTAATATTTATTTTTTTTAAGTCAGATGTAATAAACCATTTAGCATTTTAGTCGGTATCAACTTAATTACTATGGTTTATTTCATAGATTATGAATCGTAAATTAATTAAAACAAAGATAGTAAAATCGAAAAAAATTGATTATAATATTTTGCTATAATTAAAAAATAAGGACCTTTCGTAAAAAATAGGGTGACTAATAAAAAAGACCTTTCTTGGAATCAAAAGGTCTTAGTTTTTAACGGAATCTCTTGGTTTTAGACTTAAAATTTAGTCTCTTTATTTTATTTAACAAGTATTAATTTGAAGATCCATTGTACCACCACTGTTATTACAATGAGTCAACATATCTTGAACGACACTTTGGTCATTAGTTGACCCTATCCATGACTCTCCAGGAATGTAGCATTTAGCTACATACCTTGTACATGTACCATCACCATAACCACCAAATACAGATTTTAATTGATCTCGTTGAAGCAAATTATCGGCATTCAGTTTTAACTTTTTTAAATTTAATTTTTTCATATTATTATATTTTAAATTAAAACTAAATATACGAATATTCTTTTTAATTAAAAGTATTATCTTACATTTTAAAAAACTAATTCTAATGAAATCCTATACAGGATTATTCATTAAACAATACATTTCCATTAGCTTCTAATACTTCTACATTAGTAAATTTAGCATCTGAATCAAAAATATTGCCTTTCATTGAAGAACCATCACTACTTATTATTTCAACAAGATGATTAGAAAACAACCACTCTCTATTTTGGTCATAATATAACTGCTCCGTCTTTAGAACATTTCCATCATGCGTAGTGATAACCACATTACCTTGTAAATCTATAAGGTCTGTATTATTATATATGATTGCATAATCTGAAACAATGGTACTTTTTTTATTTTCTTCATCAAAGACATATAATGTTATGCCACCTGTAAACTCATTAAAAGGAAAATCCCTATTTGAATAATCGAGCATTTTAGCACTTAAGAGGTTTGCTGTTAATCTGCCCGAGTCTGTATGTTTTAAATTTATATTTTCTGCAACTCCAATAGGTTCATTTTCTGAAACCCCCATTTTTTGAATCTGATTAAAGTTGTCACTACATGAAAAAAACATAGTCACAGTAAGTATTACTGTGACTATGTTTAGTATGTTATATATATGTCTTTTATTCATTAAATCTTTGGCACTGTAATCGAAGCTCCAATCCAACATGCAATTTTTATAACTTGTCCAGATCTACCTGAGCTAAAAATCTCAGCTTTTTGAGGTGCTTTAGCTAAATAATTAGCAACCGATTTAGAAGAGTTTTTCTTTTGTGTAGGATCTACACGAGCCGCTTTTCTAGCTTCTTCTGCAGCTAACCAGTATACAGCTCTTTTATCAAAGTTAGTTTTCCCACAGCTATTAGCACTAGCAGCATACATCCCAGCTATTGATAAATAAGGACGACCATTTGATGGGTTTAACTTAAGAGCTTGTCTGAAATAATTTCTAGCTTTGCCATATCTTCCTTTCTTTTTAAGAATAAGTCCAATTCTGTTAGCTAATTTTGCTTTTTTGAATCTTTCGGTTTCTAAATCGAAAGACTGTTGAAAATACTTGATAGCTTCATTTTCTTTATGATTTTTAAATAAGATAGTTCCAACGAAGTATTTTGTATCTGCTGAAGGAGCAGTCTGATCATAAGACTTTACTAATTTCTCATATAAAGGATCATCTGTACATTCTTTATAATACATTCTACTTACTGCACGTTTTAACCAAACGGCATTGCTTTTATTTTCTTCAAAGTCTTTATTATATAAAGGAATTAAGTTTTTACAATTAGCTCTATCTCCTAGTTTTTGATCGATACTTCCTGAGATTAAGTCATAATTCTTTAAATAACTTTCATAGTATTTCTTATACTTACCTTCTTTTTTAGTTAATACAGTACCTGCATCTTCTTTCTCAATAAGCTCATTAAGTTTTTCAGAATAGTTTTTAACTTCTTCTTCTACTTTTTCTACAATATCATCATACTTATTAAATAAATCTTTTGCTGGTTTCTTTTTTGCATCATACAAATCAACCATTAAAGAAAAATATGTGTATAAACTTTTAGGGTTATTAAAAGTCGATTTATCTAATTTATAGGCAGCATCATAACACTCATAAAGCTCTTCATCTGTTTTATTTAATATTTTTCTGTTGTCATACATTAATTGACAAGCTTTTGCAGCATACTCTCCTTTTTTAGTTTTACTTGCAAAATGCACGCCTCTTTGTTCCCATAATTTTAATAAATCATTGATATAATTTGTCTTATCAGCATTTACTGTTGCTTTTTTGATTTTATGGTTTAAGATTTTCTCACCATCTATATAAATAGCATTATTAAATTTTGGGCATTTATTTCTTACTGCCATCCATGGCTCGTAAGCTGCATCAAAATTTTTAGCTTTCACATACTCATGAAAAATAGAAAGCTTAGTCATACATTCTTCATCCTGTTGCGCATAACCCATATTTAGGCCAACGAATAATAATGTAAATAATAATGTAATTTTTGTTTTCATAATTCTAATTTTTGCTGTTAATCATACTTCCTTTTCTGAAACCATCTATCGTTCAAAGATAAGCTTATTCGAAAATTAACAAAATTCTCTTGAATCAAAGCACTATTAGTTGTTCCCCGTTTACCAATCTCAAAACCTAAATTTGCGTTAGATAAAAAGTTACCAACTGGTAATCCTACTCCAAAAGATATGCCAAACTCATTTATTGATTCGTTATTTATATTTAATCCCGTTTTTTCGTAACGCATCCCTGCCCTATAAACTATACGTTTTAAATAGCTAGTATAAGAATTATATTTTGGAATATAAAACCCTCCTAAAGAAAATGTTGAAGCATCTTCGTATGTAGTAGGTGTGATAGTGCTGGTGTATAATTCGTTTGAGAAATTACTTGTTTTCTGGAAGGCATATTCTGCTCCAACAAACCATTTTCTTGGTTTACCTATCCCAGCTCCTACTGAAAATCTTGATGGTAGTATTAAATCTGTTTCTAACAAACCTAGAGCTTCTAAATCAGTCTCTATTCTACTAAATTCAAGTTCCTGGCCCGAAGTAATATTTGTTCTTATAGTAGAAAATGATCTTGTATTTTTAGATACCAAATTACTTTCCGGTGTGTACGTTATTCCTGAAGAAAGCTCTAAACCTTCTGTTATCATTTTTTTATAGGACAGCCCCAAATTAAAATTTAAACCACTTAAATCTGATCTATTATTTTCACGTGCCTGAAATTCAAGCAGAGCTCCATCGTTATCATACAAAAATTCAACAGTACTATTTTGAATGTTTCCAAAGTTATATTGGGCATCAATACCAATACTTAGCCCATCTATTATTTGATATCCTAACCCAAGAAAAACTTTATTAAGCCCCCCTTCTCCTCTAAACTTATTTTCAGTATCACCATTATCGTTCACAGATTCTAATTTATATCCAACCGATGTGTATGGCAATAACCCAAAACCAAAACCAAATTTTCCCATTGGTATAGACATGGCTAAATAATCAAAAGTAGATGATGATGTGTTGTCTGACTCAGTATCACTTTTTAAATTGATACTTGAATGACTTCCTCCAACCGTAAATTTTACTGGCCTACTTTCATTATTAAAAGCTGCCATATTTTTTCCAGCATAGGAAGCGGGATTTCGTAAATTAACATGAATACTATCATTATAAATACTTAATCCACCCATGCTCCTATTTTCTACAGTGCCTTTAAACTTAAGACTTCCAATACCATAAAAAGAATAAGGCGAAGCAGTTCCTTCTTGACCGTAACTGTGAATTGCAAAAGCTGCAATAAAAACTAATACAAGTTTTTTTATCATTCGTTTGAGTTAAATTGTAAAATATAGTTCAATCCCTCTAAAAGAAAATTAGAATTGGCAAATATGCTACTTTTTAATTGTTTTGACAAAAAATTAGCATCGCCTCCTGTTAAAATTACTGTTAAATCTGAGTATTTTCGATTATATTCTTCAATATTACCGTCTATTTCTTTTAAAATACCATGTACTACCCCAGAATGTATAGAGCTATTTGTTGAATCTCCAATAATACTCTTCGGGGTTTCTGATTCTAACAACGGTAAATTTGCAGTTAAATTATTTAACGATTTATACCGCATACGAAGCCCTGGAGAAATAGCACCTCCCAAATACTCATTATTTGCTGTTATAAAATCATAAGTAACACAAGTTCCTGCATCTATAATAAGAACATTATTATTTGAAAACTGTTCAACAGAAGCAGAGACTAATGCCATTCTATCTACACCTAATGTCCTTGGTGTTTTATAGAGGTTTTTAAATGGCAGCTTTAGATTTGAGTCTAAAATCATAACATCAAAATAGCTACTAATCTCCTTAATAGTTTCTTTATTTAACCTTCCTACCGAAGAAATAATTGCTTTTTTTATTCCTGAATATGCTTCTTTTAAAGCATTAATACCTTCTAAAACAAGACTTAACTCTACAACCTCTTTATGTAGTAGTATTCCTTCCTCAAAAACAGCTAGTTTTACAAGAGAGTTCCCTACGTCTATTACTAAATTCATATTCTTTATAAGAAAGGTTTAAATGTACAAAAGCAGCATCAATAATTATTCCTTTTAAGCTATAATATTAATTACAAATCAGTTAAAGCTATTTTGTTTAAAAATAAATAAAACTATGTAATTTTTTATGTATTTCGTTTGGGGAATAGCAAAAATGAATATATATTTGCAACCGCTTTGGCGAGGTACCTTAGCTCAGTTGGTAGAGCAAAGGACTGAAAATCCTTGTGTCCCTGGTTCGATTCCTGGAGGTACCACTTTTAAAGTTTATAAACCCTTGATTATCAGATGATTTTCAAGGGTTTTTTATTAGTGTTCTTGAATATACTCTATAATGTTGTTCCAAGTCAGTGGTGGTAAGACTTCCCAGAGATGTTGTTTTCATTATCAATTAAATCTTTCTGAACATCTGAATTACTCATTGACATACTCTTTTATATAGTAAATCCCTATATTTATTTAGACTTAAAAGATCAAAAAACTATCGATTTTTCGAATGTCTAGGGACGTGTTCAAAAAATATAATCAAATAACGTGAGTTCGATATATTAAACCCCAATAATCAGATGTTTAATTATTATAAAAAAACTATGTCATTCTGAACGCTACGGAGAGTAAAATATATTTTACTTGAACGTATATAGCGTAGCTATTGAGGAGCAATCCCATTCTTATGAGGTTTCTCGAAAGTTTATCTTGAGCACTTCAACTCAGCTCAGTATAAACTAAAGTCGAAAAGCTCATTCTTATCTCTGTCTAAAATAACAAACACTTAAAAATCATAGATTTATACTGTTTTTATTCTGAAAAAACTAGTTAGTTTATTTAGATTTAAAAAGGGTTGTTTTTAACAACAACCCTTTTACCTTTCGCTATTTTAAAGTGACTAACTCAAAAAATATGAACTATGAAAACAAAGTTCGACGAAAAATGAAGTTCTATTTTAAAGGTTCACCATTTTCATCTAATGATCCTGATTTTATAATAATTAATTTATTTAAGTCTATATATTTTTTGATAGCATTATTCACTTCGTTTAAAGTAACTGCTTCAATATCTTTAGAATATTGATCTACATAATTAGGTTCTAGTCCACGTTCAACAAAACTTAAAAGCACTCCAGCCAGACCACCTGTAGTTGAAAGTCCAACTTTAAAACTTCCAGTTAGGGTACTTTTCATAGACGCTAATTCTTTGGCAGTTACGCCTTCATTTGCCCATTTTTTAATTTGTACCATAGTAGCATCTAAGCCTTTTTGGAATAACGTAGGATTGAAAGACGCTTTTACAGACCAATGTCCTCCTGTATAGGTATGTCCAGAATGACTTGCTCCAATGTTATAAGTCAAGCCATCATTATCTCTTACGGTTTGCATTAATCTTCCCGAAAAACCACCACCTAAAATACTTGTTCCCAAGTAAAAAGGTAAAAAGTCATTGTCCATTCTCTTAATTCCGGTATATTGACCAATATACATTTCTGCACTTGGTTTTTGAGGAATTGTAACCACTTTAGTTAATGCGTTCACTTTAGTGGGATTTTTATATTGGGCTTTATTGGTTAAACCACCTTTCCATCCTTTAAACGCTTTTTTAAGTGCTGAATATAAAGCTTTGTTGTCTACATCGCCTACAGCAACAATATGCATCCCTGCAGGACCAAAATAGGATTTGTGGAATGCTTTCAATTCGTCTAAGGTCACCTTATTTAAATTCTCGATAGATGCTTGGGTATCGGTTGAGTAATTAGGATGCCCTTTTGGGTATATGGCTTGCGATAGAGCTATAAAACCTTGAGTTCCTGGGTCTGTCAGCCCTTGTTTTATGTTACCAATATTTTGCTGTTTTAACAAGTCAAACTCCTTTTTATCAAACAGAGGATAACGCAGTTCTTCTGCTAACAAATTAATTACTGTACTTAAGTCCTTTTTAAGGCATTTAAAACTGATATTTACATTATGAGTACGGGCACTAATAAGTAATCTAACACCTAATTTTTCTAACTTTTGAGAAAATTGAAACTTGTCATTATTAATAGTACCTTTACTTAGCATTTGGGCAGTTAAAGACGGCACCACTTCATTACCTCCTGTATTTAAATAATCTGCTATTGGAAAACTAGCATTTATGGTTAAAAAGTCTTTAGCTCCTGTTTTTGCAGTAACGACATCTATACCCGCTACTTTTTCTCTATTAAACTTTTTACCCTTAGTATTTATTTCGATAGTTTCATAGGCTGAAGTTATTTTTGAAAGTGTATTTTGAGAGGTTGTTTGAGAATCGTTATAATACTCGTCAATCTTATGTTCTGGATTTCTGTAAAAATATTTATTGTCATTATTAAACATATAATTAGTAGGCTTCTGACCTACAGTCTTATTCCCTCCTGGTACTTTTGGTATAAAATACCCTGTTGTACTTTGGTCTTCTAATAAATACGTATTTGCAACACGTTTTACATCTTCTGCTGTTACATTACTTAAACGCTGTGCACCTTTTAAATAATCTTTCCAATCGCCTCCGGCAATGGCTTCGGTAAGTTCTCTGGCAATACTGCTAGAACCGTCTCTTGATAAAATGGTTTGCGAATTAAGCTTTGCAACAATTCGATTAACATCCTCTTGAGTTACACCATCGTTTTTCACTTTAGTTATCATTTCAAGTAATTGTGCATTTATTACTTCATGATCTTTATCTGGAGTAATCCCTAGCGCAACAGTAAATAATCCTACTTCTTTAAAATTTGAAGCTCTTGAATATCCAAAAAGCGCCACACCTGTATCTACAAATGTCTTATTAATGATAGAAGAAGTTCCAGAACCTATGATTTGACTTAACACCTTTAAGGCAGGTAAATCTTCATGCATTCTACCTGGTATTTTGTAACCTATAGATACGATGCCTTGTTGACCAGGTTTTTTAATAACTATTCGTCTTGGACCTAATTGAGTTGGCTCTGTTGTATAAGGCTGAGGCATATCATGTGGCGCCTTGGTAATTTTACCAAAATACTTATCAACCAGCTTGAAAAGCGATTCTTTTTGAAAATCGCCAATAATGGTTAATGTTGCATTATCTGGCCAATAGTAGGTATTATAAAAATCACGTAATGTTTCTATGGGCATATTCTCAATATCTGATCGCCATCCAATTGTAGAGTGGTGATAAGGATGGGCCATATAAGCCGTTGCCCAAATCTCTTTATCTAAAAGTTGATTTGGATTATTTTCACCACGCTCAAACTCGTTACGAACCACCGTCATTTCTGCGTCTTTGTCTTCTTTCAATAATAAAGAATTACGCATACGGTCTGATTCTATATGAAGTGCTAATTCTAATTTGTCACTAGGTATGGTTTCGTAATAATTGGTTCTGTCATTCCAAGTGGTTGCATTCATTTGCGCACCAATACCTTGCAATACCGTAAAAATAGCATTGCCATTACGTTTATTAAATGTAGGCGTGCCTTTAAAGTTTAAATGCTCTAATAAATGCGTTGAGCCTGTATTTCCAGGTACTTCATGTTTTGAACCTACGCGATAAACGACCTGAACAGTTACAACAGGAGCCGAATTGTCTTGTACTAAAAGTATGTTCATGCCATTAGGCTCGTACAAATACTCTTGTATGCTTTCTAATTCCTGAATTTTTTTGAATTTTGATGCCGTTTCTTGCCCATTCACTAAAATAGAAACACATAAAAATAAAAGTGAAAATATTGATGTTTTTAAATTCATAAGATTAATTAGTTTTTTACTTTACTTAATAGATTAGACTTAATAAAAAACGATACACCCTATTAATAAAATGTTAAATTGATATAATTTCGATTCTATTTTTAAGAAATTAATAATGTATCGTTATTTAATTAGTATAAGAATTCCAGATTTACACCTAGTATAACTTTGTTAAACTCTCGTTAAATATTCAATTCATTAAATAATTCAACCAGTTTTTCTTCGGAAGGTCTTGGAGCCATAGACTTTACAATATTGCCTTCTGGATCTAAAAGAATAAAATGAGGAATACCACTAATTTTATAAGCACTTATAAATTTTGTATTAAAATCATTATCAGTTATTAGTTGAATGCCACCTAACTCTTTTTCTGCTATCATTTTTTTCCATTTGTCCTTATCCTTTTGTTTGTCAACAGAAATGCTTACAAAAGCAATATTTTTATCATGATATTGCTTTTCAACTTTTTTAAGGAAGGGAATTTCATATTTACAGGGCCCGCACCAAGTTGCCCAAACATCGATGTAGACGTATTTGCCTTTTAAATCGCTTAATGAGGTTGTACCTCCAGTATAATTTTCGTAATTCTCAAATTTAGGTGAAGGTTGACCTGCATCCAATACCTTTAAAAATTCATATAATGCCTTAACACTTGCTTTATGGTTTTCATTGGTTGAAATCTCTAAGAAATCATTTAAGTCTTTTTCCTTATTGTTAGAACGTGTTAAAAACTTTGAAACATTTTTATAGAGCTCTCCATTTCTAATGACTTCATTTTTAATTTCTGAAACAGCTTTCACTTGGGCTTCATAGTAATGTAACGAATCTTTTTGAGCATAATAAGCCATTTTTGCCATAGCATCTAGTGAAATCATTTGCCGGTAATCTGGAGAGTATAAGTAATCTTCTGTGTTGTCTAAAGAAATTTCAGATAGCTCTTTCTTAAAACCTTCAGAAACTTTGAAATCTCTGACTTTATTTAAAAAATTATACATTCTTTCATAAATCTCTTTCTTAGTTAATCTACTATAATTTATGGCTCGTAATTCTTTAGCTTTGAGACCCTCGGGAATATTTTCAACGGCTTCTAAACGTGTTTCCAGGTCTTTTTGAAATGCGTCTGTTTTCGCTACAAATGCATCTTCATCCATATTATAGTTTGCTTCTCTATTCATTACAAAATCATACTCTTTACCAGCTCTGTAGGCAAAGTAATTATTCAATTCGGCATGGTCTCCAGATAATTTCAATGTACTAGTATGTTGTTTCGCATCAACATCTAAATGAACACTTGCTCCTTTAGATAAATAGGGTGTAACTCCTATATTGTTGAATTGTAAATTATACAAACCATTTTCTAGGATATAAAGTGTATCGGAAAAAGTACCTGTGTCTTTTACATTAATTGTCTTTTTAAACCCATTTATAGAACTGATTTTTAATTCGCCCCCTTTGGTATTGTTTATATTCCCTGTTAAGATGACATAATCAACAGGTATTTCTTTTTTACAAGACCAAAGTACTGTAAGTATTAAGAGGAGTATAATATGCTTTTTCATTTTTTATTATATATATTCATTGATTAACTTTTCTAAATCTCCTGAAGAAGGTAAAGGCGCGAATACATCTACGACATTAAATTCTTTATCGATCACAAAAAACCTTGGTATTCCAGAAACTTTATAATCGGTAAGTTGGCTTCTGTTTATTTGTAGTTGGTCGCCCTTAACTTCATTTTTTTCGAAATAACCACGCCAGACTTTTTCGGTATCTATAGACAGTGAAATGAGTGCTACACTTTCGTTTCCATGATATTTCTTGTCTAGGGCTTCGAAAAACGGTTTTTCTTTCATACAAGGTCCGCACCAGGTTGCCCATAAATCCAAAACGATTACTTTACCTTTATAATCACTCAATTTAACGGTATTGCCATCCAGTTTTGTAAACGTTAAATCTGATGCAGGGTTTCCCTTTGTTAGGGTAGCATATTCGGTTAGAATGTTTTGCAGTACAGCCGAATAATTTTTGTTTTTTATCTTTTGCGCTCCTTCTTTTAATTCGTCTCCCAAGGCATTTGAATACCCACTAAACTTTACTTTACTTGTTAAATAGCTGGTTGTGAGATACTCTTGTAAGGTATCATTCAGCTCCGGAAGTTCATGATCCGTTCTAAAATCTTCCTTTCTTAATGCAGAGAGTACCGATTGAAATACTTCTAATTGTAAATAGTCGGTGTTGTTGAAATCGTCTAGAAAGGGCTTTCTGTAAGGAATAAAATATTGGTCTGCTTCCTTCATTTTCATGTCCATTTCCTCTTTGGTCATTTCTCCCTTACTCATTTTTCCTATATATAAATAGAACACGCCACTGCCCAACGTATTAACATAATCAAACTTGATACGTGCTGTTTCCAAACGTTTAAAATCTTCTGAAACATGGGTTAAACTATTAAGTTCATCTGTACGTTTCTTAACCGACACCTTAAAGGCTTCCGGCATATCTTTATACGTCTCAATTTTTGATGATATATCACTATCCCCCCAAAAAGAACCGCCTTTGGGATACGACAGATTTCTTAAATAGTTGTTGGCCTGCTCTCCTTTACCTGCAAATGAGGCATAGGTTCTATCTCTGGTATCTAAATTGGCGACCAGACTATCGCCAGGAGATAGATATAAAAAGGTCCTTCCTATGCTAAAATAGGTAGGTTTCTCTAGCTCGAAACGATACTCAAAGTTTGTTTTTTCTTTTAGTGTAATGGCATGGGTATCTTCCTTAAAAAGCATGGACTTCGAAGACACGTTATTCATATATAATGTGTCTTGGTCATAATTAGCTATCGAGCCTTTTAAGACTACAGTTTTGTTTTCCTTTACGGGAGCTTCCTTACAGCTAACGGCTATTAAAATGATTAGCAGTGGATAGATAAATTTTTTCATAGTGTCTTTGTCTTATTTAAGTAGTTCTTTCAGTTTTTCGTCCAATTTCTCTTGGCGTAAATCTTTGGCTAAAATGGTTCCTGATCTATCAACCAAAAAATTTCTGGGTATTCCCTGTACCCCGTACATTTTAACAACAGGGCTTTTATAGGCTTTTAAGTCGCCTACGTTAACCCAGGGAAGGGCTTCTTCTTCGCTAGCCCCGCCCCATCTTTCTCTTTCATGGTCAAGCGAAAAGGATACTATTTCAAAACCCTTTTTGTTATAGTGCTCATATGCTTTTTTCATGTGCGGTATTTCAGCTCTGCAGGGCCCGCACCAGCTCGCCCAAAATTCGACCAATACGTATTTGTTTTCTTTTAAAACATTGGAAAGTTTGAATTCTTTTCCCTTTAAATTTTTGGAAGAAAAATCCTTTACGGTACTTCCAACATCTATTACCTTAACCTTCTTATGCTCCCTGATATTTTTGTAGGTATTGCGTACGGTATAAATCTCTGGGTGATCCTTCCCAAACTGGTTTTCGAAGGCATCCAATCTAGGCTCAATGGCATCTTTATATCCCAGTTTATGGAATACCAAAAGTTGTGCCAGTGTATCCTTGGGGCTATTGAAAATACGTTGGTAAT
>NZ_SRSO01000089.1 GCF_004791695.1 Flavivirga rizhaonensis | reverse complement strand
AAATCCACAAACGCATACGCAGTCTTTTCAACTCCCGCGGCAGCTCGGAAAGTCGTCGCAGAGCTCAACGGAACTGAAATCCTTGGCCGTCACATCCGGGTGGACAGTGTTGCACACCCAAGCCCAATGAACCATCGCAACTGCGTATTTGTTGGAAACCTGGGCTTTGTCGACGACGAAACTGTTTTGAACAGGAAAGCCGACGGCGAGACCGTTGAAAAGAAGCGCAACAAGGTGCCTTCGGATATCGAAGAAGGTCTCTGGCGCACTTTTGGTACTCAAGGCAAG
>NZ_SRSO01000088.1 GCF_004791695.1 Flavivirga rizhaonensis | reverse complement strand
TTAAAAGCGAAATATTTATTTGTGCATCTTATTCAGGTATACAATTAATACTTGTAACAGATCAATGTGTGTGTATAAATATAAATTGATTGTAATTTGCAAATATTTCGAAGGCCTTATTTTGCGGTTTCGGCTTTTTAGCAATTTCCATTAAACAAAGACACACATTTCTTAAGCAAACAATATTATGGTGTTGTAATTTATGAAGTGGGTGCAACTGAAAATTATTTAAATGATAGAAACTGTATGAAGTATCAAAAGAAGCTTCTGATAGATACATTTATATAAAC
>NZ_SRSO01000087.1 GCF_004791695.1 Flavivirga rizhaonensis | reverse complement strand
GGTAATTTGTGATGGACTAGTTGGAGCACCCCTGCAGGGTTAAATATTTTCGGAAAGTCGTGCCCGCGGTTATGTGGCAACGTGGAAACTTTGTTTAACACTGGTTCTAGATAACTTGAAGTAACTTAATTAAAACATGCCAACTGTGTGCGTAACCGTGACTGTCTCTTTCGTGAGTTCCTTCTCCGATCGAGGACACGGTGGGGTTATGTCTGACGTAGGTAGGTGTTCAGGATCATTCATTTGATCATCAGTAGTTCACGTCCGTTATGCGTAGATCTTCCCCCTCTTATTTCTTGTACTAT
>NZ_SRSO01000086.1 GCF_004791695.1 Flavivirga rizhaonensis | reverse complement strand
GAAAGTATTGATTGTTGTTCCATAATCATAATATAACCAATTTTTGCCATATTCTAGGAAATCGCCCCTTGAGGGGACTTTAGGGGTGTTTTTAATGTAACTAATTGAAAATCAATGACTATTAAATCGAGTTTGTATGTTTAAAGTGTCATTCTAAAACCAGGAGGTATTATTAATTTGTTAGTGCAAAATTAACTTAAATAATACCACCTGATATGCAAGAACACCAATTTACAAAAAAAGTAGATTATTCTAATGAGAGTATTTACGTGGGCATAGATGTACATAAGAAAAGTTGGGGTGTTTGTATTTTGACAGATTACTATGAACATAAAGTGTTTTCACAACCACCAGAACC
>NZ_SRSO01000085.1 GCF_004791695.1 Flavivirga rizhaonensis | reverse complement strand
ATTGATCGTCACGCTAGCGGTACTACTGTTTGGACAGGTTCCTGCTGTGGTATAAGTTACGGTATAGGTTCCCGGAGTACTGGTCGATACATCGATAAGTCCTGTTCCTGCTGTAAGTGATAAGCCTAATGTGCTACTAAATGTTCCGCCTGTTAAACCTGTTATGCTTGGCGTTGGATCTGTAGCATCTGCACAATATGCTGCGGCGCTATAGCTAAAGCCCGCATCGTCTAATGCGTTGATCGTCACGCTAGCGGTACTACTGTTTGGACAGGTTCCTGCTGTGGTATAAGTTACGGTATAGGTTCCCGGAGTACTGGTCGATACATCGATAAGTCCTGTTCCTGCTGTAAGTGATAAGCCT
>NZ_SRSO01000084.1 GCF_004791695.1 Flavivirga rizhaonensis | reverse complement strand
TTCGCTTGTGAATGTCAATTCCAATGTATAACTTTGGGTAGGCAGTAATTTGAGTGTTCATATCTTTTATATTTTTTGTGATCTATAAAGATACTCGACTTACTGCTTTTTCATGGATGCTATAAAAAATTGCTGTTTTATGCTTAACCAATGTGAGTTGCTTTGTTTGCTAGCTTCTGATTTTCCTTCGGAAAATCCTCGCACACAAACACGCAATTTTCCATATACATAAACGTTGTGGTGAATTAGAACACGTTTATCATAGTAAATCAAAGTCATCATGAAACAGTATCTTGTGTTAATTTTGCTTGTAATTTTAATAGGTAATACTTCATTAAAAACAGATAATCCTCCAAATATTGTTTTTGTAT
>NZ_SRSO01000083.1 GCF_004791695.1 Flavivirga rizhaonensis | reverse complement strand
TTTTTTGTATCTTGTAGTATGTCATACTCACTAGATTTCAGACGGCGATTATTTAAAGTAAAAGCAAAAGAGCAGTTGACATTCCAAGAGGTCAGTGCTAGGTTTGGGATTCCAATACGCACACTGTTTAGGTGGCAAAACCGTATTGAGCCCAAGACCAAGCGAAACAAGCCTGCTACCAAATTAGATATGGATGCTCTTCGTAAAGATGTAGAAGATCACCCCGATCTTTATCAATATGAAAGAGCTAAGAAATTTGGTGTTGGCCAAAGTACTATATTTTATGCCTTAAAGCGTTTAAGGATTAGCAATGAAAAAAACGCTTTACCGTCCTAAGTCAGATCGGTTATCTAGGCTCTTATTTCAACTGAAGATATTCCGATATGAGTTTGTTGAAA
>NZ_SRSO01000082.1 GCF_004791695.1 Flavivirga rizhaonensis | reverse complement strand
GAATAATCTACTTTTTTTGTAATTTGTATATCTTTCATATCAGATGGTATTATTTAAGTTAATTTTGCACTAACAAATTAATAATACCTCCTGGTTTTAGAATGACACTTTAAACATACAAACTCGAAGTAAACTTTATTAAAAACATCTTATATAATCCAATGAAATACAGCTGTTTGTCATGTCGACGGAGCGAAGCATGAGCAACGAGACATCTCATCATGATGAGATTCCTCCTCGTTCCTTGTCCTTGACATAGTTTCTTTATTAAAATGGCTGTAGTTTAAAATAGGTATTATTTTTATACATTTAGATTATGGATATATCAGAAATCAAGTCAGAACTGCTAAAGCTATCTTTATCTGACAGACAACGACTCCTGTCCGAGATTCAAATAAAAG
>NZ_SRSO01000081.1 GCF_004791695.1 Flavivirga rizhaonensis | reverse complement strand
ATCAAAATGGGTAATCAATAGCTCTGGCAAGAGAACTTTCAGTAGGTCAATATATGGATCCAATCTTCTTTTTTTTACAAAAATATCATTCTACTTTGAATTCACACACAACTTTTGGGATTGATCCCAAACGTTTAGCAATTTGAAGTTTGTTATAGCTCCAATGGCGTTTATCCTTCCTCTTGCGTGCCAATCTTTACTTGCATAACACTTTTGTCCTTTTATGCTATAACCTCTATTTCTAGGTGCACCGACAGCAAATCCACTTTCGCCAACATAGACGACAGGGCGATTTTCAACAAACTCATATCGGAATATCTTCAGTTGAAATAAGAGCCTAGATAACCGATCTGACTTAGGACGGTAAAGCGTTTTTTTCATTGCTAATCCTTAAACGCTTTAAGGCATAAAATATAGTAC
>NZ_SRSO01000080.1 GCF_004791695.1 Flavivirga rizhaonensis | reverse complement strand
ACTAAACCACTATGGACTTAAAGTCCATAGGTTTGGGCTGGTGACTTAAAGTCACCTGAATAGCTATTTCTCAATTATGAAATTTGCTCCATTACCATCATCAGGTCTTCGATGGTGTTCCAAATATTCATTAACCATTTCATCTGTAATATTACCTGTACTCCAACAACCATATCCAATTCCCCAAAAGTGTCTGCCCCAATATTTCTGCTTTAATTCTGGGTATTCTTGTTGTAGCTTCCTTGAACTTCTGCCCTTCAATTTCTTAACTAAATCACTCACACTTTGAGAGGGACCATACTCCAAATGCATATGAACATGGTCTTTTGATATTACACCTTTTAGGATCTGTACATCTTCCGCATCGCATATTTGTATCAAAAGGGAACGACATCGATTTTGAATGTCGCCTTTCAAAACATGATAACGATATTTTGTGCTCCAAACTATGTGAACT
>NZ_SRSO01000007.1 GCF_004791695.1 Flavivirga rizhaonensis | reverse complement strand
TATTACACCTTTTAGGATCTGTACATCTTCCGCATCGCATATTTGTATCAAAAGGGAACGACATCGATTTTGAATGTCGCCTTTCAAAACATGATAACGATATTTTGTGCTCCAAACTATGTGAACTAATAAGCGAGATACACTGTGTCCATTTGATCGTTGTTCCGACATACTACAAAGGTAGAAATTTTTAGAAGCTAAAGCGACATGCACTAAAGTGCATAGTTTTAACTATTTTTGAGACCAATAAAGAGGCTTGTAAAAAATATTAATACGTAACTTTTTGTTTTCATAAGAAAAAAATATAATTTTAGAGTAAGATTAATGACTAAAAGTTTATTTTTGTAAAGTTAACTTGATTATTTTAGGGTATATCGCTTTACTTTAATATTTAACCATAAGATCACCTATTGGTTAAAAACATTTAAAAAAAGTTTTTACTTCCCTTTTTAAATATTCCCTCCGAGTATTTTTAGTCTATCCCATAGGCTTTTTATTTAGTTAAACAATTTGTGATTATATTTTTAACATTTATATATTAAATTAATTACTACAAATTTAAGCCTACAAAGGGACATATTCTGTCACTTTGCTATTTTTTAAGAAAATATTTATTGCTTTTTCTGCTATAGATTATGAAATGACCTTCTTCTCGTAAATTTGATAGCATTCGTTTTATGGTTCTTATACTGCATTCATAATCATTTGCTACTTTTTTTAATGAATATAGCCTTCTTCGCTCTATCAAGTATAATTAAATAAGTATTCAGTTAATATCTTTAACCGTATAAAGAACGTCTTCAACTTTTGACGCAACTTATTGTTAAACAAAATCATAGAAAGATTCTTTCCAACTAAAAGCTATCTCAATTAATGACAATGTCTTGGTTAGAGTTGTTTAATAAATAAGGCTAGCTCCAATAATTGATAGACATACAAACACAATACATATAGAAAATGAAGAAAACTTAAAGTTCATATGAGTTTATATAAAATTATTATTTAGTTAAGCTATTATTACACTAATTTAATTAATCTATACTTTTTAATAATCGATCCCACCTAAATCTATCTTGGTAATTTGAAAATAATACGCATTGTACTTTACCTATAATGTTTGATTCTGGGAGAAAACCAAAATATCTTGAATCGTGTGAGTCTTTTCTATTATCACCCATCATAAAGTAATAATCCCGTGAAAATGTATAAGTAGTTGCTTTTTTATTATTTAAATAACAACTCCCTTCCTTATAAGTAATAGATGTATTTTCAAACTTATTAATTATTTTTTTATATAAAAAATAAGTTTGAAAATCTAACACAATTTTCATACCTTTTTTGGGGACAATAATAAGTCCCATATTATCTAAAGTCCATTTGCTTTTAGGAAACTTAGGAAAAAACTTTTTTTTAACATTAAACGTATCAATCTGTTTTTGTAAAGAATCTATACCATTTAATTGTTTTAGTCGCAAAAACTCTAATTTAGAAAGGCTTTTATTTTTAAATTTATTTTTTCTATTTTGATTTAATGTGATTTTAAAACCTAATGAATCTATAGCATTGTATATATTTGCTCGGTTTTTAACTATAAATTTATAATTATTTTTAATTGTACCGGGTGATATAAATAACTCACTGTTGGTATAAACCTCTGCATCTTTAATTTTTAGCGTATCTCCAGCTAAACCCATGCAACGTTTAACCACAAAAAAATCTCTAGTCGTTCCTAAATTAAAAACAAAAACATCTCCTTGTTTAATGGTACTAGTCCCGGAAAGCCTTTTATAATCCCACCAAGTTTCTTTTATCCGTTTTCTGGCGTCATTACTAGCATAAAATGCTAGATTTAACCAAGGAATCTCAAAAGGGGAATTTGGTAATCTAGGACCATATATTAGTTTATTTACAAAAATTACATCGTTAGGAAATAACGTATTTTCCATTGATGAGCTTGGAATTCTAAAAATATCGATAGTAAATAATTTTACACAAATAGCTATGGAGAGCACAAATAAAGACAAAAAAAGACTCCTAATCACTTGCCTTAAAAATCTTTTCTTAACAAAAGAAATTAATTTTAATACTCCAAAATATATACCTATAAATAAAAGAACAATCAATATTAACCAAAATGAGTCTATAAATATTAGAAAAACTATAACCAGTAAAATATTTAAAACTATTCTTTTCCTCATCAAATAATGAGTTTAACTAACTAATTAAGAAAACTTATAGGTATAATTTGTAAATAACTCTCAGATAGTTGCGGCTTATTTTCTTGAGGGATAAAAAAATTACTCATTCGTAAATTAGAATCTATACAAAAATAATATGGCTTATTAAGTTTTTCTATTGGAATATTTAAACTTTTATCTAATAATAAAAACATTTTAATATTGCTGATTCCTTTTTTTTCATACTCTTTATAATAAACATATAAATCTCTACTATTTCGATAACTAGCTATTAAAACTATACTATTCTTTAAATCGCTATTATTCTTTAAAAGTGTATTAATTTCGGCATTTATACAAGCTTCACAATTAGTTTCCGAATATCGCAATACCACACTATTAGATTTAAACAAATCTTTAGCCTTAATCAAATTTCCTTCGATATCAAGAAATTTAGTGTTTTGATCCAAGATTAAATTTTCATTTTCGGACTCTTTTACAAAATTTTGTTCAAAATTTAAAAGGCCTTCCCTATATTGGTTTAATACTGGTCTAATTTTACTTATACCTTTAGAATAGCTATTAAGTTTATAAATTAGAACAGCATTTAAAATTAAAAGTATAACTATAAAAACTATATATTTTACATTATTCATTATTTATTCTAATACTTAATACTAAAGGTTTATTAAAAAAAAGAAACTTCCTGTTTACTCTTTAAATGTGTAAACAATTAGTAAAGGATTATCATTACTAGATAATTTTTCATCTATCTCTTTAATATAGTCAGGTATTTTATCCCAAGGTTTTATCTCTTTTTTGTAGATACTCATTTGGTCTTTAAATTCAATTGCAGGATAAATGGAAATAATTTTATTGTCATCGCCATCATGAGCAAAATAATTATAAAATGGAAGCTGATCATTTTCATTTTCAAAAAAACTAAAAGCTTTAGATTTTTTTAACACTTTTGAATAGATTACTATCATGTTATTATAGAAGTTAAACGTAACATAATCTTTACTTTCTCGAAAGTTTGAAATTCCAAACCCATAATTATTTTCTGTTATATATTCATAAAGACCTTGATAATTCTTTTCAAATTTATTAATAATATTATCTGGCGCTTTCTGCTCTCCATAATCCACAAAATATTTAGGTTTAACCTCGTTTCCATCATATTCATATATCGTTTCCGAATAAAGCTGGCTAATAAAAACATTTTTGCTTCTGATTATATTTGGACTTTCTATTACTAGATTAAAAAAAAACTCGTCTTTTTCGTTTAAATCAACAAACCTTTTTTTTGCTTGTGTTTCTAAATTATATTCTAAGAACATTTTATCTTTTTTTTCCTTAACCAAAAGAAAAAGATTATTATCTTTAAATCCCATATTGAAATAGAAACCTTTTATTTTTTCTTCTTTGAGAAACTGTCCTTCAATAGTATAAGTAATAAGTTTATAGGGTCTATCTGTGTATAAAATGATATGTCCTCTATTTTCATCAATTGTAAAATCATGTAAACTTATATATTCCATAGGACCTTTACCTATGTATTGTATTTTATTTAAAAATTTTCCAGTATTACTAAAAATTAAAACGGCATCTGTATTTCTATCTAAAATAAAAATTTTATCCTTATGCAAACTTATCCTGTCTATTTTTGAAAAAATGGAACGCTCTGTAGTCTCTAATGCTATGATTTTGGATGAAGAAAAATATTCTTTAAAATCACCCTCAGGATATTTTTCTTGAATATCAACTTTTATATGTTCTAAATTTACATTATCTAATTCATTAACTATTTTTTTACAAGAACTAAAGCATAATAATAGCACAATTGTAAATAAAATTCTTTTCATAATCATTTCTTTTAAAAAAATTTCATTTTCTAACAAATTCTTCTTGAGAATGTAAATATATACTCTCAAGAAGAATCTTTACGTTATGCAGGGTCTCCAGGTTCTGGACAATTTATAACTTGCTGTGTTGGAGTACAAGGTGATTGGTCGTTTCCTACGCATCTGGTATAGGCACCATAAGTACATTCAATATCATGCCATACTCCATCTATTTTTTTTCTTACGTTACTGTTCCAGCATCAAAGTTGAGGGTTATACCTTTTTTAACACCCTCTCCACTTTCTCCAAAAGCATTAGCAGATTGTATCAAATTAGCCATATCTAAATCCCTATCTATATTTTCTAACATTGACAAATTAAAAAAAGTAACAGCTACAATCGTTATAACAACAAAAATTCTAATTATTTTTTTCATTTTATTTATTTTAAAATTTAAATTCTTTTTGTATTATGAAATACAAAATTGATTATTATTGTAAAGTCTAATGAGGTATGCTACTTTACAGAACATAATAACTAGCCACAATTATTGAATAATTATAAGAATTTAGAGATTCAATTTAAAAAGATTCCGTATCACATACGGAATATAATTCTTCCTCTGGGTATTTGTTTGGGTTTATATCATAAGCTCTTTTTTTAGTTAAACAATATGTGATTATATTTTTTTAATTTTTTTCAGATGCTCAGAGGTTTTAACCAGAAATTGTATAATTATTTATTCTCATACAAATTACACCCATGACAGGGACAAATTTTGTCACTTTGCTATCTTTTAGGAAATATTTATTACTTTTTCCTGCAATAAAAAATCGATAATTTATTACTTCTACAGTATTATGAGTAAAATGACATTAGTGCTAACCAAAACCAATCTATTATTATAGGAAAGACATTAAACCAATAAAAAGAATACACTTAACATTATTTTTTTATGCATTAAGTAATCAGCTAAATTCTAATTAAGAAAATTTCTAGACATTATTCGTAAATACCTTTCTGATAGTTTTGATTTATCTTTTTGAGGAATAAAAAAGTTATTCATTACTAAATTAGAATTTATACAAAATAAAACGGCATATTTAGTTTTTCTATAGAAACATTTAAGCCATTTTCTGTTAACAAATACATTTCAATATTATCCAATCCTTTCTTTTTAAACTCCTTATGGTAGACAAATAAGTCTCTTTTGTTTTTGTAATAAGCTATCAAAATTATACGCTCCTTTAATTCGTTGTTATTGTTTAAAATTGTATTGATCTCTGAACTTATACAGTCTTCACAATTAGATTCTGAATATCTTAATACTATCTTTTTTGTTTTAAACAGATCTTTAGCTAAAATCAAATTTCCTTTAATATCAAGGAACCTGGTATTTTTATCCAATGTTAAATTCTCACTTTCTTTCTCCTTTATAAAGTTCTGTTCAAAAGTTATAAGGCTTTGTTTGTATTAATTTCAAAACTATAAACAAAAGAAATAGCATCAAGATTATAGCCTATTTCCTTTTCCTAACAAAAAACTCAAAAGATTTTGTTCCTAAAAACCCTTCGTCACTTATACCTACACCCTCAACAATACCAATAAATTTTGTATTAATATCAGAGCAATAAAAACGAATAGTAGCTTCACCTTTTTCATCGGTTATGATATCTGGTTTCCATAATAAAGTATTTCTATAATCTGGAAAACCGTTAGTTTGTTCTATCTCATCATAAACAGGTTCATAAAATACTTTTTTAAGGGAATACCCTTCTGTACTCATTAAATTATACTTGCTCATAAGATCAGCTTCCGATAAATGAGGATAATGATATGGTGGGAGTGGGGGGTTTTTAAACACATAATCTCCTATTGGTACTACACCCGTAATCCATACACCATTTTTTAAAAACATAAATTCTTTATAAACTTCTCCTTCTACTGGTTTCTTACTTTCTGAACTTCTACGATGGAATGGACAATTTAAAAAATTATCTAGTTTACATACATAATCAGAAGTCCTTTCAGTCATTTCCAGATTAGCAAGACTATCGAGCTTACTTAGATATTTATCCCTATATATACGTTTCTTTTTACCTTTAATTTCCACTTCGTCCAGAGTAACGCCCTCTTGTATTGATGCCCATGCCTTAACATCAGATTCGTTGTATGCTTCTTTCTCTGCTATAATGGCTAAAGGGTAGCTGTTGTATTTAGTTTCTTTAATTTTATTAATGGCATTAAACGGGTCTTTAACGGTAACCTGTATCCTATCCCTATCTGTGCCAAAATGTTTAATATATAATTTCCTCCCCATTTTTAGATGGTCTGCGGTCAAAGCGAACCTGCCAAGACTATCCAATGGTATAAACGTCTCGTTACCTTCCTCTAAGGGATTGTAGATCACAACCATGCTCTGTTTCGTCGTGTTTTTTCTTTTTTTGATATAAGCAAGCTCGCCTTCAACATGGTCTTTGACATACAGGCTGTCCAAAGGTTTCTGTGCTTTCAGGCTTTGTTCGTTCCATACATAGCGCCTCCAGCCTTGGGTAAGCAGCAAGAGGTTCAAAGCTTGTTTTCTGTCCTCGTTTTTTTCATCAAAATAATAACCTGGATTGTAGAGGGTTCCTTTAAGCTGTGTGGAAAGCTGGTAATGGCTTTCTATGGTTTTACAATCTTCTGGGGTTTTGTAGATCTGGTCATAAACACTCAAGCCCAAATGTGCTACTACGGGGTCGCCATTTTGGTCTGTTACCTTTAACCTTAATTTGGATTCTTCTTTGGTTAGGTATTCGCCTTTATCCAATATCGCTTTTATATATAGTTTTTGGTCGTGATTTACATATACTAGCCGTTCCGCCACAGGTTTTAGGCTTTCATTGAACAGCGTCACTTCCGCAATACCTTGTGGCAGGTCCTTTAACGGAATTTTTATAATGGTTTCTTTATCCAACAGGGCTTTTGCAATGGTATAAACCAAGCCACGTATCTGAACCCTTAAATAAACACTTTCCTTTTTTAAACTAGAAGATTGAGACACTTTAAACACGAGTTCTTCTTTTGGGGTATTAAGAAGTTGCAGAACCTTACCTTGAGTTTTTATTCCTGACAATATATAGACTTGTTGGGGTGAAGGTCCCTTTAACTTAATATGGTAGCGTTTATTGCTATTGGGAGTTAGTAAAAAACGCCCCATACCAGCGTGCGTGCTCTTAAAGGTCAATAAGGGCTTGTCGTTTTCATACAGGGTGCCCAAAACATCTTTTGGCAGGCCTTTGGCGTCAACCGCCTTAAAACCAATAGTACTTAATATACCTGATACCAGATGGCCTCCCTCTGGAAATACGCTGAAGTGTATACTGTCGTTTTTTATTGCCCTACCTTGTCCTAAAAATGTTGTGTCTTTTGGTTGCGTAGAAATGCGCTCGACTATTTTAAGTTTCCGGAATCCGTGGAATTCTTTTGAGCCAGCGTTAAAGGATCGTGAAGAATATGCAGATAACCTATAGTTTCCTGCCCGTAATGAATCCTGAATATGGATATGCCCATCTACAAAACCGTTACCTACCTGCAATTTTTCTTGTAATACAACCTGATTGTTGTCTTCCCGCTCCAATTGAACATACAGGGTCTTGTCCAAAGCCGAGGGCAGCAGCCTTTGTGCATCCAGCACATAGCCTTTAAACCAAAGGTCCTCCCCTGTTTCATAAATACCTTTGCTGGTCTGAAGGTAGACGGAGAGTTTTGGCTTATTTGTTGTTTGGAGGTGTAACCGTTCGGCGAGATTGTCCATAATATTCTTGTCCTGGGAAAGCACGGGAAAAGAATATAACAGCAGATTTAAAACCAATAAAAAGCTATAACAGTCTGAAAAACAAACTTTACAAATAGATCTTTCAAATTTTTGGGATCCCATAATTAGTTTGATTTACGTACTTGAAAAGTAAAATTTTCAGTACCCATTAACCCAGTACCACTAACCCCTTCAATATTACCTATAAATTTTGCGTTTATATCTGAACAATAAAACTCTATAATAGCTTCTCCTTGTTCATTGGTTATTATGTCTGGTTTCCAATACAGGGTGTTTCGATAATCTAGAAAAGGATCATTTACAGTTTCTTCATCATAAAAAGGTTGGTAAAACTCTCGTTTACCATAATAACCTTTTATCATTCGTAAATTAAATTTTTCTAATAAATATGCCTCTGTTAGTTCAGGATAATGATATTTTGTATAACCATGTCCGGTAACGGTATATGCATCTCTTTTATCATTCCACTTAAAACCTTGCATATATTGATACACTTCTCCTTCTATAGGTTTTTTACTTTTATCATTTGGGTGGACTTCACAATTTAACGTTCCACAAGGAATTCCAACATAATCCGTATTTAAATCTAGTTTAGCTAAACTATCTAAAACGCCCAAATACTTATCTCTAAACACTTGTTTTTTCTTTGTAGAAAGCACAACTACCTCTTCCAGTTTGTTAACTTCACTTGATATAATAAAAGGTTCTCTTCTATCTTTTAGAGTTTCTTCTTTTAATTTTGAAAGCGGATAGTTTATTGATATTTTTTTTCTATTTAAATTTATAATATCAAATAAAGTATCTTTAATATTAATAACATATTTAGATTTTTCAGGGGTCATGGGCTTTAGGTAAACATAACCCTTTTCACTCACTTTTAGATGTTTGTAATTTATACTAAAAACACCTTTTGAATCTGTCATAATAATGTCTTTACCCTTTAAAGAATCTGAGGTAAATACCATTACAAATTGTTGTCCTTGTATTTTGGACTTTTTAGTCATTCTTTCTGAATAAACCTTACCAGTAATTGAATCGGAAAGTAGTGGTTTTATTTGTTTAGTATATTCTCTTATATCAGATTCACTACTTATATACCGTCTCCAACCTTGAGTGAGTAATAATAAGTTTAAACCTTCATGCCTATTTTTATACTCTTCATTAAAATAATATGTAGGATTGTAAATATTTCCTTTTAACTGAGTAGACAAATAATAATGAGTAAGAATATTCTTAGGGTCTAGCTTGTTTTGATATAATTTATCGAAAATACTTAAGCCCAAATGCGCAATTACAGGTTCATTATTTTCGTTTGTTACTTTAATCTTTAAAACAGCCTTTTCTCTAGTTGAGTATTCACTTTTATTAAGTATTGTCTTAATAGTTAATTTTCTACCAGAATTCACATATATTAAACGTTCTGCTACTGGTTTTAGACTTTCATTAAAGAGTGTTACTTCAGCAATACCATGTGGAATATCTTTTAATGGAATTTTAATGATGAGTTCTTTGTTTAATTTACCCATAGCAACACTATAAATAACACCTCTGGTTTCTCACTTTTAAATAAATAGTTCCCTCTATTAAATCGGCAGTTTGACTAACCTTAAAAATAACTTGATCTTCAGTGCTCCTTAATAACTGCAATGTTTTCCCACTAGTTAAGATTTGTGGTAAATAATAAATTTTGTCTTTTAGAGGTTCTTCTAGCTGAATATGGTATTTATTGATAGAAAATGGGAGGAATAAAAAACTCCCCATACCATCATGTGTGCTTTTAAACTCAACTATTGGTATATTATTCTCATATAATATTCCCGAAACCGCAATAGGTAATCCTTTTGAGTTTTCAGCTTTAAAAGCAATCCTATTTTGAATTCCTGAAATCAAATCTCCTCCTTCAGGAAATGTCGTGAAATTTAAGATATTATCATTTTTCACAGATTCTTGTTTTGGTTTATTCTTTATATTTTTAAGAATTTCTAATTTGCGTATGCCATGGAACGCTTTTGTACCTTCATAAAATGAATGTGTACTATATGCTGCTAAAGTATAAGAACCTGATTGTAAAGAATCGTTTAAATATAGATGTCCATCTACAAACCCTTCTTCTATCTCATATTTTTCTTCCCAAACAGCTTTATTGGTTTTATCTTCGATTAATTGAACAAACAATATTTTACTTTTTACAGATGGAAAAAACAGCTGTGCATCCAGCACGTAGCCTTTAAACCAAAGATCCTCGCCTGTTTCATAAATACCTTTGCTGGTTTGAAGGTAGACGGAGAGTTTTGGCTTATTTGTTGTTTGGAGGTGTAACCGTTCGGCGAGATTGTCCATAATATTCTTGTCCTGGGAAAGCACGGGAAAAGAACATAACAGCAGATTTAAAACCAATAAAAAGCTATAACAGTCTGAAAAACAAACTTTACAAATAGGTTTTTCAAATTTTTGGGATCCCATAATTATCTATTAAAGAGATTAGTAGTTGATCACTAATAATCTCAGTTTTAAAAATTTTATAAGCTGTTATAATTAATAACATTCGTGTTGTAAGCATAACTGTTTATTAAAATTAAAGATGTATGTAACCTTTCTAGGCAAACACATATTTAAAATATTGATTATCATATTTTACCATTTCAACAAAATGAAAAATGAGTCTTTCTACTTTAGTTTATACTGAGCGCAGTCGAAGTACTCAGGATAAACTTGCGAGAAATCTCAAAAGGATGAGATTCCTCCTCATAAGCTTCGCTTTTATCTTCTAACAAAATGTATTTTGTTTTCGATAGCATTCGGAATAACAACATTCTTCTCAAAACTATAAACAAAAGAAATAGCATCAAGATTATAGCCTATTTCCTTTTCCTAACAAAAAACTCAAAAGATTTTGTTCCTAAAAATCCTTCGTCACTTATACCTACCCCCTCAATAACACCAATAAATTTAGTATTAATATCAGAGCAATAAAAACTAATAGTGGCTTCCCCATTTTTATCGGTTATGATATCTGGTTTCCATAACAACGTATTTCTATAATCTGGAAAACCATTTTCTTGTTCTATCTTATCATAAACAGGTTCATAAAACACGCGCTTAGGGTAATACCCTTCAGTACACATTAAATTATACTTGTTCATAAGATTAGCCTCTGATAAATGAGGATAATGATATGGTGGGAGTGATGGGTTTTTATAAATAACCCCCTCTAATTGTGGTATTCCTCTATACCAAACACCATTTTTAAGAACCATCAATTCTTTATAAATTTCACCTTCTATTGGTTTCTTATGTTTTTTAAGGTGGTTTCGGTTTGGACAATTTAAAATACCGTCTTCGCACACAAAGTCAAAAGTTCTTTCTGTCATTTCCAGCTTAGCTAGGCTATCCAGCTTACTTAAATATTTATCCCTATATATATGTTTCTTTTTACTTTTAATTTTTACTTCATCCAAAACAAGCCCCTCTTGCATAGAAGTCCATCTCTTACTACTAGATTCGTTGTATGCGTCTTTTTCTGCTATAATGGTAAAAGGGTAACTATAATCTTTGGTTTGTTTCATTTTATTGATGACATTAAATGAATTTTTAACGGTAACCTCTATCCAATCTCTATCTGAGCCAAAATGTTTGATATACAATTTTCTTCCCATTTTTAGATGGTCTGAAGTTAAAACGAAGTTGCCAAGACTATCTAATGGTATAAACGTCTTATTACCTTCTTTAAGGGGGTTATAAATCATAACCCCACTTTGTTGGATCCTGTTTTTTCTTTTTTTGATATAAGTAAGCTTGCCTTCAACATGGTCTTTGACATACAGACTGTCCAAAGGTTTCTGTGCTTTTAAGTTTTGTTCGTTCCACACATAGCGCCTCCAGCCTTGAGTAAGCAGCAAGAGGTTTAAAACTTGTTTTCTGTCCTCGTTTTTTTTATTAAAATAATAACCTGGATTGTAAAGAGTTCCTTTAAGTTGTGTGGAAAGCAAGTAATGGCTTTCTATAGTTTTTGAGTCTTCTGGATTTTTATAAATTTGATCATAAATACTCAAACCTAAATGCGCCACTATGGGCTCACCATTTTGGTCTGTTACTTTTATTTTTAATTTAGCTGCTTCCTTAGTAAGGTATTCACTTTTATCCAATATTGTTTTTATATACAATTTTTGATCTTGATTTACATATACGAGCCGTTCTGCCACAGGTTTTAGGCTTTCATTAAACAGCGTCACTTCCGCAATACCTTGTGGCATGTCCTTTAACGGGATTTTTATAATAATTTCTTTATCTAACATGACTTTAGCAATACTATAAACCAAGCCACGTATTTGGACCCTTAAATAAATGCTTTCCTTTTTAAAGCTAGAAGATTGAGATACTTTAAAGATCAGTTCTTCTTTTGAGCTACGAAGAAGTTGCAGAACTCTACCTTTAGTTTCTATACTTGGCAGTTTAAAAACTTGTTGTGATAAAGAATCCTTTAATCTAATATGGTAACGTTTATTGCTATTGGGTGTTAGTAAAAAACGCCCCATACCAACATGTGTGCTTTTAAAGGCTAATAAGACCTCGTCGTTTTCATACAAGGTTCCTGAAACGTCTTTTGGTCGTCCTTTGGAGTCAACCGCTTTAAAACCAATAGTACTTAATATGCCTGATACTAGGTGACCTCCTTCTGGAAATACACTAAAGTGAATACTGTCATTTTCTATTTCTTTAGCTTGTTCTAAAGATATTGTAGCTTTTGGTTGTGCAGAAATGCGCTCAACTATTTTAAGTTTCCGAAATCCGTGAAATTCTTTTGCACCATTATTAAAGGAATGTGAAGAATATGCAGATAACCTATAATTCCCTGCCTGTAATGAATCCTGAACATAGAGATGTCCATCTACAAAACCGTTATCTATCTGCAATTTTTCTTGTAATACAACTTGATTGTTTTCTTCCCGCTCCAATTGAACATACAAGATCTTGTCTAAAACCGAAGGAAATAGCCTTTGTGCATCTAGCACATAACCTTTAAACCAAAGATCTTCGCCTGTTTCATAAATACCTTTGCTGGTTTGAAGATAGACGGAGAGTTTTGGCTTATTTGTTGTTTGGAGGTGTAACCGTTCGGCGAGATTGTCCATAACATTCTTGTCCTGGGAAAGCACGGGAAAAGAACATAACAGCAGATTTAAAACCAATAAAAAGCTATAACAGTCTGAAAAACAAACTTTATAAATAGATCTTTCAAATTTTTGGGATCCCATAATTATCTATTAAAGAAATTAAGTAGTTGATCACTAATAATCTCAGTTTTAAAAATTTTATAAGCTGTTATAATTAATAACATTCGTATTGTAAGCATAACTGTTTATTAAAACTAAAGATGTATGTAACCTTTCTAGGCAAACACATATTTAACATGTTTTTACCATTTCAACATCTTTCTACTTTAGTTTATACTGAGCGCAGTCGAAGTACTCAGTATAAACTTGCGAGAAATCTCAAAAGGATGAGATTCCTCCTCATAAGCTTCACTTTTATCTTCTAACAAAATGTATTTTGTTTTCGATAGCATTCGGAACAACAACATTCTTCTCAAAACTATAAACAAAAGAAATAGCATCAAGATTATAGCCTATTTCCTAACAAAAAACTCAAAAGATTTTGTTCCTAAAAACCCTTCGTCACTTATACCTACACCCTCAACAATACCAATAAATTTTGTATTAATATCAGAGCAATAAAAACGAATAGTGGCTTCCCCATTTTTATCGGTTATGATATCTGGTTTCCATAATAAAGTATTTCTATAATCTGGAAAACCATTTGTTTGTTCTATCGTATCATAAACAGGTTCATAAAATACTTTTTTAGGGGAATACCCTTCAGTACACATTAAATTATACCTACTCATAAGATTAGCCTTTGATAAATAAGGATCACTATGATATGGTGGGAGTGGTGGGCTTTTAAACCAATATCCTACTCCTACTGGTGCTATTCCCTTAAGCCATTCACCATCACTAAAAAACATAAATTCTAAATAAACTTCTCCTTCTACTGGTTTCCTGCTATTACTTCTACGGTGTATTGGACAATTTAAATAATTATCTAGTTTACACACATAATCAAGATTCCTTTCAACCATTTTTAACTTCTCTAGGCTATCGAGCTTACTTAGATATTTATCCCTATATATACGTTTCTTTTTACCTTTAATTTCCACTTCGTCCAGAGTAACGCCCTCTTGTATTGATGCCCATGCCTTAACATCAGATTCGTTGTATGCTTCTTTCTCTGCTATAATGGCTAAAGGGTAACTATAATGCTTAGTTTCTTTAATTTTATTGATGGCATTAAACGGGTCTTTAACGGTAACCTGTATCCTATCCCTATCTGTGCCAAAATGTTTAATATATAATTTCCTCCCCATTTTTAGATGGTCTGCGGTCAAAGCGAACCTGCCAAGACTATCCAATGGTATAAACGTCTCGTTACCTTCCTCTAAGGGATTGTAGATCACAACCATGCTCTGTTTCGTCGTGTTTTTTCTTTTTTTGATATAAGCAAGCTCGCCTTCAACATGGTCTTTGACATACAGGCTGTCCAAAGGTTTCTGTGCTTTCAGGCTTTGTTCGTTCCATACATAGCGCCTCCAGCCTTGGGTAAGCAGCAAGAGGTTCAAAGCTTGTTTTCTGTCCTCGTTTTTTTCATCAAAATAATAACCTGGATTGTAGAGGGTTCCTTTAAGCTGTGTGGAAAGCTGGTAATGGCTTTCTATGGTTTTACAATCTTCTGGGGTTTTGTAGATCTGGTCATAAACACTCAAGCCCAAATGTGCTACTACGGGGTCGCCATTTTGGTCTGTTACCTTTAACCTTAATTTGGATTCTTCTTTGGTTAGGTATTCGCCTTTATCCAATATCGCTTTTATATATAGTTTTTGGTCGTGATTTACATATACTAGCCGTTCCGCCACAGGTTTTAGGCTTTCATTGAACAGCGTCACTTCCGCAATACCTTGTGGCAGGTCCTTTAACGGAATTTTTATAATGGTTTCTTTATCCAACAGGGCTTTTGCAATGGTATAAACCAAGCCACGTATCTGAACCCTTAAATAAACACTTTCCTTTTTTAAACTAGAAGATTGAGACACTTTAAACACGAGTTCTTCTTTTGGGGTATTAAGAAGTTGCAGAACCTTACCTTGAGTTTTTATTCCTGACAATATATAGACTTGTTGGGGTGAAGGTCCCTTTAACTTAATATGGTAGCGTTTATTGCTATTGGGAGTTAGTAAAAAACGCCCCATACCAGCGTGCGTGCTCTTAAAGGTCAATAAGGGCTTGTCGTTTTCATACAGGGTGCCCAAAACATCTTTTGGCAGGCCTTTGGCGTCAACCGCCTTAAAACCAATAGTACTTAATATACCTGATACCAGATGGCCTCCCTCTGGAAATACGCTGAAGTGTATACTGTCGTTTTTTATTGCCCTACCTTGTCCTAAAAATGTTGTGTCTTTTGGTTGCGTAGAAATGCGCTCGACTATTTTAAGTTTCCGGAATCCGTGGAATTCTTTTGAGCCAGCGTTAAAGGATCGTGAAGAATATGCAGATAACCTATAGTTTCCTGCCCGTAATGAATCCTGAATATGGATATGCCCATCTACAAAACCGTTACCTACCTGCAATTTTTCTTGTAATACAACCTGATTGTTGTCTTCCCGCTCCAATTGAACATACAGGGTCTTGTCCAAAGCCGAGGGCAGCAGCCTTTGTGCATCCAGCACATAGCCTTTAAACCAAAGGTCCTCCCCTGTTTCATAAATACCTTTGCTGGTCTGAAGGTAGACGGAGAGTTTTGGCTTATTTGTTGTTTGGAGGTGTAACCGTTCGGCGAGATTGTCCATAACATTCTTGTCCTGGGAAAGCACGGGAAAAGAATATAACAGCAGATTTAAAACCAATAAAAAGCTATAACAGTCTGAAAAACAAACTTTGTAAATAGATTTTTGGGATCTCATTTTTTTAAAATTAGTAATTACTTACTTATAATTTTTCAACTTTTAAAATTTTATCAGCTCTCATAATTAAAAACATCGAATTAACATTAAATTAGTGATAACTCAAGCTAACAATTATAGTTCCATTTCAATACACTTTTTGAGCCTTTGAAGTGCGGCTGTGTTTTTAGGAGATTGAAATTCATGTCCTTTTACATTTCCATTATCAAGCATAACAATGCAAGGGTATACTTTATTATCTGTAGGAAAGTTGATCTCATTTTTTTTATCAATATAAACGTTTGGATGCTCTTCCAATGTAATCTCCAATTTATTTTGTAATATTTTGAAAGATTCTATTTGTGTTAGAATAAATAAGATATTTCTATTTGTAACATTTTGCTTCATAAAGGCTTCACCTTCTTGTATACACCCATGACAGCCAAGTCCCGGTAATAAAACAACCCTCTTTATGCTATCATTTACATCTAACTTATCTATGATTGTTTCTAAATAATCATGTTCAATTGTTTTTTCTTCTTTTTTACAGGAAAACAATATGATGAAAATGAAAAATGTAACGGTTAAAGTTCTATTTCTCATATATTTTTAAATTTTAATACGTTTTGGAATAAATATTTTTAAGGTAAGATTTACCTCTTCTATATCACCTATATCAAGATATTCAATGTTTAGCCCTTCTTCTGTTACAAAAGAATTTTGCCAATGACATTCTCTTTCAATTCCAAGAACAGTCTCTCCTAGATATTTGAAATTTTCATCCATAATTATTATGGCTATATTTTTTTCTTTCCAAGATGTACCTATAGGTGCATTTGGTATGGCTTTCCGGAGAAAACGATAATATACTTTGCGGAACTTATCATAAATAACGGCAGCATATATATCTTGCCTGACAAAATTAGACAAAATCCTTTCATTTGATCGCCCATGTTTTTTCTCCAAAGAAGAAATAGAGCCTGCAAAATTGCTTCCCGCATAAACTTTTTCATAGGTATTACTATTTATATTGGTTATGTACAGATGGTGTGATACAGGAAAACTATAGATTATTTTATTCCCATCTGGGTGTAACTGAGGGAATACTTCTGTAAGCAAGCCCCCTCCCCACACTGTGCCATTGCCATATAACGAGGGTGGGTATGTGTGCGTGTAATTTATTTTATCAAATTTAAAATCAATATTTGCCGTAAACTTAAACTTGTTAATTATCGAATCATTCATATCTATGTCAAATTGTCCCGTGAGCAATAACCCTCTAGGTGTTTCTATAAAAGGAGTCACCGTTTCTACATAATAATTAGGGTAGGTATAAAACCAAGAAGCAGTTTTCGATCTTTTGGAACTCTTACCTCCAATTAAAGAAATTTTATTTAATATTTCACCTTGGCTATTTGCCAATAATACTTCCTTTAACTGACTGCTAAATATATAAATAGAGTCTCTATTTTTAATATGATAGCCCATGGGCTCTTTAACAGCATTTGGACCATCTTTGTCAAAGCTTACTTTTTTTATAAATTTTTCAGTCTTGTAGTTATAGAAATAGATAGAGTTATTGTAATAATTTAAAAAGGTAAGTTGTCTGCTTTCCAATGAGTCATTGATTACCTGAATATAATGCGGTTTTGGTGCTGTATCAGTATCTAATAAAAAGGGTTTTGTATTCACTTGCCTTAACTCCATTGTAGGTGCCATTTGTCCGCTTTTTTCATTTTTTATGTTTATTTTTTGGTCGCTACATGAAAAAAAGATGAATACAATAAAACATGATAGATATATTTTCATTATTTAATATTTTTGATGAAATAGACAGGTTTATTAGAAAACACCACAAACCTGCCTTATTTACAATTTAAATTCCGATTATTAGTGGCCTACTACTATAAACAACCGTGATTAGTTATAGCACCAATATAAACACACCTATCATATGCATTGCATTCATAAAAAGTGGTATGGCTTACGCCCACACACTCAGCATTGGCAGAATTTAAGCTCATTAAAGACGCTAAATCCATGTCGTTAGATGTTGTATTTGATACAAAAAAAACACTCAATGCAAATGTCATAGCAGTTATTAATCCAATTAATTTTTTCATTTTCTTTAATTTTAAATTATTATATGATTAACTTTTCTGCAAAAGTCTTTGAGGAAATACTACCTTTGCAAAATATTAAATAGTTTTTTTCGTAAAACTATTTAGCCTAAAATTAAAGACTTCCTCTGGGTATTTTGTTTGGGTTTATTTCATTGACTCATTTTTTAGTTAAACAATTTGTGATTATATTTTTTAACATTTAAATGCTCAGAGGTTTTATGTTTATATCATACAAATAAAATGCGTTTAAGGGACAAATTTTGTCACTTTGCTATTTTTTAAGAAAATTTTTATTGCTTTTTCTGCAATAGATAATGGAATAGCCCTCTTCTCGTAAATTTGAGAGCATTCGTTTTACGGTTCTTATACTACAGTTATAATTGCTAGCCGCTTTTTTTAATGAATAAAGCCTTCCTTGCTCCATCAAGTATAATTAAATAAGTATTCGGTAATATCCTTAACCGTATAAAGAACGTCTTCAACTTTTGACGTAACTTATTGTTAAACAAATTTATTGGAAGCTTCTTTCCAACTAAAAGCTATCTAAATTAATGGCAATGTCTTGGTTGGAGTTGTTTTAACACTTAACAAAGGATATAAGGCTAGCTCCAATAATTGATAGTCATACAAACACAATACGTATAGAGAATGGAGAAAACTTAAAGTTCATATGAGTTTATATAAAATTATTATTTAGTTAAGCTATTATTACACTAATTTAATTAATCTATACTTTTTAATAATCGATCCCACCTAAATCTATCTTGGTAATTTGAAAATAATACGCATTGTACTTTACCTATAATGTTTGATGCTGGAACAAATCCCCAAGCTCTAGAGTCCATCGTTCTTTTCCTATTATCACCAACCATAAAATAATAATCTTGTTTAAAAGTATAATTATTTACTTCTTTACCATCAATGTAATAAACGCCATCAATCTCTTTAATTTTAAAACCTTCAGAGCTATTAATAGCACTTTTATACAATTCAAAAGTTTCAGTATTTAATGGTATTTGCATCCCTTTTTCGGGAATAATTATAGGTCCCATATTATCGAATGTCCATTTTTTATCGGGTAATTTGACAAATGTTTTATTTGAAATAAAAGTATCTATCTGTTTTGAAACAGAGCTAACAAACTCGTATTTCTTAAGTTGATTTAATTCAAACTCTGAAAGTATAGCTTCGTTAATTTCTCCACCAATATTTTTTAATACTATGTCGTTTAAAGCTAAAGAATCCAAAGCCTTGTATAAAGCCATTTTATTTTTAACATTAAATCTATATTTATTTTTAACCGTATTAGGTTCTACAAATTGATTGTCATTAGTAAAGATTTCACCATCATTTATATAAAGTGTATCACCAGATAATGCTACACAGCGTTTAACCATTATAAATTGTTTTTTCCATGTAGAATTAAATACAAAAACATCACCTTGCTTAATAGCTGTAGTGCCTGAAAGTCTTTTATAATCCCACCAATTGCCTTTTTTTATTCGTTTTTTTGCATTCTCATTAAAATAAAAGACAATGTTTAACCAAGGAATATCAAAAGGAGAACGTGGTAATCTAGGACCGTATTTTAGTTTATTTACTAAAATAACGTCTTGTGTAAATAATGTGTCCTCCATGGAGGTACTTGGTATTAGAAAAAAATCAAAAATTAATATTTTTGCACTTATACTTATTGAAAAAGTAAGTAAAAAAATAAAGAAAACTTTTAACAATCTTTTAATTAAAGGACTCTTTATTGAGGTTATTACTTTTAATACACCAAAATATATTATCGTAAATAACATAAAAACTAAAGCTAACCAAAATAAGTCCATTAGAAGAACAATTATAAATAACAGAACAATTATTATTCTTTTTTTCATCAATTCATTATCATAAGTTAGGCTAAATTAATTTATAATATTGTTACTACGTAAATTTCTAGATGTAGTTATTAAATAACTTTTAGATAATTTTGGTTTATCAAGAAATTAGTCACTCTTAAATTAGAATTTACACAAAAAAATAGGACTCTATTTTATCTGTGAGATATTTAAGCTTTTATCTACCAACAAATACATTTTAAAATTATTTAATTCTTTTTAAAAACTTATTTACTTTTATACGTATTAAGAGATTCTTCAAAATAATGTTTAACAATGTATTTAAGGTAGTCCATATATTCACCCATCTCTTCTTTTTTTGGAATAAACACTGATTTTTGTACAAGGTCATCATCAATAACATATAAATAAGGGGCATTCAATGAATCATATTTTGAAATAAAATTAGTTTTATAAACACTACTTTTAATATCGTTTAATTCCTTAAACAATATGACATCCCTTCTATTTGAATAGCTTGAAATATAAGTTACAGGAATTCCAAGATCTTGTTCTAATTTTTTAACATAAGCTACAGTTGAATCAATACAAACACTGCAATTAAGTTCAGAATACCTCATAACAACACTAGGCTTGGGTAAATCATTAAATAACTTTATAGAGTCATTAAAAGAAGAAAGTGTAAAATCCCCCCTTATTGAATCACCTTTTCGTTCAAACTCTTTTGTTATTTTTCTTTCCCCAATATTATTACAACTGGCTAAAATTAAAAAAGACAAGAATATTACTTTCGTTTGACTCCCAAAAATGATTTTATCACTATTGTTCATAATCCATATCTCTTATTTTATAAAATAATAAAATTGGATTATCACTTTCTTTAACAGAAGCACAAAGATTCTTAAATCTTTTGTCCTTATCTTCTACAATTTTCGGGGATAAATTTGGAAAAATATCGGAATCAATTGCTGTTACGAATATATCTTCGTTATAAATTAAATATAATGGATTTATCTCGAATAAAGAATATGGATCATTAGAAGTATACTCATTCCATATAATATTTTTTTTAGATTTTTTATTATAAATCAAATGATTAAACTTATTATTATACGAATATCTAAGGTAGATATAATTATTACTTAATAAATGATTTCCACTATAAATAGCTAACCCTAGTTTTTTAGAAGTTTTCGCTAAATTATTCCTGAATTCAGTATCTTTTAAATGCTCTTCTGTAATTTGATGTTTGTCGAAAATTATTTTATATTCTGGAATGACTTCTTCTTCACTAATTTTATATATTATATTTTTTTCTATACCGAGTGAAAATGTTAATGATTCTGAGTTAGAATTAAAATAATTTTGATTAGCAAAAATTGCTTTATTTGGATCCACGGGAATACTAAACTTTTTTATAACCTGACTATTAATAGGTTTTATAGCTAAGTTGTATTCTTGGGCATACAGTAGGTGTTCATTATCACTAACACCTATATAAAAGAAAAAAACATCATCATGTAAAGAAAAATTCCAACATCTTAAAGGAAAAGATTCCTTCTTACTAAAACTCCCATCGTAATTATAATAAGCGAGCTTAGACGCTCTGTCATCATAAACAATTGCTTTTTTGTTTTTTTTATCAAGACAAAAATCTCTTATAACATTATATTCATGTGGACCATGTCCCTTAGCACCTATTTGATTTAAAAATCTTCCTTTATTAGAAAACACTAATAAACGAGATCTTGTTTTTTCTAAAACAAATATTTTATCATCATGAATTTCAATTTTTAAAATTTGACCTAACAAACTTTTACTTGTTGTTTGCAAAGGTACATACCACGCTGTATCTATTATTTTTTTACCTTCTAGTTTTAATTCTTTTGAAAAAGAATTTTCTGGTATTACTATTTTTTTTACAGATGAGTAATCTACTGGTATAATATCTAAATCATCATTGGTTAAATCTTGTTGTTGCTCATTCCTTAATTCTCTGGGTATTCTAGATTTATCTTCCTTGCAATTAAACAGTATAATTGCAACTATGATACAAATAATTACATTATATTTTTTATATAATAGATTTGATTGAAAACTCTTCATTTTTGTGTTAATCGTTAAATGTTATTTAATAACTTTTTACTTTAATTTTATCAAACATCAACATATGTTTTAAATATCCATGTTGATGTTTGATTAAAAAAAAATATAACAATACTCTATTTTTTCTTTATTATTAATCTGCTATCATGTACAAGAATATTCGCATACACTTGATCCAGATGGACATTCATTAGAAACACCAGGCTTTGATGTTCTGGATATTTCTTTTCCGTTACTATCCGTTATTATTGTAGTTATAGTACAAGTTCCTTCTGTAGGGTTTCCTCCTGGGGGAATTCCTCCTCCTCCCTCATTTTGCGCATGAGCTTTAGTAAACAATTGATCCAACACATAATCACCATTTGCTTCTAAATTATCACTTTGCGTATTTATATAAAATCCAGCCGCTAAGGCTAAAACAATAAAGCTTCCAATTACTTTTTTCATTTTATTTAATTTAAATTGTTAATGAGGGTTTTCCTCTTAAATTTATTTACTTTAACAAAGTTTATAAAAGAGATATGCTACTTTGCAAAACATATTAATAACTTATATTTGTTTAAGTCATTTTAAGAATTATAAATCTTTAAAATTCAGATTCAATTTAATAGATTCCGTGTCAAGCACGAAATAAAATTCTTCCTCTGAGTGTTTGTTTGGGTTTATTTCATAAGCTCATTTTTTAGTTAAACAATATGTGATTATACTTTTTTAATTTTTTAATACTCAGAGGTTTTTCTGTAAGTTCATATATTGTATATCTTACTACTAATTATAGCTGTCCTGGTTATTATAACATAGACTAACTATATTTCTAGTTTTTAGCAATAAAACTTTCATTGTTTAAAAGTATATTCTCACAGACCAATTTGCGGGGTATAAATTGTTCTAATCAGTTCACTAATTGTTCTTTTATAATAAAGACATAAGCATTTTCTACTTATGACGGTTAACATTACCACTATAGCAATCCAGAATTCTCCAAATATTAAAGTAAATAAAGAAAGAATAATTAAAGGGGATTTTTTTTCAGGCTCATTTGTTAAATAGAAAGTTAGTAGATGTTTTTTAAATGCCTAAAATACCTAGTGTTTAATTTAGTGTTTCGTCTTTTGTAAATAAAAGCATTTTCTACTTTGGTCTCTTGGTTAATAACAAAGAAAAGAGATAAGTTACTCGCATTATTTAAATAGTTGTTATCCCAAATAATATCTTTATGATTAATAAACTCTATTTTACTATCATAACGTCTGTTTAGGTTTTGTAATTCTTTTTCTTCAAGTTCTGGAGTTATTACTATTGCATCATTAAAAAAGGCATGATCTTTAGTCAGGGTATATATGTCCAAAAAGGCATTATCGATACATGTGCTACATTCATGTTTAGAATAACAAAAGAATAGTTTAGATGTTTCCTCAGTTAAATCTTTAATTTTATTGTAAAAGACCTTATCATGCTGTAACATTTTTAGGATTTTAGAATTTAAATTCGTGTTTTCACTATACATACTTTTATTTTGTAACTCTTTCGATTGAACAGTCTTTTTACATGATGTGAAGAATAGGAGTATATAAATAAATGCTATGATTAAGATATTATTTTTATTTATCCTCATTTTTTTCAGGTTTATAAGTGATGATATAAGGATTTGCTGTAATATTGCCATCATAGTCAAAATAAGATCTTAAAGTTTCTCTTACTTCTTCTTTTTTATTCTTATAAAGTAAATCTATTGCTAAGTTTTTAATGGAACGTTCTATTCTATCTGGAGATATGTGGGTGGCGGGCATGCCATTTAAAGTTATTTTTGGTAATATCTCAGAAATACTCACACTTATCTGATTAGAAAAACTAACCCCATAGCCATTATATAATGTTGTTTTGTTTTTTTTATCGTATATAAAATATTTTATATAAGCAGACTTCTCTAAATTTGTAATATAAGAACCAGCTATGTAGTCTTTAAATTCATAAAATGTTTTAAGGTTTGGTATTTTTAATTTTCTAGCCCACTCTCTTTTTTTTCCAAATTTATTGTTATTATACATAAAATCGTAGGGTTTATTCCTTTCATATCCATTAAATGTTAGCTTATATAAAGATGAAAAAGAAGTGGTGTCTATCTTGTATATTGTATCATTAAACGCCTCTACAAATCGATATTCTCCTTTTTTAACTTTAGAAAATCCATAAACATAACCAGAACTTGCTTCAGGATCTTTCGATACTTTATATGGTAAATACTTAGCTAGTATATTTTTACATTTGTTATCAGTACTGTAAAGTCTAAAATTAAAATCTTCTTCTTTATTTTCTATATAGCCTTTATAAAAATAGCGTTTGTCTTTAAGGCTACAAAAGCTATTTGAGCTGTAAGGTATTTTAATTTTCTCCTTAAAATTACCTAAAGAATCATAAACTATTAAATGACGATGTCCATTAGCTAATAATTCTATATCACCAGTATAATCATTAATATCTCCATAATTGTAGTCAAAATATTCATGTGGACCTTTACCCAGTTTTTTGAGCTTAAATTTAAATTTACCCTTACCATTAAAGCATAATACACTATAATCCGTATGCCAATCAAACACGTATATATTGTCTTTATGCTTTACAATTTTAGCTATGCTAGATACTAATGAAGCTTCAGTGGTTTCCAGTTTGATAAGTTCTTGCTTTTTAAAAAATGAACAAAAATTTTTAATAGCAATTTTTTTATCTATTTCGATACTTATGGAGTCTTTAATTGCTCCCATTTTAATGGTTTTATAGGGGCTCTTCTTGTTTTTATCACAACCTATTACCAATGTTAATAAAAGAATTAATCGTATAAATGTGTTTAGCTTTTTCATTTCTTTAGATATTCTAATGTAAAAATACCAATACGATCGTATTGGTATTTTTTTGACTTAGTTATTTGCATTGTTAAACGTCACCACAAGGGGTCTTTGTGAAACAAAACCCCCAACCTTGAACACAATCTTTTTTCTCCTGTTCAACTTCTTCATAGGCTTCCGCAGTTATTACAAAACCCCCATTATATGATTGCGTACCTGTAACTGTTTGACCATTACTTTCAATTTCTGAAATTATAGATGTCAAAGATGCCAAATTTGCCCAATAGCTATAAGTATTGGTTCTCCATATTGGATCGCATGGTGTTCTTTTAGTTTTATCCCACGCACCTCCTGGTTCGGCGTTGGCATAATTTATAGTCATTAAATTAGCTAATTTAGTGTTTGAGCTTGTATTTATCTTCATGCTAAAAGATAAAGCAATTGCAAACACTACTATTCCTAAAAACCCTATTATTCTTTTCATTTCTGTTAAATTTAAATTGTTGAAAAATATTTTAATACTAAACAAAAGTCTATAGGAAATACTACCTTTGTAGAATATCAAATAGTTTTAAACTTAAAACTATTTAGCCTAAAAAATTAAAGACTTCCTCTGGGTATTTTTTATTTATGTCATTGGCATGAATTTTTAGTTAAACAATTTGTGATTATATTTTTTAACATATTAAATAGCTCAGAGGTTTTATATTTGTACCATACAAATAAAATGTGTTTGAGGGACAGATTCTGTCACTTTGCTATTTTTTAAGAAAATATTTATTGCTTTTTCTGCAATAGATGATGGAATAGCCCTCTTCTCGTAAATTTGAGAGCATTCGTTTTACGGTTCTTATACTACAACTGTAATCATTCGCTACTTTTTTTAATGAACAAAGTCTTTCATGTTCTATTAGATATAGCAAATGAGTTTCTTTTTCTTTTCTTTCAGCGTAGGTCATAATTAACTTTAATGTCTAAATTAATTAATCTTCAAGTATGGTATCAAAATCTTGCATTAGAGGGCTGTCTTCAATAAAATTATAAAGTGTTAGTTGTTGCACTTTATAATACAATGTCCAATAGTTTTGTAAAGCTTGTATATAGTTCTCATTGGCTAGTTGCCATGCTTTTCTGGAAGCTGTTAAATTTAAAAAATCGACACGTCCTGATAAAAAACGTTTTTGAGTTAGATCATATGATTCTTTTGAGATCTCACTGGTTCGTAAAGCCCCAAATACCAATTCTTTCTGAAGATTGAAGTCTAAAACTTTTAAAGTGATATCCTGCTTATAAGTGTCTTCATTTTGCTGTAATTCTATATCTATCACATCTTTATTCATCTTGGCTGTTTTTACCCTCCCTTTACGCTCACCCCAATCCAATATGGGTACATTAAGTTGTATAGCAACCATCTGCTGGTCTAAAAACCTACCGTAAGCATCCACAAACGTATTGGCCTGCTGGTTTAAACCATAACTTGCTGTTAATGATAGATCAAATCGGTTATTTTTTATTGCGCGATCCAAATCTCTTAAAGCCTCAATTTTTCTAATTTTTAAATCGAGTATTTCTGGATTGTTTTGATAGGCTAATTCTATAGCTCTATTTAAATCTATATTCAAATTAGAAATTAATTCTGGTAATTCTGGAACAATACGTGGTGGTAACTGATCTCTTAAAAACAATTGTAATTCTGCTTCTGTTTTTTGTAAAGTTTGTAAATTACGAGTTAGGTTCGTATTCGCATTATATACATCTAATTCTAGGTTTAGAAGCTCATCGCGTTCAATAGCAATTAAATCATAACGTTTTTTACCAATATTGAATAGTTTTTCTGCAGACGCTTTATTTTCTTTGGCTATTTCTACCTTTTTACTAGCCAAAGCCCATTTAAAAAATAGATCAACCGATCTTAAATTAATAGTCTGTAATTCATATAGAAAATCCTGTTTTGCTTTTTGAAATTCTAAGGGCTCCGTTTTTTGTTGCCATTTAAAGGTGTTAAATGCCATGATAGGTTGCGACAAACCTATTCTAACTGGTGTTGCACTATAGTTTTCTACTTCTAGATCACCAAAATTTTCAAGCCTGTTAAAACTGGAATTAATAAAAACGCGAGTGCCTGTAGCCCGAATATTTTGACTTATGGAAAGGTTTGCAAAACTATTTATAGTTTGTTGCTGCCTAAAGACATCTATGTTTTGTTCGGAGTCATAACGCTCTATTAAAGCTCTATTAAAAGTAAACGGTCTGGTCTCAAAATCAATTTTAGGAAGCAAACTCGATTTAAATGATCTAAATTGCCAATAATTAACGCCATATTTTCGTTTAGCTTTAAAAACATCTAAAGATTTTTTACTGGCAAGTTTTAAAATAGCATCAAGAGTAATGCTTTGTTGCATACCATTAGATAACGTATCGTTTTGTTGCGCCACTATTTTTGTAAAGCTTAATACGATACCTATTACAACACTTATTTGTTTTATTTTAATATATTTCATCTTATTTTCTTGGTAAAATGGTAATAACAAAGGGGTATAAAATAAAGACTTACCAGCGTTCCTAAAAGCATACCTCCTATCAAAGCGACTGCCAAAGGTGCTTGTAATTCTGCTCCTAGACCACTTGAAAACAATAAAGGCACTAAGGCCAGAATGGTAGTTAAACTCGTCATAAGTATCGGTTTTAAACGGCGTTTTCCGGCTACTAGCAAAGCTTTTATTAAGGAATATCCCTGACGTTGTAATTGAATAATGGTATCTATTTTTAAAATAGAATCGTTAATAATGATACCACTCATAACGACGATACCAATCATGGACATGAGATTAATACTCATACCAAAAAGTTTTAAAAATAAAAAAGCACCCGCTAAATCTATAGGAACCTCAAACAATATAACGAGAGGTAAAACGAAAGACTCAAATTGAGAAGCTAAAATAAAATAGAGTAATACCAAAGAAATTAATAGCACTATTTTTAATTCGCCCATTAATTCTTGATTTGAAAAAAAGCTTCCAGAAAAATTTACATCGTACCATTTATTATTGCTTATTATTTGTTTTACATTGGCTATAGTACTTTCAACATGTTCTTCTTCAATATTAAATTCTAAAGGATAATACTCCCCTTCCGTACCTCCTGCAATACTTTTTAAATCTTTAGCTTTTACCACTTTAATAAAATCTTTCACCCTAAAAACAGCATGATCTTGAGACTTTATAGTTGTTTCGCTTAAAATGTCATCAATATGTTTCGTATCACCTCCTAAAATCACAGGCACAAAATTTTGATTGTCTACAATAGATATGATTTCACGTTCATTAAAAGCACTTTTAAGGGTGTTAAATAACACATTAGGCGTGACATTATAGGTGATTAAGTTTTCTTGATCGGCAACAAGTGTTATGTGCTCTTGCCATGCTATAGGCTTTAATTCAATCCCCTCTAAATTTGCCTGTACCTGATACCAAATATTTTTTAATTGGTCATTTTGATCGCTTCCTAAATTTTCAACATGTCGTAATCTGGCGACTAAAGGTGTTTCTTTATTCGAAAAAATCAGGCTAAAAATGTTGTCAACTTCATTATACTTATAAACAATGTCAGGATATTCGCTTGTTAAAAAATTATTTAAATGTGATTTTATATGTGATAACTCTTCTTGAGATTTAGCCTGTAAATAAATAGTTGTTTCTGATGTTTTGGCTTCCGAATCTTTATCTAATAAAAACTGTTGTGTTCCTACTAAAGTGGTATGGTTAACTACCTTTTCTTGTATAGGTTCCAGTAACTCTAAGACTCTCCGTTTATTTTCTTCAACATTTATTTGTTCATTCCAATCTATTTTAAATAAAGTCTCTGTACTGGTTAAAGCTGGCATTTGTGATTTAGGTAAGCTACTAAACATGCCTATCGCAATAACTAAAAGTAATAGGCATATCCCCCAGGATATATGTTGTTTTTTCATTACCAACCGAAAGCCTTTTTCGTATAAAGCTCCATAATCTAACGTGTTTGTTTTGTTAAGAAAACGGTTGATTTTGCTTATTTTTTTAGTGTCTTTTAAATGAAATAATCGATATAAAACAGGCAATAAAGCAATAGAGACTAATAGCGATACAAACAAGCCAATACTTATTGCCATAGCTTGGTCATAAAATAAAGCCCCACTGATCCCGCTTAAAAATACCAAAGGCAAAAATACCGCACAGGTCGTTAAAGCAGAACTAAGTAATGGTTTTAAGACTTCGTTTGTTCCCAACACGCAAGCTTTAGATAATTTATACCCCTGCGCTCTGTACTGGGTAATATTATCAATAACAATGATAGAATTATCTATCATAAGCCCTATACCTAAAACCAATCCTGATAAAGAAATAATATTAATTGAAATGCCTAAAAGATGAAAAAACAATAGGCAAACAATAATTGAAGTTGGAATAGTAATTCCTATTAATAAAGGCGATTTTACATTTTTTAAAAATAAAAACATAATCCCAAAAGCTAGTAACATGCCCCATAGTAAACTCTGAAGTAAGTTGTTAATGGCATAGTCTAATAATTTGGTTTGATCTCTGGTAATAGAAAAATCAATATGTGGATAGTCTTTTTTCAGATGCACTAAAAGATTATCTAAAGACGTTTTTAAATCGGCCATTCTCGCATCACTTTGCTTTATAATGGCCATGGTAACGGCTTCTTTACCGTTAGACAGCACCAAGCCCGTTCTGTTTTGGGGATGTTCAATAACTTCGGCAAGCTCCTTTAACTGAAAAATACGATTGTTTTTATGGATATAGATAGATTCAATATCTTTAATATCCTTTAAAGATGTTCCCAGACGTACATCGTATTGATATTGATTATCTTTAATTAAAAGGCTTCCTATATCTAAATCATTTTTCTTTATGGAAGATTCTAAATCATCCAAACTTAGACCTAAAGCATCTAATTTATTTTGATGGGGTATGATTAGAATTTCCGGAGTAATTAAACCGCTAACATCTACCATTGCTACCTCATTTACCTGTTCTATTCGTTTACGGATCACCTGATTCGTAAAGCGATTAAAATCAATAAATTCTTGAGAAACAGGATACAAATTATTATTTTGAATAGTAGAACTTTTACGGAGTTTAACAGGCTCCTGAACTGTCATACTTAAATAAAATACCGGAATATCTGTTGTGCTGGCTTTTATAACTTTAGGACGTTTGATCGTTTTAGGTAAAGTCCCTATAATTCTATCAATCTTTTCATTAACCTCAATAAAGGAGTAATCTATATTACTGCCATGTGTAAAACTCAATTTAATAATTCCGGATTCATTACTAGATTCACTTTTTATGTCCTTTAAATGGCTTACTTGCATTAAACGAGAACGCAGTGGTTTTAATACGGCATCCTCTAATTGCCTTGCAGACATATTATCAGCTTGCATTTGCACCGTAATTTCCGGAATGTCTATATCGGGCATTAATGACACCGGTATAAAGCCAAAAGCATAGATTCCTAAAATAAGAATGCCTAATGCCGTCATTAAAACGGCTATAGGTTTATGTATTAAAAACTTGACCATAGGGCTTTACTATAACAGTTAATCTTTAGGCTTTATTGATATTTCACTATCATGTGCCAAGTTTAAATTATCAGAAACAATAATCGTATCTCCAGGTTTTAAAGAAGCACTACTTTTATCCGGATGTGGAATCAAAGCATATTCCTTACTATTTTCTAGTGTTGTTTGTATATAGGTCCAATAGGCTTTTCCGTTTTTCACTTTAAACAAAACCTCTTGGTTGTCTCTTAATACCACAGCAGTCTTAGGTACTACAAACTGATCTGGAATATCTTTTTCAATGAATACTTTTACATTCATCCCCTCTAATAAATCACCATCATTTTTAACTTGAGCCTTTATTAAAATAGTACCATCTTTCTCTACTTGTGGGTTTATGGTCGCTATATGGCCTTCGTATTTCTTATCAATAGCAAAAGGGACTATGGTGACCTTATCTTCTATTTTAATATCTTTAAGTTCTGATTCTATCACATAAAATTCCACTTCAAAAACGGCATCGTTAATAAGGGTTATAAATTCTTTTCCCGAGCTGATCTGTTCGTATTGTTTGCTATTTATATTGGCAATTTTACCACTAAAGGGGGCTGTTAATTTAGTTGACCTTAAATCGAAACGGGCATTCTCTAATTGATGTAATGCATTTTTATAGCCTGATTTAATAGCCATCATATCGTATTCTTTTTTGGCAAGACTATCTTTAGTATTAGAGCTAAAACCACGGCGCACTTGTAAATCATTAAACTCAAAAGTGGCTTCTTTTAAATCTATTTCGGCTTTATTAACTTTTTGACGATAGATAAAGGCATTTAAGGTTGCTAATACCTGTCCTTTTTTTACATGATCTCCATTTTTAACATATATCTTTTCTAACTTTTCACTTACATTGAATTTTAGTTCGCTTTTTTCTAAAGCTACAAGACGGCCATTGCTGACTAATTCTTTTCTGAAAATATCTTTTTTTAAGATCAAGACATTTACTTCGTTTTTTTCTGGGAGATATTGTTTTTTAGCAATGCCTTTTTCTTGATCTAGTTTAGACTCGACCTCTTTACAATGTGAAAAAGTTAATACAGTCATTAAAACTAATACTAGTGATACTTTTTCAAAATATTTTTTTCCAATCATACTTATCCCTAATAAAGCAGACATAACAATAATAACTGTTGTGTTTTTCATAGTTCTATTTATTCAATGTAACAACCATTAAAATAGGATTATCACTAATTTTAGAATGTTTTACCAATTTTAATAATCTTTCTCTTGCTTCATCTATAGCATTATAACTACCGTCTATACGTTCTAAATAATCTTTTATTTCATATCCATAAGCTAACATAAACATTTTATTATCAGACATTTTTCCCTGTGGCCAAAAAGGCATTCCTCCGTCAATATTGTTATAAAAAGAAAAATGAATACCTTTTCCAAAAGGTTTTTTAAATTCTACACAATTGACCTCCTGACTGTTTTTATCATAATATAATTTATGAAGACGTTTATTAATACAAGTCTCAAAAAATAAATATTTTTGAGATTCAAAGCATTTTTGTACGGAATTATATTTAACGATCTTATTAAAGTTAAATAAGTTACCATTTATTTGTTCATTTATAGGCATTTTATTTTCACCTATATTTAAAACATATTTTGGAAAGATCTTTAGGTCATCAGTAATTCTCCATATAGTGTCATAACCAGATTCCCAGTAACTGAGTGTATCCTTTATTTTGTAATAGTTAATTCGACCTTCAACATCTAATTTTTTATTTCCTGATTCAATTTCTTTTTCATTTCCCTTATATAATAACCTTTTCTTTAGTTTCCCATTAATAGGAGATATTATACTAAAAGCATAGTAATCAGAATCTTTTCTAACACCTCTTAAATTAATGCATACTATATCATCAGATAGCGAAGTAATCCTCATTGGCCAAAAATCAATAGGTATACTTTTCACATGGTTTCCTTCAAGGTTATATAATATTGCCTTTTGTTGAGCTCCAGAATGAATAGCAACTAAAGTGTTATTTTCTTTTTTTATTGTCGCAAAATCAGCTATTTTAACATATTCATCAGGTCCCCTACCTTGGGTTCCTATTTTGTTTAAAAGCCTCCCTTTATCAGTAAATAAAAATAATTCCCCAGAATTAATTAATATTTTATTATCAATAAACAATACATCTATATTGGGCTTATCTATCTTACCTATTAAATTAAGACTATCTGTTTGTAAAGGGATATAGTCTATGCTTTTAGCTATGCTACTTAAATTAATTCTTTCTTTATTACTAATAGCAGAAATCAAATCAATAGATATAGTATTATTAGTGGTTTTAATATCTTTTTCACAAGAAAAAAATATGATTAGTGACACCAGTAATATCCTTAATTCTTTCATCTTTTTATTTAATCTTTAGTGCTTTAATTATATTTATACAAATACAGCACATTGCCATGCATTACACAAACTGTCTTCCTCTGATTCTCAATAGGCATACTGACCACAAGCTATTCCTTAAGGGTCAAAGCAAATCCTACTACCTAAGAATCTATATAGCTGGAATGTGGCACTCATTCATCTCTCCCACCACAACATCTTCCTCCTGCATTAGCAATAGACACTTGAGTCATATTATACTTTTATGATGACATCGTTTTAATTTAATCATTACGGCACATTACGGTTATTTTTATGAATATACATTTCACTTTTTTAAAGCGTCGTTGCTAAAAAAATTCTTTAATCCAAATTTTAGATAATATTCAGATAGTTTAGGCTTTTCTTTTATTGGAATAAAAAAATTACTCATCATTAAATCAGAATTGATTTGAAAGTAATATGGTGTATTCTGTTCATCTATTGGAATCCCAAATTTATCATTTTGAATTAGATACATAGGAATTTTATCGAGTCCAATTTGCTTTAACTTACTATAATCCCCTATTAAATCTCTTACTCTATCATAATAAGCAATAATACATACTTGATCCATAATCACTGAATTGAATTCAGCCAAAATTTTATACTCAGCCTGAATACAAGCTTCACAATTAAACAATGAATACTTTAAAACAATTTTATTGCTTTTAAATATATCTTTAACCAAAATTGTATCACCCTCAATAGTTAATAGTTTTAGGTTTTTATCTAATTTAAGGCTTTCATTTTGTTTTTCTACGATAAATTTATCATCATAAAATGATTGTAAACTGGTTAAATATTCTTTGTTTTTTTTGTCCTCTTCTACATTATTGTTAATATTAAAAAGTAAAACAACATTGAAAATGAATAAAATAATAATTAGTATATAACTTATTTTTTTCATTAAATTTAATCTTTTAAAGTTACAATCATTAAAATTGGATTATCATATATCTTTGCATTTTCAACCATTTGTCGTAATCTTTTTTTTCTTTCATGGATAGTATCTTTATCCTCTGCTATATTTTCTTTCAAAAATCTTTTAATTTCATAACCATAGACTAGTTTAAAGATTTTATTCTCTGAAACCATCCCATCAGGCCAAAAAGGCATCCCTTCATCTATATCATTATAAAAAGAGAAATTAATAGAATTAGTTGAAGGTATTTTATATCCGACCCTAATATTCATATCTACTTTTTTATCTCTATAGATTTTAATTTTTTTATCTAGCATACCCAATTCTATAAACATAGAATTACTAGTATCAATAAAGCCGATAATTCCTGTCAACTTAGAGAGTTCATTAATAGATGGTTTTTTATCTTTAAAAAACGATTTCATTGCTGGCTTTTTTCCTCCAAAATGAAAAATATGACTAGGTTTAGGTATAAAATCACTATTAATTTCCCAAATTGTATCCTTAGAATCATAAAGTCCATATTCCCAAAAAAACTGTTTACCTTTTAAATTATAAGTATTAATTGCTCTTGAATTATAAGACCAATGTATATAGTTTTTATTTTTTTTTCCTAAGCTTTTTTCAAACGACTTGAATAGTAATTGACTTTTTAATTCCCCTTCTTTTGAAAAAACACTTAAATTATTGTATCCAGAATATTTTCTAAAATCAAAATTATTTACAGATATCAAGTGGTTATTAAATGAAAATATATTATTAGTTTGAAATTTAGTAGAAAAATCATTTTTAAATATTCCACTATAATCATATAGCCTCATTTTTTTTTCTTGTCTTGAATTGATAACTATTGACTCTTCTTCTGTCAATATGGTAAAGCCGTCAATTTTCAAATATTCGCCAGGACCTTTACCTAAAGCCCCAATCTTTGATAAAAATTCTCCTTTAAAATTAAACAACAACAAACTATTCAACTTATCTTTAATTAAAATTTTTTTATTAAAAAATTTAATATTATTCGATTCATTATCTATTCTATTTAATAATGATTTATCACTTGTTTGTAATTGAATATACTCTATTTCTGAAGCAATTTCGCTTAAATTAACTTTCAAAGGTTTTTGATTATAAGTATTTGCCAAATCAATAACTTTACCATCTAATTCTCTATTTTCCTTAGTACAAGAAATTATTGTAATCAAAAATATTATTATATAGAATTTCATTTTATTGTATTAAATTAAATTAAGGAAGGTACTAAAATACCTTCCTTAATCGTTATAAATAAAACTAATCAGCACAAACAGTAACAAAACAAGTAGCTAGTTGATTTGGTGGTAGTTCTTTAGCTTCAGTGTCTTCTTCACAACCAAAAGCCACACCACAAACAACATCATTAGCACCATAACACATAGTTGTTGGGCTTGTAAAACCCTTATTTGAAGTGAGCACTTCACCATCTGATTCAGTACAATTTTGACTCTCTGCATTTGCTTTAACTAAGTTCATTAATGATGATAATTTTAAATCATCATCATTATCAATCTGAGCAATGAAGGATGTAGTATTAAAGACTAAAAGTACAGCAAACATAAGTATTGATGTAAATTTTATTATTTTTTTCATTTTATTAAATTTTAAATTATTATACTTATACATTTAAGTTTGGAAAGGCATACTACTTTAAAATATGTAATTACCTAATACATTAGACTATCAAAATCTTTCTTATAGATTTCCTTGTTATCATTTAATATACTTTACATCATTGGCATTAGTTTTAGTTAAACAATTATTCATTTGTGATTATATCTTTCATTTCCTCTTTTATTTCTTCTATGGCAGTTGAGGCTATTTTTACTTTTTTATTTAATATGGTTTTAGCCATTAAAATCGCTTTCTCTTTTTCACCACTTTCTTCATATAATTTAGCTAAGAGATATAATGGATAAAACCTAGAAGGAATCATATTAGCAGCATGCTTATAAGCTATTTCGGCTTCTTTGTATTGTTTCATGTTTTTATAAGCATCCCCTAATGCTGTTTCTATAATAGTAGTGTTCAAATAGTTTTTAGCTTGTGTTAGAATTTCTACTGCTTTTTTATCTCGTTTATAAATTGAAAGAGCTTTACCATAATTCATTAAAAAATCACCATCTTTTTTTAAAATGGAATATGCCTTTTTATAGTCTTGTATGGCTCCTCGGTAATCGCCATACTGATAACTACTTTGAGCATTTTCCCAAGTTTTAAAGTTTTGCTCTAAAACACTGGTATATTGCCCCCCTTTTACAACCCCTATTAATCCAAGAATACATATCCCTGCTTTTAATAGAATGAATGGCTTTGGCTTTTCTTGCGTATTAAAAACTCGGTGTTTTTTAATATCAAGGTTCACCAACAATGCTAATAACACAAAGGCTACAAGCTTTATAGGCACTATTTGTAAAGGATATGAAAAAAATGCAAAGACAGCACATGCTAATAACCCAAACACCAAAAGAATATATAGGTATTTATATTCTTTTCTTATAGAGATCTTAAGTAATAAATATAAAAGTACACATAGCAACACACCACCTACAAGTCCATTCTCTGCAGTATATTGTAACCACTCATTAAAGGTGTAATAGCTATTATCTGCTACCAAGGTCTCAGCGGTTTCACCATGCTCAACAAAGTAATTGGCTTGATAATTCATATAATGTGCCTTAAAACGATCGAAGCCAACACCAAAGAATGGGTTATCCTTAACAATCTCTGTAGTAACTTTCCATATGAACAAACGCCCATCTGAAGACCCCTTTTTGAAATGATATACTCCAAATAAGCCACCACTTATTATTAACACGGTGAGAGTTATTAATATCCCTCTTTTGATATGGTTAAGTTTTTTTAATACTTTGCTAATTAATAGGTATCTATACTCTATTAAAAGAATACTACTTATTATTATGGATAGCCAAGCTCCTCTAGAATGTGTTGATGGAATGACTAGCATGATACAAGCAATTCCCAGAACTGGTATATATTCAAAAACATACGCTATTAAAATATTGACTGTTTTTGATCTGTTTCTAAACTGTTCGAATGCATGAACTATAACCTGGTCCTTAAACAAATACATACCTAAGGCTACAGGCCATACAGCAGCTAAAAATCCAGCATAGGGGCCTGGGTTAAAAAAACTTCCTGTTAGTTTAAACCCTGAGTGATTTGACGGATAATATCCTAATAATTGTAGGTTACCATAAACGGCTTGTATGATACCAGAAATAATTATAGCCAACAAAAGCCATGTATAACTTTTAATTGGTAGACCTCTTATAACAAGGTATAAAATGCTCAACCCTAATAATTCCAGATACCTCATAGAAAAACTATAATCGGCTTGAAATACATATCTATTTAATGTTAAATAGCCTATAATGATCAAAAGAATAATATCTATTTTAGAAATGTAAATCGCTTTTACCTTAGAGAAGATTATAAAAAAGAGGTGAATCCCTATAATAGCAAAGCAACTATAAGCAAACACGATAAATTTACTTGTAATTGTTGATTGTGCATACGTTTTTATATTAACAAGAGGCAACCCAATTAATAGTATTATTAGGGCTATAGAAATAATATATAGATGAAGTCTTTTTGTCATTGGAAAATTATTTATTCTTATTTGATAGCTTCCAATACTGATTAAAATAACCTTTATCGATTATTTCCGCTATTCTATACCTATAATTAAATATTTCATAATCGAAAAAACCGTCCTCGGCCAAGTTTCGCTTATCTAATGTTACTTTACTAAGATCATTACCTCCAATCAATACCATATATTTTTTAGGGTTAAGCGGATTAGGATAAACCATATAATACCCCAAAGCATTCCCTTTAAATTTTCTTCCATCAAGTTCTATATAATCTTTTTCTACTTTAAGAGGTGTCTGTTTATAAATAGCTTTAAAAATTTTATTAGTATACTGATTTCCTAGAAGAATAAGGTTACTACTCTGGATATCGGTATCCATAACCTCATAATCTGTTTTAAGTTCGGGTTTTACATAATAACTATTCTCCCATATATTTATAAACTTATTAGCTAGACTATCTTCACTAATTCGTTGCGATTTTGACCCCAGACTTCCTTTAATAAGTATAAAATGATTTCTAAAAATATCTATTATTGGCCCTTCTGTAAATTCATTTTTTTGAGCAATCGTATCTAAATTCTTATCTGAAAGCCAGATTGTTAATTCTTTAGGATAAGGAGGCATGTAAATTTTGGATTCACCGTTTAAGCTAATTATTAACTTTTTATTTTTATCGATTGGGGCTTCATTTGTTAAAATTGAAAATTTCTTTATTTTATCGGCATCAACAGTAATATTGTTTCCTTTGGCAATAGCTTTAATAGTTCCTTTGTCACCAGTTTTTTCAGGAAATACACTTATCCAATATGCCTTGTTATACTTATAATATGCTGTTTCATATATTATTTTTTTTGGTATGCTTAATGTTTTATTTTGAAAACTTGATAGCACGTTAGTTGGACGATACCAAAAAGGAAATGCTTTTAAATGGTGATTTTTATACACATCAAAATCAATTTCTATTTCGTTTTTTCGAGCTTCGTCTACATACGTCTTCATAATTTCTATAGGTGAATGGTTATCAGATTCTATATTAAAGGCATAAACAGGAAGGTTATAAACGTTTGAAGTCATCGTTGCAGGAAGATTAAATTGCTCCCATTTATTATCTACTCGGGTTTTAAAAGCACCACTAGCAATACCAACGGCTGCAAATTTATCGGGATACTTGCTAGCAAGTGAAAGCGCTAATTTACTTCCACTACAAATTCCATATAAATATATTCGTGATGCATCTATATTATAATCTTTTTTAACCTCTTCAATAACAGCCAATACATCAGCCTCGGCAATAGGAGTTTGTATAGCTTTTGAATACGTCCTGCCAGATGGTGTTACCATAATACACTTATTCTCATTTAACCAATAAGAGTACAGGTCAATAACCTCTATATTAGACACAAAAACACTTTTTAAGAAATCTAAGTGTTGTTTCTCATAAAAACGGCATTGTACTATCAATGGCATTTTTTTTTGTTTTAGAATGTCTTCTTTGGGAGTTTGAATAAAATAATGTTGCGGTTTATTGTCTATTCTTGAAATAAAACTCCTAATATGGTTCCCCGATACATCTTTAAATGGTTCTTCTTCCTTTTTTAGTTTATCTAAAATATCATACAGTTCAGAATATATAAACAGGTATTTTTTTTCTAATACATGCCATTGTTGATCCGGTATTATACGAGCAAAAAGAGGTTTTTTATGACTATCAAATTCAATTACTAAGGGAGCTTCTTTCTTTCTTAGTACGGTAAATGTATCATCATTGTTATCTGTTATTTCTGAAAAACGTATCGTATCGCTAACTCGTTTTGGATTTATCCTTGAGCTAGAACGCCCCTCAGTATAAAAACTAATTTCCGAAATTTTACTACTTTTATCTGCAATAGGTGATAATCGTAAAAAATTTTTATGGTTTAAATTCAACCACCTGGTGGGCACTATAAGTGATTTTGTTAATGTACTATAGTTTATTCCATCCTCTGAAGTTTCTATATGTATTCCTTTACGATCTGTATAATGATCTTCTATTAATTGATGCCTTTTAACTAAGGCTTGCAAATTAATTTTTAGTTTTACATCAGAAGTATTTTTGATGATATTATTTGCTTGCTCTAAAAGGTTTTCTATACCATTTTTTAAATCTCCATAATAAAACTGTTGTGAAAACGTATCTTTCTTAGTATAGATTTCTGCCTCGTACAACCCTGGCTTCATGCTAGATGGTAATTTAAATTCTTTTACTCCTAAATTAGAACTATCTGAACCTATTCGTTTACGGTGAGGGTCAAACAAAGAAATTTTATGAGCAGGATTCATTGAATCAAACACATCTTGTAATTCAAGTGGATAAAATTTTGGAACGACAAGAAATTTAAGATAGTCATTTTTAATTTTCTGATAAAAACTATAATAACGATCTGAGTTTGTTAGTTTACAATTAAATTTCCATTGCTTGTTATAGTCAGTTTTCATCCAGGTTTTGCGAGTATTTATTAATTTAATGATTAATAAATTATTCCCTTTTTTTAGTTTTGCATGTACTATATCCGAATACGGAACAAAATTGCGAAGATTATATGAATTACATATTGAATCTCCATTTAGAAACATTTTGTAACCGTCTGCGGCACCTACCATAAAAACCACATCTTGTTCAATATGACTATTAATAAAACAAGACATATACGTAACAGCCGTTTTATTTAACTTAAAATAGTTTCCGAAATCGACATAGCCTTGTTCATTATGGTATCTAGAATTTGTATAATTATTCGAACCATGGGAAGAGGCATCACGCTCACTATTATTTAAACCCACAATCAACTTAGAATTCAACTTAGACTCTTCTACAATCCCACGACTTTTCAAGGGATAATAGTCAGGTTTCTTAATTTCACTTGAAAAAAGTGTATCTGAATAAAAAGGACCTGTTATTTGCCAATCTGTTATAATATAATCGTTGTCCTCACTTAACCTATCAATTTTATTTATTGGGATGTCTCTATTATTTAAACAAGATTGGAAAAAACACATTAAAATTAAAAAAAAGAAACAAGCAATTTTAAAATTAACATTTGCCATTCTGTAAGTAAGTTTAACTGTTTTTGGGTTAAAAGACTATAACTTGTTAGATTAAAAATTAATCTTTAAGAAAGGACAGATAAATCCTTAAACTTCAAGCTTATTGATCACACTATATCTATTTCATAAATTTCCCACAATTTTTCGTATGTCAAAGGGTTCAAAATGTTCAAATAAATATGATATTTCGTTCAAAAAACATTTTTTTGTTGAATCTGAAGAAAATAATCAATACGAGATGAAATAAATGCCACTGCTTGTATTGAAGACAAGTTGTAAAATACAATCGCAATAGTTTTATACTTTTATGTACAGTGAGGGTGTAAAACTACTGAGAACGAAAGTTTAATAAAAAAAATTGTTTAGAAGCTATGTATAAATGTATTATTATTCTTTACAATTATGGATCAAAAAAGTTTTAAAGGAGGTTGAAGCTCTTAATTTAGAAAAATCAAATTTAAATAATCATTGAAAAATTGCTCTACATAACATCTTCTAAAGATTTATATACTAATTTTATTATAACCCAAATAACCTAGGTAACCACAAGCTTAATTCAGGAAAATACGTTACCAGAAATAACGCTACAATCATAGAAACAAAGAGCGGCAATAACGGTTTCACTACTTTTTCTATGGTTGTATTTGCAATACCAACACCGACAAACAAGACCGAGCCGACGGGAGGTGTACAGAGTCCAATACATAAGTTAAGCACCATCACGATTCCGAACTGTACAGGATCCATGCCTAACTCTGTAATGATTGGTAAAAATATAGGTGTAAAAATCAAAACAGCAGGTGTCATATCCATAAATATACCCACAAATAAAAGCAATAGGTTAATGATCAATAAAACGATAATAGGATTATCACTAACCCCTAAAAGCAAGGTAGAAATATCCTGAGGAATATTTTCATAACTCATAATCCAGGACATACTCATGGATGTGCCAATTAATAACATCACAATAGCCGTTGTACCACAAGAATCTAAAAATATCTGAGGTAAGCCCTTAATTGAAATTTCTTTGTAGTAAAACGCAAGAACTAATGTATATAGTACGGCAATTGCAGAAGCTTCTGTCGCAGTAAAAATTCCAGTAACAATACCTCCTATAACAACTACTAAAAGCATTAAACTTGGGAAAGCTGCTATAAATGTTTTCACAACATCCTTTAAAGAACTACGTTTTCCAACTTTATATTTTTTCTTTTTAGCCCAAAGTGAGGCAACTATCATTAAAAATAGTCCTGTTAGAATTCCAGGGATATATCCAGCGAGGAACAATGCCGCTATAGACACACCACCACTAGCCAGAGAATATACAATTAACACATTACTTGGAGGAATAACAAGTCCTATAGTAGAAGATGTAATATTTACAGCAGCTCCAAATTCTTTAGAATAGCCTTCTTTCTCCATTTCCGGACCTAATATACTTCCCATTGCGGATGCAGAAGCCATAGCCGAACCTGCAATAGCCCCCATAAGCATGGCTGAAACAACATTTATCAAAGCCAATCCTCCAGGAAGAGCCCCTACTAAAGTTTTAGCAAAAGCTATTAAGCGATGGGCTATGCCTCCTTTGTTCATGAGTTGTCCTGAAAGTACAAAAAACGGAATGGCGAGAAGTGCAAAACTATCGAGTCCCGTGCCTATTCTTTGAGAAACGGTTGTTAATGCCGGTAACGTTGGAATACTTACCATCATAGTTAATAATGATGAAATAGCGATACTCCAGGCAACAGGTACACCTATTAACAATAAACTAACGAAACTTAAAACTAAAATGATTACTGGTATATATTCCATTAGAATAATTGTTTATTAAAAATGTCTGAAACTTTATAGAAAATAATTAAGAGCCCACTAATAGGAATCACTAAGTAAACGAGTGCCAATGGAATTTGAAGTGCAGGCGAGTATTGTTCTAAAACATAGGTTATATAGACTAACCTGGCACCCCCAATAACAAGTGCCGCCAAACAAAAAATGATGATGAGAATGTTTACAAAAATCTTTAACTTAACTTGGTTTGGTTTACTAATTTTTCTGGGAATTAAATCTATGGCAACATGCATTCGCTTTCCAGAAACATAAGCAGCTCCTAATACACCGACCCAAATCATTAAATATCTGGCTAATTCATCTGTAAACGAACTTGGCGTACCTACTATAAATCTGGTAAATACCTGCCAAAGTACATTTACAACCATAACGGCCATAATTAAAACCAAAGTATTGCCTAGAACCTTATCTATTTTCTTTCTTATTTCCATAATTTTATAAACTATAGTGTTATTTTACTTTTTGAATTCTATTGATCAAACTATAAATCTCATTTTCATCTTTATAGCTTTCGTACATATCTGCTACTTTTTCCTGAAATTTTGATTTGTCAGGGTTAATAACCTGAACACCTGCTTTTTTTACTTCTTCTAACGCCTCCTGCTCTGCTTCTTCCCACAGTTTTCTTTGGTGCTTAACAGATACATTTACAGAAGCTTGAACCCATTTTTGTTGTTCATCATTCAAATCATTCCATAAATGTGTTCCCATAATCAGTACATCTGGTATAGATGTATGCTCATCTAAAGAATAAAACTTACAGACTTCATAATGACGTGACAAGTAAAAGCTAGGTGGATTATTTTCAGCACCATCAACAACACCTTGTTGTAAAGAAGTATACAATTCTCCCCATGAAATTGGTGTTGGAGAACCTCCTAAACTACTCACCATATTCATAGCAGTAATACTTTCCATAACACGAATCTTTAACCCTTTTAAATCTTCAGGTGATTTTACAGGCTTTTCTTTTGTATAAAAACTTCGGCTTCCTGAATCATAATAACCAAGGCCTTTAAGCCAATATTTTTGCCCACCATCTAAAAGCTCTTTTCCTATCTCTCCATCCAGAACATTAAAAATATGTGTTCGGTCTCTAAATAAAAAAGGCAGTCCAAATACTTTCATATTAGGAGAAAAGTTCTCCATAACGGCAGCTGAGACTTTGGTCATATCTAAACTTCCTATTTGCAATAATTCTAAGGCTTGACGTTCGGTTCCAAGTTGTTGGTTTGGATAAATTTGAATCCCCATAGTCCCATTGGAACGTTTTTCCAAATCCTCAGCCATAAACACCATGGCTTTATGGACTGGATGACTCATATCTAAACCGTGCGCCAGTTTTATAACTTTTTTACCTTGCAAAGTATCACATGAACTTAGCATATATGATATCATTAAAACAAGCAGTGTTTTAATTGACAAGAATTTTAAATATGGATTCTTCATAAAGTATTTTTAGTTACTATCAAATTTAAAATAATTCATAGCATTATTATAACATATGTCTTGGACTATCTTTCCTAAAAAAGCCATATCATTAGGCACCAATCCTTTTTGTACATCATCAGCAATTAAATCACATAATATACGTCTGAAATACTCATGTCTCGGGAACGATAAAAAACTACGGCTATCTGTTAACATACCAACAAAATGGCTTAACAGACCTATATTTGATAGCGTGTTTAATTGTTTTTCTATACCATCTTTTTGGTCTAAATACCACCAACTGGATCCCCACTGCATCTTACCTGGTAATTCTCCTGTATTGAAATTACCCATCATGCTTGCAAATACTTCATTATGTGCTGGGTTTAGATTATAACAAATTGTTTTAGTTAATTTGTTTTCATAATCTAACTGCCCAAAGAATTTTGACATCGATTCTGCGAATGAATAATCTCCTATGGAATCACATCCCGCATCAGCACCACATTGTTCTACAAGTCTTTTATTATTATTTCTTATAGGTCCTAAATGAAATTGTTGCGCCCACCCTTTTTCATGGTATTTACGAGATAAATAAAATAAAATATACGTTCTGTATTTTGCTATTTCGTCTTCAGTTAACGTTATTTTACTTAAAAATTTCTTAAAGATTTCGGTAACTTCATCTTCTGTATAATCTACTACATAGAGAGGTCCTGTAATACCGTAATCGGACAATTTGCAACCATGTTCATCGAAGAAATCTATTCTTTCATCAATGGCTTTAAATAAACTGTCAAGACTATCAATAGAAAAATTAACACAAGCATCTAACTTATCTAAATAGGCTGTAAACGTAACAGTATTCTCAATAAAAAAGAAATTATCTGATCGAAACGTAGGTAATACTTTCGTGTAAAAATTACCCGCTGCAATTTGCTTATGATATTCTAAAGAATCTGTTGGGTCGTCCGTAGTACAAACAAGTTCTACTTTCATTTGTTCTAACAACTGTGCCGGTGTCTTTTGAGCTAAAATAGTATTGGCTTTTTCATAAATGTCATCGGCTGTATCGGGTTGTAGAATGGTATCTATATCAAAATAACGCTTCAACTCTAATTGCGTCCAGTGAAATAACGGATTTCTTAAGGTAAATGGAACCGTTTTTCCCCATTTTGTAAACTTATCTTTTAAAGAAGCGGTACCCGTAATATAGGCTTCATCTATACCATGAGCTCTCATTCCACGCCATTTATAATGATCTTCACTTAACCAGGCCTTAGTAATATTTCCAACCGGTTTATTTTCGGCAATTTGTTTGGCAGATAAATGATTATGATAATCTATTATAGGCATACCTTTAGCATAATCGTGATATAAAATTTCTGCTTCTTTAGATCGCAATAAAAAATTATCTGTTATAAATGCCTTTGAATTTGTCAACATCATAATCCTACGCTTCTAGAAATTCCCAATTCCAATCCCCTCAATTCTGCTAATCCTCGTAAACGTCCAATTCCCGAATATCCAGGGTTTGTTTTTTTATGTAAGTCATCCAACATTTGATGACCATGATCCGGACGTACCGGAATCAGAGCATCTACTCTTCCAGCTTCTTTTCTTTTTGCTTCTTCAGCTATAACTTCTTTTACAATACTATACATATCTACATCTCCCTCTAGATGATTGGCTTCGTAAAAGTTTCCTTTTTTGTCTCTTTTTGTGCTTCTTAAATGTAAAAAGTGCACACGTTCTGCAAAGCGTTTAAAAATTTGTACCAGATTGTTATCTGCCCTTACGCCTAAAGATCCTGTGCAAAACGTAATGCCATTAGATATATGAGGTACTTGTTCAAAAATATATGCATAATCTGCTTCGGTACTCACCACTCTTGGTAATCCTAAAATGGCATAAGGTGGATCATCTGGATGAATACACATTAACACATTATTTTGAGCTGCTATAGGGATAATTTCTTTTAAGAAGGCTACCAGATTTTCTTTTAATTTCTTAGCATCAATATTAGCATAGGTATCTAAAATTGTTTGAAATTGCTCTAGTGTATACCCTTCTTCTGCTCCTGGTAACCCTGCTATAATATTGTTTACCAATGCTTTCTTTCTGTCTTCAGACAATTCATCTACATATGCTTTTGCTTCAACTTTTTCGGCATCAGAATATATAGCTTCTGCTTCTGGTCGTTTTAATAAATATAACTCGAACGCTGCAAAAGCTACCACATCAAAACGTAATGCTTTAGAGCCATCGGCTACTTCATAATCCAAAGATGTTCGTGTCCAGTCTAAAACTGGCATAAAATTGTAACAAACAATGTTGATACCGCAAGCCGCTAAATTTTCTATACTTTTCTTATAGTTTTCAATGTATATGCTGAAATTCCCCGAACGGGTTTTTATATTTTCATGTACAGGTATACTTTCTACAACAGACCATTCTAAACCCGCAGTTTCAATAATTTGCTTTCTTTCTTTTATGGCTTCAACAGTCCAAACGTCGCCATTAGGGATTTGATGTAATGCGGAAACAATGCCAGTTGCTCCTGCTTGTTTAATATCTGATAATTGCACAGGATCATTAGGTCCGTACCATCGCCATGTTTGTTTCATCTTCTTTTCTCTTAATTATTATATTACACACCGCTAAAAGCACTAAATCCGCCATCGATAGGAACTACAATCCCTGAAACAAATTTTGAAGCATCAGAACATAAATAATGTACGGCTCCGTTCAATTCGTCAGCATCACCAAATCTTCTCATTGGTGTATTTTGAATAATTGTATTTCCTCTATCTGTATAATTTCCTGTTTCTTTATCGATTAGTAAATCTCTATTTTGATTTCCAATAAAGAATCCCGGAGCAATCGCATTTACCCGTAATCCATCACCAAATTTCAAAGCTAATTCAACAGACATCCATTTTGTAAAATTATCAATAGCAGCTTTTGAAGCTGAATACCCTACAACCCTTGTAATGGCTCTTTCTGCTGTCATGGAAGACACATTTAAAATAACGCCTTTCTTCTTTTTTGCCATTTCTTTTCCAAAAACAATAGATGGTAAGATACTACCAAAAAGATTCAAATCTACTACTTTTTTAAAGTGATCGATATTTACATCAAAAATGGTTTGTGTAGGTCCAATGGTAGCCCCTGGCATATTTCCTCCAGCTGCATTTAACAAAATATCTATGCGCCCGTATTTTTCAATTATAGTATCAGAAACTTTTTGTAAATTTTCTTCATCTGTTACATTACAAAAAAGACCATCTACATGTTCGCTTATGGCTTTAAATTTTGTTACTGTCTTTTCTATAAGATCCTCTTTATAATCCAGTAAAACTACTGTAGCACCTTCTTTTAATAAATATTCTGAAATACTTCCTCCTAATACTCCACAACCTCCCGTTATAAGTACTACTTTATCTTTAATGCTAAATAAATTCATTTTATGAGCTAACTTTTTAATACTATAATAATTATATATATACTTTATAAAAACGTGTGCGTACACGCAAATTTAAATATTTTATTTGATTTAGTTTTGAAAAACAAAGAAATTTAGCTCAGTATTTTATATTTTCGTTTATTACGCTTTAATTAACTAATTAGTTCCTTTATGTGTTAATAAGGTTTTTTTAAAAATATATATTGAAAACAATTAAAGATATTGCAGCCTTAGCAAAAGTTTCTATTGGAACAGTAGACCGTGTTATTCATAATAGATCTGGAGTTTCTAAAAAAACAAAAGAACGTATTGAGAAAATAATTCAGGAACATGGCTTTCAAATAAACAAAACTGCTAGAATACTTGCTTTAAATAAAAAATACAATATCGCAGTTTTAATGCCTACTGTTGAATCTTCATCCGATTTTTGGTATCTTCCAAAAAAAGGTATTGAAAAAGCATCTGAAGAATTCGAAATGCATCGGATCTCAGTAAATTATTTCCACTTTGATCCTTTAAATTTAAATTCCTTTAAGGATGTATTTGATAAGTTGTTGGAGAATTCTTTTAATGCTGTATTATTAGCTCCTATATTTTTAAATGAAGCCAAAGAGAGGCTTATATATTTAGACCAAAGAAAGATTCCATATGTGTTCATTAACGCAGAATTAGAAGGGGCAAACAATATTTCTTATATCGGACAACATTCCTTCGACAGTGGAGCGCTCGCAGCAAAACTTATGTCATTACTAATAAATACGGAAGATGATATTCTTATAGTAAAAGTTAGGAGGGATAATGTCCATCACTCAACTATTGAAGATAGAATTTCTGGTTTTAAATCGTATTTTAATACTCGGAAAACACCTATTCAAATACATGAAGTCATACTCCCAAAAATTAAAGACCAAGAAACGATTAACACATTACTTCATAAAAAATTGACCAACCATCAAATTAAAGGCTTGTTTATTCCTTCAAGTAAAGTTAGCGTTGTCGCCAATTACGTAGAAGAACATAAACTGAAACATTTAAAATTAATTGGTTACGATTTAAATGAAGAAAATGTGCATTTAATTAAAAATGAAACCATTGACTTCTTAATTGATCAAGATGCTTTTTTTCAAGGTTATGAGGGTACTAAAACTTTATTTAACTTCATTATAAATAATGTTGTTCCCCCAAAAAACAGGTATTTACCTATTAAATTATTAACAAAAGAAAATGTTAAATATTTGTAATTTATTTTAAAAACTCACCAAAAGTGCTGTTTTGTTAATACCTAAATAAGTTCTATTAAACCTGTTTTGTTTCCAGTCTAATTTAATTTGGATTCTTTTTGAAATGGATCTTTTTCTATCCTATCCACCCTATCTTATAGGTTTACGTCATTATTATTCGAAGTCTTCGAATGCGCTTCATCACTGTATTTCCCCCTAATTACTTGATAACAGACGCTTAATACTTATTCGATAATCTGTAAATATTCTTAGAATTTTTATGAAACGTATCAAAACCCGTTTCTTCTGTTACGTAAAGCAATGCAATAAAAGAAATACACAAACCAATACTTAACCCAATTAAGTTTAAAAAAGTATAAGGACGTTGGTTTATGAAATTCCTGTAAACTATTTTTAAATAGTATGTGATGTTCATTTTTTTAATTAGATTCTATTTTTATTCATCCCTTAAACTTTCCACAGGATTCCGAGTTGCCGCACTATATGTTTGCCAGCTAACTGTTACCAGAGCAATTATAAATGTAAACACACCTGCCAAAGCAAACACCCACCAACTCAAAGGCGTTTTATAGGCAAAATTCTCTAACCATTTACTCATAGCGTAATAAGCAATAGGACAAGCAATAATAAAAGCAATAACCACCCATTTTATAAAGTCTTTATTAAGCATGTACATAATCTCGTTTATGGTAGCACCGTTTACTTTTCTAACACCTACTTCTTTTACTCTACGTTGCGTATCATACAAAGCAATGGTAAATAAACCTATTGCTGAGATTAACAACGCAATAATGGTAAAGGCTATGTAAATAATGCTTAAGCGTTTTTCTTTTTGGTATAGTACAGCAATTTCATCGCTTAGAAAGGAATATTTAAAAACCTGATTCGGGTTTATTTCTTTAAATAAAGCTTCGATATGCTGGATACCTTCTTGTGTTTTATTCTTATGGAATCTTATGAAATATTCAGCTTCAAAATCTTCAAAATAAACCATCATAAGAGGTTTAGGTTTTGCTGATAGATGTTCGTAATTAAAATCTTTTACAACACCTATTATTTTATATTCTCCCCAGCTTCTGTTTTTAATTACCGTAGTTTCTATGTCTTCAATACCCCAATGCTTTTTAGCGGCTTCATTAATAACTATTTTTTTACCACGTTGTTTGTCTACACCTTCTTCAAAAAAGCGGCCTTCTATTAAATTAAAATTAAATAAATTCTGATGATTTGGAGTTACAACTAAAGAATTGAGTGTTTCAAATTCAAAATCTCCAGCTTTAGGTTTCCAGTCTATGGGAAAAACATCTAAAGGAGATCCTCCTTGAGATGATTGCTCTATAATGGAAAATGACGCTAACTGATTATTAATATATTTAGGTGTTTGCATCGCTTTTTCTCGTTCTTCCAGTCTGCGTTCTCGTGTCCAATTTCGGCTTTCAGTATTAAAAGGTGGTTCGTAATAAAGTTTGACTTTTAAAATGCCATCATCGTTAAATCCAAGGTCTTTATCCAACATTAATTTTAGTTGATTATTTACTATTATTGAAGATATTAATAGCAAAAAGGCCATAGCATATTGTAGAACCACCGTAACTTGTTTTCCTTTTAATTTTTGAGAGATTGAATTCGTTTTCTTTAAGTTATTAATGGTTGAAAAACGATTAATAATGAGCATTGGGTATATTAAACCGATAATTGTTATAGAGGAAAGAATAATAGCATTAATTAAAAATATTTTCCAAATGGGTGGTGCTAAGGAAACTCGAACAAAATCGTTAAACCATGGCAGTAATAAGTTGTAAACTAGAGTAATAAGTAGAACAGATATGGTGATAACAATTAAGGTCTCAATAATTTTTTGCCCAACAATATGACGCTTTAAAGCCCCATTTACTTTAGATATAGCAATATTTTTAAGTACTGCATTGGTGTTAATTATTTGGAGGTTAGAATAATTAAGTATAGACACCAATAGAATGACTAGCATAATGACTATAAGAATGTCTATATTTTTTTTATTTCCTGAGCTAAATAGGGTTCTCTTCTTTAAAGTACTCAACTCAGAATTAAAATATAATTCGTCAAAACTTATTGTAGAAGTTATACTCTCTGTTAATTGTGGATAAAAATTTGGAACTTTATTATTAGAATTCTTTATTTTTTCTTCAAACTTATTTTTATCAAAACCTTTTACAGCTTTAAAAAAGGGAATACTTGAGCGTCCGTAACCGTAAGTTCTCCTTGCATAAGGAATAATATAATCAAACTTCAAGGAACTATTGGGTGGTATTTTTATTATTCCATTTACTGTATGAGTTCCTTGATGCATACGTATTTCAAAATCAATGACTTGGCCTATAGGATTTGAATCACCAAAGAGTTTCTTGCTAAAGTCTTCACTTAAGATAATGGTTTGAGGGTCGTTTAAAACCGTATTTGTATCTCCAATTGACAATTTGAAATCAAATACTTTAAAAAAACTACTGTCTGCAATGATTCCTTTTGGTAAATAAATATCCTGGTTATATTTAAGTTTTGTTTCATCCTCTCTAAAAAATATTAAATCTGTTGCACTTTCAATTTCAGGATATTCTTCGACTGAAAATCTGAATGGGTGACTCCAATCACTCTTTGGAGATTGTTTCATAATCACCATATAGATATCGTTCTCTCTTTCATGGAAATCATCCATTGTAAGCTCATTATGTATATATGAGAACAATAACGAAATACACAATGCTCCTAAACAAAGTGTCGCTAGACTTCCTGCAAAAATGACTTTGTTACTTCTAAAGTTTCTAAAGGCGAATTTTATATAATATTTTAGCATATTTAAATTTGTTGCTAGTAATTTTTTTATTTTGAATCTAAAAAATTGCCACATCACGAAAAAAAGCGTGATTCGCAATGACGTTTTCGATTATTTTTACTCTCTTATTTCATGAAATTCTACTTCCATAGAAATTAGTATTACACCAAAGCAGGGTCTTTACGGGTTTGGGTTACAATTTTCCCATCAAATAAATTTATAATTCTATGTGAGTAATTTGCATCATGGTCGGAGTGTGTTACCATTACAATTGTAGTACCTTCCTGATTGAGTTCGGTGAGCAAATTCATAACCTCTCTTCCATTTTTAGAATCTAAATTCCCCGTAGGCTCATCGGCTAATATTAATTTAGGATTTGCTACTACGGCACGAGCTATAGCAACTCGTTGTTGCTGACCTCCCGATAATTGCTGTGGAAAATGTTTGATTCTATGTCCCATTTTCATGCGCTCTAACATGTCTTTAACCATACGTTTACGCTCGCTAGCTTTTATTTTTAAGTAGATTAATGGTAGTTCTACGTTTTCGTAAACGTTAAGCTCATCAATTAAATTAAAACTCTGGAATACAAAGCCAACATTCCCTTTACGTTCTTGGGTGCGTTTACTTTCTTTTAAACTACCAACTTCTTTACCGTTAAACATATATGTGCCTTCGCTAGGATTGTCTAACATTCCAATAATATTTAACAAGGTTGATTTACCACATCCAGAAGGTCCCATTATGGCTACAAATTCACCTTCTTTGACGTGTAAGTTGACGTTGTTAAGGGCTTTAGTTTCAATCTCTTCTGTTCTAAAAATTTTTGTGAGTTCTTCAGTTTTTATCATAGTTACTTGTTTTTTGTTATTAATATTTATTTGTTTTTATTACGAAGTTCTATCTTTAATGACTTGATAATTTGTTCGTTGACAATTGCTTTTTCAAAGATTACCTCAGCAAATAAATTGATATTTCTATTTTTTATTTTACTCATCTCTTAAACTCTCTACAGGATTCCTAGATGCTGCTCTATAACTTTGCCAACTCACCGTTAGTAATGCAATAACTAACATAAACACTCCTGCCAAAGCAAATACCCACCAACTTAAACTGGTTTTATATGCAAAATTTTCTAACCATTTACTCATAGCGTAATAAGCTATGGGGCATGCAATTATAAAAGCAATAAGCACCCATTTCATAAAGTCTTTATTAAGCATTAACATAACTTCTTTAATGGCAGCTCCGTTTACTTTACGAATGCCTATTTCTTTAACACGTCGTTGAGTGTCATACAAAGCAATGGTAAATAAACCTATAGCCGATATTAATAAAGCTATAAGTGTAAATAGAATATAGATAAGACTAAGACGTTTTTCTTTATCGTAACGAGCTACAATCTCATCACTTAAAAAAGTATATTTAAAAGTTTCATTTGGATTCACTTTTTTAAATAAGTTTCCAAGTGAAATTAAAGCATCATTAACACCATTTTCTTGTAATGTGATAAAATAGTCATCTTCAGGCTGCACAGAAGGAAATAGTACCAAGGGCTTAGGTTTATATGCTAAATGCTCATTATTGAAATTTTTAATTACACCTATAATTTTATAACCTTTAAAGACTTCATTTGGGCTTAAAATTGTAGCATTGTTAATATTATCTACTTCTAAAAATTTCTTGGCGGCTTCGTTTATAATAATTTCATCTTTATTGTATGAATATCTAGTGTTGTTATCAAACCATCGTCCTTCCTGAAGTGTAAGCCCAAAAACACTTCTATAATTGATACCGGTTGATAAAAAGTTCATTCCAGAAAAATCTTTACCACTATCTTTTTTCTTGAAAAGAATTGGTGCCAATGTTATTGGTGACATTCCCTGAGAAAAATTAATTACCAAAGGGTTTGTGGACAACTCATTATTTATCAAGTCAAGTTTCTGTAAGTCTACATTATTTTGTTGCGTATACTCTGCTTGCGATAAAAGTGATTTATTGTAAAACTTTACTCTTACAATGTTTTTGGTTTTAAAACCTAAATCCTTACCTAACATTAAATCCAGTTGTTTGGAAACCAATATGGAGCAAATAAGGAGAACCATTGTAAGAACATATTGAAACACCAAAATGGTTTTGCGAAGCTTTAAATTAGTATTGATTGCAATTGCATGTTTTACGCCTCTTATTGCAGAACTATTATATGTTTTTAGCAATGGATATACAAAAGCCAATATCATGGTCAAAACCAATGTAGCACCAATGATAATATAGGTGGTTAAATTTGAGGGTTGTAATTCAATTTTAACAATATTATTAAAAAAAGGCAGTACAAGTTTGTAGAGAATACTAACGAATAAAAAAGCAATGCCATAAAGTATTATGAACTCAGTAAGTTTTTGATATAGTGTATTTGATTTTTTTGCACCGTTTATAGCTGTTATAGCAATATACTTAGCACTATTATTCATGTTGATTATTTGCGCATTGGAAAAGTTAAGTGCAGGAATAATGATTATCACCAGTATGATTGCAAAAAGTATTTTTAAAGTTTTAGAGTCTCCTCTTCTCGATAAAATGTCTGCCCGAAGCGCTATATCTTTATAGTATAGTTTGTTAAACGGAAGATAATTTATTTGGGAACCTAAGTTCTTTTTAAAAAGTGAAACGATATCTAGACGTTCTACTTTTTTTATAAAATCAGCTTCATTAAATGTTTCATTAACAAGTATAAATTTCATACCACCCTGATGATAATTAATACCAAAAGTTTTTGAGGGTTCCGGCAAAATAAGGTCAAAGGTTATAGAACTGTTAGATGGTACTTGTATAATGTTTTTGATAGTGTAAGTAGCTTCGAAACTAGTCTTAATTCGAATTTTTTCTCCAACAGGATTCTTATCTCCAAATAATAGCTTAGAAATTTTTTCAGATAAAATAACACTGTATGGATCATTAAAAAAGGTTTCTTTATTACCTGTTTTTAATTTAAAATCGAATATTTTAAAAAATGCAGTATCAGCTATAATAATATCAGAATAGTAAGCTTCCTTTTTATGGTAAACCACTGCGTTTTTATACTTTTTACTTAACTTGGGCACGGAGACTGCAGTTTCTAATTCTGGAAACAAACTGTAATCTATATCGATGGCTGGTGGCGGATTTGACCATTCATCATTTGGGGTAAACTTAAAAACTTCTAAATAAATACGTTTTTTGTTTTCATGAAAGTTATCTATAGTGAGTTCATTAAAGGTGTATGTAAATAACAACGATGCACAAAGCGTTCCCAAACACAGCGATAACAAACTCCCTAACAGAATGGTTTTGTTACTTCTAAAATTTCTTAAAGTGAATTTTATATAATGTTTAAGCATAATTTGTTTTAACTATTCCTTTTTATTAATCCGTATTATTCATCCCGCAAACTCTCTACGGGATTCCTAGTCGCTGCTCTATACGTTTGCAAACTTACCGTTAGTAATGCAATTACTAGGATGAATACACCTGCCAATACAAATACCCACCAGCTTAATGCTGTTTTATATGCAAAGTTCTCCAACCATTTACTTATTGCGTAATAGGCAATGGGGCAAGCGATGACAAAGGCAATAACCACCCATTTTATAAAATCTTTATTAAGCATTAGCATGATTTCGTTAATAGTAGCACCGTTTACTTTACGAATGCCAATTTCTTTGATTTTGCTTTCGGTAATAAATAAGCTAATGGCTATCATACCCAATAGTGAAATAAAGAGCACAATCATGGTAAAAGCTTCTAATGAACGTTTTAATTGGAGTTCTTTTTTGTAGATGTCTTTGTGATTGTATGAACCAATTAATCTTCTTAATAAGACTTTGTCATCAAACCCTTTGCTTTTAAAAAATGTAAGTATGTCATTTTGCAACTGATTTTTATACTCCGGATTATAGGATACTTGAAAAATATTCGGATACCCAGTAAAATCAAATCCAAAGATGATTGGTTGAACAGGATAATACAATGGAAGGTTATAAACATCTTTAAATACGCCAACAATAACCCCTTTTCTAAGACTTCCAGTTGCATAATCGTTGGTTAAAACAGTACCAATTGGGTTTTTAAGGTTAGCTTTTTTAACAAAAGTTTCGTTTACCAAAACTTCTATTAGAGAATTATTATTCCTAAGCTTCATTTTCCTTTCTCCATCAAAATGCTCTTTAACATTATTAGAAAGAATTAATGGGTTTAAGTTTTTACCTTGTAATAATTCTATTTTATGGGTTTTTAAATAGTTGTTATCGCCCTGAATAACAATAGCATCTATTTCTTTATCAAGCTCAACTAATTTTGTATTTGAAGCTCTAAAATCTGTTCTAAATAAATTTTGCCCTCTAGCAATAGAATTTACAAAACTTTTAGATTGAAGTAAACCTTTTATCTCATCTGAATATTTCATAGTAGGAATACTTATAATATTATGAATATCGAAGCCTATATCCTTACTTTCAATATAATCTACTTGTTTTTTTATTGCCAAAATCGATATAATTGTAGCAATACTTAACACTAACTGAAAGCCAATAATATATTTATTAGAAAGATTAAAAGCGTTTTTCAAATTAGTATTGATGCTTAAGATAATAGTACTGTACGATATTAAAAACTCAATAAAACCAATTACTAACCCTATAGCTAAAACAAGACAAAAGAATGTAAACAGAATAAATACATCTGATGTTAAAGACAACAAATAATCAAACCCGATTAATTCTGAGATATAAGTATTTAATAATGGATAAGAAGCAAAAGCAATTACTAATACTATTAAAACATTTAAAATAGATTCTGAAATAAGTTGCATTAAAATGGTCTTTTTAGAAGCCCCTAAATAGCGTTTTGTGGTAAACTCTTTAATTCTTGAGCTATTGAGCCCAATGTTCATGATTACATAATTAAGCGCTCCAAAAAGCAACACTAAAATACCTATTAAAGAAACTACTTTAATAAATTGTAAAGACCCTTTTTCCTCTTGATCTTTTATATTATTGGAGTTAAAATATATTTTGTCAAAGCGTTGTAAATAAAATGGTGTTTTTTCTTTAACGGTATATCCATTAGCAACTCTATTTCGTTCATCAAATAATTCATTACTGATTTTAGTTGCTAATTGTTTAGCATCTGTTAATAAAGGAATATGCAAGTATAAACTTGGTGACCATGAACTCCATCCTCCTCCAACATTCTTTTCATAATCTTGAAAATTTATAATAGCTTCTGCTTGTATAGTCGATGTTTTAGAAAAGTTTTCAATAACACCTATTACTTCTAATGTTCTTTTATTTGGTGATTTATAATCAGAAATAGTTAACACTTCACCTATAGGGTTTTCATCTTTAAATAGTTCTTTAGCTATTTTTTGTGTCAAAAAAATACCATTCGGAGTTTCCTTAAACTTTTTAAGACTACCCTCTATAATTGAGAAATTAAATAATTCAAAAAAAGAAGGATCAGCATGTGCAAATTGCCTTAATTCAGATGTTCTATTAAAATGAAACTCTATTGGGGAGTTATGCTGAAATCTTGTATAGTCTTTTACCTCTGGAAGCTTTTCTTTTAATAGAGGCCCAAGTGGATTTGGAGTTATTGCCACCCTAAAATTAGAATTATTTCCCCATTTGCAATTCACTCTGTAAATATCTTTCTTTTTCGTATGAAACCCATCAACACTTAACTCCTTATACACAAAATGATAAATATGAAAAGAAGCAATAATAGCAATGCTCATTCCTAAAATAGAAATGGCGTAGATTTTATAGTTTCTACTTATTCTACGGATGTATTCTTTTAGTATTTTAAAAATCATATTTATTAACTTTTCATTTGTTTCAGTAGCACCATTGTATCTCTATTATTTTAGTAATAACTTATCACTCTCACCAAAAGCATCATAGTCCGAGGTGATTACTTGCTCTCCTTCTTGTAATCCTTCTAAAATCTCATAATATTTAGGGTTTTGTTTTCCTATTTTTACCGAACGTTTTACCGCAAATTCTCCTGTACTGTGAACAACATATACCCATTGACCACCAGTGCTTTGAAAAAATGCCCCACGGGGTAACAACAAGGCTTCGGTTGGTGCACCTAATTGTAATTTAATGTAATAGTTCTGCCCTGTTCTTATATTGTTTGGTTTTTCTCCAGAAAATACCATATCTATTTTAAACTTTCCTTCTCGAACCTCTGGATATACCTTTTTCAATGTTATACCAAAAGAAATATCTCCACGTTCAAACGTACCTGTTAGTCCTTTTTTTATACGGTCTGTATAATGTTCATCAACAGTAGATTCTATTTTAAAATCGGTTAGCACGTTTACTTGTGCTATGCTTTGTCCGCGACCTATTTGTTTACCAATTTCCGCATCCAGCATACCTAATTGGCCATCGATGGGTGCTTTTACATTTAAGTTTTCTATACGCTCGTATGCCATACCCAAAGTTTGTTTCATACGGGCTAAATCTTTTACCAAATCTTTTATACTTCCGGTACTTAGTAATGAATCTTGTTTTACTTGAAACTTATTTACCTCGTGATTTTTTTGTGCGAGCTCATAACTCTCTTCTGCTTGTAAAAATTCTTCACCAGCAATGAGTTCATCTGTATATAGAGCTTTGTATTGTTCAAACTTTCGCTTTGCCTTTTTTAACTGGAATTCAGATTCTAACAAGCTTTTTTGCCCACCAATTCGTTTAGACTCAAAATTTATTTGGGTTTGTCTAAGGTCATTTTGTTTTATAGCTAAATTGGTTTCACTATTTAAAATTTGACCATACAACTCTCTGTTTTCTAACTTTAAAATAACATCCCCCTCTTTTACCATGCTACCTTCTTCTATTAAAATTTCGAGTACACGACCGCCTTCATAAGCATCTAAATACACCGTGCTTATAGGTTGCACTAAGCCACTAATGCTTATGTAATCGTTAAACTTGTCTTGAACTGTTGTAGAAATGGTTAGCTTATCTTTCTCTACTTTAAGTGTAGAGCCTGAATCGCTAAAAGCGATATAACCAATAAAATAAAGAAATAGTAACACCGCACTTACTATAGCTATATGTTTTGGCCTAATCCCTTTTTTCTTTTCTATTTTGGTGTCCATAGTTGTTTAATTAGAAGGTGATATGACTGGTAATGAAAATGTACCATTGTAAAAATCTAGTGTGTGCTTTTGAATAGCCATTTGCGCCATTAATCGAACTTGTTCAATTTTTGCTGTTAGATACGTATTACTTGCCATTTGTAGTTCGTAAAGATTTATTAATTCTTTTTCATACTTTTTTTGAGCAATATCATAAGCTTTCTTTTTAGCTTTTACCGTTTTTAAATTAAACTGCTCTTCGGCAATAAGTGCCTCATTTTTTTGTAATAATTCCTGAATAATTTTATAAGTACGTTGTTCCTCTATTTTTAGTTCAGCTTGTGCTTTTTCTAATTCTATCTTAGCAATTTTTATACTACTACGTATTCTACCGTTACCAAAAATGGGATAATTAAGGGATAATCCTATAAATTTATTTTGATTGTTTTTTATTTGTTCATTAAATGGAATAGTACTTCCTGAAGCATCTTTAAAATTATCAGAAAAACTTGAAAAAATACTGGCTCCTAAACGAATACTAGGTAATAGTGCTGTTTTTTCAATAGCTAAATCTTTTTTAGCAGTTTCTACATTTATTTTACTCTTTTGAAGACTAGGTAAAATGTTTTGCGAAGCATTAAACAGTGTTTCTATATGTAATGATGAATCAATATCTGAAGCTTTATCCGAAGGCATATCCTGAATAATAGAAATATCTGAAGCTTCTAAGTTCATTTCTTGAATAAGTGCTAATTTAGCTGCTTTAAGGGTGTTTTCAGCTTTTAATACTTCCAAAGCATCAGCACTGGTAGCGGCTTCTATTTCATAAAAATCGGCCTTAGCAACTAAACCTAGTTCTACTTTTTTAGCAATAGTTTTTTGACGCAATAAATTGGTAGCTTGTTGTTCTTTAATTATTTCTAAAGTACCCTCTTGAAACAATACGCTATTAAACAAGTCCATAATTCTAAAGGCCAAATCATATTGTGCTTGCTGCTCATCAAATTTACTGGATTCATATATCAACTTTTGGTACGATAAGGTGTGCCATTTTTTAAAAGACTCGAAAAGCGTTAAAGATGATGATAACCCGCCACTTAAACCAGATACAAAACGCGTATCTACGAAACTATTAGTAACAGGATCTAAGGTACGCCCAAAACTGACATTATATCTTGGGTATGAAACACTTATGATTGGTAACATATCGCGTTTGCTTTGTCGCCATCGCTCTTTACTGATTTCGGCATTATAATTTTGTGTTTCTTGTGCAAGATTATGTTCTAAAGCATAAGCAATGCAATTATCTAGTGTCCATATTTTTTGAGACATCCCTTTACATGGAATTAGTAGCAAAGCTAAAAACCACACTATTTTTTGACACATGTTTTTAATCATTTTCTATAATTCCATATGCCAACTACATGCCATAAAACAAAACGCATTGAAATACAGCACTTTAATCCTTATTTAGAATCATTTTTTAATATGTAAGTGTAAAATTAATTTACAAAAAGTGTAAAATATTTTTACACTTTTTAAAAGTGGAACCTTATAATGCTTAGTTTTGAGTTCCAATTTTTATACTAATGAATAAAGGAAAAATTCTTATTGTAGACGACAAAAAAAGTGTGCTAAGTGCTTTAGAGCTATTATTGCAGTCTGAATATAAAACTATAACCACATTAGCTAACCCTAATGGTATTACCTCAATTTCAGATTTAAATACTTATAATGTTATAATGTTAGATATGAATTTCTCGGCAGGTGTAAATACGGGAAACGAAGGATTTTATTGGCTAAAACGTATAAATGAGTTGACTCAAAACACATCGATTATTATGATGACGGCATACGGCGGTGTAGAATTGGCAGTTCGTGCCTTAAAAGAAGGAGCTACAGATTTTATATTAAAACCTTGGGACAATCATAAGCTTTTAAGTACCATACAATCAGCATATCAGTTACAGCAATCCAGAAAAGAGGTTAGCCATTTAAAAGAAAAAACAAAACATTTAAAGCAGCTAATCAATAAAAACGAGACCCCAATTATTGGGAATTCTAAAGCTATAAATCAAGTTTTAAAAATTACCCAAAAAGTTGCCAAAACTAAAGCTAATATTTTAATAACAGGTGAAAATGGTACAGGTAAAGAGCTCATTGCGCAAGCAATTCACAACGGTTCTTTAAGAAAAGATGAAGTTTTAGTGACTGTAGATATGGGCGCCATTACTGAAAGCCTTTTTGAAAGTGAACTTTTTGGGCATACTAAAGGTGCTTTTACCGATGCACATGAAGACCGTGCAGGAAAGTTTGAAACGGCTAATGGTGGAACACTTTTTCTCGACGAAATTGGTAATCTTAGTTTAACCTTACAAGCTAAATTGCTAGCCGTTTTAGAGAACAGAGAGATTTTTAGAGTAGGATCTAATGATCCCATACCTGTAGATATTAGATTGATTTGTGCTACAAACTGTAATTTAGAGCAAATGGTAGATGAAGACTTGTTTAGAGAGGATTTGTTATATAGAATTAATACCATACAAATTGAAGTTCCTCCATTACGACTTCGGGATGATGACATTTTATTATTAGCTGAATATTTTTTAACTAGCTATTCTAGTAAGTATGGGAAATCTGGGTTAAAACTTAATGCTTCATCTAAAAAGAAATTACTAAATCATCAATGGCCAGGAAATGTTAGAGAACTACAACATACCATAGAACGAAGCGTAATATTAAGTGAACACAATATCCTTACTTCAAACGATTTTGTTTTTAAAAAACAGGCTTTTTCTGCTACTCAAGAAATGAACATTACATTAGACGATATGGAAAAAACTATGATTGAAAATGCACTAGTGAAACACGAACAAAATTTTAGCGCAGCAGCCAATCAATTAGGAATTACTAGACAAACTTTATATAATAAAATAAAACGATATGGTATTTAATTATGGCAAGTAAACATATATATTATAGAATAATTGTTAGAGTGCTCTGTATTACGTTTACAGCTTTCGGGTTAGCGTATTTTAGTATTAATAAGCATCTTGATTATGGAGTTTATATTGGTGTCATTTTATGTTTTCAAGTTGTAGGTTTAATTAAATTTTTAAATAAAACCAATCGCAAAATAGCCTTCTTTTTTGAAGCCGTAGAGAACGATGATTCTGCTATACATTTTCCTATTCATACCAAAGATAAATCCGTAAAAGATTTACATAAAAGCTTAAATAAGCTTAACTTTTTAATCCAAAAAGTAAAAATAGAAAACAAACAGCAAGAACAATATTATCATTCTATTTTAGAGCAAGCAGCGATAGGTTTACTCACTTTAAATGAAAAAGGGCATATTTTATTAGCCAATAAAACAGCAAAAACACTGCTGAATTATGAGCAGTTGACTCATATAGAACAATTAAAACGTGTTGATGAAAAGTTATTTACTTTAATATCTCAATTAAAACCTTTTGACCAAAAACTAACCTCTATTACTAATGAGCGTGAAACCATACAATTAACCATACGATCCAAACCTATAATGGTTGGTAATGAAAATTTAATTTTAGTGATTATTCAAAATATTAATAGCGAATTAGATGAAAAAGAAACAGATGCTTGGGTAAAACTTTTTAGAGTGCTAACACATGAGATCATGAATTCTATTGCACCTATAACCTCATTATCTGAAACATTATCTACGATATACACAAAGAATAGTAAGGAGATACAGCCTTCAGAATTAAACGAAAAAGACATTGAAAAAACCATTAAAGGGCTAGAAGTAATTAAAGATCAAGGTAAAGACTTAACCAATTTTGTTGAGTCATATAGGTCGCTTACTAAAATTCCCAAACCAGAAAAAGAGATTGTCTTTGTTGAAACGCTATTTAATAAAATACGAATTCTGTCTAGTCAAAAAAAGGGTTTCCAAGATATAAAGTTTGAAGTCTCTATAAGGCCTGATAATTTAGAAATTTGCGCTGATGAAAAACAGATCATTCAAGTTTTATTGAACTTAGTTAAAAATGCCATCCAGTCTATAAATAAAATTAGTAATCAAGGGCTTATTCAGTTAAAAGGCGAAAAAGATGAACATAATAATGTTATAGTAAGTGTTACAGACAATGGGCTTGGTATTCCTTTAGAAATTCAAGATCAAATTTTCATTCCCTTTTTTACTACCAAAGAAGAAGGAACAGGTATCGGGTTAAGCCTTTCTAAACATATTATGAAGCTTCATGGCGGTAGCTTATATGTTTCATCAATCCCAAATAAAGAAACAACTTTTAGTTTAAAATTATAAAAAAAGCAGGAATTTCCTTCAGTCAATATTTAGTCAACCAAATTTATATATTTACAAATGAACATAAATATAATGGTTCTTAATCCTTCTCATTAAAATAAAAACATTTTAATGACCTAGATGGCTAATTGAAAATGCCATGTAGTCTTATATCTGCTTTGACTCACCTTACAAATGTATATATTAAAACAAAGACACGCTTAAAATGTATATAGAGATGCACACAGTTGCATAGAAGTATATTATATCAAGCTGCTGGTGGTACTAAAGTCTTGAGGTTTTTTGTTGATTAGTTTTATTTACAATTATAGAGTGTATTCCCAGATAAAAAGTTAGCAATTAAATAGAAAACTAAATATCATAAAAGAATCTCTACATAAAGTGTGTTTACAAAACTAAGGGGGAAAAGCAAGAGGGTAACACGCTACGCGATGTTACTTATTTATAATTTACTTTAAAACTCTGCGACCAAGGGGAGCAGACAAGATTGTGCCCACAGGCACACATCTTGAATTCCAAATCGAGATGGTCATTTTATGTGCAATTTACATTCGTCTTTCTAACCGTATCATGTCCTGACTTACTTTTCTCTCAATGACTTTCGCATAGATTTGAGTGGTTGTAATTTTAGAATGTCCTAATAGCTTAGAAACAGTTTCAATAGAAAAGCCAAGTTTATCATTTTGCGTAAACGTTCTATATGTTTCATAACTGTATTGTTTCCCATAGACTCTTGATACTTTAAAAAGCGTCCAAAGTCAATAATGAATTTGTAACTCAATTCAGAAAGAAACATACTGCACTAATTAGTTTATTTTCTTGTTGTAATTGCTGATGGCATTCAAACAATTTTAAATATACCTGATTTAAATAACTATTGATAATGGATACTTCGTGACTTAAACCTTTCAACCGGTTTTTAGTACTATCCCAGTTTGAAACGGCTAATTTTCTTTTTAGTGAAAGTTCTGCTCGTTTTCCATTGACTGTAATACGGGCATAGAGTGGGCTTTTTCATTTTTGGTATTGGCAAGTTTTAACCAAATCAGGATACTAAAGGTGTGAGCATTTTTCATACATTTTGTTTTTAAGAGTTAAACATTCAAAAACAAAAGTCAAATCAGACGCCTCTGTTACCTTTTTAGGTGATTTTAAAACAAGGTAACCGAATAGGTAACTTATTTTACCAAATCAATTCAAATAAAATGGATTGCCTTAAAACGACAAAACTTGATAATCATGAGATTACCAAGTTTTTATTACTAATTGATTTATTAAAAAGTCGGGGGGGCAGGATTAACCCCCTTTTCATACAACACTGTTAAACAGCTATTTACGCTGTCTTCTATAACTATGCACACCTATTTGTACACTAAAACTATAAAAAGAACTTTAAACATATAATTTGTTTCTCTTTGTTAATATAAAGGTACAAATTATATTAATATTAATGAAGATAACGTCATTAACTGCTTTTAGAGTTGTGATATACCGGGTACTTGCTTTTTCATTATCTATGATATTTGGTTTTTAATAAAGAATCTCGAGGCAGAGTCATTGGGGTATTAAACGGAATAAAAGTTTATTTTTAGTTTGCTGAAAACTTAAGGTTTTCAAGCTTTCCAATTCACTCCAACGCAGAGTGTCGAGGAATTCTATAGATTAAACAGTCTTAAAATTTATGTCCGAGTAAGAGTAACAAGTCCAAGAATTCTACTTTAGTAATGCTTAACTATTCTTTGAGTTGCGCTAGCATTAAAATAGGGTTGTCATTTTCATCTACACCCTCTATAATTTCTGATACTTGATGGGCTTCTTTAATAAATAGCATTAAACCAGATTTTTTATCTAATGGTATCAACTTTGCTACACCTGTTTTTAAAATATCATCTTCAAACCCACTTTTCATATTCATTTGCTTATTGCTTTTAAAATCATAACAAAAGAAATATTGTTGGCGGTTATAATTATATTCTGAAAAAAGGAAGTTTTTTGAACGGTATATATTTTTAAATAATAAGTGTTTATCTTTTTTTCTTTTAAAGTTTAGCTTTAAAAACGGCAACAATTTTTCATCATCAATTTTATATAGTGTATCTCTTATAATAGACTCTTTCATTAATACGGGATAATATAAATATAGTTGTTTCCCAAAGTTAGAAATATATTGGGCTCCCGAATAAAATGTCCCTGACTGTTTTTTTAAATCAATACTTTTTACTAAAATACTGTCTTTGACATTAAGTCTGCGGCTAACTTTGTGTAGTTTTGTTACATTCTTAAACTTGTTATTTTCTTGTTCTATTCCCATTTCTGTAGAAATAATCAGTAATTCTTCGTCTGTGAAAGACATAAATTCAACAAATTTTTTAAACTTAATACCCTGTTTTATTTTTCCATCAAAATTATAAGCTAATAACTTTTGTCCTGTAGCCATAAAGATAGTCTGCTCTTCTCCATCCACAGCTATTGAGTTAATACGACTATATTCATTAGGACCTCGACCTCTCTCCCCAATTTGCCTTATAAACTTTCCTTTTTTGTTAAATTGATAAAGATCAGAAGACAATACAAAATAATAATCCTTAGTCATAATTACACGACTAATAAATGATATCAGACAATCATCATTAGTTTCTAAAGGAATAGCTATTATTTCGTCAGCTATTTCTGAAAGATTAAATGTATTGTCATTTGTTTGAGCATCAATTACTAAAAAATCATTCGTTTTTTCCTGATTGCAAGAAATAATTAGAAAAACAAGTGCACAATAATAGAAAATTTTCATGCCTTTTATTTAAGTTTTACAATAAAGACAACAGAATCAGAATCATCACTCTCATTAAATATTTCTGGTAAATCATACTTACGTTTTGTGAAATACCCTAGTTCTTTTACATTGGTATTTCTTAAATTCACAAAACCTGTGTTTAGTATATCATCTTGTATTCCCGAGATTAGTTTTCTGTTTTTCCCCCATGATATCTTTATATTATTGCCAGTGTTATCCTTTATATTATAAAGATAAATATATGGTGTAGTACCACTCATATAACCAAATTTTATATAATTATTTAAACCACAGCTTAACGGCTTAATACTAAACGTGCTAGGAGAGTTGTTTTTTAAGTTAAATTGAAAAGCAGACATTTTATTTTCATTATCCATAATATATACTGTTTTTGTATGATCAACAGCAATAAATAGTTTGTTATCTGTAACTGAATAATCTGCAAGAATAGAGCCCTTAATTTTATTTTTAATAAATTTAGGCTTTAAATTTTCTTTATATTTCAATATAGTTTTTACTTTATTAGTTGTTCTATTTCTTTTTTCTACCGTATGAATAGCAATTCCTTTATCAAAATCAAATGATACATTTTCATTCCATAAACCATTATTAAAAGCACAAATAAATGAGTCGTTATTATTCTTTGAATATTCAAAATCTCCTTGACTATTAAATACAGCATATTTTTTGTGTTTATTTTTATACCGAACATATATTTTATCATCACTATAAAAAAGCCCTGTTACCTCCATAAGCTCTCCCGTTTCTTTATTTTTGCGATCCAATTCTTTTATAAAGTTACCTTTTAAATCAAATTGCAATACATATTCTGGAAATCCTTTATTCTCCTCACTTCCAGATAATACATACAAAAAATTATCAATTAATAATATTTTACTTATTTTATATAGCGACAAGTTATTAGGTTTTGATAGAGTAACCATTGTAATCTCTTCAACAATTTGAGATAAACTAAAGGAGGTACTCTTTTTTACATCAACCTCAATTATTTTTGATTTTTCTTGTGATTGTAAGGAAAAGTTAAATAGAGCTAAGGTTATTACAAGTAATATTTTCTTCATTTTTTTAATTTTAATTATATTAGGTTACTAATTTGAGTGAAATCCGCTAGTTTGCTCCTTTTAAAAATATATTTGTACTAGTTAAACCTACTCCTTAATATTTATTAGTGACTGTGTCTTTAAAAACTTTAACAAGACTACTCTTTTTAATTTTTAAGATCTTTTATAAGGTTAATATTAAAAGATTTTTTTTCACCTATTTTTACTTCTTGTGATTGATAACCTTTATGAGAAATATCAAGAATTTGATTTGATAAAGCTCTAATGACGAAATCACCATCTATATTACACTTAACTCCACTATCAACTCCCCTCACAATAATGATTGCCTGTATGCCTTCTCCATCTTCATTTACAATTTTACCTTTAATAATCTCAGTTTTAGCATTGGTAATATTTTCCAAATAATTAGATTTATTAATTTTGTTTTGTGAGGTACTATTTTTGCTAAAAACCAAGATCAATACAAATACTAAGAATATTATTCCACTTTTATTTATTATTATTTTTAGTTCGTTTTTTCTAATATTCATCATATCCAATCTTTTTTTTGTTACAATAAAATTAAAATTGTTTACCAAATGAACTCTATAATTTGAGGCTATTCCTATTAGCATTTTCTGATAAGAATAAACGTTCTTATGTTTTTCAACAACCTTATTATCAGCAATAAATTCGTGATTTAATTTGATTGCTTTTTTATATATTATAAATAATGGGTTGAACCAGAATAACAAATGAACCAATTCAATTAGAATAACATCAAGTGTATGTAATTGTTTCACATGGGTTAATTCATGAGTAAGCACTTCATCTGCAACTCTTTTACTGTTGTAATTTGATTTATTCAAAAAAATGTACTTAAAAAAAGTATGAGATTCGGTTTCTCTTTCTAACAATACTAAATTGGAATTTTTATAAACAACTTTTTTATTAACTCTAATTGTTTTGTAAATAGCAGCTAGATTTTTAATAAAACGGAATACTAACACAACAAACACCAGTAAATATCCAATCCAAAAATATAGATTACTAATACTTCTTTCAGTTTGCCCAGAAGTTACTAAACTAGAACTAGACTCAGTACTAACCACCAAAGGTTTTAGCGTTTCTTGGCTTGAAAAATATTCAACATACAACTGATCAAATGATAATCCAAAATCTATAGAAATATCTAATATTGGTATGAACAGGGATAAAAAAATAGCGCTTAACAAATAAAACCGATTGAATTGATGCATCTTTTCTCTTTCTAAAAAAAGATAGTATAACCCAATAAAAAAGGCTAAGCATAGTGTTGATTTGATAATATAAATTAACATTACTTTTTACTTTTTAGTTGTTTGTCTAGAATATCTTTTAATTGGTTTAACTCCTCTTCTGAAAAATCAGTTGTTCTTGTAAAAAATGATGCAAACTGTGAAGTACTCTCGTTGAATAAACCCTTAATTAACTCTTTTATTTGATACGAGGAATAGCCTGATTTTTTAACCTTTGGGAAATACTCTCTTGATTTGCCAATAGTTTTATAGCCAATAAAACCTTTTTTGGATAATCTTTTTATAAGCGTAGAAATTGTTGTTGATGCAGGTTTTGGCTCGGGATACTCATTCAGCAAATCCTTCATAAATGCCTTATTGATTTTCCACAAATATTTCATTACTTGTTCTTCGGCTTTTGGAAGTTGCATACTACATGTTTTTATTTTACATCTACAAATGTAGACAATAATTATTAAGTCTACAAATGTAGACCAAAGTAAATATAGTATAGTTAATTATGCTAATTATTTTAGCTATTAAAATTAGTGCGTAATTCGCTCTTATCAGTTTAGTCATAGTTAACAATTATAGAGAGTATTTCTCCGATAAGAAGTTATAAATTAATAGAGCTAAATATCATATAAATACTTCTATGAAAACTATTAATGTAAAACTAAGGAGAATTTCTATGTTAAAACCAAAGAAAAAATGAAAAATTTAAGTCATAAAAACACAGCATATTTAAGCGACTCTTTTTTGATACGGTTTTTGTCGTTTAATAACAGCACAAACTCTCAAAACGAGTTTGTTTCTAACATTGTTAAGTACGAGCATTTTATTTTTTCCTTCATTGGCTTTTCTTTCATAATAGATTTTAAGTTCTGGGTCATGTCGAACAGCAGACAAAGCACACATATGCAATTGCTTTTTCATTGTTTTGTTAGCGATATGATGTACCCTGGATCTTTTCTGGACACTAGAGCCAGAAGAGCAAGAGGGTAACACGCAGAGCGATGTTACTTATCTAGTATTTAACTGAAAATCAAATAAATACACCTGTTTTAGAATTTTATTTTTTTGTAATTTAACGCAAAAATGAAGCAAGTAAAATAAAGGATCCATTGTAACAATTCAATAAAATATGGATGATTTTAATACGATTCGGTTAAAGAAAAAGGTCATCGAAAAATTCAAAGAATATTCAAAAAAACAAGTCCCAGTCACTCTGAAACGCTTGATTATATGATTGCTTTTTTTGAAGATACTGGACTTTCTCCTTCATGACACCATAAACAATTTTTGATTTTTTGTAAACGGTCGCTGCTTGTAAACTCGGTAGCTTCTATTAGCTGCAATTCTCTTTCATTTAAAAACTGCCTGTCGTATTTATTATACTTTAATTGAAATTGGCTAAACGGGCTTTTGTTCATCCATTCTAGTTTGATGGCTAGGTTTACCATTTTTTTAAAACGCTCCAAATGTTTCATCACGCCATTATTAGATAACAGCAATTCATTTTTGTAGTTTTTGTAGGTTCTCAGGTAATGTTCAAAATCTGTGATAAATCTAAAATTCAATTGTTTTAAATAGATATCTTTCAGTCTCTTTTTCTTCCGTAAAACTTCTGCAAGTATCGTTCCGTTGTGTAATAATTCTTCATCGTTCCTGCTTTTAGAACGTGAATCATATTGCCATTATGATAAGCAATTAACTCTTTTAAGGTTTTACTATTATCATCTTCTCCCAAATATCGAGACTTTATGGCATTCGAGGTTATTATTTTATCCTCTTCTACAAGCTGTTTGTGGCATTGGAGTAGTTTACCATACACTTGGTCTAAATAGGCGTTCAGGGCTCTTATTTTTTCTGAATTTCCCCTACCCTTGTTTTTGGTGGAATCCCATTGTATGGAATTTGCACACCTTTTTAGACTGATTTCGGCTCTTTTACCGTTAACGTTTATGCGTGCATAAATGTTAAGCTCTTCGAGGTTGCTTCTTGATTTTCTAGTGAAAAAAGTAATGGAAAAGGTGCTTGTTCTCCGCTGAAACGATGTTTCAAAAGAAACATAAAATTTCAAAAACCCTTTAAACTCAGTGTTTAAAGGGTTTTCTTTTTTTGACTATTTTCAAATCGCACATAAAAACGCATAGTTTAGTTACCCTATTGGTTACCCTATCGCATTTTAGGTTCGATTCCAAACTTAGGGTAACTACTTTTTAAGAATTCGCAGCGAATTCGCCTAAAACATTAGGCTATCAAAATGTTTTTAAATCAATTAGTACTAATTTAAAAACTAAGCTATGCTTAAAATTATTTATTTTATCAAATCGGAAAAGTCAAATAGTAATGACGAATGCCCTATTTACGCCAAAATTTCTTATCAAGGTAAAAGTATTACCATGAGCACTGGTAAATACATTAGTAAAGAGCGTTGGAAATTTACCAGCAATTTAAGAGGACCTTTAAGGATTCAAAAAGAAAAAGTTATTAAAGCTTCTCTAGACTCACTGGCTATGTTATTTGAAACAAAATTCAATTTATTACTTAAAAACAATGCTACTATTAATCTTAATGAAATTAAAATTGACATTCTTGGAAAAAAGCAAGTCAAAACTAAAACCAAAATAGGTTTACTTGACATATTTGATATTCATAATAAAGATTTTGAAAGAAAAGTGAAATATGGAGAACGCTCTCCTGCTTCTTTACAAAAATATGATCGAGCCAAAAACTTAATTAAAATATTCTTACGCAAAAAATATAAAATTGATAATATAGCTGTGGAAAAAATTACAGGTGCATTTATACATAACCTTGAATCCTTTTTAAAGTATGAAAGCGAGTATAAAGGAAGAGTTGGAATACAAAACAATTCAGTAGTGAAGTATTTCAAAACTTTTAAGACCGTATGTAATTTCGGAATTAAACTAGACTTAATAGTTAAAAACCCGTTTTCAAAATATGACGGCAAATTACAGAAAAAAGACGCTACATTTTTAACACAAGAAGAATTGAATAAAATTGAAGAAAGGGTATTTAAAATTGAACGGTTGGAAAAAGTAAAAGATATATTCCTTTTTAGTTGCTACACCGGGTATGCACCTATTGATGCGGAAAGCTTAACATCAGAAAATTTAATCTGTAGTAATGATGGAGATTTATGGATAATTACTGATAGAATTAAAACTGGTATTAGAGCTAACGTCCCTGTTTTACCACCAGTTCAAAGAATTATTAAAAAATATAAGTACAAACAAGAAACATTAATTCCTAAAATATCCAATCAAAAAATGAATGCTTATTTAAAAGAAATTGCAGATATATGTGGAATTGCTAAAAACTTAACTTGGTACGTCGCAAGACACACTTTTGCAACAACAGTAACCTTAGGAAACGGAGTTAGATTGGAAAATGTTTCAGCTATGATGGGACATTCAAATATAAAACAGACTCAACATTATGCTAAGGTACTGGATTCAAACGTATTGGACGATATGCAAAAACTAAAATTGAAATATAAATAGCTGATAAAAAATAATTGCGATTTTGTCTAAAAATCGCAATTAGAATCTTAAAACTCATAAGTTTTATGGATTGGATATAATATATTTGTTTACATATCTTAAAAATTATGGATTATAATTTCGCACATAAAACAGATCAAGCTATAATTGAATTTTCAAAATTTAACATTGAGTTTAGTGAAAAAAACAAAAGCTATTTATTTAATAATCAATGGATAAATATTAAAATTGACTCGTATCACAATGAACAAATAGATAGAATTAAAAATCTATTACACATTCAATTAAACGCAGGTTTAAATCATAAAGAATATCTACAAAACCTCTTAGATATTTTGAATAAGAGAATTATTTGGTTGCTTGAAAACAACTATAATTTGCCTATTTTTTTCGAAAACTATTCAATCAAAAAAACAGATTACGATTATCTTCTCCCAGCACGCAATTCAAATAAAAGTAGTTTTAAAAAATTTTTTAATAATTCTCCAGTACCAAATTCATCTGAAATGCGAATCTTCTGGTTTTTAGAACTATTTAAAAAGGAATTTAATGACTTCAAAGACGAATTAGATTTTGAAAAAGGATTACTACTTTATTCAATTAAGTCTTATAGACATGCATTATCAATTCTATCTGAATATATCAAATCATTACATCAGTATGTAGAATTTACAGATTTCAAAAGTTTAAACTTAGTAAATTCAAATGAGGTAAAACAAACGCAAAGAAATGTTAAGATTTGTAATTTTAATCTGGATAAAAAAAATATTGCACATTTGTTTAGAATTCTAATCGAAGAAAAACTAATTGTATTTGATGAATTTAATGATTCAAAAAATCTTACTGAAATGAAAAGTTTTGTTGAGAAAAACTTCACTTATCAAAATAAGAAAAAGGAAAGAATGGCTATTGATAAATTGAATCGAGAATACTCAGAAGCAAGTTGGCGCCTAGAGGATGTGGATAAAATTAGACACAATAAGCTAATTGATAAGCTAGTTTTAACATTGCAGACTAGAAAAGCTAATCTTAAATATTAAATTCGCTGCGAATTCGCTATTAAACTAAAGTTATTTTAAAACAACTCTTTTTCTTTGAGACATATTAAAACAGAAAAATATGTCTGATCATTCACAAGAAATAACAATACCGACAATAAAAGCAATAGAGAGTTTGCTCGAGCCGATTTTATTGAAATTGGATTCAATTAAGAACTGTACTTCACAGGCTCCTTTAAATTCAAAAACGAATAAATATTATCGAAATTCTGATTTAAAAAATCTATTTGGTATTTCATCAAATACTATTATTAAATACAGAGAAACTGGCGTTCTTCCTTACACTAAGTTGGGTGATGTTTATCTGTATGAAGTCAAAGCCATAAATGATATCTTAAATAATAATAAAATTAGCTTATAACATGGAAATTAAATACAAAACAGATCCTCTTACAAAAGAGAAATTTATCCCAAAGAAAATAAGTCAAAAATTTGCAACACCAGCTAATAGAATCAAATACAACAATAAAAAAGCAAGCAAATTAAATCAGGAAAGAGCTTTTTTTGATGGACCTTGTCGTAAAAGTCATAGCGTTTTAAAATCACTATTTGAAATTGATCCAACAAAATCACATAATATGCATTTCCTTATGGGCAAAGGAGTTGATTTTACAGCATCTAATCATCAAGCTAATACCAATTATGGAACACTTCCCGCATATTACAATTACGCCCTTAGAAACATCCCTAATACAGATTTATACCAAATTATAAAACTATGATTGATTTTAGAGAAATTCAGGTAGTTGATAATACTTTTGAATTAACGAACACAATAGCTCAAAACGAAGAATTGACAAAAAATAATAAACATCTCTTTTATTTAGTATTAGCCTCTACATTAGTTTTAATTGTAGCTAGTTTATATTTTTCCAAGAAAAATTATACTGAAGATTCAAAAGATAAAATGTCTTAACATAAAATTATTTTAAAAAACAATTTTATCCTTTTCTAATCTAGAATATTATTTTATAAAACAATATTCTAGTATTTTTTTCAAAAAAGAAAACGCAAATGCAGCCATATTTGATGCAAATTAATTCGTATTAATAGGTGTTAACATAAAATAAATACGTCATGAAATTGCTTTAATCACCTATTAATCTGACTCAAAATAGTAGTATCAGTTATCTTATCATCGTCAGCTAATAAAAAGGCTTTACTTAAAACCAAAGAAAGTCCTCTATCCCCTTCAAACGGAAGAAACACATTTTCTGTATTCACTGCTTTTCCACGAGCTGGAACAATACATAAATACTCATCATTAGGTTCCATCAAAATATTCGTACTTCCAATATGGATCTTATAAACTCTTTTCTTCCCTTTTATTTTCAAAAACTTACCTTCAAAAGAAGCTACTTTTCCTATTTTTAATCTAGGCACTAATTTTTCAAGTATATCTTTTCTTGTTTTCGCTACTTCGGTTAATTCACCAAATGAATAACTTGTCCAATAATCTCTATACTGTGGCAATCCTCCATTATCTCTCCATTCGGGATCGTTACCTACACTAGCAACACCAACAAAAAGATCAACATCCCTCATAATTTCAGAAAGGATAATCTTAGGGATTTCGATTAAATCTTTTACCTCGTTTTCGCTATCAATAAAGCGCACTTGATCCGTAGCAATATAATCCCATATTCCTGCATCATTAAATGCGTCATCTACATTGATTTCATTAATCCAAAATTGGGCTTCTAAATTATATTCCTTTAATGCAATCTTAGCAATGTCTCCATCTCTCCCATCATCATAAGCTCCCATTAGTGAATAATGCCAGCCTCTTATACCTGTAAGCGCTTTAAACTGATGTTGCTTCAATAAATGGGCAGCCATTCTATTGCTGTAAGTCTTTGTATTAACTTCTGCATCCGTTAGAACATATACTTCTCTATAAGCCTGTTTTAATGCCTGCTTTACCTCTAATGTCTCTAATCTATTCCTCCAGTTCAGAACCTCATCAACGCTAGCATTAATCGGATGCCATAATCTAACTTCCGTTTGGCTATCAACCCATTGTAATTCATTATTTTCAACATCTTTCCATTTTCCTTCTCTCCAAGTTGCTGAAACTTCTTTTTTATCACTTTTAAAATTCCAAATTAAATCTTTAGCTATAAAGCTTACTAATCCATGATTTAAATAATACTTTAAAAAATTATCATAAATCCAAATTCTATCATACAAATACAATCGATCAATTCTATCCCTTTGAGCAGTTAAATACTTCTTAATTTGAGCAACAGTTTCTTTAGCCTTTTTCAAGACCTGCTTATGTTTTGCAGATTCTTTAATAAATGATGGTGCTGTTTTTTGAATACTCCCATCAGGTTTTATCCATGATAGCTGTACTTTTCCTAATGCTTCAATTTCTATTTTTAGAGTATAGTCATCGAAAGCATAGCTTTTAAATCCGTCAACTAAACCAAAATCAGGAATAGATAACTCTTCTATTTCTGAAGTAGATATGCCCAATTTCTGCGATGACGATTCTATATAATTTTCTATAAGTTTTTTTGTGTTATTTTGTTTGATTTTAAGTTTTAATCTGGACAAATGACTAATTCCTTCTAGTCCTCGAGTATTACCCAAAGTATAAATGCAAGCATTACCAACACCAGCAGCCGTTGGACCAACACCCGGCACTTTTTCAAAACAACGCTCCGTTAATTTAGCAATGACACTAAGTGTTTTTGAATCATGAAATTTGGACATACTCCAAATAAGTCCTTTTAGAAAAATAAGATTCTTTTCATGTAAATATTCTGAACTCACATAATTATAAACTTCACCTCCTGGATACTTTATTTCTCTTGGCGTATCGACAGCTTTTAAAGAGCTACATAAACTCAACCACTCATGTGTTGAGTTCTTATATTTTGCTAACCCAATACCATCGATAATTTCACTGGTTGTTTTTAAATATTTTTGAGTCGGTTTTGAACCTGTAGCCTTCATGAATAAATGAAATAATGCATACCATTGGTCTTTTAATTCTTCTTTTAAATTAGTTATTTGTGGATTAACTATTTGAGCTAGTCTATCATCTGACAAGTTATATGGGGCGACTCTCCCTTCTTCATTTTCACTTTCGAAAACTATTTTTTCAACTTTAACTCTTACCTTTTCTATATCGGCACCCCAATAATGTTTTGTTAACTTAAATTGTGGAGATTCCAATAGGCCTTTAAGAAATGTTTTCAGTTTGTCATCTAAGCCATTCTTTTTAACAATACGCTCTATTTGTTGTACTGTAAATCCAATAGGCCAGTCAGTGAAATTTCTTTTTTTGGTTTTATCAGACTCTATAAACTCATTAATCATCTTAATAATTTCATCAGTAGAAAAATCAAGGTTACTTCGCATTAATAAGTTAAATAACTCTGAATATGTATAACTTTTTTGCCATACATGTTCTCTACTCTGATGGCTTCCCGGCTTTGAGGATAAGATTTCATATTTTTTTATAGGCTCAATCAAATAAAATAACAATTCCTTTTTCATTTCGATATCAAGAGCCTTTATGGAATTATATGCTTTTAATTTACTTAATGAACTTGTGGAAATATAACTACCATATTCATTCTTATAATAACCCTCAGATATTAATTCATCAAGCAATATCTCAAATTGCTTATTCGAAGTATACTCTACACTTTCTTTTTTTGTAAATAAACTTTTTAAACTATCTTTTATTCCCATAATAATTACCCCCCAACCAGTTGTGTTAATTTAACGAAGCTTATCTCGGTAGTTTTACTTACTAACACCTCTTGCTCTAAATCTTCTGCCTGCTGGTCGTCTATTAAAATAAAATACCCATTCTTATAAAATGCATCCCAAGCAATCAAAACTTGTTTCTCAACATCTATCTTTTTCTTACGATCTTTAAGCTTAAACCCATTCAAAGTTTTTTCCGCATTGGTAGGCTGGATAAGTCCATTAAAATATTCTGGAAGTTTGTTATTATATGCCTTAACCTCTGATTCTACTCTAGCTGCTATTAGCTCTTTAACTGTGGTTCTTTCATTCTTAACAGCAATCCTAATTTGATTCAGAATATCGCCTGTGAATGTGACGTCTTTTAGTATTAGTTCCATAATTTTTAAACTAAGATTAATTTTGTGTTTATTCTTGCAATGCCATTCTTCTTGTAAATTCCTTAAAACTCACGCATCTATTTGGTGGTACAGAAGCTGCAATCCAGTTTTTCCCTCTACCCTTTTTAATACCAGGATCTTTACGAAGTGGTTTAATCAGTCTTACAGGTTCATCAAGAAAGTAATACGTATAAACTCTCTCATCATTATCTAACCCTACTCCATCTTCCCATGATTTTAAAAGCTCTTCATCTTTAGTAAATTTAAATAATTCTGTTCTAGCGTTTACAATTTCTTTAGGCTTCATTGTAAGCGTTCCCAACACTTTAGATAAATAACTAATACCTTCACCTTCTTCTTGTTTTGCTTTTCGTGTAAAGTGTGGTGCGAAATAAAGAGGAATACCGAAAGTTTCGAATCTCATATATACCCTAAAGGTTTTATATCGTTTCATCTCTGTTGGATCTGATAGATCTTGGATTAGTATTTCTTTTTGTTCATTCATATTGTATGTTCTTAATGCAAATTGAGAAAACTCTTTTATTAAAGGAATAGCTAAATGTTTTCTTGAGGTATATAAATCTATAATTTCTAACCAACCTAAATAACTTACGTCTACATTCTCAACTTTTTGTTTGGTTGAGTCTCGCTCCTGTGTAATAAAGCATAAAATATTTTGTGGACATTCTGGTTTAAAATCCCTAATGTATTGCGTACGTTGTTCTGTGACTTTTCCTTTTCTAACCTTACACTCTATAATAACGTGAAACCGATTTGGATAACTAATTTCTATATCTGTACGGTTTCTATTGCGTTTACGCTCTATCTCAACTTTAATTTTACTAAAGTTATTTTCTGTATTTTTTAATTTAACTCCAAGATGTCTTAAAAACGAAAACATAGCCTCACGCTCTCTGCCTAGAACAAATGCAAAACCTTTAGATAAAGCCACTTCGTTTTTACCCAACAACGAAAAGCGATTGAGAATAGAATAGTTTTGACCTAATTCTTTTATGACCATTTCTAGATAAAAACCTTATTTATTTGTTAGCTTTCTAAAACCTCTAATGATTTGATATATAAAAACACCTAAAATAATTCTATGAAATAAATCTAAAAACTGAAGCCAGCCACTATCAATCTCTCCATAAGTAGAAGAAAATTTTCTAACAGGATTAAATAATTGCCAAAACACATCTAAATTATTAAACCATTCAGATAAAGTACTACTGACATCCTGCCAACTTGATGCTAATGTGTAGTTTATTTTAGTTGAGAATATTGGTAACATTACAAGGTAAAACCCTATAGTAATGAGAAAAATAATCCATGTTGGTTTCCACCAGCTTAGACCAAAGTTATTGGTTTGACTAACGGTCATTATTATCTTATCGCTAGGCTTATAATCTTTACCACTACTCTTCAACTCATTTCTATAAGCCTCCATTTCGCGAGCTTTAAATAATAAACTATCTATTTGATTGCCTGAACTAGAAAGTGCATGTTTTAATTGTCTTGAAATCTCACGAATGCCTCTTTGTTTATCTTGTTCTGATACATTTGAAACAATTTCAAGTTTGTTGTTATCAAACCACTTAACATTTGAAGCCTTAATCCTATCCAGTGAAATATTATCAATTCTTATAACGTCAAATGATGCTAAATCAAATTCATTAAATCTTGCAGAACCAAAGTCACTATTACTAAGGTTTAATGGACTATTTGATGTCGCAGAACATTTATCGAAACTTAAATCACTATAGTTTGTGAAATTGTTAAATAAAACAAATCTAAAGACCATTCTCTTAAATAATAATTTAAGATTTTGATTGATTCCAGATACTTGTAGGTCATCAACTTTCCAATTGTCAAAATTTACAATTCCTTCAAAACTTGGCGATAACCTCAACGTTATTTTCTCGATAGGAAGACAAAGACCATTAAAGTCTGCTCCTTCAATAAATTTTGCTTCAGTTATAAATATTTGATCACAATTTGCCTTATTTGCACCATGCAAATCTCTGTTTTCTAGTTCAAACTTTTTATTAAACACATCTCTATGAATAAAAAGACCTTTTATTCGAGAAGCCTCTATATTAAAAGTTCCATTAAAAACATTATCGTTAAAAGTAAAACTTGTTGGACATTCTACATTCCAGAACTTGCTCCATTCTTTTATTTTACACCTTAAAATAGAAATATCTCCTTTTAATGTTTCTACCCTTAGGTTACCATCTATAGTTGTGTTGCGTAATTCTAATTCAAAATCACCTCTTGTAATATCTAGTATGTTATTTATTGTGCTGTCTTTTATTTTGAAACCTCTCTCTATAACGGCAGTATTAACACTCACTCTATCAAATTCTGAATTAGAGTCAATAATAAAAGATCGTTGTAATTTATTTTTGTAACCTAAAAATATATGTTGCCCCTTACACTTAGATATTAAAACTGAACAATTATAAGGGTTATTAGTATGTTGATCATCTGAAGAAGTCACTTCATTAAAAACCAAACCTAATTTAAATTCGCAATGTTTAAAAATCAATCCATGTTTAATATCTACTTGATTTATACTAACTGGCTTATTAAAAATTAAATTTTCAATTATCCTATAATTCCAATTGACTATAGAAGAACTAATAGTTACCTCAAAATCTATCTCATCTCCATCACCGTGTATATGCCCATTTTTTAATGCCTTATAAAAATTTTCTTCACCTGAAATAATACTTGCCATATTTACATATATTACAACTCACCCTTAAACGCCTGATCTAACAAACTACTTTTTAAGGCCTTTAAATGATTTAGTTTTTGGGTTTGGGTTTCTACTAATAATTTAATAGTTCTGTTTTTATTTTCAATATTATCTGAAATTTTCTCTTGATCATTTTTATCTATTAAGGGAATATCGAAGTCTCTAATAATATCTGTTTTTATGTTTTGAAAAGTAGCACCTTTTGCTAATTGACTATACTCTATTTTTTTTAATATTAAATAGTGATATAAAAACCTTTTACTCCATACATTTTCATCAATATTAATAATTGCTGCAAAACCATCATGTATACAGGCATCAACATTTAAAATTGATGGTGTTCCAGGGTTACCTGAAACTTGAATAGTTAGAGTTCCCTTTGGACAAGGTCTACTCTTTAATTTTCCTTCTTCTGTTAAAAAATCAATTCTCGGTGTAACATACATTCCGTCACGAGTAACATCTGCAACCATTAATCTCGGTACTTTGCCACCATAATATCTCGGATCTCCCTTTGGTCTTGGACTGCTTCCTCTAATTACTTTACCAATTTCTGAAGCTTTGACGTATTCTATTTTTTTTCTTTTGTTAAACTCCTCATCCAAAACAGAACCCATCAACGCTTGGGTATGTGCAATATTCTCTTCTAACAACCCAATAGCTTTGTCTATTTTGGCAAACAAACCATCTAATTTGGCAACGATACGTTGTTGTTCTGGTAATGCTGGAAGTGGGATTTTGATTTCCTTTATAGTTCTGAGAACAACTCTTTTAATTGCAGCACCAGTTTTCAAACCAATCGCTTCGTCTTGAATATTAGGACTCAACATTATATATTTAAAAAATGTTGAATCAATTAATTTTCTATCTGGTCGTAATATTGTTAAAGAACTCAAAACAACAAATTCTTTTTCATTTTTTACAAGTGCAACCTTTCCAACAGTTCCATCCTTTGAAAATAGTATATCTCCATATAATGGCTGGCAATTTCCATTTGCTAAAAGATTGAAATCCTTTAGACTTATTTTTTTACAATTAGCGGTGTCAATAGATCCGTCATCACCAATATCTCTTACAGTTACATAAGGAAATCCTTCATCTAATGTCTTAGGTGATTTATGAGCACCATCAGTTACTAGTAAACAACAATCTTTAATTGGTTTGTAAATTTGTTTACTACCCATCAATCAAGCTTTCAATTTGGTTCATTAAAGTGTTTATTTCGGTATCATTTTGCTTAATAGCCGTTAACAACTCTTTTGGACTTTGATGTATTACCTCTACTACTTTGTGTGGGTTTTTGGCACTTAGGTCGTTGTCTTTTATGTCTTTTATATTAACGGTCCAGTCGTTACAAGACCTCTCGACTGAGCTCGAGGTGACAGCGTCTTTTAATTTTGTATTGGTGTGGTTACGCTCTTTAGGGTTGTGAAATAAGTGCACAAACTCTGCAATATGCTCGTAAGTGATGGGTTTGTTTTTGGTTAACTTGTAAGGTGGTGTGACATCGTAATACCAAATATTATTGGTCGCTCCTTTTCTATCAAAATATAAAATATTGGTTTTTACACCACTGTAGGGCAAAAACACACCAGATGGTAAACTGACGATGGTATGAACATTATAGTTTTCTAGTAAGGTTTGTTTTACTTTGGTAAAAGCGTTATTGGTTTGAAATAACACGCCTTCTGGCACGACGATGGCTGCACGACCTTCTAATTTTAACATTTTCATAAAATGCTGCATAAACAGGATCTCAGTGGCATTACTTTCTACAGGAAAATTTTGTTGGATTTGCTTTTTCTCTTTACCTCCAAATGGTGGGTTTGCCAAAATAACATCGTGTCTGTCTTTTTCTTGAAAATCACGTATGTTTTGGGTTAGCGTATTGCCTTTATAAACGTTTGGGCTTTCAATACCATGCAGTATCATGTTCATCATACCCATTACGTAACCCAAACTGGTTTTTTCTTGTCCAAAAAAGGTGTCGTTTTGTATGGTTTCCCAATCTTTAGCTGAGAGTTTTTCTTTTTTATCACCAGCAGTTAAAAAATCAAAAGCTTCTACTAAAAAGCCACCAGAACCCACTGCACCATCGTAAATGGTATCACCTACTTTAATATCTGTAGTTTCTACCATGGCTTTAATAATGGCTCTTGGTGTGTAAAACTCGCCTGAGTTTCCTCCATCGCTACCCATACTTTTTAGCAGGTTTTCGTATACTTGAGACAACTCAAATAGCTCGTCACTGCTTTGGAAATCTAAACTATCAATGATGTCTAAAACTTCACGTAGTGTATGTCCGCTTGCAATACGGTTGTCTAAATACTCAAAAATGGCACCTATTTTATAGGTTAAGGATTTTGGATCGTTAGTAGTGTTTTTAAACACTTGTAAATACGGAAACAAGGTTTTGTTGACAAAGTCTATGAGATCGTCTCCCGTTAAAGCACGTTTTACATCGAGTTTACCTGTATCATCTTTTGGACAAGCCCATTGGTGCCAGCGTAAATCTTTACGTAGTACATAATTGTAGTCTGTACCTTCTAAAAAGGCTTCGTCTGATTTATTGTCTTCGTAATCATTTAAAAATTTAAGAAACAGAATCCATGAGATTTGCTCAGTGTAGTGCATGGCACCAGAGATACCATCGTCGCGACGTAAGATGTCCGTAATTCTGTCTATGTTGTTTTGTATGCTCATTTATCTTTCCAGATTTAATATCTGATTTTCCTTTATTTCAATTTGACTGTTTAGGCTTTCTAATTGTTGTCTTAATGATCTTGATAACTCAACCATTTCAAGTAATTCATGTCTTTTAACTTTTATGTGTTGAACCTCATTTTTAAGAATCTTAACTTCATTGTGATCTTGTTCTTCTTTTAACTCCTTCATTTCTTTTAATAATAATGTCATCTCTCGTTTCCCTTCTTTATCAATTCTCCCCTTATTTAAAAGGTTTTCCAATTCTTTATATCTAAACATTTTATTGTTAGATAGTTCTCTTGACTCTTTTAATTTTTTTTCTAAATCTTCCATTATCCTGCTTTATATATATTTTCTTGTAATTCGTAATAGGCTTTAAGTAAAGTTTTCATATCTCCAAATGCAGTTTTAGCGTCTTTAGGTGTGCCTAATTTTAATTTAACTAAATCGCCTAATTTATCACGTTGTAATTCTTGAATACCATAGTCTTGGTAATGTTTTAAGATGAACTCCAGAAACTCACGAGCTTCTAGATTTTTATAGACTTCAAAAAACTCGGGTTCATCTTTTACAAATTTTACACGTTGTTTGCGTGTCATTAAATTAGAATTGAAAGATATATGTGATAGCACATCAAAAATATCGCATTCTGGTGTAGCAATCATGTTTCTGAGGTCATTTAATTGTTCGTTATCAAAACCTAATTGCCCCAATTGTTTTAATAAATCTGCTCTAGTATCTGGATTAGACCATATTTTGCGCAAATGCGTTTCATCTTTATAAATAGCAGGTAACTCACCTATCAATTTTTCTAAAAACTCACGAGATGTTAGTGGTTTTCCGTTTTCATCAATATAACGTGTATCTATATCTGTTACTTTTAATTGACGACCATTACTCAACGAAATGATTAATTTTTCTTTGTGCTCATAGGGTTCACCTGATTCTTTAACGGGTCTTGGTGGTTTTGGTGTTGGTTCTCCTAATGTTCCTTCTCCTTCTAGTTCTTCTGGTTCACCATCCCATTCTGCATCATAAAATAAATTGGTAGCACCAACAAAATCGATGATGGTAAAAAAGTCTTTGCCATCAAACACACGTGTACCACGACCAATAATTTGTTTAAACTCTACCATAGAGCCAATTGGTGCTGTTAATACAATATTGCGTACGTTTCTGGCATCTACTCCTGTGGTTAGCATCTTAGAAGAGGTTAATATTACAGGAATGTCTTTATCGTTATCTTGAAAAGTTTCTAGTAATTCCCTACCATGTTTTCCTTCGTCACTGGTAACACGTACACAGTAATTACTATCGGAAACGGTTTTGTATTTATTAATATAATCTCTTAAATCTAAAGCATGATCTTGGTTACTACAGAACACAATAGTTTTATCCATTTTGCCAATTTGTTTTAAAATGGTTTGTGCAACTAATTCAATCCGTTGTTTTACAGTTATGCTCTTATTAAAATCTTTAAGTTCGTAACGATCTTTAGTGACTTCTCCTTGAATGATTTTGCTATCGTTAGTGTGAATATACTCGTCAATATTAGTAGTCACACGCTTAACTTTGTAAGGTGTTAAAAATCCATCTTGAATGCCTTCTTTTAACGAATACTCATAAATAGGTTTTCCGAAATATTTATAAGTATCTACGTTATCCTCTCGTTTTGGCGTTGCTGTTAATCCTAAATGAATGGCTGGTTTAAAATGATCTAAAATGGCGCGCCAAGAACCTTCTTCATTGGCACTTCCACGGTGACATTCATCTATAACTATTAAGTCGAAAAAATCTGATGGGTATTCTTTATAATAACCACCAATGTCTTCGCGTTCTGCAATAGCTTGATAAATGGCGAAAAAGATATAGGCATTTGTTGGCACAACCCCATTGCGTTTACGCACTTCTTCTCCATCAATTTTAATGACATCTTTTTCGTAAGGATTAAATGTATTAATGGCTTGGTCTGCTAAAACATTCCTGTCAGCTAGAAATAAAATTCTTGGCCTTCTGTCGTTTCCATCTAAATTCCATTTGGCTTGCAATAACTTATGTACAATTTGAAATGAAATAAAGGTTTTTCCTGTGCCTGTTGCTAAGGTTAGTAAGATACGATCTTGACCATCAGCAATACTTTCCATGACTTTACTAACCGCAATTTCTTGATAATAACGTGCACCAAAATTACCAGTTAGTAAAAAAGGAATGTTATGAAGTTGTTCTTTTAAAGCATTCTTAGCCCCAAAAAGTCTGTCATATAAATCTTTAGGTGTAGGGAAATTATCGACGTAGTCTCCTTTACCTATTCGTCTATCAAACTCATAGATTTGTTTACCATTTGTAGCGTAAACGAAATTGATTTTTAGTTTTTCTGCGTATTCTAAAGCTTGCTGTAATCCTTTTGTTGGATGGTCATCTAATTTCTTAGCTTCAACTATTGCTAAATTGGTATTATTGTATTTTAATAGGTAATCTAAGAATAAACGTTTTCCACGTTTATTTCCTAATAACTTTCTACCATCAGTAAAATAGTATTCTCTTATAACATAGATCGACTCCCATTGACTATCAACTAGTTTTGGGTCAATAAAGTTTGCTCTAGTATCTGATTCTGATATATTTCTAGTCATTAAATAATAAGATGAATTAAATCAATTTTCATTGATAGCTATTTAATTCTTATAGGAGTCCTTAAAAATATAAATCTTTTCTCGCAATACAGTCTTTTCTAGGAAAATTATTAAGAACTATAGTAATACACGACCTAAGTTAGTAACTATAAGTTTTAAAGGGTGACTTCTTAGTTTTTTTATCTCAAAAAGAATAAAGCTTTTATATCCACTTTTTAACATATCCTATTTCAAAAAAATTAATGTAATTTAGCGTAAGAAAATATAGTATAGCGTTAGCTATTTAATCTTGTTCGAGAAAACTGGTAATTTTTGAATGTGTACGAGATGAATAGACAATACGCTTGCGCTACGGCGTGGGCTTAGTTTATTTGTACACAGGTATACCAGTACCGCTCGGACAGTAAGCTACAGTTCCACGCTTTTTTGTTTGTATAAACGTCACTTTGGAACTGGGTGAGTAAAAACTTTTATTTATGAAAACTCACCCATTAAAAGCTTTATTTGTTTTATTTTTTATCATTATTACTTGCAATGTTTTTGGTCAAAAAACACTTTCAAAAAAGCCAAGTGTTCAATCTTCTAAAATTTCAAATTCAAAAAGCACTAATTCAAAATTTTCAGGTACTACAGCTCTATTTCTTAATGAAAAAAATACTGCTTCGAAAACAAGTCAGATAACAAAAAACGGTGTAGATTATATTAACACTGCTATACTACTTAATGAAGGGTGCTCTATTGATGATATTAGTAACTTACCAATTTTAACAAATACTGGCAATAAAAATTTAATAACTGCATTAATTCCTGTAAATAGTTTCGAACTAGTATCGGATAACGATTGTATCAAATATTTGGATATTGGTGTTCCTTTTAAGACCTTACTGGACGAAGCAAGATACTATACTAATACTGATGAAGTACATCAAGGTTTAGGGCTCAACTCTAGATATGATGGCTCTGGAGTTATTGTTGGAATCATTGACGGTGGCTTTGATTTTACTCATCCAACATTTAAAGATTCCAATGGAGATTTAAGAATAAGTAAAGTTTGGATTCAAGGTGATGATAGCGGAACTAATCCTAATGGCTACAATTATGGGACAGAATATGCTGGAGAAACTCAAATCTTAACAAAACAAACGGATACAAATACAGGTTCTCATGGAACTCATGTTACTGGTATTGCTGCTGGTATTGGAACGGGCGGCTCTGGCGATGAGTTCAAAGGAATAGCTTATAACAGTGAAATTGTTTTAGTATCATATACTATACCCTTTGAACAAAGTATTTCTAATAGAAGTACTAACCTTATTGATGCATTAAACTATCTTGTAAACTATTCAAAGTCAGTTAATAAACCTTTAGTTATCAATATGAGTTTGGGAAGTCATTATGGATCTCATGATGGTACTTCCTTATTAGATCAAGAAATTGATAGTTTAGTTGATGATGGTATTATCATCGTTGGGTCAGCTGGTAATGAAGGTAGTAAAAAATTGCATATGACTTCCTCTTTCAATACCGAAGAAACCAAATACTATTTTATCGAAAACAATCAAAATCTAGCTGCTATTGTTGATATATGGGGAGCTACAAATACAAATTTTGATGTTAGTTTTAGTATCTATAATACAATAAATGATGAGTGGATTGATGTTCACTCTAACTTTTACAATACTAATAACAGCTCCAATAACCAATTGGAACTTAACGACGCTATAGATAATGACAAATGGACAATAGATTATATAATACCTACACTAGAACCAAATCTAAGACCAAGAGCTATAGTTATTATAAACTATTCCAATGATTTATCTTTAAACGATGGAGATATTTTCGTTTTAGAGATAAAAGCACAAAATACAAACGTTCATGCCTGGGTTACTACCGATGGTTCTACATTTGAGAATTATGGTTACTCAACCGTTGAAGACGGAGATACAAATATTACCATTGGCGAAATTGGAGGAACAGCAAATAATATCATAACAGTTGGCGCTTATACTACTAAAAACAACTACACTGATTTTCAAGGAAATAATCACAATATTCCATTTTTAGGTCTGGTTGGAGACATTGCTTCCTTTTCAAGTAAAGGACCTACAGTTGATGGACGCATAAAACCAGACATCACTGCTCCTGGAAATGTTGTGGTATCCTCTGTAAACTCATTTGACAATGATTTTACCAGTACCAGTGCAGAAGTAGTTGCGAGAATGACAGACGGTTTCAAAGATTGGTGGTTTGCTACTTCTCAAGGTACATCTATGTCCGCACCTGTAGTAACTGGAATAATAGCACTATGGTTAGAAGCTAGGCCCGATCTTGATGTTAACGATATAAAAGCCATTTTTGACAATACAGCCATACAAGATTCCTTCACTGGAACTATAAATAACAATACTTGGGGGCGAGGAAAAATTGACGCTTGGTTGTCTATGTTTTTAATTGAACAGTCATTGACAATTAGTGATAAAAAACCAACAAAAGAATTAAAAGTTTACCCCAATCCAACTAACGGTTTTATCACTATTAAAACCACTCATGACTATTCAAGTTTTGAGCTCTTTAACGTGCTTGGAAAAAAGATTAAAGAGCTCATTGTAACTCCAGTAAACAAGGGGTATTCAATAAATTTAACGAATATAGAACCTGATATTTATTTTCTTTCGTTTACTGGCACCAAAAAACAAAATACTTTTAAGGTGGTTAAAACAAATTTTACTGATTAGTTTGCTCAAAGATTAAATTGATTAAACGGGGCGGTAAAATCATTGAATTAATTGTTCTTAATTTTGACATTGTAGAACCGAAAACCTCTTTTTTAAGTAGATTCAAAAATTTATTCTAAAAAATAATTTTTGTTTTTATTAATAATTCGAGTTTGACTTTTTAATGATTGGTTACCCTTTTTGTTACCCTAGAATAACTAAAAAAAGCAAACCCTTGATATCATTGGCGAAATTGTTATAGGTTCTGGAGTTGGGGACTAGGTTCTGGAGGAGGGAACCTCCTAGTTATTTGGTGTTTTTAGGAAATGAAAATGGTAGATTTTAATCATTCCCTAAGAGTATTCTTTGTAAATAATAAAACCATAACTTATTGTTTTGTGTGTAGATACTATTATCTAATTTTAGCTAGAAAGTGTTTCATTTAATATTAACAATTATTTTTTTATAGTTCTATTTTGTGAAAATTTTTATTTGTTGGCATAAACTTAAAGTTGAAACTAGGATATTCTGCTTTATAACCTTTTACTTTCTTTTCAACCTTTTCCATATGCTCTTTTTGGTGATCTGTAAGTTGATCTTTTGGATTAGCACTAAACCAAAAAGTAAAGGCATCATTCACTTCGGAATTTTTACTTTTCTCTGATACAGAACCTCTTCTAGAGTTCATAATAACCTCAAGTACTTTTTCTTCAGGATTGGTATGCGTACCATTTCCGCAGAACACATAATGGTCTGCCGTTATTTTTCTGCAGAAATCCTCATCTATATTAGCTGCTGCACCATGATGCTGAATTTTGAGTACGCTAACATGAAGACATCCATCACTATTTAGTTTCTTGTTCTTTTTAAGCCCTTTTATAATATCATTTGAATGACCATCTCCAGTCATAAGGATAGTTTTACCATTAGCTTCGGCTAGGAACATTATTGATGCCAAGTTAGGAATACTCACATCTTTGCGAACACCTAATTCGGTAATAGAACCACTATTGATTAAGAATTTCGAAATTTGGGCATTACTTAATGGTTGATTTAGAGCTGTTATGCTTAAATCAACATAAAACTCTTGTAATTCCTGACGGTGTTCTTCTTCCCATTTTATCCACTTTTCTTTGAGATCTGTTAGATCTGTTTGAAACGGCCCAATTACAGAAAGGTTTATATCTCCAATTTTGTGTTCGTTTTTAGATATGGTACTTTGATTACATTTTACCAAATTGCCATTATACTCTGGATTTAAATCTATGTTTAATTGCTCTGGTCTGATACGCTGTGAAAGCGTGATCCCTTTTTTAATACTGGTGGCTTTATGATTGACTTTATCTAGTAATACATCATTTAAATGTTCTGCAGTCATTTGCTCTATACTTTGCAAAGCGTTGGCCACTTGCGGGAGTGCATCACCCAAATCGTATGTTTCAGCAAACGAATTATGCCATATTGATTTTATTAATGGTGGCTCTGCATCTTTTGGTTTTCTCACATTTGCTGTAGAATTGGGATTGCTTTTGTGATGATTGAAAACCCTCCACTTTGCTTGGAGTTCCATTAAAGCAATTACACCTACAATATGATCATCGTCTATATGTGATACACATAATAAATCAATATCTTCATTCTTACCTTTTATTTCTTTGTTAAGATAAGGGGCCACAGCTTTTTTGAAGCTTCCTTTCATACCGCCATCTACGAGTATATGATTGTTTTTTCCAGAGCCATTAGCGTGTGAGATTAAGAGTGAATCTCCTTTGGAAGATCTAAATATGATGAGTTTCATTTTATTATAATTTAAGTTAATGCGTTACGCGGTTATATCCTTAAAATCAAGAAATCTTTGTGCCTCTTCTAGACAAGCATTGATGTTAATGAGACCAAAGCCAGTATCATTTTTCCAGTCATAATTCTCATTTGTAATTGGTGTTGACGTACGTTTCATGATACCCGCAATTTGTACAGATGTTAGTTTTTCATGTTTAGCCAGCAGCAACCCAGCAACTCCACAGGCATATGGACTTGCCATACTTGTGCCAGTCTTAGCAGTCCAAAGCTGATTTTGACCACTAAAACCATTGGCCGCTACTATATTAGTTCCCGGGGCTACGATTTCTGGTTTTTTTCTGTTATCTCTTGAAGGCCCTTGACTGCTGGTGATATTTATTTTATCATTTTCGGTGTCAAAATTCCCAACAGCTATTACGTTATGTCCACAAGCTAAAGAGTTTATAGATTTATTATCCACATTAGTTGTTTCACTAAAGAAGGATGGGAAATTCCAGAAGTTTTGAACTCTTCGAACCGGATCATCCCTTTCAATCCAAGCATCAAAATTACCATCACGAATTTCATCACCAATAATTCTAACTTTCCAAAGACCCGATTTAACACCAACAATTTGACTAGTATTTAAATTAGGGCTTAAGTAAATACCTATGTAGTTATTGCCATTTGCTTCGTGGTAAATCTTATTATACACACTTATAAATGAAAAATCATCCAATTGCTGATTTTCTATAAACTCCTGTGGTTTAATAGGACCGATCCAATCAGATCCAGGTGGTTTTATCATAACCGAAAAGCGATCTTGGGGTTCGTACCAGATTTCGAGTTCGTTTTCAGAAACATCAACAAATCCGTTACCTATAACATGCCATTCGAGGTCTACCGAAAGCCCTTTGTTTTCGATCTTCCCTGATGTATGAATACGCCCCATAATATATCCAAAATCATCCGGTGTTTCTCCTTTTTCTTGACCTGCATTGCCCGTAGCTACACAAACGCATCTACCATCGAGTGTTAATTGGCTATCTATCCACCTATTAACAGCAGCACTTCCGTCATGTGCATGACCATTAGTGCCTAGACTAATATTAATAGAAATTGGTTTTCCTTCTTTTTTTGCTAGTTCCAACAGGAAATCTACAGCATCTGAAATTCTTGAAGAATCAGTAAATGATTTTGTTCTATGATTATCTTCCTGTGGTAGAGATATCAATACCCCTGCAATATCCGCTTTAGAACAAACCCCAGTATTTCCAGCTGCAATACTTGCCATGTGTGTGGCATGTGACGATGGAAATTGCTGTGATTGTGGCTCGATATCATGTATCGGTGCTCCTATATTGGGTGACGCTTGAATAGCATCGTTCATATTCTTTTGTGTAAGCAAGCTACCATAATCGAAATCCTTAAACTCTTTGTGGTGACCCCAAACCCTATTTGGTTCTGGTCTATGATCGCCCCCTTGATCCCATATTGCCAAAAATCTTGTATCTCCATTTGATTTTAGAAAATCTGGATGTGCAAAGTCTAAGCCACCTACATCTATAATTCCGATAATTACATTAGCACTATTTACATTTGGTATATTATTATCCAGTTCTAAACCTTTTGGTTTTGGGCTACTGGCTACTGCAAGATTAATTAATGGCGGTGTTAATACGGATTGCGTTCCTTCAATCCCTACAATGTTAGGACTTGAAGAAATTAATTGAAGATCATCAAGAATGACATTAGCTTTTACAATTTTACCGCAATGTCTGATATTTTTAATACGATTGATTACACTAGAATCAATTGAATTCTTTAAATCTTTAACCACATCAGCCCAGGAACTAGTTGCTCTTAATTCAATATAAACATTGGCTTCTACCCGTGTGGGTGGGTCTTCTGCAAGACTTCCTTTTTTTAGAGTCAATTTCTTTACTTTACCTTTTGGTTTTTCGTGCTTCTCTTGGGCAAAATCTAGGTCTGAAGCCAAAGATATTTTTTGCGCTACCAAATTGGTAATATTAGAAAATGTAGACGAATCTATAACCGTCTCACTTGTTGCAATACACTGATTTGTGATGGATCGAATGGCATTTACTTCATTGCCACCATTGGCAATCATACGAAGTTTACCATAAACCTTTGAATAATTCCCTAGTTCCTCTTTGGACTTAATAGTATTTGACATTTGTTTAAGGTATTTCAGTTAGTACTATTTAACTAATAAATTTATTTTACACATACATTTTCTCCATTACTCCTGCCTTTTTACAAAAAATATTAATTATTGAGCACAATTTCTTGTACGATACTGCTCAGAGATTCTGTTTGCTCAACTAAAGCCAATATCTCTTCATTATTATCAGAACTTTTATATACAGCAAGCTTTGGCTTAAGTTTTCTTAAAATTTGTGTTGCTTTGCTATTATTATTTACTAGATTATCATAATTCTTAATATACTACGATTATTAAAATTCTAACCACCTAACCCTAATGTTTACTACTTTTTTAAATCGGGTAAATATGAGAATAGACATCGATAAAAATTTAAAGGGTCTTTGGTTATTTGGTTAATATTTATGAAACAAAACTTTACTAATTGTATAGGCTTAAAAGAGCTATTTCACATATAATATTTGTGACTTGTAAATCTTAAATCATATTAACGTTTATTTATCCTTAAAAGTAAAAATATAGGTAGGTTTATTTATAGATTTATAACAATTTTTAGAAGCACTTTCTAAATTATCATTTATGATATAAAGTGTATTATTAAAATGTGCCATACCTTCTATATTAGCATTATTAATTTTGTTGTTATCAATTTGAAAATGCTTTATTTTACTCATATCTATTTTTGAATTACTGAACATACTAGTGCTTTCAAAATCTATTTTATCAATAAAATATTCCCCTTTATTTGAACGCTTAATAAATTTACTTCTTATTAAAAAAATGGAGTTGTAATCTTCACTCAAAGCTATTGAAGAATACCTAAAATCATGTTCAAGAGAGATTTCTAACTCATCTAAATAGGTGAGCACAAATTCATTGTTTTTTCTACCAATACGATAAGCTAAAAGGCGCGATATAGATGTTTCTTGTTTCTTATCTCTTTCTTGAATAACATATAAAATACTAAGCTCACTATTTATATCTATCCCTTCTAAACCTGTATACAATCTATAGCTTGAGTTGTTTTTTGGTAACTTTATCTTATTAGGTTTAATTGCCACTGGTTTTAACGTTTCTAAATCAAATGATTTAATACTATTTCCATCTTCATTAATGTAAAACACATAATGATCAAATAACGCTAAACCCTCTACATCTGAGCCGCCCAAAAAGGGTAAATGTACTTTCATACTAGGTATATTTTCTCTGGAATCATTGAGACTATCAATATTAAACTGATATAGATATTCACAACTTTCAGACAGGACGAACATAGTATTGCCAATAATATCCATACTTGAAATTTCCACTTGATACTTAAATTCAGAATGAAGATTATACGTTTTTGATGGCACTTTTTTCTGTGCATGAGCTACTAAGCTTAAAAATATAGTTGCAACTAGTATAGTTCTGTTCATATTCATTTTTTTATTATTCCTTCTTTGTAAATCTGTTGTTATACACTCTCTCAAGTGTGTCTTTTGCATATACTGCACCCAATAAGCACCAAGCCCATAGAATGAAATAGTCAATAGTATCAGCAAAATCTAGAACTTGACTATCTGTAAGTTTAAGAGCTAAAATAGAAATAGAAGAGGCTATGACTCCAAAAACTATACTTGTATTTACTCTTTTGCTTGGATCAGGAATTTCATCAAGAACACTTTTTATTTCCTTGGCTAAACTTTCTGTGTTTTCATTGAGCTCTGAAGCCTGAAGCGTTAACATTTTAATTCTAACTTCTTTAGCCTCACTATCCACTCCTTTAATTTCCTCTAAAATTGCTTTCATTTTCTTTTCAAGTTCAGCAATATTATTTTGTAAAGGTGCCAATAAAGAATAATTTGTTCGGGCCCAACCTCCTATTATTCCAGCAGAAAGAATAATGAGGATAATTAACCAAATATTGGGTTTGTCTTTAATTTTAAAGGACTCATATTTAAAAACAATTTCATTTTTTGAATCTTTAAAACTTTTCAAATTACTAGAATTTAAATCAATAATTTCTTCATTCTTAGACTCAAGTAATGCTTTGATCTCTTCTTTTTTATCCTCAAGATCAAGCTCATCAATAATTTTGTTAATCTTCTCAGTATTGGTTTTATTAAGAAGCTTTAAGTCTTTAATATGTTTCTTGAATTCTAGTTTTTTTTCTTTTAAACTCAACCCTTCAATTGATGATGATATCTGTTTATCATTCGTTTCTATCTTAGTCTCTAAGATATTTATTAAACTGTCTATGTGTTTAGAATCTTTATTTTCAATTAAAACTTTTCTAGCATCTATTAATGTTCCAACTTCAGTTTCATCATTAAACATTGTTCTATCAACAAATGATAATATAGCTAAGGCAATAATTAACAATACAGTGAATATCTTTATGATGTTTTTCATAATTTCTCAATCAATTTAATTAGTTTATAAGTCTTAATAACAATGCTATTAACAGCTGTAGCTCTAGAATAACACCTCAAAAACAAATACTAGAGGGGCTTATTAAAAATGAATTAGTCAATTAAAGTTGAATGCTACTATCTATTTACACACCAGCATTTTAATGTACCATTGGGTTTATACTTACACTTTAATTTTTTTCCCTCTTCTGCACAATCTTCCTCGGTTACGTTTGCTATTGAGACATCACTATTAGATGTAATATCTACACCAGTAACTTTGGCATTATCTAATCCATATTCAGATAAAAGTGTTTCAATCTTTTCAAATAACTCGGTAGGAACGTTTTTTAAGTTTGCTTTTAAATTGCTCATATCATTTTAATTTTGTGAATATATAGTTAATGTATCTGACTTTATTTCATTCATTTCATCAATAGAGGTACCTATAACAAATAACTTACCTACATAATCATCATTACCCAAAGTAAACTTGTTTGTTATTTTGCCTTCAGAATCCGTTTTGTTTTGATAATTATTAAATACCCCTCTAACTTCACCTAAAGTATCTTTAACAACAGTTTCTGCTTTAGAATTAAGACTCACTGTACCTGAATCTCTTAGTAGTTTGGTAAAAATATCTATTTCATTAAACAAATTTGCTTGCACTTTTAAAGTAGAGCTAGATACATTTATGGTTTCAAAATACGCTTTTGAAAAATTTATATTTACCTCTTTTGTTATAAGAATTTCATTAACAGAAATAGTTGCTTTTACTCTTAAGCTCCCTTCCTTATTATGCTTTATTTCAATGCTAGCTTGCCTACTTAATATTCCATTTTCTTGAACTAATTGTATGTCTTGTGCAGAATTTTCGGGAGTATTCTTGAAAACTTGAAAGTCTACTTTTCCATCTTGCTCTGTTGTAAAATCGTCTGGAAAACTAGCAATCACTCTAATATCTTCTACTCCATTTGCTAAGGCATTATCATTTTCTATTGATAATTGCATTATATCATCTAGATTTACTTCAGAAAAATGCACATACACTTCTTTTGATATGAGAATATCATTTACAGAAATAGTTGCTTTTACTCTTAAAGAATCTGCTTCATTATGCTTTATTAAAAGACTAGCTTGCCTGCGTTGTACTCCATTTTCTTGAACTAACTCTATATCTTGTTCAATTGTTTCGCTGGGGTTCTTAAAAACCTCAAACTTGACTTTTCCATCTTCTTCTGTTGTAAAATCATCAGGAAAAGCTGCAATAACCTTAACCTCTTCAATACCATTGGCTAATGCATTATCGTTTTCAATTGATAATTGCATTATATCATCTAGATTTACTTCTGAAAAATGCACATATACGTCTTTTGATATGAGAATATCATTTACAGAAATAGTTGCTTTTACTCTTAAAGAATCTGCTTCATTATGTGTTATTAAAATACTAGCTTGTCTACGTTGCACACTATTTTCTTGAACCAATTCTATATCTTGTTTAATTGTTTCAATGCTTTTCTTAAAAACCTCAAATTCTACTTTTTTATCATCTTCTGTAGTAAAATCATTAGGAAACTCTGCCACGACCCTAACTTCTTCAATACCATTAGCTAATGCTCCATCATTTTCAATTGATAATGATAATATTTTATCTAAATTTTCAGGACTGAATTCGTTCTCATTATTACAAGAAAACAATACAATGAAAAGTACAAGTGATATATATTTCATACTTATATTTATTATGGTTGTATTTTTAAATTAGGAAAAACTGTCTTAAGCCATTTTTTTATTTCTAAATCAATAGACAAACCAATGTAAGGTTGAACGGCTATAGATTTACTACCATTTATAGCATCAATTTTATTATACAATAACCCACCAAAATTAATTCTGGTGCCTTGAGTTATTACTTTATAGCTACCTCCTAGTAACAGCGAATAATTACCAAAAAAATTGTCTCTTACATTAGTTTCAGCTATTGACCCAACTGTTACACCAGTATGAATTGACAAACGCTGCCATAAACTTAGTCTAGAGATTCTTAGGGGGACATCTTTATTGGACGGTGAAAGTGAAACGTTAACCCCTAAAAATAAATTCCCGCCTTTGGGTGTATTTTCACTGTCACTCAAATAACCTATATATCCAAAATCTGGCACTAATGATAACTTATAAGCTGTTTTAAAGGTTTTAGGATAGGTAGAAGGTATTGGTTTAGTTTTTTTCTCAATAATTTCTTCGAAAGGATGTAAATAACTTGGAATAAAAAAGTCACTATCATTAAACAATTCCCTCTCTGTTTTAATAGACTTTTCTATAAAGCTTTTCAAGGTACCTTTTTCAATACTTTGGTCATCAAAAGGCCTTGAAAGATACTTTTTATAAAAATTATAAATATTAATATAATCTAGAAAATCCCCCATGATACTGGAAAATTTGATATCATCATCTTCTCCACTAAAACATGTAGTATTACCTTGTACCCATTTAGAAAACTCAACTAGACTGTCATTACAGTATTTATCTTGATTTTCGCTAAAATTTAAAAGCTTAAAAGCTTTTTTTGCTTCTTTATCAAGCTTAGAAATAATGTCTTCTTTAATTTTTTTTAATTCTATTTTCTTTTTCTTTATTTCTTCTTTATCGGTTGTATCACCTATATACTGTAACTCTGTTATATCATATTGAGTTAATTTTATACTATCTATACTCTTTTTAAAACTTATGAGCTCTTCTTTAGTAGGATCATATGTAATAGGCAAAGGTCTTTTTTGTCCATTATAAATAGTTGTATTTGTATCACTTATCTTGGTTAATAGATTCATCCATTCTTTTTTATCTGTATACCAATTTGTGTTTTTTTGATCGTGCATCATTAAAAATAATGCTATCATACCTCCACTAGAATAATAATATGTTTCTAACAAATAAAATCTATTGGGTTTTAAAGGAGGTATAACAGTTTTATAGGTATTATCTGTTCCTTCTTTTTTTTCCCATGAAACCTTAGCTTCTGGAACAGAATCAAAAAAAAATTTATATAACTCTAAATTTTGTGAATTGTAGAAGCCCTTGGATTTCTTTTTTTGTAAAACTTTTAATTTAACATCAACTACATATTGATACTTATTAGATAGCTCAAATTCTATATTATCAAGTGTCCTCCCAAAATTTGGTTTGACTTCTTCTGATTGAGAAGTGGTTTTAGGGCTTTCAGACTGGGGCTTATCTGCTTGAGAAAAAGTGAGTGTTGAAATAGAAAAGAAAATATAAGATAACAGCAAATAATATGTATTATACTTTCCATAAGGTTTATTTTTTTTTAGTTTTTTCATAGATAATAGTTGATAAATACAGTTCTGGTTTGTGCCGAATTATATTGGTATAAAAATATGTACTAAGTAACTGTCTAAAATACCCGATAATGGGTAATTAATAGAAGTTTAGTATTAAAGGTTTTATAGGGAGGAAAACACAATCATTTATTATAGATTGAAATATAAATATACTAAAAATTTAGAGGAAATTAAACACAAAAATAAATAATTGCAAAAAATGCTAATAATTTATTCTTTACATATCCAAATTCTTCTTTAAGTCGTCGTTATAATGAGTGTCACATCAAAATCGTGAAGAAACTTTTTGAGGTTAAATTTTTATTTGTTGCTACACCATATTTAAGATTCTAGTTCGCAGAAAGCATATACTGTAAAAAAACTAAGTGATTCTCGACAAACTAAAAACAAGGAAAATTTTAAGTTACCTTTTTAGTTACCTCATGTTATGTTAAAAATGCAACCCTTTAATATCACAGGTAAAATTCTTAGAGGTTCCGGATGAGGGAGATAAGTCATATTGATTTAATACCCGATAAAGAAGACAAGGACATAGATTTAGATTTATAGAAATACAAGTTATATTTATACTTCATTAAAATTGAAAAATTATGGAAGTAATTTGTGTTGAAGAAAAGGCTTTTTACAAACTTATAGATAAGGTTATAGGTTATGTAGATGAAAAATTGACAAAACAACAAAAAGCACAGTGGAAATGGATTAATGAGGTTGAAGCAATGAGATTACTAAATATTAAATCCAAGACAACTTTGCAAGAATTACGTAACAATGGAAAGATACGTTTTTCGCAACCAAAGAAACGTATCATTCTTTATGATAAAAATTCAATTTTTGAATATTTAGAAAAAAATGCTAGGGAAGTTTTTTAGGTATGAGCCGATTAATTTTGTTAATCGGCTCATTATTTTATGTATTTTTGAGCCAATTATGTAATATTATCGGCTCATGAAATATAATTGGCAACAAAAAGATTGGACAAAATTCAGCTATGATATAAGCAAGCTGGAAGAACGAATATATGCTTTTGCTGAAAAATCTGGTCGTATTAGTGGGATTCTAAAAACAATGCCCAAAGAAGCCCATGTGCAAACGACGATTGATATTCTAGTTGCTGAAGCCATTAAAACATCTGAAATTGAGGGCGAATATCTAAGTCGAAAAGATGTTACCTCTTCTATACGAAATAATTTAGGTCTTAATATCAAAGTAGAACAGGTTAAGGATGAAGAAGCCAAAGGTGTGGCGACATTGATAACAGATGTCCAAAATAGTTATGCTGAGGCCTTAACCAAAGAAAAGCTATTCGATTGGCATAAAATGGTATTTCCCAATGTTAAAAATATTAATGTCGGAGTATGGCGTACCCACGAAGAACCCATGCAAGTGGTATCGGGTAGAATAGATAAACCGACGGTGCATTTTGAAGCACCACCATCTGATAGAGTGCCTTTAGAAATGGAGAATTTCATCAATTGGTTTAATGAGACTTCTCCCAGTGGAGGTAATCCAATTAAACATGCCCCCATACGGTCAGCGATTTCTCATTTGTATTTTGAAACGATACACCCTTTTGAAGATGGGAACGGTAGAGTTGGGCGAGCTATAGCGGAAAAAGCATTATCCCAAACAGTTGGTTATCCACTACTTTTGAGCCTTTCTGTCGCTATAGAAGTTAAGAGAAAAGATTATTATAATGCTTTGAAATTTGGACAAAGTAGTAACGAAATTACAGCTTGGTTAGAATATTTTATTGATGTGATATTACAAGCACAAAGTAATTCAGAAGCTTTGATTGATTTTACATTAAAAAAGACAAAACTATTTGATATTTACCAAAATCAACTTAATGATAGGCAATTAAAAACTATAATGCGTATGTTGCAAGAGGGTCCAAAAGGCTTTGAAGGTGGTATGACTGCTAAAAAATATATGCGCATTACCCAGACATCTAAAGCTACTGCCACGAGAGATTTACAAAAACTGTTAGAGTTAGGTGTTTTTAAAGTTCAGGGGGATGGTCGAAGTACATCTTATCAAATCAAGTTTTAATTGTTAGTACAAGAGTAATAAACCTTCTACAATGCTCCTTGTATGTCAAAAAAACACCTTTCTTAGATTAAGAAATCTAAAAAATTAAATTTCTAAATTATTTTAATAACCCGTTGTGCATTTTAAATAATGCTAATTTTAATATTGTTTATATTTCTATGAAAGACGAACTTGTTAATATATTGAATGGTTGTTAGAGCAGCTATTTTAGATAAGATTCTAGTCTTAAATCCTTGAAAAGACTTAGCATAATTACGTCTTATCATAAATTGGTCGCATAATTGGGAGAACAATGTTTCTATTCTTTTTCTCTTTTTTCTAAAAACATAAGGTTGCCTTTTATAATTTTTTTGATTGCTTCTCATAGGTGTATTTAGCTTTATGTTGCAGGTTTCAAACAAATTGAGCTGTATTTCTGCTGATAAATACCCTCTGTCTCCAATTAAGGTACAATCACTTATTTGGCTTTAATATCTTTGAGATAATTCACATCATGTACAGATGCAGGACTCAAATCAACACTTTGAAAAATACCATTTACAGAGCAAACTGCATGTAGTTTATAACCATAATAATTAGAACTTTGTGCTGCACAATAACCTTTATCTGGAAGTGCATAAGTATCTTATTTACAAATCTTTGAACGAGAGCTTCGTGATAATTTACAAACTTTCAAAGGCATACTATCTACGACGAAATAGTCTTCAAATTCATTGAAATAAGAAGCTAATGTTAATCGAATACTATTGAGATTAGTAGCTAGTTTTCGCCTTCTTCTATTATAGACACTTCTTTCTATTTTTTCTAATATCGCTTTTGGAAGTTTTCTAAACAAGTCATTTTCACTATCTATTCCCATAAATTCAGCTGTTAAACTCAAACTGATGAGTTCTAAGTCGCTAAGTTTTGGTTGACGCCTTTGGTAAGTTAAAAGCTGTTCTTTTGATATTTCTCTTAATACTTCCAATATTCTTTCGTAATTTGCATTTAAGTTGTTCATCGTTAATGTTTTATAGCTAAAACAAATTACTGATTATCAGTAAGATGAACAACTTTTTTCTTTTAAATCATAATGCACAACGGGTTTTAATAAAATAATTTAGCGTTTTCTAAGATAAAAATAAATAATTATAGTTACCCTTAGCTCTCTTGAAAAACTAAATCCTATATCACTGCAAAAACTATATGGGTTCCGGAGGAGGGAGACTTCGATTATACCAAATTAAAGGTTGCAATATGTTAACCATTATAGTAAAAATATCTCATTTTATAATTATAAAAGGGTTTCACAATTTGACAGATATAATTGTATACTATATATAATATTTGGTTCTATCTCATCTAAATATTTTTTATCTTTAATTTTTTTTAAGAAACAGATGATTAATCCTAGGATAACTGTATTTAATCATTCCATTCATTAATTACATAATTTGATTAATTAAATTTATTATTGACAGATGTGAATTGGGACTAATTCGCATCGAAGTCCTTTCGCCTAGACAGAACCATAGTTCACCCCATTCTTTTTTCTAATTATTACGAAATAGAAGTTATGAATCTTCTATTAGATATCTCTCGTCCAAACAATATCTTTTCTCCTAAATAATCAGATTGTAAATCTAAAGGACAGAACCCAGAAATTCAACTAATATGTAAAAGATTGAAAGACTTAACAAAAGTGATGAAATTAAAGTCTCGCTCTGTTGCGGAGGCGAAATAATTGTTCCAAAAGTTCCTCTTGGAGAGAATCAAGCAGCTAATCCATAACCAAAAGTAATCATGAGGTCAATTAGAGGAGGTATCCTCATCAAATTATTAAATATTCTACTTATTATTGATTTAGTTTTTACTATGGACAATTGATAAATCAAATAGACACATTTAAAAAGTATAAGCTATGTTCCTTACCGCACCTATTTAAGCAAAGACAGGTCACAAACGAAAAAACAATACAGAAACAAAGAAAAAATTACTTAACCAAAATGTTAAATTAATATCTTAACTTAGAGCCAACTCAATCCACTTTCGTTTGACAACGTACATTATCGTTTATGTCGAAAAGAATGAGAAAATAAATAAGACTGCCTTTTTCTTTGACTTGAAGCCTATGTAATGCTACAATTCATTGGCAAATCTTGAATTTGATCACTGGGTTAATCTAAAGTGGATAAAAAATATAGAGCCAATAAAAAAATTTAGATATGAAAAAATATAGCAAAATATTATTGATAGCACTTTTAGCAGTTATCTGTTTTCTAGGATGCAAAAAATTAAACAAGGACAAGGATTTAATAGTTTCTGAATCACAAGAAGAACTCTTTTTTGGGGAACTTCCAATTGCCTACTCAGCGGTAAGTCACCTTGCTTATCTTGAGAATCTATATGATGACAACAGTTACAAATTTAATTTAATGTCTTTACCAGCTGGTCCAGATATAGTCGCATCATTGAGAGGAAGTGGAAAAGAAACCGCAGAAGCTGGATCGATTGCAGTTACACCTGTGGTTTATTTAGCTTCTGCAGGATATAACCCGATTGTTTTAGCAACGACTATTACTTCGAATCATAGGGTGCGAATATTTACCACCCGCAGTACAAAAATCTCCGAAAATTATGAAAACCTAAAAGGGAAAAAAATTGGTGTTGTATTGGGAACTGTTGGAGAAATATATCTTTCTAGACTATTGGCGAAGCACAGCCTTTCTGAAAAAGACGTTGTCAGAGTTAATGGAAAGCCTGCTGAGCTTAAAAGATTAGTACTTAGCGGTGACATTGAAGCCGCAGTTTTATGGGATCCTTTTATAACCCAGGCAAAAAAAGAATATAAGGAAGGTATTAAAATAGAAAAATATCAAGACCGAGGACAAGGAGAGGTGCTTTTGGATTCCACACTTTACACATTAGCTTTTAATATTGTTACAACTAAAGAAAAGTTAAGAAACAATCGAGATGAGTTAGTTGAAATGTTGGAAGACTTAATTAAAGCTAGTGAATTAATTAAAGAAAACAAAACTGGCTCGCAAAGAAAGTTAGAGCAATGGCTTAATCTAGAAGCAGGTGATTTAGATGACTTCATGAATACGACCAATTTTGAAGTTTACCTAAATACTTCATTAATGGAAGAATGGATTGAATCTGAATACACATGGTTAAAAGGATTGAAGCCAGAAATAGTTTTGCCAAAAGATTATTCCGTCTTCATCGATGAATCACTTCTTAAAGAAATTGATGAAACTAGGGTTAAATAGTATAATAGGACTAGTGAAATTTAAAAAGGCATTTCAATTTATATTAGGATTCATCCTATTATTTATATTTATTGAATTTCTTTCTTATGCGTTTTTCTTACCAGATTCTGGATCAATATTAATTGCATTAAAATTCTTATTTAATGAAGGTATTTTGCTACATGACATATCCGTATCAAGTGCTAGATGGATAATTGGTTGGTCAGTTGGGTCTTCTCTCGGTATTCTATTTGGAATTATAACGGGACGAAATAAGATTATTGCTACTTTTATTGAAGGGTTCATCCTCATTTTAAGAGCCGTCCCTTTCATAGCCCTCGTGCCGTTGGTTATATATATATTTGGATTAGCAGAATCAGGAAAGTTTTTTATCATAGGATGGGCTTCATTTAGCGTCACTTGGGCTGTAATCCACGAAAGTTCGAGAAAAGTATCTCAAATGATATATTGGAGATCTCGTAGTCTAGGGGTTAATAAAATATCTTGGATATTTAAAATAATGCTTCCACATATTAATAGCTCGATTCTTTCCGCCCTAAGGACGTCATTAAGTTTAGGCTTAATTGTAGTCGCTGTGGCGGAATTAAGTGGAGTATATGAATATTCGGCAAGTCATTGGTGGAGCGAGGGTATTGGCTATAGGATTTTTAGGGCTTCTGATCAGGCACGAGACGATATAATGATGGCCTCAATTTTAGTGTTCTCATTTCTCGGTATTACCTATGATTTTATTCTTTCGTCAACTTGGAAAATGCTCTCCTCTGTTCGATATTACTTTAAAAAGAAAAGCATAATTAAAAAAATTAAGATGCTAACTGAAGTTAGCACTAATAAACAAGAAATTTTATTAACGAGTGCAGCCGATTTGGAAATTAGAAACCTGTCAGCTCGGTATTCAGATTTTAAAGTTTTTGATGATTTCAATGTAGAGTTGAAAACTGGCTCTGTTCTTTCAATTGTGGGTGAAAGTGGTTCAGGAAAATCCACATTATTGAAATCAATAGGTCATTTTAATAATGGGGATCTTCAAAGTATAGGAACCGTCCTGTTAAATTCAAATGAAATTGATAAGGTATCATCATCAATTGGCATAGTCTTTCAAGAACCAGCACTTTTTGATAATCTTACAATATGGGAAAATGTAATTATAGGTAATAATATTCGGGCCATTGAAGATAAGATATTAGCCCTTAATTTGATTAAAAATTTCGGGTTATTGGATAAATTAACTGAAAAAGCCTCTAATTTATCAGGTGGACAACGTCAACGATTAGCACTAGCATCTGCCATTGCGAATAAACCACTTCTCCTTTTATTAGACGAACCGTTTGGGGCTTTGGATGCTATTACAAGACACAAACTACAGAGGTTTTTTAATGAAAAAATCAATGGGAAAATAACGTCGGTTTTTGTTACTCATGATATCAATGAGGCTATAATTATTGGAAATAAAGTTATAGTTGGTCTGAAAAAAGGTAAGAAAGAGTTCATTATTAATAATGAAAAAGATGTCTCAGGTTTTGAGTTTACCGAACAATTTGTAGGTTTAAAAAAGAGTATTTTAAGTGCCTTGGAGAATGACTAAAATTACAAGATTAAGTTTGGATAAGCCTGTTAGGTTTTGGATTATCTTATAAAATTGACCGCTAATGAACTTTTCTCTGCCTAAAGCCCGTATAGTTCTTTATACTGGATTTGCAATATGAGTTATATCACCATAAGTTATGGGGAATTTCAACAGCTCTAATTGATTTGTTTAAGTTTTCTTCACTTGGTGTCTTATTCTTTTTAGCCAAACACCCAGTTACAATTGGAAATAATAATAGAATAGTAATTATTATGCCTATAAACAATTTTTTTTTTGATTTTGTCGGGTTACTATATATTATTTCAGTTTTATTCCGCAACAATTTTAATCCTTCATCATATGAATGCACTTCAATCCTAACTTTATTGTTGTCTTTATCTCCTTTCTCAATAGCACTTGCAACCGATCTTAATGATGTTAACATAATATATAAAGCTAAACCAAAGAAAAAATAACTTAATAGCTTAATTAAAAAAAAGCAAGTAAATTCCAAAGGGATAATATTAACTGAGCTATACGATTCACCTATAAACCATAAACAAATTTTCTTCAGAGACTCGCCGAAATTATAATCATTATGCAGATAATCAACAAAAACAAGGTAAATGATGGAGCTTAGAAACATTAATAATACATTTCTCAATTCTCCAATAATTGCTAGCGCTTCTCTTAAAATTGCCCCAAGAGGCCATGGTGTTAAGTGATAATTTTTAGACATCTTTATGAACTTTTAATCTTTAAATAATTATTTCATTTGCGGTGAGTCTCCGACCTTTGAATCAGCAAGAATATTCAGCAAAATCCTATTAGTTATTTCAGAACTATTCTCGATTTTATTTATTCTGGATTCCAAAATATTCGAAATATTTTTCCAAAAGTCTTGCCAGAAATTTTCTGGAGATTTATCTAATTTATTAAAATAATTGGAATTAATTATTTCTTTTCTAAAGAGCATGAATTCTTTTGTATAAATAATATTTCTATAAACTTCACCGTCACATTTTTTGTGTAAATAATCTTCAAATGATAAAAAGTCAAAAATCCTCAAATTGTCTTGTAACCTATTAATATCATTAGCAAATAACACTTTATATATTTTATCTTTAGTATCATACGCTAAAAGTGTATTTAATATAATTGAATCGAAGAGCTTAAAGTTTAGTTTTTTATCACCATCTTCAACATACTTCGGAATCTCATATATTGAAATTTTATCACCTCCAGAAGTTATTTTTCTAATAAGGTTTTTTTTAAAGTTTTTCTCTTTACCTCTAATTACTAAAACTGTAGAATTTGGTTCGATACTACTTTCAATATTTTTTGAAAGATCAGATAAATCTGCATAAAATTCTCTCACACTTATGTCAATCGAAGGAACGTAAATAATGAAAGAACTATTAAAATATTTTGTATGTTCTTTAATATTAAATTTATCCTTCAATATTTTTAACTTAAGAGGTTGACTCCAGTTTAAAGTCATAGCGAATTTATGGTCATTACCATTAGTGCTAAGAACATCATTGATGTTATCATAATTTGGATGTTTGGACCATCCATTAATAAATACTTCCGTTTCATCAAAAATGATTACAAGTCTATCAGATTTTTCAAATACACTTTTAATTTCTCTTAAAAACTCAAATAACCTAAATTCTTTCTTATTTGAGACTTTAACCACTGGTATATTAGAAAAGGGTGCTAAATAGTATTTTTCATGTGAATACTTTTTCCAGTCAATGTAACTTTCTTTCAATCTTTCCGTATATGTTTCTTTATTAAGCCCAAATAGATGAGCTTTATCACAAATCAATGGAGAGAAAATCTTTGTTTTAATTTGCTTCGATAATGGATATCTAAACGATAGAATCATACTCAACACCTCTTTTCTATGAATAGAGGCAAAATGCGAAATAATACCAAAACAAATTTGAGGATACAAGGCTATTAATGAAAACATCTCAAACAGTTCTGGTGCACGAGTTAAAGTTGTTGTTATTTCAGAAAGATCAGAGTAAACTTCCCTGAAAAAAGATTTAGCATTTTCTTCTAATTCTCTATTTTTGTTTTGAAGATTTGTATTGGATTTTGAAGTTTTTATTAATGAATGTATTTCACTTTCTATTTTTAAGGACTCTTTATAGAAATCACTTGTTTTATTAATTATTTCTATCTCTGCGGAATCCAATTTCGTATTTGCGGATTTTATATTTTGACCATTATATTTATCAATTATCTCTTTTGAATTATTATAATTAATTGAAGAATTTTTATTAATAATTCCTCCAAAATAAATTGAGGCAATTTTAATCGGTTCAATAATATTTTTCAATTCAAGAATTTTTGAAGATAAAGCGAATAAGCCACCCTTCCAAAATTCTTCGGTAAAATCAGAATCCCTAAAGGTATCCAAACCAGGGGACGTTAATGCTAAATCTAATAGTACAATATTTGGTTTATATTCTTTAAAATCAGAATTTTCCAGAATGATTTTTAAATCGTTCAAACCAATTGCTCTTACTACTTTATTGTCAAGAAGACTACAAGAATAACGTAATTCAAAGGTTGTCTTATCAGCATTGAAAACAGCATCAATTACGGCTCTATCAAGTGGATTATTATCAATCAAAACAACTTTTAACTTTTTCTCGTTACCCATTATATTTGTCATTAGGAATATTAATTTCCATTTAATAATTTTGGTTTCAACAGTGATCTAAAATTGGATAAAAGTTTTTCATCTTTCCAATTGTATAGTGTACAATATTTGCGATCATTAAAAGCTTTAGAAAGTTCGAAAAGGTTCCATGGTGAGATTTCAACATTATCTGTTGAAACCATTAATAATGGGCAATTTGTTAACTTTCTGCGCAATAGACTAGTAAGGCGAAGACTTAATAAAGTATTATCTTTACAGCTAAAACTTAATAAGTTGTCCATATTATCTTCTGATGGATTCCACTTGCAATTATTTATGACTCCTTCTTTTTTCGGTAATAAAAAAGCGTCAATAATAACAATATTATATAAGTTCAATTTGTACGAATCAATTACTTTCTTAATAAGAAAGTAGAGATGTGGCAATTCATTTGATGTTTTATTTTTGACTGGTATTATGTTTATAATTGATTCATTCCATAGTTGCTTGATTAAGGGATCCATATTAACGAGTCCGGAATTCGCTTCTGGGATAATATATAAAATCTGATATTCTTTATTCTTACTTGCCATACTATTGCATTGATTTCGGAAAATAGAACTTCGTTTTTAGATATAGGCTATTAAGTTCGAATTCTCCAAAGATATTTTTATTTTCGTATTGATCATCTTGTTCGGTTGAACCCCATAATTCATTGAGATATTGAGCAAAAGCGATTAAACCTCTTCCTCTATGTTCATGTTGGAAACCAGATTGATCAATTTTTGAATTTGCAATTATCTTTAATTTATTTTTTATTTGTTCAAATTCTTGTGTGCTGGATGGTTTTTTAAAGAGTCCATTCAATATTTGAAGAATTTCGTTATCCATTGTCGGATTAGTACATATAAATTGAAGCATTAAACATGAATTTTTGCTTTCATCTTCTGAAATTTCAATAGCTATTTTAATACCATCTGACACTGAAATTTCTGAATGGAGTAGTGAATTCTCAATAATATTCCAAAGATGCATTGTGATAATCGTTTCGTTACCAATAACAAAAGCATTTTCATGTTCAATATATTCACCTTTCTCTATTGTTATATGCTCGTCCTTATTTAATTGCTCTCTAATTGACCCACTTTTTGGTTTGTTTCTAAACGTGTCGAATAGTTCAGTAAGTATATTCTTATTATTTACACCATCATATTGGTCAGTAAAACCATTTATATAAAGTGGTTTTACCTTTTCAAAAACCTGCTCAAGTGTTTCACAAATACCTCTAAGGTTTGCTCTAGTACCATTGTTCATAGCTTCTTTTGATTCAGAATATTGTTTTAGTTGCTGTTGTCCAATACCAGACAGAAACCATGCGGCTTCAGTATTCTTGACAATGGTTTCAATGCCTTTATTTTTATTCTTCTCAAAATTATTACTTGTATTTAAGATATCAATTAAAAAATATTCTAATGGTTTAAAAACAAATTTTGGCAATGCGTGTCTTAACATTTCTCTTTGAGTAGCAGCTTCCTGTTCTGCTTTATATGAATTTTGAATATTTGATAAATGCTCAATAAATAATGAAGAAAACAGTTGATAAGCTATAGACATCCATCCTTCAATAGCATCCATCGGAAGAGGTATAGGCTTTTTAAAAGACAGGTACATTACGCTTACTTGTTTACCGAATACGATTGGAATTACATATTGACAATCTGCGAACATAAATTTTTTGAGAAGACAGAAGTGTTGTAAAATTATATAGGCTTCGTCGTATCTATCCTTAGGAATGTTTAACTTTTTAGCAAATCTCGTAATGATATTCAGAACATCTTGATTAATCATTTCACTGAGAATCATTTTCGAAATTTTATCCCAAGTTGCTATGAGTTTACTAACTATTGCATCATTATCGTATTCTTCAGGCTGAGCTAAATCTGATGATGAATATTCCTTTAACATAAAACCCCAAAAGCAATCAAATTCATCTAAAGTCATGACAAATGAATGAATATCTGTACTTTCATTAGGTTTCATAGCATCACTAGGGTCAAAAATAATTTCAATTGGTTTAAGGATGTCATGATTCTGTTCAAATGTAGTATGGTTTAGGTATTCATGATATTGATCCCGTATGAAATCAACTACCGTATTAAGGTTTCTTTCTTCTCTAAAATAATTTATGCTTCTCGTAAATAACAAATCCCATACACCGTCAGAATAGTTTCTACATAATTTGACATCTTCCGATAAATTATCTTCATCTATTACTTCATTACCTTGTATATTTGTTCTTCCATGATTAATAAAAAATTGTTTGTTTAATCCAATTCCTCCCATATCCATAGAAGGCTCTCCATTGTTTCTTATAAAGTCTGCAAATTCTTTATCATCTGCACACAGTAGTTGTATATTCCTTTTATCCTTTTCATAAAGCCTTCCAGACGGTTGCCAATAATTCCAACCCATCCATATTACATTATTATTATCAAATTGTTTAACAAAACCCTCTGTATAGAGTTTGGTAATCTTTTGTTTAATCTTATTATTACCAGCCCAAATTTCGTACTTTTCAAGTTCCCTTAAAGCATCAAGACAGGTTTTTGGTCTATATCCATAAGCAATCGCTGGAGCAATTGGTAATAGCGGGTTAGGCAGAAAAGTATTGGCTTTAAATTCTGGATTTTGCCTCATCCTAGCTATAATGGGTTCTAAATTTCGATATTCCTTCGCAATCTCATGTAAACATTTTCCGATTTCCATCATTAATATATTTAGATTTAGGCTCTAGTAGTTTGCATATTAGTTTAGCTGACTTGAATCATATTCACTAAATCTATTCAAAGTCAATTTATCAAGAACAATTGATTCAAATAGTCCCAAATACCTTCTTAGCTGAGAAGTTTGTATCTCACCTGGAATAATTATCGCAGTTGAAATGTTAATAGTAATTTTTACTAAATTTGCTTTTTTTAGTCCAGCATACATGAAATCGACCCCATTACACTCATGAGTGAATCTGCTGTACTGATAATTTATAGTGTCAAAAAAATTCTGCATCACGTTATTGACTAGTCCGTCAATTTTTTTTGAATTCTTCATTCACTAAAACGTAGTTATTTATCAAAAATAACGGATTTTCACGCACTAACTTTTCAGTTTATTACTTACCTATATTTTCTGTTTCATACTATTTATTAGTTGAAACAAAAGCCAAATGTCAGTTTTTAATTACCACATTCAAATATAATTAAAAAAAACAATACTCAAACGCAAAATGTTCTTGGGCCTCAATTGGTAGCGGAAACAGAACTCAAACTATTAATTAAAGTGTTATTGAACATGAAAAAATCTAAGAACACATTTCGTTTTGAAAATAATTTTTCGCTTTTTATATCGGAACATTTGATATTTTAAAAAATGGGAACACTTAATTTCACTGGAAAAAGTCTAATAGGTGTTGGAGTTTTGGGAAAGTCAATTTAATATAGTCCTTACTTTGCTTTGTATTTTTTACAATCCAAATTAAATATGAAGCTTCTCCTAATAGTACAACTATTGGCGCTTATTGGATTATTAAATTTCTGATTATCCAATGATTAATCATTACAAAATCAAGAAAAGGTCTTATTAAAATATAAATTTATCTTTTAAAATAATTTTCGTTAATTTACAATAGAACATTTTGCTACTTAAAAAAGTGGTTACCCTATGAGTTACCCTAAGGAAACTTAAAAAGCGGGAACCCTTGTTATTACTGATAAAATTTAAAGGTCAGCGGAGCCTCTTTCTTCATTTTACGTGACTTTGGTTAAACAATAATTTGCAAATACGAAAGTCAAATCACGCTTCAAAGTCTCATAAAGTTAGTACATTTTTGATGAAATATTGCACACCTAATTGCACACCTTTTTATTGGTTTTAAATGGTTTTATTTAGCATCAAAAAAAATGCATAAAAACAAAAAACACTGAAAATCAAATGATTAACAGTGTTTTGTTTTGACCTATTTCTAGGTTCGTCGGGGTGGCAGAGTTAAAACCCTATCCACATTCCCTTATATACCAGTACTTTATATCTTAATTTCCAAAATAGGACATCAATTAAGACATCAATGTGAGCGTTTTACGCTTTCTAAGTAACAAATCTAACTAAATGATACCAAATAACAACATTCAGAACCAAATAAAATTGGACTTTATTAATAGATGTTTTATCAATATTACACTAACCGCTCCTCCAAAGCATTCTTCCATTTATAGAACCCTTTTTTATCTTTATTATAGTCGTGAATGATTTTGCTGAAATTTTCTTTTTCAGTTTCTAAAAACGATTGACGGCCATTATTGCGAATCCAATTCAGTTTCTGATTTATTAGCTCCAATTCCTTTTTGAATTGAGTGGTTTCTTTGGAAAGGTGCCAAACATAGGTAGCTTCCTTAGTATCTAATGTTTCTAAAACGATATGATATTTCTGTATGCCTTCCAATAAGAATACAAATGAAAACGGATATAGGACAAACCTGATTTTCAATTTTTCATATTCATGATTCTTTGCTAAGTACAAAAGCTGTCCTTGGTGAACATAACTGTTATTCTTCAATAGAATTTCCAAGAGATTGCCTTCCGAGCCAAAGAAAGTTCCAACCATTATGGAAACTTCATCTGGATTTTCTTCATTTTTAGGTTTCTGGTTTTTGATAAAATGTTGTTCAACAAATTGAAATTTCACACTATCCACTATTTCTTTATTAATACGGTCAATGTCTTCTGAAGTACCAATCTGTGAAACAATTACACCATTTTCATATCCAACCTGAATGTGAACACGAATCGATTTAGAATTTAAAATTTTAGAAAAATAAGGTTTCAATACTTCAAATTCAGGTAGCATTTCTTCATTTTCGATTTCAAATTCAAGCGAGTTCTGGTTTGATAATTTATATGAAAAACAGACCATTCCATAATGAAAATCTAAGTCGTTAATTGCAACTTTTATAACTTTATCAATATCGCTTAGCCTTGGTTTGTCTTCAGTGAATTCTTTTAAATCATCAAATAGCGTAGCCTGTCTGTCTAGATTTCGATAATAAGCGTTTCTTTTTAAAAAAAGCTTGTTCAAATACAGAATTTGTTTATCTCGATAATCATAAATAATAGGTGTTAATTCAGAGCGTTGTACTCTTCCAATATACTGGATTAGTTTACCTTTAAAGGCAAAGGGATAAACTAAAAACAAGCAGGATATGCTTTGGATATCCACCCCTTCTCCAAAGAATTGTCCCGTAGTGATAATGGCTTGATAATTACCCTGTTCAATGCTTTTCCATTTTATGGTACGTGAAGTAGCATTGTCATCGCCGGAAATTGGAATAATTTCAAAGCGGTTCTTCAGATATTGATACAATGTTTGAATATGCTCTTTTCGTTCCGTGATGATTACTGCTTTTCTACCATTATTTATTTCATTTTCAACATCGTTTAAAATCAATCTATTCCTTTCCGAATCGTGGATTAATATTTTGGAAAGTGTTTCAAAATGGTCAGTTTTGGAGTTAAAGGGAATATTAAGATTGGTTTCTCGAATTACTATTCTTGCTTTTTTGTAATGTTCTATTTCTTGAGGTGTGATTTCAGAAATGATATTTCCCAAATAAACGAACAATAGTTTTTCATCATTGTTTCTCCGAAAAGGTGTTGCTGTTAGCCCATATTGATAATAGGGAGCGAGTTGATGAATAACTTCTCGAAATGATTTGGCTGGAATATGATGGCATTCGTCAATAATAATGGTGCCAAAGGAGAATGCTAATTTTTTAGTATCATTCTCATTGGATAATTTCTTCGCCAATGTTTGGATTAATGCCACCGTTATGTGCTTCCCGATTTTCATTTTTCCTTGACCGATTTTGCCTATTTCCCTTTTTGGAATACCGAAGAACGTTTCAATTCTATCTATCCATTGTTCGGCAATCTGTTTTCGATGGGTAATGATTAATGCTGGTTGTTTCTTTTGCTCGATAATTTTTAGTCCTACGATAGTTTTTCCCGAACCTGGTGGTGCGACAATAATTCCAAAATCTTTTTTTGATGCTATTTCTACGGGATGATATTGGTGCTTTAGCAATTGAATTGAGGATAAAAACCCAACATTGTTCAACTGTTTTCTTTGGTCTAAAAATTCATAATCAATATGTTGCTGTTTACAGTACCGAATCAGTTGACCGATAAACCCTTTTGGGATTTCAATAGTGTTTTCAGTTTCATCAATAAGTTTAAAATATCGCTCCGTTTTCCAAGTGCTTCTTCCTGCTTTCTTTTTAATCGCATAATCAGCGTTGAAAAAATTTAATTGGTCTTTAAGGAAATTAACTATTGGAGAGGTTAAGCTATTCCGATGGATTACAATACTGTTTTTTAAAATAATCTGTAATTTTCCAGCATCGGAAATATTATTTTTGAAAAGAGCTTTTGTGACCTCCTTTTGCTTAGGTAATTTTTCTAAAACGCTATCCAAATGAGTAGTCGAAACTCTCTTGATGGTTTTTAAAAATTGCCATTGATTTTGATAAGGAGTAAATGTCTCAAGGTCTATAAAGCAAGAATTGCCATTTCTTAAGGTTTTTCCTTGAAGTGGGAGAGCAATCAAATTTCCAAACCCCTTACCTGATAAATAATCTTGATTTGGAAACAATCTGTCAAAACTTGTGTTTTTGTCAAATAGGGAAAAAATACCTGCTTGCTCAAATAACTTCAATACAATCTTTCTACTTTTTGTAGCTGGGTATGGTCGTTCAAAAAACACCCAAACATGTCCGCCGTTCCCTGAACGAGAACGCTCTAAATAGGCTGGTATTTTATTTTCTCGGCAAATTTGAATAGCTTTTTTTGATTGCTTTTGCCAATCCTTTTTATCAAAATCGGCAACAATAAACCAAGAGGTGTTATCTTTTAAAAGCGGATAAATACCTGTAAATTTTTCGCCTTTTAGGTGTTTTGATAATTGATGCTCGTCTAGTTTTAAATAGGTTTTATCTTTATAGTCTTTGAATGTGCCTCCTTTTTGCTTGTGTAGGCGATACATGTAAGGATCATAATGATAGGCAGGCATATAACCGCTTTTATTGCCTTTTTCCCATCGCAATGCAAATACATCATCGCGCCCTTTGAATAAGGATTTTATGAGTTGTATTTGTTCTTCGAGTTTCATTTTTCGGTGGGAAAATAGCTTATTCAGTGCAATACTTTCTCCAAAGAAGCAAGTGTAAGCTTATATTTTTCGGGATTACCGCTTTTAAGTTTAATAAGGTTCTGTAGCTTCCATTGAACAGAAGGGAATTTTTCAAAATCATATATGCTCCAATCAGGTGTTCCTTTGCTAAAACCTATTATAAACTCTTTGTCCTTTTCGGTTAAGTTTTGATGAATTATATATACCAATTCCTTCCGACTCTTTTCAAAATCTTCATAGGTAAATGGCTCTGTGCTCATACCTTCAAATTGGTTGACCAAAGTTTCTCTCTGGTCAATAAAATTGGGATACAACATTTCATTTAGGGGGCGGTTGCTACTTAATAGGCATAACATAAAACCCTTTTTAATGTCGTTGGTAAATCCTTCATTTTGCAACAGGTATTTTACATCGAACAAATCCCTAGGGTGTTGGCGGTCTAATGCGGCACAGATTTTTCCACCGTACAATTGCCCTATGGGAACTACTGAAACAGTACAGAAAGCATCAAATTCCTCTTGGGATTTTTCGCATAACGGCAACGTTACTGTTTCATCCATAACTCCTCTATTGATTTGGTTCACCTCTATTTTTATCTGTGCTTTTACAGTAGAAATTTGAAGCTTTAAAGTTTCCCTTTTCAATGAAACTACAGCTCTTGGCAGAATTTTTTCAAGTTTTATTTTTATACCGCCTAGGGTATCAATAATATTCTTAAAGGACGTTTTTCTATCTTCTATGGGGATATAGGTCAAATCAATGTCAACGGACAACCTGGGCATATCCCTTACAAATAGATTGATGGCCGTACCCCCGTGCAGTGCAAAAACGGATTCTTTTGCTACTTCTGGTAACACCTGTAACAATAGGGAAACCTGATGCTTATAATTACTCATAATTTTGCAGTGCTTTAGGGATAGTGATACGGTATTTGGATATATAGACACCTTCCTTTACCAATGAGCGTTTCCCTTTTCCAAGGTTTATTTTTTCCAATTCTATGTACTTAAACCAATCGTGTTTCGCTTTTTCTGCCATATATAAAAAAAGGCGTTTTACTTTTATGGAAGTGCATTTTTCCAGAAGTTCCTGTACCTGCTTTGGTCGGAGATTATTAAGCCCCTCCATTATTTCGTAGCATTCGACCAGTTCTTGTTTTTTGGGCACTAAATACAGGCATTCCAATAAGGCTCTTACTGGGTTGGATACCAACAAGCTAAAAGCTCCCTGTTCCAAGGTTTGCAACCCTATTTTGGGAGGAAGAAACGAAGAACCATGGTAATTGACTTTTAAACCCCAGTCGTAGTTGGAGAACCAAGCAGGTAGTTTTTCTTTACTGCTACCAAATAATACTATTTGTTTTGTGGATAGCTCCAAATAATGGGCTTTCCCTAATAAAGATAATGCTGTTTTTCCTCCAAGATGGATATTCAAGTTAGCTTGTCGCTGCAATGAAAACAATGCACCTTGATAGGTAAGTGTATCACCCGTCCGCATCCAAGCTCCTCTTCCTATGGAATATATCCAATTGCTCTTCTTATAGCGATTTAACAATTGTGTAGAGAATCCGTTTTCCATTAACCACGAACTCAAATACACAGCTCCCGAAGGCTGCGAATTTAGAAGATAGTTTATTTTTTGCTCTTTTTCCAAACTAATAGTTTCTGTTTTTAACTTTTTTTAAACTTTAAAAATCTAGATTAAGTTTATTTTTATTCAAATATACAAACTAATAGTTTGTGTATTAAAGTATTTTTAAACATATTTTTGATAAAAGTGAGTGCTTTTTTTATAAAAAGTATAGTAATAGAGAGTATTCATACAATATTATCGAAATATAAACGTCGCAAAATATTTCTCGGAAAAGGGACAGCATAAAGCCATCGCTACATCCCACGCTTGTTTATTCCGTTTCCTTCCCACTCCAAAATTTTGTCTTCCGTTTGGGTTCTGCTCAAATATTGTTTAATCTAAAATTTTTAATTATGCAAAAAGTAGCAAAACAAAACGGAACTGCAACCAAGGAAAATGCAACCGTTAAAAAGGAAGTCCAAAAGAAGTTGACCGACGAGGCTATCGGCAAAACTGTTGCACTGGAAAAAACGGTTGTAGCTAAAAAACCAGCAATCAATTTGGATGACAGAATTCAAAAGTTTGAAAAATTGAGAGGTTTGGCAACACAACGTGAACGATTGACACAAACGTTGAACGAGCTGACCAAGTTCAATTACAATCAAGATGATTCGAGTTCTTTTTATCTAAGGGATTCCCGGAACCTGGAATTCAAGACGACCAACACGAATTTAATCAAGTTGGTAACATCACATTTACAGTCCACTTTGGAACAACGTAAATCTGAAATTGAAGAACAGATTGTACAATTTGAACTTTAATATTGCTAATGTATTCAAATGTGAAAGCCTGCTCGTAAGAGTGGGCTTTTTTAACCTAAGTTTTTAATTATGAATCTAAACAACTTACATAAGCCGTTCAGCACATTTCCCTTCATTTCGTTGCTCTGCATTCCGGGCAAAGAGCTTCTCTACATAAGGTCTTGAACCCAATCCCCGTTTTTGGCTTTCCACTTCGCTACCCTACCCGCTACGCCGGGAAGGAACGCTACATTCCCAAGCCAAAACCGTGAATCAAGTCCGCTTTCCAATCGGAAAGTCAAAGCCTCGATTTTCTTAACAGAATTCCCGGCAAATCCTTCTTGAGTCTTTGCTCGATAATTCTTAAAAACCGAACCTTTGACTTACACATTTTAAGGGGTTTATAATGGATAAAGCCTTTGTTGTTTTTCGGGGCGTCGAAAAACAGACAGTGCATAACCAATTCTAAATTAAACCCAATCGCTCATTTCGCTTAACTGTCGGTACGCTCAAATCGCAACCGGATTTAAAGGAATTGCTAATGCCCTTATGGAACTTGTCAAGACTATACGAGTTTTAGTGAAAAATAAGGTTTCTACTTCCTTGAAAACCGAGGACCTGCCTGTCGGCAGGCAGGTTTTGCTACGTTGCAGACACTCCTGATTTATTCCCTAAAAGTCTTGACAAAACCCACTTCATCCATTGTGCGGTGCACGAAAGAAATCAAACAAACACCCCTTAAAATTTAATTCAGTTTAAAAAAAGGGAAATATTAATCTTTTAAATCTTTTATCATGAGTACCATTAAAAATCACGTACAGTTAATCGGAAACGTTGGACAGGAACCAACCATTACGAACCTTGAAAGCGGTAAGAAAGTAGCCCGCTTTTCATTGGCAACCAATGAATATTATAAGGATGCCAAGGGAGAGAAACAGACGGACACCAATTGGCACACTATTGTCGCTTGGGGCAAGACCGCTGAAATCGTCGAAAAGTATGTTGAAAAGGGTAAGGAAGTTGGTGTAGTCGGAAAACTAAAGACCCGTACCTACACTATGGACGATGGCAACCAACGCTATGTTACCGAAGTGGTAGCCAATGAAATCCTATTATTGGGAAATAAAAACGGAGATACTTCGGATAAGTAACATCAAAATTAAGAGGGCGTTCCCGTGGAAAGCAACGCCCTCTTTTCATCATTATTTCTAAAAAGACATTACAATGAAACGACAAGTTAATGAAATAAAAATCAGCTACAAAGAGCGTGTCCCAGCTCCCTTTTGGACAAAAATAAATTCATCACGTGATGCTTCCGAACTTCTTTATGAACATTGGAACAAGAATACCATAGAACTGCATGAATCCTTTAAAGTGCTGTTATTGAACAATAGTAACAAGGTAAAGGGAATTTATCAACTTTCACAAGGTGGCATTACTGGCACATTGGTAGATTTACGGCTCTTATTTGCCGTGGTACTAAAGACCGCCTCAGTAGCCGTCATACTTTCGCACAATCACCCATCGGGCAAACTTGAAGCCAGCGATGCGGATATCCAGTTGACCAAGAAAATCAAAAAAGCGGCACAGCTTTTTGATATTACCGTACTAGACCATTTGATTATAGTATCCAACGGGGAATATTACAGTTTTGCGGATAATGGCATGTTATGATTTTAAGTTTTGATTATGGTCTATTTGAATTATAACAACCTAGATGATGCTACCCAAGAACGCTTGCTTTCTATATCAAAAAAGGAAGTTGAAAAAAGGTTTGGGGAGCAATTGAGGAACTATGCCAGGGAACACTATGTAAATTACCAGACCCTGTTGGAAGAAGAAGCGATACGAAATCTATACAATTATAAGTATGTTTTCAATATCTAAGCTAAAATACAACGGATTAGACCTTTGAACTTTCAGAGGTCTTTTTTTGTGCCTTACTTTTTCAAAATTTAAAGAACCAATATTCCGAAACTCGACGTCCTGAATTTACTTTTTCTTAAAAATCCTATTTTTTGGTATCAAAACCAATCAATTGAAAACAATCCGTATTTCAATATTATATGTAAATAGAATATCTTTAAAAGACTGTTAAGCAGTACCATTTTTTAAGTATCGCTATCCCATTTTGATTTGACTTTCGCCGATAACGATACCACCAAAAATTAGACATATCGGAATTTTTAATTCCGAAAAAGCAACTGACTTTTTAGTCAGGTTGTTTGAAAAATTTTGTCCCTGCGGGACGGATTTGGAGAAGCAAGAGGGTAACACGCCGAGGCGATGTTAATTATTGGTTTTGCTTTGCAAATCCCCTGTTTATAGGGTTTCACGATTTCAAATTTTAAAGGAACAAACCGAAAACTGGGTCAAATCGTTCGGTAAGCCCCACAAGCATTGAAAAAATATGACCCAATACCTTACAATCTTATATGGACAACTTTTATACCATACGATTCAAACGAGCCACAGCAAAAAGGTTCAAGAGCTTCTCCAAGAAGGTCTCCAATTCCTATTCTGTTACAATGGAACTTATTATCGACTTTTTTGAGTGGCACGGTTTTTTGCCTTCCGAACGATTTGAAAAAAGCCTTGGCCAAGAATTGGTCAAAAACCGAAAGCGCACAGAAGCTGCTATTGCTATCATTAAGGATATTGAAAAGAATCAAACCAAACCTACTAATGCCATGTTAGAACTACTCTTTCAGGAAAGCCCAGAGCAGAATGAGACACAAGAGGAACTTTTTGAATTTGAGCCACAGGAACTGATTACCGAGAATGAGGAACTGAACTACTACCGAAACCAATACCAAGGAATACAACAACAATATCAAAACATTAAGGATGATTTGGAAAAAATCCTCAACAAGACCTCTTATGTAAAAGGAAGTTTTGGAAAAGGTTATCTAAAACTGGAGCTCACAATGGAAGAATTTGAAAACTATAAACAACGATTACAAGATGTACACCACAATAACCAAACAGACTACCGAAGGTAATTATGCTCAAAGCGTTGCCGATTTTGTAGCCTATCTTGAAAAAGAAAATGAAAGTAAATCCATTGATGAAATGGAACATTTTTTCAATCAGTACGGAGAGGAAATATCCAGTCAGGAAGTCATCAAAGAAATTGATGGGAATACTGCAAAACTTAAAAAGACCGAACCCAAATTTTACTCCATTACCCTTAATCCAAGCTCAAGAGAATTAAAGCATATACAAGATTCCTCGGAAGCACTAAAGCAATATACTCGTGAAGTGATGAAGGAATATGCAAAATCTTTCAATCGAGAAATAAACGGACGGGCTGTTACCGTGGATGATATAAAATATTACGCAAAGATTGAGCATCAACGCACTTTTAAAGGTACGGACAAACAAATTGTAGAGAACCAACCGTATGCCACAAAAATACTTCAACTTAAAAATGACATTCGCAAAATAGAAGCTGGCGAAGCGAAAGGAAATATTGAACGGTTGAAACTGAAAATCGCAAAACTGGAAAAACAGGCTCCACACCAACAAAACGGCAAACGTATTGTGAGAGGTATGCCAAAGGCAGGTTCGCAAAGCCATATCCATATCATTGTAAGCAGAAAGGATATGTCCAACAAGTACAGTTTGTCACCTGGAAGCAAGTACAAAGCTTCTGAAACCGTCTTTAACGGAAAACCTGTAAAACGTGGTTTTGACAGGGATAAATTTTTTAAGGCTTCTGAAAAGACGTTCGACACTTTATTTCAATACGAAAGAAATTACGTTGAAACCTATACCGCAAGGAAAACATTTCTCAAAAACCCAAAGCTGTATTTCTCTATGCTGTCAGGATTGCCAACCAACGAAAAGGCAACTGCCTATAGAATACTTGGTAAAGCTGGTGTTCCCATTATGAACATCCCAACAAACAAAGTCCAATTGGCATTGAAGGTAATCAACAAGTTTAAAAAAGGTATTGACAGAGCTGTACAATCAGGTTCAATCGGAATATGAATTTATCGGCGGCACATATCGTTCTTTTTATCATAGTTCCGTTATTATTTGTCAGTACGGTTTTATATGTATTTTTCAATCAAGAAGTTTCGTTAAATAGGGATAAGAAATATCAAGTAAATTTCAGATTACGTTGGGGTAAATTCCAAATCGAAAATATAAAAAGGGGTGCATCCGTCATTGGGTCCGCAGGAAGTGGAAAAACAGAAAGTGTTATTTATAATTTCCTTCAGCATTTTAGTAAACATCAATTCTGTGGCATCCTACACGATTACAAGGATTTTGAACTTACGGAAATTGCCTATCCCCTGTTCAGGGAAAAGGACATAGAATTCTATACCATCGCTTTTGACCAAATCCATTATTGTGTCAATCCCATTGCACCAGGATATCTACCCAATGAGGAAAGTGTCAATGAATTATCCAAAGTTCTTATTGAAAACCTGTTAGGGTTCGATGAATCTAGTACAAACAGTACCACAAAATTCTTTAACGATGCTGTGGAAGGTTTGTTGGGTGGATTGATTTGGAAGCTGAAGATATCCTATCCACAATTTTGCACCTTACCGCATTTGATTGCTATTTTTCAATCGATGACAACCAAGCGATTGGTCGCTTTTGTAAGTTCCAATATCACATCAAGGAGTATGGCGAGTGCTTTTATCAATGGTATGGATTCGGACAAGCAAACGGCAGGAGTCAAAAGCACGTTAGCCAATGCTTTTAAAAAGATAAGCTCACGACAACTATTTATGGCATTGTCGAAAGACGAAGTGCCTTTGAATATAAATGACGAGAAAAATCCAGCGGTAATTTCCTTAGTGAACCACCCCAAATACGAATCAGCTTATTCACCCATAATTGCAGCAATTTTACATACAGTTATAAAGCAAATGAGCATTAGAGGTCAAAGACCTTCTTTTTTGATGATGGAAGAAGCTCCAACCATTAAGCTGCTTAATATGCACCGTATTCCGGCAACGCTACGAAGTTATGACATCGCTACTATTTATGTGATGCAGGACAAAGTACAGAACGATATTCTATATGGAGACAAAATGAGCAAAGCCATTCTGAGCAACCTATCTTATCAATTCTTCGGTAAGGTCAACGACCCCGATACAGCCAAATATTATGAACGCTTCTTTGAAATCATAAAAAAGCCCACCCACAGTATCAGCAAAAGCAGTGGATTGAGTTTTGAAAGCCGCATAACCAAAGGAGAAAAAGAAGTTTCTAAACGTAGGGCAGATATTTTCTTTAGATTAAAACAAGGCGAATTTGTTGCTTTTGCTGATGGTAAGGATAAAAAAGTACAATTCAAACTACAACAGATTCAAAAGGATATGCCTAAAAAAACAAAGCAGTATTCCGATGAGGATTTACGTTTGAATTTTGAGAAAATATATCGAGACGTAAAACTTCTTTTTGAACCAAAATAGTGCAATTACAGTTAAATGATATTATCCTAAATTGCGCTAGTATTTTATAGTAATACCGATTTCCTTCTGAGAATTTTCTATCTGTTACATCCTTATAATATTATTTTACTTGTCATTTATTTAGATGTGACTCATCAATACATTTACTTTATAGAATGGAGATTGCAACAATCAAGATCCTAAGAAATTTTCATACTTTAGTACACTAAAAAGAAAATATGTAGAACTTAAGATGTTAAATTTGGGTATTACAGATCAATTAACATTTGATCAGCTAAGAAAATTACGTTTAGTAAATTTGTACACGCTTTTGGCAGCGTGCACCTCCTTACCTTATGCCTTTTTCTTTTTTTCTATCAATTCAAGAGTAGGTGTTACTGCCCTTTTGTTTTTTTTTATTCTTTCCTTTACATGGATATTCAACATAAAAAGAAGCTATAGTCTAGCAAAGATATGGTTGTTTTTATGTTCTTATTTATACCTTTTTTGGTTAGCCTCAACTCTAGGTCAATCAAGTGCTGTACAACTTCTTTTGGTCATTGTTCTTTTTAGTGGAGTCATTCTTTTCGAACTAAAGGAAAAACATGCATTTATCTGGAACATCATAATTTGTATTATAGGTTTTCTGATTTTGGAAATGACTTCATATTCATTATATAAAGTGACAATTTCTGAAAGTACGATGAAGTTGATCTATTACTTCAGCTTAATTATTGCTATATCCGGATCCATAAGCATAGGATTTCTATATGCCGTACAATATAATGTTCAGATTAAACAAAAAGAAAACGCCCTTGAAAAAGCAGAAGAAATTGAAAGTACCATCTACTATTTTTCCAATTCGTTATTTGGCAAAAATACTGTAGATGAAATTTTATGGGACGTAACCAAGAATTGTATAGGGAGGCTTGGGTTTATTGACTGTGTTATATATCTGCTAGACGATGAAAAGCAAATATTAGAACAAAGAGCAGCTTATGGGACTAAAAATCCAAAAGCATTTGAAATTTATCAGCCTTTGGAAATTCCCTTGGGAAACGGAATTGTAGGTCATGTGGCAAAGACAGGGAAGCCATTATTAGTTCCTGATACATCCAAGGACTCTAGATATATTTCAGATGACAATAATAGGCTTTCTGAAATAGCAGTACCTATATCTTTTAAAAATAAGGTTATTGGGGTTATAGATTCTGAACATCCAGATAAAAACTTTTATTCAGAAAAGCATCTAAACATACTTTCTACAATTTCTGCACTTTGTGCAAATAAAATTGCTGGAGTCTTAGCTGAGGAAGAAAGGGTAAAAGCCTTACGTGCCAAGATACTTGCCGAAAAAATAAAAGAAGTAGATAAATTAAAATCTAAATTATTTGCCAACATTTCTCATGAACTACGAACCCCTCTCACCTTAATGATGGGTGTCATAGAAGACCATATAGATGAATTAGATGTCAACGATGATTGGAAACTTTTAAAAGCGCAAACAGATAAACTGTTGCGACTAATCAACCAGATTCTTGATTTAACAAAAATAGAATCTCGCAAGTTCCAGATTAACAAAAGTGGAAATGACATTTACAAACTGTTATCGGATTGGACAGCTATGTTTGAATCGTTAGCTGCCTCTAACTATGTCAAGTTAAAGACAAGCATTCCGAAAGATAGCTTATGGGTTCCTATTGATGAGGATGCCATGGAAAAAATCATGTACAATTTAATATCCAATGCCATAAAGTTTTCCAGACCTAAAACAAAAATAAAAGTAAGTGCGTCCTATCAAAATGGGGAATTATCAATTCAGGTAAAAGATGAGGGTATTGGCATTAATAAAAAAAATATCCCCAAAATATTTGATAGATTCTTTCAAGTAGAAAACTCCTCTAATTTAGGAACAGGTTTGGGGCTGTCACTAACCAAAGAATTAGTAGAATTACACGGCGGTACAATAAGCGTTAAGAGCAAAGTGGATAAAGGCACTTGCTTTACCTTGTCATTTCCCTTAAAATCATTGAATGCTTTCGTAGAACAACAAGAAGTTTCTAGCAAAGAAGTTTTTAATCAAGTAGATAACACCAAAAAAAATGAAACAGGTCAAGAGGTTGGTCAAGCTGACAATCATATCCTTTTAATAGAAGACCATCAAGAATTGGCCGATATGATTATCTCAAAACTAAGCCCCATGTATATGGTAACGCATGTTTTGAATGGGGAATTAGGAGTTGTATATGCTAGGGAAAATTTACCTGACCTGGTTATAAGTGATATTATGATGAAGGGTATAGATGGTATAAAAACATGTGAATCTTTAAAAGAAGATGAACTTACGAGTCACATCCCTGTTATTTTACTTACAGCAAGTGCGGATATTGACACCAAATTAAAAGGGCTGCGTACAGGAGCGGATGACTACCTTACCAAGCCTTTTGTTACCGACGAACTCATTGCAAGAATCCAAAACCTTTTACAACAACGGGAAAAGCTGAAGAATAAGTTTCAAAAAATAATCCGTTTGAAACCCAGTGATATTGTTATTGCAAGTACCGAAGAACTGTTCCTAAAGAAACTACTCAATATCATAGACCAAAACTTGGATGACGGTAATTTTAGTGTTACCCAACTAAGTGAAGCTATAGGAATGAGCCGTGTACAGATTCATCGCAAACTCAATGCCCTTACCGGACAATCCACAACAACCTTTATTAGAAATCAACGCCTTTTGCGTGCAGCGCAACTTCTTGAAGCTGGAGAATCTGTTTCACAAGTAGCTTATGCTGTTGGTTTTTCTAGTTTATCATATTTCACTTCTGCCTTTAAAGAGCATTTTGGAATACTCCCCTCCCTATATCCTTCAGAAAATAAATAATTTTTTTACTTCTTTTTCCTTGTAGGTAACATTACAGCAAAACAATGTAACATAGGAGGCAATACCCCTTGACTTAGTGCTAGAACTTTGCCAGTTGTTCTAGTGTCACGCCGATACTATAATATCACTCAAATCAAAAAAGCATAAGCAATGAAAAAAGAAATTAAAAAACTGGCATCTATGGCAGTAATCCTATTACTATTTATAGGATGTAGCAACGATGACAATAGTACAGGAAATACCGACCAATCTTTAAAAATCACATCCCTATCTCCAGACAATGGTGGTAAAGGAGATGTGATAAAAATTATAGGCAATGGCTTTGGAACAGATGAAACATTGGTCAAGGTCTTTTTTAACGACAAAGAGGCTCTGGTAAGCAATTTAACCAATACTGAAATAGAGGTAGCCATACCTCCAAAGGCTTTTACTGGACCTGTAAAAATTACTGTAAATGGAGAAGAATTGGAAGGCCCTGAATTCGCCTATAACATTACAAGCACTTTTGTAACCACTGTTGCAGGCAGTGGAGTCCCTGGAGATGAAGATGCCCAAAACCCTTTACAGGCGAATTTCAAGGCACCCTACGATATAACTTATGGCCTGGTTAACCAAAACAAGCATTTTTATTTGATTGACTTGGCAAACCATAAAATTAAAAGAATAGGCACAGCCGGAGCTGTTACTACTATTGGCGGTTCTACTATGGGCTATATGAATGGCCAATACAACCAAGCCAAATTTTATGAGCCTAGAAACATCGCTTTGGTACAAGAAAATGGAACTGGAGTCCTTTATATCTCAGATACTAAAAACCATGTCATACGAAAACTCACGGGTGGTGAAGTTACCACCTATGCAGGTAATGGTACTGCAGGTTTTGCGGATGGAAATGCTACAACTGCTCAATTTAACGAACCACAAGGACTGACTCTCGATGACAAAGGCAATTTATATGTATGCGATGGCGAAAACCATAAAATACGAAAAATCTCTCCTTCTGGAGAAGTTACTACCGTAGCTGGCAGTACTAAAGGCTTCTTTGATGGAGTGGCTTTGAGCGCACAGTTCAATTTTCCTATGGGCATTGTCATAGACTCGGAAGAAAATTTGTTTGTGGCTGATGGGTTTAATAACAGAGTACGAAAAATAACACCAAATGGCGTTGTCTCCACATTTGCAGGGAGTGACCAAGGTGACCAAGATGGTATAGGTAATCAAGCAAAGTTTTATAGCCCTTTTGCCATAGCTATTGATAAGTGGGACCATTTATATGTGTCGGACATCGATAATCATAAAATAAAAAAAATTACGCCTGCGGGCCATGTAACCACTTTAGCAGGAAGTACAGAAGGGGATTCAAATGGAGACGGTTTGTTAGAAGCAAAGTTTGCATTTCCAAGAGGGTTGTGTGTTGATGAATTGGGAGACATTTATGTAGCCGATATAGTAAATAATAAAATAAAAAAAATAGTGCAAGAGTGATGTAATGTTTAACGTGCTATTCTTCCCCATAATTCACACCCTATCGATGTTGTTTTCACTAAACTTTTTTAACTGGAATAGCACGATTAAACATTACTACAAAGTATAGAAATCATGAAAAAAATTATATATAAAACCACGGTATTTCTTTTAATAGCTATGATAACAAGCTGCTCAAAAGACGACAGTACATCTCAAGATGACAACCCTATAACAGATATCTATGTCGTAGGTCAAATACAAAAACAAGACGGTACCGTTAAAGCCGTGTATTGGAAAAACGGTGAAGCATTTGTATTACCATCAGATAAATATTCTGATGCCTTTGCTATACATATTACCAGTACAAATGATGTATATATCGTTGGTGTTGAGTTTGATGATTCTAGCGTAAGAAAACCAGTGTATTGGAAAAACGGCGAAAAAGTAACACTTACAGCAAATAACACTAAGGATACATATGCTTGGGATATAGAGGTATCAAATAATGGAGATGTGTTTGTAGTTGGCAACGAAAGAAATGATGGCAATATTCCCGCCGCAGTGTATTGGAAAAACAGCACTAAAGTATCTCTGCATTCTGTTGGAGTAGAAAGTTCAGATGCCAATGGTATTCATATATCAGCAAACGGAGATACTTATATATCTGGAAGAGAAAATAATCAATCCTCTTTTGGCAGTAGAGCGGTGTACTGGAAAAACGATAGTAAAGTACTATTATCTGATGGTAATCCAAGTGCTAGTTCACAATCTGTTTATGTAACTGAAGCCGGAGATGTATATATAGTTGGCAGGGAAGTTAGTTCTCCAGGAGATATAGCTGTATACTGGAATAATGGAGTAAAAACAATTTTACCTTCATCAGGTGATAAAAAAATACTAAACCCTTCAATTTATGTAGCCAATAACAAAGTATATGTATCTGCACTAGAAATTGACCCAAACGATAACAATTTGACGAGTGCGGTTTACTGGGAAGGTGCAAGTAAGTTTGACTTAACAATAGGCAACAATAGCAATCAAGCACATGCAAACCACTTAATTGTAGTTGATAATGATGTTTATATCGCAGGTTCAACAAGACCAGCTATGTCAACGCCCTATACCGCCGTGTATTGGAAAAACGGTAGCAAAACTGCATTAACCGATGGGTCTTATTCTGCATTTGCAAAAGATATTGCTGTAAAAACTTCAAATTAAAAAAGATGAAAAAAATAATTAAAAATATACTATGCATTTTATTGGTGTTTACTACAGTATCATGCTCAAAAGACGATAGTACATCTCAAGATGGCAACCCCACAACAGACATCTATATCGTAGGTCAAATACAAAAACAAGACGGCACCGTTAAAGCCGTGTATTGGAAAAACGGTGAAGAGTTTATATTACCATCAGATAAATATTCTGATGCCTATGCTATACACATTACCAGTAAAAATGATGTATATATAGCTGGTATTGAGTTTGATGTTTCTGGGATAAGGAGGCCCGTATATTGGAAAAACGGCGAAAAAGTAACGCTTGCGACAAACAATGCCGAGGACGCTTACGCTTGGGATATAGAGGTATCAAATAATGATGATGTATATGTAATAGGTTATGAAATAAATGATACAAACAATGGAGCTGAAGCTATTTACTGGAAAAATGGCACTAAAGTATCACTACACTCTAGCGGTATTGTTAGTTCTTATGCCTACGGTATTCATATAACACCAAGTGGAGATACTTATGTGTCTGGATATGAGTATGAACCATTCTCTTTTGGTAGACGAGCGGTGTATTGGAAAAACGATAGTAAAATAGTATTATCTGATGGTGGCCCAAGTGCAATTTCACAATCTATTTACGTTACAAACGCTGGTGATGTTTATATAGCTGGTAAGGAAGATAGTAAACCTGAATCTAAAGCAGTGTACTGGAAAAATGGTATAAAAACAGTTTTATCTCTTACTGGGGATAAAAAAATATTTGCCCCTTCAATTTACGTTGCCAACAATAAAGTGTACGTATCTGCAAGAGAAGCTGTTGCAGACCAAAACAATGTTAATATATCTAGTGCAGTTTACTGGGAGGATAGCAATAAGTTTGATTTATCTGCGGGTAGCAGTCAGAGTTTTTCAAAACAAGTCATTGTAGTTGATAACGATGTTTACATTGTTGGTTCATCGAGGCCAACGGCGTCTTCCTCCTATGACGCGGTATATTGGAAAAACGGAGCTAAGACAACACTAACTGATGGTTCTTATACTGCATTTGCGTCAAGTATTGCAATAACAAAAAATTCAAATTAAAGATGGAAAAAATAAGTAAAACTATATTGTATTTCTGTTTTGTAATCCTAATTACTGGATGTTCAAAAGATGATGATAAAGCTAACGAAGATACACCTGTCGCAGATGTATATGTTACAGGAACAGACGATAATAAAGCTGTGTATTGGAAAAATGGTAAAAAAACCATACTCTCAGATACAAACTCTTCGGCTACCTCAATTTTTGTAACTGATAATGATGATGTATATGTGGCAGGAAGTGAAGGTGATAATGCAGTGTATTGGAAAAACGGTGCTAAAACCATATTAGATACAAACAACGCAGTTATAAATGATATCTGGGTTTCTCAAAATGATATTGTACATGCTGTAGGTAAGAGGGATGATTTGAACTCATCAATCAATAAATCTGAGGCAGTATATTGGAAAAATGACCAAGAAAATCTTTTGTATCAAGGCGAAAAGGCTGTAAATATATTAGTAAAAAATGAAACAGTATATATAGTTGGTTATTTTAAAAATGGTGAGGTTGGATATTGGAAAGACGGTGTTCAAGTCATTTTACCCGAAAATAATGTAATAATAGTAGACTGCCATTCAATACATCTAAATAATAACAATTTATATATAGCTGCCAACATTATTACACAAGAATCAGCACCGAACATGATAGGAGCATATTGGCTTAATAATAATCTAGAAGAGTTGCCAGAAATAGAAAATAATTCTTCATCAGTAACAGATATTACAATTGTTGATGAAAAACTATTTGCCACTGGTTTTGAAAAAGACAAAGACAACAAAAGTAAGGCAGTCTACTGGATGGGCGATGCAAAAGTTATTTTATCAAATACCAGTTCTCGAACATCAGGAATATTTGCAATGGACAATGATATATACATATCCGGATATGATGAAAATGAACAAGGCATAATACAAGCATGTTACTGGAAAAATATGGAACAAATATTCTTACCTACAGATGGCTTGTACACCTATCCAATAGACATTTTTGTAAAAACCTCAAATTAAAAACAAAAAACCATGACAAAGCTGAAATATATAAGTTGGTGCATACTGTTTATCTTTCTTTTCACCGCATGTAGTAGTGATGACGATGCAGGTGTAAACCAACCTCAAAACAAAATAAGGGTAAGTACAATTAAAGAAATTTTTGAAGATGGTAGTTCCGCCAATTATGACATAACGTATAACGATGACGGTAATATTACCAGTATAAAGAGAACAGCGAATAGCGGTAGCAATATTGCGTCTATATTGTACAACGACCAAGGACAATTTACGCAAAAGGGGGGCGTCATTTACAACTACAATGAGGATGGATTGCTTAGTGAGATTATAGGGTCAAATTACACTTCAGAGATTACTTATAATGCCCAAGGGCAATTGTTTGAAGAAGGGACTTTAGCAGATGGCCAATATACTTTAAAACGAACCTTCAGCTATAACTCCAACGGACAACTTACAACCGTAGATGAGTTTTTTATTTATCCAAATCCAAGTGGAGCAGCTCCTTATAGAAAGCATTTCATAACTTATGATAACAACGGTAATGCTATTAAAGTAGTAGGAACAACTAGTCTTGATGGTATAACCTACACTGATAGATATATATCAACATTTACTTATGATGACAAAAAAAATCCACTTCTAATCATGCATGAAAGTTCTGGAGGTGCAGTGGGATTGTCCTATAGTTTAGACATTTTAAATTTTTATACAGGCAGTCTTTTAGGTGATACACCAATCCATAGATATTATGGTAAAAACAATATGCTTTCTCGCACAACTATTATCAATAATGAAGAATATAAACAAACCTTTCAGCACGACACATACAATGAGGACGAGTACCCTTTAAGCACCACGTTAACAGTCTTTGGTACAAATGGTCAAGTAAGTGGTAAAGTAACATATGAGTGGGGCTATGAAAAAAAATAAAACATCTATAATCATGAAAAAAGAACTATTAAAAATATTCGTGGCAGTTATCATTATTCTTGTAAGCTGCAGTAAAGACGATGGCAGCGCACCCAGTGATACAGAACCTGGTAATACAGCACCAGTCATAAATGCACAATCATTTACAGTAACCGAGGCACTTGATTCTGGTAGTATAGTCGGTGTGGTAACAGCAACAGATGCTGATGAAGATGAACTTGTTTTCACAATAACCACCAATTCTGGGGCTCTATTTACGATAGACAGTTCAGGAACTATTAGACTGGCACAAAATGAGCAATTAGATTTTGAAACCGCTTCAACCCATAAGTTAAATGTTGAGGTTAGCGATGGAAAATCAAAGGTGTCTGCAGAAATTACTATCAATGTCACCGATGTTAATGACGAAACAGGCGATATTTATATTGCTGGAATTTACACTCAAAGTGAATTGAATCAAGACTGGGCAGAAGCTGCTTATTGGAAAAATGGAGAAATAACATTGCCCACTACTTCACCTAGTGAAGACTATCCATCAGCAGCCTACTCAATATTTGTGGAAGGAAATGATATTTATGTGGCGGGATATGAAGTAGAAGGACCAGAAGATGATTTAAAAGAAATCGCCAAATACTGGAAAAATGGAAACGATGTATCCCTAAGTTTAGGAGATGGTTTCTCAAGAGCAAGATCAATTGTCGTTGATGGTAGTGATGTATATGTATGTGGTCAAGAAGATCATCCTGATTATGGAAATGTACCTAAATACTGGAAAAATGGCAATGCTACTATTCTTGATATTGAAGCATTTATAGCATATGATATTACAAAAGCAAACGGAGATATTCACATAGCGGGTTATGGTGAAGTGTCAGGCAAGGACGGTAGATTCGCCCTACATTGGAAAAATGGCAATGGTACTGCAGTTAGCACAGAAACTGCAACAGCGCAAGCACGGGCAATTGCAGTTTCTGGCAATGACGTTTATTTGGGTGGTTTTGAAACTTTACAAGGAGAACTAGAGGCTAAAATTTGGAAAAATGGACAATCTACATCGCTTTCTGATGCCAACAATTGTGGTATAGAAGATATAGCCGTATCTGGTAATGATGTATATGCCGTGGGATATGAATTCGAAGAAGATGGTAATATATACTATGCCAAGTATTGGAAGAATGGAGAATCTTTTCGTTTGTCAGGTGGAACTAATGCCATAGCGCTTGGTGTTGCAGTTTTTAACAATGATTTCTATGTTGTTGGTAGAAAAGGTACTACAACATTGAAAGGAGTTCTTTGGAAAAATGGTGTTCAAGTGCCAGAATACACAATAGATAATGCTGAATTTCGCAGCATTTTTATTCAATAATTAAGATTTAAAAATAAACCTATTAAAAATGAAACAACTAGTTTTTATACTTAGCTTATTACTATCTCTTTCATTGCATTCGCAAACTGAAAACGACAAAAAAGAAATTAAAAGCATCATTAAGACCATAGCCGAAGGCTGGAAAGAAAGGGACGTAGCGAAAACCACAAAACATTATGACGATAAGGTAGATTGGACCAATGCCTTTGGAGACCGTATGCAAAGCAAAGCAGACTTAAAGACATTGCTTACTGAAATCTATTCGTTGGATTTTGTGATGAAAGGAAAATCAGAAAGTCAATATAAAGACATCAACTTCTTGACACCAGAAATAGCCATTGTACGTTCCAAGACAGTAGTAAAAGGTCAAGAATGGGGAGATGGCACGGCCATGAAAGACAGACACAACCATCATCTTATGGTATTTCAAAAGAAAGATAAAGAGTGGAAGGTCATTAGTCATTTGATAAGTCAAGCATGGATTAAAAAATAACAGATGAAAAATATTCAATACATAAACAGTTTTTTTATACTACTTGTTCTATTTGCCTCCTGTAGTAGTGATGATTCTTCTTCTGTAGAAGAACAAATACCTCAAACAAGAGTTAAAACCATTAACGAAAATGATATTAATTTTTATGATGTTGAGTATAAAGATGATGGTAAAATCGCCACGATAAATAAAAGTGGAAGCGGAAATTCTAGTATTACATATGCATATAATACACAAAACCTACCCATACAAAAAGGAGAAGCAAGTTACGAATATAACGCTCAAGGCAAGCTAAGTAAAATAACCACTTCGGACTATACCACAGAGATTACTTATGACCAAGAAGGCAAAATAGTACTGGAAGAGGCTGTAGCCAATACATACAATTTAGATAAAACTTTTAAGTATAATACAGAGGGACAGCTTATAGAAATAGCAGAACATTTTATCTCGAATAACTCTGGGTTAGCCCCTTATAAAAAGTATATTATCACCTACACTAGCAACGGTAGTATTGCTGAAATACTGGAACGACAAAGTATCGATGATTTTACGTATGTGGATAAGTTTGAAAGTAAGTTTGGGTACGATGACAAGAAAAATCCATTATTAAACTTACACGAAAACTCTGGGGGTAAAGAAGGTTTATCATATTATATGGGCGTATTGTCGTTTCATACAAATAGCATTACAAATTTGCCTCCCAGTTTGTATTTCTATGGCAAAAACAATTTATTGTTTCACACAAGAACAGATTTAGATGACAACAAACAATACAAAACAACATATCAACACCAGTATAATCAAGATGGGTATCCTGAAACTACTACCAAAACGATATTTAATCCAAACTCGCAAAATTCAACTGAATTGATTTACGATTGGACATACGAAAAAAAATAGGTCTTAAAAATAGAAATATACCTATCAACATAAGTATAATAAAGATGATTATCACTTAGCCACTAATAGAAAGAGGTTTATCCCAAATGGAAGTGCCCTTGAATTTCAATATCAATGGACGTATAATAAGTAAATTAAATAAGAGAATTATGTCACGAGCTATTCTATCAGTACTACTACTTTTTTTTTCATTAAGTAATGTTGCACAGGAAAAACAAAAGGCTATTTGGGCTGGTGCAATGCTTGATGTTATTGAAGGGAAAATCATTAACAATGTCCTTATTGTTATTGAAAACGACAAGATTATAAAAATTGATAAAGCATCCAATAAGGATAAGTACAAAGAGGTTATTGACTTGTCAAAATATACTATCCTACCCGGACTTATTGATTGCCATGCTCATTTAGTGCTGAATTCTTACGATAAGTCTATTGACCAATGGGAGTTGCCTATTGCCAATTATGGTATAATGGGAACGCTTAATGCAGAAAAAACACTTAATGCAGGTTTTACCAGCGTAAGAGATATTTGGGGTATTTTCTATAGTGATATTGCACTACGAGATGCAATTATCAAGGAGATTATTCCCGGCCCGAGAATGTACGTAAGTGGTCCTGCAATTACCATGACCGGCGGTCACGGAGATTGGGAAAGTTGGATGGCACCACAACTTGAATTAAAACAAAATCCTGCAGCCATTGCTGATGGGGTTGATGAAGTAAGAAAACAAGTGCGCCGTCACATCAAACAGGGAGTCGACCTTATAAAAATTACAGCGACGGGTGGTTTTGGCACCAGTGGCTCCATACCTGGAGCTGCTTCGTATACCGAAGAAGAAATTAGGGCGGCCGTAGATGAGGCAAAGAAACAAGGTTTGAAAGTAGCAGCCCATGCCCATGGTGCCGATGGAATAAAGAATGCTGTAAAAGCGGGTGTTACTTCAATCGAACATGGAAGTTTGATGGATGACGAAGCAATTCAACTGATGAAAAACCGCAAGGTCTATCTCGTGATGGACTTGCTAGCCGCCCATTATTCCCATATAGAACTAAATGAAGATTACAGTGATAAAAAGTTAGGCGAAGGTAACAACGAATTATATAAAAGATTTCTCGATAATTTCCTTAAAGCTTATAGGCAGGGTGTGAAAATGGTTTTCGGTTCAGATGCTGGAGTATATCCACACGGGCGTAATGCAGAGCAATTCAATTTAATGGTCAAAGCTGGAATGACTGAAATTGATGCTATAAAATCAGCTACGATTATTGCCGCCGAGCTTATAGGAATTGAAGATAATACCGGAAGCATCAAAGAAGGAAAATGGGCAGATATAATAGCCGTGAAAGGAAATCCTTTGGAAGACATTACAATACTTGAAAAAGTTGAATTCGTAATGAAGAGTGGGAAGATTTATAAATCCAATATAAAATAAAAACCAAATCATGAAAAATCTTTGGATATGGAAATACATATTCTAACGACCGGCGGTACTATTGGAGGATTGGAATATCAGGATACAATAGACAAGCCTGAGCATATAGATATGGATATAGAAAATTTCTTTAAATCTGCCAACGTATCCTTTGAATACGAAATAGATAAAGTTTTTGATAAAGACAGCCGATTTATAACCGATGAAAACCGCAAGGTATTGTCGGAAAAAATCAAGTTATCTATTGCAGATAAAATACTTATTACTCACGGAACATTAACAATGGTTGAAACCGCAAATTTTCTCGGAAGGATGAATCTTGGGAAAGTTGTTGTACTTACAGGAGCTTTAGTTTTGGGAACAAATGCAAATACCGACGCCCCTTTCAATTTGGGGTTTGCGATTTCAGCATTGAAATTCTTGGAGAATGGAGTTTATATCACGATGAATGGAAAAATTTTCGATTGGAACAACGTCAAAAAGAATCTACAAACTAACCAATTTGAAACCTTATCATAATAAATATGAAAAATGTTTGGTACTTCAATACATTGGACAACCTTCTTCTATCTGTTGATAGATACGTTCATTGTATTGTATGCCGCAATTCAGTCATTACGATTAAAACTTTCGGGATTTAGAAGGTATATCGTTTTAGGAATCCTGTTCATCATCTATAATGCGACAGGAGGATTTCTACCAATGGATAATTTTCCTGGGCCATTCATTCTTCAGTATGTAATCACTTACGGGACGGCCATTACTCTATGTATTTACATTGTCTACTACTTATACAAAGAATACGATTTTGCCATTTTTGAAATGTATTGGTCCATCACCAATATTTCCTTATTGTTAGGCCTTGGTTTTATAATTCTCTTTTTGGCTCCTTATTTCATAACGGGCTCACTGGACAAGGCACGAGCATATTTTACTATTCCTTTTGCCTTAATCGGATTTTATTTCTTGGGTTCTTTTTGTCAAAGAATCAGTCATTTTCCCAAATCGAACTCGTTCGCTCTCAGAAGATGTAGACTTTCAATATTAAGTGCAGGATGTATTGTGTTGCTACCCATTTTAACAGTGATTGGTGATTATCAATGGCTCACCTTCACAGTAATGAATTTTCCTTTTTATGCAATTACTGCAATAGAAGTAGATAGATACTTATACGTTTTGGAAAACAAAAACAAGATGTTGGGCGTAATCGCTTTTTACGAGAACAAAGGCAAATTATTGGAGCCCAAACTCCTTCACAAAAACCTGACCAGACGTGAGATTGAGATTGCTGTTTCAATGTTGAGCAACCAAACCTACAAACAGATTTCGGAAACATTTTTCATCGCCGAGCGAACCGTTTCCAAGCATGCATCTAATATTTTTAAAAAGACGGGGGTAAAGAACAAAACAGGGTTTCTAGCAAAATTCAAGAGTGGAAAATGAAGAACTTTTAGTTTTATACTAATCACAACCAGAATACGTACAAAAATACGTTTAAATTAGTAGGCAAATACGTTATTTGTTAACAGCTTTTACTATGGCCTTTCAGTATTTTTATAGCCAACTTTCCAGCCAAAAATTGCTAAAGAACAAACCAGGGAGAAATCTATGACCCTTATGCCTTCTGTGTATAGGACTATGTTTTTGTTGGCCTTTCGTTGCCGTTTTTGAATGTGTCCCCCATAGACAGTAGGCTCTAATCTACGAGTATGGCTGACTATGGAATATCTTGGATTAACAGAAAAATTACACAACGAACTTGACCAAATACAAGTTGAAACTCCCAATGTCAATAAAAGGGCATTCCGTTCTATTATAGTATGCCGTGAGAATCTTTCATTGCTCAGAAAAAAAATGATGGAAAAAGGATTTGACAGCCCAAAAGAAGAAATACGCTTTTTTAGGAACATTAAGCCTATCCCACTCTCACAACTGATTTATCATACTGAAATCCATAATTTTGAGTTATCCTTTCCTGAAAACTGCATAGAAGTTCAACGAAAATATATCAAGAAACACCTTGACAATTACAACGCTTTCTTCCTGCGGAATATGGATTTTGGACAATACATCGAATTAGGTTGTACTCATTTCGATTCGTATTATTTCACTAGAAAATCCAACGCCGAACTGCCTGTAGGAGCCTCTAGAATTTATGTTCAAGACCCTGAGTTCAATACCCCAAAAGACGCTCTATTTGCACAGTTCAAGGGGTATGGCTTGATGGTGCTTTATTTAAAGGAAAGATTGTCCAACTTGTCCAAAGGGGATGAAAAATCTTTTCCCAGAAGAAATTTTAACCTAAAATGTGCTGCATCAAAAACGGATATCATCGAACTAACCTATGCACTGATTGCATCCGGTGCAATACAGGGCGACATTAAAGAACTGGTCAAAGCCTTTGAATTGATTTTCAATATAGACTTGGGAGATTTTTATAGAACGTTTATTGCAATACGCGATAGGGCTATCGACCCTGCTAAGTTTCTGAACCTCTTAAAATCGGCACTTTTAAAAAGAATGGAAGAAGTCGATAATTGAATTTCCATAAACCTTTCAAATGTTAAAAAAACAACCAAGTTGGTATCAACTTGGGTTTTGGTTTTTATGCGTTGAAAAAAATCATTTTCTATAAAAAATCGCGTATTTAAGTTGTCAAACGGTAACAAGTTAAGGCAATTCAAATGATGTTAAATTTTCTACCAACTTGGTTTCACCTTGTGAACAAAATCCATCAATCCGCTTCAACTTTGTAGAACGAAAGTCAAATCCCTGTAAAGCCGTCATTTAAAAATGATAACCTTGGCGGCTTTACTTTTTAAATCGTCTTACAATGGCAGCAACAATTATCACTACTGAAGACCTTCGGGAGTTCAAAATGGAACTGCTCGATGATATCAAAGAACTACTCAACAATCAATCTGGTCATATTTCCAAAAGGTGGCTAAAATCCCCCGAAATAAGGAAGCTTTTGGGAATCTCCCCTGGCACACTTCAAAACCTAAGAATTAATGGCACCTTGCCCTATACAAAAGTCGGGGGTGTACTCTATTACGATTATGAAGAGATAATGAAAGTGATGGAAGAGAACAAGATTCATAACAAATTCTAGTTTGGTTTTGGAACAAATCAATTACATCAAACACTTGAATGCTGTCTTTTTGCATTTCTCAAAGGACGGTCGTTTAAACCCCACTCATATCAGTTTGTATGTGGCATTATTCCAGTTGTGGAATAACTATCATTTTCCTAACGATTTTTATATCAATCGAGATGAAGTTATGCAGCTCTCCAAGATTGGTTCAAAAACTACCTACCATCGCTGCATCAAAGAGCTGCACCATTGGAAATATTTGCTGTATGCACCTTCTCATAATCCATTTCACGGCAGTAAAATCAAGATGTTCCATTTTGGGACAAGTGATGGACAAGTTCTGTACCCAAGCCCTACCAATATCGGTACAAGCAATGAACAAGCAGTGGTATCTATAAACAAACCTATACAAACTATAAAAAACAATACAAACGATACTAAACTTGACCAGCCAAAAAATGAAAGTGAAGTCGTTGATTTTTTCTCAAAAGAAAATTGGCCAGAATTGGAGGCCAAAAAATTTTACAATCACTACCAGGGCATCGGTTGGAAAGTAGGCGGCAAAACAAAAATTGTCGATTGGCATGCCACAGCTCGCAACTGGATGTTAAAAGCGGACGAGCTCAAAGAAGAAAAAACAGTGGTCGCGGTCAGCCAGAATACGGACAACCTAAAGACAAGTACTAACAAAAACTACCACGAGCCCTTATGAATACTCATAAGCCACATATCATCATTGAGGGAAGCGTACAATATGCATTGGGCAAACTACAAGGAAATCAAATCTCATATGACTTTGATAAAATCCTGATTTATCTCAATGCCAAGGGTAAGCTACTATTCGGCAAGAAGTTCAGGATTTTTGAGGAAGACCGAGAAATTTTGTTCAAACTTTGTAATTACTACATCAAGGACAAAGCCAATTGTAAAAAATTCAATATTGACGTCAATAAAGGTATTTTACTTTCTGGTCCCGTTGGGTGTGGCAAGACAAGCTTGATGAAATTGCTGCGTCATATTGTACCCCACCAAAAACACTATGAGGTCATCCCCTCTCGAAACATTGCCTTTGCCTTTAACAACATTGGCTACAAAATCATCGAGGATTATGGTGATAAAAAATTTTATTGCTTTGATGATTTGGGCATAGAACCAACTGGACGACACTTTGGAAAGGATTGTAACGTCTTGGGAGAAATACTGCTTTCCCGTTACGATTTGTTTTTAAATCATAACATCCTGACACACGCTACTACCAACCTTAATGCGAAGGAATTGGAGGAACGTTATGGCAATCGTGTCCGTTCCCGGATGCGACAACTTTTTAATTTAGTTGCATTTGATTCTAAAGCTAGAGATAAAAGAGCGTGAATCTAATTTTGGTTTTCTTCCTCCAAATGAAGCAACTCGTGAATCATATCGTTTTCATCCAAATACTCGGCCAACCATTCTTGACGAGAAAGCCAGTTAATGTATTCCCTATCAGATTCCCAAACATCTTCAACGAATTGACCTTTATATTTACCAAAGCTAAATTTTGTTCCCGAATCTTGCTGGTCTAACTCATTTTTGAATAATTTACGGTAAGCATCCAATAGACCTTCTTCCCTGCATCTATAATATAGCCATTGTTTTTTATAGCCTTTGTATTGTCTTCTTTTTTCAAGGTATTTTACTTTGTCAATATCAGATAAACCTAGGTATGAATTTCGTTTGGTTTTAGGTCGAAATAACCAACCAAAGGTCATCCCTATGATATTCTGAAAGACGTTTAAAAGAAAAATTGCTAATACTTTCATCTTAATATGTGTTAGAGTTTGTAATGCTCTAATTAGATGTAATTTACAAAAAAAAACAGTTTTTGAAACAGTAACTTTTAAATATTATTGACGTTAAAAACAGAAGATAGGTTACAAACAGACAGTTACAATAGCACTCAACAAACCGTGATAATTTATCTCATTTTTCGATTACATCATTTGGAATTTTATTAACTTTCGATTTTTCAAATCGAACGGCAATGAATCGTATTAAAGAGGTATTGGAAGAACAAGGAAGAAGTCAAAAGTGGTTGTCTATTCAAATTGGTAAAAGTTACAACATGGTTAATGCTTATGCCCAAAACAGACAACAACCTAGATTAGAAACCTTGAAAGACATAGCTAGTACACTTGATGTTGACGTTAAAGATTTAATTATAAGTACAAAACCATGAATCCTTAGCATAAATGAATGAGGAACTAAAATTTCCAAATAATTGGGTTAAAGTCACATTGAATGATATCTGTTTGACATCTAGTGGGGGTACACCCAACAGAAAAAATAGCTCTTTCTATAATGGAGACATACCGTGGGTAAAATCTGGAGAATTAAATTATAATGTTATTTTAAAATCAGAAGAAGTAATTAGTGAAGAGGCTCTTAAAAAATCTAGCGCAAAAATATTTCCTAAAGGAACTTTATTAATTGCTCTGTATGGAGCAACCGTTGGTCGATTAGCATTTCTGGGCATAAATGCTGCAACCAACCAAGCTGTTGCTTCCATTATGTGTTTTGCTGGAATGCCCAATAGATTTTTGTATTACTATTTATTGCATAAAAAGGAGGAACTATTGCAGAAAAGAGTTGGTGGAGCTCAACGCAATATCAGCCAAAGAATACTTAATAATCTAAAAATACCTCTACCCCCTCTTGCTGAACAAAAGCGTATTGTATCTTTTGTGGATGAGCTATTTAGTGATTTGGATAAAGGAGAGGAGAGCTTAAAGTTAGCTCAAAACCAGTTGAAAGTGTATCGCCAAACATTATTGAAAATTGCCTTTGAAGGTAAGCTAAGTAAACAATGGCGAAAAAATAATAGCCCCGATGAAGCAGATAAACTTCTGAAAGTTATTAAAAAAGAGCGTAAAAATTGTTATGAGCAGGAACTCAGGGAGTGGAATAGAGCACTAGATAATTGGAAAAAAATTAGAGGGACCGGAAAGAAACCAAAGAAGCCAAAAGTACTTAGAATTCAATCTGAAATAGATAACCATGAAAATCTTACTGATTTACCATCACAATGGAAATGGATAAAGGTAGGTGAATTTGAAAAGCATATCGGAAGTGGTTCAACACCTAAGGGAGGAAAAAATGTTTACTTAGATAAAGGCATCCCGCTTATAAGAAGCATGAATATTTATCCTAATAAACTTGTTTTAGATGGTCTTACATTCATTGATAGGAAAACTCATGAAAAAATGGAAAGGAGTCAACTTAAGGAAAAAGATGTTCTCCTGAACATTACTGGAGCTTCAATTGGTCGATGTACATATTTACCCCAAGGATTTGGTGAAAGCAATGTTAACCAGCATGTATGTATTATTAGATCATTCACGGATATGATAGATTATAAATACTTATGCCAATACCTTAATTCCCCCATAGCGCAAAGAATCATTCAAATGATAAATTCCGGTGCAACAAGAGAAGCCTTAACCTTCGAGCAAATAAGAAATTTTCCATTTCCTTTAAGCACAAGGGAAGAACAAAAAGTGATTGTAAATGAATTGGAATCCAATTTTTTCATCATTAACAATTTAGAGCGAACAATCCAATTAAGCATCCAACAATCAGAAGCTCTTCGACAAAGTATATTAAAAAAGGCTTTTGCAGGAAAATTAGTGTCCGAAAACTCTAGCGATGAAACCGCTATTGAATTTCTGAATCGTATCAAATCGGAAAAGAGGGAATATATACAATTACAAAATGAAGAAAAGAAAAAAAAGCCTAAAAAACATATAGCAATGAGTAAAAAACTAAGCATAGAGGATGTTCTAAAATCTTCAGATGAGCCAATGCTAGCAGTAAATGTGTGGCAAGCCAGTAAGCACAAAGATAATATCGAGGAGTTTTATGCAGAACTAAAGAAAATCCAGAAAAACATCAAAGAAGTAAAAAAAGGAACAGAAGCACTTTTAACTCTCATAGCATGAGAATTGACAAGGTTCACATAAAAACTCAATTCAAAAATCTTAGAGATTTTAAAATTGATATTGATGAAAATGCATGGGAAACAGTCTTGTTGGGTCTCAATGCCACAGGTAAATCTAATTTCCTTGAGGCCTTAGTAGTAATTTTCCGCGATTTGGATTTGATTTATAATGCTAAGTCAAAAAAAACACATTTCAAACTTCAGCCCTTTAACTATTATATCAAATACGAGTGTCGCAGTAACAATATCGAAATTACATTAGAAGATAACAAGTATAAGTTTAAAGTTAATGGTGAATCTATTGGATTTGAATTCACTAAAAATATAGACCATTACCTCCCAAAACATGTTTTTATCTATTATTCTGGCATAAGTGATAGATTAAATGAATTATACATTCCTCATCAGCGAAAATATTATGATGAGATAATAAAGCCATCTGCCAAACGAGGACAATTTGATACGATAAGAAAAATTTTTCTTGCCCAAAATGTACATGCAAGTTTTGCATTAATAGCTTTTTACATGTTCAAAGATCAAGAGGAAGAAACCGTAAAATTCCTTAGAGATGAATTGAATATAGAAGATTTTGGCTCTGCTTTATTTATGTTAAAGGAGCCTGATTGGGCAAGAGGTAGAAAATCAAATCGTTCAGCATCTAATTTGTGGGGAGCAACAGGTCTTGTAAGGAGGTTTTTAGATGATCTCTTACTTTTTTCATTTGCTCCAATTGAACATCAATCGAGAGTTGATGTAACCTATAAGCAATCTATTACGCAAAGCCATCTCTATCTGTTTTTAAAGGATCGGGCTACTTTTCAAGATTTAGTTGAAATTAAATATAAAAACAAAATAGAACTTTTCAACGCTTTGGAAAGTATTTATATTTCTGATTTGCTTTATGATGTCCGGATAAAAGTTCGGAAAAAAAATGTAAATGGAGAATTGGCAATGGCAGAGCTTAGTGAAGGAGAAAAGCAGTTTCTCACTGTTCTCGGACTATTAAAATTTACTAAGGATGAGGAATCCCTTATTCTACTTGATGAGCCGGATACTCACCTTAATCCAATGTGGAAATGGAAGTTTCTGGATTATCTAGATAAAGTTGTTAAACGTAAGGAAAATACTCAAATTATATTTTGCTCTCATGACCCCCTTGTGATTGGTAACCTGAAAAAGAATCAAGTGCAGATATTTAAAAAGAATGATAATGGAAAAACTGAGGCGTTTAATCCTTATGTAAGCCCAAGAGAGATGAGTGTTTCCAAAATACTTACTAGCGAATTATTTGGCATCCCTTCTCTAATGAGTAAAAAGCTTGAAGATCTTTTAAATCAAAAGAGGTTTCTTCAAGCTAAATTAATTCAAGGTGAACTTAGCGATACAGAAAAACATGAATTTGAAAGGTTAAAAAATTACTTTGACAGAATTGGGTTTAATGAAGATACTGCAGATAGTAGATATAATCAATTCTTGCGTCTGACAAGCGAAAATAAAGCTTTTACAAAGAGGAAATATACCAAAGAAGAGACTGAAGAACTCGATCGCATTGCAAAAGAAGTTCTGGATGAAATCCTAAAAGAAGAACCGGAAGAATGAGGTATATAGATATTAGTAAAATTGAAAATACTGTTGAACAGTTAAATTGGGGTGCCATCAGACAGGCCCATTTTAAAGCTATGGATGGATTATCCGTAGCAGACAGAAAAAAATATATTACCGAGCATCCTGATTGGAACCAGTTACAACCTGCCATGCTAGGCCTCTCCCATAATAAATGTTGGTACTCAGAAGCACCTATAGGCAATGGCGATATGGAGGTTGACCATTTTAGGCCAAAAAATAAATCGAAACAAAAAATTGACTATACCGATCCGAAAAGTAAATCTACTGTTCATAAAGAAAATGGATATTGGTGGTTATCATATGATTGGGATAACTATAGATTGTCCGGAGCATTAGCTAACAAGCTTAGAAGAGATCGTTTGGGAGATTGTGACGATGTAAAAGGAAAGGGCGATTATTTTCCTTTGGATCTTAATGTAGGAAGAATAGCAAATGATGAAGAAAATATTGCTTGTGAGGAAACCATTTTATTGGACCCAACTAATCCTGTTGATGTTTGCTTATTAACTTTTGACAAAGGTATTCCTGTACCTGCGACAAATGATGGCGACGATATTGAAAGGGTTAAACAATCTATATTTTATTACCATCTTGATTTAGACCAACTAAATACTGCAAGAAAAATTGTTTGGGATGATTGCGTTGAACAGCTAAAAGATGCCAAAGAATCAATTGACAACTCACAAACTTCTGCTGAAAAGAAGTTAATGATGAAGAAGTGTTTTAGAGAAATTAGAAAATTAGTCGATTCGGAACGGAGAGCATATACTAGTACTGCAAAAGCTTGTCTAATGGTTTATTCAGAATTGAGCGGTTTTCCGTGGCTAAAAGATTTAGTAAGAACATTGTAGTATTGTGGAACTAAAAAAAATAAAACCATATCATATTCAAAAGGCTTCTGAGCTTATAGATAACCAGGGTATTCCAAAAGATAGTATCTGGAGCCAATATTATGTTTTGATAGATGGGAAGGAGTACCCTTTTAAACATTTGCTCAGAACAGCTTACAATCTAATTTCTAACGATAAACTTAAATTCTTATCTAATGATTCTAATCGCGACTATATAAAAAAATTAGGTTTTGAATTCACTTATTATGAAGGGGGTTACAATTTTTTTACCAAGCAAGAACTAGAATTTTATAGCTCTATTGTCAATACTGATTATAGAACTTCTAACCCGAAACATAAGTATTATGGGCAAAAATTGTATCCTGTTATTGCAAAAGCTAAATATTGGGCTGAGCAACTTTTAATCGATGACTTTAAATTAAAGCAGGATGGAAATTGGTTAAATGGTCATGTCGCTAGAATAAAACCTTATTTCTGGCCAAGAATATATACTGATGTAGATAAGGACGTTTTTTTTAATGTAGAAGTTAATGGATCTGAGAAATTCATTAGTTACAAATTAGATGGTTATTTTGAAACTACAAAAGCGCTCCCTGAACATAAAATAAAACTCCTTCAAGAGTATAAGGATTTAATTGATTGGGAGTGGCCAAAAATTTTATTCGATACTCTAGATGACTACAACTGGGAGCGATTATTGTCCGAGAGTCGCGAATACGTACAACGATATTTGCCACATCACAATCATCTAAAAAAAATCCTTTCTAAGGAGACCAAAATAGCAAGAATTACATGGAATACAAATCAATGGGTTAAGCCGTCAGGTTTGTTGGGAAAATCTATTAACCCAAGTTTTGAAAAGGAGAATGGTTTTGGACATGAAGAGTGGATTTTCGATGGAGATAAAATTATCAATGGCTTTAAATACGCTTTTTTGGAACCTATACATAAATTCAGATCAAAATATGAGGGTAAAATTTTTGATATTTCCCTTTATAGCCGTGATGGTAAATCAGGGAAGAATTATTGGGTTACAACCTTAAAAGATGTTGAAGTTATTAATAAAAATCAAGCAGATGAAGTGTTAAGGCATTACAAAAGAGAAGGTTGGTTCGATGAGATGAAACAAGACCTTTATAACCTTAGTTTGAACTCTCAACAATTGGATGAGTGGGTAAAAGAAGACTCTTCGCAACTCTTTAATATCAGGTTTGACGCTTTACAAATAAATCAAGTTCCAAATCTGTTGACTCCCGTTTTGGACCCAAAGGATGTTCCTTCAAGCCGGTATACCTTAATGGATATACCTATAACAATTCAACAGAAATATGAAAAACAAATAAAAACAGGTTTTTCATTTGATGATACTGGAAGTGAAGATGCAGATTTAGATACTAATGGAACACGAAAAGGTACTAAGAACGAAATTGAGCTTATATTCAAACACAACGTTCTTCAAAAAAAATTCCTTAAATACCTTCAACATAAGTATGGAAAATCGTTCGTTAAACGAGAATGTAGAGCATCAGGAGCTTCTCGAATAGACATAACACAGAGAACTAAGGATGGTGGTTATATTTTTTATGAAATAAAAACATACAACAACCTACGTTCTTCCATTAGGGAAGGTGTAGGGCAGTTATTAGAGTATTGTCTTTATCCTAACGTTAAGGAGGCAGAAAAAGTAGTTCTAGTATCTCATGTTTCTCCGTCTGAGGAACTTATAACATACTTTAACCATATTAAGAAATTTATAAATATACCCTTTTCATATATTCATTTTGACACAGAAAAAGGGGAAATAATATCAGAAATATAAACTTATGGCAACAAACAATTTAGTAGCGAAAATATGGTCATTCTGTGATACTCTCAGAGACGATGGATTGGGTTATGGAGATTATTTAGAACAATTGACGTATCTATTGTTTCTTAAAATGGCTGACGAAAATAAGAGTGAGTATAGTTTGCCAAAAGGATGTGATTGGCAATCAATTTTAAGTAGCACTCAAATAATTGAGGATTATGAGGCACTTTTAAAAAACCTATCAACTTCAGGAGGAATGCTCAGTAAGATATTCGCTGGAGCTCAAAATAAAATACACGATTCCGTTAAATTAAAACGGTTAATTAATCTTATCGATGGGGAAAACTGGACATCACAAGATGTTGATATAAAAGGAGAAATCTATGAGTCCCTTCTTCAGAAAAATGCCGAAAATAGTGGTGCTGGTCAATATTTTACTCCACGTTCAGTTATTTCAGCTATGGTTGATTGTGTAAAACCTACTCCTTTGGAGACAATTGCTGATCCTTCTTGCGGTACAGGAGGCTTCTTTTTAGGAGCTTTAGAGTATTTAAACAAACAAAAATTAAGCTCTAAAGAAGCGAAGTTTTTAAAATTCGAAACGTTTCATGGTTGGGAAATTGAGAAATCCACCGCTCGTCTTTGCCTTATGAATCTATTTCTTCACGGTGTAGGAGACTTAAAAGAAACTCCAGAGATAGAAGTTACAGATAGCTTAAAACAAGGGGATGAAGGAGAAATTAATGATGAAGAAAAAGTAGATGTTGTTTTGGCAAATCCTCCCTTTGGTGTTAGCAGTAGTGATATTCCAACTGTGGATGTAGAGCAATCAAAAAAAGAAGGTTATTTTTTGAGAAAAGATTTCTGGGTAACTACAAGTAATAAACAACTAGCATTTTTACAACACATTGTGGCTATGCTAAATACTAATGGACGTGCAGCGGTAGTTTTGCCCGACAATGTTTTATTCGAAGGAGGGGCAGGAGAAGTTATTCGTAAGAGATTAATGGAAGAAACAGAATTACACACAGTTCTAAGATTGCCAACAGGAATCTTTTATGCTCAAGGAGTTAAGGCGAATGTTTTATTTTTTGACAAAAGAGACAAAGTAAAAACTCCTGCAACCAAGGAAATATGGTATTATGATTATAGAACTAATATTAGCCATACTCCTAAAAAAAATCCTTTAAAGTATGATGACCTTAAAAAATTCATAGAACTATATAAACCTGATAATCGCACGAAAAGAGAAGAAACTTGGTCTGAAGAAAATCAAGAAGGTCGTTGGAAAAAGTACTCTTATAATGAAATTTTAGCAAGAGATAAAACTAGCTTGGATGTTTCTTGGTTACGTAATGAGAACATGATTGATTTAGAAAATCTACCAGAGCCAAATGTATTGGCTCAAGAGATTATCGAAAATATTGAAGGTGCTTTAGAAAGCTTTAAAGCGGTTGCATTGAAAATTGATGATTAGCCATGTTTAAACTTAATAAACGTTTTAAATTTCTTTAAAAAATTTGATATATCTAATAAAGTCTTTTAGAACAGCCAAAGTAATCTCCTTCAGAACTTTTACGGTTTGTTGAAAAAATTCTTTCATAATCAATTATCTAAATAGTTATACAATCCCATTAAAATGGCTAATGCCATTGCCCTAATATTTTTAGGCTTTAAAAAATAATCCGCCTCATCGGCGTTGGTAACAAAGCCTATTTCAATAAGTATTGCCGGACGAAATTTGATATTCTCCCGCAGCACTTGAAAATTGGCAAATTGAATCCTCCATTTTTTAAATCCCAATTTCAGGGTGCTTTCTTCCAAAATGGATAATCCGAGTACAATGGATTTTTTAATATCCATCTGGTCAGCGTTAGTGGCATTATGTATGTAAACATCCATTCCCTTTGAAGAAGTGGTAGAAGCGTTGCAATGCAACGATATAAATAGGTCGGCTTTTAGGGTATTAGCCAATCGGTTTCTATCTTTTAATGAAATCAAAGTATCACCATATCGGCTCAGGTATATATCACTTCTATTATCAAACAGCGCATTATTCAAAAACAAAATTTGGTGGGCCACTTTTAAAACAACTTCCTTTTCCTTGATTCCGTTTTTACCAATTGCACCAGTATCTTTTCCACCGTGTCCAGGGTCGATAACAATCACTTTTTGCTGACCAAAAATCACACAGATTTGTAGCATCAAAATCGCAAAACTGACGTTTTTGAGCGGTGCCCACCTCCAAGATTTTGCAGTTATCAACATAGGTATCTCAAATTTTCATACAATTTGATGCCAATTCACACCAAATAAAAACAATTGATTTCAAAATTTATTTTATTCACAAATAACTGATTATCAGTTATTTGAATTACAATATACAGTATTTTTCAAATATCAAAATTGATGTAAAATCTTAATCTTTTTGGGTATGAAAAAATCACATTATGTAACCATCTTATCATTGCTTATTTCAAGTTCAACTTTTGCACAAATTGGAGGTATCGAAGATTCCGTAAACGATGTTTCGGATACCATTCGTGCCATTTTTCCAATCATTCTTGGGGTCATCTTTTTAATAGGCTTCCTCTTTAATGCAGGACATTTCTTTGGTGAAAACGCAGACCTGAAAAAGGGCATCACACGAGTATTGGTCTTTGTTTTGATAGCCGGAGCTGTGGTAGGCATCTTTACCTATCTCATTAGCATCGTAGTCTGAGCCCCTAAGAGGCATTTTAAACAACAAATGATGCTTATGAAAAAGTTCGAAGTCTATAAAAACATACGTAAGCGAGCTGTGATAATGGGCTTGCCCATATCATTGTTCGCTTTGATGATGACCGTAGTCATAGGTTCATTATTGTTCATCATTTTTTCGTTCAGCTTTGCTGTCATCGTTTCCACATTTTTATTGAACGGGGGACTGTATATCGTCTTGACCCACATTACCAAGAATCCAGCCTTAATGCACATCAATAAGGTATTCCCACAAACTATCAGTAATAAAAAAGGAAGTCGCTTGTATTATGAAGAAGATTAACCTATCGGCATATCATCCTATTTTGGACATCCAAGAACATAATGTTTTTGCTAATAATGGTAATGTAGTAATATGTTATGCTGCGGACAATCCTGAAATCTATTCACTAGCGGAAAAAGATTTTGAGGATATTCACGGTTCGTGGTTTCAGGCTTTTAAATCACTGCCTGTCGGTACAGTCATCCATAAACAGGACATTTATCGGAAGGCGGCATACTTAGCTGAAGAATTGCCGAATACAAGTTTTTTGCAACGTGCCACACACGATTATTTTAAAGGACGGGAATACATCAAACACTCTTCTTACCTATTCTTTATCCTTCCACATAACAAGGCATTGAATGCCTCTAAGTATACTAATCCGTTTCGTAAGGTTGAAAAGGGCATCCATAAGAAAATGGACCATAATGTACTGGAATTTATTGCCTCAGTAAACGATGCCGTTTCCTTTGTCAATAACAGCCGAAAGGTGTCGTTGATGCCATTGGCTCCTTCTGATATCCTCACGCTTACGGATACATATTTTAATGGTTTTAACGAAGGTTTCGATACCGATATCCAATTGAAAAAATCGAACATTGAAATCGGGGAAAATCATTTTGACGTGCTGGCCATCAATAGTGAGCTTTGTTTTGGCGATGTAGTACAAAGCAGTAAGACCAATGATAAATTCACTTCGGACGATTTTGTGTTCCATCAGGGATTTATTGACGGATTGGGGCTCAACCTTAATGAAAACCATATTGTCAACCAAATCATCTATTTGGATGATAAGCATAAATGGCGAAAGCTGCTCGATAAGAAAATCGAGGAACTTAAAAAGAGTTCCAATTTCGGGACACAGAACAAAGTCATCTTAAAGAAGATTGAAGAAATTGTTGCCAAAATTAATGAGGACGACAGTTCACGGATTATTCGGGGGCATATTAATATCATCTTTTGGAGCAAAGATGGCCAAGAACTTGAACGAATCGCTTCCAAAATAAAAACCGAATTCAAAGAACTGGATATTGTTCCCTACTATCCGAAAGGCGAAGAACGGAAGCATTATTTTTTGAACAGTTACTGTTGCTTTACTTCCAATTTTTCTAACGAGGATTTATACGTAACCGATTTAAAGCACGCCCTATGCCTGTTCATCAATAACAGCAATTATAAATCGGATACAACGGGCATCATCTTTAATGACAGGCAACATAACATTCCTGTTTTGAAGGATGTTTGGGACGAAAAAAAGAAACGCATCAAGGCTCGGAACTTTGCCATTTTTGCACCTACTGGCGAAGGGAAATCGTTTTTAGCAAACAACATTCTACGCCAATATTTTGAAAGTGGTGTACGATTGGTCGTCATTGATTTGGGTGGCTCGTATGCCAAATTTGCCAAACTCTATCCCAACGACCATATCATTCTACGCTATGAACAAGGGAAGAATTTGGGTATCAACCCTTTCTATATTTCCAATGCAGATGATTTGACACCGGAGCGGTTGGAAGATTTGGGTATTTTCATACTAGAACTGCTCGCATCCGGAAAAGAAACGACCAAAGCCGAAGAAGTAGCCATCAAAAAAGTGCTTCGGTACTACTATCAGCAGAATGTTGATGGTACGCATTCACTGGTCAGTTTATATCAGTTTGTCGATGCTGAAAAAGATACACTTTTAAAAGAGCTTCACATACAAGAGCAGCATTTCAACCTCTATGATTTTTTGCATATTCTCTCTGAATATGTGGATGATGGTCTGTACAGTTTCCTATTCAACGTAAGTGAAGACCAAACCTATAAAATCGAGGACAAAAGGCTAATTGTTTTTGAGCTTGATGAAGTCAAGGACAACAAGGAAATGCTATCAGTAATGTTGAAGCTCATCAAGTCGGCAATCCAAAGAACAATCTGGCGTAACAAAGCTGAAAGGGGAATTATCCTATTCGATGAGTTTGCCAAACAGCTTAAATTCGGAAATGTACTGGAAAGTGTGGAATTCTATTACCAGGCCATTAGAAAACAGAACGGAGCGATAGGCATCATTTTACAATCCATCAACCAACTGCCCAATAATTCCACTTCGGCCAGTATTCTTGAAAATACACAGGTCATTTACAGCCTACGAAATGAAAAAGGCTATGCAGAATTGAAAAGTAGATTGAACCTTTCCAGTCACGATTTAAACCAGTTAAAATCCATCCGTAACAACCTTACTGGAACACGAAAATATACCGAGATGTTCATCAAAATCGGAAAAGAAAGCAACATTTTCCGATTGGAAGTACCCCCAGAGGTCTTTGCAGCTTATCTGACCGATGGACGTGAAAGCGAAGCTATAATGGCCATTTATGACAAAACAAACAATATGGAGGAAGCCATCAAAATATTTATTAAGCAGTCATAGACTGCATTTAGTATTAACATTTAAAACTTTAAAAAAATGAAACGCAAAATCAAAATCTTAGGTATAGCATTGACCTTGGCTTTATTAATGCCTGCAGGCGCTGCCTGCCAGGGGATGCCCGTGTATGATAACACAAACTTTATCTCTTTTATGAAATCCTTGGTCGAATCCGCCAAACAGACCAGTAACCTAATGCAGACCGTCAAATTCTTGAAACAGCAAAAAGAGAACATCGATAAGGTCAATAATGTTATTAAACAACTAAAAGCAGTCAGGGAACTAGCAAGAAACAATCAACGCCTGTATGAAGTTGTGCAAAGTGATTTAAGGCAAATTTTGAATTCACCTTTTATCAAGCCAGATGAAGTTACCCGCATTTCAGATTCCTTTGATGCCATCCTTGAGAATTCTATCGCAGGTATGGAATACATAGACCAAATATTGTCCAGCGATAATTTGAAAATGACGGATGCAGAACGCGCAGAAGTGCTTAAGGAGCAAGAATTACAATCTAAAGAAATGGTATCGGAAATCGAGGCAAAGACCAGACGTTATCGTGAGATTATTGCCTTTCGTGAAATGCAGCACAAAATCAATAACAGGGAGACCAATTACTAATGGCAGGGATTTTTTTAGGCATAGGACTGGAATATGTGGACACTGTTTTTCAAACGATTAAAAACAGTGACTTCTCCCAATATACCATTGGGGGAATGAAAGCTCTTGCGGTATTGTTCTTTCTTGTAAACATCCTAAAAAAATACAACGAAGGCGTGGCCAATAACGAGGGTTATACCTGGGGATTGACCCCCACTGAACTCGCTAAAAACTTTGCCATAGTTATATTGGTCATTTTCTCTACACAAGTATTGGGTGTTTTCGATTCCATTTTGGTGGCCATCGAGACCCAATACCGGGACACGGCACCCGCACTCCTCCCGTTACAGATGCAAGACATTGACATAGAACAGGATGTGGGTGCTTGGGATGCCGCCAAAAAAGCTTGGGCATTGCTCTATGAAGCTTTGGTCACTCCATTATACGGACTAAAGATATTATCCTTCATCATCGGTGTATTTCTGTGGTTGTTGGATTTATTTATCTATCCCTTATTCTTAGCGGAACGCTACTTTTTATTGGGCATTATGCAGGCCTTTTTTCCTTTGGTCATTAGTCTGGCCGTTTTTGAAAAGTTCAGGTCAATGGCTTACAATTTCTTTAAGCTCTACGCAGGGGTCTATATGCTGGTACCCGCCTTCTTTCTGGTCAATGTGTTCGTCAATAACCTCTATACAGAAATCAATACTAATTTTTGGAGCGACCTGTTTGGAACAGATTGGGGTAGCAATTTTTTTGCACCACTTCTACAATTAGGGTCAATTGGATTTATCGTATTCCTAAAGTTCAAATTATATAGTAGGGCAACCTCTTTCACCTTCAGGCTCTTTGCAGGATAATAAATCAAGAATCAATTAAATGAAAACACCTTATAGAAATATTTACAATGTTCTGAAACTAAATCGATTTATCGTATTAGCAGTCATTATCGGAGCAGTTTTAACGTGTACTATTTCTGTGATTATGGTCATAAAACTACATAAGGAAACAGTAAACAATGCTTTTGTTGTCAATACCGACGGAAGCGTTATTCCTTTGAAATTAGTTTCCCAGCAAGAAAATTTAAAAGTAGAAGCATTGGCACACCTGGAACTTTTTCACACCTATTTCTATAACATCGATGCCAGCAATTACGAGAAGAACTTAGAAAAGGCTCTGTGGTTGGGCAATAGTTCCGTTGATGCCCTGTACCGTCAGAAAAAGGCCGATGGGGTCTACAACCGTTTGTTACAATACTCTCTGGTTCAGAAAGTATTGGGTATGGAATCAAAAGTCGATATACAAAATGAACCTTATAGGTTTGAAACGAAAACCATTTTTGAAATCAACCGAGGGTCGGTAACCGACACTTATGAGTTAAAGACAACAGGCAATCTTATAAAGGTTGATAGAAACTTTCCAAAGAATACCCACGGTCTTTTGATTACCAACTTTTTTGAAAACACTTTAAAGAAAATCAATGATGAAAATTGAAAAAAACAAAATAGTCTTTTCCATTGTACTGCTTTGCATACTCCTTTTTATAGGTGGTTATGCAATGTTGGTATTGGGCGAAGACGAAAAACCAACAATTGAGAACAACCAGATTCCTGTACCGGAACTGGAGGACGACCAAAAGGAATACGAATCCAAATTGGATGCACTAAATGATTTAAAGGAAGTCAGGGAAACCAATGCTCCAAGTATTTATGATGAACGCCTGTTGGACTCCACAGGCGTATATGACCCAGATTTATTGGACAAGAAAAAAATGCGGATGGTAGATAGCATCTACCAACAAGGACAAATCCGTTATTCCGAGAAAACATATGAAAATATCAATCCAAGATACAGGCCTTCAAAGTCAGCTAAAGCGGTTACAAAAGATACAACGACCGCTATTAAAGAAAAGGAAACGGATGTTGCAACTAAGGAACGAGCCTTAGAACATCAACTCTTTTTTGCTTCACATCCCATTGAGAATGAAGATTTGAATTCAAAAAACACAGATGATTTCATTTATGTGCGTGTGGATGGAAGCCAAACCGTGAAGAATAATCACCGTATACAGATGCGATTGCTAAAGGATGCTAATGTCTATGGACAGCACTATTCTAAGAACACATCTATCTACGGATTTGTCAGTTTTAAGCCCAACCGGACAATAATTGCCATTGAAAATATTGACCATCGTCCAGTTAAACTGACAGCTTATGATTTTCAGGATGGCAGCGAAGGCATTTACGTGGAAAACAGTTTTCGGGCGGAAGTCACTAATGAAATCGTTGGTGATATGGTAGAAGATATAAATATTGCCGGCGTACCACAGGTAAGCGGTTTCAAAAGGATTTTCCAACGCAACCAAAGAAATGTAAAGGTTACGATAACCGATAATTACAAACTCATATTGAAAATTCCTAAAATCAAATACCAATGAAAACATATTTCACATTAATACTATTGACTTGTTCGATGTCAATAGTAGCACAGCAACCCCTTGACACCATTTATGCCAATGACCAGAAAAACGTGGCCTTATTTTTTCCCAACCCGATACGTCAAGGCATCACTGGAGCTTCCCACTTTGTATTTACTTACAATCGTGAAAAAGAGCAGTACTTTGGATTGTTACAGGCAAAGCCAGGAACGGAAAGCAACTTACTAACTGTTACTAATGATGGCAAGGTATATTCCTATATTTTGAAGTATTCTAACCATCTTCCAGAACTGAACTATTTTATCAATGAAAATGAATGTATCGGGAACGAAAGACCCACTATAAAATCAGTAGAAGAAAAAAAGACAATTCCTGATTCCTATGAAAACAGAAAACCATATATTCAAAGAGCCAGTGCGTATTTGCTAAAATCAAGTTTCAAACTTATCGCCACTAAATGTAAAAATGGTATCAAATTGCAACTGCAAAAAATGGCCTATGATACTTCAGAAGTTTATCTGGTCATAGAAGTCAAAAACAAGTCCGGAATCAATTTTGAAATAGACTATCTCAACGTGTATAGAACCAACGGAAACAAGAAACGGAAAGCTTCTTATCAACGCTTGTTGCAGGAGGTTATATACAAACATAAAATGCCTGATGTCATTATAAATGGGCAATCCCAACGCTTTATTTATGTGCTTCCTAAGTTTGTTTTAGGAGATAATGAAAAGTTGATGTTGGAGTTGAAGGAACTAAAAGGGAGCAGAAAAGTGATTTTGGAGACTATGCTTTAAAGCGATTTCTGTTATCTTATTTTGTGATAATAAAAGTATATTTGTTACAGATATAACAAGTTACTAACGGGTTGAAAAAAAAATCGAACTATAGTAAATGACATTGCCTGAAATAAATAATATAGTAGAAATATGTATAGCACTTGACATTGCTATTATAGGTATTGCATATCCCATAATAATCGACAAGATATCAAATATTGGTACTAAATATTCATCTGATTATTTGTCTGAGTTATTCGAGGATGAATTTCCTCAAAAGAAACTAGGATTCAAAATTTTTGGTAAAAAATACTCATACTTTATATTATTCCTCTACTTAACTATTATTTCATTTATACCTCAAATATTTAAGTTTCAACCGTTATATGATTGGGATAAGTTTTGGCTTATTAGAAATTCTGCTGATTTATTAGTGTTTATATTTTCTCTAATATTAGTGGTTTTGTTTTTTATGTGGCTAGACAAAGTATCAATCTATAATCATAAATCAACTAGGCTTCTAAACTATTTGATAAAAAAACATCATCAAATAACAGCTAAAGAAGATGGGAATTATCATTTAAAAACAATAAACGAATTTGGTTACTATGCCATTAAAAGTCAAGATGTTCATATTCAAAAAACCTTAGTGAATTTCTACTTTGAAGAATTCTCTAAATCCAAAAAAGCACAAAAAGCACAAAAAGATGGAAAACCTTTAGTCTTCGAATCTGACCTTTACCAATTCATTTACAATATCATATCCGAATTAGTTGAAAATGATAAAAATAAATTGAGAGCCTTGGAGCATAGAGCTGTTAGCGGTGTATGGATATTAGGAGAAGGTTTTAGTGCTGTTAAAATATCTCAAGAGTCTTATACATGGCTTTGGCGAAATCTTAATTTAATAGCAGAAAAAACGGATTTTATAAAAATGTACTGGTCGAGAGCATCACAACATTATGACACTAAACTAAAACCAATAAGTGGTAATAATTACGACTTAGAAAGTAGAACTTTTGATAATCAAGATGATATAGAAAATAGAGAAAAAGAAAGACGGGATTTTTTGGAATTTAATTATGCTTTCGGCGGCTTATTAATGTTTAAGCAAAATTATTCTGCTATTAAATACCTATTTAATCACTCTTCAAGCCTACCACCAAATTACGTCTTACTTCCATCTAGTATGACTGAAATATTTACTGTATTGCATCTATTTTCCGACAACAACTATCTTTTAGAAAATAATATCGAGTTTAAATATCCATTTTCAGGTCTCGATGATTACTGGGGTCAAAACATTCGTGAATTTATAAATAGTTACATAGCCCTTTTATTTATTAGAGAATATTCACTAACACGAATTTATACTTTTCAAGATTTTACATCACAACCGCATTTACCAGATAATAATACGGAGTTAAATTATTGGCTAAAGAATGTTTTGTTATTTGAAAAGACTGTTGAAAAAGTGTCTAAAAATGGCGAATTAATTGAGTTGTTAAATTATTCGGGCATAATAGAGAAAAACAATAACGAGAACATCTTTCCACATTTCTTTGAGGAACTCAAACAACGAATTGAAGACAAAATCGAGAATAATGAAATTAATGTTGACTTGCACGCACCAAAAGTTGAGAAATTTACAGAACAAACTGATTTAATTATAAATCAGGCTCTCAATAAATACAAAATAATAGATAATGCTAATGATTTATCAAGTGAAGATGACGTGACTAAATTTGGCGTGAATGGATTACATACACTTTATCCTAAGGTAGCTTTTACAGAGGATGATTCTCATTTAGACTATGATACTTTCTTGGCAAACTCTGTTGTAACTAACCAAATAGACTATTTCATTCCTAATTCATTTCTTACAGCACGGACTAAACGTTACTTATTTAAAGAACAGGAGTTAAAATCTGCAATTAAAAAACTAAAACTTAATGACCAATACATCATAGTTGCTATTAATCCTTCTTATGGCAAATTAGAATTACTTGATGACTATAAACAATTTGTCATCAAAATTCATTCAACTAATAACAGAGTAAGAGATACATTTTTCATCTTAAAAAAGTCTGATTTACCAACAATTAAGAATATTGAATTCGGCGATGACGAAATAGCATTGAATAAATTAACGACTAGAGGTAACAGTATATACACTTCTGTACTAGATTTAAACTTAGCTGAGAATGATTCAATTCGTGAAAGATGGCTAGATAAAGAAACTGAAAGTGATTTAAGAAAAAAAGTAGTCCTTACAATTGCTTTCAAAACGGTCATAATTTGGAAAAACATAAGAAATGTAGTCCAAATAAATATCTTTTCACCTTATAGCGAACAAGGCATATTAAATAATCTAAATGACATTGAACCATTGGAATGAAACCAGCAGGTAACAACGTGTCCTATTAAAACCTAATCCAGTCCTCTAAAATAAAAATATATTAGCATAGGTTTATTCCTTCCTATCCTTTTTAAAACCAATTCGTTCCCTGTTCTGTTGTTCAACCTGTACTTTGTCTTTTTGGAGCAAATAATTTAAAGCTTGGTAAATGTCTTTGAACTTGACATTCATTTCCTTTTCAAGTAGGGCAATATGTTCTTTAAGGTTGCCATAATCGGTAAGATGCTGCCGTAGTGCTACAAAAGCGCGCATAATGGATATATTCACGTCAATCGCCTTGTCGCTATTGAGTACGCTAGAAAGCATAGCCACGCCTTGTTCTGTAAAGGCAAAAGGAGTGGTCGGACTAAATTTTATGTTCTCTGGAAGGTTGTCACAATTTGTGATAACCTCTTTCCAAACTTCCTTTGAAAGCTGAAACATGAAGTCTTCCGGAAATCGTTTTAGGTTACGTCTTACGGCTTGTTTAAGTACTCTGGTTTCCACTTCATAAAGTTCCGCGAGGTCAAAATCAAGCATTACTTTGTTACCTTGAATATGGTGTATTTTGGTTTTAATAATTGTTAGTTCCATTGTCTTTGTTTTTTGGATATAGTATCACAATTTGTGATATCAAATTCTTTTTTTTGTTTAACGTAGTTTGTAATGAATTCTACTTTTTTGACTTCTTTATATAATTTTCAAATGACTGTAAGCCGTATCCGTATATTCTAAACCCTTTTTGGAATTAGCTTTCAGCTTTGCCCTTAATTGCATCATATCCTTACTGATTTTCTTTTCAATGACCCTGGCATATTTTTGGGTCGTCGATAATTTGGTATGGCCCAACAATTTTGAGACTGTTTCGATAGGGACATCGTTTAAAAGTGCGACGGTAGTTGCAAACGTATGTCTTGCCACGTGAAAGGTCAGGTTCTTTTCAATATTACACAGCTTAGCTATTTTCTTGAGGTATTGGTTAACCTTTTGGTCGCTGAATACCCGTAAAAGCGAATAGTTGTTTTCAATTGACGGATAACTAGCATATTTTTCAAGAATCGCTTTTGCTTCATCCAACAATGGCAACTTTACGGGAGTATTAGATTTTTGACGTCTGACCATAATCCATTGCTCACCATCAATTCCGTTCATAATATCCTTATTGTTCAAATTTTTCACTTCTATGTAACAGAGTCCAGTATAGCATGAGAAAACGAATACATCCCTGACCAAACACATACTTTCGTTTGTTATGGAAAGTGTAGCCATCGCATCAAGCTCGAATTGCTCTAAAAATGGACAATCGAATTCTTCATACTTCAGTTCATACAATGCAAACGGATTTGCCTTAATCCAACCATGCTTAAAGGCGAGTGTCGTAAATTTTTGTAAGCGCTCCAAATGCTTCATAATACCATTGTTGTTCAATGGTTGGGATTTACATAGTGGAGGGCAAGTGCGGAGGTAATTTTCGAATTTGACTATAAATGAATAATCTATTAACGCCAATTGGATATCGTCCGACTTGAATTCCTTTTTGATAAAACGGACTATATATTTTTCGGTTGCGCCATAGTTTTTTATGGTACCCGGAGCTAGTTTTCCCGATTCCTCCTTCCTATGGTATTGAATAACGTCCCTGAATGTTAAAATCGCCTTATCCTTACCTAAGTACCGTTGCTTTATAGCTAGTGCGGTAATTGACCTACCTTCATCCTTGAGCTGTTTATAGGCCTTTTTGATTCCAGAATTTATATTATCCAGAATTTCATTGATGTACTTTGCATTCTTTGTCCTAATCTTTGCACGGCAGGCAATAGCGCACCAATGTTCCTCCAAAATAGATTCTTTGGCACTTACATCAATAGGGATACTGTCTATCCAAATCCGGGCATATATGGGAATGGTCCCATCTTTTTTGATTGAGGTCTTCTTCAACCAAAAATGGACATTGAAGGTGTGTGAAGTTGTCATTACTTTCGTTTTTGATTATTAAATCAGTTAAACGAAAGCCAAATCGCCTCGAAAGTCAAATACGGGCTGTGAACTGTAAATTTAGGAATTTATTTCCTAAAAAACAGGACACGAAATAGGACACTAAGAGATTTGCTCTCAAATGGAAACAAAAAAAACCAGTAAAAATGTATTTTACTGGTTTTCATTTATTTGCGTATTAAAAATTTAATTTTAATACCCTATTTGTCGGGGTGGCAGGATTCGAACCTGCGACCTCCGCGTCCCAAACGCGGCGCGATAACCGGGCTACGCTACACCCCGAATTGGTTATCTATTTGCGGAGAGACTGGGATTCGAACCCAGGGTACCTATTTCTAGGTACGACGATTTAGCAAACCGCTCCTTTCGGCCACTCAGGCACCTCTCCTTTCTAATATTAAGAACATTGCAATAAAATTGCGGTTGCAAATGTACTAGATACTTAGATATAACGCAACTATTTTATTTACTTTTTTATAATTTTTATTCGGGATATTCAATACGTAAATGGTAAATATTTGCAAGCTTGTATTTTAGCACTTTTTTAATAGATTCAATCTCCTTAAACGTAATATTTGCATTTAGAAATTGACCTTCTTCAATTTGTTTATTTATTATACTTTCAACAAAAGCATCGATCTTTGTTGACGTAGGATCTTTTAAACTCTTAGAAGCTGCCTCTATACTATCACACATCATTAATATAGCAGTTTCCTTACTAAATGGTTTTGGTCCAGGATAAGAAAAATCTAACTTATCAACCTCTTTAAAATCCTTTTTTTCTTGCATATAAAAGTAATAAACAATACTAGTGCCATGATGTGTCCGAATAAAATCTATAACTCTGTCTGGTAAATTATTTTTTCTAGCTATCTCAATACCATTTATAACATGATCTGTAATTATTCGGGCACTCTCTCTTGATGATAATTCATCATGTGGATTAATTCCTGTAGATTGATTTTCGGTAAAATAAGTTGGATTTTCCATTTTACCTATATCATGATACAAAGCCCCTACCCTTACCAACATAGCATTTGCGCCAATTTCATTTGCGGATGCTTCAGCTAGGTTTGCAACATTTAAAGAATGATGAAATGTTCCTGGCGCTTTATCGGATAACTCTTTAAGTAATTTAGAATTAGTATCAGACAGCTCCAAAAGAGATACATCTGAAACCAAACCAAACAGTTTTTCATAAGCATATATCAAAGGCTGCACAAACAAAGTTGCTAACCCACTCAAGATAAACCACATAAATGTTTCCCACTTTATAGTTTTCACACTTCCTTCATGAATTACAAAAAACGCAAAATAAGCTATAATATAAATAAGTGTTATTTGCCCTACCGAAATAAACAAATTTGCTCTTTTATATAGCTCAGAAACAGTTAGTATTGTTACAATTCCTGCAATAATTTGAAGAAACATGTATTCATAGCTATTAGGCACAATAAACCCTATTAATAATACTGTAAGCACATGCGCAAACAACCCCAATCTAGCATCAAAAAAAGCTTTAAATACTAAAGGTAAAATACAAATAGGGACAACATAAATATATTTTGAATCATAATTTACAACCAAAGTCGTTATAAATATTACTAAAGAAACATTAAAGAAAATGAAAGTAACTTTTGTATTATTTTCAAATACACGCATTCTATATTTTCGCAAGAATAAAAGTAACATCAATAAAGCTAAAGCCACCAATAATGTGTAAGCAAATAGCACCCATATATAATTAGATTCATTCCAGACCTGCGATTCATACTCAGATTGTAATGATTTTAAAACCTGATATTTTTCACCATCAATAACTTCTCCTTTTGAAACTATTAAAGTTTCTTTTTCAATACTTCCTCTGGCATAAGCTATTTTTCCAATTTCTTCTTGTAATACTTTGTCTGTAAACGACTTATTGAATGTTAAATTAGGTTCTATTAAATCAAAAAACAAAGAAGTAAATTCTGTTTTGTAATGCATTAATTCATATTTATTTAATACATTATCTATTACTTTTGAGACAGCATCTGGTTTAATTAAATTGGAAAAGAATCCATCTTGTTTTTTAACTCTTCCATCAAGTATGACTATAGCCTTTTCATCTGGAAAATTATAGTTTTCACTTAAAATTCCAAATAAGTACAAGTTTGAAATAATAACTTCTCCTGCATTGTATAATTTTCTATATGCACCTCTAGAAATAGAGTCAGAAAACACGTTATTAAACTGATTTTTATATGAAGCTTTTACTTTGGCCTCAATGGTATTATCTAGGTTAAAATATAAGATTGATTTTTTTACCAACTCATCTTTTTCAGAAGCTATTTCTGCATCCATTTTTATAATAGCAAAATCAAAAGGGGCATATAAATTTTCCGATTGCCAAGGTTTCCCTTTTTCAAAATCATATTTAAACTTCCCTCCTTTAGGAAACAAATAAACAATTAAAAAAGTAGTCGCTATAAATAACAGTCCCTTGTAAATTAAGGAGTGGTTTTTATATAATTTATTTATAAAATCTTTCATCAAAACGCGTAATGGTTTCAAATGTAATAAAATTATAAGCTTTCACCATTTTTATAATAAATGAATCGTTTATATTTCTACTAAAAAATCGTTATTTTCGCAAGTATAAACTAAACATCAAATTAATGAATAAAGAAGTAGTTATTGTATCAGCTGCAAGAACTCCAATTGGGAGTTTTTTAGGCGCTCTGTCAACTATTCCAGCCCCAGAATTAGGCGCTATCGCTATTAAAGGAGCCTTAAATAAAATAAATTTAAGTCCAGAATTAGTTGAAGAAGTTTTAATGGGTAATGTAGTACAAGCTGGTACAGGTCAAGCTCCGGCGAGACAAGCTGCTATTTATGCAGGTATACCTAATACCGTTCCATGTACGACTATAAATAAAGTATGTGCATCTGGAATGAAAGCGGTTATGCAAGCTGCTCAAGCTATTGCTCTTGGTGACGCTGACATCGTAGTTGCTGGAGGTATGGAAAACATGAGTTTAATTCCTCATTATTTACATGCCCGTACTGGCACTAAATTTGGTCCTTCTTCATTAATCGACGGTATGCAAAGAGATGGTTTAGTAGATGCTTACGATAATAACGCTATGGGTGTTTGTGCTGATGCCTGTGCTACAGAATATAAATTCTCAAGAGAAGAGCAAGATACTTTTGCAATTCAGTCTTACAATCGTTCTGCCGCTGCATGGGATAGTGGAAAATTCGATAATGAAGTTGTTCCTGTTGAAGTGCCTCAACGTCGTGGAGAACCTATTATAGTTAGCAAAGATGAAGAATTTACTAATGTGAAAATGGAGAAGATCCCACAATTGCGTCCAGCGTTCACAAAAGATGGCACTGTAACAGCTGCCAATGCTTCAACTATAAATGATGGTGCAGGTGCTATGGTTTTAATGAGTAAAGAAAAAGCAAACGAATTAGGACTAACTCCTTTAGCAACCATAAAAAGTTATGCTGATGCTGCTCAAGAGCCTGAATGGTTTACAACTGCTCCTGCAAAAGCATTACCAAAAGCTATAAGTAAAGCAGGAATTAAAATTAGCGACATAGACTATTTTGAGTTTAATGAAGCTTTCTCCGTAGTCGGTTTAGCTAACATGAAAATTCTAGGATTAAATGATAATAATGTAAACGTAAATGGAGGAGCTGTTTCTTTAGGGCATCCATTAGGCTGTTCTGGTGTTAGAATTATAATCACTTTATTAAATGTCTTAGAACAAAACAATGCCAAAATTGGAGCAGCAGCTATTTGCAACGGAGGTGGCGGAGCATCTGCAATAGTTATAGAGCGTTAGTAATATTAAATATTGTTATTATTTATTATGAAATACTTTTTAAAATTTTTATTCAGCAACCTTATTATCCTCTCCAATAATTGCATAAATAATTAATAGTAATAGCCAATAGATATTAATTTTATGCAATACGGAATTTGTAATTTAAGCATTGTCCCCCTTAGAGAAGAACCCGCAGATACCAGTGAACTTGTATCTCAAGTTATTTATGGTGAAATTTTTAAAATCTTGGAGCAACGTAAAAACTGGAGTAAAATTCGCTTAGCATTTGACTCTTATGAGGGTTGGATTGATAACAAACAACATCTTGAAATTACAGAAGAAGCATATAAAGATTTAAATAAAGAAACTCCTAAACTTTCTGCTGATTTAGTCGAGTTTATTGAAGATAGCAACAGCCAGTTATATCCTATTGTATTGGGAACTTCTTTAAATGGGTTATCCAATTTAAACCATAAACATGAAGGTAATTATATTGAAGGTAAAAAAGTAAAAAGTGACCTTATTAAAACGGCGTTTTTATATTTAAACAGCCCTTATCTTTGGGGTGGAAAAACACCTTTTGGCATAGATTGTTCAGGCTTTACTCAAATGGTTTATAAATTAAACGGTTATAAGTTACTACGTGATGCATCACAGCAGGCAACCCAAGGAGAAGCCTTAAGCTTTATTGAAGAAAGTGAACCTGGTGATTTAGCTTTTTTTGATAATAGCGAAGGGGTTATTACACATGTAGGTATTATTATGAAAGATAATTACATAATACACGCTCATGGTAAAGTTAGAATAGACAGGTTAGACCACTCAGGCATTTATAATGTCGACAAAAAAACACATACACATAAACTACGTGTTATTAAAAAAATAATCTAAAAAGAGGCTGTCTGAAAAGTGGTTAATCTTGTCATCAGAGCAACGCGAAGAATCTTATTTCACTCATAATCAGAGTCATATATTTTAAAGAGATTCTTCATTCCATTCAGAATGACACTTTTTAGACAGCCTCTTTTATGTATTATCAATTAAGTATTTTCAGATTAGTTAGCTTCAGCTCCTTCTATGGCAGCAACCTTTTCTTTCATACTTTTATATTTATCAGTTTCTCCAAGAATACTATAAATATTCATTAACGTTTTAGCAGCACTTATACTTTTTGAATCAATTTCAAGCGCTTTAGTCAAATAAGGTATCGCTTCTCTATAAAGGTTTTGACGTTGTGCTCTCAACTCATCATAACGTTTATTATCAGCTCTGGAAGTCCCTAATCCATTCATTTCCTTAATTATTGCCTCTTCTTCATTTAAAACTAAGGCTGATAAGTTTATATATGCATTTATATATTTAGGATCTAACTCAATCGCTTTTTCATAATACTGCTTTGCTTCTTCAGTTTGCTTAGACTCCGCAGCAATAACCCCTAAATTATACTGTAACTCAGGATTATTAGGATCCATTTGTGTAGCCTTCTCTAATAACTTTTTAAATTCTTCTGTATTGCCCATTTTATAATGAACATTCGCCTCTGATAATATTAAGTTAACATCATTAGGACTTTCTGCCCTTGCCTCTTTCATGGCTGCAATTGCTTTTTCATTATCCCCCTTATTAACATATATAAGAGCAATATTTTTTACAATTTCTGGCTTTTTTGATTCTGATTTACGCTCAGTTGGTTTAATATGAGTTTTAGCTCTAACAGAAATATCACGCAGATCTTTACTATTAAAGGCTTCTTCTTTTTGTGTTTCAACATTAGTAGCGTAATATTGCTTTGAAATCCCTGTATAGCCTAATTTTTTTAGCTCTTCATAAAGTTTTAAAGCTCTATCATACTCACTAACATTAACAGCTGTAGCTGCTGCATAATAAAGAAATACGGTATCCCTTTCTGCTACTCTATAAGATTTTTCAAAAAATACAGATGCATCCGAAAAATCTTTTTTCTCATAGGCTTCATTTCCTTTTAATAGCAAACCATTTGCAATGTCTTGCTTTAATAGATTGACCTCTGCCGAATACCCTACTTTAACTTTTTTCAGGTTAGCTAAAGCTCCATCGATATCTGTTAATGAACCTTTACCTTGTGCATACAAAGCCTGGCTATTTAAATAATAAAACTTTGATTTAGTTTTATCATCCATACTAGACTCCAACGTTTTTGCTTGTTTTAAAGCTGTTTTTGCCTCTGCAAAATTTCCTCCTTTAATAGCTTTTGCTGCTGTTTTTAGCTCTTTTTTTTGCGCAAATGTAAATGAAGCACTTACTGAAAAGATTAAAGCTATGATTAACTGTTTTCTCATTTTTATAAAATATTATTAATTAATTTTCGGTATTATCGTTATTATCTTCTACATTATTATCAAGAGTTGTGCCGTCTTCTAAATCGTTAGTGTTCTCAATAGTTTCGGAATCTTCAACTTCAACTTCATCTTCATCATGCATAACTTTAGCAACTGCTGCTATAGAATCATTTCCTTTTAAATTGATTAATTTAACACCTTGAGTAGCTCTACCCATAACTCGTAAATCTGCCACAACCATACGTATAGCGATACCTGATTTATTAATAATCATTAAATCATCATTATCTGTTACGCTTTTTATAGCAACTAAATTTCCTGTTTTCTCTGTAATAGAAATGGTTTTTACTCCTTTACCACCTCTATTTGTAATTCTATATACTGGTTCTCCATCTTCAGGATCATCAATATAAGTACGTTTACCATAACCATTCTCTGAAACTACAAGTACAGATTCTTCTTGAGAATTTTCTATAGTTACCATACCTATAACCTCATCCTTATCGTTAGCAAGTCTAATACCTCTAACTCCAGAAGCACCACGACCCATAGGTCTGGTTTTTGCTTCTTCAAAACGAATCGCTTTACCAGATTTAAGTGCAAGCATAACTTGACTATTCCCTGTGGTTAATTTTGCTTCTAACAACTCATCATTATCCTTAATTGTTATAGCATTAATTCCATTTGTTCTAGGACGAGAATACTGCTCTAAAGAGGTTTTCTTTACTTGTCCATTTTTAGTAGCCATAATAACATAATGGCTATTTATATAATCTTCATTTTTTAAATCCTGAGTACAAATGAAGGCCATTACCTTATCATCTTGCTCAATATTTATCAAGTTTTGAATCGCTCTCCCTTTAGAGGCCTTGCTTCCTTCAGGGATTTCATAAACACGCATCCAGAAACATTTTCCTTTTTGCGTAAAGAACAACATGTATTGATGATTGGTACCAACAAACAAATGCTCTAAGAAATCTTCATTCCTTGTAGTAGATGCTTTTTGACCAACTCCTCCTCTATTTTGTGTTTTATATTCTGTTAGTGATGTACGTTTAATATAACCGGCATGAGAAATGGTAATCACCACTTTTTCATCAGGAATCATATCTTCAATACTTAAATCCCCTCCAGCATACTCAATAATCGAACGACGTTCATCACCATATTTATTCCTAACAACTTCCAACTCTTCCTTAATAATATCCATTCTACGCTCTTTTTTAGCCAAGATATCTTTTAAGTCTTCAATGGTTTTCATTATTCCCTCATATTCTGAACGCAACTTATCTTGCTCTAAACCAGTTAACTGACGTAGTCGCATTTCAACTATAGCTTTAGCCTGAATCTCGGAAAGTTCAAAACGTTTTATTAAGTTTTCCCTAGCTTCATCTGCGTTAGAAGAAGCCCTTATTATAGCAATAACTTCATCTATATTGTCTGATGCAATAATTAAGCCTTCTAATATATGAGCACGTTCTTCAGCCTTTCGTAATTCGTAAGTAGTACGTCTTACAACAACTTCGTGTCTATGCTCAACAAAATAATGAATCAGTTCTTTTAAGTTTAATAACTGCGGTCTTCCATTTACAAGCGCGATATTATTCACACTAAAAGATGATTGTAAAGCTGTAAATTTAAATAACTTATTTAAAACGATATTAGGAATAGCATCACGCTTTAAAACATAAACAATACGCATTCCATTTCTATCAGACTCATCACGAATAGTCGCAATACCTTCCAATTTCTTGTCGTTTACCAAGTCTGCAGTTTTCTTAATCATGTCTGCCTTATTAACCTGATAAGGTATTTCATCTACTATAATACACTCACGCCCGTTTACTTCCTCAATATTGGCCTTAGCACGCATAACGATACGTCCACGACCTGTATGAAATGCTTCTTTTACACCATCATAACCATAGATAGTTCCTCCTGTTGGAAAATCCGGAGCTTTAATATGGGTGATTAATTCATCAATTTCAATATCATTATTATCAATATAAGCTATAGTACCATTAACCACTTCGGTTAAATTATGTGGTGGCATATTAGTAGCCATACCTACAGCAATACCTGATGCACCATTAACTAAAAGCCCAGGGATTCGAGTTGGTAAAACAGTAGGTTCCTGTAAAGTATCATCAAAATTCAATTTATGATCTACCGTTTCCTTTTCTATATCTGCCAACATGTCCTCAGATATTTTTTGCATACGTGCTTCTGTATAACGCATTGCTGCTGGACTATCACCATCTATAGAACCAAAATTTCCTTGTCCGTCGACCAGCATATAACGCAAACTCCATTCCTGAGCCATACGTACCATCGCATCATAAACAGATGTATCTCCATGAGGGTGATACTTACCTAAAACTTCTCCAACTATTCTTGCGGATTTTTTATGTGCTGAACTCGCTCTAACACCCAATTCGTGCATACCATAAAGTACCCGTCTATGAACTGGTTTTAAGCCGTCCCTTACATCCGGTAAAGCACGTGACACAATGACTGACATTGAATAATCAATGTATGCCGATTTCATCTCATCTTCAATATTAATAGGGATCAATTTTTCTCCTTCTGCCATATATAATTTAATTAAGTTTTATCTATTTTTCAAAACATGCTAATATAAGTATTTCAATAGTCATGTTAAGCGTTTCCTGACTATTTTTTCATGTTTTTTATTAACAATTTTATATGTTTTTTTAGTTGATAAGTATGCTTTAAAAAATTTTGATTTTTTAAAGATTTTTTCGTCAATTAGCAACTTACAGACAATTTAAGGTATAGTTTTTGCCTTTAGTAAAATGTTTTAGTATTTTTAATGCAGAAAGGAACACGAATATGGATGATAATTTTTCCCCAAGAGTAAAGGACGTAATTGCATATAGCAAAGAAGAAGCACTAAGGCTAGGCCATGATTTTATTGGTACTGAGCATTTAATGCTTGGACTTCTAAGAGATGGTAGTGGCAAAGCTATAAACATCCTAAACGCTTTAGATATTGATTTAAATCATTTGAGACGCAAAGTTGAGATATTAAGCCCTGCAAACCCCAACATTACTGTAACTTCAAATCAAAAAAAGAACTTACATCTTACAAGGCAAGCAGAACGCGCTTTAAAAACTACATTTTTAGAAGCTAAACTATTTCAAAGTACTTCAATAAACACAGCTCATTTACTGCTCTGTATTTTAAGAAATGAAAATGATCCTACGACTAAGCTCTTAAATAAGCTTAAAGTTGACTACGATAACGTTAAAGAACAATTTAAACTTATGATTACTAACGACAATGATTATATAGAACCAAAATCTGAATCTTTTCAAGATGATGATATGAACACCGAGGGCGAAGCATCAAAGGACAATATTTTTAATACACCTACAGGGAAAACAAACAAGAAGTCCAAAACACCTGTTTTAGACAATTTTGGGCGTGATTTAACCGCCTTAGCTGAAGAAGGGAAGCTTGACCCTGTGGTTGGACGTGAAAAGGAAATACAACGTGTCTCACAAATTTTAAGTAGACGTAAAAAAAATAACCCCCTTTTAATTGGTGAACCTGGCGTTGGTAAATCTGCCATTGCAGAAGGTTTAGCTCTTAGAATAGTAAAACGAAAAGTCTCTCGTATTTTATTTAATAAACGTGTTGTTACTTTAGATCTAGCCAGTTTAGTTGCTGGAACAAAATACCGCGGACAGTTCGAGGAACGCATGAAAGCTGTTATGAATGAGCTTGAAAAGAATGACGATGTTATCCTTTTTATTGACGAAATACATACCATAGTTGGTGCTGGTGGAGCTACAGGCAGTTTAGATGCCTCTAATATGTTTAAACCTGCTTTAGCGCGTGGCGAGATTCAATGTATAGGAGCTACGACTTTAGATGAATATAGACAATATATTGAAAAGGACGGTGCTTTAGAACGTCGTTTTCAAAAGGTTATAGTAGAACCTACTTCGGTAGAAGAAACTATTGAAATCCTTAATAACATAAAAGGAAAGTACGAAGAGCATCATAACGTTGATTATACACAGGAAGCTATTGAAGCTTGTGTTAAGTTAACAAACAGATACATGACTGAACGTTTTTTACCAGACAAAGCTATCGATGCTTTGGATGAAGCGGGATCTCGTGTACATATAACTAATATTGATGTTCCTAAACAAATAATAGAACTCGAAAAGCAACTGGAAGGTATTAAAGAAACCAAGAATGCTGTAGTTAGAAAGCAAAAGTATGAAGAAGCTGCAAAACTTAGAGATGATGAAAAACGCATCGAAAAAGAATTAGCTATTGCTCAGGAAAAATGGGAAGAAGACACTAAACAGCACAGAGAAATAGTCACAGAAGATAATGTTGCAGATGTAGTTTCGATGATGACCGGAGTACCGGTAAACAGAATTGCACAAACAGAGATTAACAGACTGGCCGAACTACCTAACCTTATAAAAGGAAAAGTTATTGGACAGGACGACGCAGTAGCCAAAGTTGTAAAAGCAATTCAGCGTAACCGTGCTGGACTTAAAGATCCAAATAAGCCAATTGGTTCATTTATCTTTTTAGGTCAAACTGGTGTTGGTAAAACACAGTTAGCAAAAGTATTATCCAGAGAGTTATTTGATAGTGAAGAATCACTCGTTAGAATTGATATGAGTGAATATATGGAAAAATTTGCCATTTCCAGATTAATTGGAGCACCTCCAGGATATGTTGGTTATGAAGAAGGTGGTCAGTTAACTGAAAAAGTGAGACGTAAGCCATATGCAGTCATACTATTAGATGAGATCGAAAAAGCGCATCCAGATGTCTTTAACATGCTACTTCAGGTACTTGATGATGGCTATTTAACTGATAGTTTAGGAAGAAAAATCGATTTCAGAAATACCATCATTATTATGACATCCAACATTGGAGCCAGAAAACTAAAAGATTTTGGTACTGGTATTGGTTTTGGAACAGCATCACAAAAAGCTCAGGAAGATGCAAATGCTAGAGGTGTGATTGAAAACGCATTAAAAAAATCGTTTGCTCCCGAGTTTTTAAATAGAATTGATGATGTTGTGATATTCAATGCTTTAGAAAAAGAAGATATCAATAAAATTATTGATATTGAATTAGAAAAACTCTTAGCCCGAATTAAAGGCTTAGGCTATATCTTAAAACTTACTAAAAGTGCTAAAGATTATATTGCCGAAAAAGGTTTCGATAAACAATATGGGGCAAGACCTTTAAAAAGAGCTATTCAAAAATATATTGAAGATGCTTTAGCTGAAGAAATTGTTGCTTCTCATCTTAAAGAAGGTGATAAAATTAAAATTGATTTAGATAAAGCAGCTCAAGAATTGAGTATATCGATAGAAAAAGCTGAAAAGCCTACAGAGTCTTAAAGTAACCATTAAAAATTAAAAACTCGGAAATATTTCCGAGTTTTTTTTGCTCTTAAATTAACGCGATTTATCACATAAATTCAGTTGTTATTTCTATTAAAAAGTATCATGTTATGTCTCTTATCATCGACATAACATCGAGATCCATTTGTATTTTGAATCATTTCGATTTCTACGACATCACATAAAGCAACCTCATTAATCATGAGACTCCTCCTTCTCCTCGATAAAATAACTAATAGTCCATATAACAAATTGAATTAAATAGGAACCATATAAGTATTTTTAATTTCTCCCATCACAAAAGTACTGTGAGCGCTCCCTATGTTTTTAAGTTCTCCTAAATGGTTCAAAACAAAATTCTGATAAGCCTTCATGTCTTTAACCAAAACCTTCAATAAAAAATCATAATCACCAGAAATATTATAACACTCAATGACTTCATTTAAAGAAAGAATGTCTCTTACAAATTGGTTTCCTATTTTACGAGTATGCTCCTTAAGCGTAATAAAATATGGGCGAATTTTAGCCGTTTTTTAGGAAATAGAAAAAGCCTAGATGAGTTCCATATTAAAATCCTATATTCTTAACTGAATTTAGGATTTTTTTTGTGAAACTGTAACAAAAGAAAATAATACCTCTCTATACTATAACAAATTGTTTTTTTGACGCCAACTAAATTAAATATCGAACAGCTTGTTGAGCTTTGTAAATCTGGAAACCAATCTGCACAATTGGAAATATATAACAGATATTATAAAGCCATGTACAATGCTTCTTTTAGAATTGTAAAAGATAGTTTTGAAGCAGAGGATATTATGCAAGATTCATTTTTAATGGCTTTTACAAAATTAAATAGCCTTAAAGAATCAAAAATATTTGGAGCGTGGTTAAAACGAATTGTTATAAATAATAGTATTTATCATTACAAAAAGAATAGTAAAAACAAAGAAGTTCCTTTAGATGATATGTTACATAAGATAGAAGATGACAATAATGGCATAGATAGCAATTACGAGTTTGCAAATATAAAAGTAAAGCAAATCTTAAACACAATGAAATTGTTAAAAGACAATTATAGAATTGCTTTAACCTTAAATTTAATTGAAGGTTACGATTATGATGAAATCAGTGATATTTTAAATATTACAAATGCTAATTGCAGAACAACTATTTCTAGAGCCAAAGAAAGCTTAAGAACAAAATTACAAATGGTTTATGAGTAAAAAGAGTATAGATCAACTGTTTAAAGAACATGAAAATGATTTCGATATAGAAACACCTGAATCAAATCATACAGAACGTTTCTTACACAAATTAAATAAGCAAAGCGGGCTACAATCAATTAAAGTTGGTAAACAAAGGCGTCGTTTATGGAAACCATTAATTGGTGTAGCCGCTTCTGTTATATTATTAATTACACTTTTTATAGGTTCTCAACAAGAGACAAATTATAGGGAATTAGCCAGTGTATCGCCTAAAATGGCAGAAACAGAAGACTTTTTCACATCTACAATAGCCGAAGAATTAAGCAAAATCAAGAATGAAAATTCACCTAAAGCTCAAGCGTTAATTCAAGATACTATGGCACGTATAAAAGTATTGGAAAAAGATTATGAATCTTTAAAAATAGATTTAACTGTAAGTGGAGATGATCGTAGGGTTATCTATGCTATGATCTCCAACTTTCAAAATAGAATAGACATATTACAAAATGCTTTAGAGCAAATTGAAAAAATAAAGCAATTAAATAATCGATCACATGAAATGCCTAATATCAATATTTAATAATCCGAAAATGATTCATTTAAGATATTACATGTGCCAATTAAAAAACAATTAAAATCGATCACATGAAACGAGCACTACCATATAAAACACTAATATTATTTCTAATATTACCGCTTTTAGCTACTGCCTCATCAACAGAAGCCAAAGGTAAATACACAAAAAAGAAAACAATTAACAAGGAATACTCAGTCGCATCGAATGCCTCGCTAAGTGTAGATAATAGCTATGGGAATATAGATATTATTACTTGGAACGAAAATAGGGTGGTTTTTGAAATTACAATTACTACCACAGGTAATGACGAAGAAAAAGTTCAAGAAAAACTAGATGATATAACTATTCATTTTGAAGCTTCTTCTTCTAATATTTCTGCAGAAACAAGATTTGGGGAAAGAAGATCAAACTCTTGGTGGAATTGGACAAGGAATAATAAAGTCAATATGAAAATCAATTACATTGTTAAAATTCCAATCACAAACAATATAGATTTAAATAACGACTACGGAAGTATTAATGTTGATAAGCTTGAAGGTCATGCAGAAATAAATTGTGACTATGGTAAAATCACTACCAAAGAACTAATGTCCGATAACAATAGTATTAATTTTGATTACACGAAAAACTGCTACTTTGAATATATAAAAAGCGGAAAAATAAATGCCGATTATAGTGGTTTCACTGTGTCTAAAGCAAATAAACTAGATATTAATGCAGACTACACAAACTCTAAAATCGAAATAGCCGAAGACGTTAATTATAATTGTGACTATGGCAACATAAGTATTGACAAAGCAAACAATATTATTGGAAATGGCGACTATTTAACAACTATTATAGGTGATGTATATAAAAACATAATTATTAAAGCAGATTATGGTTCCATAAAAATAAAAAGGATGAATGAAAATGCTGGTAGTGTGACTATAAAATCTGATTATGTTGGTATAAAAATTGGTTACGTTCCTGCATATCATTTTAATTTTAATATTGATCTAGAATATGGATCATTAAACACCGACGGACTGGAATTCACAAAGAAAATTATAGAGTCTACAGATAAACTTTATATAGGCTATTATGGTAGTAAAAACTCAAGTAATACTATTAATATAGAATCTGAGTACGGAAGTGTATCTCTTTACAAAAATTAATTCATCAATAATAAACCTTAAACACATGAGAACATTAATCAAAAAACAAACAGTCTTAGTTATAGCGACCTTACTTTTAGCATCTACATCTTATGCTCAATGGAAATCAATAAGAGGAAATGGTACTATGAAAACCATAACCCGAACGACCCCAGAATATGATGGTGTAAAATGTGCCGGAAATATGGATTTCGTTATTGTAAATGGCACAGAGGGAAACATTAAAATTAAAGGAGAAGAAAATTTGCTGGACTACATTATTACTGAAGTTAAAAACAAAAATTTAATAGTAAAAACAAAAAAAGGAATAAATCTAAAATCCAGCATGACAAAAACTATAAAAATTACTATTCCTGTTAAAGATATAAGTAATGTCTCTCTTGCTGGTTCTGGCGATTTATGGAATGAAGACACAATAACAGCTAACAACTTAGATATATCATTAGCGGGCTCCGGCGATGTTAGCCTTGACATTAAAGCAACATCTGCTAAAGCCTCCATAGCAGGTTCTGGAGATCTCAAGCTTAAAGGAAACGCTAATAATTTAGTAGCTAAAGTGGCTGGATCCGGTGATTTTCATGGGTTCGATTTACAAGCAAATAACACAGACGTTTCTGTTGCCGGTTCTGGTGATGCAAAAGTTGTTAGCAACAAAACCTTAAAAGCTAGGGTATCTGGGTCTGGAGATATTGTTTACAAAGGAGATCCTGTAGTAGACAGCAAAGTAGCAGGCTCTGGAAGTATTTCTAATAATTAACAACTAGACGATCTTCATCAATCAACAAAAAGCGCTGTCTAAAAAGTGTCATTGCGAAGAAGGAACAACTGTGGCAATCTATTTAATCTAAAAAATTCTTACGTCACACTTTTAGTACTCCTCAGAATAAAATATATCACTTTTTAGACTGCATTTTTCGTTTAATCTATTTTTGATAATTTAGGCACTCTAAAAAGCATGATAATACCTGCTAAAAAGAAAATAAATAAAAATAGAATCGCATTTCTCATACTTCCGGTTATCTGATCTATGGTTGCAAAGATTCCCATACCAATTACAATTCCTATTTTTTCTGCAACATCATAAAAACTAAAATAAGATGTTGTATCCTCTGTTTCTGGTAAAAATTTTGAATACGTAGACCGTGCTAAAGATTGAATGCCTCCCATTACTAAACCAACAATAGATGCTGCAATATAGAATTGTGAAGGTGTTTCCATAAAATAGGCATAAAAACATAATGCCATCCAAATAAAATTAATAGCAACTAAAGTCTTAATATTTCCATATTTTGAAGAAGCTCTTGATGTTAAAAAAGCACCAAGTACAGCAACTAATTGAATAATTAAAATGCTTCCTATTAATCCCATAGTTTTATCTGAAGCACTTCCCCACGCTATTTCCTCTTCTCCAAAATAAGCAGCAACTAACATGATGGTTTGTACTGCCATGCTAAACACAAAAAAAGCGTATAAATAGCGTTTTAATCTTAAATCTGATTTTAGTTGTTTCCACACCTGTCTTAGTTCCTTTAAACCATTAAAGACAATAGCTTTTGTTACTTTATGTCCTGATGAAGCACCCTTTGGTAAGTGGTAAAACGAATACTGACTGAATAGTGCCCACCAAACACCTACCGTAATGAATGATATTTTCATAGCTTCAATAGAAGCCGTATCTTTTGCCACTTTTAAAGCTTCATTGATTTCTAACTCAGAACCTGTGTTTCTTATAGATTCGGATATACTAATATCAAAACCAAACCACTGAGGAAACATCACCATCAACAAGTTTAAAATCAACAAAAGAACACTCCCCAAGTATCCCATAGAAAAGCCTTTCGCACTAATACTATCCTGCTGTTCTGGAAAGGCTATATCTGGCAAATATGAATTATAAAAAACCAAGCTCCCCCAATACCCTATTAAACCCATAAAATAAAATAGCAAACTTAAGTGAATATGCTCTAAATCAAACCAATACAATCCTATACAACCTGCACTTCCGACATAGCAAAAGAATTTTAAAAAATTCTTTTTATTTCCAATATAATCGGCAATACCAGATAAAATTGGAGACATAAAAGCAACCACTAAAAAAGTGAAAGCGGTAACAAACGTAATAAGAGCTGTACTTTTAAATTCAAACCCAAAAGCTGAAATGGTTTTTATTTCTGAAAGAAACAATGCCGAATAAAATATTGGAAAAATAGATGATGTTATTGTTAATGTATAAACTGAATTTGCCCAATCATAAAACGCCCAAGCGTTTAAGAGTTTTTTACTCCCTTTTTTAAGTTGCTCCATATAAATATTTAGATATAATAAATAACCCTTTTATCTCTTAAATCGCGAGATCCCAACCTTTGTTAGGATTATTAAAACAAGAAAATCTTCTTTTCCTGTTTTAATAAAAAAGCTGCCCTTATATGAGCAGCTCACTAAAATAATCAAATATTTTTATTTATGTTAAGAAATCAGCAATAACAAGTAGTAATAATCAATTAAAATGATTACTAGTTATTACAAAAATTATTTTCTAAACGTAGTAACCCCAAACTTTTTAGCCTCTGCTTTAGCTGTTGGAGCTAATGCTTTTAGGTTTGCAATACGAGAATCATTTGATGGGTGTGTGCTTAAGATTTCCGGTGGTGCTTTACCGCCACTATTAGCCTTCATACGCTTCCATAATTCTGACGCTTCATCTGGGTTATAACCAGCAATTGCCATTAAGTATAATCCAATTTTATCAGCTTCAGTTTCATGACTTCTACTAAAAGGCAGCATCACTCCTACCTGCGATCCAACACCATAGTATTGATTAAATGCATTTCTAGATTTTTCATCTTTAATGGCTATATTTCCTGCTACAGCTAAACCTTGCTGTACATAAGCTGCGCTCATACGTTGTTGTCCATGATTTGCCAATGCATGTGCTACTTCGTGCCCCATAATAGCTGCCACTCCAGCTTCTCCTTTTGCAATGGGTAAAATACCGGTATAAAATACTATTTTTCCGCCAGGCATACACCAAGCATTAACCGTATTGTCTTCAACCAAATTATATTCCCATTTATAATCGTTTAAATACCCATGATGTCCATTAGCATTTAACCAACGTTCTGCAGCTACAGCTATACGCTGTCCTACTCTTGTAATCATAGCAGCGTCTTTTGTTCCTTTAACAACTTTATTGTCGTTTAAGAACTGATTATATTGAGCAAAGGCTGTTGGAAATAATTGAGAGTTCGGTACTAAAGCCATTGTCTTTTTACCTGTAAATGGATTCGTAGCACATGATAATATGAATACGATTATACCAAATACTAAAAGTGCCTTTTTTAATTTCATCATATAAGGTTTATAATTTTCTATAAAAATACAAAATTCGGAGTATTATATATTTTTAGACACAGCATATTTTTATTAGTCACATTAATAGAACAAAAATATTCAAACAAAAGGTGTTATGTCTCTTTAATATATCCGACATATTAAAAAACTTAAACCTTATGAAAAAGCTGATTATATTCTGTTTTGCAATAACACTATTTAGTTGTAATAGTAGTGCTCAAAAAACAGAACAAAAAACCTTTGAAGTTTCTAAAACTGATGCAGAATGGAAAGCACAGTTATCTGAAATGGCATATTATGTTCTAAGAGAAGCAGGAACTGAACGCCCATTTACTAGTCCGCTTAATAAAAATTATAAAAAGGGGGTTTACGTTTGTGAAGCATGCGATACACCTTTATTTAAAAGTGAACACAAATTTGATTCTGGTTCAGGGTGGCCTAGTTTTGATAGAGAAATTAAAGGTAATGTAGCTTTTGGTTCCGATAATAAATTGGGATATTCTCGTGACGAAGAACATTGTGCTACATGTGGCGGACACTTAGGTCATGTTTTTAACGATGGTCCCAGAGATACTACAGGAAAACGTCATTGTATTAACGGGGTTGCTTTAAAATTTATTCCAAAAGAATAAACTTTTTAATATTCAAAATAACAATTACCAAATTCCAATTCGCTTTTATTTATAATTGCTATTTGGAATTTAAAAATGAAGTTTTATTTTTAAAAAATGGAAAGCTATTTAAAAAGTATCATTAAACAATTTGAATATTATAAAAGTTTAGGAGATAAAACATTTAACCAACTAAGCTTTGAAGAACTCCAAAAAGAATTTACGGAAGATTCTAATTCTATTGCCATAGTTGTAAAACATATTGTAGGTAATATGTTAAGTAGATGGACGAATTTTTTAACTGAAGATGGTGAAAAAGAATGGAGGCATCGCGATCAGGAATTCGAAGATACTTATACTTCAAAAAATGACCTTACTAAAGCCTGGGATCAAGGTTGGAAATGTTTGTTTGATGCTATTACTCCATTATCTGAAAACGACCTAGAACGTATTATCTATATTCGAAATCAAGGACACACAGTTGTAGAAGCTATTAACAGACAGTTAGCACATTACTCTTACCATACTGGACAGATCGTTTTTCTTGGGAAATTAGTTAAGGGTAAAAACTGGCAATCATTATCAATTCCCAAAGGAGATTCTTCAAAGTACAATAAGGAAAAGTTCAGTAAAGAAAAAGGTAGACGTCACTTTACAGATGATTTGTAGTTGAATAAGTTGGATATTTAAGACCGCTCCGCTGTTAGAACCAAGAACAAAGACCTATTTTTAGTTAAATTGAAACATGATCACTTAGCGACTTTGCTCCTTAGCGATTTTGCGAGACCAAGACTAATGACCTAAGACCGCTTCGCTATTAGAATCAAGAACAAAGACTCATCTTAAATTAAATTGAAACATTTTTACTTGGAAACCTTGTGCCTTAGTGACTTTGCGAGATTAAAACCTATGACCTAAGACCGCTTCGCTGTTAGAACCAAGAATAAAGACCTATTTTTAGTTAAATTGAAACATTTTTACTTGGAAACTTTGCACCTTAGCGACTTTGCGAGATTAAAACCAATGACCTAAGACCGCTTCGCTGTTAGAGCCAAGAACAAAGACCTATTTTTAGTTAAACTGAAACATCATTACTTGGAAACCTTGCGCCTTAGTGACTTTGCGAGATTAAAACCAATTTCCACAGTAACTCGCCCAAACAACATTATTATTCCAACTTCTTCTTAAAAGGTCTAATAATTAAACGAGCTTCTCTATCGAAACGCACATAATTATACACCCAATTTATAAAAACAACCATCCTGTTTCTAAAACCTATTAGAAAAAAAAGGTGAACAAACATCCAAACATACCAGGCAAAAACACCTTGAAACTTAAATCGCTTTAAATCTACCACTGCTTTATTTCTTCCTATTGTTGCCATACTCCCTTTATCCTTATAAGAGAAGGGGTTCATAGGTTGTTCCTCAATCAACCGTAGAATATTATCTCCTAATTGGTTTCCTTGTTGAATAGCAGGCTGCGCCATCATAGGTAAACCTTTAGGATGTTCTTCATTTATCATGCAAGCCACATCCCCTATGGCAAAAATATGTTCGAATCCTTTTATCTGACTAAATTCATTTACTAAAAGTCTATTCCCTCTAGTCACAAACCTTTCTGCATCCAATCCTTTTATATTTGCCCCTTTTACTCCAGCAGCCCAAATTAAAGTAGCTGTTTCAAATGTTAAATCCGTATTGGTTGTTACTGTTTTTCCATCATAGTTAGTCACTCTAACATTTTTCCAAACATTTACTCCCAATTTTTCTAAAAAGTCCTCAGCTTTTTGCGAAGCATTAGCACTCATTCCTTTTAAAATACAATTACCAGATTGAACTACATGAATTTGTGCTAACCGTGTATCCAAATCTGGATAATCTTTTGGTAAAATGCCTTTCTTAATTTCAGCTAAAGCACCAGCTAACTCAACACCTGTAGGTCCACCTCCAACAATTACAAAATTCATAAGTGCATTCCGTTCATTAAGATCTGAAGTCAGTAAAGCATCCTCAAAATTCTCAAGAATCAAACTTCTTAAATTAAGAGATTGCGGTATGGTTTTCATGGCCATACTATACTTTTCTATGGCTGCATTTCCAAAATAATTAGTTGTAGATCCAGATGCTACAACTAAATAATCAAACTTGAGCTTACCTATATTGGTAATTACTTTATTCTTCTCAACATCAATTTCTCCAACGTTGGCTAATCTAAAATGAAAATTAGGAAAGTCTTTTAATATTTTTCTAATGGGATAAGCAATAGAATCTGGCTCTAATCCACCTGTTGATACTTGATATAATAATGGTTGAAATGTATGGTAGTTATTCTTATCTAATAAAACAACTTGAAGATCTTGTTTCGATAATTTTTTAGCTAAAGCTACTCCTGCAAAACCACCCCCAATAATAATTATTCGAGGAAAACTTGTTCTTGGTATATTCATAAACAGGCTTTTGTCTTTTTAATAGGTTTTATGTAATTCGTAAAATTCAGATTATTATTTAACATTGGTTATGCTTATTTCATATATAAATGCTTGCAACACAAAGGTAATACAAAGATGTAAATTTAAGGCTTTCTAAATTCTTTATTCGAATTCGATTTTGTAGATTTGTAGCTTAAAAAATCACACATGAATAAATACGATATTATTGTTCTTGGTAGCGGCCCAGGGGGGTATGTTACAGCTATTAGGGCATCACAATTAGGCTTTAAAACTGCTATTGTTGAAAAAGAAAATCTTGGTGGTGTATGCTTAAATTGGGGTTGTATCCCAACGAAAGCTTTATTAAAATCTGCTCAAGTATTTGAATATCTTAAACATGCAGGAGATTATGGACTTACAGTTAAAGATTTTGATAAAGATTTTGATGCGGTAGTTAAACGTAGTCGTGGTGTAGCTGATGGTATGAGTAAAGGCGTTCAGTTTTTAATGAAGAAGAATAAAATTGACGTTATTAATGGGTTTGGAAAACTTAAACCCGGTAAAAAGGTTGATGTTGACGGAACTGAATATAGTGCTGATAATATAATTATTGCAACGGGTGCTCGATCTCGTGAATTACCAAGTTTGCCTCAAGACGGGAAAAAGGTAATTGGTTATAGAGAAGCTATGAGTTTACCTAAACAACCAAAGAAAATGATCGTTGTTGGTTCTGGTGCTATTGGCGTTGAGTTTGCTTACTTTTATAACTCGATGGGTACTGAGGTAACTATTGTTGAATATCTGCCAAATATAGTACCTGTTGAAGATGAAGATGTTTCAAAACAATTAGGACGGTCATTTAAGAAAAGTGGTATAAAAATTATGACTTCTGCCGAAGTTACTTCTGTTGATACTTCTGGAGAAGGTGTAAAAGCAACTGTAAAAACTAAAAAAGGCGAAGAAGTTCTTGAAGCTGATATTATTTTATCTGCTGTAGGTATAAAAACAAATATTGAAAATATTGGACTGGAAGATGTTGGTATTGTTGTAGATCGTGACAAAATTATTGTTAATGATTTTTACCAAACAAATATCCCTGGTTATTATGCTATTGGAGATGTTACTCCTGGTCAGGCTTTAGCACATGTCGCTTCTGCGGAAGGCATCTTATGTGTTGAAAAATTAGCTGGACAGCATGTTGAAGCTTTAGATTACGGAAATATTCCTGGTTGTACTTATTGTTCGCCAGAAATTGCCAGTGTTGGTCTAACTGAAAAACAAGCTAAAGAAAAAGGCTTAGATATTAAAGTTGGTAAGTTCCCTTTCTCTGCTTCTGGAAAAGCAAAAGCAGGTGGTGCTGCCGATGGTTTTGTAAAAGTGATTTTTGATGCTAAATATGGAGAATGGCTAGGTTGCCATATGATTGGAGCTGGTGTTACCGATATGATCGCAGAAGCTGTTTTAGGTAGAAAATTAGAAACTACTGGACACGAAGTATTAAAAGCTGTACATCCTCACCCAACTATGAGTGAAGCTGTCATGGAAGCAGTTGCTGATGCTTATGATGAAGTGATACATCTTTAAAGATGAAAGAATATAGATATCTAGATGGCTAGATATAGATATTAGATTAAAAAGAGGCTGTCTAAAAAGTGGTTAATCTTGTCATTCAGAGCAACGCGAAGAATCTTATTTCACTCATAATCAGAGTCATATATTTTAAAGAGATTCTTCATTCCATTCAGAATGACACTTTTTAGACAGCCTCTTTTATTTACATTAAATATGATCTGGTTTCTATAAGCGAGCGAGTCTAGGTTCTAGGTTCTAATTTATAAAACTTTGAATAGCTAATTCATAACTCTGCAATCCAAAACCAAGAATAACGCCTCTAGCATTTGGTGAAATATAAGATTGGTGACGAAATTCTTCTCTATTAAACGTGTTTGAAATATGCACTTCAATTACTGGTGTTTCAATAGCTTTAACAGCATCACCAATACCTACAGAGGTATGTGTATAAGCTGCTGCATTTAATATAATACCATCATGATTAAAACCTACTTCATGTAATTTATCAATGAGCTCGCCTTCAATATTAGATTGAAAATAATCAATCTCTACATGAGTATATTTTTGTTTTATTTCTTCTAAAAATTCAGTAAATGATAAACTTCCATAAATATTAGGCTCTCTTTTTCCTAGTAAGTTTAAATTTGGTCCGTTAATGATTGTCAATTTCTTCATGAAGTAAAAATATTAAAAAATTGAGCATAAAAAAAGAAACCCTCAAAGGCTTTCTCTTTATCTAGTTCTATTTAAACTTATATCCTAAACCAACAAAAAGACCACTTAGCTTTCTAGTAAGGCCACTAGGTGCTTCTTCAAGTAAATTAGATAGACCAATGTTGTATCTAGCTTCTACAAATAATCCATCTATAAACCTGCTAATATAAATATCATAAGCAACACCAAATTCAATGCCATAATTAAAAGACTTAAATCCATCATTAACATTAAGTAAGAAACCAAAGCTTGGACCAGCAAGTACATTAAAATCTTCAGATACTTCATATTTTGCCATAAGCGGAACACTAATCTGATTTAAATCCTTTACAGCAATATAAAGCAACTCAGGTCGAAAAGTAACTGCTTCAAAAACTCTTATCTCAGCAAACCCTCCTACATAAAAACCTGTTTCATTGTTTGTTATGCTAAACACGCTGTTTTTAACTTTTAATGAAGAGAAATCTACACCAGCTTTAGCCCCATATTTAATTTCTTGAGCATTTGTGTTTAACCATGTAAATAACACAATTACGGTACATAATAATATCTTTTTCATAATAGATTTGGGTTTAATTAACTTTAAATACGAATAAAATTATCTTAAGGTTTTTTTACTAATAAAAAACAACTACTTAACTTCATCTTACTAACTGTAGATAACAAAAAAAACCTAAGAAGTAGCTTCTCAGGTTTTTAATTTTATTAAATCTGTCAACCTATTTCAAGGTGACTATTTTTAAAATATAAAATAACCAACAGAAAGAGAAAAAACGTTATTTTTAGCGTCAACATCACTAATAACGTCACTAAGACCTAAATTATAGCGAGCTTGAAAGAACAACCCATTTTCTAATTTAAATTGAGCTCCTAACAAAGCACCAAAATCGATACTTTCTGCACCTATATCTTCCGTTTCTCCATCATCATAATCTTCCTCATCATTAATTACAAATCCTATTTGCGGTCCAGCTTGTACACTTAACCCCTCAATGATAGTAAAATCAGCTAAAACCGGTATATTAATATAATCTAATTTACCTGTAGAATCAAATCCTGCTTCAGAGTAAGAAAACCCTTGAGCTGAATAAACTAATTCTGGTTGTAAAGCGAATTTATCAGAAATACCAATTTTTGCAGCAGCTCCGACATGAAGACTGGTTCTTCCATCTAAATCATCAACATCATCCCCACTAAGACTAGCAAAGTTAGCACCTGCTTTAATACCTAATTTAATTCCCTGAGCATTTACACTTGATAATCCGAATGCTGCAATAGCAGCGCAAAGTAATAATTTTTTCATAAGATATTGTTTTTAGTTTTTGATTGTGGCAAATAAAATTTATTTTTCCATAAAACAAAAAGAAATCAATAAAAAATACATTTTTAGACGAATAAAAATGTATTTCATCGATTTTTATAAAGAATAAAATATTATTATTTTTACAAAATATGAAATGGGGACAGGCACTTAAAGACTATAAATTATATCTAAAAATTGAACGAGGCTTATCAGAAAACTCCATCGAAAACTATTCACGGGATGTTAAAAAATTAATTAACTATTTAGAGCATCATAATATAAACGAATCTCCAATAACAATTGCCAAAGAAATTGTTCAAGGCTTTATATATAATGTTGCTAAAAACATAAATGCACGTTCGCAATCACGTCTAATTTCTGGCTTGCGGAGCTTTTTTAGCTATTTAATATTTGAGGATTACAGAACCTCAAACCCTTTAGAGCTAATTGAATCCCCAAAAATTGGAAGAAAGTTACCTGATACCTTAAGTGAAGAAGAAATTGATACGATTATAAATGCCATAGATTTTAGTAAACCGGAAGGAGAACGTAATCGCGCTATGCTAGAAACACTTTATGGATGTGGCTTGCGAGTTAGCGAACTCATTAATCTTAAAATCTCTGATTTGTTTTTTGATGAAGGCTTTATAAAAGTTACTGGTAAAGGTGACAAACAACGCTTTGTACCTATTATAGATGTTACTCAAAAATATATTAATATATATAGAAAAGAAATTAGGAATCATTTAAACATACAAGCTGGCTTTGAGGATACACTTTTTTTAAACAGGAGAGGGAAACAACTTACCAGAGCAATGATTTTTACAATTATTAAACGGTTGGCAGAGAAAATTGGGCTCAAAAAAAATATTTCCCCCCATACTTTTAGACATTCTTTTGCTACTCATTTATTACAAAATGATGCAGATCTCAGGTCTATACAATTAATGCTTGGTCATGAAAGCATAACGACTACTGAAATTTATGTTCATTTAGATAAAAGTCATTTAACTAAAGTCATAGAACAATATCATCCTAGAAAATAAGTATTAAACTTAGCAATACACTTAGTATTTATCAATTAGCCTAACATTTTAATGTGATTTCTATCCATATATTTTAATAATCATGCTAGCACAACAAACTAATCATTACCCTAAAAAAGAATAAAATACCCCTATAAAATATATTTAGTGTTTTTTACCTTGTTATGATAAACTAAAACTAATTAAGACATGAAAACAAAACACTTAAAAATTTTATTATTTGCAATATTTGTAGTTGGTTTTACAACATCTTATTTATGTGCACAATCCATTGGTGGTCCAGGTTGGGTTTACGATGCGTCTGGCAAAGTAAATAACTTCTTTGAATCAAAACAGAAAAAATGGGCAACAGCTGGTGTTGTTGGAGGAATTCGAAACCCTGCAGCCCGGTCTCGTAATGTGGCAGCCGGTGAAAACACATCCCAGATTCAAGCAAAAATAAACGCCCTCTCTAATGCTGGTGGTGGTGTGCTCAAATTTCCTTCAGGAACATTTAATATTACCAAAACACTTAACGTTAAAAAAAATGTAGTTTTACAGGGTTCTAGTAGCGGAGTTACAACACTTAAAGACAAATTATCCACAAACAACAGTAATACTAATGGTGTCGTTATAAAGTTTGAAAACTTAAATACTGGTCATTCTGTAGGTGGTATTAGAAACATGACTCTAAAAGGACCTTTTTCGGGAAACCCAGTTATTAATAGCTGGACTACTGCAAAACCCAAAGCAAACAATATTATGGTAAATTTTTTAAGATCTAAAAATCTTTTTTTAGATAATGTAAAAATTATTAACAGTGGCGGTTCTCCCATTAGCACTTTTAATAGTAATGGAACTGGTCATCATACCTTTAGGAATTGCTTAATAAGTGGAGTATGGAACAAAGGTGGCGGAGGTCAAGGTTACTTTAACATTAGCTCTGGGTATTGCTTAGTATACAAATGTACCATTGAAAAACTTAGACACTTTGCAATTCAAAATGGAGGCGCTAAGTATAATGTTGTTTATAACAATACCATTAACCAGGATATCAATTTTCATAATGATGATAGCGGAAATAATCTTATAGAAAAAAATAACATCACCATAGGACAAGCCATTGTTGGGAGTACAAATAACCAACAACGGTTTGTAGTGATGGGACCTTGGTCAAATCAGCATACAGATTCTAGAGCTGATAATTATGTTTACAATAATACGGTATCCGAATATAACAGAAGTAACCCAAGATGCAAAAACAAAGGACGTGTATATAAGGGTGCCAGGGGTAAAGAACCTGGGAGAGAACCTGGAAATAATCCTTTTAGCACATCAGAAAGCATAGGTACGGGTAAAAGATTTTATTCTATTAAAAATGGTAATAATAGCAACAAAAAAACTAAGATAGAAACAGTAAACACAGTAAAGGAAGATGCTACTATTAAAGCTGATTTTAAAGTTTACCCAAACCCAATGGCACGAAATAGTACATTAAATGTTACTATACCCAATAGTATTGAAAACCCTAAAGTAATCATATCCAGTATAGACGGAAAAATTATTTATCAGAATGAAAATTTAACGCTAAAAGAAGATAAAACCTTACTATTAAATCTAAATCCAAAAAGCGGACTATATCTTATTCAAGTTAAAGGAAATACAAATGAAATCAACTCTAAATTCTTAGTTAAATAGCAGATTTTCAATAATTACATTATTTAGGATTAATCCATAATTATAATCCTTAAGCTTAAAAGAGGCTGTCTAAAAAGCAATTAATTATTGTCAAACTGAGCGCAGTCGAAGTTATAATGTTTTGAAAACTAAAGCATTTCGACTGCGCTCAATGTGACATTTAAACTAAAAACTTACTTTTTAGACAGCCTCTTTTAAATTGGATTAAGTCTTTATTTTTGAATATAATCTACTTCATAGTATGTACAATGATGAAACTATTTAGCAATATTTACAGCACGTGTTTCTCTAATAACAGTAACTTTAACTTGACCAGGATAGGTCATATCTGTTTGTACCTTTTGAGATATGCTGAATGATAAATCTGCTGCTTTTTGGTCATCTACTTTTTCACTTTCAACAATAACTCTTAGTTCTCTACCAGCTTGAATAGCATATGCTTTCTTAACACCTGTAAAACCAAAAGCAATATCCTCTAAATCTTTTAATCGCTGGATATAGCTATCCAACACTTGGCGACGTGCTCCAGGGCGTGCTCCAGAAATGGCATCACAGACTTGTATGATTGGCGCTAATAACGATTTCATTTCAATTTCATCGTGGTGTGCTCCTATCGCATTACATACATCGGCTTTTTCTCCAAATTTTTCAGCCCATTGCATCCCAAGAATAGCGTGTGGCGTTTCCATATCTGCTTCAGCATCTGGTACTTTACCTATATCATGTAATAATCCAGCGCGTTTTGCCAGTTTAGGGTTAAGTCCCAATTCTGCAGCCATAACACCACAAAGCTTTGCAACTTCACGTGAGTGTTGTAGCAAGTTCTGCCCATAAGAAGAACGATACTTCATACGTCCTACCATCTTAATAAGTTCTGGATTTAAATTATGTATTCCTAGATCAATGACAGTACGTTTTCCAACTTCAATAATTTCTTGTTCAATTTGTTTTTTAGTTTTCTTTACAATCTCTTCAATACGTGCTGGGTGAATTCTACCATCAGTCACTAATTTATGTAATGACAAACGGGCTATTTCTCTTCTTACTGAATCAAAACAAGATAATATAATGGCTTCTGGTGTATCATCAACTATAATTTCAACACCGGTTGCAGCTTCAATAGCACGAATATTTCTACCTTCTCTACCAATAATACGTCCTTTAACATCATCCGATTCTATATTGAATACAGACACACAATTATCAACAGCTTCCTCAGTTCCTATACGTTGTATGGTATTAATAATAACTTTTTTAGCATCTTGCTCTGCGGTTAGCTTGGCTTCTTCTAAAGAACTTTGTATGTAAGCCATCGCATCATTCTTCGCTTCTCCTTTTAAAGACTCAACCAACTGTTCCTTGGCTTCTTCTGCAGAAAGACTAGAAATAACCTCTAATTGCTGTACTTGGTTTTTATGAAGCTTATCTAGCTCCTCTTGCCTTTTTTCAAGAACATCAAGTCTATGGTTATAATCTTTAATTTTTCTTTCTAGATTTTCATTAAGTTTTTTTCCTTTTGAGAGTTCATTGGATATTTGTGATTCTTTATCACGTGTACGCTTCTCTGCTTCTGCCATTTTCTTATCTCTAGATAAGATGACCTTTTCATGTTCTGATTTGAGTTCTATAAATCTTTCTTTAGCCTGAAGAATTTTATCTTTTTTTAGCCTTTCCCCTTCACTTTTAGCTTCTTTGAGTATTAAATCTGCATTTTTTTTAGCTTCTTTTATAAGTTTAGAAGCATTATTCTTTTCTAGCCTTTTTGTTATGATAAAACCTATTATGAGTCCTAAAATAACGCCTCCTACTGCATATATAATTAAGTTGTCCATCGTATTTAGTTAGTTATTGTATATAAAAAAGCCTACACCAGTATAAAGTTTTGTATAAACTCCTTAAAAACAAGTTTAGGGCTAACAAGTTGATCAAGGGTCTGCCCAAACTACTGAAATAAATCCAGTACTGGCAGCATGCTTTTACAACTTAAACTCACCCTTTTTAAAGAATTAACGTTGAGTTTATCAAAAAAAATAACCAATGTAGGCAGTAACTTTTTAGTTTATTTTAAAGAACGTTAAGAGATCAAATAAGAATGTAATAAATCATTAAGCGAATTTAGCTTTTCTTCTACATGTTCATTTACATTATCTTTATTAATAGATTCCTGTTCTACTTGAGATGCAAACTGCAAGGCACACATCGCCAATACATCTTGTTTATCTCTAACAGAATAACTTTGCTCAAATTGCTTTATCATTGCTTCAATGTTTTTAGCTGCTTTACGCAATCCTTCTTCTTGACTTGCTTCAATAGTTAAAGGATACACTCTATTTGCTATAGACAGCTTTATTTTAAGCTTTTCTGACATTGAATTTATGTTACACTAATCTGAGAGTTGAGCAATACAATGATCTATATCTCTAATTAATGCGTTTATTTTAAGCTTAGTTTCTCTTTTATTATCGTCACTACCAAGCATTGTATTTGCTATTTTTAAAGCTTCATATTTTTCTTCCCAACTTGCAATATGCAATTTTTGGTTCTGAATTTCTTTTTTTGAAACTTCTAATTCTTCGTTTAATTTAGAATTAGCAAGTTTTAAAAGCTCTAATTTGTGTAATACCTTACTAATTTTGTTTTCTAAAGAATCTACAATATCTTCAATATTACTCATTTACAAATTTCAATACTTATAACACAAAGTTAACATACCTGTTTATAAATTACAATTGTTTTTTCATAAAATTTCAAAATCTATAGATATTGCTCATAATCAGATTAATGGTTACAACTATGGTTCGATTATTGTTTTATTCTTTGCATATCCATTTCAAATTAATATTTTAGCCATAATACTTTTATATGCGTTTTATACTTTCTCTTTTATTTATATCCTCGTTTTTTTTAAATGCGCAAAATAATTATCCTCAAGATTATTTTGATAGTCCTTTGGAAATTCCGTTGATATTATCAGGTACATTTGCTGAATTACGTTCTAATCATTTTCATTCTGGTTTAGACATAAAAACGCAACAAAGAACGGGTTTAAAAGTTAAAGCATCTGCTGATGGATTTGTAAGCAGAATAAAAGTTTCCCATTATGGTTATGGAAAAGCATTATACATCACACATCCAAATGGCTATACAACTGTTTATGCACATTTGCAAAAATTTGCTCCAGAGATTCAAGCGTACATTAAAAAGCATCAATATGAAAAAGAATCCTATGAGATCGAGTTATTTCCAAACGCAGAGGTTTTACCAGTAACAAAAAATAGTATTATAGCTTATAGTGGAAATTCGGGAGGCTCGGGGGGGCCTCACTTACATTATGAAATTCGGGATAAAAAAGAACACCCCATTAACCCGATGCTCTTTGGCATTGATATAAAGGATTCCACAAACCCAATAATAAAATCGATTTACGCATACCCTTTGGATGAAAATTCGTTTGTAAATAAAGCGAATACCAAACAAAAGCTGCAATTAATACCTTTAAAGAATGGTGATTATACTATAAAGAATATTGAAGCTTATGGCAATATTGGCTTTGGTATTGAAACTATAGATAGGCAAGACTTGGCTGCAAATTCAAATGGTGTTTATAACATTCAAACTTTTTTAAATGGTCGTAGAAACTTTGAATTGGATTTTAGGAAGTTTTCATTTAGCGAGACTAAACACATCAATCGGCTTATTGATTATGAACATTACACTACAAAAAAACAGCGGATTCAGAAACTATTCAAAAAAGATAACTTTCTAAGTTTATATAAGTCTGTTGTAAAAGATGGTTGTGTATCTATACAAGATAGTACATATTCGGTTTACAAAATTAGAGTTGCAGATTATAAGAACAATGAATCATGGGTGACTATACATATTAAGGGTACTAAAGACCATATTTCTGAGCCACAAAAAAAGCAATCAACACCTTATTATATAAAAGCTAATAAAGCTACAAACCTAAAAGAAGGACACGTTTCTGTTGATTTTTACAAGGATACGTTTTATGATGATTTTTACATGGACTTTCAAGTAAAAAACGACACACTTACTTTACATAAAAATGTTATTGCTGCTAATAAAACATTTAACATAACTTATGATGTGAGTGCATACAATGATGAAGATAAATCGAAATTATACATAGCCCGTCTGTTAGGGCGTAAAAAACAACCTGCTTACACATCTACAAAGAGAAAAGGAGATCTTTTGATAGCAAAAACAAAAACTCTGGGTACTTTTACACTAGCTACAGACAGCGTAAAGCCAACAATTACCCCTGTTAACTTTAAAAAAGGACAGTGGTTAAGTAAATATCGTTATTTAAAAATTAAAATTGAAGATGAGCTTTCTGGAATTTCTAAATACAGAGCTACAGTGAATGGCAAATGGATTTTAATGGAATACGATTATAAAACAAAAATACTTACTCATGATTTTAATGATGGCATCATTACAGATACAAAGAATAATTTAAAGGTAATAATAACTGATAATGTTGGAAATAATTCTACTTTTGAAGCGTTATTTTACCGAAAATAAATTTACGCACTTTTGAAAACAAAACTATTATTAACTTCCTTTATATTTTTTTTCATAATCACAATTGGTTTTTCACAAACAGCAACAATTAAAGGCGTTATATTAGATGAAAATAATCAACCTGTAGAAAAAGTCAATATTAAAACAGGAACTAGTGGAACCGTAACAAATTCTAACGGTTTTTTTATTTTAGAAATCAATGCCAATCAAGACATCGTAGTTGAGTTTACTCACCTTTCTCATAAAAAAATTGTAAGTACATTCAATTTGAAAAGTGGAGAAGAATACGAGTTTAATCCTGTAATGAGTACTTCTGTTGAACAAATAGCCACTGTTGTTGTAACTAACAATAGACGTAAAGAAGTTGAAGGTATAATAACTTTAAAACCTGAGGCTATAAGAAAAATACCTGGTGCCAATGCTGGAGTAGAAAATTTATTATTAACACTACCCGGCGTAAGTAATAATAACGAATTAAGTACTCAATATTCGGTACGTGGTGGAAATTACGACGAAAACTTAGTATACGTTAATGGCATTGAAGTTTATCGTCCCTTTTTAGTACGTTCTGGACAACAAGAAGGCTTAAGTTTTGTAAATACAAACTTAGTACAAAACGTTGATTTTTCTGCAGGTGGATTTCAGGCAAAATATGGAGACAAACTTTCTTCAGTTCTTGATATAACATACAAAACACCATACCAATTTGAAATTAATGCAGATTTAAGTTTATTGGGAGGTAGTCTTTCTGTTGAAAATATAAGCAAAGATTCGAGGTTTACTGCTATTACCGGTGTTCGCTATCGTGATAATAGCTTGCTAGTAAATGCTAAAGAAACTGAAACCAATTTTAATCCTACGTTTGCTGATGCCCAAACGTATTTCACTTATAAGTTTTCAAATAAATTTCATTTAAGCTTTTTGGGAAATGCCTCAATAAACAAGTACAATTACCAGCCACAAACAAGGCAAACTAATTTTGGCACATTAAGCGATCCTATTGCATTGATAGTCTTTTATGAAGGTCAAGAAAAAGATCGTTACCAAACTTATTTTGGTGCTTTAAAAGGCACCTATTTTGCTAATAACGACCTAACTCTTAAACTAATTACATCTACATATCACACTACCGAAGAAGAATATTTCGATATTTTTGCACAATACAGATTAGGTGAAGTAAATACAAATATTGGTGATGAAAATTTAGGTGAAGTAGAATTTAGTCAAGGTATTGGTAGTCAGCTAAACCATGGTCGAAATGATTTAGATGCCCTAATAACTAATATTGAACATAAAGGCGATTTTAATATTAATGATAATAGAATAGAGTGGTCTGTAAAATACACCAACGAAGATATTAGAGATCGCTTAATTGAATGGGAAATTATTGATTCGTCTGGATTCTCAATTAGACCACCAAGAACAACACCTATAAACGAACAACCGTATACTCCTTATAGTGGTCCGTTAGAAGCATTTCAAAATGTAAGAGCGACCAATAATACACAAATAAATAGAATACAGGCTTATGTACAATGGAGTAAACGCTCTAAAATAGGAACAAGCGATGTTTGGTATAATGCAGGTGCTAGGGTGCATAATTGGAGTGTTAAAGGAGATGGTATCGCGTCTTCAAATCAAACGGTATTTAGTCCTAGAGCCCAATTTGCTATTAAACCTTCTTGGGAAAAAGACATGCTTTTTAGAGTTGCAGCTGGGTTGTATTATCAACCTCCTTTTTATAGAGAGCTTCGAGAGGCTAATGGTGCCGTACAGCCTAATGTAAAGGCGCAACAATCATTTCATTTAGTATTAGGTAATGACTATAGTTTTAAAATGTGGGATAGACCTTTTAAACTAACCTCAGAAGTTTATTATAAAAACTTAACCAATGTAAATCCATATACTTTAGAAAATGTACGTATTCGTTATAGGGCAAGTAATAATGCTGAAGCTTATGCATACGGATTAGATATGCGTTTAAATGGGGAGTTTGTTCCGGGCACTGAATCGTGGTTTAGTTTTGGATATTTAAAAACCGAAGAAAATATAGATAACAGAGGTTATATCTCCAGGCCAACAGACCAACGTTTAAAATTCGCCGCTCTATTTCAAGATTATGTACCAAATGTGCCAAGTATGAAAATGTATTTAAATTTGGTTTATAATACCGGTTTACCGGGGGGGTCTCCTAGTTATGCAGATCCTTACGAATTCCAAAACAGATTACCAGATTATAAACGTGCTGATCTAGGTCTACAATTTGTACTTGTTGATGCAAAAAAACAATTTAAACGCGGCTGGAAAAAACCTTTTAAAGAGCTTTCTTTCGGATTTGAAATTTATAATATGTTTGATGTCCAAAACTCTATTACAAATACCTGGGTAAGAGACGCACTTAGTAAGCGTCAATTTGCCATTCCTAATTTTTTAACACCACGTGTTTTTAATGTAAGAACAACTATGAAGTTTTAAAATTTATTCAATAAAAGCTTTTAAAACGTCTATAACATAATCTACCTCCTCCTTAGTATTATACACACTAAATGAAAAACGAATTGAAGGTTTCTGCAAATCGGTATCGCTTAAAATTTCGGTCAAAACATGTGAGTTTTGGGAGCTACCGCTTTGGCATGCACTTCCTTTTGAACATGCTATGCCTTTTAAATCTAATTGAAATAATAGCATAGCAGCTTTTTTAGGAGGTACTGGCAAGCAAATATTAACAAGTGTGTAGGTGCTTTTTTCCAAATCACCAGACTGCCCATTAAATGTTACTTTAGGGATGTCTTTTACTACCTTATAAATAAAATAATGCTTTAACGCCTTAATAGAATCAGCCTCACTATTCATATTAGCGTAAGCACTTTTTAAGGCTACCTCCATACCAATAATATTATGCACACTTTCTGTACCTGCTCTAAGACCCCGCTCCTGCTCACCTCCAAAAATTAACGGTTTTAAGCCTGAATTCTTTCTAATAAAAGTAAACCCAACTCCTTTTGGCCCATGAAATTTATGAGCACTTGCCGCTAAAAAATCAATTTGCAACTCTTGTAAATCCATTTTATAGTGTCCTATAGACTGTACAGCATCAGTATGAAATAAAGCATCATTAGCCTTACACAAATTAGCAACACGCTTAATATCCAAAATATTACCAATTTCGTTATTGATATGCATTAAACTTACAAGTGTTTTATTTTCTGTTTGTATTAACGTTTCTAAATGCTTGTAATCAACATCGCCATGAGCAGTAATATTAACATAACTAACCAATATACCATACTCTTTTTCAAGTTGTTCTATAGTATGTAAAACTGCATGATGTTCAATTTTTGAAGTAATAACATGATTAACTCCTAAATCTCTAACGGCACTTCTAAGTACTAAATTATCAGCTTCAGTACCTCCAGCAGTAAACACAATTTCTCCAGCTGATACATTTAAATATTGAGCAATAGTCTTTCTTGATTGTTCAATTAATGACTTTGAAGATCTTCCAAAACTATGCGACGATGAGGCATTTCCATAGTTTTTTCTCATAACTTCCGTAATGGAAGTTATAACTTCGTCTCTCATTTGAGTAGTCGCAGCATTATCAAAATATACATTCTTCATAGAAAAGACATTTTATTAATTCAATACAAAATTCAGATAACCAAATAAACTTTTTAGAGTTCAAAAATACTTGAAATAAAATTATTTTCAATATGCTACGTTATAAATAACAATTCCATTATTTTTGTCCTAAAATTCGAACTCAATGCGTAAATTATTTTTAGTTTTAATATCTATATTTTTATTAAATATATACTCTTGTGACGATGGTGATGTAATTACTGTTGAGTTAGAATTTGAAGAAACTTTTGAAGCTTGCGAAGGCGTATCAAGTTTAATACTTTACAAAACTAAAAATGATCCATCCGAATCTTTATCTTTAAGAGTGAATGCCCTTACTTTTGATGAACTTCTTGAAGTTGATGAGGAGACTAAAACTTACACAAAAGAGGTTACAATAAATAGCTCTAACCCATTTAATTATAGAACTTATAGTAATGCTACGCTACCTTCTAATTTATTCTGTAATGACATTCCGCTTTCTGATGTCATTATAACCCAAGATATAGAAAGTACATCTGGAACTGCTGTAATTGAAACCATTTTAACAGAAGATGACAATGATGGCATCCCTGCTGAATTTGAGGATATAAACGGTAATGGAAATTTAGAAGATGATGATACTGACAACGATTCTATACCTAATTATATTGACCCAGACGATGATGGTGATAACATTTTAACGAAAGATGAAGGTGTCGATCCAAATAAAGACGGTATTTTTAGTGATGCCCAAGACACTGACGGAAACGGTACACCTGATTATTTAGATAATGATGATGATGGTGACGGGGTTAAAACACGCGATGAGGAAAACGATTCTGATGACCTAAACCCTGCAAACGATATTACCATTGGTACAACACCTGACTATTTAAATCCAGATGTATCTACTTTAGTAGAAGCTACAGCGTATAGGGATCATAATATTACCCAAACATTTACAGTATCACTTACAATTTCTAATTTTGATTTAACGCTAATATCTTTAGATATATTTGATTTTGGAATCCTACAAGACTCTAGATTAACAAAAACAAGAAAAGGAGAACCCGTTTTTAATTAATTAGGCATAACATTCTGATAAATATATACTTCGGTAGCTCCCAAACCATATTTCTGATAATTGGCTTCATAGAATTTTACATTATTATAGCGTCCAAATAAATATTCTAATTCTACTTTCAATACGCCTTCGCCTACCCCATGTATGAATACTATTTTTTGAATGCGTTTCCTTATGGCAAAGTCTAATTGACGCTTCGCTGTATCTAATTGTAGCGTTAATATATCGTGTTTAGACATTCCTTTTGAAGATCTAACTAATTGATTAATATGTAAATCTACCTCTAGAGTAGGCTCATACCTATCTTTTGCTCTCCTTTTTACCTGTTTTCTTTTTGAAGGTTGCTCTTTTTCTGAAACAACAGCATTAATAGTTGTTTGTGAAAATAATTCTCTAGTAAAAGTACTACTAGCTTTGTTTATAACTAACTCATCACTTTGAAAATCTAATAAAAAACCATCAGTTGTTTCAATAGAAATGGTATTTCCCGAAACTTTTCTTATCACTCCGGATAAGTTTTCATCAATAACTAACACAGAATCACCCAATTTTAAAGACATAACTAGCCGTTTTCAGTATTATCAACATCATCACTATCCTCTTTACTTGGTATGCTCCTAGATATTCTATAAACCCCCATCATGAGTATAATAATTCCTCCTATTAAAATATATTCGTTTTGCTCTGTGCCAGATTTGGCGTAGATAGCAACAATGGCGCCTAAAATTATCAATACATAATTAAAATACTTCATTAGTGACATGTCTTTTTATGGTTGGCAAATTACATTAAAAAATTAGATTTTAAATAATGATTTAATCGTGATTTTCTGAGCTCTATTTCGTTTAAAAACGTTTTATATCGATGAAAAACTAGTTTTTGTGAAAAAATATATATATTTGTTATCCTGAATACATGTAACCTATTTAAGCAATGTTTAGCAGATCTGCCCTTTTTCTTCTATTAATAAGCAATCTCTCTTTCTCGCAATTATCAGTAAGAAATGATGCTTATGTTTTTATAAATGATGAAATTGTCTTTGTTGAAGATGATATTAACCTAAACGAAGCAGATAGTTCTATTTATTTACGTAACGAAGCTCAAGTTATTCAAG
>NZ_SRSO01000079.1 GCF_004791695.1 Flavivirga rizhaonensis | reverse complement strand
TGATCCTTCCCAAACTGGTTTTCGAAGGCATCCAATCTAGGCTCAATGGCATCTTTATATCCCAGTTTATGGAATACCAAAAGTTGTGCCAGTGTATCCTTGGGGCTATTGAAAATACGTTGGTAATAATTCAGTTCAAAATCTTTAACGGCCTTAGAGAATTCGCTGTAGCGCTCTCTTACACTATCTATCTGAAAGCTTTCCTGAGTAAGGGTGTTACTGAAATCGGAAAGTGCTTTTTTTCTATTTGCATACGCTTCATCAGATTTTAAAGGGGTATAGATTAGGTCATTGTATTTTCCACCGGAAATGGTCGATTTTTTGTCACCTTTTTTTAGGTCAAGCTCAAGTTCCCCCGGTTCTAATATAAATTCTTGTTTATATACATATTTTCCCTCGGGACTATACAATCCAAAATAGGCATTTCTAATCTGCTTGAGCGTATCTGAAATCTTAAACGT
>NZ_SRSO01000078.1 GCF_004791695.1 Flavivirga rizhaonensis | reverse complement strand
ATTGATCGTCACGCTAGCGGTACTACTGTTTGGACAGGTTCCTGCTGTGGTATAAGTTACGGTATAGGTTCCCGGAGTACTGGTCGATACATCGATAAGTCCTGTTCCTGCTGTAAGTGATAAGCCTCCAGTACTTGAGAAGGTTCCGCCTGTTAAACCTGTTATGCTTGGCGTTGGATCTGTAGCATCTGCACAATATGCTGCGGCGCTATAGCTAAAGCCCGCATCGTCTAATGCGTTGATCGTCACGCTAGCGGTACTACTGTTTGGACAGGTTCCTGCTGTGGTATAAGTTACGGTATAGGTTCCCGGAGTACTGGTCGATACATCGATAAGTCCTGTTCCTGCTGTAAGTGATAAGCCTCCAGTACTTGAGAAGGTTCCGCCTGTTAAACCTGTTATGCTTGGCGTTGGATCTGTAGCATCTGCACAATATGCTGCGGCGCTATAGCTAAAGCCCGCATCGTCTAATGC
>NZ_SRSO01000077.1 GCF_004791695.1 Flavivirga rizhaonensis | reverse complement strand
ATTACAAGGAAAAAGTATTAAACTTCAAAACCACCATAAGCCCCAACGAACAAAGTGGGCAGCTTGGGTTGTTGGACGGATCGGTGGATGGAAAGGCTATGACTCACAAGGACCGCCTGGCGTGATTACTTTAAAACGAGGTTTGGATAGATTATCATATATAATAGAAGGAACTAAACTCATAAAAGATGTGGGTACACCGTAGCTTCCGGCAGGCAGGCTCCTCAATAGCTACGCTATATACGTTCAAGTAAAATATATTTTACTCTCCGTAGCATTCGGAATGACATAGTTTCTTTATTAAAACAATTAAACAACTGATTGTTAAGTTTTAATATATTGAGCTCACGTTATATTATAATGTTAAGAGTTCATTAAAACGGTTGTTAAAGTCTCTTAAATGTTAATTATTCAGATTATAAAATACTTTAATTTGAAGAACAACAACTATTAAAACAAAAATGAAATACTTCATTTTTATGGATCAATCCCAAAAGTTGTGTGTGAATTCAAAGTAGAATGATATTTTTGTAAAAAAAAGAAGATTGGATCCATATATTGACCTACTGAAAGTTCTCTTGCCAGAGCTATTGATTACCCATTTTG
>NZ_SRSO01000076.1 GCF_004791695.1 Flavivirga rizhaonensis | reverse complement strand
GGCGATTTCCTAGAATATGGCAAAAATTGGTTATATTATGATTATGGAACAACAATCAATACTTTCAATCACGCAACGTTTCGGTACTCAAGAAGCCTGTATAAGCTACCTTGAGTCGATTCGTTGGCCAGATGGTCCAGTCTGTACAAATTGTGGAAGCCATCATATTCACAACAGAAAAGACTCACATAGATATTTATGTAGGGACTGCAACCATTCATTCAGCGTCACAGTCGGTACAATTATGCATGCCTCAAAATTACCATTGCCCAAATGGTTTGCGGCAATATTTCTAATCGTCAACGCCAAAAAGGGAATTTCTTCATTACAGCTTTCACGTGATATCAATGTAAACAAGAATACTGCATGGTACATGCAAAAACGTATACGTAAGGCCATGTCCGGTTCTGATGGGTTGTTAAAGGGCATTGTCGAGGTAGATGAAAGTTATCTTGGTGGGAGTATGACCAACATGCGCAAGTCCTACAAAAAAGAGCTCGGTATCTATCCTGGTGGGATGGAACACAAAAAGCCTGTACTCGGAATGATGCAACGAAAAGGAAGTGTAAAGGTGATGGTGATTGACAAAGCGGATGCAAAGACCATAAGACCGCTTCTTGACAGGCACATAGATGCCAGCAGTGAGGTCGTTACAGATGGATTTGGGGCTTACAGGATGTTGCATAGGACACATGCCAAACACATTACCTTAAACCATTCAAAGAATATAATGACCGCGGGGAAATACAACACCTCCAGGTTGGATTCCTTCTGGACAACTATAAAAAGAGCCATCGTTGGCCAGTACCACCGCGTGAGCCCTGAACATTTACAGGGCTATTTAGATGAAATCGCTTTCAAGTTCAACAATAAGGGAAAGGATTTGTTCAACCTGCTTATCTGTAAAATAATTCAAGGAAGAAATGAAATTGCCACTTTATAGGAAATCGCCC
>NZ_SRSO01000075.1 GCF_004791695.1 Flavivirga rizhaonensis | reverse complement strand
CACTTGGAACTTTAAAAAAACCTTTAGTTTTTTTTGAAGTTTTCTTTTTTGTGTTAGAAGACTTAAAAAACTCACTGTCAGCATGTGTTTCCTTTATAAATATTCTATGGTCGTTTTTCGCTTTCACTGTACCGGTTGCAGTACCTTCAACCATAAAACCTTGCCCAATAGGAATGTATCTTCGAGGTTCTTTTCCAGAAGGGCCACCACCTGCAGCGCCATTAATGGTACCATCCAGGTTATAAGTACTAAAAGTAGCTGGAGTATAGGTCTCAATGGTACCCGTAGCATTAATAGTATAAGTGGCATACCCCCCTTCATAGTCCCTAAGGTTATGAGAGTTCACACTAGGGTCTTGCTCCCAAAAATATAAAGTACCAGTAATAACAGCAGCATTTTCAACATCATGTATATAAGCTAAAGCATCCATGGCAGATGGATATGGGTTACCAACTAATGTAAACTGATTGTTTGAAACACTAACACCTATAGTACCATTGTTGGGTTTTCCCCTAAAATCATACTGTTGTGCATCACCAGATCCAGAAGTTCCCTTCATAGTAAAACCTTCTCCCGGATTTAAGTTTGTGCTACCCTCCACATGTATCCATTCAGAATACTCATCAGAAGCAATAAATTTCCAGATCCAATAAGACTCAATTGCCAAAGGGCTGGATGTACCATTATACCCAGGTAAACGACCAACAGTAGCAGGCGTTGAAGTTATAAGACCAGTAACATCATTAAGAAAGGTAACCCCAAAAGGATTGTTTGCATTATTACTGGTTTTGCTACCAATTGGAGAACACCAATAATTATATTCATGAGCCCCTACGTTACCGTCTTGATAAACACTTAATTCACCAACACCAGAATTTCCTGTAACACCAGAACCTTGAATAACTTGAGCTTCGTTACGTAAATAAATAGAACTATCTGCTTCGTTTAGGTTAATATCATCTTCAACAAAGACAATTTCATCATTTATAAAAACATAAGCATCATTTCTTACTGATAATTG
>NZ_SRSO01000074.1 GCF_004791695.1 Flavivirga rizhaonensis | reverse complement strand
AACCTGAGTTCGGCCTAAGAAACTCATATTTATAGTATAGAAAAAGCAGAATATTTAGTAAATTAAAGTGTTGAATTCTAATTAACTAACATTATTCTGCTTATGATTTCTAAAGATAAAATTACTGAAATATTTTGTTCTATTGATGATTTTTGTACTGTTTATGAGCCTGCTTTACGAAAAAGACAGGTTACTAGTGGTAAAAAGACTAGAAATAGAAAATTCACAATGTCAACTAGTGAAGTCGTTACTATCACCGTATTATTTCACATAAGTGGAATTAGAACCTTTAAACATTTCTACATTTTGTATGTACAACAACAGCTTCAAAATGAATTTCCAAAGACGGTTTCTTATAATCGTTTTGTAGAGTTAATGCAATCCAACTTATTGCCCCTAGCCCTATATTTGAAAACTTGCTGTTTAGGAGAATGCACAGGTATTTCTTTTGTAGACTCTACCCCAATAAGAGCCTGTAAGAACAAGAGAATCAAAAACAATAAAGTATTCAAAAACATTGCCACGATGGGAAAATCAACAATGGGATGGTTCTATGGTTTTAAACTCCATATTATAGTCAATGATAAAGGAGAACTACTTGATTTTATAATCACTCAAGCAAATGTTGATGATAGAACACCACTGAAAACAGATAACTTTTTAAAGAAAATATTTGGTAAACTATATGCAGATAAAGGATACATCTCTAAAGACTTGACTGCTATGTTATTTGATCAAGGACTACATTTAGTTACTAGTATTAAGAACAATATGAAAAATGTTTTAATGACTATGAAGGACAAAATACTACTCAGGAAAAGATCGGTGATTGAAACCATAAATGATCAGCTAAAAAACATTGCTCAGGCTGAACATTCAAGACATAGAAGCTTTGGTAATTTCATTACCAACTTGATTGCTAGTTTAATTGCTTATTCTTTTCAAGAAAAGAAACCTGCTATCAAATTTGAAACATATAAGTCTGAACAATTAGCATTGTTTTTCTAAATCCTTAGCTCGAACTCAGGTT
>NZ_SRSO01000073.1 GCF_004791695.1 Flavivirga rizhaonensis | reverse complement strand
TTATAAGTTACAAGAATATTTTTGTTGGTGCTTCCATACGAATCTCACCCTGTTCATTAACTTTTTGGCAATTCTAATAATTGCCCTGTTCCCTTTCATTGTTTTGCATAAATTGATGTAATTTAGGCCTAATCGAGGATCAACTTTCACGGCTCTCCACGCACATTGTATGAGTATTGGTCTTAAAAATGCGTTGTGCCTTTTGGTAATCCTGCCTATTCTCTCTGTTTCTCCAGAAGCGTATAGATTGGGGATTAGCCCCGCAAAACTATGCAATTGGTCTTGTGTTTTAAAACGTGTTATCTCTGCAATTTCGGTGGCTAGGGTAATAGCTCCTAAAAGTCCTATTCCAGGAATGCTTTGTAATAACGTGATTATAGGCTTATAAATTCCATTAGCCAATTGAACAATTTGCTTTTCCAACACTTTTTTCTGATGCTCTATCTGTTGCATTTCTTCCAATAAGGCTTCGATCAGCACTTGTGCTGATCCAGTAAACAATTCTGTGGTCAACCAAAAACGAAAGGCCTTGCTCCAATAAGGTTTATCAAGTTCTTTAGGGATTTTTATCCCAAAATAATTCAAATGGGATTTGATCCTACATTTACACCGCTTAATATCGGATAAAAGTTTTTGCCTTGTACGAACTAGAAGTCGATCTTCCAAGATTTGCTGATTAGGAACATAAATCCCTTTTAATGTTTTGTTTCTTAGACCTCTAGCAATCTTACGGGCATCTCGCTTATCACTTTTTTGTTTTTTTTCTTTATTTGTGGTGGGAATATCTGATGGGTTAACCACTAGATTTACAACCCCTAGTCTTTCTAGTTCATGTGCTATCCAAAATCCACAAAAACCTGCTTCATATGCACTGTAATAATTTCCTTTTGGGAAATTTCTATTAAGGTAGTTCATCAAAACTAAAGGTTCTGGTGGTTGTGAAAACACTTTATGTTCATAGTAATCTGTCAAAATACAAACACCCCAACTTTTCTTATGTACATCTATGCCCACGTAAATACTCTCATTAGAATAATCTACTTTTTTTGTAA
>NZ_SRSO01000072.1 GCF_004791695.1 Flavivirga rizhaonensis | reverse complement strand
GGCTGTAGTTTAAAATAGGTATTATTTTTATACATTTAGATTATGGATATATCAGAAATCAAGTCAGAACTGCTAAAGCTATCTTTATCTGACAGACAACGACTCCTGTCCGAGATTCAAATAAAAGACAGGGCAGAGTCGGAAGTCTATGGTTGTCAGCAATCCCGAAGGGAATTGCTTAATAATAAGCAAGGCGTTTGTTCTCATTGTGGTCACAATAAATATGTAAAATTTGGCTTTAAGAGCAATTCACAGCGCTACAAGTGTAAATCTTGCAATCGAAGTTTCACTGAATATTCTGGTACTTGGATGGCAGGTATCCACTCTAAAGAGAAGCTAGATGATTATTTAGGGTTAATGATGGAAGAAAAAAGTTTGGATAAAATTAAGGTAGCTCTGTCTATTAACAAAAAGACGGCCTTTGACTGGCGCCATAAGATATTATCATCCTTGTCGGATATTGATAATGATAATTTTACCGGAATCACAGAAAGTGATGAGACGTTCTTTTTGAATTCTGAAAAAGGAAGAAAAATAGAACATAGAGTTTCCCGAAAACGGGGAGGTTCATCTAAAACTAGAGGAATAAGTAACGATCTAGTAGCTGTTATAGTAACCCAGGATAGAAAATCGGTTTTAGACCTTACTGTAGCTACAATGGGCAGGTTAAGGAAAGTGGATATTGAAAATGCTATTGGAAACAGAATAAAACCAAAGCAAACAATTCTTTGTAGTGATGCACATGTGAGCTACAAAGGTTTTGCAATGGATAATGAAATAGAACACCATCCAATAAAAGGAATCATAAAGCAGCGCGTCAAAAACGGAGTGTACCATATTCAACATGTCAATTCAACTCACAATAAGATCAAGAAATGGATTGACAATACATTTTGGGGAGTATCTACAAAATATTTACAGCAGTACTTAAACTGGTATCGTATAAAGCAAAAGTTGAAAAATAGAAACGATAAGCTAAAATCTTTTACTCAAAAAATATCTGAAGACATTACCGCTTATCAGAAATACAAAGAAATCGAATTTTGTTACGAAAAATTAATATCAACACTAATATAAACTACAGCCA
>NZ_SRSO01000071.1 GCF_004791695.1 Flavivirga rizhaonensis | reverse complement strand
TTTATACCATTTCTTTTGTTAATTTACTCAATAAATTGTATATTGTAGTATGGCAAAACAAATAGATATAGAAATAAAAGAGAGTGAGTCTGAACTAAAGTCACTACTAAATAATCAGAGCCAACTTCTGCAATACCAGCGAGCCAAAGCCTTGTTACTAATCAAACAAGGTAAAGTTACTTATACATATGAATTAGCCAAGAAACTTAAGCGTGAGCGTAAAACGATTTACAATTGGCTTAAGTTATATAAGCAAGATGGTATAACAGGTTATTTAAAAGTAAAAAGTAGAGGGTCTCGAAGAGAAGAAATTCCCCAAGATGTAAAACAAGCATTAGCAGAACAGCTATCCAATCCTTCAACTACTATAACTAGTTATGTTGAGCTATTGGAATGGATAGAATGCAACTTCGGTATCTTATTAAACTATAAAACACTTTATAGTCATTGTAGAACGCATCATAAAAGTGTGCTAAAAGTAGCTAGAAAATCACATCACAGAAAAGATGAACAGGCTGTAGAGGCCTTTAAAAAAACTGCCCCGTCTGTTCAGTGATATTAGAGACAGTCTAAATAAAGATAATTACGATAGTGTTAATCTTTACTTTCAAGATGAAACGCGTTTTGGATTGATGACCAAACAAAAGCGAGTTTTAGTATCTAAAGGCATTAAGCCTATAGGGCAATATCAGCATAGTTATAAGTGGTTATGGCTGTGGGGATGCTTCTCGCCAATTAATGGACAAAGCTTTTACTGGGAAACCCCATTGGTATCTAACTCTATTTTTGAAGGGTTTCTTGATGCTTTTAGTAAGCAAAACCCGAAAGAATTCAAAATCATTATTATGGATAATGCAGGATTCCATGCGTGTCAAAACATTATAATTCCTAAGAACATAAAACTTATAAGAATTCCTCCATATACTCCAGAACTTAATCCTGCCGAAAAAGTATGGCAGTGGATGAAATCTAAAACGGCTATGAAACTCTTCAATGATATGGAAAGATTACAGGAGAAAATTACAGAAATGGTTAACCAACTGAACCCAAAACTCATAAAATCTATCGCAGCTAATTCTTTATTCTCTAAAATGTTTTTTGAGTATTTTTAAATCAGAAATGGTATTA
>NZ_SRSO01000070.1 GCF_004791695.1 Flavivirga rizhaonensis | reverse complement strand
CCCTCCCCGAATGCTTTCCAGTACCTGGTCCCGTAAATGGCATCGCCGTTTACTTCCAGCCACTTTCCTATTTTTAGCAATATCTCTTTTTGGTCTTCCGGTATGGTGCCATCGGATTTTGGTCCCACATTTAAAAGCAGGCAGCCGTTCTTGCTCACGATATCGACCAGGTCGTCGACCAGTTCGTTTGCCGTCTTGGATTTCCAGTTTTCCACATGGCTCCACGAGTTCTTCCCAATGGAGGTATCTGTCTGCCACGGCAATTTCCTGATGTCCGGCAGCTTTCCCCTTTCCAGGTCGTATATGACCGTTCCTTCAGGGAAGGCCTGATGTGAAAAGTTCTTGTCCTGTAGGACGACCTCCTTGCCCCATTCCACGCCCTTGTTATAATAGTAGGCTGCTATTTTGGGTCTCAGGTCTTCAAAATCCGGGATGTCCACATAAAAATCGAACCATAGGATGTCGGGCTGGTAATTATCGATCAGGTCGACGGTCCTGTCCCACCAGCGCTTCTTGAACCTATCCGAAACAGGTTCTTTTAGGTCTTTGCCCTTTGACGAGTAGAGATCGGCGTACTCGGGGTCGGTGGTGTCAAAGTGGTCCTTTTTGTTGTAGAAGGACCAGTTGAAGGCAAAATGGGAAGAGGCGCCCATGACCATGCCCTTGTGTCTCCCCGCTTTGAAGAGTTCCCCTAATATATCGCGTTTGGGCCCCATGTCGTAGGCGTTCCACCTAGAGGTGTTCGACTTGTACATGGCAAACCCGTCATGGTGGTCTGCCACGGGGATGACATATCTGGCACCGGCCTTTTTAAACAGGTCGATCCATTCATCGGCATTGAACCTCTCTCCCTTGAACATGGGTATAAAGTCTTTATATCCAAACTGCTTTTGGTCCCCCCAATGTTTTCTGTGGTGGAGGAACTCGGCAGAGGCCCCTTGCTTCTTGAGCTCGAGTCCGGCACTGAAGACAGCGGTATCCATGTACATCTGGCGCGGGTACCACTCCGATCCGTAAGCAGGGACTGTATAGGCGCCCCAATGTATGAAGATCCCGAATTTGGTCTTATTGAACCATTCAGGGTCCTTGTAGTTGGCTTTGATGGATTCCCAATTGGCCTCGAATTTTGGTTGTTTGGGTTCGGCGGTATCGC
>NZ_SRSO01000006.1 GCF_004791695.1 Flavivirga rizhaonensis | reverse complement strand
TCGGCGGAATCTTTCAATGCTAAAATTAAAGCCTTCAGGGCTCAGTTCAGGGGTGTCAAAAATGTAGAATTCTTCCTCTTCAGATTAACTAGGATTTTTGCCTAAACACAACTTTTGCACATGATCCTCAACCATCTTGAAATGCAATATCTGTATCCATTTAATAAAAAAGGCTTCACATTTCTGTAAAGCCTTGTTTTTACTAGTAGCGGGAACTGGACTCGAACCAGTGACCTTCGGGTTATGAGTCGGTTTAATGATTTTTAAACACCCTGTTTATCAGTTATTTATAAAATACAATACTTTTCAAATAGCAACATATTACATTATTTCTATACTAGCAAAGTGTACTACAAATATATTTAGGTATTCGTTCCTTAATCTTTCTAAGCTATTTGCTTTTTAACAAACATCCTTAAACTTTTTGAAAATGATAATTTCGTTTATTTCAGAACTAAATGACGTTCCAGTTAATATTATTGCAAAATTAAAGTGAAAGAAAACCCATCTTAATAAATAGAAATTAATCGATGAATTCAATATCGTATTAGATGTAATATTTATCGATTAGTTTTTGGGAAAATGCATGGTAATTATCTGTTAAGGTATTTTGAACTTCTTCCAAATCATTTGACATATTGATCAGGTTTTCTTGCTCAAAAACATCATTTATTTCTTTGTATAATTTGTCATTATCCAAATTTGATTCTAATAACTTTAAGCTATTTTTTGCAGAACTAATTCTATCTTTCAGAATACAACTTACATTAGAAACATAGTCGTTTAATATCAATTCACCAATATCATCTTTATCTGTCGATTTTAAATGATTTATTTGATTAATAAACTCTTTCAGGTTCGAAACTTCACCCATTACACTTTCATAATCCTTGATTCCATCAATTTCTTGATTCCAAAAACTCAATTTTAAATTTTCAATTATATTATCATCTATGAAATACATGAAATTAACATAAGAATTCCAGTCATCATCAATCTCTTTATCTAAATTGTGCAAATAAATCTCTACTCCTAATTGGTTTAAAGCATTGCCCATAAATAAAGGAATATAAATAACTGAGTCAACATTTAGCTCTACAATAATACCCTTTAAGCTAAAATAGTCAGAGTTTAATGATTCTTGAACAAGGCTTCTTGCAAATAAAATAGATGCCAAATAAAGCTCAGAATCAACTTCACAAGTTAATATCATTTTCTTTTGAATATCATCTGTTATTTCTATTGTATAAGACAATCCTGTTTCATCAAATATTTTTTGTCTTACCTTCTTTATTCTTTTAGTTAAGTTTGTTTTAGTATCTGCAAAAGCTTTATTTACATTTTTAAAAACTTTGAGATTAACCTTACCTTTTTGATTTAAAAATTGCTTCCAACAAAAGAAAAGTACTTTAATATTTTCCATTTCAATTCTCTCAACTTTTCTTCTAATTGAAGAATCAAGATATTTCTCGAAATGGTTGTTGAACTCCTCATTAAAATTGGAATATTTTACTACTGCATTTTTAATATTATAAGTTATTTGATTTGGGTTATAGTCATCTATAATTTCATTCCCAATTCTAATTTTATAAACTGAAAGTATATTTTCACCTATCTGGTTTAGAAAATTTTCTAATGAAAAAAAATAATCTCTTTGAGCATCTCTATAATTTTTATACCTATTAATAGAAATTCTCTTGTTGAGAAGTTCATTGCTTGAATTTGTTTCAACCTCCATCATTGAAGCTTTTGTTTGACCTTCAGATATGTATCCCCATTTATCTGAAATGCTTTTAGGCAACTGTACAGTTCTTAAGCTTTTAAGTTCTTTTTCAATTTTGGTTATTATATCTCCAAATAACGAGTAATCATCTTTTCTGAAGTATTGAATAAAACTCTTTATTAGTTCTCTGCTTAAAGTATTATATATCGTTCTTTGGTTGTGAATTAAAGCACTATAATCAGACCAATTATCTGGGCGGTATTGATAAGAATACAAACTATTTAATAAAACATTTATCTCAACTAAATACGGTATTGGCAAATTTTTCCTCTCAATGTTTTTAACCGAGGGGTCGTAAGGTAATTCTATTCCAAAAAAAGCTTTCCCTGTTCCTCTTACACTATATTTATTTTTAAAAGGGAAAACGTTCCGTAGAATATTTATAACGTTTGTAGGTGTTGCATGAAAGAAATTCTCTTCGGCTTTGTCTTCTTCATATTGAAAAGGGTCGAAGAAATATAGACACTCTAATTCATCATCATTGCTTAAAAAAATAATATTATATTTTTCTCTAAGCTCCTTAACTATAATATTGGTAATTTCCTCAATAAATTCACTTGAAGAATACTGATATACCTGAATACCTAAAAGTAATATTGATAAATCTTCTATAGAATTTAGCTTATCTTTTATTAAATCTCTAATCTTGTTCTCTTCAAGTTTTACTGTAACTTTTTCAGTTAAATTCAAGTGGCCAATGTAAAATAAAAACTCTCCTAAATGCTTCAGGCTATCTTTACTGATTTCTGATACTTGACAAGATTTACAATTGATTAACCATTTTAACAAATACTCATAAACATCAGCCTTAGGGGTGAATTTTAACTGAATCTTTCTTATATCTTCATTTACTTCATCTGGAATGTATTGTTCAAACAGATTATGAAAAGCTCCATCCGATACACCAGAATAATCATAAGGAATCATAAAAGTCCAAAAGCCTCTATATTCATTATACAATTGGTCATATAATTCTTTATTTTTTATAAAAATAAAATCATAAACGCCTTTCCACAAAAGAGCTTTACCAGTGTTTAAGTAGCCAATCCAATTAACAAATTTACATTTACTCAAAGCACCTAAAAGCTCATCCATTTTTAATCCATTTTCAAAACTATTCAACAAAAAGGAGTGTAAATCTTGCTCATTCACTAATGGAATAGAGTTTTTGATATAATCTGTTATTTCTAAATAGTCATTGTCATTAAAAAATATTTCACTTAAAATCTTTGAACGAATTGGATGTAATCCAGTTAGATATTTTTTATCATCATCAAACTTTAATAAATATTCTTTTTCGAGTAATTTCACAAATGAATTAGACAATCCTTTATTAACATTTAGCAAATTGATTATTTTCTTATAATCAATTTTGGAATTAAAAGAATCTGCCAAACAAACATATCTTAATATCTCCAACTCAATAGACTTGCTTTCATTTTCGAGTCTATTAATTTGGTTTTGTAATCTTATTTTTAACTTATCCCCTTGGTTAATTAGATAAATATATTCTAATAGCATTCCCTTATTACCAAACTTTATCCATGATTCTTCAAAATCAGTAAATTTTAAGTCTGTTCGATATTCAGACAACAATTCATAAATAACTTTAGCCTCTTCCCTATTGAAATTTAACTCAATGTCGTCAAAGTCAAATTCGTCTCCTAAAATTGTTCTATTCCAGTCCTCTTGTCTTATAGTAATCAAGAATTGCAAATGAGTTTTATTTGAGAGCTCTTTTAGTACATCATTCCAATATTCATTTTGGGGCTTTACATCTAAATAGACCATAACTGGAAACTTTAGACCTTTACTCAAAGAATCTAAACTATTTATTGTCTGCTGGACTTCATAGAGATTATTAGAAATCTTAAGTTCATATACAATACTTGAATCTATGTAATCGTGCAAATACCTATAAGCTAATGTACTTTTACCCTGACCAGAAGCTCCATGTATGAATACAACATTATTTTTTTTAAAACACTTATTTATATCATTTAACTTATCACTTCTTAAAACATCTAAATTTGCTAATATGTGTTCATATTTCGCTGAAATTCCATAAAAAAATCCTTCTCTTAATTTCTCTATATTTTCATTTTCTATATTCTTTGTTTTAATTGGAATTATTGTATTGCCATAATGACTATGAAATGCATTTTGTTCAGTAAGGAATTTGCCTATTCTGTTGAGGTCATCTAATAAGCTTAACGAGTCTATTTTAATCTGATTCTCTCCAGATTTGTAAATCCAAAACAGTAAAAGTTCCAAAGCAACTTTTGGGTCGGTGAAAATATTAAGAACTTTTAATCTATCTAAAATTGTCTCTTCTAAAATTGACTCATCAACTATCTCGGGCTCTACATAACAGTTAAGTATCTGTTTAATTGAATCTTCATTAAAGTTTTTCTTCTTAAGTTTTTTACCTAACCTGTTTTTATCAATTAACTCATCACTTACATCTCCAAAGGATACTATCTTAATTTTTACATCTTTATTATTCTTGATAAGCTTTAACGCCCTCTTAAAGAATGAATCCTTAGAAGAGAACAAATCAGAAAAATTCAAGTTTCCTTGTTTATTTTTTACTTGAATAGATTCTAAATAATCACCTTGATTATCCAAGATATCCAAGTCTTCATATTCACCCTCCACACAAAAAGTATAATCTTTCGCATAATCTGTTAATATTCTAAATAAGGAATATAAGAACTGAGTTCTATAACCTTTTAAAGCAAATTTTGCTCCCATAATTTTTCATCACTAATTATAGGTAAATTACATATTTACCATTAATATTTCTATTACAAGTTATAGATAGTTTTTAATAATTTATTTACCACAACTCTTCACCTAAATGGATAATCTGGCAAAAGCGAACTAGTTATTCTGGATTAAAGTGAGCATAGTAATAATTATTACAAATCCTTTTCATAGCTCTATTGGAATGAGTTTTTAAGTGGCTTAAATATTTCCGTTTTGAGTGGTTCACTTTGACGTTTTTTACAACCAGTATAAGCATTTTTCATTCTATATATTCCCATCAAAATCATTAACTTGCTTTACTTTATTTTCAATATCTATCTTAAATAAGTTAAAACCAATTCCCATTGCCACCCAAGGATTTCCGTGACCATCCCAATTATAGTTATCCTGATTATTGATAAAATCTAAGCCTGAATATAAGCCAAATTGTACATTTTTATACTGATACATAAATCCTGTTAAAAATGTTACAGTAGAGACATCTGTTGACTCTCCCTCTTCAATGCCTTTGGCATTGTCAGGGTTAAGACCTACGGTACCTATTCCTGCTCCTAACTGCCAATTTAAACTAAAATCTTTAGAAAATTTATCTAATCTAATATTAAGTGTCGAATTAAAATTGAACTCAGTATCAAAAGCAAATTCTTTTTGTGGTCTAGCTTTAAATGGTAATGTTAATAGCCCTATAGATATTTTTGAGTCATTTTCATCTTCTACAACTTCTGCAAATTTATCGTAATCTGTCTTACTAATAGTGAAAATTTTATTGTTGTAGGCTTTAGCATTATTAGTTCCTTTATCAAAATATAAAGGCATTAACTCTACACTTCCACCAACTATACTAATTACATTGTATTTATAAGCTCCTATATGAGTAGGCGTTGTACCGCCATTATCTGCATTGGGTAATAGTGCTATTTTAGCATTTCCACCTCCATCAATTTCAATAGCAACTGGAACTATAAGTTTTACTGTTGTTTTTGTTTTCTTTTGGGCTTGACAATAAAAAAACATGAAGCAAAAAATTAGACATAATAAATTTTTCATAATATTTGGTTTTAATTGGTTACTTAATAAAATTTGATTTGGGATTTAATTCATTGGTATTTTTAACCTAAAAAAGTTGAGTAGTTATAGCAAATCGTTTATAATAACATATTCAATAAACTTCGCACTTGTCCAAGCAGCATACGTTTTGGCATCATCTGTTTTTTCTTGCGTGTTATCCATAACAGATTTTACGATTATAGGTATAGATTGACCATTGTTTACTATTTCGCAAGCTCTAGCGATACCATAGCTTTCCATTTCTAGCCCTATAGCTTTTCTATCTACAGTACTAATGTTTTCAACAAAATATCCTTCTTTATTAATCACGCTTCTTACGCAAGCTATAGGTTCAAAATGAATATTTACAGGTGTTTTTCTTGTTTGATTTTCGTCTTCTATAAATCGTTTAATATTTTTTTGCTCTCGTATAAAACTTGTGACGTATGCATTATTTGTATTGACATTTTCTAATTCTTTTTCAAATTCATCATCATCAATTTTCCCTTTATCTATGGTAAATACTTTTTTTGATACTATAATATCCCCTATTTTAGTATCATCTGGTTTGCCTCCTAAAACACCTGTCATAATTACAAATTTTGGTTTAAAGGTTACAATCATTTCTGTTGCTAAAATGGCGGCGTCCATCATCCCTGTTTCCTGTTGTGATGCATAAGCTACTTTTTTAGTTGGACTATTTTTAAAATGACCATATTCTATTAAATGTTTATCATTGTCTACTTTCCCCTCTCTTTTAATCATAGGAAGCACTTTTTCCATTTCGTCTTCTTCTAATGCTGTAATAATTACATAGTCTATTTGCGGATATTTAGCATTACAAACTTTTGTGTTATCTGAATTAACTATTGAGGAAATAATTTCTTTTTTTGTGTAAACATTAAAATTCTCTTGTTCTAATTCGTCAACTATCTGATAGTATTGTTTAACTCTAAACACCTCATCAATATCAGATTCAATCATTTCTTTTTTAATTATTCCTCCAGAACCATCTGATATATATAGTGGATCAATTAATGGGTGTTTTTTTTTAATTTTCTCGGCTAAGAACTTCTTTATTCCTTTTATTTTTTCTGTGTAAAAAATATGTACAACAACAAAAACAAGTTCTTCTTCCCTTAGCTGATTCAGTTTTCGAGTAAATGACTCTTCACTATCAATCCTCTCTATTTTTTTAAAAGAGGATCTACCTAGAAGTTCCAAATTAGCCTGAAAATGTGCTTCTTCATCAAATACAAATAATACGATTTCTTCAGTGGTCATAGTCAAAATAAATTTTTTGAATAAATTGGTTATTGTCTCTATTTACAGTGTAGCTATATTTAAAATTAAAAAGTTCAGAATTTGATAATAACTTAAGATTGTTTAATCCCTCGTTACTACTAAATTCGTCCACACTTTTTGATATTGTATTAATTATGGTTATTTGGAACCTTTCATTACCTTTTGTAGACTTCACTACAGTATAATTAATATCAACAACACTTTCTTCTTCACTATACTTATTTAAATTATTATATAATTCTTGTAAAAGAAGCTTGTTAATATAAGGCTCAGGAATATTTATTACGATGTCTTTATAATGACTACTTTCTATCATATTTACCGTATTATTTAATTCACTAAACATAGACTTAATAGATTCTTTTAATTCATAAAGAGTTATAGTTGGTTTATCAAATAGAGTTCTGAAATCAGACTCTAAACCAAAAAGAGAATTAATCTTTCCTATATATTCTATAGCTGTATCAAAATTTTCTTTATTTAAACCTCTTTGATGAATATTAGATATAAAATCATCTAAATAGGTATACATTTCAATTAAACCAGAATAATTATTCTCTATTTGATTGAGCAAAATGTAGTATGGATAAGGTTTAAAAAAATCTGGAAAACTTCTGTAAAATGAAATAATGTGATTCAAGAAATCGTGTTTTAGTGCCCACCAATTTTGATTCATTGCATTCGTAGTGCTTTCTTCTAGGTTTTTAGTGAACAAAATTGCTTTTTTAGCATTCCTCAGTTTTGCTATAATTTTAGAAACATTTTGATTAAAAGATCTTTGTTCATCGTGTATTTGGGGTTGTTCATTTTCCCAATACACATTTTTAATTTTATCTTTTTGAGCCTCAAAACTATCTTCTCTTGGGAGCGTATTTATAAAGGAATAGAATCGTCTTAATTCTGCTAATCTTTTTTTCTCTAGTTCTTCTTTATCTAGTGTATCGTATAGAAATTTTCTAAGCTCTAGAAAGCTATCTTTTGTTTCTACTTCTTCTCTCGACAAAGGGAAGTAACTTAAAATTTTATAGAATAAGTAGTTTATAGGATCTGTTCTTTTAAAAGCATTTTCAGAGAAGTTTAAAAGTTGAACAAAGTTATTGTTATCTTTTTTTAGTTTGGTTATTAAAGATTTATTCTTATAAACTATAAAGAATAAATGAGTGATGTCTTTTCTATCCCATTTGTAATATAAATTTTCATTTATATCTATTTCTTTTGTGAAGATTATTTTGACAACAAAACTTCTAATTAATTCAGCTATATCGGGTAATAATTTCTGTATTTTTTCGAATAGGAATGGTTCATATAAAAATATTGAGCATATTAGTTCAATATCTTTATTGTATTCTTTGTTTTTAAAGTCGATTTCTTTTTTTATTAAGTCATCAAAAAACTTAAAGTTGTCTTTGTAAAATCTAAATTCGGCTATTTTACCTATATGGTTTCGTACTAGAAATAAGTTTTTCTTATCTATTTCGTTGCTTATTTCTTTTCTTGGGAAATATTTGTAATCCTTATAATTTTTTAAATAGCTAATTTGCTTGATTTCCTTGTTTATTGTCGTCGCAATATTTTTTATGGCTGATGGGATATTTCTTAATTGTGTTATTCTATCTAACCAAATACTTTCTTTAAGGATCGGATTTTTATAAATAGAATATGTGGAAATTTGCCAATGACATCCAAAGTATATTTTTAGTGGTATAGAATCTCCATTAAAATTTTTAATCTTCTCTAATTTAGAGAAGAACTCTGCTCTTTGGTCAGATACTCGTGCTAAAATTATAATAATAATAATTTCTTTTACTTCTAAAAAACTTACTTCATCTATTAGCTGTAATATGGAGTCTCCTGAACAAGCTGCATCATCTAGAATAAGTAATTTTTTGTTTTTTGTAATGTTTTTATAGAAGTCTGAGAGATGAGGAAATCGCCATCCATCTTTAGTCGGGAATCGTTCTATTTCAAAGTCTAAAATTTCTTGATTTTCTAAAATATTAGATTTTAAAAAATCAAAATTCAATTTTTCTACTGCTGATTTTTGAGGGTAAAAAATAACGCCTATGTCCGCTTTATCTTGTTCTGGTATTTTATTAAATATAGTTTTAAGTAACTCTTCTCCTTTTTGGGAGAGAATACGTTCCATATCAAAAAAATAGGGATGTATAGAGTTATTAAAATTCAGGTATTTAATTTTTAAATCATCATCATTACAATATTCAATAAATTCATTTGTAGATATTAGAGTTGATTTATTTCCTTTGGCATTATCTAATAGTATGGGTTGATTATTAAACGGATTTATTCTTGTAATAATTAATTCTTCTACATTTTCAATCTCGCCTTTCAAATATTTTTTAATAGGGTATTCTTTTAAAGAAAGTACTTTGTATTTTACATTGCTATTTATAACTGAAAAACTTTCGTCTATAGAGTTTACAAAAACGGCAACTGTAGATAAATTAGAATTGTAACTTTCTTTTAGTTCGGTTATAATTTTATTGGTTAAGTATCCTGTAGCGATAACATCGCATACTAGAATGTATTTTTCGTTTTTTATAAGTTGCTCTTGATTGTCGTGTTCTGAAAGATTTTTATGATAGTTTTCAATAAAAATAGACTTGTTATCACTTATCAATCCTTGATTAATAAACGATTTTAAAATCTGATTACTACTTGAGGTAACTGCAATAAATTTGTAATCATCAATAGCATCTACTTCTTGTTGTATCTTCTTAAATAAAAAATTTGACAGTAAATTCCTTTTAAGTTCATTTGTTAAAATAGCATCTAGCTTTAAGTATTCTTTGGTATAATAATTACCGCCACATAGAAAAAAATCATTTTGTTTTTTTACGCTATTAGAGGATTGGTCTATTATAGGTTTTAATAGACTTTCAATTTGCCCATCTTGGAAGGTAGGTTTTGCTTCATTATAGAACTTGGCTATCCTACTCTGTTCTGGGAAAATTGATATTACATTTCCATTTTCATCATAATCACTCAAGTTTCCTACTACGCTGTCGGGTTCTTTAAAGTCTGTTCTTCTTAAGTCAATTTCATAATCTTTAAATAATAGTTTATCAAGTTTTACAATATCTTCTTCATTATAGACTCCCAACCAAAAAATAGAGACTTCATCACTACTTTTGTTATATGAGACAAATGGCAAGGGGTGGGTTTGATAGGAGTCCATTTCTTTTAAAATATCATATAATTCATTTTTTAAATTAGTTAGATAATGAATATTTGGAGGGTTAAGTATGATAACATTTTTACCCAAATTAATATCATAATCTGATGCGAGATAAAAAATTAATACCTTGGAAATTCTTGAATCTATCTCCCATCCTTGAAAATCAATAAAAAATAATTTCTTCTCATTATTTAGTAATTTCTCTTTTAGCTTTTCTATACTTTTTTGATAGAGTACACTTTTAGAATAGTTTTTATCTGATATTTCATTAATTATAGAAAATAGACTTAAATAGTCTTGAGGAATTTTTGAAGAATAATTTAAACTTTCTGTAATTGGTTTTATAGAAGTTGTATCATAGGTTTTTTTATCTTTTAATTCTGGTATGTAAATGGTTATAAAGGTTCCTGGGAAAAACAATGTTCCATTTCCAAAAGTAAAAAAGGCTTCTTCAAAGTCCTTATTTTTCGAAAAATCATACCCTATTCTTCCATAGTTGCTCCTAATAATAATGAGTCCGTTATATCTTTTAACAATGGATAAAATATCAAATAATCCTCTTGGAATAAGTTTTTCTATATTTTTATATTTATCGTAAATAGGAAATTTTGAAGTATTGTGCTTAAATGCATATTTTAAAATTTCGTTTTCGTCCTCAAATAACTCACTTTCTTTTTTACCTTTTAGATATTCGTTTTTAATAGTGTTTACAATACCATTTCCAAAATCTAAAAAGGAAAACTGAATGTGATTTTCATTTTTAAACTCTCCTTTCTCGTTTATAAAAAAAGCTTTGGATTCTTCTAATTCTTCTTCATTGAAGTTCTTTTCAAGTAAATACTGAGAGTCTTTTGCAACTTTATAACGAAGTGCTAAACTTAAAAAAGCCCAATTTTTTTCTGTTTTAAAAAAAGAACTTCCAAAATGGTCTAAGAAGTTTTCATAGAGTTCTTTTGTTATTATTGCACTAATTGTTTTACTTGTAAATGGATGATCACAACCATATTCTTTTACTTTTTTTGTAATAGCATCATTTAGTTCATAAATTGGAGAAATTTCATTTTTTAGTATTTTGTAGTCTTTAAAACCTTCAATTTTATTTAAAGTGATAAAGGGAGTTATTCCGTATCTACCATACAAATCATTATTTAACTCTATACCATGTTTATCTTTTAATCTTTTTAGTTTGTTATTACTCTCTATTAAAAAATAATTATCAATCGTTTTACCATCGGGTAATATTTGATATACTTTCCACACTTCGATTAATTGAACTATATTTTCAACTGCCCTTTTGGTTATTTGATTAAAATCATCTTTAAAAAGTTTAACCTTAAATTCTATGTTTTTCTCTATGAAATATTTCCAAACACTTGTTAGTAATAATAAATTTTGATTTGAAATTCGTTCAGTATTGCTTAAATCGAACAGGTAAGTCTTTTCTGGACTTGAAATTATATTATTGTATATATAACTAACAAAAGAGTCAATATTCTTTTCAGAAAACTTAGAAAGAAACTTATAAGGCATAGTAAAATTTAATTTTCAATTAGCTAAGTGGGGAGGGTTGCTAATCTTATTTTCTAAAAATAGATATATATAAAAAGATAACCAACTAAAATGTAGGATATTTATATTAATTAGTTTTACGAAAAAACTTTCTCGAATGAAAATTTTTATTTTCTGGATAATTTGGTAAAAGCACAAATATCATAGTATTTTCACCTAAGTCTATAACTCAAAAAAGATAGACGCTTAAAAATTTCAAAACTCACACAAAAGGGTTTATCTCAGGCTTACTACCTGAAGGATACCCCCAAGCTACGTTTTGGGATTTTAAAGCATCAATATCCAAATGAACAAAGGTTTTACCAACGCCAATACGCTTAAAACCAATTTCCTTTGCTGCTAAAACCAATGTATTACGAATAGATTTTGTTGGCGCTTTAATATCAACAGCTTTGCAGCTAGGGATTTTATGGGATGAATTAGATACACCGCCAACTTTAGTATTCCAGTAGTTGCTGCGGACTCCAGAGTTAATCCAATCGAATATGGGATAGCCTGTTTTTATAGCAAGTTGCTGAAGCATCAACAATAATTGCTTATCAATACAATTACCAGAACCAGGTGTATCAGGACTATCAAAAACAGATAGATCAATAGGAGCTGTTTTTTTTACCTTCCCCTTTTTACTTAAATGATGTACAAAAGCAATACCGATAAAAATAAAAATAGCAGTTCCAAATCCTAAATAGATATGTTTATTTTCTTTAAAACCCATTAATTTACTTTACTACAAGTACAAGACTTTTTCTGCTCCTTTTTTTGATAACGACCGTAAATATCAATGCTTATTCTAGCAATACTAACTAGTAGAAATGCCCCGAAAATTACATTCATAGTTATACTTCCTTTGTCCCTTTTCATTGTTTATTTTTTGAAGTCATTGATTTCTTTTTCCAGTTGTCCCACGTATTTGTTCAAATCAGTAATACGCTTTCTTTGGTTGCCAATAGTGACCATCAATTCCTTGTTTTTGGCTTCAAGTTCAGAAATGCGTTTTTCCATTTTTTCAGACCACTGCACCCAATTTTCTACAACCTGACTATTGGCTTGAATATCCAAGCTTCGTATTTCAGCTTTTTTTAGGCGTTGTTCAAACCTGAATTTTATTAGCAATTCAATGATTTTCCAGAAGCCTGTCGCTCCAAGAATGATTACAGCGATCTTCATCATATCCATAGTCTTTTTATTTTATAGGGTCTAAAGTTTTTACGAAATATTTGGAGAAGAGCTAAACTGCAATGGTAACTCAGCTAAATATGGATTTATGTTAAAAATTATTTCATCGTTAGGGTCAATCAAAGCACCTTGAATAGTAACCCTTCCTTCTAAATCCATTGAATAGAAAAAAGATTCTCCTTGCAAACTTAAAAGCGTCCCAGGGGAACTTAAACCAGCTTGGTAGAGTGGTTTAGGCAAATTAAGTAGCCAGTTTGAAAATTCACCAGGACCACTAGTTTTTTTTAAGCGAATATCTTTGCAAACAATAAGGTTTTTATTGATCGAAGTATAAACGTTTCTTCCTGGAGTATAAAAAATACCCGGGTGTATATGTTCTGGTAGTATAAATAAAATTTCTTCTGTATTACCATCCCCATTTGTAATGTCACTTTGATATCCTGCTATGTGTCCCATTTACTTTGTTATTAAAATTCCTGTCATAATTAAAAGCCCACTTCCCAATAAAAGTTTATGGAACTTACCTCGTTTTATTTCTTTGTCCTTTGTTTTTAACGATTCGTTTAACAAGTTCAATGCTTCGTTTTTATTTTCATTGATTAGCTCCAGATTATGAACTTTTTTGGTAAAGGAGATATCAATACTGTCTTTTTTGAACAACAATGATTGCCAACGCTTATTTTCAATCGTCAATCTATCAATGATTGAATCTTGATAGATATTTATCTGCAATTTTTTAGCAATAAAACGAGATTGCTCTATTGAAAAACAAAAACGCTTGTCCGTCTTAATTTGCTGTACTATCGGTTTTAAATTTTGAGAAAAACACATATAGCTCATCATCAGAAAAATGATGAATAGTCGTAATTTTTTCATTCAGGTTTTGGTTTAAGTTTAAAATGGTCTGTTTATCCTGAAGAATTAAATTAGAAAGGCTGTCCACTTCATACTGGAGGCTGTCCAATTTTAGATCGAGTTCTTCATTGTCTTTCAATAATAGTTTATTAGTCTTTTGAAGACTATTCAGGTGTCTTAAGTTATATTTTTCTTCAGACGGTACTATGACGAATATCAAAATCAAAAAGCCTCCGATAACCGTAATCAACATTATTATAAGTTTCAAGTATTTCATTTTTATATGGATTTATTAGGGTTAAAGAATTTATTGAGAATTGTCTCTAAAATAAGTTTGTGAAATACCATTGAAAACACAAAGGATTGCAATAAGCGTTCTACCTTTTCGATGGTATATCCTCTTATGAAAAACAAGAAAATTCCGTAGATTAATCCGATTAATAAAACTCGGTATCTTGTCTGTATTTTTATTTTTAAAACTTTAGATAACCAATCTGTTATTTTGTATTGATTTATACTGTAGGCAATAAGAATAAAGGTTAAGATATAAGCCCAATCTAAACTGCTTAGATAATCCAAAATTTGTTGTGAAATGTCTGTCATTTGATTTGTTTTTTTAGGGTTTCTTTAATGTTTGTTACGTCTGCATTGAGTAATGAAAGTTGATGGTTAGGAAACCAATTTTTTGTTAAATGAGCTGCGAGAACAATTGCAGCTCCAGATGCCAGAACCACCAAGGCAACTTTGATTAATGTTTGGTTTGTGATATTTATAGTTACTTCGGTTTTAAGACCTTCATCATCAACCAATGCATCTAGGTAACTTTTAAGGTTTTTCTTAACTGCCATTATTATGGGTTTTTTGGGCTTGATGATTCATTCAATTTTAAATTTTCAAAAAGCGCTTGATCTACTTCTTCGACCTTTAGGTGTTTTTTTACACGTTCTTCTGTTTTGGCATCAAACTTCCCTGTTACAATACCCGCCCATCCATAGTTTCTCAATAAGTAGATCTGTAATCTTTCCACTCGTTTTCCTTGGCTTCCTAATCGTAATGGAAATTCATCTGCAATAGGTTGTATCACAGGGCTTGATACTTGTAATGCTATTACTTTCGATACTGCCTTCTTTTCTGAAACCACAGTCTTAGGAGACGGCTTTCTAGTATCCTTATTTTTAGTACTGTTATCAATATCTTTTGTTTTAGGGAGTTCAATTTCCGTTTCACTTATTGTATGCTTTTTATCTTTAAACAAATGATAAGCTATAATTCCAATGCTTAAAAAACTTCCTAAAAAAAACCCAGTGCGAACAATAGTCTTTCTGCTTATCATCTCTTAATTGTTTTTGTAGCTTTACGCATTCCATTGATATCATTTTCTGTAAACACAGATTTTCCCAATCTCTTTTTAGCAGCCTTTAATGTCAGTGCCCCAAATTTTCCGTCTACACCATCTTTATTAGTTCCAGTTTTCCCTAGATTTTCCTTATAGATTTTGAGATAACGCTGTAATATTATCACATCCCGATGCTGACTACCATATTTAATAGGATAACCAGAATTGGAGTATTTTGGCTTAGTAGATATTCCTGTTCGTGACAATTGTTGTTTTGTATATTTAGATGCCGTAGTACCTGATAGCGTAATGGGATCTGAAATAACATTGTCGCTAGTAGTATCCTTTTTCTTTTTTAAATAGTACCATGTTAATCCTGCACCAACAATAACCACTATTGTGCCACCAACAATGATTAGGTCTTTATTTTTCACAAAGAAACTCTGCGGATTTTGAGTGGTTGTTTTCATTGTTTAGAGTTATTGAGTTTGGTAATTGGGTAGGCGCTTTACAAAACGATCCACATATTTGTTTATCTCACTTTGACTTAAAAAGCTGGATAAATATTGCCACATATCCATTTTATAGGAGCCCCAAAAAGCTCTGGATAGACTAGCTACTTGTGTTTTGTCTCTCAGTTTTTTTGAAAAAATATCTTTTACAGCATCTTCATCATCGTTGATTATACCTTTGGCATTTTTTAAGATTTTGGCATACTTTTTAGCTGTATTAGAATCAAGTAAAACAATTCTTTTAGGAGCGATCCACTTTTGAACGTCCTTCACATAATTCATATCAAACGGGTTGTCCCAATTAGGTTCGGACTTAGTTGTACCCACATTCCCTTGACCAACTTGCACGCCATTTCCTAAATCACTCCCTTGGCTTATGGTGGTTCTTGAAGTATTCTTTTTTCGCTTCCGCGAAAGCATAAAAAACACACTTACTCCCAATACGGCAAATCCTGCACCGCCTATCATCCACCATCCTGTTTTTGAAATTGTCATAATTATAAGTTTATACCGTTCTGTAATTGGGTAGCTGTTGAACAATCTTCAATACTTCCTTTATCTCTGCTGCATCAAACCGATCTTTAAGCGTATCTATTAAATTTTTAGAATGGTTGTCTTGATACGATTTTGCTACTTGAGATACCTGTACTTTATCCTTTAACTTTCTAAAAATACCGTACACTTTATCCTCATCATCACCTCCCTGATACCAAGCGCCCCAAGCCTTGTTAATTTCGTCTGCATACTTAGATGCCGTACTTGTTTTCAAGACTAAAACTTCTTTATTTACTTTCTGTAACACCTTTGATAAATAATGAATATCAAATGCATTTTCAGACAGCAGACCATTTGTTGCGGGATTCATTTTAGTTTGAATAATTTTAAACAAGGCACTGGCTATTTTATCTCGTTTTCGCTTACGCAAAGAAAAATAGGTGCTGCCAACAAGTAATAGTCCAACACCTGAACCAGCTATTTTATATATCATTGTTGCCTTCATTTGCTCAAAAGTTTTGCTGTATGACCTAGTCTACCTATTGGTGTCAATTGTGTTAAATCTGTGATATCAGCATTTTTAGTAGTATTTCGAAGCATTACTAAAAAGACAATGAGCACAACCACTAGAACTATTGGAATTCCTATAAATAGTACCTTTGTTAAATTTTTTCCTAAACCAAAAAGATTTCCACCTATTTCTGAAATGTCTGCAATACTTCTGGTAGCCATATTAGATACATCTAGGTTATTTTTAAGCATCCATTTATTAAAATTAGGACTCGTTGTACATGTAGCGGAACCAGTACTTTTCCAAGTTAAAAGCCATAACATTTTTGCATTATCTTGGTCAACTTCTCTTTTTAATTCTTTAAAATAGCTCGTCCAAAAATCACAAGGATCTGTTGCCTCTGGAATTAAAAAACTTCGATTATCTACTTCAACTTGTATAGCCATTTAGCTTTCTAAAATTTTTTTTGCCTGTTTTTTGCTTTCTGTTTTTGAAAAATTGTTCACCTCAAGAAAATCAAGCAATCTTTTCTTTAATCTGGCTTCTTTTTGTCTGGATTCTTTCTTGTCATAGTTGATATATATTTGTCTACCAAGCCAGAAACCAATACCTAATGTGATTATCGTTTTCATTCTATTTCTTAAAAATGTTTTGTTCAGGAACGCCCATTTTCTCTAACCATTCCGCTACATTAAACCCTGGGTTTTCCTCCATACTTTTTGATTCGATTTCATCCATGCCTAGAACAATAATATTTGGAAACCGCAGTATATAGAATTTAACTACTGCTTCAAGAGTGCTAATTTGGTGTTCGGTACGTGAATCTTTACTCCAAGTTTCTTTTAGCGTTCTACCACCTACGTAAGCTATATGTTTTGAAGTTCCTATAATGCCGCCTTTTCCTTCAGAAATTCCCCATAGATCAACTGATGTTGGGCTAACTTCATTAAGGATAGTTTGCAATGTTCCATCATGTAATACCAGATAATCGAAACCAGGACGGTTCCAACCAAATCCACCATCTCTAATCGATGATGTGTGTTTTTTAATGATTTCCTCTTTTCCAAAAACTTTGACTTCGCTGGTGTTGGTACTTTGAATGATTAAATAATCTGCTTTTTTCATTTTTTCTCTTTTTTATTAAATTGTTTTTAATTGTCTGAATTCCAGTAACCGATAACTGGGGTATTTTTGAATATTAACTTGATTATTTTGATTGCCACTTAGACAAAAAATTTCCTTTTTGTCCTCTGAAAAACCAATAAAAAAACCTACGTGTCCTTTCCAGCTATTCTTACTGCCTCTCCAAAAGACAACGACATCCCCAATCTTGGGTTCACTTGTTTTAAGACCTACGGTGAGCCAAGAACGGGCTGTTAACTTTCCGCTTCGTTCTTTGTTAGCCTTTAGGGCTACCCAATTGATAAAAGCCGAACACCAAGCAGTCTCATCTGTAACTACCCATGTATGACCAATTTCTTTAAAATAGTTTAGGATTATTGGATTGTGGTTACCTCCAATAATTTCAGTAACTCCATATTGACTTAAAGCGATATTAATCATGTTATTATTCATAGTTTAGAGGGTTCTTGTTTAGTTTTTAACCAACTTTTTGGAATGCCTTTACTCATTTTTACCCCAAATGATTTTCTCGATTTTTCAGGTAACAGATTGTACATTTCAAATTGCTTGTAATACAGTAAGAGGCTTATGGTCTGGTTTGAAGCGATCTTGAAGCACCATCCATGTTTCCGATCTATAACAACGCCTTCGATGTCGAATACTTCAGATATATTGTCGAAATTTTTTGGGTTATGATAGTTGCCGAAAGACAATGATTTGCAGCTTTGCTTTCCTGAAATGGATGCATCCAATAATTGAAGAACTTTAAACCTTTCTTCGCCTGAAGCAATGACCTTTAGGTGCTTGAGAATTGCGGGATTATGTTGAAAGTTTTCTTGGGATTCATAATATTCTTCATTGACGGATATGTTTGTTTCATACCTGAAACCAATCAAATGCAAAAGGTTCTTTGAAGTATCGGTATTGAAAATAAAATTCTCTGTGGTGTGAGAGGCTAGTCCAATATTTATATCACTGTAATTGAGTGTGTCAATAACTACGTTTTCACTATTAATTATGGAATAGGTTTCGTCGGCTCGATTTCCCACATATAGTAATTGGCTTTTAGCATTGTATGTTATCCCATAAGGTTGGTTTCCAACATTAATACTTTCGTCTTGAAAATCGTAAGGATTTATAACCAATATAGTCCCAAATATTAAAGCACTGGCATACATATTTTTAGTGATGGGGTGATACACAATAGATCCAAGCTTAAATCCGTAATTTAATTGAATAATGAGAACATGATCCTTATTAAAAACACCAACACTATCATTTCCTGAATTAATGATAAACACATCCCCATTCTCGTAATTGATAGCCATATTAACTGGCTTTGAAACTGGTAAAATTGAGTCAACAATAATTCCGTTGATATCAATTACAGATATAGTGTCGGATAGAAAATTGGCAACATATATATATTCATTAATTGGATTGAAGGCTATATCAAGGGGACGAATACCAACATTTATAACAGTCACTATTTCATGATTAAGCCCAATTATCGTAACTGTATTTGAGACAGAACCCACAACATAGATCAGACCATAGTTGGAACTAGATTGAATGGTATTGACAGTAATGGCTACTGGCGAAGTACTTCCTGGTAAGTCGATTGCATCAAGTTGAATGGTAGTTATTGTATTGCCGTTAATATCCAAAACGGAAACGGAGTCCGAAAGTTGATTAGCGACATAAATAAAGCCATTAGCGGGATTACTTATCACACCTTGGGGATGTACGCCAACTTCTACCGAGTTTTTTTCAAATTGTGTAACATCAATATCAGTCGGAAATTCTTCAGTTATTGGCTCATTAGTACTTGCGTTCCAAAGTTTAATAGTGCGTTCTTCATTTGAACTATTTTTAACTGTTACTTGTGTTACGTCGAAGTCATTTTGCAGTATCTTATAATAATCATTAAGATTTTCACTGTTATCTTTTTTTTCAGGATCTATTTGATGACTTTTTGTAATCGAATCCCCTGTAATTTTTATAGCGTTTAATTTTTTGGTTTTCTGCCGTTTTGTTGTTTCAAGGGCAACATCTATAACACCTTCTTTTGTTCCCCAACGTAGAAGGGATTTTTTATATGTAGGTGTTTTTTGTTTTGATGAGTTCTTATATTTTGTCTCATGGTCGGCAACATCAATAATACCCTGTTCAGTTCCCCATTGATGAAGTAATTTTTTATATGTAAGCGTATTTTGTTCTGATGTATTCCCATGTCTTGTCTTATCATCGGCAACATCAATAATGCCTTCTTCAGTTCCCCAACGTTCTAGTAGAGATTTATGTTTTGAAGTGTTCTGGTGTTTTACACTTGGGTAGGCAACATCTATAACGCCTTGTTTAGTTCCCCACCGATGAAGTGATTTTTTAAATTCAGGAGTTTTGTGTTCAGATGAGCTTCTAGCACTCATAAAATTGTCCTCTTTTCCTTGAATGACTTTTTTTATACTATTTGTCTCAATATCTTTCTTCTTCTTCTTTTTAGATTTTATAAAGAGAACTGTTCCAATAGAAATAACTGTTAGTGTGGCTAAGCCTATGTATATTCCTTTACGCATCCGCTTTATATTTATCAATAAATGCAATAACATCCTTGGTACGTTGTATTTGAGATTCCCCTACAACTTCAGGATGTTGACCAAAAACTTTGGTCACGGCATAAACAGCTTCAATGGTTGGAAAACCATAATCGAGATATTGTTTAATACCGCATAAATCAGCCGTTTTTTGACTTCGCGTATTTAAAAACCAATGGCATCCTTCATGTGCCAAAATTGCTACCCTTATAGGAATAGAATAAGATTTGAACATGCGTTGAGAAATCTGCACTCTAGGCATTTTACGATGTGTTCTTGCGGGCGTAATCAACTCCTTTCCAAAAGCATCTGTGATAGAGGGCAAGTATTGAAACAAAAATTCGTGATTAGGACTATCATAAAATCCAGTTGGCACGTATCCCGCTTTTTGAGCAAACTGAATGGCAAATTCCAGAAAACGGTGCTGTTCGTCAGTTGCCCAAACTTTCCCAGAAGGCATTTTTTCAATTTCAAAATTTTGAATTTTGAAATCATAATCATCACCTGTATCTTTATTATAAAGTTCCAGTTCCAATAACTGCGGAGATACTGGTAACGGAATTTTTAGTTCACGTTTTAGTTTTCCTTCTATAAAAGTGGATTTACGTCTAAAATAATACGTGTTTGGGTGATCGGGATCGTACACCCGCATTCCCAATTGAAACGGATGGTATGCCTCGATATTAAGTGTAATAGTGAGCCTCTCTTTATTTGATGGAATTGGAATAATCATTACCTATATTGTTGCATTCTGAGTTTCTTCTTTTTATTGGCGTAAACTATTACTCCAATAATTCCTATAAATACCACACTACCTACAATTATATACTTGATAGGGAATTGTTTTTTATCTGGAAGTGGATCATCGTTTGAAGCCCCAACAGAAATAGAGTAATCTTCCGATACTTCGTTGTTTGTTAAGGGATATTTTGAAACAGTAGTTGGTTTTGTAATGGTATCTATAGCTGCTCCCAATGCCGTTGCTCCTCCAAGACCCTGATATGCCTGACCAAGTTTTGAAAAGAAAACTTTTCGCTTCGCTTTCCTTTCAATACGTTTTGGAGCAGAACGCCTTTCTACTTTTTTGGCAGCCCTTTTTGCTCTACGAGCCTTACGTTTTTTCCTGCTTCCAAAGAATTCATCATAGTCCTCTTCTCCCAATTGTCTTTGGATTATAGCTTCTGTTTCTCCTGTAATCATTTATTTTTATTTAGATTATCACTAATACTCGCAATGTGCTACCGTTGGGATCAAACGAAACAGCTTGATACCCTTTACCGACAAACGGATAACCTTTTGCTTCTCCAGGAGCAAGTGTAACACCATTGACTATGGCAGGCACAGCCCCTACATTTTTTACGGAACCGTATAAAAATCCTGCTTCCAGTTGTCCAATTTGATTAAAGTCCTGTTCCTGTATTTGTGCTAATATGTCCATTGCCTCTTTTGTTCTTGACTAATTTGTAAATTCCATATAATGCTCCGATCCCTAAAACAACGCCTCCATAAATTTTAGTAGCTCGCCATAATTTTGCATGACGTGACATTTCAGTTTGTCTGGTTTTAGGTTTTTTCTGAACGTCTGTATTAAGATTATTTTTTGACAGGTCCATTTTCTTAATGGCACTATTTTTTGTTGTAATATGATCCACATTAGGAATGATGGGTTTTGTAAACCTTTTAACCTGCGGTTTTTGTCTAACCAATACTTTTCTATTTTGAGGACGAGACACAGTTTTAGGCATCGGACGCAAAACATTTACTGGAATTTTTGGAGACGTTTTGCTTCGTTTTAATATGGGTCTATATGTTGGATGTTTTTTTTTGGGAATGCTACGAACAATTCTTGGGTATTGCTTCTGTTTGAGCAAACTCTTTGAGCGCAAAACATTTGTCGGAATTTTGCGAGAACCTTTAAATTGCCCTATTGGTGGTTTGTATACGACTCTTTTTCTTTTGACAACTTTACGTGCGACTCTTGGATACCCTATTCGTTTAGGAATACCAGTAGCCCTATACCTACCTGACTTTTTTGTAGTAAATCTTCGTGGTGGCACTCTTCTTCTAACTGTATTTCTACGAAATGAGCGTCTGTAATCATCAAACGCTCCTTCGTTATAAACATCATAATCGGTAAGCGCGTATGTGTTTATCATACTATTGAAGCCGTTGGTTTGAATCTCGAAACCTTTGGTTTGAACTGCTAGACTTCATCGTTACAACTGCTACTAAACCTATAACTACTACTGCACCACCTATTACAAGCATCATATTAGTCTTTTTCTTGGCTTCCGCTTCTTTTTTACGTGCTTCAGCTTCACGACGACGACGTTCTTCTTCTTCTCTACGCTTGCGTTCTTCTTCTTTACGTGCTTGTTCTTCACGCATACGTTGCATACGCATTTCCATATCTCTTTTAACTGCCGCTGCTTGTGCTGCTGCTTGTGCTTGTGCTGCTCCAGTGTTCGATCCGCTAGCAGGACGCCTTTTCTTTTTAAAGAGTCCACCTATCAAGCTCCCTCCAATTTTTAAAAGACTTCCAAAAAATTGATCCTCTTGTTGTGATGTGAGTTTATTAATTAGACTTTCTAAATCTTTTGAAAAAGCAGCATTCCCTGCTTTCAATTGCCTTACAACTTCATTGATAAGTTGCCCTTTTGTTGGTTTTACTTGAAAAATGATGTTATATTCTGTAAGTAAATCCTCTAAGGGTTTAGAATGGTTAAGAATCAAGTAACTTATATTATCGATTGCTTGATTGTATTTGATTTGATCTGTTTTATTTGCCATTATTAAAATTGAATTTTAAACCATGTCCAACCAAAGCACCAGCAACAAAGACTGCTCCCAAAAGGAGTAGTTCATTTTTAGTGATTCTGAAATCTTCGGACGATTCTTTGGGTTGATCTTCTTCTTTTTTTGATATTTCTTTACGATTACGCAACTCGTTCCAAACCATCTGTACTTCTTGAGATAAGATTTTATTGTCTGGTTCTTTATTCGATTTGTCTACAATCCCTTGATAGTACTTTTCTAGCTCAGTATCATTATAAGTATTTAATTGACTCAAAAAAGTAGCTTTATCCCCTGAACCAGTATAATTAGAATGCCCACAAGAAGCACAATAATTTTGCTCGTCGTTATAAGAATTGTTGTTGCACGCTTCACAAAAGTTGTCTTCTTTAGGAAGATTAAGCTTAAGAATAACTGACTTATCAGGATGTATATGAATTAATTCTTTGATGACTTTACGTCCCTTCTTTTGCACAAGCTCTTTAATAGCTGTAACTAAATGCTGTGGATTTTTAGGAGGTTCAAATCCGTAATTATAAAGCAGTTTTGCAGCTTCATCCTTATTGTGAAATACGATGTAGTCTATCCTGTTTTGTGCAAGTGGTATATTTCTTTTTGTATGTTTCATAGTAACTTGGCTGTCATAAAAACAGCCAGAGCTTGGTTAAAAAAACCTCGACTCTGGCTGTCTGGAATTAGGTAAGCAAAGTCAGTCTGCCTGTTTGGGCTTAACGTCTTCTTCGTCTCACAAGTCGAGAAACGGGTCTTCTTGAAGTTGATGCTGGTCGACGTACAATTCTTCGACGATTCCTAGTTGGTCGAGTGCGTTTTCTAAAACGTCTCACGGGTCGTTTGGGACGAAGCCCAAGAGCCGTGGGACGACTACGTCTAAGCAAATCCAATTGAGGTAGCCCCGTTGTTCTTGGAGCACGTGATAACTCAGCAACATTACCCCCTTTAAGAAGGTTTCCAATGTTTGCTCTTGCTTTGATTGTAAAGGTGAATACGGCAGTAACGCCATCTTCAATCATTAAACGTAGTGAATCCTGTCCAGTAACATCCATCTCAAAGTTATCATCATCAATCAGAGATTGTGAGAAGTTTTGAGGTGATGTTGCATTACGAGGCTGGTAAACCCTAGTAGTTTTTGAACCCGATGCGGTTCTGCGATCAATACGCAGTACATTATCAAATTGCAACGGATTACTTACGGAGTATTTCATTCCCGCAATTTTAAACGGATTTGATTTACTTTCTTCTCTAACCTCCTTATGACTAGATTCTTCAACTACTACTGTAACTCCTGCTGGTTGTGCCGATTCGGCATTACCACCAAAAACAACAGCTTCGGCTGCTGCACCAGATGTATTGGCAACGACCACGGTAAGTGTCCTGTCGTTAGGGTCGATTTTACCGATAGACGTTTTTGAATAATCGTCATACATATCTTCATCATATCCTCCTTCGTCTATAAAACCATCATACTCGTCTTCGTACTCCTCATCATAGCCGTCTTCTAAACCGTCAAATCCAGTCTCGAAATCGTCTTCCTCATCATCATACATATCTTCATCGTTATCAAAGTCATCATACTGGTCTTCAGCAGCATCTTCGTAACGCATCAATTCGTCATTATAATCGCTCATTTTTTTGTCTTTTAAAATGATTTATAAAATTTTGAAAGCACATTTTTGTATCTCTAAATACTATACTTTCTTAGTTGTCGGGGCGACAGCTTTCTTTTGTTTTTCAGCTATCTTTTTTGCCTTCATTTTTTGAACCATTGGAGCTACCAAAAAAGTTCCTAGTGCGATACCAGCAATTCCGGCTCCTACACAATATAAAATGGGTGTCCAGGCGATGTCATTTTCTTTTGCCATTAGTGTTGTTTGTTTATTCTTAAAACTTGTTAATCTGGCTAGGTCTCTAAACCTTGAACCTTGTTCGATGACGAATTTCTATAATATTAGTAAGTAGACCGCAGTATAAAAAGGGAGTTCGGTTCACGAATGTTTTTTAAATAAGAGCTAAACATAACGTTATGTTGCATGTTAGTATAAGGGAGTAAAATACTACCCTTGAGTAACTCAAAACATAAACTATTTTTTATTTAGTGCCTGGTCGGAAACAGGTGAGTTTTATAAAAAGAGTTATTTTTGATAAGATTTGTATTTACTTTTTATAAGGTGATGCCTTAGCATCAGGCGATTAAAAATAAATGCAAAGATTGCAAAAAGAAACTTTTTTAATTTTGCTGTGTTTCCGACCAGACACTATTTAGGCTTATACATTTCAGAAATAATAATTATACCAGAATGAAAACAAAAGAAACTGGAATTTCATCACTCCATTGAACCTTTAAATCTTTAAAATAATAATTACCTTTGAGGTATATTTAACAATAATATAGGTATGCTTGAAAAACAAAACATAGAGTGGAAAGAATCTTGGAGAAATGAATATTTTGAATGGATTTCTGCTTTTGCTAATGCAGAAGGTGGAAAGCTATTTATAGGCATAAATGATAAAGGAGAGGTTGTTGGTGTTGATGATTATGAAAAACTACTTGTAAATTTACCAAACCAAATTAGAGACCTGCTAGGTGTTATTTGTGAAGTAAACCATCATAGTAAGGATGACTTAAATTATATAGAAATAGTTATAAATGCTTATTCTGTACCAATTTCATATAAAGGCAAATATTATATTAGAAGTGGTAGTACAACACAAACTCTAAACGGCGCTACGCTTAATGATTTTTTACTAAAAAAAGCAGGTGTTAATTGGGATGAAGTTATAGAACCTAAAGCTTCAATTAAAGATATCGATTTAAATGCAGTTGAAGTATTTAAAAAGAGTGCTACTTCAAGTAATAGATTATTTTTTTCAAAAAGTGATACGGATACTGAAGCTATTTTAAAAAATCTTCGCCTTATAGATAATGATGGTAACTATAAAAGAGCTGCTATATTATTATTTGGAAAAGACCCTTTAGCTTTTTGTACTCCAGCGTTTATTAAAATTGGTAAGTTTGGAGATACAGGCTCCGAATTATTAAATCAAGATGAAGTTGAAGGAAATGCATTTGAACAAGCAGATAAAGTCTTGGAGGTTTTGGATAAAAAATATTTCACTAAATCAATTAGTTATGAAGGAAACCAAAGAATAGAAACTCCTGAATATCCTTATGCTGCTATCCGTGAAATTTTATTAAACGCCATTGCTCATCGAGTTTATGAAACCTCTGCTATCACTGTAAGAATTTTTGAAGACAGGTTAGAAATATGGAATATAGGAGAATTACCAGAACAATTATCTACTGAGGATTTAAAAACTACACACAACTCATATCCTAGAAACCCGCTTATAGCTCAAGTATTTTACAAAGGTGGGCTTATTGAGTCTTGGGGGAGAGGAACCATTAAAATCATTGAGGAATGTAAAAGACATGGGCTTTCTGAACCACACATTGAAGAAAAAGGTGGAGGAGTTTCAGTAACTATATTTAAGGATATTTATAATGATAAATATCTTTCTAAATTAGATTTAAATGAAAGGCAAAAAAATGCTATTCAGTACATAAAAGAGAATGGGTTTATTACTAGTGGCTTATACCAAGATAAGCTTGATGTTCCAAAAAGTACAACAAGAAGAGATATTGATGAACTTTTAGAACTAAAGATTATAAAAAGTGAAGGTATCGGTAAGGCTACAAAATATTTTATATGCGCAGAGGGTTATAGGAGTTAATAATGGACCGTAAAGTGGACCGTAAAAATCCTTATATACTGCGGATTTTCGCAAAAATGAACCGAAAGTCGAACCGAAAACTTTTTATGATAATTAACCGCATGATTAATAATGTATGCACTCCAACTTGGGAGGCATAAACCCCTATAAAATTAATTACCTTTTAAATATTACAAATATTAAACATTTAGTCGTACAATGGTCTAATAGCTTTATCTCTTTGCTCCTAACCAATCATATTTTACGACTCTTAAAGGACAATACTTTGCAATAATAAAAATTAAGCGTTATTATTGATTTTTAAATATCTAACTTAACCTAGTAACTGTATGAGTTTTTCAATCAGTGGCAACTACTTATTATAAAAGTTAGGGAGTTATAAACGGGTTTGGATTATAAACCTATTTGATTCTACTAAAAAATAATATATTGCAGTTATAAAAGCTATAGCTGTAGCTTCTTATGGAAAAGTTGTAGTTGTATAGTTGTTGTGCGACATAAACCACGATTACGAAAACAAACGAGAAATGACAAAAATTACAGCACATTTTGAGAATCATAAAGATGTAATTGAATTTGAAACTTCTACTGCGAAAAGTGAGGTTTTGATAGCCGTAGCTTGGATTAATTTTAAAGAATACTATTCATTATTTGAGACAATTTTAAAAAACGATTGTAAACTTAAAATACTTTGCTCTGACAATCGACAAAATAAATCTCATATAAAAGAAATCATTGAATTAAGAAAAAAAGGAGCATCAATACAACTTCTTGAAATGCCAAATACGTCAAATTATATGCATCATAAATTCGCTATAATTGATAGAAAAAACATAATTAATGGTTCTTTTAATTGGTCACCAAATGCTACAAGAAGTTTTGAGAATCTAATTGTAATTAATGATAATAAAACTATCGCAAAAGAATTTAGAGATGAATTTAAAAAATTGGAGTTAATTGGAAAAGAAACAATTCGAAGTCTACGCAAAAAAGTAAAATGTACTGAAAAAGAATGTTCAGGAGAAATGCTAAATATTCTTGTGTTAAGTGAAAAGTCGAGCAAGTATTTTGAGACAAATGCTGATATAATAAAATTTTGTAACGAATGTAATGAATACTCGACAATCGAAAGTTGTTTATCCGACACACAGTTTGAAATGCTATTGGATAGCTATCAAGGCTCAATGGATGATTTTGAATCTGAATACTTAGATGATTTGATTAGTGAGCATTTGAATCAACATATAAATAATAATATATTAATTCACGCTATCGGAAAAGTTACTTCTGGACTTGATTATTATGATGACGATTTTACCAACACTAATATTTTATGGAAAAATAAATTTGTTGGTAACAGAGTATTAGATGTTTACGAAAATGAAGATTTTGATGTACTCTACAGCAACTAATATTACGTTGCACAACAAGCCGTATAAAAATAATGCTTAGTTTAGTGCTTAATAAAGAGTCCGTGCGCTTTCCATACAAGACTGTTAGCCTTAAATTTGACAAACATGCCAAGTAGTTGTTCAGCAAAAAGATCAGGTGATTTAAAGTTTTCAATTTCACCATTAAAATTCTTAAAGTTTAATCTAAATTTCATGGGGTCTGGAACTTCTATATTCGATGAAGATTTAGACTTTAAGAAACTAGAAAAAAACAAATTATATCGAATGGTTTGGGCTTCAAATACATTCATTGGAAAACACTGGCTATTGGGAAAGTTTAAAATCACATTGAATAAAAACAATCAATCATTTGGACTACTAGACAATTCAAAAGTTGTAAATAATAGAACTCAAGCAATTAATACTAACCATTTCTATTTTGACTTTAATTTTCCAAGACTATTCAACTTGAAAATGTCAAATATTGACCCCATAATTAATTCAGCAATTGTATTTGATATTCCACCAACTCATGAGTCAGTATTTACACTTGATGAAAAGAGTCAAAGTTCAAAATTCAAATTGTCAAAAAATAATTCTTTAAACCTATATTTTGATTATTGTGAAGTAACAGCATATCCTGAAAGGAATATTAAAATTGAAGTTCTCACCATAGATAAATTATCAAAAAACAAATTTCAAATTAAGTTTAAATACGGAAACCTCACAATTGAAAATGTTGTAGCATCTTACTTTACTGTAATGCATGAAGAAGGGTTAAAAATTTCTAATGATTATGGATTTAGAAAGTTAAAACCGAAGGAATCATTTATGAATACAGTTGTTCTTGAATATACGGGTATTAAAAAGAAGGTTAATATCCCATTCTTTGCTGGAATCTATAAACCAATTGAGCATAAAGGAGCGGACTCTAAAGTAGTTGAATTAAATGTCGAATAAATCTATGGTTAATAATGGCTATAGTTAATATGGGTTTTAGTGCTTAACTCAAAGCTTGGGGCTTAAAACTAGGTTAGCCAAATCAAAAGATTTGGCTAAGTGCTAATTTGAAAGTTCAATTCTTTTAAATCCCATACTACGCATAGCCAAACGTTATATGAATCTAAATAAAACAATGGAAAAATTTATTGAATTTTTAACTTGGCAGAACTTTTTTACTGGAGCCGGATTTGTCTTCGGAATAATTACTCTTATAGCATATTTAGATCAGAAATCAACAAATAAAAAGCAAAGTGAAATTCTTGATTTTGTCAAAAATGAGAACAATAAACAGGCGATAATAGAATTGGAAAAAACTAAAATAAATCTTGAAAGTGAAATTAATGAGAAAATTCCTGGATTAGGCAAGAGAGCAATCCTTGAAGAACAAATGGAATTTTATGAAAAAATTGTTGCTGAAAATTATAATGAACTTAAAAATATTAAATTAAAACTTGATAACGATTCACTTAATAGAGAGAATTTAAGTCCCACAATCAAGAATTATGTTCTTAGTGATTTATATCCAAAATATTACTCTAATGAGTTGAAAAACAAAACAAGAGACAGAATTATAATTTTCATTGCTTTAGTAGTTCTATTTGGAACATTACTTCCATTCGGGTTTGGTGCTTACTTAATTATCCCATTTGGATTTTACTTAATTTATGAAGTATTAAAATTGTCCATACTAAATAGTGATTCCAATGAAATACATAATAAGATTTTTAAAACTGTTTTATTTATATTACGAATTGCATTATTAATTATATTATTTTTTTCTATTTATTTCTTAGTAAGCGAATTTTCTCAGATAAAACAAGAAATTAAAGCAAGTCATGTAATTATATCAATCTTTGCGATAATTGGAATTGTCATTTTCACACTAAGTTCTTCAATAATAAATAGGGTGAGGAAATCTATCTCGAAGGAATTAGAAGGCAGTATATAAGGCGTGTATAATTAAAATTGGTACAAAACCGTTAGGCAAAACTCATGGAAACATATTTTCACATAGACACTTTAGGTCATAATTGGAGAAAAAATGATATGATATTCGTTGGCAATAAAACAAATAATTACTGGAAATCATTTGTAAAAAAAAGCGACCTAATAGAAATAAATGGCGAAAATCATGAAGTTTTTAAAGTTACTAAAGCCGCTTACGAAGCTTATGCAAAGATACATCCTGCTCCTTTAAAAATGAATGGTTATCATTTTAATATTTTGAATTCCTTAAAAGAATCAATTGACAGTCTAGGCAATTCTATAAAACTAAATCGTGAATTAATTTTTGAGTCCATTAGAAAAGAGTTCTATCCCGAAAGTCCAAGTAGAGAGAAATGTATTTGGTTAATACCTTATAATAATGACTCACTGCTATTTTGGAATAAAATTTTAAATTCAAAAATTCAAAGTAAAATATTCAAGGTACACGTTGATGGAAAAATTCATAGAGCTTCTCAAGAGTGGCTTATTGGAGGCACAATATCAGTGAATGAATGGAGCTATCTTGCACATAATTATTGGAAAGGAACAAATTCTGGAAATATTCAAGATGAAATCTTATTTACTGGAACAATGAAAATAATTGAGGAAGTTACTTTACCTAACAAAGACGTGCATAATTAATTATCAACTAAATTTTTAAGATATCCTATAAGAATTTTAGGAGGGATTTTTTTTGTTTCTAATTCTCTATAAATTTGAGGCCAAGAACTATTGTCTTTCCACGTAATTCCATGATTTTGAATTAAAAATTGCAATACGGGAATATTATTTTGCTGCAATTGTTTTGTCAAATGAACCGTAATCCTATCAAAATGCTGTAATTGCCACAAAGAAACTTCAATATCCCTATTCAATGCATTAAATTTTTTTGCTAAATCATGTGCCAAATTTTCATATTCCACTCTCAAGGGGATAAGACGTTTTACTAATTCATCATACTCTACAAAATTAGACATTAAATGGTCTTCAACAGTACTTCTGCAAGTAGCATATACTTTTACGTTTTTCTGCCAATATTCATACAGAGTATTAAATAAAATATTTTGAAAATCTTCTTGAATATGGAATGGTTCGCCATTTTCTAATCGCTTTGGAAATTGACCTTGTCTTAAAATTTGACAGGGAGGTAAATATCTGTTATCATTTGGAATTTGAAAATTATAAGAAACCATATTAATGTATTTGATTTCTTGAGAACGATTAATAATTGAAATAGTCAACTTGCAAACTCCGGGTGCAGAATTTGAAATATATCCTGTTCTAAATTCAAAATCTGGATTATTTTCAACAAAAGAAGATTTAAATTTTTTTTTCTTATTTTTTTCTCTCCACTTCTTAATTTTTTCCCTGATGTTAAAAATATTATTAGCAATCGCCAAAATTGCGGCTGTAACCGATAGAATAACCAACAATACCTTATAATCCATAATTAATTATCCTTTAAATAGATTGATTAAAAGTTAAAAGTAATTTCCAAAAATAATGATTTTGGAATTTTAAAATTATACTATTTTTATCTAAAAACAAGAAATAACAAAAAACTGGCTACACCGTGTCCAATTAATTGCTTGGTTCTTTCTTACTTACAAAAATCCTCGCGCATTTCTATTCGGTTTGTATTTACTAAATTAGGTGCTTAAACACGCAACTAATAATACAAAACCGTTAGGCAAACACATTAACCATAAGAAACCCGAAATGAAGTGTATAATTTGCGAAAAAGATGCTAATGCGAAAGGTTCACATATCGTTCCTGCAAGTTTAATTCAAAATTGTATAGGAAAACACTATTCAGAAGAATCCTATGAAATAGACTCTAAAAATGCTACAGTAGATGTGTATTATGGGAGAGATAATCTTAAAAACACAAATCCAGAAATAAAAAAGCATCATCACAAAGAAGATAATATTTTATGCCAAAAATGTGAGGATAAACTAGCGGAATTAGAATCAAAATTTTCCAGAGAGTTTTTACAGAAATTTAGAATTGATAAATTCAAAAATAACTTTGAAAGTTATAAACTTGCAACAGAGTTTGAAATACTTGAGCCAAACAAATTAACAAATCTTGAAATTCACGCTTACATATACTCAATAATTCTTCGATTTTGTAGAGATACAGAAATCAACAATGGCTATAAATTTCTTCTTGAAAATGAATTGTTACTGATTAAGGAATTTGTTCATGGTTTTCTTTACGAAATTGATAATGATTATCATTCCGTTTCTAACTTCAAATTAGTTCTTGTCTTTAATAAATATTCGGATAAAGGCTCCTATTTATGTTCTTCGAATGAGTTTTCCAATCCATACATTTTCTTTTTCTGTGAAGTCATAGTTCAACTTTTTACAGAAGAAATGTTAGATAAAGCCAAATTTTTATTCAATGGATGTATAAATTCAATTCGAGAAGCAAAATGTAAATTAATCGTTGGTCCAGAAGATTTTTACAACGACTTGACTTTGCACATGTCACATATCTTAGGAACAGATTTTGCCACAAACGGAACAAAGAAACTTTGTGGTCTAAACCAAAAACCTTACGATGAAAATTTGTTAGAAATAACAAGACTTATTAAACAATATGAGCTGAATGGAATTAAAGATGCACCTCTAAAAGCATTGGAAAATCTAACAAAAAAGTACAGTGGTTAACATTTATACTAACCAAAGGTCTGTTTTTATTTAGAAACTCGCCAACCATAAAATTCAGCGTTTACAAGAAAAATAAAAATCTAACTTTGTTATAAATATTTTTTTATACAAACCGTCTCTAAAAACTACAACAAATCTACTAAAATTAATATCCTCTGAATTAAAACAATCATTATCATATTGAACATCGTTAATACGATCAAAATACCCAATAACATAAATGTACTCATTTGGTTAGTTTTTTAGTGGTTAGTATTTGTTTTTTTAATAGAATTGTTCTACCATTTGCTTTAGAAAAACAAAGCTGAATAATAAAATAAATTAAAACATAACCGTAAGGGATTAAGACATGACCGTAAGGGATTTAACTCACTAAAACTTCGTAATTGATTAATAAAGAGCCTTGAGACTTATAAGAATCGTACAAAACTGTTAGCTCTCAAAAACTGTTACCCATTAAAAGATAGAAAAGGTATAAAACACAAATAGCAGTAATCTTATAAAAAGGAGAAGTGTAGCTTATATCAATTTAATTATATAATACGACATCTTATGGTTCATTTGGTATTAGTTCTATTACAAAAATTCCCTAGCTCACCCAATCTGCGTAAGCAATAACAATGGAGGATTTAATTTAATACAAATGGAAAAAGTTTAAATCACTTCATTGTACAAAAGACTATTTCCCCTATTTTGAGGATTGTTTTCGGAATATATTTGGCGAAGATCCATACCTCTTTTTAAAAGCTCTGGAAAAATGAGAAGCGCTTTTAAACCCATACGTATAAGCTATGGTTTTTATAGATATTTTACTATGTTGCACTAACACATAGGCATTTCTTAAACGTTCCCGTTTTAAAAAACGATATACACTAACCCCATACAATTGTTTAAAGCCATATTTTAATTTGAATTCATTAGTATTTAATTGACTGGCAAATTCCTTTAAGGAAGGAAGCTCTTTTTCCAGATTATTAACAATGATATCACGACCCTTTTGTATTTTTTTAATATCCTGATAACTTATTATAAGCCTTTGCTTTTTAGGTGTAGTTTTGTTTTTAACCACAGTCAGTTTTTGCTCATCCTCCAGTTCGTTTTGCTCTCTGGAATGCAGGACAATGGTAACCAGTGTTTTTCTTTTTTCTGCTATGTCGTTCTTATAAGTAGTTACATAGCAACAAGCAGGAAGCAGTAGGCTTTGTGATATTTTAAAATCCAGTTTCAAAGAGGTATCACAAAACCCTTTTTGTTGTAATTCTCTCCAGGTATCTTGCCACTCAGCTTTAGACGCTTTTGTTAAAAAAGTATCAAAGGATTTTTCAATAATGTCAGCATAGAGAAGGGATAATATGGTACAGGCATTTTTATTGACCATTTGGATAACACCCTCATGATCTAAGAGAAAACTCATCTGCACAATATGTTTAATAACACCAGTCCTGTTTACATAGCCTTGATGCAAAAAAGACTCCTGTATTTCTTCTGCCAACATATTTAACGCAAGAGTCAACGCTTCTATATCGTCATTTTCTGAAGAGAGTTCCAATCGACAAAAGAGATTGCCACTAGCCATTTCCAGTAGCATTTTATTTATCTGCCCTATTCGTTCGTTCTTATTTTTTGCACACATTTTTTTATTTTATATGTGTATTAACCAGATTCCTGTTTAAGTTATAGTTGTTTTTTTTTATGCAACTACAGTCATGTTTCCAATAGGGCAAATAGGAGAGAAAAAAAGAGAACCCTTTTTAAATCTGTTCTCTTTTAATATTTTTTTTGCTCAAAAAGCTATTATTTGTCATTAATTAATTTTCTAAATAAGCAACTTTGTTTTTTTTCGCTTGTACAAGGCGCTTATATAGTTCTGCAGTTTTTTTCAATGGGGTTTATAGCACAAAGATAATGTTGTTATTACAGCTATGATCTTGGAAGGTATTGCTCATTATATTAAAAACAGCTTCATCCAAAAAATTTTCAATGGCTTCTTTGGTTACCCCAAAGCTTGGGGGCTCTGTTCTAATTTTTCATCTTCAATAGTTTCGCTCTGCTCTAAAATAGAAATAGATTGTTGGCTTACACCAAGCCTCTCTACTAAAATTTCTTGTTTCATACCTCGTAATCCCTTGATACGAATTACTTTACTACGTATATTATTGAGTTTTGTTGCTGTTTCCATATCTCAAATATAATAAGTTTTTTAATACAATTTTTTATAGCATGTAAAAACAATACTAACATTAGTATGATATAAGTCCTTTTGGTTGAATACATTGGACTATTGTTTTTATTTTATAGAAAAACAATAGTTTATGAATGGAAACAATTCTTAATTTAAACACAACAAATGACTGAAAGCCCTGAAAAAATAAGCGATAGTGAATAATTAACTTTAAAAAAGGTTAAGAAATTAAACAAATAAACCACTATGGACTGGAAGTCCATAGGTTCGTTTTGGCAGACTGAAAGTCTGCTTCGTGAAATATGGTAAAACTGAATTAGTGTGAATTCGTGAAATTCGTGTCAAAAGTTTATAGAAGCTGAAAGCGACATGCACTAAAGTACATAGTTTTAACTCCATTTGAGACCAATAAAACTTTGATATATTGACACCAATTGACGGTATTAACGAAGGATAGTACTTGAATGACGCCCGAATTAACAGGTATACGGAATTGTTCGGCACTTTAAAATCAACACCACATGTATGCATTCTCGCATTAGATGGAGAAGTAGAGAGCACACTAAATATTAAAAACAGAGAATTAGATATAAAAATGGTATTGGAATTTGCTAAAAATCTTATTTCAATGGAGGAAGATTTTTATTTAGATGACATGCAAAAACTCTTTTTCACTTAACGAAAAAGACAAATAGACCTACAAAATAAAGACATTCAAAACTTACGAAAATCATAAGGTTTAAAGGGGCTTGCCATAATAAAATGATTTAATTAAGTTTTTTTTTATTAAATTCATAATACTCTTTTATCCTTATACCAAAACACCTAGCAAGCTTTTTTTGCTTTTTTTATTACGCCATAACGATACTACAAAGCATAAAAAAATATTTAGTTAAAAAAATATTTACTATTTTTCGCCTCTCACTAGAGAGTTTAGCCTCATTTCCAAACATAAAATAAACCTACAAATTATGTTACATTATGAAAATGAATACGTCCAATACTGGCTTAAAAACAAAATAGTACACATTACTTATAAAAAGGATGTTACAATTGACTTGAATGGTGGGATTCAAATAGTAAAAGATAGGCTAAAGCTTCACCGAGATGAATTTTTACCTGTATTATGTGATATTCGCGGTATTAAAGAAATTAGTAAATCGGCTAGAGATTACTTGGCAAATGAAGGTTCTACTTTAGTAAAAACGGTGGCATTAATTATTGAACCGCCAGTATCAGAGTTATTATCAGAGTTCTATTTAAGAACTAGCAAGCCGCTCATTCCAACCAAGTTATTCGAAGAAATTCCTATGGCATTAATTTATTTAGATGAGTTTTTATAGTGAACTATTGGTTTAAACTTTTAGCATGAAGCATACAAACGAAGAACAAATAAAAAATCAAACCGAGTTTCTAGCAAAACTCCCAGAGGATAAACGCAAATATTTCGCTCAAAATTTCCGCATTGGTAACGCTCAATTTCTATACCATAAAAGAGTATTAAAATTAGAGATTGATTTACAAATAGTTATATTTAATTCTAAATTTTCATATTGCAAGTAGACATTAACATAGAAAATTATAGACTAAAATAGAAGTATGATAGAGGAAAATGACAGACTAAGTTTAGGAGTATTTGAAAAAATTTTCAATCGCTTATATTCACCTCTATGTCTCTTTGCTAACAAATATGTTAATGATGTGAATTATTCAGAGGATATTGTTCAAGAGGTTTTTGTAAAAGCGTGGGAAAAGGGACTCTATTTTGAAGATTTAGACAAAGCAAAAGGCTTTTTTTATGTTGCTGTAAAAAATGCATCATTAAACTTTTTGAAGAGTCATTATTCAAAATCTGTTAAAGCTCATCCTCCTGAAAATTTAGAAATATTACAAACTGAAAATTACTTTATTAAAGAAACTGTTATCCTAGAAGCATCTGCTTTAGTTGAAAAAGCAATTGAGGCATTACCTCCTAAATGTCGAGAGGTAATGAAATTAAGCTTTGAGGGCCTCACTAATCAAGAAATAGCGAATAAATTAGGTATAAGCTTTGAAACGGTAAAATCGTATAAAAGTGACGCCTATAAAAAACTCAGAAAAGACTTAGCTCACTTAAGAATTAAATAATTTTTTAGTTCCACTACCCCCGATTTGTATTTCCAATTGTTATTATAGTATACAAAAACATTTTATGTCCAGTTTTGATAAAATCAAATTACTCTCGAGTAAAGTTGCCGACTCCATATTTAAAGGAGAAAAAATTGAGGAATTAGAAAAATCTAAAGATCTTACAGATGATGAAAAAAATTATGTTCTCTCAAATATTCTCGATAAAAATAAAAAGCAAGAACGTTTTGAGTTTACAAGCAAATTAAATAAACAAAGAGCTTGGGAGAACTTCATGGAAAGCACCAAGCAAAAAACTAAAACTAAGCCTAAGGTTAAACCAATGTATCGGTATTATGCAGCAGCGGCATCTATAGCGGTTTTATTGGGTATCACGTTTTTCTTAAATGATAATATTGGGAGTCTGCAAAGTAATGAAACAATCATTGTCGACAACAATATCGAAACAGGAACAGATAAGGCAACACTTATTTTGGAAGATGGTTCTAAAGTTGCGTTAGAAAAAGGGACAACTTACCAAACATCAAATGCAAACAGTAATGGCGAAGAAATAGTGTATAGCACAAAAGCCAAAGCTATCAAAGATATGATGTATAATACGTTAGCCATTCCTAGAGGCGGGCAGTTTCATATACAATTATCAGACGGTACTAAAGTTTGGTTAAATTCCGAATCCCAATTAAAATATCCAGTTGCCTTCGTTAAAGGCGAAACCAGACAAGTCGAGCTTGTTTATGGTGAAGCTTATTTTGATGTCTCACCAAGTACAGAGCATAATGGTGCTAAATTTAAGGTGTTTCATAAAGAACAAGAAATTGAAGTGCTTGGTACAGAATTCAACATTAAAGCTTACAAAGATGAAGCCCATATTTATACAACACTTATTGAAGGCTCGGTAGCTGTAAACACACAGTATTCGAATAAAACATTGGTGCCTGGGGAACAGTCTGTTTTAAATACACAGAACAATACAATAGCTATATCAGAAGTAGACACGTATAATGAAATTTCTTGGAAAGATGGTATTTTCAGATTTCAAGGTAAGCGTTTAGAGGATTTGATGAAGGTATTGGCACGTTGGTATGATATGGAGGTTATATTTGAAAAAGAAGCTCACAAAAATATAAAATTTAAAGGAGTCTTAAAGAAAAGCCAAAGCATTGAAGAAGTGATGTCAATTATCGAGTCAACGTCTATCAACAATTATGCTATCAACAATAAAACGATTACAATTAAATAAGTAGAGCTAAGCGTTAACACATGACCTTGTGTATCGCTAGAACGAAGACCCCAATTATAATAATAAATATTGTATTTAAAAAACGTGCCAAAAGGTACGGAAGGAAAGAACACCATAAATTGAACAACTGACAATTCTAATAATAACTAATTAATCCAAAAAAATTTAATCATGAAAAAAATTACAATTTTAATAGTCACACTAACACTATGCCTTAATATTATTAATGCACAAACCATTTTTGATTGGGAAGACGCTGTTCGTAGTGTCGATGAACAAAGCACTACTGAAACTATTGATGGTATTGTTTTGACTACTACTAATGATGATGGAAATGGTTTAGTCATTCCTACCAATTGGGGAGGTTGGATGGGCACAATAGACAACCTTGTTTATACTGGTGGAAGCACCACTTCAGTTACATTTGCATTTAATCAACCTGTTGTGGTTAATTCTATTTTACCTATAGAGGTTTCTACTCAAAATGTAGACTATACGTTTACCCCCTCACCTTTAGGGGTTAATACAGCGAAAACAGTATCACTAGTTGGTGGCGCGGCACCAGCAGGGGGAACGGTTGACTTAAATTGGATTAACGTCACGTCCTTTACGGTAACTGCTTCGGCTTCGTCAATGGGGTTTGACCATTTATCGGTTTTCCCTATTAATGCACAAACCGTTTTTGATTGGGAAGACGCTGTTCGTAGTGTCGATGAACAAAGCACTACTGAAACTATTGATGGTATTGTTTTGACTACTACTAATGATGATGGAAATGGTTTAGTCATTCCTACCAATTGGGGAGGTTGGATGGGCACAATAGACAACCTTGTTTATACTGGTGGAAGCACCACTTCAGTTACATTTGCATTTAATCAACCTGTTGTGGTTAATTCTATTTTACCTATAGAGGTTTCTACTCAAAATGTAGACTATACGTTTACCCCCTCACCTTTAGGGGTTAATACAGCGAAAACAGTATCACTAGTTGGTGGCGCGGCACCAGCAGGGGGAACGGTTGACTTAAATTGGATTAACGTCACGTCCTTTACGGTAACTGCTTCGGCTTCGTCAATGGGGTTTGACCATTTATCGGTAAATTCTTTTATAACTTTATCAACCCCTAAAGATTATATAACTCAACAAAAAGCATTAGTGTATCCTAATCCAGTACAGAATATATTAACTATTAAAAATGTTTCTGATTTAAAATCCATCAACTTATATAATAATTTAGGACAATTAATAATACAAACTAAAAGCCAAAATATTGATGTTAGCAGCCTGTCAAAAGGACTTTATTTTTTACAAATACAAACAGACCATAGCACAGAAACCAAACGGATTATTAAAAATTAGGATAGAGCTTTTAAAAAAACTACATATAAAATGAAATCCCGATGAAGGTGATTACCAACATTGGGTTTCATTTAAAAAAGGAGAAAAACAGTTCGCACCTTGCAAAGTTAGAAACTGAATTCCCCTTATCTGTATTAATTAATCAAAACTACTAACTAATTAATATTACACTAATTTATGGAAATAAAATTAAAGCTCGCTCATTTCTTTATTAGAAAAAGGCGATTAATATTATACCTTATGAGAGCTCTTATGTTATTATGTTGTGTGTCCGTATTTGGTTTAGCGCCTAACAATCTTATATCTCAAAGTTCTAAAATTACAATTGATACAGATAAAGTTTTAACAGTAGATGAAGTCTTTGACCTTATTATGAAGCAAACTAACTATAGTTTTGTATATGAAGAAGGGATCTTTAATAAATCCCAAAAAATAAACGTTAAAAAAGGAAATATTCGTACTTATAAATTACTTCAAGAAAGTTTATCAGGTGGTGATTATACTATTATAGTAACAGCTAACAATAATATTATAATCAAAGAAATCACAAGGGCCAATAAGCGGCTTCAAAAAAAAATATCTGGTAAAATTATCGACGAAAAAGGGCTTCCAATACCAGGCACAACAATATTAATAAAAGGTACAAAAACAGGTACAGCATCGGATTTTAACGGATTCTACAGCTTATTAGTACCCGACCCTGCCAATGTATTAGTATTTTCATCTTTAGGTTTTGAAAATCAAGAAGTGACAGTAGGTAATCAAACCACTATTAATATAACTTTAAAAGAAAGTATAAGTCAGCTCGAAGAAGTCACTATTAATGCAGGGTATTACAATACTTCTAAAAGGGAAACGACTGGAAGCATTGCCAAAATATCAGCAAAGACCATCGAAAAACAACCCGTAAATAACCCTATAGCAGCCATGCAAGGGCATATGGCGGGTGTTAATATTAGGCAGACATCAGGAGTACCTGGGAGTGGTTTTGACATCGAAATCAGAGGAAAAAATTTTTTAAACGGTGGTACTACCCCTTTATTTATAATAGATGGTGTGCCTTACGGATCACTATCTTTAGAAGCTATAGGGTCTTTAACTCACGATAAAAATGTCAGCCCTTTAAATGCTATTAATCCGGCGGATATAAAAAGTATAGAAGTGCTTAAAGATGCAGATGCTACAGCTATTTATGGGTCTCGTGGGGCTAATGGCGTAGTACTTATTACCACTAAAAAAGGAACCTCTGGTAAAACAAAGGTGATGGTAAATGTAATTAACACTTTTAGCAAAGTCACCCGTTTAATGGATTTATTAAACACAGAACAGTATTTAGAACTACGCAAAGAGGCACTTAATAACATTGGATTTGGTTTTGCAATTAACAACCCTGATTTCAATTCTGAAATTCCAGAAGTTAATCTTTGGGATCAAAATCGCTATACCAATTGGCAAAAGGTGTTAATTGGTAATACTGCCTATCGTAACAATATACAATTATCTCTTTCGGGTGGTAGCGAACAAACCCAATTTTTATTCAGTGGTGCATATCAAAAAGAAACCACAGTGTTTCCTGGAGATGCCAACTATAAAAAAGCATCGTTGCGTAGCAATATAAACCACCAATCCAGCAACCAGCTTTTTAAAATCAATCTGTCGACGAGTTATTCTATTGAAAATAACCAACTTCCTTTAGCAGATTTTACTTATTTAGCCAATACGCTTGAACCAAATGCCCCAGCCTTATATGATAATGAAGGAAACCTTAATTGGGAGAACAACACCTTTAATAATCCTCTTGCATCTTTAGAACGAGAATATCGGGCAAAGACTAATACGCTCATAGCAAATACAGTATTATCCTATCAACTACATACAAATTTGGAGCTAAAAACGAATTTAGGTTATAATAACTACCAGTTGGAATCTTATATTACTTATCCAAGTACTGCATTTAATCCGAGCAGAGGATTTGATTCAAGTTTATCATCCCACACCACTAATAGCAGTGATCGTCAATCATGGATCATAGAACCACAGCTTAATTGGCAGAAACAATGGGGGGACATAGACCTAAAAATATTAATTGGAAGTACCTTTCAAAAACAGACTACCGAACAATTAGTACAACGGGGAACAGGTTTTTCGAGCAACAACCTTATACTCAATTTTTCTGCAGCAGAGACCATTGAAGTGCTTCAAAATAACAACAGCGAATACCGTTATCAAGCCTTTTTTGGAAGAATTAATTTTAATTTTAAAGACAAATACATTTTAAACTTAACAGGGAGAAGAGATGGGTCTTCTCGTTTTGGTTCAAACAAACTGTTTGGAAATTTTGGGGCTATTGGAGGAGCTTGGATTTTTTCAGAGGAAGTTTTGTTTAATGACAATAGTATAATAAGTTTTGGAAAAATAAGAGGTAGTTATGGCACTACAGGCAGTGACAATATAGGAGACTATAAATTTTTAGACACCTATGATGTTATTGGTTATGATTACAATGGAATTAATGCACTGGAGCCAACTGGAATTTTTAACCCAAACTATGGTTGGGAAGAAAATAAAAAACTAGAATTTGCTTTGGAACTAGGCTTTTTTAAGGACCGAATACTGCTAAACCCAGCATGGTATCAAAACCGTTCCTCAAACCAATTGGTTGGAATTCCTTTAGCAACCACAACGGGTTTTAATAGTTTAACAGGTAATTTTGATGCGACTGTAGAAAACACAGGGTTTGAGTTAGATGTACGTACCATAAATATCCAAAAAAAGCATTTTAATTGGTCAACGACGTTTAACCTAACCGTACCTAAAAACAAACTATTAAAATTTCCAAATATAGAGAATTCGGCCTTTGCTAATACATATAGAATAGGAAAACCTTTAACAGAAACACGGTTCTTCCACGCTTTAGGCGTCAATCCAGATACAGGGTTCTACGAATTTGAAGATTATAATAATGACGGTAGCATAACAACTTTGGATGATAAAAATTGGTTTGAAGATTTGGCTCCTAAATTTTACGGAGGACTAGGTAACACGCTAACGTATAAAAATGTATCTCTAAATTTTTTCTTTCAGTTTAAAAAGCAAAAGGGTAGGAATTATTTGGCAGCAAGTCCAGCTGCTGGGTTTAGATTTAATGGTCCAATACAGCTCTTAAATCGCTGGCAAGAACCTGGAGACATTGCGCCGATACAGATTGCAGGTTTTTATAGTGAAAATCAAAGCGCAAGTAGCGCAATCATATCCGATGCTTCCTTTATTCGACTACGAAATATAGCATTAAATTATAAAGTACCCACAACATGGAGCTATGGTATGGATATAGATCTTTATTTGCAAGGACAAAATTTATTAACCATTACTAACTATGAGGGAGCAGACCCAGAACAACCTGTGAATAGAGTTCTACCACCATTAAAACAAATCTCTTTAGGGGCAAGGCTAGGTTTTTAATTTTTAAAAAAACATATCATGAAGCTTAAAAAAAGCAGTAAGTACACAAAGGGATTAGAATACAATACCTTTTGCAAAATACTAGGTACCATTAAAATATTAATGTTTTCTTTTTTGTCTTTCTATTTGGTGTCTTGTGAGTCATTTTTGGAAATAGATCCGCCTATAAACAAATTGGTATCGGAAACCGTATTTGAAGATTCTGCAACGGTAGAATCTGCTTTGGCAAATATCTATTATAAAATGCAAGCACAGGGCATGGTGTCAGGTAGTTCTGGGCTAAGTATTTTAATGGGCACATATTCAGATGAGTTGGACTATATTGGAACTAATGAAGATTATTTAAAAATTTATAACCACAATATTACTGCATCAAATGAGACTATATCCAGTTGGTGGAGCCATGCTTATAATCTAATTTATGCAGCCAATGATATTATTAAAGGGGTAGAAAATTCCAGTGCTTTAAACGTGGATGACCAACAAAAGTTTAAAGGAGAAGCATTGTTTGTTCGCGGCTATTTACATAGTTTATTGGTAGGATTGTATGGGGATGTCCCGTATATCACTACAACTAATTATATAGAAAACAATACAGTTGCTCGTATGCCTGTGAATTTAGTTTATGAAAATATTATAGCAGATCTTACTTTATCTTTAAGTTTGTTGGACGATGCCAGTGGAGAACGGATATATCCCAACAAATCAGCCGCCAACGCTTTATTATCAAGAATCTATCTGTATACTGAAAATTGGACCTTAGCAGAAACCATAGCGACTAATGTTATTGATTCACATGTATTAGAGGCAGATTTAAGTAAAGTATTTCTTAAGGATTCACCAGAAACCCTTTGGCAGTTTAAACCTGGAGATAGTCCAAGAAATACCCAAGAGGGACAACAATTAGTTATTAAGGTTGCCCCTACCACTGAAGGTTACACGCTTACCGATAACCTATTGGCTACTTTTGAGCTTGGTGATTTACGACAATCGAATTGGGTTGGAAGCGTTACTAGTACCGATGGTCTTACCACATTGTATTTTGCACATAAATACAAAGAAACTCTTATTAGTACCACCCAAGCCTCATTAGAATATTCTATTATTTTTCGTTTGGCAGAGCAATATTTAATACGTGCGGAGGCTAGGGCACATATGGGTGATATTGACGGAGCACAGGAAGATCTCAACATCATAAGAAATAGAGCAGGTTTAGGCAATACGACGGCTACCACCCTGAATAATTTATTAGATGCTATCCTTCAGGAACGTCAAGTAGAATTGTTTACCGAACACGGGCAGCGTTGGTTTGATTTAAAACGAATGAAAAAAGCCATCGAAGCACTAACACCTTTAAAAGCGAACTGGCTAAATACACATATATTATTCCCTATTCCAGATACAGAGTTATTAGCCAACCCATACCTTAAACCACAAAATTTAGGATACTAAGATTTAAAACTAATAAGATGTCCAACCAGACAAATATTATTATCCTGAGCTTACTGAAAAACAAACAAAAACATAAAAAATGAATTTAAAAACAATAACAAGTTTTCTTATGTTGCTATCATACGTTGGGTTTACAAATAGTGTTTGCTCACAAAACAATAATACTAATACAAAAACTCCACTGGAAAACATAGCTGATGAAAAAACACAAGTTGAAAAAGATTGGGAGCATTTGAATTACATAAAAAACATGTTTACTTCAACTTATGAAGAAGCTGAGATCGTTAAAAAAGCAAATGTTTTTGAGTATTTAAAATATGTGGACGAACTTAAGTTAAACAGAAATAGGTTAGTAGAAGATTTTTTGAACAAGTACCCTAATAATTCACATTATGAAAAAGCCTTAAGGTTTTTTTTAAGTTCTCCTTTTAGACCTTTGTTTATTGCAGAAAATATGCCCGAAGACCAATCCCAATTTCTTTTAAAATTTCAAAGAACAAGTTCATCAAAAGAATGGGCTCAGGCACGTCGTGCGTTACCTATAGACGAACAAGCTAAAGAACGATGGTTACAATATGGAAATAAATTGATAGAAATAACTTTAGCTTCCAACGCATCAATAGATCGTAAATTACTTGTATCTATGGGTCTTATAAGCCGAGATTATATGTTAGCAAAAGAAAGGTATTTTTGTCTACCAAAAGAACCTATGGAATCTGATTATTGGGAGTCTATTGATACCTATTACTGGGCTTCTTTTCGGCAACGCCTCTATAAACTTATAGACACCTACCCAAACTCTGAGCGTTTGTCAAGATATATCCCGTCTTTTTTGAATAACCTTAAACAGGTTTCGCCTAAACTAGCAAGAACCTATATGAAGGAGTTTTTTATAAAAACAGGTAATAGTAGTCCTCTGTCTGATCGTTTGGGGGTTAAGGCTTTACATAAAGTTTTAGCGAATAATTTGGAAGCAGAGGAAACATTAGAGAAAAAATCTTCTGAAGAACCGTTGGAAATGGTATTTACATCAATGGGTGGTAAAGAAATAAACCTAAACAATTTGAGAGGTAAAGTCGTATTAATCGATTTTTGGTCCATTAACTGTGCGCCTTGTCTTAAAGAAATGCCGCATTTAAAATCGTTGTATGACAAGTATCGTAACCAAGGGTTTGAAGTGATTGGGATTGTAGCACATGGGGATAAAGCTAAGGAACTTGTAGAAGAAATTATAAAGAAAAAGAATGCCACTTGGCCACAGCGTTTAGATAATGGAGCAGATGCATTGGTAAGCTTTCACGCTTTATATAACATTACAGCATTGCCTACAGTTTGGTTGTTAGACAAGGAGGGGAAGATTGTAGATAGAAATGCAAGAGGTGAACGATTAGAGCCCTTAATCCGTAAATACTTAGGTTTAGAGAATTAAAAAATAAACACCTATGAATATATTAAAACAAATAGTACTGTACTGTTCCTTGTTAGTTTGTATAACGGCAACCGCTCAAATTTTGGAACCCGCCAAATGGCAATGTAACCTATCAAAACAAAATATAAAACAAGGAGATATTGTCGAACTAATCTTTAACATTAAACTAGATACTACCTGGCATTTATATAGTAATATTCAAAATTATAAAATCGGTCCTTTGCCCACAACTTTTGAGTTTGAACCGAATGGTAGTTATCAGCTTATAGGGGAAGTAATACCCATTGATACCAAAAAGGAATATGATAAGGTGTTTGAAGTTCATGTGAATTATTTTGAACATAGCGCAGAATTTCGACAAAAAGTAAAAATACTTTCTGTAAGTCCAGTGATTAAGGGGTATTATGAATATCAAGTATGTAGCATTGTAGATGGTAAATGCATTTTAGGAGACGATGAGTTTGAGTTTAAAATTAATACGAACTATAAATAGACGCAAATATGCAAGATGTAATCATAGTAATCACCATTTTGTTGGGTATCAATATACTATTACTTCTGTTTTCAGTAAATAGAGAAACAAGGTTGGATACCAAGACTTTTCTTTACAGTGATTTTAGGATCAAAAAAGAACATAGTAGTCATCATATGATTGAAGATACAGACATAGTGCTGAAAAACGATAAACCCCAAGAATCAGTATATTTTTTAAATATTAATCACACTGAGCGACCTGTGCTGAGCGTAGCCGAAGTAAGTCGAAGCGCGGTTTAGACTGAATTTTTAAACAATAAAAAAACAACAAGATTTAAATGAGCGCAATATAACAATGCAATGTCAAAAAGGGAATAGATATGGTTTTTAAGATTAATTAGGTTAGAGTAGTTAAAAATTTAAAATCATCTTTTCCCTTTTAACAGATGGACGAAAAAAGTTATATAAAATAATAACAAACTTATTTTTTTCATAATAATGTCTTTGAATTAGTCACTTATACAAAGAATTATTTTAAGTTGCACGGCATTTTTTTATTAGTGTCAATGGATGTCGTGCATTTTTATTAATCTTTTTGTCATTCCCGTAAAATCGAAAGATTCATGAATTCATTATTATAAAATAAAAAACAATGAATAAAACGTGAATCTCAATAATATTAGTTTGTGCTAAAAGCTTTTAACTAACGTGATAGTGGTCATTTCGACCCAGAGAGAGAAATCACATCATTATTGAAACCCTAATAGAAATGTGATGAGATATCTCAATTGTTCCTCATTTCGACATGACAAAAGAAATATAAACAATGAATATTAAAACAAAAATCCATTATTTAAACTTTTAGGTGTCAAAATATCCACTCCAAACTCCATAAAATGTAAATACATAGCGAAAAAGGAGGTTTCAACAAATTTAAAGTACATATCACTGCCCTAACTTCACATCCTTGGCGTCTATATGCTGATGAATCTGCATTGGAAGGTTCAGCTCCAGTGTTTGTGAGTTTCGATAATAATCCTTCTATCCAATTAATTTATTGGTAACCCTAAAGAAGTAGGCATATTTAGAGAAGAATTTAATAAGGAGTACAATGCGAAAACCTGTTATTATTCTACAGTATTAGATATTGTATAAGAAGTAAAAATATATACACATCCCATTACTTTAAAAGAGGGAACTGTTTTATGCACCATGTACAGAAAAAATGCTTATCCTTTAAAGAGAAAGTGAATTTCAAATTGAATTAACCCACGATACATTGTAAATGAGATAATTTAACAAGGTGTAGAATAATAACAGATTTTTTGTCTTTGATGTTTTATACTTGTCTGATACCAAGAGAATTTAGTTAACAATAAGTTTTAATTCATTATTTTGTACCAAATCAAGATCGGAAGTTGAATACAATTGATAATGGAATGGTCCTACTTGTATTTTACATAAATCACCAGTTCCAGTTATCGAACAAGTTAAACATGTTATTGTTACTTCTTGAACTCCTGCGATATTTGGATCGTCATAATAGGCTACTCTAGGGATATCACTATTAACAGTAAAAGAGCATAATGCACTGGCAAAAATAAACACAACTACTGGTAAAATCACTTTAAACATCTTTAATTTCATAATTATAGATTTTAATAATTTTTCCTACTCTTTTGTTCAGGTTTTCAGACTCCCTGTTATTTTACTTTGGTTTCTAAATAGAATTTAATTAATAGAGAAATCACTTTAAACGGATATTTTATAGAATAATTTAACAGGGATCAATTCTCCTTAATTCATTATTTGGAATAGTATCAAGATCAGGAGTACAATACAATTGAAATTGGAATGGCCCCACTTGTATGGTACATAAATCTCCAGTACCAGTTACCGAACAAAGTTCACAATCTATTGTTGTAGATTGTATTTCAGGGATATAAGGATCGTCATAATAAGCTGTTTTAGTAACATCACGATTAGTAGTAAAAGAACATAATGAGATAGCTAGCATAATCGCAAACACATGTACAATGACTTTCTTTTTTTTAGATTTCATAATTTTTTGATTTTTGAATAATTTATTTCTACTCTTTTTTGCATTAGTACTTGCTCTCAATAAACCTTTTTTAATTCATTGTCTGGGATTAAATCAAGATCATTCGTTAGGTACAACTGGTATCTATATGGCCCAACTGTTACTAAACAGTACTGACCAACTCCAGTTAATGAACAATCTGTTAATACTTCATGAACTTCAGACACAAAGGGATTATAATAATAACCTGTTATTAAATTATCTCTATTTTTAGTAAATGAAGACAATATGAGGGCAAATACAAAAACATATACCTTTAATAAAAATTTAGACTTCATAATATGGATTTTTAATAATTTTTTTTACGGGTTTTCGAATTCCTCTAACATCATTAAACGAAGATATGCCATATATTATCGTACTGATAATACACTTTATGGGGTCAGTATTCATATACCCTATAAACACTGATGTATTTAAACAACACTAATGTATAAATTCCCTTTTTTTATTTCAAAATAGTGGTTCAATAACAAAAAAAGTGTCCGCAAAGCGGACACCTTTTCTAATTAATCTATTAAGGAATAACCACTTTCAATTCATTATCTTCGATAGTATCAAGTTCATCAGTTGCATATAATTGATAAGACTCGAAAGGACCTATAACTTTAAGACATAAAGCACCAGTTCCAGTTAAAGCACATTCAGTTTCTTGAGTTTCAATCCCAGTAATATTTGGATTATCATAATATCCAGTTATCGTTACATCATTAACAGTAAATGAAGATAATAGGATTGCAAACATAAAGGCAAATAAAGGTAAACCGATTTTTAAAAATTTAGATTTCATAATATAGATTTTAATAATTTGTTCCTACTCTATTTTACAGGTTTTCGGATGCCCCTGAGATCATTGCGCAATGATATATGGTGTTTTATCCTGTTGTTGGATAAATGATTTTATGTTTTTTTTGATAGGAATGAACTTTAATACCCGTAGCTGCCATTATAACAAAAAATAGGTTAAAATAGATATGTGCTTTCCATCCCATTTTATTTAAGATCCCACCACAGGAACAAGGAATATCTTCTCGTGGCACAAAATTTAATATGATAAAAAGATAAATTGTAAATAGTGACATAAGAATTAAGGAAGCATAAAGCCCCCACGCTTTAAATTTTGGGATAACCAAAAGGAAGGCGATAATAATTTCTATAGTTGGAATAAACCAAGCCACCACATTTGAAAAATCACCTAATAAGGGGCTTTCTCCTAACTGTCGTTTAAAATTAACAAAATCGAACATTTTGTTGGTAGCTGCATATACAAATAATACAACAAGTAGCAGACAAATAATTTCCAGTAGTATATTTTTAGTTTTCATTTAATTAATAATATTTATTTTTCCGTTTGTACTAATTTTAAAATCACGAAATAATCACTTGATTATCAATGATTCAAAATTAGGAAACAAAACTTTTCTGTAAGGGATAGAAAATTGTACGAGAGGGAGAAATGCTTATCTATAATGAAAAACAACTTACCCGAGAGGGATTCTGATACTTGAAATGAATATTTTAAAAACGTATTATACGTTTTTAAACCCCTTCTCTACTTTATTAATATGAGATTGTTTTCTTATATCTCTTGGGGTGTAGTTATATTTATTCTTAAACGCTATTGTAAAATGGGAGACGTGTTTAAATCCGGTAAGGGTTGCGATTTTTTTAATAGGGACATCGCTATTTTTCACAAGTTGAAGTGCCTTGTTTAAGCGTTCGCTTTTAAAAAAACCATAGGGGCTTTCTCCGTATATGAACTTAAACCCGTGTCTAAGCCTTGATTCATTTGTGCCAATAGATTCAGCCAACTTCTTTAATGATGGAAGTGGATCACTAAGATTTTCTTGGATGTATTCATGGACTTGATTAATTTTTTCTAGGTCTCCTGGCTTTAAAGTTATCTGATATTTATAGTTTTTACGCTTTGGGGCAGCATTATTTATAGTGCTGGTAGTTATTTTTTTATACAGTTCCCCTTTCTTTTTTTCGCTATCCTTCTCAATTTCTACAGATGTAATAAATATTTTTTCATCTGAACCATTCTCACCAAGTAGTTTATCAACCAAGCAGTTCATTATAATAATGGAATCTTGTTTGGTTTTAAAGGATAGTTCTATAAATTCATTGTGGAGTTTACCCTTTTTTGACAGCTCAGACTTTAAATAGTCCCATTCTAATTTTGATTTATCGGTTAGTAACGAATTAAAAGGTTTAGCCTTTAGCTCATTTTCATTAAAAGCCAAAATTTTTTTTACACTAGGGTTAAACGCTACCATACTATCATCCCAATCCAATATAAAAATTGATTGAATTCGGTAGTTATAGGTTTCCGTTTGGTTTACAAAACCGTCATGGTAAAAAAAAGTGCTTACTTTATCCAAAGTTACATTAATAAGCCGAGCAAGGGTTTCTATCTCATCTTTCCTATGTGTTGTTTTCAATCTTATCGTTAAATTACCACTGGCAAACTCCATAAGCGCATTATAAATATGGGTTAATTTCTTTTTATCATAATCAGTATGCATAATTTTTATTTATCTGTTTTATGAAACTTTTAAAAAAGGTGTTTGGAACTAAAAAAAGAGACACCTTAAATGGATGTCTCTTTTTTAAGAATAATGAATTTTAACAACATAGATCTGCTAAGTTTCTTTATCATTTCTTATTACAAAGGTTACTAATAAAAATTATTTCTAACGTATAAATAATTGTCTCTAAAGGATTAAAGTTGGTTCGCTTTTTTGTTAAATAATCTGATATTCTATTTCTATACCTTTAATTTTAAGCACCATCCACGCATTTTTTTAATTTCCTTGTTATTCTATATAAGAAGACTATAAACTCATAATATAATTATAACCAGCCCTTACATTCAGTGATTAAAAATGAGTTGATTTTTTCTTTTTCTTTTTGGTTAAAATTTAAAGTTTTTCCTTTAATCTCAAAAATGGTTCTTATTTTTAAAGTCCAATTGTTTTTTATTTTCTCAAATTTTTGAATATTTTGTAATAATCCGTTGTTAGTATATGCTAGTTCGGTGATAAATTCCTTTAAATCATTGTTTCTTTTCATTTTAGTATAAACAGCGTCTAACTGCTGTTTTATATCCCTTTTTATAGCATACATGTATCGTTTAGTAGTTTTAACCTCCCCATCAATATTTTGGCTGTAAATTATTTTATTTTTTTTAAAAACTTCCTTTAAAACACTCACAGTTGTATCGTTAGGTTTTGGATAATTAAATAAATAATGCAACGTAGTCACTGTATCTTTTTGCCTTGAAATTACGTCTTTCCAATTACCCAAATATTCTTGTTCTATAACTTCATTATGCTTATTGTATTTAAGTAGATTTGTTGCTTTTGTCGAATCATGAAGCCGTAGCCATTCAAATTTATAGAGGTTATTATTGTTGTCGTAAAAATAATTACAGTTGGTATGGTTGCTCTCTACTTTTGTTATTTTTGATTTGTCATGTTTTTGGTATTTATAATTCCAATAATAGCGCACAAGATTGTTGGCATAGTCTTCTTCATTTCTGTAACTCTTTTTAGATACTAAAATGCTCGATTTAAAATTAAAAACACAAGTAGGAAATCCGTACCTTATATCTTGTGTTATTCTTCCATTAGTATCGAAAAATTTCGTTTGTATGCGTTCGGGTTTATTAAAATTATCATAATCAGTGAACCAGATCTGATTAACTTCTATTTGCGAAAAAGACTTATTATTAGCCATAAGCACCAATAATATATAGATAAGTTTTTTCATTTTTAAAATATATTTGTTTACTATAAATAGTAACAAGAAAATTAAAAAAATGGGTGGGTTAGTATTTCATATTCTATATAATTAGGAATATTAAAATAGACACGTATTAATCTAACCAAAAAACTTATAAGATGTAGCCATATAAATAGCTTCTAACAATCACATAGTTAAGATAACTGTTATGTACAGGGCACAAAAAAAAGAGGCAACCATTTAAGATGCCTCTTTAGTAAATATCTATAATAAGAAAACAATACGGAATACTGCAATTCCTTATTTATCATTTTCCCAACTACAAAGATTGTAGATTAAAATTAGTTTTAAAGGATAAAAACTTATCTCTAAGGGATAAAACGCTTTTAATGGGATTGTAAAATTTACCTCTAAGGGATGAAAACTTATCTTAGAGGGATTTTATAATTACATTTACTAAAAATCCTACATTTTATATAATAATTCACTTATATTTAGGGTGCTTTTAGTTAAATTAACTCCCAATATCATGACAAGTGAACCAAAATCAAAATTTAAAAATTACAAAAATCTTTATAGAATCTTATATCCTCAACTTAGTGCAGTTGCAAATCATTATGTTAATAATATAGAGGAATCTAATGAAATTGTACAGGATGTATTTCTTAACGCATGGGCTGATTACTCAGGGTTAGAAAATGAACACGATATGACAGATTTCTTTTATGATGCCGTTATAAATGCATGTGTAGACACTATAAAAGATGAACAAAAGTCAAAATTTAAAAGTTATAGAGAGCTTTTTAAAATCCTACATCCACAGCTAAGTGCCATTGCATATCAATATGTTAAGGATTTCGTGGTGGCTAAAGAAATTGTGCAGGAAGTATTCCTCAATGCATGGGCTGATTACTCCGAATTTGATGATGAAAACGATAAAACAGTTTTCTTTTATGATGTTGTGGTAAATACATGTGTTAACACTATAAAAGAGAAACAGATATAAGCTCTATATCATTTACTAAACCTAATAAGTAGCCATTGAAAATACCCCCTCTGAGATCATAGAAATTTTATTAAGTAATTTTCCAAAAGAAAAAGCCGATGCTATAAGGCGAAGTATAGAAGATTATGAGTAAAAAATAGCAAAAAACATCCATATCCTCACAAATTCAAAAAGAAAACCCATAAACAATCAAAAAGAGGTCGCCTAGAAAATTACTTTTTAGGTGACCTCTTTTTTGTGAATTGCCATGTTTTTTTTAAATACCGATTCTAAACCCACCCACTAAATACTTTTTCTTGTTATTACAACAAGTGTCGTTAATTACAAAACCGAACAAACACATTAGTGAATGGATGATACAATTAGATTTAAGCTAGAAAAAAACGGAGGGTTTTATCAAACAAACTACTTAATGATTGTAGAAGGAGGCTTCAAATTTAGAATTGAAATGGAAGAAGGAAAGCTAAAAATTACTAAAATTGATTCAAGTAATAATGTGGTGTCTGCTTCAGGGGTTCCTAATCCAGTTTACATTCAATAATTCTAAAATAGTTTCGTGTCTATTAAAAAACGTATTATAAAAACAACTTGACATTATGAAAATAAAAATTTTTATGCTATTCACATTAATCTTTGCAAGCGCTTATTCCCAAACGTTAATTGATTCTACGCAAATAACAAAAAAAGTTCAAGCTGACCGTGATTGGGAGAGTTTAGAATATGCAATGACCAACTTGTTAACGGATGCCTATAAAAATCAACCTACTCAAAGGCTGATAACCTCAGGCGTAGTATCTTATAATGATGACCTCATAAAAGAGGTATCGCAATTATTTGATACGTTTAAGAAGCTATATCCAAAAGATAAACGCAGTGCTAGTGATGTACAGATCTGTTTTAACAGCTCTGTCGAACCTTACTTTTTACCAAAAACACAACATATAATCCCTTATAGTCATAAATGACGTTCAATAATTAACGCATCTGCCAAAGACGATAAACGTTAATCCGTTACATTATAGGCGCTCCTTGTTTCTGTAAATTGGTGTTTGTTAAATAGCAATGGCAATCACGTTATATTTTACATGGGTAACACAAGCAAGCCTTATATAATTGAGACGATTAAGGACGGATAACAACCCATACAACGATTCCGAAAAATCATGTCGGGGGGACATGCCAGAATCAGGTATAGGTTAAAGCAGTACAGCAAAATAGTGAGAATATCATTATAAAAAAATCATGGGAGCGAATTAATTAATAGTTGAAGCCTTCCTATACAAAGTTCCGGATATACGCTGACTCTCATCAGTGATGCCGGAACTGCGTATTTGATTGGTTTTTTATTATTCCTATAAAAACACTACGTATAACTTCATGCGAATATATAATTGTAAACGTCAAGAAAAATAATAATTGGGTGGTTAATATTGCTCTGATGCGTAGGTAGAAATAATAATTAGAAACCGTTTCCATCCAAAAAAGTTAAAAAACCAAATGGACACTATGTTATGCGTTATTATTTTTCAAGATGACAGGGCTTTTGAATCCTTTCTATGTATATTAAGAATTATAAGAAAAGCAGGAGGACAAACCGTTGGTCATAGCATGCAAAGTGAAAGTCTTATCATTAAAATTGAAAGTGAAAATCCCGATGCATTTCATAGACGATTTAAAGTACTTTATTCATTCAATTATAGATGGATATACATAGATGATTTTATAGATGGAGCATTAGATAATGTGGTTTGGGAAAAGCTTTACGGCATTATTTAATACAACCTTGAAAGTGAGAGTAATTTAACATATAAAATCAAATAAAAGGGCTAATGTTCCCATTTTTGTGAAACCTTAGTTTATCAGAAATCATTTTTATTATGGCTTCATTTTTGGTTTGATAAATACAGTTTCCTTCAAAATCCTGCTCATTCATTAGCATTTTAATTTTGCGACTTTCTTCTTGGTCGATATAGCGCTTCGCAGCCCGAATAAAAGCTGAACGACTACATCCGAGTATGCTTTGCTCGCGCATATTAATGTACACGAAAAAACTCTTTTGGATTTTGTATTGTTGTTCCGTAATTTTTCCATTTGCAAAAGCATTTGAACACAATTCGTATTGCTCGTCCACTATGAGTTGGGCAATACGAACCATTTCGTACTTGGGAATACGATCACGATAGCGCGTAACATCATCCACCTGATGATGTAAGCGTAACCAGGTGCAGTTTTGCCACTCTGAGGTTGTTATTTTTGCTACCGATTGATGCGTTAGCAGAATATCGATACCCTTGTGACGCACGGTACACAAGGCACCTATCATCGACTGTCCTTTTGCACCTGTCATATAATGGTCGATGTCGTCAAGGACAACCAGACCATTTTTAAAATGCTTCATTATTTTAGTTATGACTTCTTTTTTTTGGTCGTTATCCATTGGTGAACCATCGGGATTGAACGGACGTATTCTACGGGATGAGACTTTTGTAAAGGCTTTTAGATGATCTGGGCTTACCGTTCTAAACTTCGGGTAATCGTCGTCGTTTGTATCAAAAGCCAAAACTTTACGCCCTTTTTTTCCAACTGCAAGGTGATTCATCATATAGTGTTTGATCTCCAGCTTGTTTCGATATGTTTTTCCAACACCTGTCTCACCACAAACAAGCATAATCATGGGTTGGCGTTCCTGATCTTCCTTTATATGAATCGCGCCAGGATTAGATTTACTTTTCTTCATTCGTGTCCGTTTTTTTGTCTTCAGCAACCTCAAGTATCGAAACATTGGAAAATTCATCATCCACTTCTTCAACTTCAACATCTTCTATGATGGGTTTGGGTTTAGGTGTTTTAATAGGTTCAGGTTTCGCCTCGACAACTTCCTCTACTTCTTCATCTATTGCTTCCTCTACTTTTTCCTCTAAAGGTTCAGAATATCCCTTTTCTGCTCTGATGATATCCAATATGCGCTGTTCCAAAAGATTGTTTTCTGCCCGAACCTCCATGACCACTTGCCCTTTTTTGATAAGTATGGAAGCAATTGCACCTAGCAGTTGTTGTTCTGGGGTTAGCTTCTTTGCTTTTTTACGCAGCACTTGGGCAAGCAATGGGCGTAATAACGCCATATCCTCTGCATCGAGTTTTATGCGTTTGACATTCTTCTCATTTTGGTCGTCTATAACCTTTACGATCTCCTCGAACTCGTAAAATTCTTTATGCTTGGTGATTTTTACAAAGAAACCACCTCCAACAGCCAACATATTATTGGTCATCCCCAAAATGGCATTGGCAGCTTGATTAGCTTGTGCCAATGGTACTTCAAAATCTTGGTCAGTTATTGGCTCCTCATTTTCATAGCCTTCTCCATTAATGTCCTGCTCTGGAGCATCCAAAGGCTCATTAGCTTTTTCCTGTTCAACAGATGCTTCCACTTCGCTGCGAAAATCAGTGGTATTGTTAGCATTTAAATCGTCAATGGTCTTAGGCTCTTTTTCAGGTTTCCATACATTCCAGTTCTTAGGCTCCTCATTAACACTTTCACCACCTATATCTTTTTCGATTACGGGTCGGTTAAGCGGGCTATCGTTCTCCTTTTGTATTTGTTCAAATGGGATGTCATCAGAACTTGTGGTCAATGCTTCTTTTATTTCTTCAGTTGTTTGGTTCTGCATGGTGCTAGTTTAATTTTGCAATAAAATTGATCGTATTGTTTTCCAAGGTTTTGAACTTTTCTACAAAAGTTTTGTAGTACTGGGGAATCGATAAAATTTCATCACATTTATGGTAGTTATAAAGAATGGCTCTTTTGGATTGTTTGAAATTCTCGCCAATTTTGGCATAGCTAGTTTTGGTGTATTTCTTGAGTAAATAATAGCAAGCCATACGTGCCTCTCTGTATTCCTGAATGGTACTTGAATAAAAGTGTTCTTCCTGTAGATTGAAAACTTCTATAGCTTGAGAAATGATAAATACCAGAAGTAGTTTTACCTTTTCTGAATCCTTTGACTGTAGTTCGGTATTACCAGAAAGATTGTCAATTACTTCTATGGTTTTGTTCAGACCAAACTTGCCTATCAAGGTATCGATACTCTGCTGTAAGTCGTGATAATCGTATACTGTTCGCTTCATTTGGCATGTGCATAATTTGTTCTGTGCCAAGCTAATGAATATAGGCTTACAGTAATTTTACAATTGTTTCATGCTATGTTTTCAGAATGTTTATATTTCCAATATGTGCCATTAAATGAAATTAGTGTTATACCAATTCCATTAATTATAAAATGGCGCATTATAATTAATTTGGTATTTACTTTAACTCAATTCTATATCGATACTTGAATGTAGAAATTCTTATAACACGATACTTGCCTATGACGGTATCCCAACCTAATGGTGCTTGTAATCCCAAATCACGCAAAGTGGTACGTCCTATAGTATCGGTAAGCCCCTTTTGTACGAGTTCGTCCAATATTGATTCATCGCTTAATTTTTTGGACTTTTTAGATTTTATCTTAATGTTTACTTCTTCGACCTTTTCCGTTGTGGGAGATTCTTCATTGGCTTCATCAACTAGCTCATTGTTACTGAGCGTATCGGCATACTCCTCATCAAGATCTTCCATAATCTCCAAATCCAGTGCCTCTAGTTGCTCTAGTAACTCATCCTTTTCACAATCTGAAACAGTTTCAAGCAATTTATACATGCGGTCAAAAATGGCAATCTTTTCTTGGATAGGTTGTAAAAGTGATTTTATTATGAGATTATTCTTGTAGAGAAATATATGGTGTTCAATTTTTTTCATAGTGTTATGCCGTTATTGGACTTTTTTTTGAGTGCTTTGCAAGCGAGTTTTCCACAATATTTGATAATGCTGCTGTGGCAAGTGATGTTACAATGATGATGCCCATAGTTTTCATGAGTTCGGCTCCTTTAGGCACTTGAAACTTAAACTTCTCATTTTTATCATTCTTGCCTAAGTTGTAATAAAGGAAGGCTTCAGCAAAACCTATAATTAGCCCAGCACTTGTGATAATTAGGACTTTTTTATTCATAGTTATTTTTTGATTTTTTCTTCAATTTCATCGTACTTGTCCTTAATAGCTTCTACACCTTCTTTAACATGAATGGTATTAATTCTAAAGGCGTTTATAATTTCACGATAACCACGAAGTAATATCTTCTCAGCTTCTTTTTGAACCTCCAAATTTTCTTTAAGGTTTGGTGGAATTAAATTGCCAATAGAAATAAAGTGTTTTTTGATTTTTTCGTGACGTTTGGGCTTTGGTTTTTGGGGTTTACCTTTTCGCTTTTCCTCATTGTACTTACGTATTTTGATTCGGCATTGTTTAATCCCCTCACTTAGCGCATCAAGTTCTTTTTTTGTGTCCTTGGATAGCTTTTTTTCCTCTTTTCCCTTTGGTTTTGGTTCAGGATTTTTTTTCTCTTTAACAATAGCATCTGGAGCCAGTTTTTCTACCAATGAAAACACCTTTTCAATGTTGTCTTTTGCTATTTTGTTAAAAGTCTCTTTATCCGTAGCTTCATTATAGTCTTCTAATAAATCTTTGACCGCTTTTTGAAGTGTTTCTGGTTTTACTGCATCCAGTTTAAGTTTTTGTAGTTTTTCTATTGTCATGATCTAGTATTAAGCTGCAATTAATAATTCAAGTTCCAGTTCCAAAAGTGCCAAGGCTCTTGATCGTTCCTTTTCTTGAATCTCTAAAGTTTCTTCAGAAGAAGATACTTTCTGTTTCTTTGAGTTAGTTTGTTTAGGTGCTGCTGATTCTTGTTTTCGATTTAAGATTTGATACAGAAGCGTATCTGCTTCCTGTACTTTTTCATCAGATTTTGTATAGTTGTTCGAGGTGTTTTTAATGACTTCCCATGCTTTGACTAAATCTAATTTGCTTCCTGTGTGTTGCAGGATTTCATCTTGATTTTTTATGGCAAATGTGTTAAGTTCCTTTGGTTCGATGTCTTTTGTTTTATACATAATCTTAATTTATAGTTTATGGTCGATTGCAAATTGCTGATTGTAAAGTGATTCTAAACTCCAAAAAAAGGCGTTTGCTTCCTCTTGATTTGAATAGTGTATTGAACATAACTGAGGCGTGCCGTCTATTTTAAAGCATTCGTAGCGATAATATTGCAAAGGCTTGTCGATGTTGGAAATGTCAATGGTTGTCCAACGTAAGATTAGTGTGTTTTCTCGCATTGGAGATACCATAATTTGAAAATCCCTGCAATTTTCCTGACATCCTCTGTTTATTTCAATAGCCCTATCCATGATGTTTTGGATTACGTTTGATTTTAGTACTTTTTTCTTCATCAGGCAGCCAACTGTTTTTTATAATTCACGATAATCTGTGCAACTTCCTTTACGGCTGAATCCATTGCGTAACTTTGCTCAAACACAAAACCTTTCGGGTTTAGAGTAGCAACAAATCCATTGCCCATATCTGCGGTGATACGCCCCAATCCACTCGGAATGGTCAGACCAAAATAATTGCTCAATGCTATGAGTGCTTTAAAGCCGCGATACCTAAAATAGCGAGGGTCTGAACTGATAAGCAACAACTGGTTCTTGTCCAGTTTGTCCTGGAACCGTTTTACACGTATGCAAGCCATTGTTGCTTGATTTAAGAATGATGTTCCTAAAAGAACATTCACTTCTACCGAAATACCTCGTAGTTCCATAAACGCTACTAATTCAGAACATGCAAGTCCCACATACAAAAGCTCGTCGCCTTTTATACGGGCATTTGCTCCCGCCATAATATAGAGCTGCAAGGACGGGTAGGACATTTGCTTGTCCTTGAAATAGGCATACACACTCTTGACCGACGTTTGAATTTGATGATTTTGAAGTTCGATATTCATCTGGCTCACGTTAGTATCAATAGGTGTATTTGTATTAATGGGAAAATTTTTGAACATGGCCATTGAAGCACGTTCAAACGAAAAAACACCTAAGCCACGATCATTATATGCTATTTTTGGCTTTGGCAATACGGCATCTTGTAAATGTTCTAAATATTTTGTGAGTTTGTCTTTGATTTTGGGTTGTATCTTACGAAGTAATGGCATTCCCAAAAACGTGCGGTGATTGTCTAATGCTTCAATACTTTTCGGGGTAGGTGTTCCGAACCAATCTGAATTGGAATTTATATAGTGCTGCGAACCCTCTTTCACTGTTACCCATCGGGATTTGTTCTCGACGGATAGCCTTAGTGTTTCTTCATCTACAAACTTATTAAAGGCAAGCACACTATCAAATAAAAGATAGTTGTACTTGCCTTTTGAGAGAGAAGTGCTATTATGTTTCTTAGGGAGTCCCATGTACTTCATAAAAGTAATTTATGAGCTTCTGATTGTTAGGGTTCAAAATTGTGGTTCGGTACGTTACCTTTGAGAGGTGACAAGTCATTTTAAGAGGTTGGTATTATGAGTATATGGTTTTTTCGTAATTTTTTTGGACTTCATTATCCAATCCGTCTTTTATATTCCTTTATAAATTCTGGTTTCATCACACTGCCCTTGTATTTGTTCATTAAGCCTTCAAGATTGACTTCACTCTTGATGTGTTCTGCTTTCTCACGGTTCATTGCTAAAAAATAGCTTTCTAAAGCATCTTTCAGAGTCTTTCCATTTGGGATTTTATGTAAAGTTTTTCCAAACTCATCTTTCATTCCTGTTTCTCGCTTCATCTCCAGTTCATAGGCACGTTCCAAGTTCAGCATGGTACGAAGTGTCATAATATCTTCAGTATCGTCGTCACCAGCTTCTTTCCCTTCGTATTTCAGAATGGATTTACGGATATCTAAGCAGATATTTACAACGACTGGATAGACTAATTGACGCTCCAATGATTCATTAAACCCGATGCGATAAATAGAACCACTAAATCTATCTAAAAGAGAGGCATCCTGTTTATTGTTCCCTACGTAATTTCCACTAGCTCCTTTTCCTATCACGTTACCCGTAGCAATACAGCCAAAGTTTTTATGCTTTACAATGGGGTCATTTTTACCATTAAAAATAATGGCATCTTCTTTGGCGCTCTTAGCCAGTGCATCGTTAAGAAGTCCTGCGGTATTGGCATCCAATTTCGGCATCTCGTCAAGGATTAAGATTTTCCCATCTCTCCATGCTTCTATCAATGCGCCTTCTTTATATCCTGAAATGGTTTGCCCTCCTTTGATGTCAATTGGAGATGTCCACTGGTTGCAATTAACAATAGTAAAAGGTAATTCTTTTCCATCATTTTCTGCACGACCAAATAAGGCATAGGCAATCTTTTCTCCCAAAGTTGTTTTCCCAGTTCCTGCACTCCCTACAAGATATGGATTGTTGCCAACACTGAGATCATCAATAATCTTCATAAACTGTGGGATTTGTTGTGCTTCAGGAACATCAAGTTTCATATTGTTTATCATATTTTGGCAATTTGTAGTTGAGCAATCAATTCATCAATTACAGTTATATCTGCTATGGCATCTTCATAGAAAACACGCCCCAATGCTTGTGGTGTATACGTTCCAAAAACAAACTCGGAATTACCATCCTCATGAGGATTGTTTGTGATAAAATAGCCCAAAGTCTCTATCGCCTCATGTAGTGGCAATTTCCTGCTTCGTTCTACAACCTTATTGAAATCATTTTTTAGTTCGGTTTGTACAATAATCTCTTTCCAAATTTGGTACGGCTCCTCAACGTTTTTAAAAATGGGGATTAACGAATAATTATACTTTTCTTTATCTGTAAGTGCCCTGTTATAAATGACAACACCAAATTCGTAGGTGTCATTTGGCTCATCATAACTAACAAATCCAGTCGTTGGATTGCTACCTTGTCCATACACCCTACCTAATTGGTATTTAAAAGTTCCCTTTTGCTGTTTGGTCTTTGCTTTCCAGTCATCTTGATTTTCGACTTCCCAATCTTCCAGTTCACGAGCTGTCCCCAAAAATTGCACCCCAAAAGCATCCAATCTGTTTAAAAACAACTGTAAATTATCTGTGTGCAAGGCTCCAGTCATGTCTCCTGCATTTTGTACAAAGTTTGGTAATTCATCTGGGGATTGACCTTCATCATGCTTTAAAAAACGACGTAAGCTCTCATCGATGATCGCTCCATATAATTCTTTTTTAACTAGGAATACCTGAAAATAATTTTCGCTTATCCGCTTGATGCGAAACTGTAACTTATGGTCATCAAATTGGTCATCCACCTGAAGTTTATCAATAATGGTATAAGCTTCTGAAATGGGAAGTACAGCACTATTCTCGCCGTCTTTTCCATAACTACGTGACATAAGAATGCCGCTTTTGATAGTGCCGTCCTTGGTATTGTATTTAATGAGTTTGTTCTCAGTGCCTATTTGATTAGAAGCACTTACTATATTTTCAGTTAAAATATGTCGTCTTTCCCTTTTTGATGATGCTTTTTTGATAAGTGCATTCCATTCCAAATTGACCATTTGTACATCTTCCACTTTGACCTCCTTACTTTCCGTAAAAATGAGACTGATAAAGCTCTGCTCCGCTGGTTGCAGACTATAGGTTATAACCTTACGGGAATCTGTAACTGCAAATTTTAAACTTATATTACTTAGGGTATAGGGGTTTTTGGATTTCCCGATACTTACTCCAATAAAAATCCCCCAAGAGGCTTCTAGGGAAGTCCCTATAAATGGTACTTTAACCACATCGCCTATATGCCAGAAATTGATATAGCGTAGTATGGTGCTATTTATATTTTCAAGCCCTGCAATATAGGTTGCCGTTTGGGACACCTTCTCATTGATAAGTTCCTCTAGCTTTGTCCAATCAGACGTAATTTTTTCATTCTCTTTTTCTGTCTCACCACTTCCACGTTCAGGTAGCCCGTCACGATCTTTTTTAAGCTTCTCAATGGTTTCCATACGCTTTGCCTTTCGCTGCTCTATGAGTTTTGGATAGGCTTCACTGATCTGGTCTTCCAGTCTATTACGCACCTCTACGGGCTTTTCACCTCCAAGCACATCCTGTAGTCGGGCATCAATTTCCTGTTTGGTAAAAGGGCGCTTTAGATTGTTTATAACGGTTACGTCTCTCACCGTATCTTTTCCGAAGGGGGTTACACCTCCTTGTCCCTTTTGAAACAGAAACCGTTTTTTAATTTCGGCATCTAAAGGCAAAAACTCAGTTTCCAAATCGTAAGTACCTTGTTGTTTTTCCAGTTTTATTTGAGCATCATAACGTTCTAACAGTTCGTTGTATAAAGCGTCCTGATCTTCTACCTTTAAGAGTCCCGCACGTCCTGTAAGTTGTCGTATGGTTCCTTCTTTAGACTCGTTGCGGTCACGGTCACCGTCCCAATTTTTATGATAGGACGGATAGCCTAGTGTCTCCAACATTTCGGGGTTTTCGTCAATCCAACTCCAAGCAACCACATCGCCATACTTGTTAAGAAAATCGGCACTTTTAAGCGTGTCGTCATTGGTTTTTTGCGACCCTGTGGTATTAGCATCCAATGATTTTAGTTTTGCCTTGAGCATAGTCATTAAACGTTTTTCCATAGGAATATCGCTTGTGATATAATAATATTCTGGCAACACCATTTGCCCAGTTCTATTGATACGCCCTCGCTTCTGGACTTCTGTATTGATATCTAATTCAAATTGATGTACGATCATGGCACGTTGCCTTTGATCCTTAAAATCTTTACTTGCATGTGCGGAAGACCCTGTACTACCACTTTGGTTTATAAGTAATACATCATAATCACCATTGTTAAACAACCTGAAAGACCTTTCCGCATTACTTCGGAACGCCTGCACAACGGTTTCATCATCTTCAAAACGAAGTCGTTGATTACGACCAGTAACTTCAGCTACTTTAAAATAGTTATCCTTATGACCTCCTAAATGCTTTGGTTTTCTTGACTGCTCGATAAGATGGATAAGTTCATCTATTGGGGAAATATTAAGCCCGGTGCTTTCCATTAACATCTTTTTTTTGATGTCCTCATAAATATCGATCCCATTCTGTGGTAGTTCATGTAATAGGACACGTTCCCTTGTCTTGCTCCCGTCGATAGCTGTATGACTGTAATAGAAAAGACTGTCAAGCCCTCTAACCAATGTCCGAACAAAATCCGTTTCATCATTAGGTACAATATCCCCACTAACCAAGTTCATTTCCTTAAGAAATGCACCCATAGTGGATTTAAAGGCAATGACCACTTTTTTATCTTCTTTGAGAAGCTTAATGGTGTGTTCTGCCACCTCTTTAACCTTGAGAGCGAACAACATTTGGTCAACAATATTGAACACCCTTGAGAAATAGGGGGACTGCTTTACGCCTAAACCTCGCGGTTTTTGTTTTACACGCTCTCCTTGTGATTTTGCTTCGTGATGAACGTCTTTTAGTATTGGTGTGATAAATTCCTGTTCAAACTGTACCACTTCGTTCATCAAAGCAATAATACGGTTAACACTTTCTCGGTTCTTGCTCCGTTGGGGTTCCTGACCCAATACAATGTAATCCACTTTAATACCCTCATTTGAGCGTTGTCTGCGAATGAGTTGCCCACTTTCAGAAAGATTGGAGGCTACTATCTCTTGCAGTGCCAAACCACCGCTAATCATTGCTCTTACAAAATGGTCGTCTTTCAGACCTGTTTCTGCAATGGCAGTTTTTTTAGCATAAAAAGGCATGACCTCTGGATATTTAGCAAATGTGGCACTTAAAAAACAGCAGGCTTTTGTTTGTGGAAGTACTTCTCGCATCCATTTTCCTATAATGGAATTATAACCACCAGCCATGTGTGATTCGTCCAAAATAAATATAACTTTCTTATAGCGCTTACTTCCTTCCATGCCATTGGCAGTTATATCCTCTAACCATCTTCGCTTATAAGGATGTGCTGATTGTATTTGAGAATAGGTACAGAAGATCATATCATAGCCTATAGGTAAGTGATCTAACGTTTCTGGAATTTTTATGAATGGTACTTTTTCTGGGTCAGGTAGTTTCTTACCAATTTTTTTATGCCATTCTATAGATTCACGACTTTCAGTTGAATATGCTACCTCATTTACAAGAAGCTCAAATTGCGCTTTACTACTCATAGGTGAAAAGACTACATGCCCATTGGCATCTTTGATTTTAGCATCCGTGTCGGTATTTACAATAAATGGATTGATATTCGAAAAACCAATAGCCTTTAAATCCCGATACATATCTGTAAAAAGGTCAGGCTTTTTTGTAAAGAAAACGGGAAGGTAACCCTGCATAACCGCATGTCGTATCACCGCAGCAGCCTGCCGACCTTTACCGATTCCCGTTTGATCTGCTATTATTAGTCCTTGTTCGTTCTCAAACTGTTTTAAATAAAGCCCCACGGCATCCACTTGTTCTGCGCCTAGTCCTTTCCATAGTTTTTTGGTCGATTCGTATTTAAGTGCGTTACGCACATAATTATCGATGTTTCCTTTTTCCTTTACAATACGATTTAGGGATTTTTGTACCTCAAACGCCATGTTTCTTGGAATAAGGGTATCCATCACATAGGGTGCTTTGGACTTAGGGATATATGGTACAAGCGCTGTTTCTTGTTCGGCTAACTTAGCCACTTCTTCTGCGCTTTGTTTAAATTCATCCTCTTCTATCTCTATTACTGTATCAGTCATTTTTGAATTGTGCTAGTGCTTCTAAGTAACTACGAAGCGTGGTTTCTGAATAAATTTGTATGGCTTCATCTTTACTAATACCGCCATGCATCAAGGAATCTTCAGGCAAGGTTTTATCGAATTTATCCCAACTTTCTTTTAATGTCCATAAAGCGCATTGCAGTTTATCCGTGTGGATTAAAAAGGCTACAATTTCTTCGATTGTTCTACCATCCGTATAGGTGATTTCCAAATAGTTTTCAATGAGAGCAATGGTATTTTCACCACTCCCTACGGCATGGTCAACAAGTTGATCTATTTCAAAGTAAATGGCTGCTTCATGATCTTCAAACCGCTCAAAAGGGACCGAATTTGTGACCATAAACAGTTTGGCACTGTTATCATTGGGCATGAGTTGATTGTTGTAATATATCATGTCTTTGCAATTTTAAGTTGTTGGATAATAGTGTTGATTGTGGGTTTGATATGTGACTTTACACGCTTCCAGAGTTCGGAAAACGTTTCTACTATGGTTTCTAAATATGGTGCTTGCTCTTGGGTGGGTGCTACGCCACCTGGTTGCGTTTTACGTCCTCCAATAAGAATGAGCATTGTTCTTTCTACTGCACCTTGCCTGTTGTAGAGTTTGTAACTGTTCATATTGATAACATCATCCACTATATAGTGACGGTAGAGCCAATTAAAGAATGGGCGATATTTGGCAAGCAAACCATCCGCACCAAAATAAATATGCCCCATGATGATGATAGCTGCTCTACCATGATCTGTCATGGTGTAAAGGGCAAACCCCGACATAAGGTGTTCCAGACGAATATTGTTTGCTACACCCAAATTGTTTTGAAAATACTTTTGTGAGATACGTTCTTTATCAAATTTTGATACTTCCCACTTAGCAAATGGTGGATTAGTCACTACAACATCGTGTACTTTATGCATAGTTTCTGGAAATGGTTCTGCTGCATTTTCGGTGGTGATCCTACCAAATTTCTGATACTCCAAAGAGTGCTTTCTATTGGTGTCGATCTCATTAACGTGGGTAATTCTTGGATTTGCCCCCATGACCAATAAGCCATTCCCCGCACTTGGTTCAAAAATGAAGTCGGCAGTTTTCATTTGGGTATATTCGGCTATGATAGCCCCAATGGGACAAGGTGTGGAATACTGTTTATAAAGTTCCTTGCTACTGTCTGAATACGCATAGGTAGGTTGTACATTGTTCCAAAATTGTTCCATTTTACGCAGACGATCTTCGAATAGAATAGGTTCCCTGTAAATCATTTTGTACCATAGTAGCCATGAAAGTTCGACGGCTTCCCACAACATTCCTAAATTGGGAGCGCCTGTTTCTTCCTTAAGTATCTCAATTTTTTTCTTTGATAAGCGTTTGGATTCCGTATAAGCAATGTGCATTACCGCAACGACTCGGTCTATATAATCTTTTTGCTTCTTTGTTTTTTTCTTTTTGGTTTTTGTCTGTTCCTTTGATTCTTCAGGTACTTCGTCTTTATTGAGATAATCTAAAATCACTTGTTTAGACTTTTCTAATCGTTCTATTTGCCAACTTATATCAGAATAAATTTCTTTAGATTTTTTATCGGTCTTCGGTTTTCCTGTTTTTGAATTGATGACCTCCAGACGTTGCTCCACAAACTCCATCAGCTTTTCATCTATAATAGCAATACCTTTTGCCAGATCTGCAATAGGTCTAGCGTGTTCAACAACTGCCCACCATTTATGCTTGTCTTCATGTGCTTGAACTTCTACCCCCAAAGGTGAAACACTTTTATATCCAACATGAATGTTTACATAGGGATAATTGAGATCAGTAGGAAACCCTATGTCTTTAAAAGCTTCACGACCACGACTTTCCCATTCTTGTAATACAGTAGAGCGATTTACATCAATACCAAAGTCTTTGGGATGTGCCATTTGTGATAATTGGAATAGTTCTAGCCCAGAAGCTTTATTAATGTTGTCATCGCTAATTTTATATAATTCTGGAAACTTAATCTTTAAAAAATCTCTCTCATTAACATATAATCCTCCAGATTGAAATGGTTCTCCAGCTTGGGCTGGAACCAATACATTTTTGACTATATGATCTCTGGAAAAAATGTCCTTGGCAATGGATTTACCTTTTGGTTTTTTTTTGGTTTCTAGTATTGTAGTACCATCCAAAAGTTGGGTTAACTTACTCATAGATGCAATGGCTATTAATCGTGAGGGTGCATCGAGATCGTCAACCCAATCTTTAAAGAGTTGGATGGATTTTAATAATAGTGTCTTGAAATGAATGTCATTTTGTTCTTCAGCTGCTTCTTCTAAATCAAAGAGTGTCGTTCCAATGATAGTTTCAGATTCGCCTTCTAAGGTTTCTTCAAGAGTTAGTAATTCTCCAATGACTTCATTAAGTGTTTCTCTTAATTTTAAGGTTTCAATTTCTTCTTCCTTAACAATGGGCTTTTTTAACTCTGTAGTTTCAGGAGTTTTACTTTCTTCAATTTTCTGTTTTTCTTCTTGTTTGGGGGTATACTTCTCTTCGTTTTCAGGCTCTGATACTTCCTCGTTAAGAATTAGTTTTGTTTGTTTATGACTGTTTGCTAAAGAAGGAGTTTCTGAAATTATTTTCCCTTCCTTAAAAAGGGAGCGAGCTTTTCGCTTATAGTTTCTAGGAAATACTTCCAAATGTTTAAAATCACCCCCATAGGTTTCCATTGCAAAACGCGAAGCTATTTCGGCAGCCACCTTCTTATAGGAATCAAACAGTACATAATCCTGAGTTTCTGCTTTTTCTTCTCCCTTATAGTAGATAGTTACAACACTGAATTTGTCGGTGTCAATATTTTCTAAAGAAGGGCTAAAGGATGGTTGTATCTCAACTGTTCTCCAATCGTCTCCTTTATCAAGAACTTCCTTTAAGGACTTGGTAAAATGGTTATAGGCTGGATGGTTGGCTACATACCACATTTTTGGATTGGATAAAGACTCCTTAAAGCCTAATTCCCTAATAAGGAGAGCCAACTCTTTAATAGGCTCTTCGCTAAAGCGTAATTCTATCCCATTTTTTACTCCGTTATACGCAATTGATAATCTCATCTACGGTATTTGAAAAAACGCCTTCTTAAAGAGGTGTTTTTGACTTTATTAATGATAAATATAGGTGGAGTAAGGAAGGGTGTAAGCGTATAGAATTGTAGTGCGGTACGAAAAACGACATGCCTTTACGACACAACTGTATTTAATTTTAGGTTCTTAATAAAAGACTATGCCAAAATCAGAAAAGGAGATAGAGCAACAATGAGCTAGAGAAGCTACAAGGAATTTGAAAAAGATATTATTAATTTCTAAAGCAAAAAAAACATTTAAGTAACACCACAAGGTTGTAATTTCAAAACCAATACTTAATCGTCTTATTATCTTTTAACATATAACCCCCACCTCTTTCGGATATTTTTTTTATATGAGCATTTAAAGCTTTCATGTTGCTATGGGTTTTAACGTATTCTTTGGTAGTAAATTTGCGAACATTAAACCAGTTATCAGGGATAATAAATCTGTCATGTATTCCTGAATAGTTTTTGTCTTTATAAAGAAAAATTCCTTTTGCAGTTCCCGGTTTTGAATAGCCACTTCCTTTAATACCTTCTCTGTTCATACCTATTTCACCAGTAACTTCTCTTGTCCCATCAAAATAGATAGCAGGTGTTCCTAGCTCAAAAGAATCCATTTTTTTAATTTCTTTTATATAGTTCATAATTCTGTAATTAATAAATTAAATCTCTTGTAATTAGTGGTGTAACAGAAGTATTTAAGAGTATGACATTTCAAATCGTCTCTTATTCTCTTGTTCCCATGACGCTTCATATTGGTCGGGCTGCCATTCTCCCTTTTGCTTATGACCGCTAATATGTCCGTTAAGTTTTTTTGCATTAACAAATGACTCACTGCACTGGGGACATACATAGGGTTGCGCTTCAAAGCGGATACCCGCTTCTATGGCTGCGCTCATCCGCAAAGATTCTGCGGTTGCTTGCGGTTGCTCTGCGGTATCTTTGTGGTTATGCGCTTTGTCTTTGTGGTAGAACAAATGAGAAAAGCTAAAAATAGTAGCAGACAACATGATACAGATCAGGACGGAACTCCATACACTTTGTGGGTAAAATTGATATACCAGATTGTGTGCAAGCGTTCCAACAAAATAGGCGTATGCTGTGCGTGTCCATCCCTTAACGGTAAAGATGAGAATAGCTAAATCTACACCAATGGCATAACACCATCCAAACCAAGGGTCAGCATAATGGCTGTTTATTTTAAACACATAAATAGTATGCGCTATTTGAGGGATCAAAAGGACTGTTAGTGCCAAAATACCAAAGGCTTCGTTTAAGATGAATTTTTTCATTGTTTAAATAAATAGGTCTGTTATAAGCTCTATATTACGGATATTGAAACCGTGTGACCTCCAGACCTTCTTTAAAGCATTCCTGCTCAATTGCTCTCTATAATCTGAATCTTTGATAAGTAATTCAATAGCCTCAAGCCATTCAGCTTCTGTATTTGCTAAGAGACCTGTTTCACCTTCTTTAAGAACTAGCTTAGCAGAATGGTTTATCGAAGCAATAACAGGGATACCAAAAACTGAAAGCTCCAGAAACTTTGTATAGGATTTATGTTTATTAAACATATTTTTTTCTGTTGGAAGTAGTGCTATATCCAATGAAAGTTTGTGAAGTACATTAAAGTAATTTAAAAAGCTCACCGACTTTTCAATGGTAAAATCTATATCTTTAAAAAGTGTTTCGGTTTCCGAGCGTTTTTTATTCCAACCAAAAAAGATAAATTCTACTTTATCTTTATATGTGCTGTTAATTTTTTGAAGTACTCCCTTGAGACTTAAAATAGCAGAACTTGGTTTGCCTATAATTCCAATGCGTATTACTTCAGATTTTCTTGATGGCATAGGTAGTATATCTTCATAACCAAATCTGGATACCAAACTTGGCAAACATTCCATATAAACGTTGCTGTCTTCATATTTTTTTTCCAAAAGCGTAGCGTAGTAATCTAGTAAATGGATGTTTGCTCCTGTAGCAACATCCATTTGTGCTAGAGAAATAAGTAAAAACTCTTTATGGGTTGATGTGATTTTTGCAGACCTTGGATGAGTTTTGGGTATTTCGTGGTAATTATAATCTAAGTCCATTACCAATTGAATATTAGGATTTAAAGCCCGTATCGCCTTTATCAAATAACTGATATCGGAAAGTACAGGTGGAAAAATGATATAATCCGCCCAAAGAAGAAGTCTCTCATCGATACGTGTTTCATAATTTTCAAAATTCTTATTGAAATCCCAATTTTCAATATTTGTGATAATGGCAGAGTGGGTTGCTGTCTTATTCATTTCTAATGCTGGCAATATCATTCGGTAAAAACCTGAAGTATTTAAACAGGGGGAAACGTATAAAAGGTGTATTTTATCATCCTTATGTTTATATCTTGGGTAGCGTTCTTCAAATTTTGTTTTTGAGTTTAGAAAAGATTGTAACTCTTTTATAGTTTGCATATCAGTCTGTTTTTGGATCAATGCTTATTTGAACTCCTTCATAATATTTATCAATCAACGTACCCGTTGCCTTATCATAAATTTCAATAGTTCCTGCTAATGGACCATATTCTTTGATTTTTTTATGGAAGCGGGAAAGTCCAGTCTGCTTATCAATAGTTTTTGAATACTTGTGCTTCCAATCCAATGAATACATGGTACGTACATTTCCGTCTTTGAACCAGACAATCATTTTGCTGAAGGAATCCTGCCCTAGTTTCCAACCTTTTTTATTTTTTTCCATTATTTAAAATATTTAATTAGTGATGAAAGTGAAATTTCTTTTATGAATTTAGAGTTGTTGAATGCCCTGATAACTACCAGATCATCCTTGACATTTATCCAGATTTTGGTATCTTCTTTATAGACTTTGTTCGCTGCTGAAAAATCTTTTAGATACTCTTTAATACTTACTGTTATTTTGTTTTGAACATCTAAAAAGGTTGATGCTCCCTGATCCAGAAAAAAGTCGACCAGCTCATCAACAGCAATAGCCCTTATTGGTCTATTTTGCCTATATAAAAATGCCCTTAGCTTATCATTTTGCTGAAACAGTCTTACATAAAGTTGTTCTGGTATTATTTTTTCTCGTGCAGCAACTTTGCGAGTATGATTTATGATATTGTTGCTGATTTTCTTTTCGTAACCAAAAATATCTACGGATAAATCGGCTAAGGCTTCTTTAAGTTTTATTGATATATTTTTATTAAGTGCTTGAGACATATTCTTTATGTATTTGTATATAAATAGTGTTGGGTGGAAGGACTCATTATCGAGGCATGAAATTCTTTGAGCAATAAGGGTTTCCCCAGTTTACCAATTCTGTTTTCACACTCCCGAAAGAACTCCAATCTTGGCTTTTGTTTAGAAGTATCCTTCTTTTCATTGTTAAGAAAACGCTTAATTTGAGCATGAAGAATGAGTTTCATTTTAATCTCTTCTTGCCGTTTTTTATGTTTGTTCCACCAAATTCTTGTACCTGTAAATCCAGCAGTGTTTTTAGGGTCAAAATACCTGTTGGGTAATTGTACATATCTGTTTTCAGGGTCTTTATCAATAAATTTTTTGACTAGAGCTATGCGCTCAACATAAATCTGATGGACTTTAGATAGGTTTTTATCTGCAACGGGTAGATACCATTGAAGTATCAATTTTTCGGCAATTTCTTTTTGCTTTTCTGTAAGATGTGTATCGGCATATAGCGTGTTTCGGGCTAGTTTCCATAGGGAATTGACATATACAGAAAGGGAAGCGGAGCGGATCTTATCAATTTTGGACAATTCTGCGCCCTTGGTTTGATTTGTGACCCGCTTAATCCGCACTTTTTCCCCTGCATCCTCAATTTTTTGCGCACTTTTTTTCCCTGTGTATCCTGTAAAGTTGTTACCAGTAACGTTGCGTGACTCTAGAAAGCTTGTGAGTGGTAACGAACTCCTAATATTTTTGTTGCCAGATGTAGGCGGTAGTGTTACATTCTTTAGCTTATCTACCCCTATTAATAAATTATTTATGTAACCAGTGTTACTAGAATCTGTATGGAGACAAGTTGTCGAATGTTTTTCTTTAAAATACTGTTTTTCAATAACTTCTATCTTTTCTGGACTGCTCTCCTCTTTTGGGGTATCAACAGCTTTTCCACATTTTGCTAACAGAATTGTTGGATTTAGCCAAAGCTCATATCCTGAGTTGGAACCGTGCCAGACTTTGTGCGTGATAATATTGGCATCTTGAAGTCTTTTTAAATGTCGTTGTATAGTACGTGTACTGGCATTTGCCATCCTGGCAAGCTGTACATTATTGGTTTTTAATGGTGGAAGGTTGTCCACATCCAGAGCTTTAATATTATTAGCCTTTATAAGGGAAAGACCATATATTTTAATGATGTCTCTGGCAGTAGAAGCTATGGCTTGTCGTATTCTACACGATAGCAAATCGTTAGCTTCGTTGTGTTGTTTTATGTGATGGTCAAGAGCTTTAAATGCAATTGAATAATTAACTATAATCATTTGGTGAACTGTGATGAAACGTCAAAGTTTTTTCTTTGTCCGTTTCATAAGTCTGTTCTTGGTGCTTTTTTAGCATCGCAATTTCCTTTTTGATTTCCACAACTAGGTCAAGAAAGGATTCTTCCCTGTTGGATGTAACAATCTTCATCGCTGGAGTTGTTAAAGATTCATTGAAGTTTGAGGGGTAATTTCCATTGAATCCTTCAATTGTCTACCTTTCTTAAGACGTGATTGACGCTGGTTCTCTTTTTCTTCAACCAACTTCAAGCAAGCATCATAAATATGCTCCGCACTTGAAGGACGTATTGCCTTAAGGTTAAAAAACTTGGACACAGTAGGTCTTGATTTCCCTGATTGTTTAGCCACCTGTGCTATAGGGTCATCGAAAAGGAGGTACATTTTTGTGGTAATTTGTCGAATTTCTTCCAATTGATACATAAATTTCTGTTTTTTTTTGTTATTTACTGACAACATTCTGTAAAAATTGTGTAAATTTGGCAACAATATTATGTAAATGTTGTTTATTTGTCATCAAATATATATTAAAATGTTGTCAAATTTATAATATTTTGATTAAAATTTTATAAAAATATTTTATTAAGTGAAAGCGAAATCAAACAAAAAAACATCGTAATGCGCTGAAAATTAGAAAAGTATCATTAGAAAAAGTGATCTAAAAGACAACAATATATGTAATGAAATAGATGTAAGTTTATTTTAATAGTGGGTAATACAATTAAAATGTTATCAGATTTATAACACTTTAATTAAAAAATTAAGAGAAATCTTTTAACAAAAAAAACAGAATCGAACAAAATTACTGAGTAAGAATCTGAAAAGGAACTAGATACTATGAAAGATAATGATTTATACGCTAAAATAGATAAAAAGTTTATTCAGGCAGTGGATAAAATAGTTGGTATTAATAAGGAAATTGGTATAAAACCAAGCAATGATAGTAGTATAGGCAAGTTGATTTACCCGTCAAACCGAAGTATTATTTCTTCTGTACGAGGAAAATCGAAGCATATTCCTCATACGGCGCTCATTAATTTGGCAAAAGAATTCAATTTGGATATGAATTATTTTTATTATGACGGATTAGAATTAAATTATGCCCCAAATACCTCTGAAGTTAATATCTCTGCTGAAAGAAATGCTGTAGTGAATAATGGAAATAACAATACCGTTTTCAACGCAGGAAAAGGGAATATTAAGGGAATCAATACGGCAAAAAAAGGATCTTCAAATTCGGTAATGGCGGTTGATACAATGATTAATAATTTTACATCCAAGTTAGATAAGGAGTATGCCGATCAATTTTTTGTGATACTTCACAAAATACATGAGGAAAATAATAAAGTATTGGGGGGACTTGAGAGGCTGCTTATCGAAAAAACTACTCAAATGAAAGCCATTGCCGCTGAACATAAAGAGGATACAAAATCTTTACGGGAAGAGTTAAAAGAAGCAAACGAAAGAGCCTTTAAGGCACAAGAAAGCGAAAATGAAATACTCAAAAAATATTTTTCTGAGTTTAAAAGAAACTAATTTTTGTTGTGCCTAATCCGTTTAAGCCGAAACACAAGTAGTTTCGGTTTTTTTTGAATTAATTAAAAAAGGTAATTGGCTGTTTACCTTTTTTATTGTAAGTTTGCAAAGGACATACTCGAAAAACAGTCATGAATAAGCAACATCCCGATTATACCAAAATAGCCCAGTTATTAAATCAGCAAATTTATAGCCCTAAATATATAGTTGGAGTTACAAAACAATTGCTGACCTATTGGCAAGAAAAGGGACTCCTAGAAGACAAGCGGAACCAGGAAAAGGGTTGGAGTAAATTTAGCTTACTGGATATACTATGGATGTCTATAATATTGGAGCTTCGTAGTTTTGGTTTACCTAACGATAAAATTAAAAAAGTAAGAAACGCATTTTTTGAAAAGTCAACTTCTGACAAAAATCCAGAATTAAATCAACTGATACTAGCAACAATTCATGTAATAACTTATGCGACACCTATCTTTTTAGTTATTGATGCACAAGGAAACGTATCACTACTTAATGATTATGATTATGTTAATAATCTAAAAGAAGGAACCATTAAAAACCACATAGTTGTAAGTCTTAACCAAACGGTAAATGAGAATATTGAGCCCCTTTTTTCGGAACCAAATTTCAACACTTTTACAGGTCTTAGCAAAGACGAAATTCAAGTACTTCTAATTATTCGAGGAAAGAATTTTCAATCCATAAAAATCACTAAAAAGAATGGAGAGATTGATATGATAGAAGGTACAGAGCGAATTAGTGAGCAGAATCGAATTATTGATATACTGAAGCAGCATGACTACCAGGATATCGAACTCAAGCAAGCAAACGGCAAGTTGGTTTACATTACTAGAACTGTTAAAACAAAAACAAAATAATTAAGGAGATACACTCCTAAACCGTAGAAAGATGTCTTGACCTAAAAAAGAGGAGAGTCATTAATAGAATTAATGTGTTACAAGATAATAACTCTGAAAAATTTATTGACCTAAAAACCCTATCAAAACTACTTCTTTTAAGTGATATAAGGTCTGCACAAAAATGGTGCGAAAGTAAAAATATTGAAATTCAAATTATTGGCAAAAAACAATTGGTTTATAGTTTCTTGGTAGATATGGAACTCGATAAAAAATTGGTTTCCGAACTAAAAAAAAAGTACCCACAAAGATGGGAAGAACTATACCGGTGTTATAGAGACAATGATAGAATCGGTTACCTTTTATTAATTGATGAAGATCCCGAACTTGATTTTAGGTCATTAACGCAACGTGCCATTCCTCAATCACGCTTTTCTAAAAATCTAGCAAAATCCTAAGATTATGAAAAGAAAGAAACTACCTCCTAGCGGTAAGCACAAAGGAATGTACATTTTTTGTTCAAAATGCATGAAACATTTTAGTTGGACTCAAAAGAAAACAAAGATCAAGGAAGGTAATCTAACCAATGTTGAACCTGAATGCGGTGAAAACAAAAAGAGGCTTTCAAGTTGTAAATTCATGCATAGACAACAGTATAAAGCACGAATCAATGTTCCTGGCACCAAAAGCAAAATGACCAGAACATTTGATGTTGACAATTACAATGATGCTGTGATTAAAGCCATTGAATTTGAAAACGAAATGCTAAGTGATTTCAAACCAACAGAAGTCAATTCTGCTAGTAGGAACATCAGAAATAGACATTACTTATTTGATTCAGAGGTTAAATATCTCGATTTTTTGGATAATGTCGGTGTTCCTGAACATCAAAAGGTAATCAGAACGGACAAACATATCAAAGAAGTTCAAAAAAGTTTGGAATTATTCAACGAAGCATTATCGCTTGCTAAGATAAATAAGAAAATGATACTCCTAAATCAAATAAGTGATGACCATGTTGGCTACTTCCATTCTTATCTTTTAAACAATAAGGGATACGCAAATAAAACCTATAATAACAAAATAAAAGCTCTAAGAAGTTTTTTTAAATGGACGATTGACAATTTTGATTTAAAAGTCGCCAATCCATTTGATCGTGTTAGAAGTCGTTCCGTTTCTATTCGTAAAGACACCATCACCAAAAAAGAATTTAAAGATTTGTTAGACATCATATCTCCTGAAAATGGTCACACTACCACAGGAATAAAGAATCCCAAAGCCAGGAACAGGTACAAACCCTATTTAAAAGATGGTATAGAGTTGGCACTACATACAGGAGGGCGCAGGGAAGAAATTGTAGAATTGAAATGGAATATGATTCAGACTATTGAAGATGAGCCGATCTATATTGCAATAAATAATTACAAGGTAGAAAGGCAACTCGGTGAAGGTTTTAATGATAATGTGATCCCTAAAATCATCCCTATAACCAGAAGTCTCCTTAAACTTCTTCATAGAATGGGGTATGAAACTAGAAAAGGACGGGACGAATACCTCCTCTCACCAGATAGAGCTCAAACATCGGCGTATGCAATAATGGACAATTTATCAAAAGGATTTTCCCATTTCTACAACCAGTTAAATACAGGGCGAGAACTTCATTTAAAGTCCTTGAGAAAAACGTATTTAACCTATTTGAATTCTGCGCTAAGTGGGGACACTAAAAAGCTATCATCACACTCAACCGACGACATACTTTCAAAACATTATATTGATGAGAAGGTCATTAACAAAGCGGTAAAAAATGTTGATATTTTTGGCTAAAAAATGTACAAAGTGTACTAGTAAAGTGTACTAATTGGAAAATATGAACAAAAGAGAGCACAAAACGGAAAGAATAAAAACAAACAACTCCTTGATAATCAAGGAGTTGTTTTTAGTAGCGGGAACTGGACTCGAACCAGTGACCTTCGGGTTATGAGCCCGACGAGCTACCTACTGCTCTATCCCGCGATATAGACTGCAAATATACAATCCTTTTTAAGTATAACAAGCATAAAATAAAAAAAATTATTGTTCGATGCTACTTGCCTGAAAATCTATTAATTCTGAATTTAAGAGATAATTGAATAGGGGTTACAACAATAAACTTCACAATCTTCAATATAAGATTGTTGAAAAATAGAGTTATCAATTAAGATAGGGATCTTCTTCCAACAATATGGACATGTAAAAAAGTGTTCTAACTATAAAAAAGCCTCGTGATTGCGAGGCTTTTTTATAGTTTTTAACCATTAATTATCTTCTCTTGATGATTAATTGACTCTTGGTGAATGGCTTTAAACATTCTTAAGACAAATTCTTCACTAAGTCCATGGTCTTGTCCTTCTAAAACCATTTTACCTAAAATCTCATTCCAACGCTTAGATTGTAATACGGCAACATTTTTCTGTTTTTTAAGGGCTCCAATACCATCAGCAGCTACCATTCGTTTTCCTAATAGACCAATAATCTGGTTATCTACAATATCAATTTGTGCTCTTAAATTATCTAATGCACTGTTATACTCAGCTTCTGCATTAGTTTCTTTTCTAATTTTAAGGTCTTTCATGATTTGCACCAAAGAACTTGGCGTTACTTGTTGTGCAGCATCGCTCCATGCATTTTCCGGATCGTAATGTGTTTCGATCATTAATCCGTCAAAATTTAAATCTAAAGCAGTTTGAGATATATCAAAAATCATATCACGATTACCTGTAATATGAGATGGATCATTAATTAAAGGAATATCTGGGAATTTATTTTGAAATTCAATAGCCAATTGCCACTCAGGAATATTTCTATATTTGGTTTTTTGATATGTTGAAAACCCTCTATGAATAGCTCCAATGTTTTTAACACCTGCCTTGTATATTCTTTCAATACCCCCTAACCATAAAGACAAATCGGGGTTTACTGGATTTTTTATCAATACAGGCTTATCTGTTCCTTGTAAAGCATCTGCAATTTCTTGCATGATGAATGGGCTTACTGTAGAACGTGCTCCTATCCATAATAAATCTACGTCATGCTCTAAAGCTAATTTTACATGAGCAGCATTAGCTACTTCCGTACAGATTTTCATTCCTGTTTCTGTTTTTACTTTTTGTAGCCACTTTAAACCTAATGCACCAACACCTTCAAACATTCCTGGTCTTGTTCTTGGTTTCCAAATACCAGCTCTAAAATAGCTAACATCTGTATCTTTTAGCTCATGCGCTATTTTTAATACTTGCTCTTCTGTTTCAGCACTACAAGGTCCTGCAATAACCAAAGGATGATCTAAATTCAATGCATCCAACCAGTTTCTCATTTCTTTTTTATTCTCCATTTTACTTAATATTTAGCCGATTAAGCTATTCCGTTTAAAATTTGTTTTATATGATTCGTATTTTTCATTTCATTATAAACTTCTTCAAAATCATCTTTTTCCATAAGTTCTTTAAACTGATTTAGGTTATCGATGTATTCCTTTAAAGTTTCAATGACATTCTCTTTATTTTGTTTAAATATAGGTGTCCACATTTCTGGAGAGCTTTTTGCCAGACGGACAGTGGAAGCAAACCCACTACCAGCCATATCAAAAATATCACGCTCGTTTTTTTCTTTTTCTATTACCGTTTTTCCTAACATAAATGAACTTATATGTGATAAGTGCGACATATATGCAATGTGTTTATCGTGTGCTTCTGGATTCATGTAGCGAATACGCATTCCTATGTCTCCAAAAAGTTTTAACGCTTTTTCTTGAAGTTTGAATGTTGTTTTTTCGACTTCACAAACAATATTTGTTTTACCTATAAACAAATTAGGAATTGCAGCAGAAGGTCCAGAATGTTCGGTTCCAGCAATAGGATGCATTGCTAAAAAATTTCTGCGCTTAGGATGATTTTCAACAACTTTACATATATCTACTTTGGTAGATCCAGCATCTACAACTAGTCCCGAATCGGAGATCTTATCTAAAATACTTGGCAATAACTTTACCGTAGCATCTACAGGTATGGATATAATAACCAAATCGGCATTTTCAATATCATCTAAAGTTGCTTTTTTATCAATTAAATTAAGTGATAAGGCTTCATCGAGCGTAGCTTGTTTTCTACTAATACCATGAATAATAGCTTCTGGATTATTCTTTTTAATATCTATAGCAAGACTTCCCCCTATTAACCCAACTCCTATAATGTATATATTTTTCATTCCAATCTGTCTCTTTGAGGTATCTTCCCAAAGGGAAGAATTATTAATTATTATTACTTTTTATCAGTTTAACTGCTAACTAAATTTCTACTATCAATACTATTTAATTCTTTTTATGGCTTCTTCTAAAACTTCGTTCGATGCGCATAAAGAAAAACGAATGTACCCTTCTCCTTGGCTTCCAAAAATGGTTCCAGGCGTAATAAATATATGATTGTTTTTAAGTATCGAATCTATATACGCTTCTGCTTTCACATGAGCTGGTAATTTGGCCCATACAAAAAGTCCTGTGGCATTTTTATCGTAAGTACAGTTTAAAGCATCTGCTAATTTCCAAACTAAATCGCGACGCTGTTTATACACACTATTTAAAGTAACAAACCACATTTCTGAGCACTTTAGAGCTTCTATGGCTCCTTTTTGGATACCATAAAACATCCCAGAATCCATATTACTCTTCACCTTTAAAATATTGCTAATATGCTTACTGTCTCCAACTACCATTCCTACACGCCATCCTGCCATATTAAAGGTTTTACTTAACGAATTAAGTTCTAAACAAACATCTTTTGCTCCTTCAACACTTAATATACTTTTTGGTGCTTCATTTAATATAAAACTATACGGATTATCGTTAACTATCAAAATATCGTGATGCTTAGCAAATGCTACTAATTGTTCAAACAAAAAAGTATTTGGCTGAGCTCCTGTAGGCATATGCGGATAGTTTACCCACATCAATTTCACTTTACTCAAATCTAATTGCTCTAAAGCTTCAAAATCTGGCAACCAATTATTTGCTGCATCTAATTCGTAAAAAACAGGTTTCGCTCCTACTAATTTTGTAACAGATTGATATGTTGGGTATCCTGGATTTGGGATCAAAACCTCATCACCTTCATTTAAATATGCCATAGAAATATGCATAATGCCTTCTTTACTTCCCATAAGCGGTAAAACATCTGTTGTAGGGCTTAAGGATACTGAAAAGTGTTCTTTATAAAATTCCGTTATAGCTTCTCTTAATTCAGGCAGCCCTTGGTAACTTTGATACTTATGTGCATTTGGTGCTAACAACCCTTCCTTTATAGCTTCTACTACTTTTTGTGGTGGCTGTAAATCAGGACTTCCAATACCCAAATTAATGATAGGCTTTCCGCTAGTTATAAGAAAGTTCACTTCTCTTAATTTCTTTGAAAAGTAATATTCTTCTACCGTTTGTAATCTATTTGCTGGTTCAATCATAATTTGGCCTTTTTATATTCACCCAACACTTTAAATCCTTCCCCCATAATATCAATTATAGATTTTGATTTTTTAAAATCTATATAGTTTTCAAAAGTAACATCAACAAAAAAAGCATATTTCCAAGGTGTTTCAATTATTGGTAAGGATTGAATTTTAGTTAGATTCAATTTGCAATCACTCATCACATTAAGAATTGCTGCCAAACTACCTCGTTTATGATCACTTTCAAATTTAACCGAAGCTTTGTTAATGTCATTTTCAGACACTTCAGAATTTGTTCGTTTTACAATAACGAAACGCGTTTCATTGTGCTTTATCGTTTGGATACTCTCTGCTAGAATATCTAACTCAAATATATCTGCTGCCAGTGTGCTTGCAATAGCTCCTATACCTTTAAGCTTTTTTTCTTGAATACGTTGAGCAACCTCTGCAGTATCCTTATCCTCTACTAGTTTAATGTGCGGATATTGCTTGAAAAACTCTTTACATTGTAACAATGCCATGGGATGCGAATACACTTCTTCAATATCCTCAATACGTTGTCCCGGCAATGCCATTAAGTTATGCTGAATATCTAAATAATGCTCACCAACAATGTGTAGACCATAGGTGTCTATTAAAGCATAATTAGGAATAATAGACCCTACTATAGAGTTTTCCAGAGCCATAATGGCCGCATCACATTCTTTAGTTATTAAAGATTCGACAACCCTATCGAATGTTAAACATTCGATAGCATCGACAGGCTTTTCAAAAAATTGCTGTGACACAATATGATGAAAAGATCCTCTTACTCCTTGTATGGCTACCGTTTTTATCAAAATCTAATTTTATTTTATTAAGACCTCAATCTTCATTGAGGTTGTTCAACTAAAAGTTGAACAAAAAAAAGTCCCGATTTCCATCGAGACTCATATTAAAATTTATAGTTATAAATTATACATACAACGCCTCGTCCCTTTTGCTAAAAAAGAAATAAAACCAGTTGTTAAAATATGTATAATATACTGTTGTTGTCATAATTATGGGGCTAAAGTAATTAATATTTTAAGAAATCAAAATTGTGCTATCAGTTTTTTTTGAATTTTTTAAAAGTTTTAAAGATTATTAAATATTAAGCTCGTTTTTTTATCGAAACGCAACACATTTTAAGTTATACCAAAATATCTTTAATAATTCTTAGTGTAAATATTTTTACAAAAAAATAGCCTTTTAATAACAGATAAAGCTATTACAATAAAATCTACTCGATTTTAATAACAATTGATTAACTATCTATATATCAACTATTAACACTCCGAAACTACATTTGTTTTTTAATTAAAAACATCCTTATAATGACATTAAATCTCTCAAAAACACTTTTCTTTTTTAGCTTCATTTTTATCAACAATTTATTTGCAAACACCTTTGTAGATAAAAACATTACAGGCGTAATAACTGATATTAACAACATCCCTTTACCCTATGCTTCTGTAGTAGTTGATGGTACAAGTTTAGGAACTAACTCAAATCTTGATGGCGTTTTTTCTATTTATTTACCCGATGGAAACTATACATTGACCATTTCTTACCTCGGCTACCAAGACGAAAAAAAAGTAATTCCAGGAGAGTCATTCTATCTGATGGAAGCATACTTTGCACCGGACATGATGAGGCTAAACTATACGTTCTGGAATTTCCTAAAAAAGGATATACTTTACAATGGAAAAAAACAATCCCAGTTGGGTTTCATGGCCAAGGAATTGCGTATGAGAAAAATAAAAATGGTGAATACGTTTATGGTATTATTAAAAAAGAGAAAAAAGTAATTGTTTCAAAAATTAACTGATTTTATGTTTATTTTTGAAACAAATAATTTTTTATGTCTATTGAAGTAGTTGGGGTTTCAAAACTTTATGGTGAACAGAAAGCTCTAAACAATATATCGTTTAAAGTCAACAAACCAGAAATTGTTGGTTTTTTAGGTCCAAATGGTGCTGGGAAATCGACCATGATGAAAATATTAACCACTTATATTAATCCTAGTGAAGGTGGTGCTAAGGTAAATGGATATGACATAAAAGAAAATGCTAAACATGTACAACAAAGTGTTGGATATTTACCCGAGCATAATCCATTATATCTAGACATGTTTGTTAAAGAGTACCTAAACTTTAATGCTAGTATTTACAAAGTTTCTAAACAACGTATTGATGATGTTATCGAACTTACTGGCTTAACACCAGAAGTTCATAAAAAAATAGGACAGCTTTCTAAAGGATATCGCCAGCGTGTTGGTTTAGCCAATGCCTTATTACATGATCCTGATGTTTTAATATTAGATGAACCGACCACTGGTTTAGACCCTAACCAATTGGTTGATATTAGACATCTAATAAAAACGATTGGAGAAACTAAAACCGTATTTCTATCTACACATATTATGCAAGAAGTGGAAGCGATGTGTGATCGTGTGATTATAATTAATAAAGGGGAGATAGTTGCAGACAAAAAACTAAGCGAGCTACATGATGCCAAAGAACAAATTGTTATTGTTGAATTTGATTATCGTGTTGAAGATGCTTTTTTGCTAAAACTTCCAAAAGTGAAAAATGTAGCAAATACGCATGGTTTTGTTTATGAGATTACTTTTAATGCTTCTGAAGATATGCGATCTTATGTTTTTGATTTTGCTCACGATAATCAATTAAAAATATTGCAGCTTAATCAAAAGAACGCTAGTTTAGAGTCACTTTTTAGAGATTTAACATCAAAATAGACACCTTTTTTATATTGATAAGTTTTAAATGGAAAGTATGACAAATATCATCCTTAGCATAATATGAAGGTATTAATTTTGTTGTATAATATTTTATAACACAATATATCGTTACTTCACCTATACAGTAAGTAATAAGCTATCTTGTAACACTAAAAAACACTATGAGTAAAGGAATTTATGTAGCAACTATCGAGCCTAACAGTGGGAAATCTGTTGTTGTTCTTGGTTTGATGCGTATGCTTTTGGGAAAAACTGCCAAGGTTGGATATTTTAGACCAATTATTGAAGATCTTGAAACGGGAGAAATGGATAATCACATCAATACGGTAATGTCCCATTTTGAATTAGATGTTAACTACAAGAAAACATTTGCATATACAAGAAATCAAGTACTCGATTTATATAACCAAGGAAAATCTGGAGAAGTTTTAGATGAAATTATTAAAAAATATAAAAATCTTGAAGAACATTTTGATTTTGTTTTGGTGGAAGGCACCGATTTCTCTCATGAAAACTCAAGTCTGGAGCTAGATATTAATATTTTAGTATCTAAAAACCTTGGACTTCCTGTTATCATCGTTTCTCAAGGAGATAAGAAAGAGCTTAAAGAGATTGTAGATAGTGTTCAATTAGCGCATGACACTTTTAAACAAGATGTTGATGTACTTTCAATAATAACTAATAAAGCAAACCCTGATTATATTTCTACGCTTAAGGAGCAATTGAAAACGCGTATAAGTAATGATACAGATATTACAGTTATACCAAAAATCCCTAACCTAAGCAGTCCTACTGTAAAAGAAATTTCGAGAGCTTTAGGTGGTGAGGTTCTTTTTGGTCATGACATGCTGAATAACCTCACCGAGAGTTTTAGTGTAGGTGCCATGCAATTATGCAATTATTTGGTGCATCTTAAGGAAAATGCATTGGTTATAGCTCCTGGTGACAGAGCGGATATTATTCTAGGGGCTTTACAAGCTAATATCTCTAAGAATTATCCTAAAATTGCAGGAATTATTTTAACAGGAGGGCTTATCCCTGAGGAACCTATTTTAAAACTTATTGAAGGACTCTCCAGCATTGTTCCACTTATTAGTGTAAAGGGAGGTACTTATAATGTAACCAGCAGTATTGGCAATATTAAATCTAGAATATATGCTGAAAACACAGAAAAAATAACCACATCTATAGCTGTTTTTGAAAAACATGTAGACACTGATAAGCTGGCAGATAAACTTATTACTTTTGAATCTGAAGTGTTCACTCCTAGAATGTTTCAATACAATTTATTGCAACACGCTTTAAATGATAAAAAGCATATTGTTTTACCAGAAGGGTATGATGAACGCGTATTACGTGCAGCTGCAAGGTTAACTAATGCCCATGTTGTAGAGTTAACACTTTTGGGTGAAGAAGATAAAATTAAAGATCTTATTGAAAAATTAGATATTCCTTTAAATACAGATGAAATAAATATTGTATCTCCCACAAAATCACCTCATTTTGAAGATTACGTTAGTACTTTTTATGAGCTTAGAAAACATAAAAATGTAACTTTGGAAATGGCAAAAGATACCATGACTGATGTTTCTTATTTTGGCACTATGATGATTTACAAAGGGCATGCAGACGGCATGGTTTCTGGAGCTGTACATACTACACAACATACCTTGCGTCCTGCTTTACAATTTATAAAAACAAAACCGGGTGTAAACCTAGTATCGTCTATTTTCTTTATGTGCTTAGAAGACAGAATTTCTGTGTTTGGAGATTGCGCTATTAATCCAAACCCAAATGCACAACAGTTGGCAGAAATAGCAATTTCGTCCGCTCAAACAGCAAAAGAGTTTGGTATAAATCCTAAAGTTGCTATGCTTTCTTACTCTTCTGGTGCTTCTGGAAAAGGAATTGATGTAGAAAAAGTTAGAGAGGCAACCGATATTGTAAAAGCACAAGCTTCAGATTTAAAAATTGAAGGCCCCATTCAGTATGACGCTGCAGTAGATATGCGTATTGGAAAAACCAAACTACCAGATTCTGAGGTAGCTGGACATGCTAGTGTTTTAATTTTTCCAGATTTAAATACAGGTAATAACACCTACAAAGCTGTACAACGTGAAACAGGTGCATTGGCTATAGGCCCTGTTTTGCAAGGATTAAATAAACCAGTAAACGATCTTAGTAGAGGTTGTACTGTTGATGATATTTACAGTACCGTTATAATCACTGCTATTCAAGCTCAAAATCAATAAGCATGCAAGTATTAGTTTTAAACTCTGGGAGTTCCTCCATAAAATTTCAATTATTTTCAATGCCAGAAGAGCGTATTTTATGTTCTGGGCTTATTGAGCGTATTGGTTCTGATGATGCTATTTTTAAATTCAAAACTGAAAATGACACTATTGAATTTGTAAGCCCTATTTTAAACCATAAAGATGGATTAAAATTATTATCAAAACAGCTTTTAGATAAAAACACGGGCATTATAAAATCTCCAAAGGATATTTCAATAGTTGGTCATAGAGTGGTGCATGGTGGTATCCATTTTAATAAAACAACTCAAATTACCGATGTTGTAAAAGAAAAAATTAAAGAACTATCATCACTTGCTCCTTTACATAACCCTGCTAATCTTGAAGGCATCGAAGTTGCTGAAGACATATTTTCAAATGCAAAACAAGTTGCTGTTTTCGATACGGCTTTTCATCAATCTATACCGGAATATGCATATAAATATGCGATTCCTAATGAATTTTTAACTGATCATCATATTCGTTTATATGGTTTTCATGGTACTAGTCATAAGTATGTTTCAGAAAAAGCCATCGATTATTTAGGTAAAAAAGATTCTAAAATTATTACCATTCATCTAGGAAATGGTTGTAGTATGACGGCTATAAAGGATGGTAAAAGTATTGATCATTCCTTAGGATTTTCTCCTGTTAGTGGCTTAATAATGGGAACACGTTCCGGAGATATTGATCCTGCTATTATCTTTCATTTAGCAAATAAACTAGACTACAGTTTGGACGAAATAAATACACTACTACAAAAAAAGAGTGGTATGCTTGGACTTACTGGTTTTAGTGATTTAAGAGATATTCAAGAACAGGCTACTCAAGGAAATAAGGCATGTCAACTGGCTTTAGAGATGAATGTGTATCGTATAAAAAAGTATATTGGTAGCTATGCTGCTATTCTAAACGGGTTAGATGCGATCGTATTTACTGCGGGTATTGGAGAGAACTCACAATTAATGAGAACACTTGTTTCCAAAGATTTGGAGTTTTTAGGTATTTATTTAGATGCTGAAAAAAACAAAATTAGATCTAAAACGACACATGCTATTAATACAGATGATTCTAAAGTAAAAATTTTAGTGATTCCAACGAATGAAGAATTGGAAATTGCTAAACAAGCCACTAAACTATTCGAAAATCAAGCGTCCTTTATATAGTTGATTAACCTCAACTATTGGTGGGTGATTTACAGAAATCACATTACCTACTCCAGAAATAGTACCTTTAATTTCTTGTTGGGGGTTTACAATCATATCGTTAGAAGATCGATTCCATAATTTTACTTTTTGAGCGATAAGATTTCGACCTTCAAAACGTGAGGTTCCTGATGCAAAAGTAAGATTCAGGTTTTCAGTTTTACCCGAAATAAAACAATTAGATAAATTATTAAAGACTAATGCAAAGGAGGTATTATCTATCTGTAATCTAAAATTAGCGTTTGTAAAAGTATCTGGATTTCCAAAATCTTCTGATAGAATCGTTAAACTTGGATAAGTCAAAACACCATCTGAGCTTATATCATACTGTGTAGAGCTCCTAATTTCTATTATATTTGGGGATGTCACATAAATCTTAGTAACACCATAATCTCTTACATAATTACAATTGTTACTGTCGGTTAATGTTAGCTTGCCATCTAAAACAACTGCTTCTACATCATTCATTAAATTTTCACCAGTTTCAACAATAACTTGCTGTTGAATACCTTCCTTAATTACGAGTTCAATATCACGATTGACTAATATTTTATCAAAAAAATCTACTACTATTTCTTGTTGGATAATGCGCCCCGTTTTCTGGAAACAATCTCCTGAGTTTTCACTATCGCAAGCTATTGTCAAAAACAAAACTAATATGTAAACTATTCTTTTCATATTATGTCATTTATAATCTAACACCAACCCCAAATTCTATCGCCTCAGCTTTGGCTCCATGTGATTTTAGTGTCAATACTCCAAACCACTTATCGCCAAAATAACGTTTTAAACCAACCCTAAAATAAGTGCGCCCTTCAAAATCGTACGGATAATAAACATAATATCCCAACTGTGTAATAAGTGACGTTTTATTAATGAATAATTCATGACCAGCAAAAACACCTACTCTTTTATAATCTTCATTTCCAGATAAATTATCTTCAGGATAGGCAACCGATCTATAATAAATATGTTCTTTTAAAAATCTTGAAAAGAAAACATCGGCTCCTAACTGCAACGCACTTTTTACATTTACGCGCTTATCGGCATAGGCAGAAAAAATATAAAAAGGGAATTGTCCACTATCAACCGTATCACTTTCATTAACACCACTTCTAAAAGCAATATTATATTTTATGGGTTGTGTGAATTTTTCTTTATTTTCATTATCTAGTGTTGACACATATTCGGGTTCTACCTCATCTAAATTATAAGTCACTCCAATATTTAGAACCATGTTATTAATACTCGTATTTGGAGCTCTTACATTACCATTGGAATAGTGAATAAATGATAATCCTGCTTGTAATCCAAACCTATCTATAATACGCTCTTTTTTGTAATTAAGCATCAAGAGTGTACTACTCATAATTTTAGTACCAAAGGCTATATTTCTAAAATTTTCTTCTTTATCATAAGGGTTGGTCGTTAAAGCCAAACCTTGACCAATACGTAGCATTAAATGACGTTTTAAAAAGTAGAAATTGTAATGCGCATATAGTGAATAATTATTCCCTAAAACATCGTTTTTTAGATTTTGGTAGGCAAAAGACACACCATAATCTGGATAATTATAGTGCTGTTCCCAATCGTTAAACCCGTAGGTTTTTTTATTCCAACCTAAAATAACCCCTTCTGGATGTCCTTTAATTAAATGTAGTATATCGTTATTATGTAACGCTATATTTCCTTTAGCATAATTTACGTCTATATAAGACGTATGCTCCCTATCTTGTGAGAAAGAAACACTGAACACTGTACAAAAAATACAGATTAAAAATACCCTCATTAATAGATTAATAGGTTTGTTTGAAGGGCAAAAATAACAGAATTATCAAAATAACTGTGATGCAATGGCTTTTATATTATCACTTTTACCCATAGAGTAATAATGTAGTACTGGAACACCTGCTTTTTTAAGTTCTTCAGATTGCTTTATAGCCCATTCTACACCCACTTGCCTTACTTGTTTATTGTCTTTGCATTTTTCCACTTCATCAACTAAAGCTTCTGGCAAATCTATTTTAAAAACTTGGGGAAGTATTTGTAAATGACGTTTTACTGCTAAAGGCTTTATTCCTGGAATAATAGGGATATTAATTCCTGCTTTTTTTGCTTTGTCAACAAATTCAAAATACTTTTTATTATCAAAAAACATCTGTGTGACTACATAATCTGCACCCGCATCTACTTTTTCTTTAAGGCGTCTTAAGTCTGCTTGTATAGAAGGAGCTTCCATATGTTTTTCAGGATAACCAGCAACACCTATACAAAAATCTGATTTATGATTTGTCTCAACAACATCGTGTAAATACTTGCCACAATTTAAATTCTGAATTTGAGCTACTAAATCTGTTGCGTAGTGATTCCCTCCTTTTGAAGGTTCAAAATATTTTTGATGACTCATGGCATCTCCACGTAAAGCCATGACGTTCTCTATACCTAAATAATGACAATCTACCAATAAATATTCAGTCTCTTCTTTAGTAAAACCACCACATAACACATGTGGCACCGTGTCCACATTATATTTATGTTTTATAGCCGCACAAATACCGACTGTTCCTGGACGCATACGTGTTATTTTTCTATCTAATAACCCGTCGCCTTTATCAATATAGATATACTGTTCTCGGGAAGTTGTTACATCAATAAAAGGTGGTTTAAATTCCATTAAAGGATCTATATTATTATACAATTCCTGAATGTTTCTACCCTTTTGTGGTGGAATAATTTCGAACGAAAACAATGTTTTTCCGTCAGCTTTTTTAATATGGTCTGTTACTTTCATGTGCCTCCCCAACCCCTCCAAAGGAGGGACTTTCAATGGGCCGTATTTAATTAATTTTTTAATTTTTTAATTTTCTCAATTGCATCAATAATACTTGTACCTCCCCTTCGGGGAGGTTAGGTGGGGATTACTCCTCTGCAAGATTAGGGTGCAACCACTTTCTGGCTTTATCTTTTCCAATACCTTTTCTAGTGGCGTAATCGGTGACCTGGTCATCTGTAATTTTACCTAAACCAAAATACTTCGCTTCTGGATTTCCGAAATAATATCCTGAAACCGCAGCTGCTGGCCACATAGCCAAGCTTTCTGTTAATGTCACTCCAATGAGCTTTTCAACATCTAATAACTCCCAAATAGTTTCTTTCTCTAAATGATCAGGACATGCAGGGTAACCTGGTGCTGGACGAATTCCTTTGTAGGTTTCTTTTATCAATTCTTCATTAGATAAATTTTCGTCTGATGCATAACCCCAATGTTTCGTACGTACTTGTTTGTGCAAGTATTCTGCAAATGCTTCGGCAAATCTATCTGCAATGGCTTGTGCCATTATGGAGTTATAATCATCTTCTTTTTCTTTGTAATAAGTTGCTAATTCTTGTGCTCCAAAAATACCCACACAGAATGCACCCATATAATCCGTTTTACCTGTTTCTTTTGGTGCAATAAAATCAGACAAAGCTATATTAGGAATGCCCTCCCTTTTCTTCAATTGCTGACGCAAGGTTCTAAATACAGCAATCTCACGACCTTTTTTCTGAATAGATATATCGTCATCATTGATAGTGTTTGCTTCAAACAAACCAAAAACAGCTTTTGGTTTTAACAGCTGTTTTGCTACAATTTGCTTAATCATAGCTTGTGCATCTTCATACAATTGTGTAGCCTGTTCCCCAACAACCTCATCTGTTAATATTTCTGGGAATTTACCGTGTAGATCCCATGAGATAAAGAAAGGTTTCCAATCTATGAAAGGTAATAATTCTTTTAAACTTAGTTGTTTTAACTTTTGAATCCCTAACTCATTAGGCTTTACAATTTCAGACGTTTCCCAATCTATACTGTATTTTTTATTTCGGGCTTCTTCTATAGGTATATAAGATTTCTCTTTGCCTCGTTTTAAAAATTTCTCGCGAAATTCATCATAATCCTTTTTAAGCTTTGCAACATACTCATGAGACGTTTTTTTATTCAATAAATCTCCAACAACGGTCACCGCTCTAGATGCATCGTTTACATGCACTACTGCATTTTTGTATTGAGGATCAATTTTTACTGCTGTATGTGCCTTTGATGTTGTTGCTCCACCTATAAGTAATGGCACTGAAAAATTTTGACGTTCCATTTCTTTAGCTAAATACACCATTTCATCTAAAGATGGTGTGATTAAACCTGATAAACCAATGGCGTCAACATTATGTTCTTTAGCTTCAGAGATTATCTTTTCTGGTGGCACCATAACTCCCAGATCAACTATTTCATAGTTATTACAGCCTAAAACAACGCTCACAATATTTTTCCCAATATCGTGTACATCACCTTTTACGGTTGCCATTAATACTTTTCCTAATGCTTCTTGTTTTTCGCCTTTTTCAGCTTCAATAAATGGGTTTAGATAGCCTACAGCTTTTTTCATAACCCTTGCCGATTTTACTACTTGTGGCAAGAACATTTTTCCTGCTCCAAACAAATCACCGACCACATTCATACCAATCATTAAATGACCTTCAATAACGTCTATCGGCTTTTCAGCTTCTTGCCTAGCTTGTTCTACATCTTCAATAATGTAAGCATCAATTCCTTTTACTAAAGCATGTGTAATACGTTCTTGAAGTGAATTTTCTCTCCATGATAAATCTACGGTCTTTTCTACTTTAGACCCTTTGACAGTTTCAGCAAAATCCAATAAACGCTCGGTAGCATCATCTCTTCTGTCTAGAATAACATCTTCAACGTGTTCTAATAAATCTTTAGGAATATCATCATACACCTCTAAAAGCGCTGGGTTTACAATTCCCATATTCATACCAGCCTGAATGGCATAGTATAGAAATACAGAGTGCATCGCTTCACGAACACCGTCATTTCCTCTAAATGAGAACGATACATTACTCACCCCTCCACTAACACTTACGTTTGGTAAATTTTCACGTACCCAACGTGTTGCTTCTATGAAATCGATGGCATTTCTGCGATGTTCTTCCATTCCTGTTGCTACAGGAAATATATTTAAATCGAAAATAATGTCTTCCGATGGAAACCCTACTTTGTTTACTAAAACATCATAAGAACGCTTAGATATTTCAATACGTCTCTCATAATTATCTGCTTGACCAACCTCATCAAAAGCCATCACGACAACAGCAGCTCCATAACGCTTGATTTGTTTTGCTTCCCAGATAAACTTCTCTTCGCCTTCTTTTAAGGAAATAGAGTTTACCACACTTTTTCCTTGTACCACTTGAAGTCCAGCTTCAATGATTTCCCATTTAGAGCTATCTATCATGATGGGTACACGACAAATATCTGGTTCGGCAGCGATTAAATTTAAAAAGCGAACCATGGATTCTTTTCCATCAATAAGACCATCGTCCATATTGATATCTATTATTTGTGCACCTCCGTCTACCTGATGACGTGCAATATCAAGCGCTTCATCAAACTTCTCTTCTTTTATTAATCTTAAGAATTTACGAGACCCTGCAACATTAGTACGTTCTCCAACATTAATAAAATTACTATTTTCGTTAAGGACTAGTGGTTCTAATCCTGATAAACGCATGTATTTCTTCCCTACTCCAACCTCTCCCCAAAAGGAAGAGACTTTTTTAATTGGATCTTTATCGTTTTTATTTCTCATTATTTATAATGTTCTACAATTGGGAATAGTTCGTAAAAATGATGTAATAAAGCTTTCCATGTTTGATATTCATTCGATTTTCTGAACCCTATTTCATGGTCTTCAATCGTTTCCCAATTGACTAATAATATATATTTATCTTCTTGTTCGACACACTTTTTTAATTCGTGGGATATATATCCTTTCATTGATGAAATAATATTCTGTGCCTCTTGAAAACTATTTTCAAAATCTACAGAAAGTCCTTTTTTAATATTTAATATGGCGACTTCGAGTATCATGATAATGCTATTCATTAGACCCTTCGACTGCGCTCAGGGTGACAGCTTGTCTTGGTTTATATTTAGATGCTAAGTCTGCAATGACTTTAATATGTTCTGGACTTGTACCACAACAACCTCCTATAATATTTATTAAATTCTTTTTTAAATATTCTTCTATTTGAGCCCCCATTTCTTCTGGTGTTTCATCATATTCACCAAAAGCATTTGGCAACCCTGCGTTTGGATGTGCAGAAATTGCAAAATCTGTTTTAGAAGCAATTGCTTCTAAATGTGGTTGTAATAAATTAGCTCCCAAAGCACAATTAAAGCCTACAGATAATAATGGAATATGCGATACCGAAATTAAAAATGCTTCTGCCGTTTGACCAGAAAGTGTTCTTCCTGATGCATCTGTGATAGTACCACTCAACATAATAGGAATATCAATGCCTCGTTCGTCTTTAACTTCTTCTATAGCAAATAAAGCTGCTTTAGCATTTAAAGTGTCAAAAACAGTTTCTACCAATAACAAATCAGATCCTCCATCAATTAAAGCTTCCACCTGTTGTTTATAAGCTTTACGTAACTCGTCGAAAGTCACTGCTCTATAACCAGGATCATTAACATCTGGAGACATACTTGCCGTACGGTTTGTTGGACCAATTGATCCTGCTACAAAACGCGGTTTATGGGGCTCTTTTGCTGTAAATTCATCAGCGACTTCCCTAGCTATTTTTGCAGATTGGTAATTAAGTTCGTATACTAAATCTTCCATTTGATAATCTGCCATAGCGATTGTTGTACCAGAAAAGGTATTAGTTTCTACAATGTCTGCACCGACTTCAAAATACTTAGCATGTATTTCTTTAATCGCTTCTGGTTGTGTAATGGATAGCAAGTCATTATTACCTTGCAACGGCGTTGGGTAATCCTTAAAACGACCCCCTCTAAAATCGGCTTCGGTAAATTTATAAGCCTGCAACATAGTACCCATGGCACCGTCCAACACTAAAATACGCTCTTGTAAAGCTTGTTGTATATTCGACATTTTGATATTTTTTATTCTTTATCATATGTCATCAAGAAAAGTAAAAGAAACACTTTCCGTTATCTTTCTAATATTTTTAAACATTAGTAGAATTTAGCACCTTCTTTAACAGATAAAGGGTTGCCAAGGCTTCAACGGGTCTATTCCCTCTGCCTTTCTTGATAACAATAATTAATACGTTTATGAACTGAGGACAAAAATAACAACTATATTTTTCTTATCCTTATAATTTATTAAAAAATATATTATTCGAATAATGGTGACGATAAATATCGATCACCTCTATCACAAATAACAGCAACTATAACGCCTTTGTCAATAGTTTTTGCAATTTCTAAAGCACAATAGACAGCTCCTCCACTGCTCATCCCTGCAAAAACACCTTCTTCTTTAGCTAAACGTTGGGTCATTGCTTTTGCATCTTCTTCATTAACATCCACTACAACATCAACCTTAGAACGATCAAAAAACTTTGGAACATAATCTGGTGACCATTTTCTAATACCAGGAATCCTAGCTCCGTCTGCTGGTTGTGCTCCTACAATAGTTATATTTTTATTTTTCTCTTTTAGAAAAGTTGACGTTCCCATAATGGTCCCAGTTGTTCCCATCGCAGATACAAAATGCGTCACTTCGCCTTCTGTATCTCTCCAAACTTCTGGACCTGTTGTTTTATAATGTGCTTTCCAGTTATCGTTATTTTCAAACTGATTTAAAAGCGTATATCCTTTTTCATCTCTTAATTTAAAAGCCAAATCTCTAGAACCTTCAATACCAACATCTGCAAGCGTTAAAATAACCTCAGCACCATAAGCTCGCATTGTTTTAACACGTTCTTCGGTAGAGTTCTCTGGCATGATTAGCACCATGTTCAACCCTAATAACTGAGCAATAAAGGCTAAAGCAATACCTGTATTCCCGCTAGTAGCTTCAACCAAGGTTCCTCCTTTTTTAATATCACCTCGTTTTAATGCTTCATTAATCATATTAAAAGCGGCACGATCTTTTACACTTCCTCCTGGGTTATTTCCTTCGAGTTTAAAAAACAATCGAACGTTTTTATTTTCAATAATATGACTCGCCTCTACAATTGGTGTATTTCCAATTTGATCAAGGATGCTTTTACCGTATGCCATTCTTTTTGGGTCTGATTTTAATTTCAGTTTGATAGGTCACTAATGAATCTTCTGGAACAGATTGTGTAATCCAAACGTTGGCTCCTATAGTTGAATTAGCTCCAATCACAATATCACCACCCAAAATAGTAGCATTTGCGTAAATAGTTACATTATCTTCTATGGTAGGATGTCTTTTTGTGGATGCCAGACTTTTAGCCACTTGAATTCCACCTAAGGTTACTCCTTGGTATATTTTAACCTGTTTACCAATGATAGATGATTCTCCTATTACAATTCCTGTACCGTGATCTATATAAAACGACTCACTTATAGTAGCTCCTGGATGAATATCTATTCCTGTAATACCATGAATATATTCACTCATCATTCTAGGTAAAATATACACACCAAGTTTATACAAGGCATGACTTAGTCTATAAATAGAAATAGCATGAAAACCTGGATAAGCTAAATATATTTCTTCCAAGCAATGAGATGCTGGATCGTTATTTTCAAAAGCAATAGCGTCTAAATCGAGTTCTTTCCTAATCTCTGGAAGCTTCCCTTTAAATGTTTTCCAAATGGCTTCTCCATTTTCTATCTTTAATGTTAAAAGTATTTCAAGGAATGTTTTTTCTAAATAATCACCATGAATCGCTTCTTGTTCGCAATCAAATAGCGAATAAAACAATCGTTTTGTGAATGTTTTAACCGTATCTTTTAAGCAAACGTTATAGCTTTTCATGTTGAATATATTTCTAATTAAATAGATTGAACTACTGCTTTTGGTGCTTCTTTACGAGTTCCATCAAAACCATCAATACCACTAACCGTTGTATATTTTAATACATATTTTTTACCTGGATTGATAATTCTATAAGCTGCCTGGCACATTAACGTTGCTTCATGGAAACCACAAAGAATTAATTTTAATTTCTCAGGGTATGTATTCACATCTCCAATAGCAAAAATACCAGGGATATTTGTTTGATAATTCAAAGAGTTATCAACTTTTATAGCATTTTTTTCTATGTCTAACCCCCAATTAGCAATAGGTCCTAATTTAGGAGATAATCCAAATAAAGGAATAAAGTGATCTGTTTCAATTTTAATAGTTTCTCCGTCTTTAGCCACAGAAACTGCTTCTATTTTTCCATCACCATGAAGTTCTTTAACCTCTGCAGGCGTGATTAATTTTATTTTATTTAAGAGTGTTAATTCTCTAACTTTCTCAACAGAATCTAAAGCACCTCTAAATTCGTTTCTTCTATGAATCAATGTTACTTCTGAGGCTACATCGGTTAAAAAGATACTCCAATCTAAGGCAGAATCCCCACCTCCAGAAATCACGACTTTTTTATCTCTATAAAATTCAGGATCTTTAATAATGTACTCAACACCCTTATCTTCGTAATCTGTAATACCTTCGATGGCTGGTTTTCTAGGTTCAAAAGACCCTAATCCTCCTGCAATGGCCACTACAGGCGCATGGTGTTGTGTTCCTTTGTTAGTTGTAACAATAAAAGAACCATCTTCTTGCTTTTCTATAGTTTCTGCACGTTCACCCAATGTAAAGCCAGGCTCGAATTGCTTGCCTTGCTCTAAAAGATTTTTTGTTAAATCTCCTGCTAAAATTTCAGGAAACCCAGGAATATCATAAATAGGTTTTTTAGGATAAATCTCAGAACATTGCCCGCCTGGTTGTGGTAGTGCATCAATTAAATGACACTTAAGTTTTAATAAACCTGCCTCAAAAACTGTAAATAATCCAGTTGGACCTGCACCTATTATAAGTATATCTGTTTTAATCATATTACGATTCTTTTTTTGCAATTAATCCTTTGGTAAATTCATTAAGCGTTTCTACTTTTTGCTCGAAATCACCTTTTATTGTTTTTCTATATTCATTTAAATTCTTAACCAAATCGTCTACATTTTCAGGAATCACATCCTCAAAAAACTGACGCAATCTTTTGGCTGTTGTTGGCGATTTTCCATTTGTTGAAATCGCTACTTTCACATGGCCTTTTGTTACGATGCCTCCCATATAAAAATCACAATATGGTGGGTTATCTGCGACGTTTACTAATTTAGCTTCTGCTCTACAATCTTTCCAAACTTCTATATTTACTTCGGGTACATCAGTCGTAGCTACAACAATATGCTTTCCTTGTAAATAATTTTTATTATACACATCCTCTACCAACGTAACATCTCCTTTCTTTGCAAGTGCGATAGTGCCGTCTCTAAACATAGGTGACACCATAGTGACTTGTGCGTCTGGACTCGACTTTAGTAAAAAAGTCAATTTTTCTTCAGCCACAAAACCACCACCTACAATAAGTACGTGTAAGTTTTTAGTCTTTAAAAAAATAGGATATAAATTATTCCTTTCCCCCTCCGCCCCCAAAGGAGGAACTGAGTTAGGTATATTTATCTTATCGTCTTCACCCATTATATTACAATTCTTGATTAACTTCTTTATAAATAGAGGTTAATATAGCACGTTCTTTAACAACATCTCCTATAACAATAATAGCTGGATTTGTTAATTCTTTTTCTGCTACAATACTACGAATTGTTTCAATAGTACCAATACCAACATTTTCATTATCTCTAGTGCCATTTTGAATAATCGCAATAGGTGTATCTTGTTTGTTTTCTTCTGAAAAAATACGAACAATTTCGGTCAACTTACCCATTCCCATCAAAATTACTACAGTAGCTGTTGATTTTGCAGCTAAAGCAACATCTGATGATAATTGGTGGTTTTTAGTTGTTCCCGTAATCACCCAAAAACTTTCTGAAGCGTTTCGTTTGGTTAAAGGAATCCCTTGATATGCTGGTACTGCAATAGCAGATGATATGCCTGGAACTACAAAGGTTTCTATACCAAACTGTCTTACGTAGTCGATCTCTTCTGCCCCTCTTCCAAATATAAATGGATCGCCACCTTTCAATCTCACAACATGTCCGCGACTTTTAGCTTTACTAACTATAAGTTCATTTATTTGTTCTTGCTGAAATGCATAGCACCCTTTACGCTTGCCTACAAAAATAAGTTCCGTCTCGCTTGATGCATATTTTAGCAGCTCCTCATTTATAAGAGCATCGTACAGTATTACATCTGCAGATTCTATAGCTTTAATAGCTTTAAGCGTTATTAAATCCTCATCGCCTGGTCCAGCTCCTACAACCGTTAAACGCCCCCTAACCCCCAAAGAGGAAAAAGAATTCTCTATATCTTTATTTTCGTTTTTTTTACTCATTTTTATAAAAACCTCTGTAAAAAAGATTCTTCATTACATTTAGAATGACACTTTCTAAACAGCTTTTTTCTGAAGTTTCTCGGTTTCAGTTTCTCTGTATGTTCTTACTTTTTCCAAAAACAAGTTTGCATTCTCGATATACCTAGCAGCAAACTCTTCAGTAGGTGCAAATTTATTAATTTGATATATCAATTCTGAAAAAGAGGTGCCTAAATCTATATCTCCGCTTGCTACAAACAATTCGTCAAATTGACTTACGATACCTGCGTGTGTATTTGTTTTCTTATTTTCTGCCAATAACAACGCTTTTGCGGAATTAACTAAAGAGCTATATGCATGATAGATAGCACTTGAATATACTTTATTATCAAAAGATTTTTTAGCGTTATCAATCTTTTCTTCACTTTCTAAAAATAATGTTGCGATTAAATCGATAACCACACCAGCACATTCACCAATACCAATTTCCTTAACGTATTTCTCTTCTTCACCCCAATCGATAAAATCGTCTTGAGTTAAATTAGTAACATCTTGAAGGTCGTTTAAGAAATCGTAGAAATACTTTTCTCCTTTTTCTTTATAATAGTCTACAAATTGCTTTCCATTTGAGTTTGCTTCAAAATCATTCAAAATACGTCTTAAAGCTTCTGGACCTCTTTTACTTGGTACCTTAACCACCTTATCTGCAAACACACCACTACCATCTCCTAAATTACCCCCACCTAATAATACTTGTAATGCTGGCGCTACTAATTTGTCTGGTGTACGAACAGACATCCCTTGAAAACCAATATTAGCCATATTGTGTTGACCACAAGCGTTCATACATCCACTAATTTTAATCACTAAATCTTCATTGCTTAGATATTGTGGATATTCCGATTTGATAACACGTTCTAATTCATCTGCAATTCCAGTACTACTTGCAATACCTAAATTACAAGTATCTGTTCCTGGACATGCCGTAATATCTACCGCTTTGTTATAACCTGCTTCTACAAATCCTAGTTTTTCTAATTCATTATAGAAAAATGGCACTAATTCTTCTTTTACAAAAGGAATAACAATGTTTTGACGCAATGATAGTCTTATTTCTCCAGCTGCATATTTTTCAACCAGATCTGCTAACAATCTTGCTTTATCTGTATAAAAATCTCCTAAAAGCACTTTGATACCAATCGCTACATAACCATTCTGTTTTTGAGGAATCAGGTTAGTTGATTTCCAAGTTTCAAAAGCTTGTTGGTCTTTTATTTCGACTTGTGGAATCTCATTTATTTCTACTGGTATTGAAGCTTCATATACATCTGCATCAATAGCAACCGATTTAAACTCAATCGCATTTTGCTCCTCTTCTACTAATGTTTTAAAGGCTTCTAATCCAATATCTTTTATTAAAAACTTCATACGTGCTTTGGCGCGGCTTTTACGCTCACCATGACGATCAAAAATTCTTAAAACACCTTCCATTACTGGAATGATTTTATCTGTTTCCAAAAAATCATATAACACATCTGCATGACGTGGTTGAGAACCTAATCCACCACCAAGCATCACTTTAAATCCGCGTACACCATTTTCAATCTTTGCTATAAAACCTAAATCATGCATGTATGACAATCCTGTATCTTCATCTGAAGAAGAGAAAGACACTTTGAACTTACGTCCCATTTCCTGACAGATAGGATTTCTTAAGAAAAAACGAAATAAAGCATCTGCATAAGGCGATACATCAAACGGTTCATTAACGTCAATTCCAGCCGTTTCAGAAGCCGTTACATTTCTAACCGTGTTACCGCAAGCTTCTCTCAGAGTAACTGCATCACGTTCTAACTCTGCCCAAAGCTCTGGCGTTCTGTTTAAATCTACGTAGTGAATTTGAATATCCTGACGTGTTGTAATGTGTAAACGACCACGAGAATATTCATCAGATACTTCCGAAATTCTTCGTAATTGATTGCTCTTTACTTTTCCGTAAGGCAATTTAATACGAATCATTTGTACACCTTCTTGACGTTGTCCATAAACACCACGTGCTAAACGAAGGCTTCTAAACTTCTCTTCGTCTATTTTACCATTATGAAAAAGCTCAATTTTATTCGCTAATTCTATAATATCATTTTCAACAATCGGATTTTCTATTTCTGTTCTAAAACTTTGCATGTTCCCATCCCGACCTTCCCAAAGGGAAGGAGCTCTTTACTGGGTTATTTTTTAATTCGACTTTTTATTTTTCATTTTATTTTAACACCTAATTCTCCTTTGGAGGTTAGAGGGGTTATTGAATGAAGCCAGCTCCAACCGTGTTATTTGTTTGAGGATCGATTAAAATAAATGATCCATTTGTTCTGTGATTTTTAAATTGGTCGTAAAAAATTGGCTTATTTAATTTGAAAGTTATCGAAGCAATATCGTTAACTCCTAATCCTGATACTTCTGTATCTATTCCGGAATAATCTGGATGTATTTTATGATGAATAGTATCTACTTTTGCTAATACTTTATTAATACCGTGCTGTACTATGTATTTAGAGCCAGCTGTTAATTGTGTTGAGTCCATCCAACAAACATTTGCAGTAAATTGTTTGTCTATAGTTGGTAAATCACCATCTTTAACGATCATATCCCCTCTACTCACATTGATATCATTTTCTAAAGTGATGGTTACCGATGAACGTCTTGAAGCCGTTTCATACTTTTCATCATAGAAATAGATATCTTTTATTTTAGATTTTGTTTGTGATGGCAACACAACAATATCATCTCCAACACTTAAATTTCCGCCATACACTTTCCCCGCATACCCTCTAAAATCGTGAAATTCTTCAGTTTTTGGACGTATTACATATTGTACTGGAAATCTTGGTGTTCCGATATTAAAAATATCTGCCTTATCTATTTCTTCTAAATGCTCTAATAAAGTCTGACCTTCGTACCAAGGCATCTTATCAGTTTTATTTACAACATTATCTCCTTTTAAAGCACTAACAGGAATAAAAGTTATTTTTTGATCCTGATAGTCTCTTTTGTTCATCAATTCTGAAAAATCTGCTTTAATTTTATTGTAGATTTCTTCAGAATAGTCTACTAAATCCATTTTATTAATGGCAACAACAATATCTTTAACCCTCAATAAGTTATTAATAAAAAAGTGACGGTTTGTTTGCTCGATCACTCCTTTTCTAGCATCAATTAAAATGATAGATGCTTGAGATGTTGAAGCGCCTGTTACCATATTACGTGTATATTCCACGTGACCAGGTGTATCAGCTATAATGTAACTTTTCTTAGCTGTTGAAAAGTAAATATGAGCGACATCTATCGTAATTCCTTGCTCTCTTTCTGCTACCAAACCATCGGTTGCTAAAGAAAAATCTAAATAATCGTAACCTCTTTGCTTACTTGTTTTTTCAATAGCTTCTAACTTATCTGTAGTTAATGATTTTGTATCATATAGAATACGCCCAATCAAGGTACTCTTACCATCATCTACACTTCCTGCTGTTGCAATTTTTAATACTTCCATAAGCCTCTCCCCAACCCTCTCCAAAGGAGAGGGAGTTTGTTCGGGTTATATTTTAAAATTTGTTTTAATTCTTCTATTATTTTATACCTACAAGGTTTTTAATGTCTTGCAGAATTATATTAGCAAGACTTGCTAGTTCCCCCTTCTGGGGGTTAGGGGGCTTAAAAGTACCCTTGTTGTTTACGTTTTTCCATGGCTGCTTCAGAACGTTTATCATCTATACGCGCACCACGTTCCGAAATAGTAGAATCTCTAATTTCTTGTACTACCTTAGAAATAGAAACTGCATCAGACAATACAGCTGCTGTACAACTCATATCTCCTACCGTTCTAAAACGCACCAACTCTTCTATCACTTCTTCATTGTCATCTCTATAAACAACACCATCTTCTGCAGACCAGATCATACCATCTCTTAAAAACACTTTACGTTTATGTGCAAAATAAATTGATGGTATTTCTATACCTTCTCTCTCTATATAAGACCAAACATCTAATTCTGTCCAGTTTGAAATTGGGAATACACGAACATTTTGTCCATGCTCAATATCTCCATTTAACATATCGAATAGCTCTGGACGTTGGTTTTTCTCATCCCACTGTCCAAAATCATCACGTACAGAAAAAATACGTTCTTTTGCTCTTGCTTTTTCTTCATCACGACGTGCTCCTCCAATACATGCATCAAACTTAAATTCTTCGATAGCATCTAAAAGTGTTGTTGTTTGAAGTTGGTTTCTACTTGAATATCTACCTGTTTCTTCTTTTACTTTTCCTTGATCGATGGAATCTTGCACATGTCGCACAATAAGCTCTAATCCTAATTCCTTAACCAATCGATCTCTAAATTTTATGGTTTCAGGAAAATTATGCCCTGTATCAATATGCATTAAAGGGAATGGAACCTTAGCTGGATAAAATGCTTTTACTGCTAATCGCACCAACGTGATAGAATCTTTTCCTCCTGAAAATAACAACACTGGTTTTTCAAACTGTGCCGCTACTTCTCTCATGATGTATATCGCTTCGTTCTCTAATGAGTTGATATGTGACGTATCTTTATTCATAATTAGCCCCTCCTAGCCTCCCCGAAGGTGAGGAATTCTTACTCGGGTGAAGTAAGAAAATTTGTTGTTTTTATTTTTACTCTTTATTTCTGTTTACTGTGACTGTAAACTGTTATGCGTGTAAACCACACTCTCGATTTTCCAAGGCTTTCGTTGGGTCGAAATATTTAAATTCGTTTGGTAAATTATTCTCTTCTAAATAGCTATCTAATTTTTCATCAGACCAATAGTAAAATGGGCTCACTTTTAAGACGCCATCTTTACTCAAACTAAAAATTCCAATACTGTTTCTAAATGCTGTTTGTCCTTGACGTAGATTTGTAAACCAAACGTTTGGTTTGTGTTCTTCCATTGCTCTTCTAAAAGGCTCTAATTTTACTTGTTCAGTAAACAAAGCATGTTCTGGAGCATCAATACTAGGAATTCCCATAACAACATCGCGATGTGATGATGTTTGTTTTGGTACATATAAAAAGACATTTAAATCTAAATCTTTAATCACCTGTTCTGCATGTCTATATGTTTGAGGTGTATTATAACCCGTATCGCACCAAACCACCGGCACTTTTGCTTCTACCGAACTTACCGCATATAAAATAGCAGCTTCGTAAGGTCTGAAATTAGTTGTTACTACCGTTTTATTATTAAGCTCAAAAGCTTTTTTAATAATGTCTATTGGCGATGCATTTTTAAATGCCTCATTCAATTCTTGTATTTGATTTTCTGTAAACATCTTCTGTTTATTTATTTTCCCCATTTAATCTTATTCCAAACTCTTTCATGGAAGAAGTATAACACCATTTTAGTCAAAAAATCTACAGATGCTATAAGTGAAGCCACTGTTATTTCTTGAGTTAGCACATAAGAAACGACCAATGTATCTAGAGTTCCTATAACCCTCCAACTTAAAGCCTTAGCAACACTACGAATAGGTTTTTCGCCAACACTATCGGCTTTATAAGTAGACTTTTCTTTGTTTTTTAATAACATCTGTGCTATCATTTGTTGTTGTATTATATTAATCCTATCGATTTAATAGGAATTACAAAAATAGAACTTTTTATAACATGACAAAAATTATTAACAACTTATTTGGAATAATGGAATATTTTTAGGTTAGTTAACCTAAATTGAAAAGAAAATTGATTTATTTTATGAAATTTTCAACGATTAAGATCCAGATAGATCTTCTAAGGTATTATTTCTTAATACTTTTAGAGTATTATCACGTACTTGGATCATCAATTTATGAACACTGCACTCATGCTCATCTGGACAGTCGTCGCATTTTTCATAGAAATTTAAGCTTACACAAGGCACCATAGCAATAGGCCCCTCTAAAACACGCATAACATCTGCCATTTTAATCTCAGAAGGTTCTTTTATGAGGTAATAACCTCCGTGTTTTCCTTTTTTTGAGCCTAGAAAGCCAGATTTTCTAAGTGTAAGCATAATACTCTCTAAAAATTTTTGTGGAATATTTTCACTCTTTGAAATCTCACTTATTTGGACAGGAACATCACCTACACTTTTGGCTATATAGGTTAGTGCTTTTAATCCGTATTTCGTCTTTTTAGATAGCATGCTGCTAATATACTTAATTTATGGCTTGTTTGTTGAGTAAAAAACCTCAATTGTATGAAGGTCTCTTATGCTCTAGATTTTTAATAATAAATCAGGTTTTTAACTTATATAGATTTTTTTACTGGTTTTTTCGAAATAGATTAATTTTAGATTTATTATCCATTTATTAATTGTAAGAGAGTTAAGTTAATCATAGTATTTTCTGGATGTTCGCAGTTATTCACAATTTTCTATCTACCTACTCATTTTATTACCAAAAAGTATCTGCTGGAAACAAAAGGAAAATCTAAAGAACATTGGATGAATAAATCTAATTATTTTCCTCGTCAATTGTTTTTAGATACATTGTAAAAACATTATTTAAAAAATAATCTAAAATTTCGCGCAACTATTTTCAATGTTTTGCATCTACAATGTTAAACGCTAAAGTTTATTAAACATGAAAAAAACGAATATCCTAATGAGTAGTTTGGTCGTAATTGCACTTTTAATTGTTGGTTGTAGTGATGATGACGATTCAAATTGCACCCAAGACTTAACCGGAGAACTGAGTAATAGTGAAACTGCATTTGCCCACAAGTGGGTTTTAGCAGAAATTGTTTCTGAAAAGGAAATAGATTTAACCGATGATAGCGAAGACAACCCAAACACCAATTTATTTGAACAATACGGAGCATGTGAAAAAGATGCCTTCTATAATTTCAATAGTGATAGAAGCTACACATTTGAACAGGGAGTAACGGCATCAAATTGCAGTAACAAACAGACATCAACTGGCACCTGGAAATTAACAAATAATACCTTATTAACCTTGGTGAGTTTTTGTAACATGCGAGTAATTAATATTGAGATTAATACGGATGACACTTCGTTCTTTATAGAAGATAATTTCAATGTTACTGATGTAAAAGGTAATCGTATTAATAGTAATATCACGTTTACTTATAATAAAGTAGCTATCTAACTAATTCTAACAAAAAAAGTCCTGAGTTTATAACTTGGGCCTAATAAACTAGAGTAGAGGAGGCTGTCTGAAAAGTGGTTAATCTTGTCATTCAGAGCAACGCGAAGAATCTTATTTCACTCATAATCAGAGTCATATATTTTAAAGAGATTCTTCATTCCATTCAGAATGACACTTTTTAGACAGCCTCTTTTATTCAATAAATTTAAATTACCCTAAGGCCTGAGACAAATCCTTTATAATATCATCTACATGTTCCAAACCAACAGACACTCTTACCAGACCATCAGTAATACTTACCTCTAGCCTGTCAGCCTCAGACAATTTACTGTGTGTTGTTGATGCTGGATGTGTTACAATAGTTCTGGTATCACCTAGATTAGCAGATAGCGAGCATAATTTAATAGCATTTAAAAAACTACGCCCTGCTTCAATACCTCCTTTGGTTTCAAAGGCAACTATATTTCCGCCTAGTTTCATTTGCTTTTTAGCGACTTCATGTTGCGGATGTGATTTTAAAAATGGATATTTCACCCAATTTACTTTTGGATGATTTTCTAAAAATTCAGCCACTTTTAAGGCATTTTCGCAATGTTTATTGACTCTTACAGCAAGCGTTTCAAGACTTTTAGACAAAGTCCACGCATTGAATGGAGATAAGGCTGGCCCGGTGTTTCTGGCAAACAAATAAATCTCTCTAACTAAATCTGCATCACCTACTGTAACGCCTCCTAAAACACGCCCTTGACCATCCATGAGTTTTGTCGCCGAATGCACTACCAAATGCGCACCATATTTTATAGGCTGCTGAATATAAGGAGTCGCAAAACAGTTATCTATAATTAAAATCAGATTGTGTTTTTTAGCAATATTACCTAACAACTTTAAATCAATAATATCGATCGCTGGGTTTGTTGGCGACTCGGCATATAGAATCTTTGTTTTTGATGTGATACAACTTTCAATAGTTTCTGGTTTATTAATATCGAAATAGGTCGTTTCAATATTCCATTTAGGTAAATATTTTGTAAATAATGTATGGGTAGAACCAAAAACTGAACGAGCAGATACAATATGATCGCCACTGTCTAACAATGCAGCAAAAGTTGAAAATATAGCAGCCATTCCTGTTGCAAAGGCATAACCATCCTCTGCACCTTCCATACGACATACTTTCTCTACAAACTCAGACGTATTAGGGTTTGTAAAACGACTATAGATATTTCGTTCTTTCTCTTCTGTAAAAGATGCACGCATATCTTCAGCATCTTCAAATACAAAACTTGAGGTTAAATATAACGGACTTGTATGCTCTAAAAATTCGGTACGTTCTAATTGCGTACGAATGGCTTCTGTTTCAAATTGTTTTTTTTCTTTGCTCATTTTATTTTTTTGTTTGACTATTAAAGTCAGATTCCCTTGGATTTCTGCTCAATGTCATTAAATATCTGCGTCACATTGAGCGCAGTCGAAAAGCTTAAAAAACGAAAGGCTCAATAATGTCTTCGACTGCGCTCAGACTGACATTTATTTTTAATTTATATGCTTAGACAACCTCAAAATATCTCCAAAAACACCTCTGGCTGTTACCTCTGCTCCTGCTCCTGCACCTTGAATAACAATGGGTTGCTCACCATAAGATTCTGTGAAAATCTCGAAAATTGCATCCGATCCTTTTACATGACCCAATGTACTGTCCTCTGGAATAGATACTAATTTCACTTCCAGATTCCCTTTATCTTGAGATAAATCGCCAAATAAATCACCTACATATCTTAATACATGACCTTCTTTCTGTTCATCTTTTATTTTTTGGAATGCTTCATCTAAAACATCTAACTGTTTTAAAAATTCCTGAACTGAAATATTCTGATAAGCTTCCGGAATTAAATTCTGAACGGCTACATCTTCAAATTCATTTTGCAAATCTAACTCTCTAGCTAATATTAATAACTTTCTGGCAACATCATTTCCGGAAAAATCTTCTCTTGGATCTGGCTCTGTAAAACCTTTATCTATAGTTTCCCGAACAATCACACTAAATGGTTTATCCTGAACTGAAAAGTTATTAAATAAATAGCTTAATGTTCCTGAGAAAACACCACGTATTCTGGTAATATTTTCTCCGGATTCATGCAATAATTTAATCGTATCAATTAATGGTAATCCTGCGCCAACTGTAGTTTCATACAAATACTGTTTATTATGCTCATCTAATTGCAAACGCAGTTTCGTATAAAACTCATGCGAAATGGTATTCGCTATTTTATTTGATGATACCAAATCGAAACCAGCTTCAACCAACGGGATATAGTTTGAATGAAAATTTGAACTTGCTGTATTATCTACAGCTATTAAGTTCTCTAAATGATGCGCTTTTGCAAAAGCAATAATATCTTGGATGGAACTTTCTTGTGATGTTGATTCTATAGCATCCTCCCAATTATTATCAACGCCATTTTTATTTAAAAGGAGTTTTCTTGAATTAGCAATGGCGAATACATTCAAGTTAATACCTTTTCTTTTTTCTATATCATCTTTAGACTTTAAAATCTGATTAATTAAAGCACCTCCTACTAAACCATGTCCAAAAATGGCAATATTTATCTTTTTTGAAATTCCGAAAACCTCACCATGAATCACGTTCATAGCTTTATGCAATTGATTCTTTTTAACTACCAAACTTACATTTCTGCCTGTTACCGTATTATTAAATAGTAAAGGTGTAATCTGGTTTTTAATCAATGCATTAAATGGTTTATGAAACGAACTTAATTCAATTCCTATAATGGATATTACAGACACATCATCTATGATTTCAATCTTATTGACGTCTTGTGAGTAAAAATCGTTTTCAAATTCACGCTCTAGAGCAATAACTGCTTGAGTCGCTTGTTCTGCATTTATAATTAATCCAATACCTCTTTCTGATGATCCCTGGGAAATAATACTCACGCTAATATCATGAATACTCAACGCTTTAAAAATTCTGGCATCTACCCCGATCTTACCTAATAAGCCACGCCCTTCTAGATTTAACAACGCTACATTGTCTAAAACTGACAGAGATGTTACTTCTTTAGAGCTTGGTTTTGCAGTAATTAAAGTGCCTTCGTCATCCGAATTAAACGTATTTAAAATACGCAGATTAATGTTCTTTTCCACTAAAGGGATTATGGTTTTAGCGTGTAAGACGTTTGTTCCAAAATTAGCTAACTCATTCGCTTCACTAAACGATAATTCCCTAATTTTTTGCGCATCGGCTACCAAATCTGGATTTGCCGTATAAATACCATTTACATGGGTGTAGTTTTGCAGCTCTTCAGCATCCAAATAATTGGCTAATAAAGCAGCTGTATAATTACTTCCATTTCTCCCTAAGGTAGTCGTTTCATTTTTCGAATTAGACGCTATAAATCCTGTGACTATATTAACGGTATCACCATTATTTTGCTTAAAATAATGGCGAATATTATCTTTAGTTAATTGTGAAATAGGTTGCGCATTACCAAAGGCATCATCCGTTTTAATTAATTGTCGGGAATCAGTAGCTTTTGCTTTAATGCCCCTTTTATTAAGCAATTCTGAAAGCAATTTAATAGATAGCAATTCGCCTTGAGCCAAAATTTCATCTTTCGTTTTTTGGCTACAATCACGTAATAAACTAACACCTTCAAAAAGTTTATCAAGAATTGAAAACTGTTCAGAAAAATCTATGGTTTTTAACGGTTCTTTTTGGTACGTTTTAAAAGCTTCCAATTCGTCTTGAAAAGATGCTCCTTTCAGAGCTTTATTTAAAATATCTTCCAGTTCGTCCGTAGCATTTCCCCTTGCTGAAACTACAACGGAAATCCGCTCACCGTTGTTAACCTTATTTTCAACAATAGAAATAACTTTATTCAAGCCATCTCCATTTGCTAAAGATTTTCCTCCAAACTTTAATACTTTCATTTTTCTTTTTTTAGAATCTGGCACAAAAATGCCTTCTATAATTTTTTCTAGTTGTTCATATTCCATTAAAAAAGCATCATGTCCATGTACCGAATGTATTTCGTTATAAGTTACATTGGGGTGTGTCAATGCTAATTGTTTATGGGTTTGCCTGTTCTCTTCTGCTGTAAAAAATAAATCGGAATCTACACCTACAATATGAATGTTGGCATCGATGCGTTCCAAAACATTAAAATCGTTGGCTCTATTTTTAGTAACATCGATCGTTTTTAATAATTGATTCATCAATTTATAAGCCGACAGTTGAAAACGTTCTTGCAATTTTTTGCCATGATGTAATAACCAACTTTCTACATTAAAAATCTTTAAATCTTCATTTTTAGAACGGTGAAAACGTTCTTTGAATGATTCTGGAGTACGATAACATAACATGGCATGCATTCTGGCATCGTGTACTGGGTTTCTCGAATTTAACAAAAACTGTTCTTGTATCTGGCAATTGGCAATTAACCAATCTGTCGATTTCCAATCGGTTGCTACAGGTATTAAATGCTCAGTAACATCTGGTTTAATCACAGCCATTTCCCAGGCAATACCACCTCCCAAAGAGCCTCCTATAATAGCGAAGAGCCTTTCAATATTTAATTCTTTAAGACCTATTAAAAATAATGTTGCAACATCTCTGGCAACAAAATCTTTATAGTTATCAATTATAAATCCATCAAAACCATTTCCAGGAATGTTAAATGCTAAAACGGTGTATAATTTTGTATCAATGACTTTATCATCGCCTACCAAATCTTTCCACCATCCATCATTTCCAGCTACATTGCTATTCCCCGTTAAGGCATGATTTACCAAAACGATAGGTGCAGAACCTAAGGATTTACCAAACACCTGATAACTCAACTTTATTTCAGTGTTTTGTGTATTACTTTCTGTAGTAAAATCTTTAATTATGATATGTGGTAATGTATCTTCCAAATACTTCTTTATTTTAATTTAGACCTGTCAGGTTTTAAAAACCTGACAGGTCTAAAAATATGTTCTTTTCTTGACTAATTTTAAAACCTACAAGGTTGCGAAAACAGCTTTTAAATCGGCTTTTAAATCTTCGATGTCTTCTAACCCTACAGATAACCTGATAAGATCTTGTGTTACACCTGCAGATTCTTGTGCTTCATCATTTAACTGTTGATGTGTTGTACTCGCTGGATGAATGATAAGCGACTTTGTATCTCCAATATTAGCCAATAATGAAAATATTTTTGTTTTGTCTGCTACCGTCTTAGCAGCATCATACCCGCCTTTTGCTCCAAATGTAACAATACCACTTTGTCCTTTAGATAAATATTTATCGGCTAAAGCTTTGTATTTGCTACTTTCTAAACCTGGATAGTTTACCCAAGCAACTTCATCTTGTTGTTCCAACCATTTTGCGAGCTCTAATGCGTTTTCACTATGCTGCTTTATTCTTACTGTTAACGTTTCTAAACCCTGAATAATATTGAATGCATTTGTTGGACTTAAAGCACCTCCAAAATCTCTTAATCCTTCTAAAATTAATTTAAAAGTATAAGATGCTGCTCCTAAAGCTTCGTTATAAACTAATCCATGATATCCAGCTGAAGGTTCCGTAAATTCAGGGAATTTTCCGTTTGCCCAATCAAAAGTACCTCCATCAATAATAGCACCTCCCAATGACGTTCCTTGGCCTCCAATATATTTAGTAAGTGAGTGAATTACAATATTTGCTCCATGCTTTAATGGATTCAATAACGCTGGTGTTGCCACTGTATTATCGACAATAAAAGGTACACCTGCTGCTTTAGAGTGCACAGCAATAGCTTCTAAATCTAAAACATCCAATTTCGGATTCCCTAACGATTCTACAAAAAAGGCTCTCGTATTATCTTGTACGGCGTCTTTAAAATTATCTGGGTTGGAAGCATCTACAAATGTCGTCGTAATACCTAATCTTGGTAATGTTACACTAAGTAGGTTGTAAGTTCCTCCATATAAACTGCTAGATGCTACAATGTGGTCTCCAGCTTTTAAAAGCGTTAATAGTCCTGTTGAAATAGCAGCAGTTCCCGAAGCAAATACTACGGCTCCAATGCCCCCTTCTACAGCTGCTAAACGCTCTTGAAGAATTTGATTCGTCGGGTTATTAAGTCTGGTATATATAAATCCTAATTCTTTTAATGAAAATAGGTTTGCAGCATGATCTGAATTATTAAAAACATACGATGTTGTTTGATAAATAGGAACGGCTCTTGCACCTCCGTTTGTTGTTACATCGTGTCCTGCATGTAATGCGTTTGTTGCTAATTTTTGTGTACTCATTTTTCTAATTTTTGAATTAATTGATTCTCGCCTATGCGGGAATGACATTTTTAAAGGTTATCTAAATGAAAATATTTAGAAATTCTTTACGATTAAACCAAAAGCCAAATATGCTACGAATAGCGTGCTTATATAGAAAAATGTTAAAAAGAAAATTAAAATTACTGAAAGTAATTTCGTTTGGTTATCTATCCGTATAATCCTGAAACGAGTTCAGGACGGGGTAGAATTTAGCACCTTCTTTACGTATAAAGGGTTGCTAAGGTTTCATTGGGTCTAATCCCTCCGCCTTTCTTGATAACATCTCAATAAGTGATTGAACTTTGTATTTGAACTTATCTTAGTTTTTTCTTTTAAACCAACATTAGTTCACTGCAAATATTCGTTCAGAAAAAGTTAAAAACCTAATTTTTTTTGAAAAATTTTATAAAAATTTATTTTTCGCCCAGTTTTCTATGAAATTTATCACTAATAACCAAGTCTATTGGTCTGTTTTGAATTTTAGATTCTAACCACGAAATAATATCCAAATATAAGAAAGCACGGCTTTGGTAAGGATCATCTTCATATTGCTTTAGTTTTTTATGAAGTTTGATAAATTCTCTTTTCACTTCATTAGGATAAATATCACCCAAGCCTCTCAAAAATTTAATAAATTCTTTTTGCACTTCATATAAGTCTTCCATTTTAATTAAAAACTTATAAGTACTTCTTATTAAAACATCAAGGTTATAATCCAGACCTGCTTCATAATGCGCTACAAGATTTAAAATTCTTGAAAAGCATAATAAGTCTTCACGCATTTGAAGGGATTTGTTACTTATTATTTTTTCTAAATAGTAAATGCACTTTTTATTCTCCCCTGCACCAAAATACATACTCGCAATTTTATAATAGAATACCATGATGTGGTGTTCATCAATACGATCTTTGTAATTTCTTAAACGTTCTAAGATCTCATCTATTAATGGTAAACCATCTTTAAAGCTGCCATCGATAAAATGTAGATTAAACTTATTATTATAAATATATAAGAAAGCTAATCCGTCCACATTATCATCTACAGGAAACCATTTTTCTTTTGTAACGGCTTCTAAATTAAGAAGTGTTTCTTTAAACTTTTCATACTGCCTTAAATAAAATAATGCTTCGAGTAAATAATGATTTCCCTTTAAAAAAAAGACTGGATTCAAAATAATCATATCTTTATTTTTATAAAATAAATCTACCCATTTGGAAGCGTACTTATAGCTAGCTAAAAAATCTGATGTTAAAAAACTATACCATAAATAAGCTTTGTATAGCCAAAGTTTTTCTCTAAAACCTAATTTATTAATATCATATTTTGGTAACCTATCATTAAAATAATTAGTAACTCTCTGATTTTCTTTATCATTTTTTATATAGCCTGTTTTTAAAAACAAACCATATAATTGAAGTGATAAATTAGACAATTTACTAGCTATAACATTTTGCTGACTCAATTCTTTTGCTTGTACAGATAATTCATCTGCTCTGTTATTAAGACTTCTGGTTATATATTGAGATTCTATTATTTTTTCTAATTCTACGATTTCATAAGCAATGTTTTTTTCTTCATTGGCTATAGCTAAACTTTTAGCTTTATCTAATATTTTTAAACTTTGTTTGTAAAGCCCCTTATGATATAAAATAGTAGCAAAATCTAACTGTTCCCGAATCTGAATTCTAATATTTTGATGAGACGGGTTTAATCTTAAACTAATTAAAATTTGTTTATATAAATGCGCCTTTAAATTAGAAAGTTGCTGTTTTTTTACGATTCCCTTTTTAAGAATGGTAGCCTCATCGTAAACGGAAAGTTTATCAAGAATATTAAAAAGTGTCAAGAATTTTGAATCTTCATTTACCCCTAAACGTCCTACATAAAGTTTAAACTGCCTCTTTTCAGATTTAGATAGCGACTTTACTAAAACAAACAAATTATCTTTTTGCTCTCTTGTCATAGTTGTAAAAACAACACTAAAATGCTGATTATTAATTATTTAATTAGACAATCCAAAGGTTAAACATCGTAAAAACGAAAGCTTCAATTCTGGTTTTAGGAAACCAAAATATAAATTCGTAATACAATAAGAAAATATATTTAAATAAAATGTCTAATAATAACGTCCAAATTTTTGATACTACGCTACGAGATGGTGAGCAAGTCCCTGGCTGTAAATTAAATACTGAACAGAAGTTAATCATTGCAGAACAGCTAGATAATTTAGGAGTTGATATTATTGAAGCTGGTTTTCCTGTATCGAGCCCTGGCGATTTTAAATCGGTTGAGGCTATTTCTAAAATTGTAAAAAACGCAACTGTTTGTGGTTTAACACGATCTGTTGAAAATGATATAAAAGTAGCTGCTGAGGCATTAAAATATGCTAAAACACCAAGAATTCATACTGGTATTGGAACTTCAGAGTCTCATATAAAATTTAAGTTTAAGTCTAACCAAGAGGACATTATAGAACGTGCTGTTAAAGCGGTTAGCTATGCTAAATCTTTTGTTGAAGACGTAGAGTTTTATGCTGAAGATGCTGGTAGAACAGATAACGAATATTTAGCACGTGTTTGCGAAGCGGTTATTAAAGCTGGCGCAACTGTTTTAAACATTCCAGACACTACTGGGTATTGTTTGCCACATGAGTATGGTGCTAAGATTAAATACTTAAAAGAGCATGTAAAAGGGATTGATAAAGCTATTTTATCGTGCCATTGTCATAACGACTTAGGTTTAGCAACTGCCAACTCTATTGAGGGTGTTATTAACGGTGCAAGACAAATTGAATGTACTATTAATGGTATTGGAGAACGTGCTGGAAACACGGCTTTAGAGGAAGTAGTAATGATTTTAAAACAACACCCATATTTAAATCTAGATACTAGAATACAAACTGAGATGCTTTACGGTATTAGTCAATTGGTTTCAGATAGCATGGGTATTTACACACAACCTAACAAGGCTATTGTTGGTGCTAATGCATTTGCGCACAGTTCTGGAATTCATCAAGATGGCGTTATTAAAAATCGTGAAACTTACGAAATTATAGACCCTAAAGATGTTGGTGTAACAGAATCGGCTATTGTATTAACAGCTAGAAGTGGTAGAGCCGCTTTAGCATATAGAGCAAAAAATATTGGATACGAATTAACAAAACTTCAGTTGGATGAAATTTATATAAATTTCTTAAATTTTGCCGACAAAAAGAAAGAAGTTAATGATAGTGATATCCATCAAATAATAGAAAACAGCAAAGTATATCACGAAATTACTTCTGCTTAGAACGAGGGATTCCCGCCTTTGCAGGAATGAACAAAAGTAAATAATTGAAATGAAATTAAATATTGCCGTTTTACCAGGTGATGGTATAGGTCCAGAAGTCATAGAACAAGCCGTCAAGGTTTTGAAAGCTATTGCTATGGAGTTTAACCATATATTTACTTTCGAAACTGGATTAGTAGGTGCTTCAGCAATAGACAAAACAGGAGATCCATTACCAGAAGAAACCATAAGCATTTGCGAAAACGCAGATGCTATTTTATTTGGTGCTATTGGTAATACAAAATATGATATGGATCCTAATGCAGAAATACGACCAGAACAAGGTCTTCTAGGCCTTCGTAAAGTTTTGGATTTATATACTAATATAAGACCTGTTATAGCTTATGAAGATTTGTTAAACAAATCCTCTTTAAAGAAAAAGCAAATTAAGGATACTAATATTCTTATATACCGAGAACTGACAAGTGGCATTTATTTTGGAGAAAAAAAGTTAAGTGAAGATGGCAATACTGCATCGGATATTTGTGAATATACACGTTTTGAAATTGAGCGTATTGCTCATTTAGCATTTAAAGCAGCTCAATCCAGAAAACGCAAATTAACATTGGTAGATAAAGCCAATGTTTTGGCAAGTTCTCGTTTATGGCGAAAAGTAATTCAGGAATTAGCTCCAAAGTATCCCGACGTAAAATTAGATTATCTTTATATAGATAATGCTGCAATGGAACTTATTATTAATCCAAGACAGTTTGATGTTATTTTAACCGAAAACATGTTTGGAGATATTTTATCTGAAGAGGCCAGTGTTATTGTAGGTTCTATAGGTTTATTAGCTTCGGCATCTTTTGGCGACAAATATGCTATGTTCGAACCTATACATGGTGCTTATACAAAAGCTGCTAATAAAGGAATTGCTAATCCAATTGCATCTATTTTATCGGCTGCTATGTTATTAGATCATTTTGAGTTACATGAAGAAGCAGATTTAATTAGAGAGGGTGTTGATAAATCGTTAAAGCTTCATATAACAACACCCGATTTAAATACAAAGTACGATCATATAACCACCACTAAAGTTGGTGATTTTATAGAAGATTTTATAAATAACCCAGAAGAAACTAATTTAAATTTTACAAACATACATTTAGGACAGTCCACAATCATTTAATTATTTGAGTTAGTCACCAAATTAAAATTATTGGGATTTACGAAAAGCACATCTAAACGGTGTGCTTTTTTAATTTATATCATTAAAAAAATAATACGCTCTATTTCTATATTCTCTTTACTCATTATTTGCTTATCGAATATAAGTTTAGTGTTTTTGAGAGTCCATAAATTTCAAAGCATTTTAAAACGCTTCATCAATGATTTCTTTATTAGCTATAGCTCCTGCAGAAGTCCCCATGGCTACTGCATTTGACACAGAACGCTTAAATGTTGTATTATCACCACAAGCATATATACCTTGAACAGTAGTCCTTTGAAAAGGATCTACTGAGATATATCCTTCCTCTGTTAATTCACAACCTAGTGTTTTTGGAATATCTGACTGTTGAACAAAAGATGTTCTAGCGTATATGGCTTTTAATGACCTTTTTGACCCATTTTTAAAAATCACATTTTTAATTTGACCTTTAATTTGCTCAAAACTATCAATCTCTTCTTCAACTATTTTTATATCATGTGCCTCTAATTTTGTTGTTTGTTCTTCAGTCAAAGTTGATTTTCCGTTAGTAAAAAGCGTAAGATCTTTTGTCCAATTATTAATCATTTTAGAAAATTCAAAACCATACTCTCCGTTCCCTAATATACCCGTTTTTTCATGTTTCACTTCATACCCATGACAATAAGGGCAATGTATAACAGAAATACCCCAACTTTCTGAAAAGCCTTCTATGTCTGGCATAATATCTTTAACTCCTGTAGCAAAAATTAATTTCTCTGACGTGAATCTATCTCCTGATTGTGTTTCTATTTCAAAACTATTTTGAGTTTTTACACCGTTAGTTGCAAATCCATTATAAAACCTCACAGATTCATATTTTTCAACCTGCTCTCTCGCCTTCATTGTAATATCTTTTGGGGTTTGACCGTCTTGAGTTAGAAAATTATGCGAATGTGGTGTTTGTCTGTTACAAGGTTTCCCGTTATCTATAATCAAAACATCTCTCAACGATCTACCTAATGCCATAGCTGCTGAAAGCCCTGAGTAACTACCTCCAACAATAATTACATCAAAATTATTATTTGTCATTTTTACTATCTTTAAGTTTTTAATTTTGTAGAGACTAATAAAAAATTTACTCTACAATAATTTTTCGATAAAAATACTAAAAAACATATTAATGCAATAAAGTCGCATTAAATAATTATGAAAAGAAGGAAAACGCAATCACAGGAAGAAATTTTGGAGATCTTAAAAGACTCCAATTCAGCTTTAAACCATGACATGCTGCAAGCTAAATTAACTACAAAGATTGATAGAGCAACTATTTATCGCGTTTTGAACCGATTTAGTGATGATGGTTTGGTACATAAAGTTATTGGTGATGATGGCAAGCAATATTTCGCCTTCTGCTTAAATTGCGATAAAGAAAAAAAGCAACATAGTCATAATCATTTTCATTTCAAATGTCTTAAATGTGGCAAAGTGGAGTGTCTTAAAAACGAAATTGACGTGTCTTTACCAAAGGGATATACTACAGAAGCTTTCAATGGGTTAATATCTGGTTATTGTAGTAATTGCTCATAACATTTTAGCTACGCTTCCTCTTACTAATCTAATAGTGGCCTGATGAAATCTTGTACCCGTTTCCAATAATTTTCATCATTCCAAAAGCCATGAATTCCTTCATCATAAAAATAAGAATCAACAGGTTTTTTATTCGCTTTCATGTTTTCTACTAATATTTTCGCGAATTCTACAGGTACAAATGGGTCATTTTTATCATGATGTAATTGTACCATTGGTAATTGCTTAATGAAGTGAATTGGAGATATAGATATAAACTTCTTTCTAGCTTCTTTTTCTGTTATTTTTCCAATTAATAAATCATTAAAAAATAGCAATTTAAATTGTTCTGAATATAATAAATATAACTTTTTCATATCAGTAGGCGTCGCAACTACAATTGCTCTTTGTATTCGTTTATCTCGTGAAGAAGCTAATAGCGCTACTGTTCCTCCTCTGCTTCCTCCATAAATCGCTATAAGGTTTTCGTCTATCTGACTAAACGTTTTAATACTCACATTTAAAAATGATAGCGCATCGGTTGTTGCTCCATCAAATGCATCTCCAACGTTTCCCTCAGACTGATATTTTTTGTCATCAATTATCATCTGTTGCCCTCTAAATGATGGTATTACAACAATAAATTTCTTATCCAACTCTTCTCCTAAGAAACTCGGAAACTGAGCTGCATTATGATTAAAATCCTGAGTGATATCAAATTGATTGTGCATGCCATCTCCGCCTGTTGCGAAAATAATTACTGGTAACTTTTTGATGTCGTTTCGGTTTGGAATAATCACTGCTCCATAATGTTTATTACCATGTACTTTATGAGAAAGTATGTATAATGTATTTGTATTAGAAAGTAGTATTGAATCTTGAATAACGACATTTTTAGGAGATAAGTCTTGTTTTTTGAGCTCAAAAAGAACTTCTTGTATTTCTTCGGAAGAAGGATCTGTTAAAATTTTTCTTATCAGGCTTTCTTCATTTTTGCTTTTTTCTATTCGTCCATTGCAAACAAAAGCGGAAAGTGTAAACAGGGTTAATATTAGTTTTTTCATGAATTTATTGTTTCGATTTAAATGTTTCTTCAAAACAACAAAATGTATCATTTGAAAGCGTCCCAATATGAGGGATGGAACCTATTTTCTAATTCTTATTTGGAATAGTTTTCTGAAATTCTGTGGGTGTAATTCCAGTGACCTGTTTAAATACCCTATTAAATGTCGTCTTTGAATTGAAACCAGAATCAAGCGCTATCCCTAATAAGGTAAAATGTTTACAAGCGGGATCGTTCAATTTATTTTTTACCTCTTCAATTCTGTAACGATTCACAAAGTCGTAAAAGTTATTATTTAAGTGGTTATTCAAGATAAACGAAATTAAATTAGGGTCAGCTTTAAGATACCATGCAAACTCAGTAAGATTTAAATTTTCATTTAAGTATATTTTTTCTACAATCATAAGTTGAGTTATTCTTTCAATATAATCCTGTATATTTTTTTCTGTAAGATGAGTAAAATTCTTATTCTTTGTTTTTCCTTTATTCTGATTTATAAAGATAAAATTTCCACGCCCCAAACCTTCTAATCCTATCCAAAAGGTGAGGTATGTTAAAACAAGCATTAAAAAATAAAGTATCAGAACAATAATAAAATGTAATAACTGAAATCTAAAAAACAATAAAAATACAGTGACAAAAGGCACCCAAACTATCCATAGTAAACGATAATAAACAATTAATTTTCTTAACCATTTAAGCGTTATTTCTTTAAGATTAGAGAAGTTTTTCAACACCCAAATTTCGTGATTATTGATAATCTTAAGAGAAAGACGCAAATAATAAAAAATGGAACCAGCAGTCCATATATAAAACAATGGTGTTAAATAAAAATATGGTGGTGTGTTGTAAAAGAGCTGATTGTACCTAATACCATAGGTTATCATAATTATTTGTACACCAATTTCAGCCATTAATGGAAAAAAGTGTTTAATTATGTATGCTTGAAATATTGAAACCTGTATCGGTATAGGCTCTTGTATAAAAAAATATTAGTGGACCAACGGCTGTTAGATACGAATAGGGCATCCAAAGTAAGAAAGGGGAAAAATTGTCAAGATTAGTATCCAAAACCATTAAATAGGTTAGATGTAAATTGACAATACATATTGTTATCGCTAAAAATCTATTTGCTAAAAGCCTATCCCTTTTCCTAAAAAACAGAATTCCTGCTAGTATGAAATTTTGAATCAATCCAGAAATGATAAAAAAGTTTACCAAATTTAAATTGAAATATATTTCTTCTTTTACCAATTGGTGAAATCGTTATTAAGTTTGCTCCAATAGCATTTAACATTTCAATACAGAAGCAAATTCTGCATAAGACACTTATATATTAGGTGTTAAATTAAGTTATTTTTTTATTATTTCTGGTGAAATGTATTCGATACAAATTCTAAAACCTCAGGAAGTGATTCTCTCCAATACGTCCAGGTATGTCCGCCATTTCTAATTCGAAATTCATGATGCACTTTCTTTTTTCGAAGCGCGATATGTACCAAGCTATTTCCTTCGTATAGAAAATCGTCATCACCACAATCGATATACCATTTTACAGATTCAACCTGTTTTTTAGTCATGGATTCTATGAGCGGTAACGCACTATGCGTTGAATAATATTTTTCTGCATCGGCATCACTGATTTCTAAGTTATAATACTGTTTTGCCATTTTTTTTACTTCATCAACAGTTAATGGCCCTGTATAAGCACTTAACGGACATGCCGACGAAAATAATTCGGGATGATGTAATGCATACATAAAAGAGCCTCCACCGCCCATAGACAATCCTGCAACGGCTCTATAGCGTTTTTCTCTTTTTATACGATAGGTCGTTTCTACATAAGGCATCAATTCTTCAAAAAAATAATCTTCGTAGTTCCAGTCGCCTCTTGCGTCATTAAAATAGCCTAAACGTTTCGTTTTTGCATCAGGCATAACGATAATCATAGGGGTTGCTTTGCCTTCTTTTATGGCTTTATCTGTAATATGTAGCACTTCTCCAAACTGCACCCAACCTGTTTGATCATCACCTGCACCATGCAATAAATATAAAACAGGATAATCTCTTTGAGACGTTTCGTAATCTGGTGGTAGATAAATGGCAAAATTTCGATCGCCTTTTAAAATTTTACTGGTGTGAGATAATTTATCGAAGACCTTTCCTGTTTGTGCAAAATTTGAGAAAGAGAACATAAAACAGAAACTAAGAAGTACTAATCGTTTTTTCATTTTTAAACCTAATTATTCGTTTATTTAACTAGGTTCTAATTTACTTAATATTAATTGCAATAATACTTTATTCAGAAAATTTAACACACGTTTTTCTATACAAAATATATGATCTATTACTTAAATATTTATCGTACATGATAAACATTTAAAAAAGAGGAGACCTTAAAGAGTGTTCTTTTCAAAGAGATGCTTCACTTCGTTCTGAATGACACTTTTTAAGGTACTCTCCTATTTATTATATTACTTAATGGAACAAAATTGGACTAGTTCTTTTCCCAAACTCTACCTTTAAAAGCATCGTCAATAGGGGTATTAAAAATATGATTGAAGTAATTACTCATTGTTTTTACTCCAACACCTGAAATCACGGCTAAAATATGGTTTTGGGTATACCCTGCACTTAAAAAATTCTCAATATCTGTTTCTGTAGGTAAGCCACGATTCATTGTTACTGACTTTGCAAATAAACTTAACGCTTTAAGTTTAACATCTGGAATATCAGAATTGCTTCTAATGGCATCGGTAACCTCAACAGGCACATGTGTCATATTATCTCCTACAAAACTATGTGCTGCCATACAATAAGTACAGTTATTTACATAAGCGATCGATAAAAACACAACCTCTTGTTCCTGGGGTGTAAAACCAGAATTCGCTCTAAACGAATTATAGGCTGCTACATAGTCATCTAACAAGCCATACCTGCATACATATTAGGGATTAATCCTAATTTATTTTGGGTCGTTTTTAAAATTTCACTAGAAATAGCATCGGCTGTTTCAATTGTTTTAGGTTCTAAATTTATCATTTTAATTGTACTCATGATTATTATTTATTTAAATTATTATTACTAAGCAATTGCTTAGTTTTATATTTAAAAAAGTTTAAAGGCTTTCGAAAGCACTCTCAATAAAATCTTCTAATTGTTGCTTTTCAAACATTTTAGAGGCCACAGATAAACCTTGTAAGGAAACCATTAAATAATTGGCTTGCTTTGCTATTGTTTCTGAATCCTTTTGTTTATCAGTTTCTAATTTTTTTATGATGTGTGATTTAATATCGGTAGCAAATTTTATAATTTCGGACATGATTACCGTATCGGCATGTTCTCCTAACTCGTTTACTGTATTGGTCAATAAACAACCTTTGTTAGTCTTTGTATCTTTAGAGAACTCAATAAAATTGTAAAAGTATTCTTTTATGGCTTCTACGCCATTAGTAGACTGTTTGAGTTTATCGACAAGGGCTTCTTTTGCCTTCTTTTTATAGCATTTAACGCTCTCTAAAAAGACGCCTTGCTTGTTCCCAAAACTGGAATACATAGAAAATTGGTTTATTCCCATTTCTTTTTCTAACATACGAACAGAAGTGGTTTCATACCCATTACGCCAAAACAAGTTCATGGCCTTTTCTATAACTTCTTCTTCAATATATTCCTTTTTTCTTGCCATTATTTCTAATTAACGTGAGTTAATCTATTTTATAGAAAAATCTACTAATATTAGCATTTGTCACCTTGAGCATTACTGAAATGAAAATATATTTTTATTGAAAGTAGCTTGTGAAACAAGTCGAAAGGTTTTAAAAATCAATAACTCTTTATAGATTTCGACTGCGCTCAACCTGACATATTAACGTAATCGACTTATTTTTAACCAAACATAGAATCATCATATCGAATTTACATTAATTACAAAACAAAACTAATCAATTGCTTAGAAATAACCAAACATTATATTTAGTGTTCACTTTTAACTGGTTAAATTAATCAGGAAACTTAGCGCGAATTTTATCTAAACTTAAATTATGAATACTCCCAACATGAGTATGATGCTTAGAGGTATCAGGAACATAAGTACCATCTTGTACTTCTCCACCAATTTTCTGGTAAGCTTCTCTAAAGCTTTGCCCTTCTACAACCAATGTATTTATATTATCTACCGTAAATAAATATTTATACAAATCGCTATTGATATCTACATCTTTTACAATGATTTGTTGGATGGAATAATTAAAAATATCCAGAATATCTTTTACTTCTTCAAAAGCTGCAATAATGTTCTCTTTTAATAACTGAAAATCTCTATGATATCCACTTGGTAAATTATTGGTTATTAAAATCATTTCGCTTTGTAAGGCTTGTATTTTATTACACTTTCCTCGAATTAATTCAAATACATCGGGGTTCTTTTTATGAGGCATGATACTACTCCCCGTAGTTAATTCATCTGGAAAGGAAATAAATCCAAAATTCTGACTCATATACAAACAGATGTCCATAGCGAAACGAGACATCGTATTACATAGGCTCCCTAAACTGGCTGCTATGGTACGCTCACTTTTTCCTCGGCTCATTTGGGCGGCTACTACATTGTATTTTAAGGTGGAAAAGTCCATTTCTTTGGTAGTTAATTCTCTATCGATAGGGAATGAACTTCCGTAACCTGCAGCTGAACCTAATGGATTCTGATCTACTGTTTGTATGGCGGCATTTAGTAAGTATACATCGTCTATCATTAATTCTGCATAGGCAGAGAACCATAATCCAAATGATGATGGCATGGCCACTTGTAAGTGCGTATACCCTGGTAATACTTTATCTTTATGAGTTTCTGCTAATTCAAGAAGTGTGGTAAAGAAGGTTTTTGTTTTTTCTTTTACTATACCCAGATTCTCTTTATAATACAAATGCAAAGCCACCAAAACCTGATCATTTCTAGAACGTGCTGTATGGATTTTTTTACCTACTTCTCCTAAAGATTTTGTGAGTTCGAATTCTATTTTAGAATGTACATCTTCAAACTGAGGATCGATAACAAAGGTTCCGTTTTCAATCTGAGTTTCTAAAACCCTTAATCCACCTAACAATTCAACCAATTCCTCAACGGTGATAATGCCAATTTTTTGAAGCATTTTAGCATGTGCTTTAGATGCTATAACATCGTACTTCGCAATATGGATATCGATTTCTCTATCGTTCCCAACAGTGAATTGTTCTATTTTTTTATCTATTGATATGCCTTTGTCCCAGAGTTTCATCTTCTATACTTTTTTGTCATTCCCGTGAAGACGGGAATCTTATTATATTTACTAGTTTTTTAGTGGATTCCTGCCTTCGCAGGAATGACAGAATTGTTTAAACTATTGTACAATTCAACATAAATCTTGACTTTTTAATATTTAGAACCAAGACTTGAACTGAACTATTATCAAGTCTATTTTCTAGATTCTATGTTCTTAACTCCTTTTATTATTCTTATAATTTTAAACCAATATTTATATTTAACTATGATTAAATATTTGTTCTTGATTCTATATTCTTATTTCTTTTTTATTCTTCTTAATATTTATAATCAAGAGAAAAAGACCGCTTCGCTTTTAGAACTAAGACTGTTAATGAACTACATTTATGTCTTGTTTCTTGGTTCTATATTCTTGTTTCTTACAATACCTTTTCTAACAATTCAATATATATTTTCACCCCTTCTTCAATCTCATTTACATAAATAAATTCATCTGCCGAATGCGAACGTGTACTATCTCCTGGTCCTAATTTTAATGACGGACATGATAGCACTGCTTGATCCGATAATGTTGGTGACCCATATGTTGTTCTACCTATAGCGATACCTGCTTTAACCAAATCGTGGTCTACAGGAATACTTGACGAATTTAACCGTAAGCTACGAGGTGTAATATTTGTACACGGTGACTGTTCTTGTAATATTTCTGCAATTTCAGCATTGCTATAAGCATCGTTTACACGAACATCAATCACTAAATCCAAATGTGCTGGTACTGCATTGTGTTGCTTTCCTGCATTAATTTGCGTTACTGTTAGTTTTACATCTCCTAAGGCTTCCGAACCTTTTTCAAACTTAAAATCTTTAAACCACTGTAATACGTCAATAACATTATAAAGTACATTATCATCGTTAGGGTGTGCCGCATGACTTGGTGTTCCCGAAACTACGGCATCAAAAACAACTAAACCTTTTTCGGCTATTGCTAAATTCATCAGTGTAGGCTCTCCTACAATGGCTACATCAACTTTTGGAATAATAGCTAACATACTATTTAATCCGTTTGGTCCACTGCTCTCTTCTTCCGCGGAAGCGACTATTACTAGGTTATATTTTAAATCCTTTTGATTATAGAAATGAGTAAATGTGGCCATTAATGATACTAAACATCCACCGGCATCATTACTCCCTAAACCATATAATTTGCCATCTTCTACAATGGCTTTAAAAGGGTCTTTGGTATAAGCACTGTTTGGTTTTACGGTATCATGATGTGAGTTTAGCAAGAGTGTTGGTTTACTTTCATCAAAATACTTATTAATGGCCCAAACGTTATTTTGCGTTCTTTTATAATCAATTTCATAACGCTTAAACCAATCTTCTATATGCAATGCCGTTTGGTCTTCTTCTGAAGAGAATGACTGTGTTTCTATCAGCTTTTTTAAAAGTGATATGGCATCGTTTGTTAATTCCTGCTGCGTCATGTTATAAAGTTATGGTTGTAAAATTATCATTTTCTTGGGTTAACATCGATGTATTTCCCATATTAATTGTACTTACTCCATTATTTAATGCATCAAAACAATTTTCTAGCTTTGGCAACATACCATCTGCTATAATACCTTTTTCCAGTAACTCGCTATATGTCTTTGAGTTGATATGTTTTACTACCGAATTCTTATCATTGATATCTTCTAAAACGCCATTTAATTCAAAGCAATAATAGATAGATGTTTCATACAAATGGCTCATGCCTACAGCTACCTGAGACGTAATAGTGTCTGCATTGGTGTTTAATAATTGTCCGTTACCATCGTGTGTGATCGCACAAAAAACAGGCGTGAAATCGGCTTGAATTAATTTATCTATAGATTCGTGAGCGACTTGTTTAACATCACCAACAAAACCAAAATCAATCTCTTTTACAGGTCTTTTATCTGATACTATACTATTAATATCGGCACCAGTTAAACCTATGGCATTGGTATTTAAAGCTTGTAATTTGGCAACAATATTCTTATTAACCAGACCGCCATAAACCATCGTGATCACTTCTAAAGTTTCCGCATCGGTAATACGTCTACCGTTTATCATTTTAGATGCTATTCCTAATTTAGATGCCACTAATGTGGCGCGTTTGCCTCCACCATGTACTAAGATTTTCTTTCCTTCTAAATTAGAAAACAGTTTTAAAAAGGCTTTTAAAGACGTTTCGTCTTCAATAATGTTGCCTCCTATTTTTACTATGGATAGTTTTTCCATTTTATTTTTCTTATTTAGGTCTCGACTGCGCTCAACCTGACATTTCAACTTTAATTTACCTTGATCGGAGTCAAAAGACTCGAAATATAGACACTTCGACTTGTTTCGCAAGCTACTTTCAATAAAAATATATTTTCATTTCAACAATGCTCAGTGTGACATACGTGACCCGATAATATGTTATAAATTTTCTAATAATTTTTTAAGCACTAATTGCGCTGCGTAGGTTCTGTTATTTGCTTGTTGAATAACTAATGAACTATCACTATCTAAAACAGCATCTTCTACTACCACATTTCTTCTTACTGGTAAGCAGTGCATAAATTTAGCGTTACCTAGTTTTTCTTTGGTAATCATCCAATTAGAATCTTCGCTTAAAATTTTTCCGTAATCTGAATAGGAACACCAGTTTTTGGTGTATACGAAATCGGCATTTGCAAAGGCTTCTTCCTGATTGTAAATTACTGGTGTATCACCAATAATTTCAGGGTTTAAATCGTAGCCTTCAGGATGGGTAATTACAAACTCAACATCCATTTTTTGCATAGCTTGTATAAAGCTATTTGCTACTGCATGAGGCAAGGTTTTAACATGTGGCGCCCAACTCAATACGACTTTTGGCTTTGCTACTTTAGCATGTTCTGAAATCGTTAGTGCATCTGTTAATCCTTGTAATGGATGTCCTGTGGCACTTTCCATATTTACAATAGGAACGGACGCATATTTAACAAAGGATTTTAAAACCTGCTCGCTTTCATCTTTTACCTTATCTGTTAACGTTGGAAATGCTCTTACAGCAATAATATCACAATACTGCGATACCACTGCTGCTGCTTCTTTGATGTGTTCTGCAGTATTACCATTCATAACGGTACCATCGCCAAATTCGATGCCCCATGCATCCCCAGACACATTCATAACAATCGGATTCATGCCTAAATTCAATGCCGCTTTTTGCGTACTTAAACGGGTACGCAAACTAGAGTTGAAAAATAATAACCCCATGGTTTTATCTTTCCCTAACGCTATGTGTTTTAAAGGGTCTTGTTTTAAAGTTTTTGCTTCGGCAATCCATGAATTAATATCGTCTATGTCGTGTATGGAGGTATAGTTTTTCATTGTTTAATTGTTATTTTTAGACCTGTCAGGTCTACATTATTTTGGTAAACGGTACTTTGTTTTCAAAAGCATTAACTATAAAATTATCTTCTAATCCGTTTACAATCCATGTTTCTATTTTTGATTGTTTTGCTACTGAAATGGCATCTATTTTAGATTGCATGCCACCTGTACCATGAGTAGATTTAGAATTTACTACTTGATTCTTTAATTGATTAAAGTCTTCAACGAGTTCTATGGTTTTTGGGGTTCCATTTTCTATGGATTCTTTGGTATAAATACCATTTGTGTTGGTTGCTATTATAAACAGATCGGCATTTAAAAGCGAAGCGGTAAGGGCTCCTAATTTATCGTTATCTCCAAACTTAATTTCATCAGTAGCTACCGTATCGTTTTCATTAATAATAGGTATATAATTATTATTAACGAGTACATTTATGGTATTTACGATGTTTGTTTTACTTTCCTGTTTTTCAAAATCTGAATAGGATAATAAACACTGTGATGTTAGCAATCCATATTCTCTAAAAATCTCCTGATAAATTCTTATAAGATGTGGCTGGCCAATAGATGCGAGGGCTTGTTTTACAAAAACGTCTTTTTGCTTGCTTTCCAGCTTTACAAATTGTTTTGCCACAGCGATCGCCCCAGAACTTACAATAATAAACTCACAGGTATCATGTAATTGTGCCATTTGGTTGGCAATATCCTCTATCTTACCTCTAGAAATGTTATTGGTTTCTTTGGTAAGTGTATTAGACCCAACTTTAAGTAATATTCTTTTCTTTTTCATGGTTATCTTGTTTGTCCATTGCCATGGACGTACCATTTATTAGTTACCAAATGCTTTAAGCCTATAGGCCCTCGTTGGTGTAATTTATCGGTGCTAATAGCTAACTCACCACCTAAACCTAATTGTCCGCCATCTGTAAAACGTGAGGATGCATTGTGATACACAGCAGCAGTATCTACATTCTCCATAAATAATTTCGCTTCTGCTTCATTGGTTGTTACAATGACAGATGAATGTCCACCAGAATATTTATTTATCATGGCAATAGCTTCTTCATTGGAAGTAACCTCTCCAATAGCTATTTTATAATCTAAAAACTCTTCAAACCATACGTCATCGGATGCTATTGAACTTACCTCATCAAATTCACAAATAATTTCATCTCCTAAAATTTCAACATTAAATGCTTTTAATTTAGAAATGAGACTTTCTATAAAGTCTTTTTTATTAGGCAAGTCTTTATCTATTATAACTTTATCAATAGCATTACATGCTGATATTTTAGCTGTTTTTCCATTCACTATTAAATTTAATGCTATTTGCTGATCTGCTTCTGGATGTACATATACAAAGTTATTACCACGACCACTAATTATCACTGGACAGGTAGCATGTTGTTTTACAAACGCAATTAAACGTTCGCCACCACGCGGCACAATCAAATCGACTTTCTGTGTCGGTTTTTCTAAAAAGGCTTGTGTTTCTATTCTATTGAATTGTAAATACTCCACCCAATCTGTTGAGGCTTCATTTTCTTTTAAAGCTTGATGCCATAAGGCAACAATTTTCAAGTTTGATTTTAATGATTCTTTACCGCCTTTAAGTAATATTTTATTACCTGATTTAAAGGCGATACCTGCTGCTTCAACAGTGACATCTGGCCTGGATTCGTAAATAATTAACACCGTTCCAAATGATGCTGTTTTATTATAAACCTGCATCCCGTTATCATGTTTAAAACTAAAGCGTTCTACTCCTACTGGGTCTTCTTGAGATGCTAAATGTGTTACTGAAGCAATCATTTCATCTACCTTGGTATCATCCACTTTTAGCCTGTCATACATTGAAATATCGTTGCCTTCGTAAGCTTCTAAATCAGCTTTATTAATAGTAATAATATTATTTCTTTCTTGTTCTAAAAGCACTGCCATTTTAAGTAATACGGCATTTCTTTTTTCTATGGATAATAAGGTATTCATTTTTTTAGTTTTCAGTTGTTCCAGTGTTCAGTTTACAGTCTCAGTGTTCAGTCTCGCTATATTCGTTAGCTACTTGTGTGATTTCTCCTTTTAGTCGAAATGACGAATCACTCTACTTTATTCTTTTAGTAACGTAGTAATGACTTACTATTATTAATATTACTTTGTCATGTCGAAATGAGGCACGATTGAGACATCACATATCGCTAATTCTTTTTATACCGATGCTTCAATTTCTACCAACGCTTTAGTCAAGGCTTCAAAAAATTGATCTACATGTTCTTTCTTAATAGTTAATGGCGGTAATATTCTTAACAATTTCTTGTTGGATGCGCCTCCAGTAAATATCTTATGATTATATATTAATGCTTTGCGGAGGTCTCCAACTTCAAAGTCGAATTCCAAACCTAGCATTAATCCTCTTCCTTTTATGTTTTTTATCTGCGGAATCGTTTTCGCTTTTTCAATAAAATACTCAGAAATAATATTTGTGTTTTCAATAAGGTTTTCTCCTTCAATGGTTTTTAAAACTGCTAAACCTGCTGCACACGCTAAATGATTCCCTCCAAAGGTTGTTCCTAACATGCCATGTTTAGATTCGATATCTGGATGGATTAAAATTCCTCCTATTGGAAAACCATTTCCCATACCTTTCGCCAGAGAAATAATATCTGGTGTCACGTTATAATGTTGAAATGCGAAAAATTTCCCTGAACGTCCATAACCGCATTGAATTTCATCTGCTATAAACATCGTATTATTGGCTTTACAGAGTGCATCTACTTGTTCGAAAAACGCTGTAGTTCCTTGGTCTAAACCTCCAACACCCTGAATAAACTCAACAATTACAGCGCAAACATCTCCTTTTTCTAATTCTCTTTTAACACCTTCAATATCATTTAAAGGCAAGATCGTTACAGCTTGTTGTGCATTTATTGGTGCAATAATATTTTTATTATCGGTTGCCGCTACTGCTGCCGATGTTCTTCCATGAAATCCATTGCTAAACGCCACCACACGCTTTTTACCTGTTTTGAAGGAAGCTAATTTTAAAGCATTTTCATTGGCCTCTGCTCCAGAGTTACATAAAAACAACTCGTAACCTTGACACCCAGATAGGGCTTCAAGTTTATCTGCCAGTTGTTTTTGTAATGGATTTTGAATGGCATTGGAATAAAACCCTAAAGTATTAACCTGATTGGTAATTGCCTCCACATAATTTGGATGTGCATGCCCGATAGAAATTACTGCATGACCTCCATAAAGATCTAAGTATTCGGTTCCTTCGTTATCGTAAACGAGAATGTCTTTCCCAGAAACGGGAGTAACATTATATAATGGATAAACGTCAAATAGTGGCATTTTAATTCTTTTTAATTTGATTAATTTTTTCAAATGATGATACAATACCTTGTATTAAAGCAGAGCTTAAACCTTGATGTTCCATAGCGTTCAACCCTTCAATAGTACATCCACTAGGTGTTGTTACACGATCAATTTCCTGCTCTGGGTGTCTACCTGATTCAATTAACAGACTAGCAGATCCAAAACACGTTTGAACTGCTAAATTATGTGCTTCGTGTGCTTCGAAACCTAATTGAATGGCTCCTTGAGTTGTTGCACGTACCAAGCGCATCCAAAATGCGATTCCACTAGCACAAATAACTGTTGCTGCTTGTATTTGTTCTTCTGGAATGACCATAGTAGTCCCTAACTGATTGAATATATCCTTTGCCAATTCAATTTTTTCCTGACCTTTATCATTTGCTGAAAGACAGGTCATGGATTTTCCTATTGAGATCGCTGTATTCGGCATCACACGAATAATATTTTTATCACTTCCAATAACGCTTTCTATTCTAGAAATCTCGAAACCAGCGGCTACTGAAAGTACAACATGATCAGCTCTTATAAGCGGCGTAACACCCCTCAATACATTTTCTATATGTCTTGGCTGCAACGCAAAAAGGACAATATCCGATTTTTCAACTGCTTCAGAATTGTTACTTGTAATGGTAACATAAGGTTCATCTTTAAAAGCTATTACTGCCGATGTATTTTTATCACTTAAATACAACGATGTAAATGACTTATTTTTTATTAGTCCTTTAGCGATTGAACTTCCTAAATTTCCTGTTCCTATTATAGCTATTTTCATATTTATACTTTTTTTCATTTCCGCAAAGGCGGAAATCTATTTATCACTATTCCTTAAATCCTCCCCTAGCCCCTCCGAAGGAGGGGAACGCTTACTCAAACGTTTTTCAAAACCTATACAGGTATAACCTCAAACTATTCCTCCCTTTTGGGGAGCTTAGGTGGGGATTAAAAATAAGTACCCTTCAATTGCAAACCTTCAGTTTCTTCTAATCCAAACATTAAATTCATGTTTTGAATAGCTTGACCGGAAGCTCCTTTTAACAGGTTATCAATTACGCTTGTAATCAACAACTTATTATTGTGTTTATGTAAATGTATGATACACTTATTCGTATTTACCACTTGTTTTAAGTGAATGGTCGCATCTGAAACAAAAGTAAATTTGGCGTCTTTATAAAAGTCTTTATACATCGAAATGGCTTCCTCAACAGTTCCTTCAAAATCCGTGTAAAGGGTTGCAAAAATACCTCTTGAAAAGTTTCCTCTATTTGGCATGAACAAAATCTCTGAGGAGAAATCATTTTGTAATTGTTTTACAGATTGATTAATTTCTCCTAAATGCTGATGCGTAAACGGCTTGTAGTACGAAAAGTTATTATCTCTCCATGTATAATGGGTTGTTGCCGACAATGACGTTCCTGCTCCTGTGGCTCCAGTTACAGCATTAATGTGCACATCGCTATTCAACAAATTCTTTTCTGCTAACGGTAATAACCCTAATTGAATGGCGGTTGCAAAACAACCTGGATTGGCAATATAATTAGCAGATTTCACAACTTCTTTTTGCAATTCTGGTAAGCCATACACAAAATTTTTATCATCAAAAACCTTATCTTTTTCTAATCTGAAATCATTTCCTAAATCAATGATTTTTGTTTTATCTGAAAATGTATTGTTTTCTAAAAACTTTACTGAATTTCCATGACCTAAACATAAAAACAACACATCAACATCTGGATTAACGGTATCAGTAAATTTCAAATCTAAAGACCCCACCAAATCTTGATGGATATGACTAATTTTATTACCTGCGTTAGAGGTACTAAATACAAAATTAATAGTTGCTTTTGGATGCGATATTAATAACCTTACCAACTCTCCTGCTGTATAACCAGCACCTCCAATAATACCAACTTCTATTTTTTCCATTTTTATACGATTTATTGTTGTGTTTCTCAGACCTGTCAGGTTTTTAAACCTGACAGGTCTCAAGTCTCAATAACTTACGAGTTTACTTGTTGATATATTTTATTTTGGTTTCCAACAATCTTGATAAACCCTTTGGCTTCATCTGCTGTCCAACCCTTATTAACTTCACCATAGCTTCCAAATTTGGCATTCATTAAATCATGTTCTGACACAATACCATCTAATGAGAAATGATATGGTTTTAATGTCACGGTTACATCTCCACTTACTTGTTCTTGACTGCTTTGCAAAAAGGCTTCTATATTTCTCATTACTGGATCTAAATACTGTCCTTCATGCAAATGCATCCCATAAAAGCTTGATAAATATTCTTTATGTTGAAGCTGCCATTTGGTAAGTGTATGTTTTTCTAATAAATGGTGTGCTTTTACTGTGATTAAAGCTGCAGCTGCTTCAAAACCTACACGTCCTTTTATACCTACGATGGTATCACCTACATGAATGTCTCTTCCTATGGCATATGCCGACGCAATATTATTTAATAATTCAATATTAATTTCTGGTGCGTTTTCTTGACCATTCAATGCGACAAACTCCCCATTTTTAAATGTAAGCGTTACTTTTTCTTCACCTTCTTTCTCTAATTGAGACGGATAAGCTTCACTTGGTAATGGTTTTTCAGAGGCTAAGGTTTCAGAGCCTCCAACACTGGTTCCCCAAAGCCCTTTGTTAATGGAGTATTGTGCTTTCTCCCAAGACATGTCTATACCATTAGATTTTAAATAATCTATTTCTTCTTGTCTGGTTAATTTCTGATCTCTAATAGGTGTGATGATTTCAATTTCTGGAGCCAGGGTTTGAAAAATCATATCGAATCTTACCTGATCGTTTCCTGCGCCTGTACTACCGTGTGCAATGTATCCTGCATCGATACTTTTTGCATATTCTACAATCTCGATAGCCTGAATAATTCTTTCTGCACTTACAGATAGTGGATAGGTATTATTCTTTAAAACATTACCATAAATTAAATACTTCACTACTTTTTGATAAAATGTAGCAACTGCATCAATATTCTTATAAGTTGCAACACCCATTTTATAAGCGTTACTTTCTATATGGCTAATTTCTTCTTTTGTAAATCCACCTGTATTGACGCTTACGGCATGCACTTCATATTCTTTAGATAAACTAACTGCACAATACGATGTATCTAATCCGCCACTATATGCTATTACTAATTTTTTCATTTTTTATCTTTTTTTAAAAACATGGTTTCTTTGATGTGTTTCAACCTTTTAAAAACCTTTTCTTTTATTTTTTTTGATTCCTTTTTTTCTTTTGACTTTCCGTCATACAACATACCTGTACACAAACACATTTTTCGATTGGTACGTGTTAAAACATCGTAATTCTGACAGGTCTGACAGCCATCCCAAAATGTTTGATCGTCTGTTAACTCTGAAAATGTCACTGGTTTGTACCCTAAATCACTATTCAATTTCATAACAGCCAACCCTGTTGTGATACTGAATACTTTGGCATCGGGGAACTTCGTTCTGGAGTGCTCAAATACTTTATGTTTTATTTTTTTAGCAAGCCCTTTACCTCTATAATTAGGGTGTACTATTAAACCTGAATTAGCGACAAACTTTCCATGCCCCCAAAGTTCTATATAGCAAAACCCTGCAAATACGTCGCCATCTATAGCAATAACGGCATTACCGTTTTCCATTTTTGTCGAAATATATTCAGGCGTACGTTTAGCTATACCAGTACCTCTAACCTTTGCCGATTCTGCAATGGTTTCGCAAATAATTTCTGCGTATTTAATGTGTGATTTATTGGCAATTACAATCTCCATGTATTTGGATCTATTTTTTTATTTGAATTTTAACCTTTTTTGATTACTGAACTGGACTCACCTAAGTTCAAAAATTGAAGTACACCCTTACGGGCGACAAGGAAAAATACGGCGCATAATTTGTGTGTTAATTAAGAAATTAACTGGATTTTGAAATGCTATAAAAAATATTTTGGACACTATGAAAAAATTAAAATTACGTTTTGGTTTTGCTAACAGGAAGACTAGATGCAGCGACGGCGATTGCGCGCGGGCAAACCAGGAACAGAACAACGTATTTTATTTTTTAAACTTTTCATACCACAAATCTAAAACTTTATTTAATACGACTTGTAAAAACGAATCGTTTTTTCATGAAAATTATTAATTTCTCTATATTCTTATGCTTTTGTTTTAAATAATTCAATGATATCCAAATTATTTAAAAACTTGCCTATTCATAATTCCACATATACGAACTCCTTTTTTCTAAGTTGTTATAATGTATCTGCAAACTCACTTTTAACTTCGGACACTTCACTTTAGATTTTAGACGCTTCACCTAAAAAACTAAAAATCAATTCTATGTCCCTCTATACATTTGTACAAGAATTAAAACATTAACGTCATGAAAAATTTAAAATCAATTCTAAAGAAATGGCCTATTATAAAAGAGTTTATACATATAAAAAACTCAGAAGATTACAACTCAGAAAGACTAAATCAAGTCAATAGAAGTAATAACGATATACCTATGTTCATTTAAAACACGAGAAATCATGAAATCAACTAGCAAAATACTCGGAACACTAATTTTAACGATTATGCTTACCAGTTGTTCAACTGTAAAAGTTATTAATACTTGGAATGAATCTACAACACCAAATTTAAAAGATAAATGTATCATGGTGATAGGCAGTACAGACGACAATATTGTTAGAAGGCAATTTGAAAATGATCTAATTGAAAAACTAGAAAAGAATGGCATTTATGCTATGGGAAGCTCGACCATATTTCCGAAAATTGACACGTCTGTAAAATTGAGCGATACTGAGATTCAAAAAATCACATCAGATCTTAAAAATAGAGGCATAGAAATGATCATGGTGACTGTATTAAAAGACACTCAAGAATATACAAAAACAGAAACAACAGGTGGAACATCCGTAAGATCATTTCCTGGGATATGGTACCATAGGGGTTTCTATTACTACTACAATAGTTTTTATATAGAATCAGAGCCAATGAATACGATAACATATACAGGCAAAAAATACATCTTGGAAACTGTTGTATACGATTTAACTATGCCTGATAAGCAACAATTAGTTTCTGTTATCACAACTGAAACTGACAATCCCAAATCCATAGAAACCATATCTAAGGATTTTTCAAAGAGAATAGTACATGAGTTAGTTAATTAGTTTCATTATAGTTTGGTTGGTTGGTTGACTGCCAGAGAGGATAAAAATTATTTTATGTTACTCTGGCAGTTTTTTAACGGCTGAATTGACTCTCTAGAAACATAACTCAACAATTGTCTTAATTTTAATTATATTAGTTATGATCTACATAAACAAAACGACAACTATTTTGACTACCAAATATATAAAGCAACTCGTATTAATAAGTATTGCATTACTTATATCGACGCTCTTGACTTTGCCTAGAATTTTAAACATGTTAGGCATTGTAGATGACTTATCTGACGCTTTCACTCCAGCTTCATTAAAAGATGCGTTACTTAGATTTTTATCTTTCGCTTATTTTTCATGGATGTTCCTGCAATTCAATGCAAACACTAAATATTTCTATTCAAATTTCCCTAAACTAACTAGAGGTTTAATGACAATATTAATAAATATTGCTTTATACCTTGCTTTGATACACTTGTTCTTTTTTTTATATTCAAAACTAGTTGGATTGTCTATGCCTGCTCAGGAAAAAGGCTTAGCTTACTTTGTATATTTTATTGTATTATTAATAACGGTCTTTATTGCTAGAATTCTAAGATATCAAATGAGCCTTAAAGAAAATATGATAGCACAAGAAGCTCTAAAGCAACAAAGCTTGCAAAACGAATTAATGGCCCTAAAAAATCAAGTTAATCCTCACTTTCTTTTTAACTCATTAAACTCTTTAAGTGCTTTAGTTAAGGAAAATAAAGATGCTACCAATTTTATAAACAAGCTTTCTTTTATGTATCGATATATATTACAAAGTAGTGAACGAGACTTAGTATCATTAGAAGAAGAACTTCAATTTTTAAAAAGTTATATCCACTTAATTAAAACAAGATACCGAAGCCGTTTCAACATAAATTACAATATTGATGAAAATTTACTAAAAAAAGAAGTTCCCGTTTTAGCATTACAATTATTAGTTGAAAACGCTGTAAAACACAATGAAATTTCGAAAGAACATCCACTGAGTATATGTATATACTCAGATGAGACATATATAATTATTGAAAATGAAATCAGACCTAGAAAAACCTTAGTAGCAGGCACAGGAAATGGATTAGTCAATCTTAACAAACGCTATTATGCTCTCAAAAGGCAACATATTTCGATAAGCAATGAGAATAATATATTTAAAGTAAAACTTTCTCTAAATTAGTAATCATGAAGGTAATTATTGTAGAAGACGAATTAGCAGCAAGTGAACAACTTACTTATTTAATAAATAATATAGATCCCAGTATAGAAATATTAACTGTTCTGGATTCTGTAAAATCAGCTATCGATTATTTCTCTAATCCAACAGAAGCTGTATTGGTTTTTATGGATATACATCTTGCCGATGGTATTTCTTTTGAGATTTTTGAACAGGTAACCATAAATATTCCCATAATATTTACAACCGCTTATGATCAATACGCGATAAAAGCTTTTAAGGTGAATAGTATTGATTACCTTTTAAAGCCAATTAATGAGGAAGAATTAAGCAGTTCTATAAAAAAGTTTAAAACTAAGGCAAACATTGACACAACCTCTTATGATAACATTCAACAATTAGTACAACTAATGAAATCTAAAAGTCAAGTTTTCAGAACAACATTTTTAGTACATCAAAGAGATGAATTAATTCCAGTTAAAGTAGAGGATATCGCTTACTTTTATATTGAAAGCAGTATTATAAAAGCTGTTACACTCAAAAATCAAACCTACATTTTAGATAAAAAACTAGAAGACATTGAAAACGAATTAGACCCCTTTAAATTTCACAGAGTGAATAGGCAAGTTATAGTTAACAAAAATGCCATTAATAACATCAAATTTTACTTTAACGGTAAGCTAATACTCAATGTTAATCCACCATTTAAAGAACGAATAGTGATAAGTAAAGCAAAATCATCTGAAATTAAAGAATGGATTAACAGTTAAATCCTTAGCAATTATTAGCATCGAGGAATTATAAAAAAGTTTTAATAAATAACTCGAGTTTCCTAAAAAAGGAGCATAATAAGTTTTAGTATTTTAGAGTTGCGAAACAAAACACCAACTCAAAATGCTCCATGACAAAGTTATAGGAATCTATTGTATAGTAGATGATATTTTAAAAGAAATGAACCACAAGGAACACAACAACAGGACATTTAGCGATAGTCAAGTGTTATCAACAGCCATAGTTTCCGCTATGATCTTTAACGGTAACCAAACCCAAGGGCTGTCCTACATGAAAAGTCACATGTTTGAGCGTACGATTAACAAAAGCGGTTTCACAAAACGCCTGCATATGCTAAAAGAATTACTGATGACCATTTTCTTGGGTATTGGCAGGTTTTTCAAATACGTGCATTGTGAGATGGAATACATTATTGACTCCTTTCCTGTAAAGGTCTGCCATAATATCCGAATAAGCCGTTCAAAGTTATTGAAAGGCGAATCTTATCGTGGGTATAACGCATCCAAAAGAGAGTATTTTTATGGTTTGAAGGTACAGTTGATTACCACAAAAGATGGGATTCCTGTAGAAATGTACTTGGTAAGTGGAAAGGAACACGATTCGCAGATCCTCCAGCGCATGCACCATGACTTGCCAGCAGAGGGTGCTTTGTACGGAGATAGTGGTTACACGGATTATGAACTGGAAGATCTATTTAAAGAAACACAACAGGTTTATTTGCAGATAGCCAGAAAAACTAACTCTAAAAGAAAGGACAAACCTCACATGGCCTATATAAAGGAATCCATGAGGAAAACTATTGAAACTTCCATTAGTCAGATTTGTAGTATGATGCCTAGACATATCAATGCTGTGACTACCAATGGATTCATCATAAAACTAATATTGTTTGTCATGGCTTTCCAAATCAAACATGTCATATAAATTATTGGAAACTCAAGTTAAATAGTTACTTAAATTTAAATTATTAAGGTTCTACCTTATAAAGTAATGAATTTCATTAATTTTATTAAAAAAAAGAATTATTCATGTTTATACTGTTAGTTATTTTAAGCATAACCATTGTGCTTTTTATTTGGGGAAAATTCACACCAGATATTGTTGCATTAATGTCCATGTTAAGTTTATTTTTATTTGGCATTTTAGATTTAACCGAAACATTAAGTGGTTTTAGTAACCCAACGGTAATCATGATTGCTTCCCTATTTATTATTGGTGAAGGTTTATCACAAACTGGATGGACAGCATTAGCTGGACAAAAATTTGTGAAATGGGCTGGTAAAAGTGTTCCAAAACTGCTCGTGTTAGTTACTTTAGGATCTGGTGTTTTATCTGGTTTTGTAAGTAATACTGGTACCGTAGCTACACTACTTCCTGTTACAGTTTCAGCTGCATATAAAATGGGGACACTCCCTTCTAAATTACTAATGCCTGTCGCTTTTGGGTCAAATACTGGCGGTTTATTAACATTAACGGGAACACCTCCAAATATTATTGCTAGTAATGCATTGGTAGAAAATGGGTTTGAATCATTCTCATTTTTTGAGTTTGCTCTTATTGGTCTACCGTTACTACTCATTTCAATTTTATATTTCCGTTTTATTGGTTATAAATTATTACCTAAAAACACTACTGAAAACCAACATGTAAATATTGATTCTGAAATGCATCAATGGATTGAAAACTATAGTATTGATGAAAATATTTACCGCTTAAGAGTCCGTTCAATGTCTCCTTTACTAAATACCACTATAGGTGAATGGGACTTCGATAATAAATACAATGTTTCAATAATTAGATTAAGAAGACGATTTCCAAATATTGTAAAAGGTGTAAAACCTTATGTTGAATTTCCAACTCCAGATACGGTTTTACAATATCATGATATTATTACTGTAAAAGGAAAAACAGAAGATGTAGATAATATAATTCTGAAGTTTAAACTCAATTTAATTCCTTTTAAAAGTAATAATGATGATTTAAAAGATGAGTTCATAAATCAAGAGGTAGGTATGGCAGAAATGATTGTGACACCTAAATCCCTTTTTTTAGGACATAATATTCCAATGGGGTTATATTTAGAACAAGCTGGTATTCAATTATTAGCAGCCTCCAGGAACAACAAACCGTTAAAAGATAAAAATGTTGCTGTAAAAGCTGGAGATGCATTTATTATTAGGGGGTACCTGGGAACGTATAGAACATTTAAAAAGTGTTTATAAAAACCTTGTGATTTCTGGAAGCCCAGAAAGTATGGCTAAAGATGTAAATAAATTAACCTACAAATCATATATTTCATTAACTATGCTTTTACTAATGATTGTATTATTAGTCTTTAAAATTGTTCCTGGAGTAATTGCAGCTATGGTTTCTGCGGGTGTTATTTTATTAACTGGTTGTGTCCCTATAGCCAAGGCATATAAGGATATTAGTTGGATAAGTGTGGTTATGATTGCGGCTATGATACCTATGGGTATTGCACTTCAAAAAACGGGTGTTGCAGAACTCGCTGCCAATAGTTTGGTTTCTAATTTAGGAAGTATTCACCCTATAGCATTATTAGGGGGTATCTTCTTACTAACTACTGGGTTTAGTCAAACCATCAATAATTCTGCAACAGCTGTACTAATGGCTCCTATTGCTATTATTGCTGCAACTTCTCTAAACCTATCCCCAGAACCTTTTATGATTGTAGTTGCTATTAGTGCTTCAACTGCTTTTTTAACCCCAGTTGGTACAACTACAAATGCTATGGTTATGGCTGCAGGCGATTATAAATTTATGGATTATGTAAAAGTTGGAGCACCTTTACTTCTTTTATTCTTTATTATATCTTTGATTTTAGTTCCCTTTATTTGGCCATTTTGATTTAAGATTTATTTCTTAAAATTTACCATTCATATTTTAATACTTAATATATCATTACTAACTATGAAAAAAATAATTATTATACCTCTAATATGTTTGTTTGCTATAAATTATACAAATGCTCAAGACCTATCTTCTATCTATGAAAAAGTAAGCCCAGCTGTAGTCGCTATATACACTCAGGAAAATAACATTGTTACGCATCCAAACAATGTGTCTCAAACTGTTACAGATAATGGATTGGGTTCTGGTTTTATGGTTTCTGATGAGTATATAATCACAGCTGCTCACGTCGTTAACGTCCCTGAAACTTTGGTCGTCCAGTTTTATGATGGAGAAACTATAGATGCAAAAGTGGTTACATCTTATAAAAGTGCAGATATTGCACTCATTAAATTAGTAACCCCTAAAAAAAATGCAACTACAGTTAAATTTGGAGATTCTAATCAACTAAAAATCGGGCAGCGTGTATTTGTAATCGGAGTCCCTTTAGGCGTTGGTTTTTCTCTATCCTCTGGTTATGTTAGTGGTTTTAAGGGACAAATATTAGGAAAAAACCCTTTTACTAATACTGAGTTTATTCAAACGGATGCGGCTATAAATCAAGGAAATTCAGGCGGCCCCATGTTTAACTTAAATGGGGAAGTTGTAGGTGTTGTTAGTCATATTACTTCTAAATCTGGTGGGTCAAATGGTATTGGTTTTGCCAGTTCTTCTAATCTTGCAGCTCACTTGTTATTGAATAATAAGATGCCTTGGTTTGGTGCAGAACTTTATTCTTTATCAGGAAAAGAAGCTAAATTATTTAATCTGCCTCAAACTAGCGGTCTATTGGTTCAACGTATTGCTTCGAATTCATTATTTGATAAAATGGGCGTAAAAAAAGGCGATACGGAAATAATTATTGGAAAGAAAAAACTAATTATAGGTGGTGATATTATTTTATCTTTTAACAATATTACCTACGATATTACGGATGATGCTTTAATTAAAATAGCAGGTTTCGCGAAGAACCTAATAGATAATCCTAAATTTGAAATGACAGTTCTACGTGAAGGACAAATTATTACTTTAAAATCTAAATAATACATTTTATACCAAAATTACATTGCTATAATTTCGGTATAAAATGAAGGCTTTAAAAAAGTCTATTTTTCAGTATTTTTCAATTTCTTTTTCTGGTTAACACTATACATAATCTTACCGAAGGTTTCAAGGTGTATTACATACTGTTCTGGAGTAAGGAGTGCTTTCATTTTTGTATTCATAGCATCATGCAACTCATTGAATTTTTCAGTCATTTCCTTTTCTGTATAGTTTTTATCCTTGTCATCAAGTCTAGACATACTATGCGTATAAAATAGAAGTGTATTGTAATATTCCTCTCTTTTTTCTTCAGACAACTTCATTTTATTTACTTCCTCATAATAAAAGCGTTGAAGATTGTCATTTTCCTCTGAAGTAAAAATTTTCACTTTATTCTTCTCTTTTTCTTTCTGCTCCTCTGTTATTTTCTGAGAAAACCCGCTAGTCGCTATTAAAATTAAACAAAGTGTTAAAAATTTTGTAGATAGATTCATGGTTTTATATTTAAATTGTTTTGTAATATTTATAATAATTTCCTTAGTACTTAAAATCTTTTGAAGATCATTTTTTAATTGATATTTGATTAATATATTTCCCAACTACAATAGCTGTTATTACAACTAAGTAAATCTGCCCCATTAAACCAATTAAAATAGCAGCCTTATGAGCTAAAGCGTTAACAGGTAAAATATCTCCATACCCAATGGTTAGTAAAGTAATATAGCTGTAGTACATTAAGTTTTCAGTTATTGAAACCCCTTCAATTAAACCTGAAAACGAATTCGGATATGCTATTTCTATACTCAAACATATAAAAAACCCAATCAATCCAAGTGAAATATACCCGCTAATTAGTCCAAAAATAACATGTTTGTCTACTTCTTTTGAATTCCATACTTGTTTTATAGTTTCTAATGTTAGCAGTAAATAGAATAAGAAAAAGATAATTAGATGTAATGCACTAAATAGTTTTTTATACTTTATTTTCGAAATGTCCACGCCAAAACATATTATTGCAATACATAATAACACGATGATGCTCCACATTTTGCGTTTGCTAGCTGAGAACAGAACGACTCCAGCAAATAGATTTAAAATAAAAAGTACTGGAGATATATAACTCTCAAACCAATCTGAGGTAAACAATAAGGCTCCAAATAAAATGGACAATTGAGCGAATAGTAATAACCGAAATCTAAATTGATATAGTTTTTCCAACATAATTTTTATTCAATAACAGTAAAACAATCCGATTTTTTTATATAATTATAACCTCCTATTTCATTTTTATCAAAACACTCACTAAATAACTTTATTAAATTAATTTCATAGGTTTTCAATGAGGTTTTCAACCTTTCTAAAACAGATTTATGTATTTTTAGTTTATCTTTTTTATACCCATTTGTAGAGGCCAACGACGATAATTTCCTTTCCCTCTTGGGTAAAAACAATCTATAAAAACCTTTTCCAGTATCATTGGTAACGTCTAAACTGTTTTCATAAACACTTGTATTTTCAGGCAATAAATTATAACCTTTAAGTTCACTAATCATCCAATTTAAAGATACTCCGCTTATATAAGTATTTCTTGCGCCTCCACCAACATCTGAATGATTTCCAAAAAACCAAACTTCATTTGCTATATTTTCTGGATTTACTTCTGGACATGAAGACACTAAAGCACCATGTGTAAAAAGCACAGGGGTGAAAACAGAACTTCTACTGTCATTAAGAGATAAAGCATGTGATACTTTTTTTATATTACATAATTGATCTACATATTTATTTTTTGGAGTATAATACTCTTCCTCATATTTAGGAATTCCGAGCGCTTCAACAGTATCCCACAATCCCATAAATTCAATTTTATAATCTTCTGGGTTTATGGGCTGTTTTGTCACTTTAAAAACAGAAGCTCTTCGAGCTGTTATATCCTTATCACTTTTATGCGCTTCATAAATTTTCCTAATAAATTTTAAACGCTTATTTTTAGGTATCTCTTTAACATCAACAATACCTGCTACATAAATTAATCCTGCTAAAATTCTGGAAGCGTAAGCGCCTCTACTAAAGCCAAAAATATAAATTTCGTCATGCCTTTGGTGATTATAATTCTCTGCTAAATAAAGATACGCATTACACACTTCCCTTTTAATACCAGATCCAGTAACAATACCAAGAATATCTGCTCCGTTACCAACACCTCTAAGATATACTGCGCTTATATTTGGGTTATTTTGCAATGTCGTTAAATTATATAATTTAGATACATTCGTATAGCTCCTTTCATTATTCGCAGTTCCATCCAAAAAGATGGCTAGTTTCATTGGCGTATTATCTTTTTTTATTGGATTAAAAATAGCAGGACTTGTAACGCCACATCCAAAAAACAAAAATGATATAACTACTATAGTATAAGAAACGTGTAAACATCGAAATCTCTTTTTTACCATAAAACTTTAATTACTCTTAAATTGGTTTCCTACTATTTTAGAAAAACTTTTAAGAATCTTTGCCCCAGATTTAGGGTCTGTAACATCAATTAAACAAACATTTACTAACTGGTTGTCATTTTCTAAAGTAAGATCATAGGTTAGTGCTTCTAAAACATAAGTAGTCGATTTTAATTCTGACATAATAGGCAAATTCTTAGATCCTGAATCACTCATCAATTCAAAAGAAGATTTTTCATTATAATCTTTACTTATGTCATAATCACTATTTTTCGTCTCTATAGTATTTTTCAATGACATTAAAACAATACCGTTCACGCCTTCTTTTTCAAATACTTTTAGAATCATATCAACATCTTCCTGAGTTCTATTGTCATCCTCAACGATACCTGGGAATTTCTCATACATCTCTATAACATCTATTCCATGACTTCTTAATTCTCTGGCAATTGCCGTTTCATAAGATTTTCTAACCTCAAAATCTGAATTTTTAGCGATAACTAAAATTCTATTATCTAAGGTTTTTTCAAAATCTGAAGACTTCCAATAATCCAATAATTTAACACTAGAGCAACTAGGTAATAGAATAAAGAAAAGGATAACGAATCTAAAGTTCTTCATTATAAGAAATATTTAATCTAATAAGTCATCATTAAACTCATATCCCGAATAATTAACTTTATACATGACGCTGTAAAATGCTGGGATAAACAACAATGTAATTACCGTTCCAAACAATAAACCAATCATAATGGTTACAGCCATAGGCTCCCACATTTCACCGCCACCAAGATATAAAGGCACTAAACCTAAAACGGTTGTAAAGGTAGCTAATAAAATAGGCCTGAATCTTTGTAAGCATGCCGCTATGATAGCATCTTGCGGTTTACGTTTTAGTTCGCTTTCTTCAATTTCTATTCTGTCAACAAGTACAATAGCATTATTGATTACAATACCAGCTAATGAAATAACGCCTAAAAATGCCATAAAACCGAACGGTACACCAAAAATTAATAACCCTAATACCATACCAATAACACCAAGTGGAATTGTACATACAATCATGACCATTTTTCTAAACGAGTTAAACTGAATAATTAGTAACATAACTATAATGAATGCAGATAATGGTAAGTAACTTGCCACTGCTCCCATATTCTCTGCTGAACTTTTAGCGTCACCTCCTAATTCATAACTATAGCCTTTTTCCCAAATTTCTTTTTGCTCGTCAAGCCACGGCGTAATAGTTTGCGTTACTTCTGATGCGTTTCCGGTAGTTGTTAATTCACTTGAGACTTTAATCGTTCTGGTTAAATCTACACGCTTTATTTTGGAGTACTGCCATTCTGGAACGATAGTAGCGACTTGTAACAGTGGCACACTTTTTCCCGAACTTTGAGCATAAATATTCAATGTTTCTAATGAAGATAACGATTGCTGTTTACTTTGGTTACTCTTCATTACTATAGGAATGGATTTATCTCCTTCTCTATATTCCCCCGCTTGAAAACCATCTAAAACAGTTTGTAATGAAGTTGCAATGTCTTGATTGGTCACACCTGCTATTTGTGCTTTATTAGGGTCTATATCTATAACAAATTTCTTTCCTTTTGGTCCCCAATCGTCCTTAATATTCTTTGTTCCCGAAATAGTAAACAATTTTGCTTTGATTTCTTCAGCTATACTTGCCAATTTATCGGGATTATCACCTGAGACTTCTATTTCTACTGGTGTTCCGCCACCACCAGAACCAAGTAAACCTACTTTAATATCTGCATTAGGAAAGTTTTCAAAACTATAAGCATCTAACTTTTCAACCATCTCATTATTCACTAAAAAAGAAGACGTATTTATTAAGATATGAGCGTAGTTTGAATTTGCTTCATCTGCATTATATCCTAAATCATAGGCTGATGGCCCTTCACCAATATAAGCCGACCAATCTACTATACCATCTGGTTTATCTTCATTTACTTTTAACTCAGTTTGCATAAAGTTCTCTAGCGCTTTAATAACCTCTGTTGTACTTTCAATCTTAGTACCTTCAGGTAGATTAACATCAACGGTAATCATATTACGATCACTGTCTGGGAAGAAAACAAAACCTAAAAAACCGAACCCATAAATAGAGAGAAAGAACATAAAAACGATTAAAACCAGTACCGATTTCTTCCAGGATAATGCTAATAGAATCAGGTCTTTATATTTGTTCTTTAGTCCGTTAATTAATTTATCCAGGAAACTTACTTTGCCTTCTTCTTTTGGCTTCACTTTTAAGAAGAACACGCAGAACAAGGTAATAATGCTTAAAGCGATTAACCAAGATGATATTAATGCAATAGTGATTACGACAAAAATGGGCCCCATAATATCTCCCATGACAGATTCTGCCATAAAGAAAGCTAAAAACGCTGCGGAAGTCGTTAAGGTTGAAATTAACAATGGGGTAAATAATTCTGAACACGAATCTATTGCTGCTTTTTTAACTGGAATGCCTGCCTCCATTTTCACCATGACAGATTCGGCGACAACAATGGCATTATCTACCATCATTCCTAGTGCCATAATTAATGCAGCTAATGAAATTTGATTTAATCCAACATCAATTAACCCCATGATCATAAGGGTTGTAATCGTTACAATGGGAATTAAACTAGCTATGACCAACCCTGTTCTTATACCTAAAAAGAATAGCATAACTGCCAATACAATAGCTATAGCCTGTAATAAGTTGCCTATAAAATCACTAATCTTTAAATCGATATATTGATCTATGGATGCTAAGCGAGACACGTCTAAACCAACGGGCAATTTATCTTTCCATGCTGCTAATACCACATCTATTTCTTCACCTAACTTGATAATATTAGCGCCTTTTTTTAACGAAACATGCAGTGAAATAGCATCTTTACCATTGATGCGCACTTTTTGTTTTGGCGGATTGATGTATCCTTTTTTAATAGTAGTCATATCTTTTAAAGCGACTACCTGTCCATCTTGACCAACGGGAATTAACATGTCACGGATAGACTCAATATCATTAAAATTTCCTGTGGGCTCTAAAATAATACGCTCTGCTTCTACATTAATGGTGCCTCCTGAACTTAAAATATTTGTGCCAGCAATAATGTTTTGTAATTTATTAGCTGTTAAACCATAGGTTTTTAATCTGGTATTTTCAAATTCTACAAATACACGTTCATCTTGTTCTCCATTTAATTCAACTTTTGCAGCATCTTCCAATTTAATTAAATCATCCCTTAAATCGTCTGCATAATCTTTCATTTCGGAATAGTCAAACCCATCAGAAATTAAACCTACCGCAATACCAAACACCTCACCAATACCGTCATCTTTCAATTGTGGCTGTACATTATTTGGCAGACCTTGAACAGAACTTAATTTACGACGTAAACGATCCCAAACAGGCTGTAACTCTTCTGGTGCTACCTCCATTTTAAGTTCTACCTGAACTACAGAAAGCCCTGTACGTGATGTACTTTTCACCACTTTTAATTCTGGTAGCTCCTGAGCTACTTTTTCGATTTTATCACTAACGAGTTCCTCAACACGTTCCGGGCTTGCACCAGGAAACGATGAAACAATGGATGCGACTCTAATAGTATAAGGCGGCATACTGTCCCTTGATAGGGAAGTATAAAAAACAGCACCCATAACCATAACAACAGCCAGAATACTTAAAACAACACGATTACGATTTATTGAAAATTCAGTAAGATTCATAATTAATATTTTGGTTGGTAGTTATTATTTTAATCTTACGTCTTGACCATCAAGTAAAGTTTGTAAACCCGCAGTAGCTATTTTATCGCCATTAACTAATCCTTTTTTCACCTTAAAACCGTCTGTCGTTAGTTCGCCTAATTCAATGTAGCGTTTATTTACTGTTCCGGTGATTTTATCTTTAGTTGTAATTAAAAAAACAAAACGCCCTTTTCCATCTTCACCAACTGCTTTTACTGGGATAATTAATGATGTATCAGATGTATTTGTTGTTTCTGAGAAATTAAAAGTAACATCAGCAGCCATACCAGGCTTAATCTCGGGATCTGGTATATCTAAAAATATCGCTGTATTATACGTTGCAGCTTCTGGGTTAATTATTGGAGCAACTTCTGTAACAGTGCCATCAAATACTTTGCCCTCAATTGCCGAAAACTCTAATTTAGTTTTCATACCAGCTGCAGCTCTATTCACAACATTTTCCGGTAGTCCTACTTCTATTTTTATGTCTTTACCAGCATTAAGAATAGCAAATACATGCCCCGCCGCTACACGCTCTCCCACTCCTCCATCGGTATCGGCAATCAAACCATCTTTCGGTGCTTTAACAACACCATAACTTAATTGTGTCGCCTGAATACTTTTATTGCGCTTTGCCGATTCATATTGATCTAAGGCTGTTTGATAAGAATTCTTGGCTGCTTCATAATCACTCAACGAATTACTTCCTTTTTCATATAACGATTTAATCCTATTTAAATTAGATTTGGCGGTATTCATAGAAGATTCTGCGCTTTTTAATGCCGACACACTTTGCTCATAAGCTAAGCTTGCTTCCACATTATCTAATCTGGCAATAACATCACCCTTCTTTACTTTTGAGCCTTTCCAATGATTCACCTTAGTAATAATACCTCCACTTCTAAAACTCAAATTAATAGCATCTCCTGCTTTAGCTGTACCACTAAACGTTCTTATTTTATGAGCGTCAACATCACCAACTACGGCATACTTTACTGGTCGTAAAACCACCTCTTTAACTTGTTTCTCTTCTTTACAGGAAACAAAGGCAATTAAACTCAAAATTGTTATTAAGGTATATCTTTTAATCTTCATAATGCTGGTTGTTAGTTTTTACTCAAAATATATTGATTGGCTTCTTGAATGAATTGCTGATTTTCTGCTTGTGTATGCGTCAAAAAGAAGTAGCCTATAGCGCGTTCTAATTGCATGGAAGTAATTAAATAATTATAGTTTGCTGTAGATCTTGCTAACTGAGCTTGCAAGTAATTTGTTTGCGCATCAATTAATTGAATAATTGGTACCGCTCCTTGTTTGTAAGCATTTTGTGTAAGATCTAAACTTTCTTTAGCGGTTTCTTCAGATACTTTAGAGATTTCAATATTCGCGATTTCACTAATCAAATCTAAAATAATATCATTAACATTTTTCTCTATACTTAATTCAATATTGTCCTTTTCAAAACCTAATTGTTCTTGCTGAATTACAGCTGTTTGACGATTTATATTTCTTTGATTTTGATTGAATATTGGTAAGGACAAATTCAATCCGATATTATAAGTGCCATCTGGCGCAGTTGGAAAACCTGCAGGAACAGTTGCCCCTTTTCCAGATTGAGAGATTGCCAAATTGTATTGTCCTTGTATTGCTACCGTAGGGATAAAACGACCATAATCATTTAAATCGTAAGTCCGTTTAGTGACATTTAAGTTATAAGCAATGCTTTTTAATTCCGGAGCATTCTTTTTAGCTTGCTGTATTAGAAACTCAATTAAAGCTGGCTGTATTTTTGGGTCGTCTAAAATCTTATAAAAATCCTCATATTTATAGTTTTTAAAAACACCTTCAGAGAGCACCGCATCATTAATGTCTATATCCTTATTTATAGGCGAATTCATCAATTGATTGATCGTAAAAAAAGCCTGCTGTAATTGATTCCCTGCTTCAATAAGACTTTGTGTGTTTTGTGCTAACTGACTCCTAAAACGTAATACATCTGATTTACCGGATGCGCCTCCTTCAAAATTTTGTTCTGCTAATTCTAAATTACGTTTTGTGGTTTGTAAGTTTTGATTCTGAATATTAGTATTCGTTTTTAATATTAAAGCATTAAAATAAGCAACTGAGGCATTTAATATAGCATCTAATTCGTTCGCATTATAATTTTCTTGTTCTGCTTTTTGTAATTCATCTTTAATATCAATATTCGCTGAAGCACTTTCAGAATAAATCAATTGTTCCAAAACAACATTTCCAGATGTTGAAAATTCTGGATTACTCCCATTTGAAATTTCTGCTACTTTAGGATCTAAATAAACACCACTCACTCCAGCAGTAACGTTTGGTAAATAACCACTTTTAGCTGTTTTGACATCTTGACTGCTTAACTCGATACTCTTTTTACCTGAAGACAATCCCAAGTTTTTATCTAAAACACCTCGCATGATATCTAATATAGACAATGCATTTTCAACTTTAGGTTTTGTAGTACTACCAATAAAATCTGCTGAGCCTAACATCGCATATCGCAATGGAAAACTAATACGTTTTGCTGTATCGTAATTAATCGTGATTTTGTTTTTATATTCAAGGAACAATGGTAACTCGGAAGCATTGGTACCATTTGATATCGCCTCAACATTTAAAGCGATACGCCTGAAAAATTGATCTAAATTGGTTTGTGGTTGATTTGTCGCTAAAATGCCTCGTTCTACATCTTTAACTCTATTGGCTGAAAATGAGGGTAATTTCTTGCCATTAATTATTGAGGTTAATTGATCGAATTGTGCATCGCTAAACTCAAAACCACCAGCTAAATAAACGGCATCCAAGCCATTTAAATCGGAATCATTCAAACCACTTTCAGATAAAGGGATTAAACGATATTGTTTCCCTTCTTTCTGAAAATATGGAATAAATATAGTTTCCAATGGAAGTGCATCTATAATATAACTATCTATTATAATCCCAATATTCTTATAATCGTAAATCGTTTTAAAGGCATCCAGGTCTTTCTTGTAAGACAACGGAGCGATAATATATGTAATGTTGTTAATCCCAGATGTTTTTTGTTCTGGCGGTAGATTTATAAAATCTGAATTAATGGAGCCAAAAACAATAACAGGTTTGGTATAACTTTCTTGTTGACTCAAAACAATATTATCCATGATTCCAAAAGCTAAAATAATATCTACATCACTATTAACCAATGATTGATAATTAGCTTTTGCTGTTTCTAAATTATAATTGTTTGAAAGTACATTTTTAAAGTTTACTGTTTTACCTTGACCTAAAACTGCTTTAATTTCAGTTTTTAATTGTTCTAATAAAGGCTGTACTTCTGGTGTATCTTTATCGGTTAAAAGACCTATGTTTATGGTTTGAGAATAATTTAATTGAAAAATAAGTACAAAGAAAAATACAAGGGATTTTTTCATTTATTTATAATTAGGTTGTAGAAACGTCACTTCTACTTTAGTGTTTTTTGAATGATAATATAGTAAAAGTTTTCATTTTTAACAATTTATACATTCATCTTGTGTTTGTCAAAAAACAACTTTTTAATTACAGGTATTATATTTAGATCATTTCTTAAAAGAATCTAATGATTAACACCTAGGGCAAAAGTATTTATTTATGTAGGGGCAGAGAAAAAAAAGAAACAAAGCGACTTAAATGGTATTTGAAACGACTAAAACAGCATTCAAACTAAATTGCAAGATAGTTAACATTGATGTTTAAGGACATGTATGTCATCCAGAACACTATCGAAAACAAAATATATTTTATTTGAAGATATAAAGCGTAGCTTGTGAGGAGGAATCTCATCCTTCTGAAATTTCTCATTGCATTCGAAAATGACAACTAATACCAATTCTTGTTTGGAATAACTAAGTGAACTTCAACATCAAGTTAGCGATCACTTACCAATTCACACGACAAAACGAATCACTATCAAATACCTCATCTAATTCACTAATTTTTTATGGATTGTGTAGATGATATTTTTAAGACCCTAATCCAACTCCCTAACCCAAATATTTCGATAACTTACGCCACTATTATCACCATGATCCTGAAGTCTTAATGCGCCTTTTCCATGTGGATTATTTTTAGGCCAGCCTATATATGGTGTAGTCCCTTTTATTTCATAATGATCTTGAATTAAAATACCATTATGCAACACAGTAATGGTTGCTGACTTTGTTTTTTCTCCTTCTGGGTTGAATTCTGGAGCATGATAAATAATATCGTAGGTGTTCCATTCCCCTGTTGGCAATGAAGCTTTTGCTAATGGAATGGATTGCTTGTAAATAGACCCTACCTGTCCATTAACATAAGTGTCATTATCATTATTATCTAATACTTGCACTTCGTAACGTTCCTGAAGAAAAACACCACTGTTACTTCTATTTTGTCCACTAGCCCTTTTCTCAGGAGAAGATCGCCATTCGATGTGCAGCTGGATACAGTCAAACTTTTGCTTTGTTTGAATATCTCCAGATTTATCTTTAACCGTCATAGAACCATCATCATTCAAAATCCATTGAGCAGGGCTACCATCTTTTGTATGCACCCAGTTATCTAAATTTTTACCATCGAATAATACAATAGCATCACTTGGTACGCCATCTTGCCCCGTAGGGTTTACTGTAGGCGGTACAGGCTCATAAAATTCTGTATCTTTAGGATCTGTTGGTTCTTTTTTAAGGTCTACTTTCTCCTTAGTTTTTACTGGCGTTTTATTTTCCTTATCATCAACACATGCAAAAACACACACTCCAGCCAGGACGATTAAAACTGTTTTTCTAATATTCAAAATTTATAGTTTTTAAGTTTAGTTAAAGACTTCGGCTGTGTTCAAGATAAACCTTCTAGAAATCTCAAAAGGATGAGATCCCTCCTCACAAGCTACGCTTTATATCTTCAAATAAAATATATTTTATTTTCAATAGCGTTCGGAATGACATCATTCAAATTACAGTCCCAGTATATTCTTCAACTGTTCTTCATCAACATCGCCCCCAGCAAAGTCATCAAAACTACGCTCTGCCGCTTCAATAATATGCTTTTGAATAAAAGGCGCTCCTTCTCTCGCACCTTGTCCAGAGGATTTTATACAGCATTCCCATTCCATAACAGCCCAGACATCACATTCATATTTTGTTAGTTTTGAAAAAATCCCTTTAAAATCTACTTGCCCATCCCCAAGCGATCTAAACCGTCCTGCACGATCTTTCCAATCGGCATACCCGCCATAAACCCCTTGTTTTCCAGTAGGGTTAAATTCCGCATCTTTTACATGAAACGCCCTAATACGCTCATGATAATAATCGATAAAGGTTAAATAATCCAATTGTTGCAATACATAATGACTTGGGTCATATAAAATATTAGCCCGTTTATGATTACCTGTGGCTTCTAAAAATCGTTCATAAGAAATCCCATCATGTAAATCTTCACCTGGATGGATTTCGTAACACACATCAACACCTTGTTCATCAAAATGATTTAAAATAGGAAGCCACCTTTTAGCGAGTTCTTTGAATCCCATTTCTACTAGTCCATTTGGTCGTTGTGGCCATGGATACATGGTATGCCACATTAAAGCTCCAGAAAACGTAGCGTGTGCATTTAAACCTAATCTTCCACTTGCCGTACCCGATTTTTTAACAAAGTCTATAGCCCATTCTGTTCTTGCTTTTGGATTATTTCTAACATGTTCGGGTGCAAAACCATCAAACATGCTGTCGTAAGCAGGATTCACAGCTACTAATTGCCCTTGTAAATGTGTAGATAGCTCTGTGATTTCCAACCCATAAGATGCTACTTTTCCTTTTAACTCATCGCAATAAGTTTGGCTTTCTGCAGCTTTTTCCACATCAATCAAACTAGACTCCCAAGTTGGAATTTGAATGCCTTTATACCCTAAATCTGCTGCCCATTTACACATCCCATCCAGAGAATTAAATGGCGCTTCACTTCCTGCAAATTGCGCTAAAAATACAGCAGGTCCTTTTATTGTTTTCATAATATTACTCTTATCTTAAAGCCCCTCCTAACCTTCCCAAAAGGGAGGAACTGAGAGCTCATATTCAATATGATTTTCCTTTGATTCTTGTTTTTAAATTTTTGTCCAAGCCGCATTATTCGTGTCACTTTCTACTGCAGCATAAATAAACTTCATACCACGAACACCATCTTTTGCTGTTGGGTAATCTGGCTTTTCTATCGTTTCTCCGTTTAAGACTGCCATTAAATGGGTTACGAAATTTTTATAAATAGTAGCAAAAGCTTCCAAATAACCTTCTGGATGACCAGCGGGGATTCTAGATACATTCAATGCTTCTGGATATAGATCGTTTCCGTTTGGTGTAAAGATTTTAATAGGATTTTCAAGCCAACGTGTAATCAATTGATTTGGGTTTTCCTGGTGCCATTCTAAGCTCCCTTTTTCACCATATAGTCTAATGGCTAAATTATTTTCTTCTCCTAAAGCAATTTGAGAAATCGACATGGTTCCTTTTGCTCCATTTTCCATACGAAGTAATAAATTACCATCATCGTCTAGAGTTCTACCTTCCCCAAATCGACCTAAATCAGCAGCTAGTTCATCAATTTTTAAACCTGTAATATATTCGACCAGATTTTCAGCATGGGTTCCAATATCTCCTAACGCACCACCTATTCCAGAACGTTTAGGATCCACTCTCCAAGCTGCTTGTTTATTCTCTGTAGATTCTACTGCCGTAGACAACCAACCTTGTAAATATTGAACTTGTATTTTTCTAATGTTTCCTAAATCACCATTAGCTACCATAGCTTTGGCTTGCTTTACTAATGGGTGTCCTGTGTAATTATGTGTTAGCGCAAATAATTTTCCGCTTTTAGCAACAATCTTTTCTAAGGCAATGGCTTCTTCTAATGTTAAAGTCATTGGTTTATCACAAACCACATGAAACCCATTCTCTAAAGCTAGTTTTGCTGGTGGAAAGTGCATATGATTTGGCGTTACAATAGCCACAAAATCCATTCGGACATCAGCTGGAAGTTCTTTTTCTTTTAAAATCATTTCTTCATAACTCCCATAACATCTATCTTCAGGAAGATATAAAGCTTTTCCAGATACTATCGATTTTTCTGCACTACTACTAAAAGCACCACATACCAAATCTATCATTCCATCAATGGATGCTGCTTTTCTATGCACATCTCCAATGAATGATCCAGTGCCTCCACCAATCATTCCCATTCTTAATTTTCTATTCATATTTTAATTATACTTCTGCTCTTTGATTTCTTTTTTTCATATAGATATTTAGCCCCAAAAATGCTACAATTAAAATGGCAGGTAGAATAGACATCGTTCTTAAAGCTTCATTAATACCTCCTTCACCATCCATAAGTCTTCCCATAACAGGTAATACTATTGATACAGAAAACATACCGGCACCTCCCATAACAGAAAGCCCTAAAGCGCCTGTCTCTGGTAAATATTCTGCAACGAAACCAAGCATTGTTGGCCAGAAAAAAGTAACTCCTATAGCAAAAACAGCCGCCGCGACAAAAGTCATCCCTCCACTTGTTACTGTGAGCATCCATAAACCTATAAAGGTGAATATTGCAGAATATAACAGCATCCCAGAAGGTTTTAATTTATGAACCACCTTACCAGCAAATAATCGTCCTAAAGCCATAATACCATTTATAAAAGCTAATACTAATAATGGTTGTGCTACAGATTCTTTTAACAAAGACTCAATACGTTGAGTTGTCCCTAACTCAGAAGCTGCTGTAAGAAACATACAAGCTACCATAAAAAGAAACAAAGGATTTAAGACACTGGCAAACATTTTCTTATTACTTACTCCTAATTGAACACGTTCAGTCACAGGAATTTTTTGACCTATAAATAAGACCCCATAAATTATTAATGGAATAAATAAAGTTCCTACCATAAATTGCCAGCTTTGCTCCATAACATCCATTGTTAACCATCCTAAAAGTGCTCCAATTACAATACCTCCTGGAAACCAGACATGAAACCTATTCAGCATTTTAGTTTTCTCATTTGGATACATGGATGCTACTAACGGATTTAAAGCCGCTTCAACAAAGCCATTACCAATACCAACAAATAACGTTGCAATAAATAAGGACGTCATAGAATCTGCCATAATAGTTAAAACGATGCCGACTGCATGCGTAATAAATGCCATCCAGGTTATTTTTTTAATGCCAAGTAAATCAACTAAAGGACCACCTATTATCATAGCTATAGTAAATCCAAAAAAAGCAGGTGCAAAGGCATATCCTATTTGTTCAAGGGTAAGACCTACACCTTCCGGACCAAATACAGTTTCTAAACGTGCACGAATAGCAAAAGTCATTGCCGTAGTAATCAACGCAAGACAACTTGCCAGAAAAAGCCTGTTTTTATTAATATTCTCCATTATATATTTAGTTTAATTAGTTTCTCAAGAAAGTTGTTTCCCCACACGAACCAACAAATCTCTGGTTAGTTCGATTCCTTTTTCTTCAGGTAGTATATCACCTTCATATTCAACACCAACAAAACCAGTATAACCTGATTCCTTAACCATTTTCATCATTTTATAATAATTTATAACAGTATCTTCTCCTTTTTTATTAAAATTATAAGATTTTGCGCTTACTGCTTTAGCATAAGGCAACAGTTCTTTCATGCCTTGATATCTATCATATTCCTCAACACAAATTCCATCTTTGTCTTTTTCTATGCAGAAATTTCCAAAATCCGGTAACGTTCCACAATTTTTATTTTCTATCTGAGAAAACACGTCGGTCATCCACTTTCCATTTGAAGAAAAGCCCCCATGGTTCTCAACCAAAACATTAATTTTAGAACCCTTTGCAAAATCTGAAAGTGTATTTAAAGAATCGACACTTGCTTTTACTGCTTCATCTTTATTGAGACCTCCTGCTAAATTAACTCGAATCGCATGGCAGCCTAAAAAATGAGCCGCTTCAATCCATTTATAATGATTTTCAATAGCTTCTAATCTTTTACTAGTATTGGCATCTGCCAAATGACCTTCTCCATCAATCATTATCAGGACATTTTGTTGGCCTTCATTGATAGCTCTTAAATTCATCTCTTTTAAATAAGACATGTCGTTTGCTTTATCTTTAAAAAAGCCATTTACATATTCTAATCCTTCAAAACCAAAACTTCGGGATTTTGAAGCAAAATCTAAATTATTCATTTTATTTCCGAACAAAGCTCTATGTAAAGACCACTGTGCCAGAGACATTTTAAAAAACAATGATGCATCCTTAGAAGTACTATTTAATTGTTTTTTCTCTTTTTCTGAATTTTTACATGTATATAAACCAAATAGTGACAAGGCGACACTTGCAGAAGTTGTTTTTGTCACAAAATCTCTTCGTTTCATAAAGGTTGTTTTTAAGTGAGATTATGAATTATACCCATTGCCAATTAAATTTACCGTATAAAGAAAAAGTCATCATTTTTTTTACAGTAAGTTCAATCAATAAATTGGTATTGTAATGATTATGTGAATATATATATTTGAATTTAAAATATTGTGTATATTTATTCAGTGAAAGAATTTAAACATATCAAAATTTCTTTTTGATTGAAATCAAGCAAATTGAAAATTATTAATCGCATACTTTAATCTATATTCATTAGGCGAACATTTCTCATGCTTTTTAAACACTGTAGCAAAATATTGACTCGTTGTAAACCCACACATATAAGCTATTTCAGCAATAGTTAAATCTTTATTTCCTTGAAGTATTTCTTTAGACATTTCTAAGCGTTTCATCATTAAATAGCGCATAGGAGTCAAGTTCGTCAATCGTTTGCAATGATGTGTAAATCGTGTCAATCCCACTCCTGCAGATTGTGCCATCAACTCAATTGTCCAATTTTCCGAAAGACTTTTTTCGAGTTCTTTTAAAAAGAATTTCACGCTTCTAGAGCTATCTGTGAGCGATTCATTTAAAACAATATCATCTGTATTCAATAAATCGAGCAATAAAATCAATAAATAATTTACAAGTAATCTTATTCTAGAAGCATTATTACCTTTTACATCCGTGTTTACTGCTTTATTTATTCGCATAAAACAATCTCGAACGCGTTGGTCTGTTTTCCAAATAGATTTTTCATTCTGCCTTAAAATAGTAGTAAGTCTTGTTAAATCTGAAGGCGTTAAGGTTATCCAATCCGGCCAAACCCAGTCTTGATGTGGCCTACGAACACCCAAATCTATAATCACCCAATAAAACTTTCCCATGCCTATATATGGATTCCCTACTTTATGGGCTTCCCATGGACGGGTAATTGTTAAATGATTTGGCGTTAATAAAACTTCTTTGTTTTCTTGAGAATACGGCATTGTACCTGATTCTAAAAAATGAAATTCTATACCCTCGTTTCTATGCCAATCCAAACCCCAATCTTGTGGTTCGTTAGCATCCCAATATCCAATGCTATTTAGTCCGAGTGTATTTTCATCTAATCTATCACCTGGATAAGTGTGTCGTGCAAGCGCTTTAAATTTTAATTTTTTACGCTTAAAAGCATCAATTAATGGCAAACAAGTGTCGGCATGGTAAACAACCCCATCGGCTTCATAAGGTTCAATTTCTTGTATGTTTATTTTCATTGAAATAATTTGAACATCAATATCATGCAAATTAGTTAATTTTCCAATAATTAGAAATTTAAATACTATTTTCTCTGTTTTTAATGAATAAGATTATCAAATTATAGATTTCAACACTTATTCATTAGAAAAACATTTGCATATAAATATACCAAACACAATAATGATTGAAGACGTAATAACTGAATATCCAACAACCTATGACGCCATAGTTATAGGTACAGGAATTAGTGGAGGCTGGGCTGCCAAAGAGCTTTGCGAAAATGGATTAAAAACATTGGTTCTTGATAGAGGTCGTATGGTAAAACATATTGAAGATTACCCAACCATGCATATAGATCCTTGGGACTTTAAATACAGAGGAAAGCAACACGAAAATGACCTAATAAATCAGCAAACACAAAGCAGGTTATGGGGCGGATCCCTTACCAGACCAGCAAGCAAGCATTGGTTTGTAGATGATTTAAAACATCCATATAATGAAGTGAAAGACTACTTATGGATACGAGGCTATCACGTTGGTGGTCGCTCCATCATGTGGGGAAAACAGAGTTATAGATGGAGCAAAATGGATTTTGAAGCCAATAAAAAAGATGGACATGGCGTTGATTGGCCCATTCGTTATAATGACATAGCACCTTGGTATGATAAAGTCGAAGAATTTATTGGAGTCTCTGGTCAAAATTTAGGGCTTTCTCAATTACCAGACGGAAAACTTTCCGATCCTATGGAATTAAATTGTGTTGAAAAAGATTTACAAAACACTCTAGATAATGAATTTGATGATGATAGAGTATTAACAGTTGGTAGAGTGGCACATTTAACCGGAAATGCCATGCATGAAGGTAGATCTAATTGCCAATATAGAAACAGATGTATCCGAGGATGTCCTTTTGGAGGCTATTTTAGTAGCAATTCTTCAACATTACCAGCAGCAGAGCGAACAGGGAATATGCATTTACGCCCCAACTCCATTGCTTATGAAATTGTATATAGTGAAGTATCTGGCTTAGCCACTGGTGTAAAAGTTATAGATGCTGAAACTAAAGAAAAAATATTTTTTAAAGCATCTATTATTTTTAATTGTGCATCAACATTAGCAACAGCATCTATTTTACTCCAATCAAAATCTAAAAGATTTCCTAACGGATTAGGCAATGATAGCGGTGAACTTGGTCACAATCTTATGGATCATCATTACGCGGTAGGCGCGTCAGCTGAAGTTGAAGGGTTTGACGACAACTATTACAAAGGAAGAAAACCCAACGGTTTTTATATACCCCGATTTAGAAATTTAAATGATAAAACAGATCAAAAAGAATTCGTCCGAGGCTATGGTTACCAAGGCAGTGCTAGTAGAACTAATTGGCAGCGTGCTGTATCTGAATTAAGCTATGGAAAAGAATTAAAAGATGAACTTTTAAAACCAGGGCCCTGGCAAATAGGAATGACTGGTTTTGGTGAATGCCTGCCTTACCATGAAAATAAAGTATCTTTAAATTATGATATTCTAGATGAATGGGGCTTACCGACTTTAGATATAGATGCCGAGTTTAAAGAGAATGAAATGAAAATGAGAGAGGACATGAGGGATCAGGCCGTTGCCATGTTAAAAGCTGCAGGCTATAAAAATGTTCAGGGCTATTTAGGAAAAGCTGTCCCAGGAGCCTGTATTCATGAAATGGGTACAGCAAGAATGGGTCATGATCCTAAAACATCCGTTTTAAACAAGTACAACCAAATACACACTGTACCAAATGTTTACGTAACAGATGGCGCTTGTATGACATCATCTGCTTGTCAAAACCCATCATTAACTTATATGGCATTAACAGCAAGAGCCGCTAACCACGCAGCAGCAGCATTTAAAAAGAATAAAACAAGTTAAGGTTATGAATAGAAGATCCGCATTAAAAAACTTGACTATGAGTTTGGGCTATACCGTAGCTGCTCCAACACTATTCAATATGCTTGCTTCTTGTACTGCTAACGCAGAAACATGGAGCCCTGTATTTTTATCTTCTGAAGAAAAATATATGGTCATACATTTAGTAGATATCATTTTACCAGCTTCAGATAATACACCAGGAGCACTTGATGTTAATATTCCTCAGTTTTTAGATTTAATGTATCATGACATTGAAAAAAAAGAAAATCAGGAGTTGTTTAGAAAAGGTGCGAATATTTTTGCTAAAAAACTTACGAATAAATTTAATTTGAATGTTTTAGACGGAAAAAAAGAAGATTTTGAAAAATCGTTATCGTCTTATTTCAATGTTTCAAAAGAAGAAACCGAAAATATATTAAAAGAGCAAAGGCTTCCTTTAACTAAAGTTGATGATAGTAAAATGGAAAACTATATTCTATATAAATTCTTATTATCAGTTAAATATTATACCTTATTCGGATACTTTACTTCTGAAAAGGTAGGTGAAGACGTTTTAGCCTACGATCCTATTCCTGGTAATTACCAAGGTTGTATTTCCATTAATGAAGCAACAGGTGGTCGCGCCTGGTCTTTATAAATTTTAAAATGTAATAAATGACAGATTCTTATGATGCCATTGTAATTGGTACTGGTATTTCGGGTGGTTGGGCTGCCAAAGAGCTTTGCGAAAATGGATTAAAAACATTGGTTTTAGAACGTGGGCCAATGGTTAGACATATTGAAGATTACCCAACTATGCATCTAGACCCATGGGATCTTGAATTAAGAGGAAACGTATCTGCAGAGGAAAAAGCACAACAATTAAAACAAAGTAGAACGGGTTATACAACAAAGGCAGAACAGAAGCATTGGTTTGTTAACGACTTAAAGCATCCTTACAATGAAACGAAACGTTTCGATTGGATGCGAGGGTATCATGTTGGGGGTCGCTCTATTACTTGGGGCAGACAAAGTTATCGGTTAAGCGATTTAGATTTTGAAGCCAATAAAAAAGACGGACATGGGGTTGATTGGCCCATTCGTTATAAAGATATTTCGCCTTGGTACGATTATGTGGAATCATATATAGGAGTAAGTGGCGAAAAAATAGGATTACCTCAACTACCAGATGGGATTTTCACTCCTCCAATGGAACTTAATTGTGTTGAAGAACACTTAAAAAACAGTCTTGCAGAAAATTTTGATGACAGATTACTCACGATAGGTAGAACCGCACATATAACTGGAAATAAAGGTTATGATGGTAGAAGCAAATGTCAATTTAGGAATAGGTGCATGCGAGGCTGTCCTTTTGGTGCTTATTTTAGTAGCAACTCTTCAACATTACCAGCGGCAGAACTTACTGGTAACATGACACTAAGACCAAACTCTATTGTCCATGAAATTATTTATGACCAAGATTTAAAAAAAGCAACAGGTGTTAAAGTCATTGATGCCGAAACCAAAGAATCGATGGTTTTTAATGCTAGTATCATTTTTTGCTGTGCCTCATCAATGGCATCAACATCTATATTATTACAATCTAAATCCGATAGATTTCCAAACGGATTAGGTAATGATTCGGGAGAATTAGGGCATAATATTATGGATCATCATTTAGGTGCAGGAGCTTCAGGGAAATTTGATGGATTCATTGATAAATATTACAAAGGAAGACGACCAAATGGTATTTACATTCCAAGATTTAGAAATTTAGGTGATCATAAAACCTATAAAAAAGATTTCTTAAGAGGTTACGGCTATCAAGGTGGCGCAAGTAGAAAAGGTATTTCTGAACATGTTGCAGAATTAGCATACGGTGCAGAATTCAAAGAAAAAATACTAGAACCTGGAGAATGGCAAATGGGATTAGGAGGCTTTGGCGAATGCTTACCTAACCATGATAATAAAATGACACTTGATTATGAAAAACTAGATGAATGGGGATTACCTACCATTACTTTTGATGCCGAATGGAAAGAAAACGAACTTAAAATGCGGGAAGACATGATTCAACAAGCTTCAGACATGTTGAAAAAAGCTGGTTTTAAAGACATAACAACATTCAACGAGTTAGCGGCTCCTGGTATTGGTATTCATGAAATGGGAACTGCCCGTATGGGAAGAGACCCTAAAACTTCCATTTTAAATAAACATAACCAAATACACACAGTACCCAATGTATATGTAACAGATGGTGCTTGCATGACCTCATCTGGATGCCAAAACCCATCGCTTACCTATATGGCTATAACAGCCAGAGCAGCCAATTATGCAGCAAAACAATTAAAAAGTTTGTGATATGAATAGAAGAGAGGTATTGAAAGGATTAGGACTCACACTAGGTTACACTATTGCTACGCCTAGTATTATGAGCTTGCTTCAAAGTTGTAACACAGAAGTTAAATTATGGATTCCTAAATTATTATCTGTCGATGAAGGCATCGTTTTAAAAAATTTAATAGATATCATGCTTCCGAAAACAGAAATTACACCTGGAGCACTCGATGTTAATGTACCTGAGTTTATAGATTTATATGTTTATGAAGTTTATGAGGATGACATGCAATATAAATTCAAAAAAGGAATTAGCACCATTATAAAAGCCCTAAATATTCCTGAAGAAGGGGTTTCTTTATTAGAGCATAAAGATTATGATGCTTTATTAACTAAATATTTAAAAGTCTCGAAAAAACAAAGACTTATTTATGAAAATGAAAATGACAAAAAAAATGAAGATGCCACTATTTTTAATGCACTTATAGATCTAAGGAATACATCCGTTTGGGTCTATAAAACCAGCCAACAAATTGGAGAACATGTTTTAGCATACGACCCTATACCAGGAACTCAAATAGGTTGTGTTTCGCTTGAAGAATCAACTGGTGGCAAAGCATGGTCATTATAAAATTTACAAAAATATGAGGAATTATTCACGCTTAATTTATATTATACTTGTTTTACTTGTAGTAAGTTGCAAAGAAAAACCAAACACCAAAGACACTAAAACTGTAGAAGTACCAGAAAAATGGATTTCTTTATTTAATGGTAAAGATTTAAACGATTGGACTGTTAAAATTAAAGGACATCCTGCTGGTGTTAATTACAAAAACACCTTTGTAGCTAAAGATGGTTGTCTTAAAGTTAATTATGATGAATATGATGATACATTTAATTCCACATTTGGTCATATATATTATAAGAAGGTGTTTTCAAATTACAAATTACGACTGCAATATCGTTTTACAGGAAAACAACTGAGCGATGGCGCATCATGGGCAACTGCAAATAGCGGTGTGATGATACATTGCGAAGACCCTAAGAATATTGGATTAGACCAAAATTTCCCTATATCAATTGAAGTTCAACTTTTAGGAGGCTTAGGAGTTGGCGAACGTCCTACTGCTAATTTATGCACTCCAGGAACACATGTTGTTTTAGATAATAAAATTGCAACAGACCATTGTTTTGAATCTTCTTCAAAAACGTATCATGGAGACCAATGGGTTAATCTTGAAATTGAAGTTAGAAATGATTCTATTATTAAGCATTTAATCAATAACGAGGTTGTATTTACTTATACAAAGCCACAAATAGGTGGGGCGGTTGATTATAATGAACAATTTTGGAAGCGCAAAGAAGGAGAACCTTTAAAAAAAGGATATATTTCTTTGCAAAGTGAAAGTCATCCTGTAGAATTTAAAAATATTGAACTCTTAGAATTATAATATTTATTCAATACCTGAACAGTCTACTAAAATGAAAAGAAGATTATTTATTAAGAAAAGTACAGCTACCGCTTCATTAATAGGCATGAGTCTTTCAGGTGTGCATGCCTTGAATAAACTACATTCGAATACAAATAAGAATACCTTCAAATTAAATTTCGCACCTCATATAGGCATGTTTAAACATCATGCAGGCAATAACCCTATTGATCAATTAAACTTTATGGCAGATCAAGGTTTTACTGCTTTTGAGGATAACAACATGAAAAATCGCCCTGTTGAAGTCCAAAAAAGCATGGCAAAAACCATGGTTGACAGAAACATAACCATGGGCGTATTTGTTGCTCATAAAATTTATTGGAAAGCGCCTAATTTAGCAAGTGGAAATATCGATAAACGACATGAATTCTTAAATGAAATAAAACAATCTGTTGAAGTTGCAAAACGTGTCAATGCACAATGGATAACTGTGGTACCTGGTCATGTAGATTTAAAACAAAATATGGCTTACCAAACAGAGCATGTTATTGAAACTCTAAAACAAGCATCAGCTATTTTAGAACCTCATCAAATAACTATGGTATTAGAGCCTTTAAATTTTAGAGATCATCCTGGATTATTTTTAACAGAATCGCCTCAAGCATTTCAAATTTGCAAAGCAGTAAACTCACCATCCTGCAAAATATTATTCGATATTTATCATCAACAAATACAAGAAGGAAATTTGATTCCTAATATTGAAGCTTGTTGGGATGAAATTGCTTATTTCCAAATTGGAGATAACCCAGGTCGCAAAGAACCTACTACTGGAGAAATTAATTATAAAAACATATTCAAATACATTCATTCCAGAGGATATAAAGGTGTTTTAGGTATGGAACATGGTAATTCCATAGATGGTATTGAGGGTGAATTGGCAGTCTTAAAAGCTTATAGAAGTTCTGCTTCGTGACATGCTGGAATATAAATAGTAAGTATCGTGAAACTGAATTCGTGAAATTTGTATCTATAGTTTTTAAAAACTGAAAGCTAATACCATTTCTTGTTTGGAATTACTGTAAAATAACGTCAGTTCGATTTAATTTTTTCATAAAAAACAACATTAAATCAATGATTTTCAAGTGTTTGTCATTTCGACAGAGAGAAGCATGAGCCTTTCGACTTTAGTTTATACTGAGCGGAGTCGAAGTGCTCAAGATAAACTTTCGAGAAATCTCATAAGGATGGGATTCCTCCTCAATAGCTACGCTATATACGTTCAAGTAAAATATATTTTACCCTCCGTAGCGTTCGGAATGACATAGTTTCTTTATTAAAACAATTAAACAACTGATTGTTAAGTTTTAATATATCGAGTTCACGTTAATATAATGATTTTTTGCTTTATACAAAATATAAAAATAAAGCATAGCCTCAGTTACGGTTTCTTTTTATATTGAAGTAGAAGGTGAAAAAGGATGTTTTATTACGCTTATTTCAAATGAGAATTGGTATAAATACTCTACAAGCATGGCTATTCGTACAAGAAAGTATCAAACTAAAATTTCAAACAGGAAATAGATTTCGATTCTTTATTTTCTTGAGCTTTGTTTAAGAGTCCAGCCTGCTCATTAATTGCAAACACTACGATGGTATCAGAATCTTGGTTAGCGACAAGTAACCAGTTACCAGAAGGAGAGAGTGTAAAATCTCTAGGAGTTTTACCAAAGGTAGATTGACTACCAACAAACTTTAAAACCCGAGTTTCTTCATCAAACTCTAAAATAGAAATCGTATGATTACTTCGATTTCCACAATAAATAAATCGCCCTGTTTTAGATATTTTTATGGCTGAAGAAGATGCTTCTCCAAAATGATCTATAGATAGCGATGATGTGTTTTGTATCCAGGCGAATTTTCCATTGTTATTTTTCAGCAAACTAACAGCGCCCGTTAACTCATTCATAACAAAAGCATAATGGTTGGATGGATGAAAAACCATATGTCGAGGACCTCCTCCTTTTGGTATTTCAATTTGATGATTTTCCTGCAATTGATTATTATCTGTAATTTTATAAACCATGATTTTATCCATACCTAAATCAGGGACATATATTAAGCCATCATGAATATTGTAGCTAATCATATGTGCGTGTGCTGATTCTTGACGTAATGCATTTATACTAAATCCTACATGAATAATTTCTTGACTTGCTGATTTTGGAATGCCATTTCTGTCAAGTGGATAAACTAAAACACTTCCAGTTTGATAACATGCAACTACTAGAAGATCCCTATCCTCAATTTTCAACAAATGACATGGAAGTCCCCCAGAAATAACTTGTTCGTTTATCAATTTAAATTGACCATCAATAATTGAATATGTACATAGTTTTGGATTTTTTTCTTTGGTTACTTCTTGAAATGAGTAAAGCAGGTTTTTTTCTTCATTCAAAGCAATATAAGCGGCATTTTTACTTTTAAGTTTATAAAGCAATTGAAGTTCACCATAATGGTCATGTAAATGCCTTCTCCATGCCCCTCCAATCCGTCTGATACAACCTCTGAATATGATCCTGCGAATAATTTCATTTTGACTATTATTTCTTAACTTATATCATTTTACTTACTCCATAAACAAAAAACACCATTTATGTTATTAAATGGTACTTTCTTAATTCTTAATGTTAAACTCTAAAGTTTATACAAATAGTTTCCTATTCCACAATAAACTTACCTTTCATCATAGTATAATGCCCTGGAAAACTACATAAAAATTCATATTCACCAGCAGCTGGTGCATCAAACTTAATTACTGTAGTTTCTCCTGCTCCTATTAATTTAGTATGAGCTATAATATCTTTTGAACCTTTTGGAATATATTCATTATCTGCAGATGTAGCAGCCTTATTCCCAAAGGCACTTAAATTAACCCCTTGTTTCAATAGCACAAAATTATGCCCCATTATTTTCTTGTCTAATTTCCCAATGTGCTTAAGTGTTAATATCACTTTTTGACCAGCTTTGACTCTAATTTCATTCTTGCTAAATTTCATTAAATCATTAGAAGTAATTACCACATTATTAGAGTCATCCGTTTCAGTGTTCTTAGAGGTGGTTTCTTTATTTTCATAACTAAACCCTTCTTTCTTTTTTTCTTCTTTACCTCCGCAAGCAACTATTACTAAAACCGAAAAAAATGATAAAATCAAATACGTAAATGCCTTCATACTTTTAAAAAATATTGTTAGTCGTAAAAATAATAAAATATAATGAATACGTGTTTTATAAAATATAATCTGTACTTATAAAGTTAGATGTCTTTTTCTCTAGTAGTTCTCTTAAAATGGCAATATTATAATCGTTATCTTTTGATGCTACAAAGGTTCTTATTGAGAATGAGCGTAACGCATCATGAACACTCAAAGTACTAAATGCTGAATCTTTTCTACCTGTAAAAGGATATACATCTGGTCCTCTTTGACAAGAGCTATTTAAATTAACGCGACACACCAAGTTTACCAAAGTATCAATTAATGGCGATAGTGTATTTATATCTTTACCAAACAAACTCACCTGTTGTCCATAATTAGATGCTGCCATATCATCTAATGGTTCTTCAATATCCGTAAATGGAACAATAGGCACCAATGGTCCAAACTGCTCCTCATTATATATCCGCATACTTTTATCAACAGGATATAAAACTGCTGGGAATATAAAATTCTCACTAATTTCCCCGCCTTTACCATTCAATATTGTCGCTCCTTTTTCTAGAGCATCACCTATTAATTCTTGAATATAAGCAGGTTTATCTACCTCTGGAAGTGGTGTTAATTTAACGCCAGATTCCCACGGATTGCCAAATTTAAGAGCATCTACTTTTGCTGAATATCGTTTATTAAAGTCATCTACAATAGATTCATGTACATATAACACCTTTAAGGCTGTACAACGTTGCCCATTAAAAGAGAGTGTCCCTGCAATACATTCGTTCACTGCTAAATCTAAATCGGCATCTGGCAAAACGATCGCAGGGTTTTTGGCTTCTAAACCTAATACTAAACGCAATCTGTTCTTTTTTGGATGATTATTTTGAATGGCATTTGCAGATTTACTATTACCAATTAATGCTAATACATCAATTTTACCCGATTGCATAATAGGGGTTGCTAATACTCGACCGCGACCATAAATAACGTTTACAACACCTTTTGGAAAACTATTTTGAAAGGCTTCCAATAATGGGGAAATTAATAAAACACCTAGTTTAGCTGGCTTAAAAATAACCGTATTGCCCATAATTAATGCAGGAATAAGCAATGTAAATGTTTCATTTAATGGATAATTATATGGTCCTAAGCACAAAACAACACCTAATGGTCCTCTACGAATGTGAGCATACACGCCTTCATTCTTTTCAAATTTTGCTGAATCTCTATCAATTTGCTTATAGGCTTCAATAGTATCGTATATATAATCAATCGTTCTATCAAATTCTTTTTCTGAATCTGATAAATTTTTACCTATTTCCCACATTAAAAACTTAACAACTTCTCCTCGCTTGGTTTTCATTTGCTCAACAAATTTTTCCATGTAAGCTATTCTATCGACCACTTTCATTGTAGGCCACAAACCTTGCCCCTTATCATAAGCCATAGTTGCCGAATCTAATGACGCTAAAGCTTCTTTTTCTCCCAATTGCGGAATGGTCCCTAATAGTGTTGGTTTATATTTTGGGGTTGAAGATATGGTTGAATACACTTCGGCAGTATCTCCATCCCATTGTTTTAATTGACCATCTACCAAATACGTATTTTGATGCAAAAGGGATTTTATTTTATAAGCTTCTGGGATTTCTAAAAAATTTGTGTTCATGTTGTTAAAAATATAGCTTCATTGAAGAGCTGCGTTTGATTAAGTATACAATAATACCAATTTAAGTATAAAATATCGCATGTCGACTCGTTCTTTATTGCGATAGAAATTAATTTTATTTTATAACGAATTCAAAGCACAACTGGTATAACATGAAATATAACACTTATGCACAAACACCTCTTTTACCGATAAAGCACTGTTTTTCAAAGTGATTAGAATCAAAAAATGCTCTAATAAATTTAATCTAATTTTAGTCTTTTTCTAAAACTTCAACAAAATAAACATCTAACGGTTTGAGTGTAGGCGTTGCACTAGTAGGAATACCATTTATTATGTCGTTACAACTTATATTTGTACTCCCATTTAGTTTAATGGCTAATTGCGCTTCAGATTTCCCTACATTTACAACGGACAACACATTGTTGCCTTTTTCATTTTTAATAACTCGCCATATGCATCCTTTTGTGCCCACTGCATTTGTTTCAGCAATTGTAATTTCCGGAAGTGCTTTTCTTTCTTTCAGAATAGCTAGTGCTTTATGTTTAATTTCGGCTATATCGTTTAGTTTAATCAACGTCCCATTGGCGTTCTTTAAATTAGGTAAAGGATTACCATATTCATTTTTCGCTACACTTTTATTATCAACAATTACCGTACCTCCGTTGTTGAGATACGATTGGATGGCATCTAACTCTTCTGGCGTTACAAATGGAGTTTCGGTAATAACAATAACATCCCAATTATCATGATTCTGTTTATTTAAAATATCTTTGGTTACAAATCCTAGTGGTACGCCTTCAAAATGTAAGGCTTCATAGGTTTTAAATACATCGTCCATATGTTCCTCCTTATTTATAGCAGAGGTTTTGGAGTAAAACAAACGCAAGGGTTTACGCTGTCTTTGCATAGCCATAATTTCTTCGGAATACGTATTTAAATCAATTAACGTTAGAGCAACTTCATTGGTAACTCTAGGTTGTTGATTATTAGAACCAGCATATCCTTTTAGGGATTTTTTACGTATAGAACCATCTTCTTGTCTTGGCCAGTACCATATTTGACTTGCCGTCATACCATAACTATGAGCCAACCAAAATGATGCTCGTGAAAACTTAGGATCCAGATATAAATCTCTAGACCTTACGGTAGACAGATAATGCAATTCTGAATTGAAATTTATTTTGTTAGGGCTTACAGACTTCATGAAATCGAAGCCCATACAGAGTTCACGCCATTTGAAGGCATAATGTTTTTCCCAACCATTTGGTTTTCCCCATATATATTTATGATCTGCTCCAGAATCATTACCAACTATGGTGCTCATATCAGTTAGAGCCTCTAAGTCTATACCATGAATTCTTTTATTTTCGGTCCAAAGATTAGGCATAATTTTTATATGCACTTTGGCTTCTGGATCATGTTTTTCTATTTCAGATTTTAAAAATGTAAACCAATCTGTAACCCTATCCATATTAAATGACGCCCAATCGTACCAAATTGGTGTTCCTTTTAAGGTTATATCAATTGGTATATCTATTGAAACCGAGCTAAAATCTTTAAAGTTTGTTTCCCATAAATTATTTAATGCCACAATACCTCCATGCTTTTTTTCTAGCCATATTTTAAACTTATCTATGGTATATTGAGAAACAGGGCCCGATGCCCAAGGGAGCTTTTTCTTTTTAGGATCTTTATGTGTGAAAAAATGTGGTTCGTTACACAACATGTAACCCAATTTTGTATAATTTTTACCAGCCATTTTCGGCACAGCCTCCATAAATAATTGCTGTTGTATTTCTCTGGCTCCCGGGTGATCAATATCGTAAGCCGTATAGGTGTCTTCACGCATTTTAAAGTTTTCGCCATACTGTGATGTAGCCCATTTAGGTGTATTTTTATGGTCTAAGAAAACAAAGCCAATAGAATTATTTGGTTTGGCATCTAGCTCATCAGCTATCCTTTTATGAATTCCGCCATTATATGCACTAAGGGTTCTAGTAGATATACCCGTAACGCTTAAATTACCATGATAGTCTGTATATTTTTTAGTTTTTGGTTTCCAACTGTAATCTGCCAAAAACACAGGTCTGTTATTAAATGTTATTTGATCGCCTTCTACTTTTACCTTGGTCCAATCTACATTTGGACTTTCTTTTCTGGTGATTTTACCCTGAATGAGCATTTTTAAAGTTTCTAAAGACTCATCCAGCATTTTGATAACATCGTTTCTTTCAAAATCAGCCAAATCCTCAGCCAATTTTTGAGCGTCCTTCTTATATAATTTTACTAACTCAAATATAGATGCGTTTTCTTCTACATTCTTTTCATCCCATTTAGCAAAATCTAAAAATATTTTTGCGGTTCTAACGGTAGTTTTTTCTTTTAGAACGTCAATATCTTTTTTCTCAGCTTTTTTAATAAGCTTCTCAAGTTCAAAAACTTTCTTTTTTGCCTTTCCTTCCAATGATTGAGCCCCACAAGTCAAGCTAAAAGCTAAGACTACAATAATTATAAAATATTTCATGCTTTTCTTAATTCACTAATTATCCATAAGTTCAAAACTGCAATAACTACATTAGACCTTCTGAAAGATGAACAAAATATATTTTATTATCTATTTTCGTCCGATTCCTTTTGGTTTTTTTCTTCAATTTTTAGTTTCATATTGATCAGTTCCTTTTCTAACTGTCTAATTTTATTTTTTAATTCATCTTCTGAAGATACTTTAACATTTCTGTTTAAAGACGCCAATGAATTGTTTTCTGAACCGATTTCGCTATTTATAAACACATCCTTTGAAAGTACACTTTCTATAACTAATTCTCCAGGCAATGGGGAATTAATACCCTGATGTACAAGGGATGCTTTTATTCTTATTTTTCCTGCTTTGGTGGTAGAACGCACTAATAAAGGGGCTGTACCCCAGCTTAATCGTTTTGGATTGGCTTCAATAGACGCATCTCCTATGATCTCTCCTTCACCAAAAACCTCGAACTTAACTGTATTTTCATGTAACCTTTTAGTGTTTCCTTTTTCATCTACCATTGAGACTACAACTAATACAAAATCCGAACCATCAGCTACTAACGGGATATTTTGACTCTCTAATGATAGTTTTAACTTTGTAGGATGTTTACCTGAAACCCTAGTAAAACTAGTTACTACCTTCCCGTCTATAAGCCCTTCGGCAACGATGCTTGCGTTGTGTTTTTTACGTGCGCGATGCATCCCTTTTAAATCAAAAAAATCATAGATATCCTTAAACACAACATAGGGATGAGGCATTGCCTTTTCACCAACAATCTTGGTTATGTTTGGCTGGCCTTGTGGTGTTAGTATATGTTTGTAAACCGATTTGTTTACTTTTTTCTGAATTATTTTTTCGCCTTCAAAAAGTGTCAATCTTACCTCTTCACAATTGGTAAACACAGTAACATCTGAATCAGAAAAAGGAGTCATTTCATGAGCAATAAAAACCATAGGTTCATTAGTATCTGAAACATCTCTTTGACTCTCAAACATATGATACGAATACTTTTTTTGACGAAAAACATCGGTTAAACCTCCAAAAAAAGGATCTGGATTATATCCTCTTTGGTGGTCAAAGGCGTGCCATAGTGTACCACCAACAAATTGTCTAGGTGTGTTATAAAGGGTTTCCCATGTTGTATAATCATCCGCATCTGTAAAGGCATAATATTTTGCTTGTATTAATTGTGCGCGCTCACCCCAGCCTCTAGCTGTTCTACTTGTAGAATTTTGAGCATTAAAGTCATCAACATTATCTCCAAATTCCCTACAGAAATAAGAGCGCTTTTCACTACCATCAAACTTCGCATTATTATCATGAGAATATAAAACATCATAATGTTCTTGCCCGCCCGCTCGCTTATCACAAACAGTAAACGCTCCTTGATAAGGATACTCTTCGTGAACTATGTCATGTGCTTTTTTTGCAAAATGCTCAGGATACTTTGTTTCGTTTAGAATAGGTTCCCACATGATTACTGAGGCATAATTACGATCTCTGCGAACCATTTGTGCTATATCCTCATAAACACGCTTTTCAAATAGGGGTATATCACTCCAAAATTGCCAACCTGGAGTTGCGTTAATATAAAAAAGACCTAAAGCATCACAGGCATCCATAAATGCTGGGTCTGCAGGATAATGTGCTGCTCTAATAACGTCGGAACCACCATTTTTTAATAATACAGCATCTCGCCATTGTCCATTATTAGAAATGGCATAGCCAACATAACCATGGTCTTGATGACGATTGACTCCCATTAGTTTTCTTGGATAGGCTTTGTTGTTTAAATACAATCCATCTTCGCCTTTAAAGTCTATAATACGGATCCCAAATTTTGTAGCTACACCATCTAGTTTCTCACCATTTGCTGCTGTTAAAACAACTTCTAAACGGTATAAATCTGGAGACCAGGGTGCCCAAAGTTTTGGATTGCTAATATTAAAAGTTTTTGTAACTACTGAAGATTTACCTTTACTAAGGGTTACATTTTGACTCGCTTTTGCAACTTCTTCTCCTTTTTTATTAAGAATACGAAGGTTTGCTTTTATTTTGGTAGTCTTTGAAAAATCATTTCGAATATCAACTTTTGTAAAAACGGTAGCTGCTGTTTCTGATATTTTTTGGGTATGAATAAACACCCCACCACCAGCTACTTTATTCGCTTCATTAGGATTGGTAACATATACATGATGAGTTGCCACCAACCAAACATCACGGTAAATTCCTCCAAAATATGTGAAATCTAATCTGTTTTGAGGTTTCCCTGGTGGATAACTGGCATCGTCACTATTATCTGCCCAAACCGCTAAAACATTGTCCCCATCTTTTATTAAATGGTCGTTAAGCTTAACGGTAAATGGCAAGTAGCCTCCATAATGTTCTCCTATTTGAACACCATTTAACCAAACTTTACATTTACCCATAACGGCCTCAAAATGTAATTTCAGAATCTTATTTACTGTATTTTTATCTAGCTTAAAATGCTTACGATACCATGCCGGACCTTGGTAATTACTACTGCCACTCACTTCGCTAGAATTATACTCTAAACCATGAGGCGTATTCACTAAAGCCCAATTAGAATCGTCAAAATTTGTTGCTTCAGCGCCTTTAACATCACCTTTGGTAAAACGCCAACCTACATTAAAATTAAAAACATCCCTACCGCTATTTTTTACTTCCCAAAAACCTGCTTTAGAGAATTCTGGTTCTTGAGCATAAACCATAGAACTGAAAACTATAACAAAGCCAATGATGACAAAAAATAAACTCTTTTTACTATTTGTTTGAATCTCCTTCAAAATAGATGCTTTTTAGTCTTTAAACTTAATTTTAAATGCAAATGCTGCTTCGCAAGGCTTCTCTCCATCTACTTCTATTACTAGGCCTGCTTCAGTTTGTTTCCAATCTATTGCATTTTTTCCGCTTATAAATGCTATCGAAGCTATTTCTCTAGTCTCATGAGGGTTATTGCTTGCTAACGATTTTATGGTAAATACACCACTCTCATTCCAACCTAAAGCAGTAGCATATAAAACATCTCCTTTGGTTGTAAATCTAATATCTTCGTATCCTGATGTTTTATTATTTCTCTCAGAATGATGTCCCATACTTACTTTTGTTGGACCTTCTCCGTATATTTTCCATGGACGTGTTTCATAAATTGCTTCACCATTAACAGACAACCATTCTCCCATTTTTAAAAGAATATTTCTTGGTTCATCTGAAATAGTTCCATCTGCTTTGGGTCCAATGTTTAGAAGTAAACAACCATTTTTACTTACTATATCAATCAATTCATCTAATAAATAATCGTAAGATTTGAACTGTTCATCTTTTACATACCCCCACGCAATTTTACCAACAGACGTATCCGTCTGCCAAGGATACTTATAAATATGATCCATTCTACCACGCTCTATATCCAATACAATTAAGTCTTCTGGAAACGATTTGTTTTTCATGTTTTTATCTTGAAAAACAACTTCTTTATTCCACTCTAACCCTTTGTTATAGTAGTAAGCCAATATTTCTTTATGAACGGACTCAAAACCAGGTTTGTCCAAACCAAAATCAAACCATAGTAAATCTGGCTCATATTGATCCACAATATCTGTAGTTCTGTTCCACCATAAATCTAAGAACTCTTGTGAAGGCTTTGATCCCTTTTTAACTTTTTCCCAATACAAATCTTTGTACTGTGGGTCATTGGTATCCCAACTAGGATCTTTATGACTAAAATACTGTCTGTTTAATGCAAAATGCGAAGACACACCAAATTTCATTCCCTCGTTTTCGATCGCGTTTTTTAACATCCGCATGACATCTTTTTTGGGTCCCATATTAACGGCATTCCAACGGGTAACATTGGAATTGTACATGGCGAATCCATCATGATGCTCTGCCACAGGAACTACATATTTGGCACCAGCTTGTTTAAATAGTTTTGCCCATTGCGTAGCATCAAATTTTTCTGCTTTAAACATGGGAATAAAATCTTTATAACCGAATACCGAAGGGTCTCCATATGTTTTCCGATGATAACTGTAAGGGTGTTTGCCTCCTTTTGTCCAACTTTCTTGATAAATCCCTTTAGGATATTTTGCACTACTATAAGCAGGGACAGCATAAGGCCCCCAGTGTAAGAATATCCCAAATTTAGCATCGCGAAACCATTCTGGAATTTTATAACCGTTCCTTATAGATTCCCATTCGGGTTTGTATTTTTGAGGTACTTCTACCGTTTTTTCTTCTTTTTCCTCTGTTTTACAGCTAACAGCCACAAACATGGTTGCTAAAACTAACAAAACATATCTTCTAAATGGTTTCATCTTTGATTGAATTATAAATGACTATTTTTTGTTCCTTGTGTTATAGATGTTATTCTTTAAATTTTATTTTGAATGAAAATGCTGCTTCGCAAGGCTTCTCTCCATCTACTTCTATTACTAGGCCTGCTTCAGTTTGTTTCCAATCTATTGCATTTTTGCCGCTTATAAATGCTATCGAAGCTATCTCTCTAGTCTCATGAGGGTTATTGCTTGCTAACGATTTTATGGTAAATACACCACTCTCGTTCCAACCTAAAGCAGTAGCATATAAAACATCTCCTTTGATTGTAAATCTAATATCTTTGTATCCTGAAGTTTTATTATTTTTTTCCGAATGATGTCCCATACTTACTTTTGTTGGACCTTCTCCGTAAATTTTCCATGGACGCGTATTGTAAATAGATTCACCGTTAACAGACAACCATTCTCCCATTTTTAAAAGAATATTTTCTGCTTCACTTGGAATAGTTCCATCTGCTTTGGGCCCAATGTTTAAAAGCAAACATCCGTTTTTACTTACTATATCTATCAATTCATCTAATAAATAATCGTACGATTTGTATTTTTCATCTTTTATATATCCCCAAGAAATCTCACCTACAGATGTGTCTGTTTGCCATGGGTACTTATAAATATTATCCATTCTACCGCGTTCTATATCCAATACAATTAAGTCTTCTGGAAATGATTTCCTTTTCATGTTTTTATCTTGAAAAACAACGCCTTTATTCCACTCTAATCCTTTGTTATAGTAGTAAGCCAATATTTCTTTGTGAACGGATTCAAAACCAGGTTTGTCCAGACCAAAATCAAACCATAGCAAATCTGGCTCGTAGTTATCAATAATATCAGTAGTTCTATTCCACCACAAGTCTAGAAATTCTTGTGATGGCAGTGATTTTCTTTCAATTTTTTTCCAATATAAATCTTGGTACTGTGGATCATTGGTATCCCAACTAGGATCCTTATGATTATAGTATTGCCTATTTAATGCAAAATGTGAAGACACACCAAATTTCATTCCCTCATTTACTGTAGCTTCTTTTAACAATTTCATGACATCTTTTTTGGGTCCCATCTTAACGACATTCCAACGTGTAACATTGGAATTATACATGGCGAATCCATCATGATGCTCTGCCACAGGAACTACATATTTAGCCCCTGCTTGTTTAAAAAGTTTTACCCATTTTTTAGCATCAAAATTTTCAGCTTTAAACATGGGAATTAAATCTTTATAACCAAATTTTGAAGGGTCACCGTAATGCTCTCGATGATAAGTATAAGGCTTCATTCCACCTTTTGACCAACCCTCTTGATAAATCCCTTTTGGGTATTTTTCGCTACTATAAGCAGGGACAGCATAAGGTCCCCAATGTAAAAAAATACCAAATTTAGCATCGCGAAACCATTCTGGAATTTTATAGTTGCTTCTTATAGATCCCCATTCGGGTTTGTATTTTTGAGGTACTTCTACCGTTTTTTCTTCTTTTTCCCCTGTTTTACAGCTAACAGCCAAAATCATGGTTACTGTAATTACCAAAATGTGTATCCTAAATTGTTTCATCTTTTATTTAATGATATAGGGTTTTTTGTTGTTTTGTAATCCAGGTTCGTTATATTTTTCTAATTGTTTAAATAATTCTGTTTGCATCATTTTAGCAATATTTGCATAGGCTTTATCATAATAAAAATTAGTTACCTCGTCTGGATCTTTTTCTAAATCGAACAAGTAAGGTTTTTCTTTTTTATCGATAACTAATTTATATCGATCGTTTGTGGCAGCAACCCACCAACTATTGGATTTTCTTGTGTATACTATTCTGTCTGAGGTTATTTCTTTTTCCTTATTCAGAAAATCTTCCGAAGTATCTAAACCATGAAATTTTGCATCGGTTTTTATATCCATTATAGATAAAATAGTAGGTGCAAAATCTACATTAGTATATGCTGTATTTATTATTTTACCTGCTTTAATTTTATTTGGATAGCGAATTACAAAAGGAATTCTTGCAGAAGCCTCGTAAGGTATGCCCTTATTACGTCTGTTATGCTCAAAAAACATATCACCGTGATCTGAGGTAAAAACAATTATGGTATTGTTTGATAAATTATTTTCATCTAAAAACTTAAGAATACGCCCTACACTATCATCAATATGTTTAACCATACCAAAATATTGTTTTAATGATTTGCCATCAAATTCTTTCGCTTCTAGCTTACTCTTTTTGTTGCCTAATGCCCATTTAGGCTTTATAGCTGTATATTTGGCGGCCATGGTTTTTGGTGCTTTTACATCCATGTGATTATACATGGTATTGTATGGTGGGCGTGCATAGTCTGGAGTATGCGGGTCTGGTATTGAAAGCATTAGGCAGAAGGCCTTATCTTTATCACGTTCAAGTATTTCAAGTGTTTTATCGGTGAAATAATCTGTTAAATGAATAACTTCATCTTTAGGTAATTTAGCCAGCATATGTTGATTGACAGCTTTTATTCCGTTTTTAGAGATATGAAAATAAGGCGCATGCCCACCTGTCATCATATACCTATTATCGGTAAAACCTCCATTATCTTCTACATTAAATTCATATTTTGAATGACCTGCTAAATGCCATTTACCTACGTATGAGGTAGCATAACCTTGGTCTCTCAATATTTTTGCAAAGGTTACAGCATCTTTATTTAGATGAAGTCCATTTTCAGGTGCACCAGCAGCTTGGGGATACAACCCAGTAACTAATGAGGCACGAGACGGCGTACACACAGGAGATGAGGCATAGTAACTTGTGCAAATAGCACCTTCATCGGCTAACTTATCTATATATGGAGTATCTACATTATTGCCTTTGCCCCAGACAAATGCTTGATCTTCTGGTAATAATTTTTGGTAGCAACTTAATGTTCTAAAACTATGTTCGTCTGTATGAACTATAATTAAATTAGGCTTTTTTTGAGCTAAGCAACCGGTTATTACTAAAAAAAATATGATTGTGGTTAAAGGTGATTTTTCAAACTTCATTTATTTAATTTTAGATGCAAGAGATGTATAATTAAGACTTTTAAAAACACGCGAAGTGTGCGTTTAATAATAAACAACAAAATTATATTTAATATTTGTGTATTTTGTATTTATGGATTTATTTATTGTACTAGTCAGTAAATATATAATGCCATTTTGAGTATAAAATGGCATTATATATTACAGGGCCTAGACCAGAAACTGAAACAAATCTGGCTTGTCATTTAAATAATCACCATAGAAATTATGACGTTTCATTTTAGTAATTAAAGGCGCTAAATCCTTAGAAGATTTTAATTGAATCCCAACGACAGCAGATCCATTTTCACGATTTGTCTTTTTAGCATATTGAAAATATGTGATATCATCATTCTCCCCTAAAATATCAACGACAAACTCTTTTAAAGCACCTGCACGTTGCGGAAATTTCACTATAAAATAATGCTTTAAATTCGCATATAATAAAGCGCGCTCCTTAATTTCAGAAGTTCTGGTAATATCATTATTGCTACCACTTACAACGCAAACTACATTTTTACCTTTAATGGCTTCTGTATAAAAATCTAAAGCCGAAATACTCAATGCCCCAGCTGGCTCAACTACAATAGCATCTTTATTATAAAGCTCCAAAATAGTTTCACATACTTTACCTTCTGGCACCGTAATCATATCATGCAAGTTCTCTTTACAAATTGAAAACGTTAAATCTCCTACACGTTTTACTGCTGCACCATCAATAAATTTTTCAATATGGTCTAATTCTGTGTTTCTATTGTTCTTTATAGACACCGACATGGAAGGTGCGCCTTCTGGCTCAACACCTATAATTTTTGTATGTGGAGATACTATTTTAAAAACAGTTGATAGACCCGATGCTAAACCACCTCCACCAACAGCAATAAACACATAATCTATTGGTGCTGTTGTTTGCTCCAGAATTTCTAATCCAATAGTTGCCTGCCCTTCTATTACTTTCTCATCATTAAATGGATGGATAAAGGTTTTCTTTAACTGCTCACACTCTAACATAGCCTTATGATAAGCATCATCAAAAGTATCGCCAATAAGTTTGATGTCTATAAAATCTTCACCAAACATTTTAACCTGCTGCACTTTTTGATTTGGCGTTGGTGCCGGCATATAAATAGTCCCTTTTATCTTTAATAATTTGCAAGATAAAGCTACCCCTTGCGCATGGTTACCTGCACTGGCACAAACCACACCCTTTTGGGACTCTTCTATGGTAAGTGAACTAATTTTATTAAAGGCCCCTCTAATTTTATAAGAGCGTACTTGTTGCAAGTCTTCACGCTTTAAAAAGATATTCGCATTATATTGCTTTGAATACCTTAAGCTAGGGCCTAAAGGCGTAACTGCCGATACTTTTTTAATAGTATCGGCAGCTACTCTAATATTATTAATACTAGGAAAATATGTTTTGTCCTCCTTGTTCATAATATATCTTTATGAGACCTGTCAGGTTTTTAAAACCTGACAGGTCTGAAAAACTATAATTTCATTTACTAAACTATTGGCTTCATAGCTGTCATAGATGATCTTAAAAACTCACCTACTTTTTCAACGGGATGATCTCTTAAAACCTTATTGATTTCAATAAGTTTAGCATTATCTACACCTGTACCATTATCTTTAGCATACGCTTTACCAATAACATCTGCCTTGATATTCTTCATGAAACTTGTTAATAAAGGTTTACATGCATGGTCAAATAGGTAGCAACCGTATTCAGCTGTATCAGAGATTACACTGTTCATTTCATATAACTTCTTTCTTGCAATCGTGTTTGCAATAAGTGGTGTTTCGTGTAAAGACTCATAATAAGCAGAAGCATCAATAATTCCAGATTCTGTCATCGCTTCAAAAGCCAATTCAACACCTGCACGAACAAACGCTACCATTAATACACCATTATCATAATATTCTTGCTCTGAAATCTCAACATCTCCAGCTGGTGTTTTTTCGAAAGCAGTTTCTCCAGTTGCAGCTCTCCAACCTAATAGGTTTTTATCATCATTAGCCCAATCTTCCATCATTCCTTTAGAGAAATTCCCTTCCATAATATCATCCATATGTTTTTGGAATAATGGACGCATAATATCTTTTAATTCTTCAGATAATTCGAATGCTTTAATTTTAGCTGGGTTAGACAAACGATCCATCATGTTGGTAACACCTCCATATTTAAGACCTTCTGTTATTGTTTCCCATCCGTATTGAATTAATTTTGAAGCGTATCCTGGTTCAATTCCTTCTTCAACCATTTTATCAAAACAAAGGATAGATCCAGTTTGTAACAAACCACAAAGAATGGTTTGCTCACCCATTAAATCAGACTTTACCTCGGCAATAAAAGACGATGCTAAAACACCTGCTCTATCACCTCCAGTTGCAGCTGCATAAGCCTTTGCTTGGGCCCAACCTTTCCCCTCAGGATCGTTCTCCTCGTGCACAGCAATAAGTGTTGGCACACCAAAACCACGCTTATATTCTTCACGTACTTCGCTACCTGGAGATTTAGGTGCTACCATGATTACGGTAAGATCTTTACGAATTTGCATGCCCTCCTCAACAATATTAAATCCATGAGAATATGATAATGTTGCTCCTTTTTTCATTAAAGGCATCACAGCACTAACGGCATTTGTATGTTGCTTGTCTGGTGTTAAGTTTAACACTAAATCTGCAGTAGGGATTAACTCTTGATAGGTACCAACCGTAAATCCATTATCCGATGCGTTAACAAAAGATGCACGTTTTTCAGAAATTGCAGCATCCCTTAAAGCATAAGAAATATCTAAACCAGAATCTCTCATGTTTAAACCTTGATTAAGACCTTGAGCTCCACATCCTACGATAACTATCTTTTTACCTTTTAAAGCGTTTACTCCTTCTGAAAACTCTGAAGCATCCATAAATCTACACTTTGATAATTGATCTAGTTTATCTCTTAATGAAAGTGTGTTAAAATAATTTCCCATTTTAATTTTATTGTTATTATTGGTTATTAAATGCTAAAAGCATTTCTGTGATTTTCATTTCTTCTTTAGTTACTGAAATACGTCCAGATCGCACAAATTGCATAATTCCAAAAATATTTAAATCCCTGCGAAGTGATTCTATTTCGTTTCTTCTACCAGATTTTTCCAAAACAAAGAACTCTTTGTTTACAGTGACTATTCTGGCATTACTTTCTTTAATTATATTCTGAATCTGAGGTTCGTTAAATAATAAATCAGATTTTATTTTAAACATACCCGATTCCTGAAAAATAGTTTCTTCTTCTGTATGATAATAAGCACGAATAACTTCAATTTGTTTTTGAAATTGCCCTATAATTTTTTGAGCTTGAGCTTCAGTAATGTTTACAACAATGACAAATCTGTTTACGCCTTCTATTTCTGATTGAGACGTTGTTAAACTTTCAATATTGATATGCCTGCGTTGAAAAATTGCAGAAATACGATTTAATAAACCGATATTATTCTCAGTATAAATTGAAATCGTGAATGATTTTATTTCTTCGTTCATTTCTTTTCTAAATTTAGCTTAAACGGATATCTGAAACGGATGCTCCTGAAGGAATCATTGGGAATACATTATCTTCTTTTTCTACACACACTTCTAAAAAATAAGACTCTTTAGAAGCCATCATTTCTTTAATAGCATCTGCTAATTCCTCTCTTTTAGTAACACGTTTTCCATCTATATGATATCCTTTAGCAATAGTAACAAAGTCAGGGTTTGTCATTTCTGTTGATGCATAACGTTTATCAAAAAACAACTGCTGCCATTGGCGTACCATTCCTAAAAACTCATTATTCAATACCACGATTTTCACAGGTACTTTTTGTTGAAATATAGTGCCTAACTCTTGGATATTCATTTGATAACCACCATCACCAATTATAGCTACTACTTCGCGTTCCGGCGCTGCCATTTTAGCTCCAATAGCTGCTGGCAATGCAAATCCCATAGTACCTAAACCGCCCGAAGTAATATTACTTTTAGTTTTATTAAATTCTGAGTAACGACAGGCAATCATTTGATGTTGACCAACATCTGATACGATAGCAGCATCACCTTTACTTTGTACATTTATTTCTTTTAAAACTTCACCCATCGTTAACCCTTCTTTAGTTGGGTGCAGGTCATCTTTAATCACTTTCTCAAATTCTATAGCATATAAATCTTTAAATTCTTGATGCCATGCTCCATGAGAATTTTCATTTAACAATGGTAATAATTCTGTTAAACTGTCTTTAGAGTTACCCAATACCGCTACATCTGCATATACATTTTTATTAACCTCAGCTGGGTCAATCTCAAAATGAATCACCTTTGCTTGTTTAGCATAAGTATCTAAACTCCCCGTAACACGATCATCAAAACGCATTCCGATTGCGATAAGCACATCACATTCGTTGGTTAATTTATTTGGGGCATAGTTACCGTGCATTCCAACCATACCAATGTTTAAGGGATGCGATGTTGGTATAGCCGAGGCTCCCATAATAGTCCAAGCGGCAGGAATACCTGTTTTTTCAATAACTGCTTTTAATTGTTCTTCTGCTTCACCTAAAATAACACCTTGTCCCCAAACAATCATTGGTTTTTTTGCGGCATTAATTAATTTGGCAGCAGCCTTCACTGATTCTAAATTGGTTTTTGGTGTTGGAATATAACTTCTTACCCCTGTGCATTTTTCATATTTAAAATCAAGTTCTCCAAACTGAGCATCTTTTGTAATATCAATTAATACGGGACCTGGACGACCGCTTTTAGCTATATAAAATGCTTTAGCTAAAACTTCCGGAATTTCTGATGCTTTTGTGACTTGGTGATTCCATTTGGTAACGGGTGTGGAAATACCAATAATATCTGTTTCCTGAAATGCATCTGTACCCAGTAAATGGGATGGGACTTGTCCTGTAATACATACTAATGGTGTAGAATCGATTTGAGCATCAGCTATTCCTGTAATTAAATTAGTAGCTCCGGGACCAGATGTCGCCATAGCTACACCTACTCTACCAGAAATTCTTGCAAACCCCTGAGCTGCATGTGCTGCACCTTGTTCATGGCGTGTTAATACGTGATGAATTTTGTTTCTAAATTTATATAACTCATCGTAAACTGGCATGATAGCACCTCCTGGATACCCATAAAGAATATCTACATCTTCTGCTATCAAGCATTTAATAATAGCTTCACTACCTGTAATTCGTTCTGTTTTACTTAGCACTTCCCGTGTTTTATTTGCTGTTTCTGTATTCATACTCATTAAATTGAGATTTCCGCCTTCGCGGAAATGAAAAAATATCTATTTAAAATTCATCAGTAACACAACCTTTAGATGCTGATGACACTGACCTTGCATATTTATATAGAACACCTCTATCAAACTTTAATTTCGGTGCTGTCCAATTTTGTTTTCTTTGTTGTAATTCTTCCTCTGAAACTTCTAAAGAAATACTATTTGTTTCGGCATCAATTGTAATCATATCACCATCTTTAACAAATGCAATGGTGCCCCCTTCTTGAGCCTCGGGTGTAATATGACCTACAACAAAACCGTGTGTTCCACCAGAAAAACGCCCATCTGTAATTAAAGCGACATCCTTACCTAATCCTGCGCCCATAATAGCAGCAGTTGGTTTTAACATTTCTGGCATTCCTGGTCCTCCTTTTGGTCCTTCATAACGAATAACAACGACATCTCCTTTTTCTACTTTACCATCACGGATACCATCGTTTGCATCATACTCACTATCGAATACTTTAGCTTTTCCAACAAAGCTCAAACCTTCTTTCCCTGTAATTTTAGCAACACTTCCGTCTTTTGCTAAATTTCCATATAACATGCGTAAATGTCCTGTTGCCTTAATAGGGTTTTCTAAAGGCTTTATAATATCCTGTCCTTCTGAAAGGTCTTTAACATCTAATAAGTTTTCTGCCAATGTTTTTCCTGTTACAGTCAAACAATCGCCATGTAATAATCCTTCTTTCAACAAATATTTCAAGACAGCTGGAATACCTCCTACTTCATGTAAATCTTCCATTAGGTATTGTCCGCTAGGTTTTAAATCTGCCAAGAATGGTGTACTATCACTAATATCTTGAAAGTCTTTAAGTGTAAAATCTATTTGAGCTGCTCTTGCTATGGCTAAGAAGTGTAATACTGCATTAGTTGATCCTCCTAAAATAGTAACCAAACGAATGGCATTCTCTAAAGATTTGCGTGTCACAATATCTGATGGCTTAATATCTCTTTCAAGTAACAAACGCATCGTTTCACCCGCTTTTACAGACTCTGTTTTTTTCTCGTCGCTTCCTGCAGGATTAGAACCATTATATGGTAATGACATTCCTAATGCCTCAATAGCCGACGCCATAGTATTTGCCGTATACATCCCACCACAAGCACCTGCACCCGGAATAGATTTTTTCACTATACTTTTAAATTCACTTTCTTCCATAGTTCCCGCAACTTTGCTGCCCCATGCTTCAAAAGCAGAAACGATATCTAATTTTTTTCCTTCATGACAACCAGAATCTGTTGTCCCTCCAAAAATTAAAATAGAAGGTCTGTTTAAACGAAGCATGGCAATTAATGCACCTGGCATATTTTTATCACACCCCACTACAGTAATTAAACCATCGTAACTCATTCCTTGTACTACCGTCTCCATAGAATCTGCAATAATATCTCTTGAAGGCAAAGAATAACGCATCCCAGGTGTTCCCATTGAAATACCATCACTCACACCAATTGTATTAAAAATTAATCCGACCAAATCTTCATTTTTAGTACCTTCTTTAGCTAATTTTGCTAAATCATTTAAATGCATGTTACAAGGGTTTCCTTCGTAACCTGTACTGGCAATACCTACCAGAGGTTTAAAAAAGTCTTCATCAGAAAAACCAATCGCATATAACATGGCTTGTGCTGCTGGTTGTGTTGAATCTTGAGTTACTGTTTTACTGTATTTATTAAGTTCCTTCATCTTTATTACAGATAATTTTATGCTTTTCCTTTTTTTGATTTAATATTTTAATGATTTAAGAATTCTTTTAAAAATTCTGCGACCTTCCAAAATAATATTCGAAATTAATTTATTTAGGTTTTTAGTTACATTATTTTTTGGTTTTTCTGGTTAAATCCACAATACCAAAAAACCACATAATCAACTGTACAACAACAATTTAAACTATTATTTTTATGACGTCCAAAATTTAAAAAATATGCAATAAAAAAGCCTCCCGATTAGGAAGGCTTTTAAAATTTATATATATATATAGCGCTTCCTATCGTTGTGAAATAATCACAATGACAATAATAGAAACGATATTTAATATTTGCTTTTTCATTTTGTTGATACAAATATTTACAATTAAAATGTAATAACCAATTTATTTTTAAAAAAAATAAAAACAAATCATCATTTCCTTTTATTTTTTTACTTTTGCCAACACAAATAACAGAGGAAAGATTTGACTGATTGCAACCTCTTTATGTTGAACTTGTTTCTGCATAAATAAAAATGCTAAAGGCAGTGTAAACTTCCTTCGACGTATCGTCAAATCCTAATATAAAAGACAACTTATGGCTTATTTATTTACTTCGGAAAGTGTTTCTGAAGGACACCCAGACAAAGTAGCAGATCAAATTAGCGATGCTTTAATTGATAATTTTTTGGCTTTTGATACAGACTCAAAAGTAGCTTGTGAAACTTTAGTTACTACAGGACAAGTGGTACTTGCTGGTGAGGTAAAATCTAAAACATACTTAGATGTACAAAAAATTGCAAGAGAAACCATAAACAAAATTGGTTACACCAAGGGAGAATATATGTTTGATGGCAATTCTTGTGGAGTCGTTTCTGCTATTCATGAACAATCTGACGATATTAATAGAGGTGTCGATAGAGCAAGCAAAGAACAACAAGGAGCAGGTGACCAAGGTATGATGTTTGGTTATGCAACTAATGAGACTGAAAACTTTATGCCTTTGGCTTTAGATTTGTCGCATAGAATCCTCATTGAACTTGCCGAATTAAGAAGAGAGAATAAAGATATTACCTATTTACGCCCTGATTCTAAAAGTCAGGTAACTATTGAATACAGCGATGATAATATCCCGCAACGTATTGATGCTATTGTAGTGTCTACGCAACACGACGATTTTGATGAAGATGAGACTATGTTAGCCAAAATCAGAAAAGATATTGTTGATATTTTAATCCCTCGTGTCGTTGCTAAGCTACCTGAACAAATTCAGATTTTATTTAATAGTGATATTAAATACCATATAAATCCAACTGGAAAATTTGTTATTGGTGGACCTCATGGAGATACCGGATTAACAGGAAGAAAAATTATTGTGGATACCTACGGTGGAAAAGGTGCTCACGGTGGAGGTGCTTTTTCCGGAAAAGATCCTAGTAAAGTAGATAGAAGTGCTGCTTATGCAACGCGTCATATCGCAAAAAACTTAGTGGCTGCTGGTGTTGCTGATGAAGTTTTAGTACAGGTGAGTTATGCTATTGGTGTCGTAGAGCCTATGGGAATTTTTATTGATACGTATGGAACCTGTTCTTTCAATATGACCGATGGTGAAATTGCTGAAAAAGTTTCTAAAATCTTTGATATGCGCCCATTTGCCATTGAAGAACGTTTAAAATTACGCTCTCCTATGTACAGCGAAACAGCTGCTTATGGACATATGGGACGTAACAATGAAACGGTCACTAAAACATTTACGCAGCCTAATGGAGAAGCGACGACCCTAGATGTAGAGTTATTCACTTGGGAAAAATTAGATTATGTTGACAAAGTAAAAGAAGTATTTGGATTATAACCCAAATACTTTATATATTTTTATTGAGACCACTTGTTATAAGTGGTCTTTTTTATTTTATACCATTTGACTTTGTAAAAAAAATTCAACTAACTTCGTTTAACGTTGTATATAAATCATTAAAACGGATTCATATACTTGATAACATTGTGTGCAATTTAGAGACAGTTGTTAATAGAATGGTTGAAAACTCAATTTAATTCTTGTAAATATAAATATTTCTATCTTATCTTTAAGAACGATTAAAATAATAAATCTCTTAATTCCGTTACTCTATCATAAAAAAGTAACTCTGTAATTAGAATAATTTGTATTTAGTGTAAATATGTCATATTTAGTGTTTTGGAACAAGTTTTGTATATTTAATAAATATATAGCAATAAATTTTAAGAAAATGAGCAACAAGATAAGAAGAAGAGCATTCAAAATTAACAAAGAAAGAGATAGAATTAGACTTAGGCGTTTACGTGCATTGGGTTTGATAACTGGTAATTCTTTAGCTAAAATTGAAGACTCTAAAAATCTGAGTAGTTTAGGCAGAGTAGCTGCCTATGGTACTTTATTTGCTCATAAGAAGGCTAAAGAAATTTCTGATGAAATGATTTTTGTTCGAGATGGTAAAGTCATTAGACAAGTTAAAGGAAAAAAACCTCAAATCCTTGAGCAATTGTCAACTCGTAAGGCTAAAAAAGGAGACATATTATACCTTCAAAATAGCTAATTAATGTATGAAAAGAGATTGCGTATGTTTGCTGGACCAAATGGCTCAGGAAAAAGTACAGTATATCGTGCATTAAAAGGGAAATTTGATATTGGAACATATGTTAATTCTGACGACATCGAACAAGATATAAAGAATTATCAAACTCTCGATATTTCTAAATATGGAGTTAGCAAAGAAATAACCTCTGAAACATTTTCGGCTTTTATTGGAAGCCATAGCTTATATAAAAAGGCTACAGATGATGGTTTTTTAATTGATTTAGAATTTAAGAACGGAAAAATAACAAATCCAAATTCTGAAACGCATTCTTATGAAGCTTCAATATTAGCTGATTTCATACGAAATCAATTAATAGAAAACGGAAAAAAACTTACATTTGAAACAGTAATGTCTCATAAGTCAAAAATAGAGACATTAAAAAAATCACAAGATCTAGGGTACAAGAACTATTTATATTTTATCTCAACTGAAAGCGTTGAAATAAATAAACAACGAGTATCTGAAAGGGTAAAGAGTGGTGGTCATCCAGTTCCTGTTCACAAGATTGAGGATAGATACTATAAAAGTTTAGAATACCTTTTAGAAGCGATTAAATATACTTACAGGACATTCATTTTTGATAATAGTGGAAATAAATCTAAGCTTATATTAGATATTTACAAAGGAGGGAAAATTACTATAAGAGAAGAAATAATTCCTGTTTGGATTGATAAGTACTTATTAAAAACTGCACACAACACTGTATCCTAAAATTAATTACTAGTGAAAGCCTACTTACGAAAATCCTCGTGGATTTTCTGTTCGGTTTGTATTTGCTAAATTTAGTGCTTAAATCACGCAACTAAACTTATATAAACACGTTAAACGAACCTTTCAAAATCATTTGCTAAAAGCCCATTTAATGTAGAATTAAATATCCTAGGTATCTATTCGTGAAAATGAAAATTGCCTTATCGTAGCATTCCTTTTCTATTTTCTTATCATAATGGACAAATATAGACGAGATGCATGACAACGTCAATATAATTGTGCTAAATCCTTCTCGAGACTATCTCTGTTCTCTGTCTATTCATCATGCTAGAAGCAGCAATCTTTTCCTATCGAAACTATAATTTGGCAAAAAGCTATCTTGCTATTTAATCATTATACTTTTTTGTCCTTATAGAAATTAACATCTGTCAAAGCTTATTTACCTATCTTTAAATGATAAAAAATAAGGCTAGATCATGCGACACTTAACGATACTCCTTTTAATCATTATTACGTTTTACTCGTGTAAAAAAGAACCAAATTGGACGCCTTTATTAGATAAAGAACTCTCTCAATGGGATAACTATTTAAGTTTTCGTTATCCTGAAAATTATAAAGGAGAAACTCTTAAAGACGAAAATGGAAACCCCATGCCACCTATCGGGTTGAATCAAAACCAACATCATGTATTTACGGTCATTGAAGAAAACAATGAGCCTGTTTTAAAAATTAGTGGAGAGATATATGGCTGCGTTTTTACAAAAAAAGAATATGCTAATTATCACCTTAGACTAAAAATGAAATGGGGTGAAAAAAAATGGCATCCTAGAAAAAACCTCCTCAAAGATTCGGGGATATTATACCATTCTATAGGGCCTCATGGTGCTGAGTGGTGGAAATCATGGATGCTCTCTCAAGAATTTCAAATTATGGAAGGGCATATGGGAGATTTTTGGAGTCAGGCGAATTCTGCAATTGATATCCGTGCGTTCACTCCAGAACACATAATGAACCCAGTTGCAGATGAAAGTCAGAGTTTTTTACCCATGGGTAAAGGCGAAAAGATTCCTGGTTATTGTATGCGAAGTGCTAATTTTGAAAAGCCACACGGAACATGGAATACTATAGAATTAATTTGTTTCGAAGAAAAAAGCATCCATATCGTTAACGGAGAAATAGTTATGATCCTTAAAAATTCTAGATATGTAGAAAATGATAAAAAAATTCCTCTGATTAAAGGGAAAATTCAAATACAAAGTGAAGCCACAGAAGTGTTTTATAAAAATATAGAAATTAGAGACTTAGAATCGCTCCCGACAGAATATGCAAAATATTATGATTAATTATTTCAACCCTCTTAAAACTAAAACAGGTATTGAACTTGAGAAGTCTTTTTTCAAAATAACATTCTTTTCCCATTTTTTAGTAAAAAACCCTCTTTTCCGCCTAACAACACAAAGCATATCCGGATTATAAGATTGTAAATGCTGTAATACGCCATGAAACGTAGTTGCATTCTCTGTCTTGATTATATTATCTACAGTATCTAATAATTTTTGTTCAACATTAAAATCACCTTCATTATAATAAGGTGTTTTAACCAATAACATATTAACTAAAGCCTTAAAATTATTTTTAACACTTAACAAAGGGTCTAAGGCATCATTCTTTCTTATTATTGCAGATTTTATAGCTAATAAAATATTACTAAATGGTTTAAACTTGTAACCTTCAGGTACGATTAATGTCGGTATTTGAGTTTGCTTTATAATTTTCCCAGAAGTTTTCCCCAAAAACACCTCTTCCCTAATAGAGTTCGTTCTGGGTTCTACCAAAATTAAATCAATATTGGCTTTTTTACTTACCAATTCGAGCGTACTAATCAATTTACCTTTTAAAGTCTTTTTAACAACCTTGACATTTTTAGTGTCAATCTGAGAGACTAAATCATTCAGAAAAGCTTTACTTTCTCTCTCAATTATAGGGTCTATTTTAATCATGGTTCCTGCTTTAGTATAGACATTATACACTTGCACAATAAAAAGTTTTGCCCCAAAAGATTCTGCAAAATCTACAGCATATTGCAAATGACTTAAAGCGTTTTTGGATGACCCAATAGGAACTAAAATATTCTTCATGATAAATATAGTTTACTGACTAAATTTTTGACGATATTTATGCAAAAGTAAAACATTTAAATGATTCGTAAAGGAACCCTTTCTGATATTGATAATATTATAGAAATCACTAAGTCTTGTGCTGCATATATGATAAGGAAAAACATTTATCAATGGAATGAACATTACCCTAATAAACAAGCCTTTATAAAAGATATTGATCGTAACGAATTATACGTTTTAGAAATTGAAAATTCCATCATTGGATGTGTAACCATTTCTACATTTATGGATAAAGAATACATTCCAATTTTATGGCTAACAGAAAACACAAACAACATTTACATACACAGGTTAGCCATACATCCAACACATCAAGGAAAAGGATATGCGCAAGAACTTATGACTTTTGCTGAAACATTTGCTAAAAAGAGCGGCTGTGTTTCAGTAAGATTAGACACCTTTTCTCAAAACCAAAGAAATCAAAAATTTTATGAGCATCGCGGTTATAAACGCTTAGGAAATATTTATTTCCCAAAGCAAAGTAAACATCCTTTTTATTGTTATGAATTAATAATACCATGAGTAGCGACATTAGTATAAAACATATAAACAAATTAGCAATACCAGCATTAATTTCTGGGATATCCGAACCTATCTTATCATTAACTGATGCCGCTATTGTTGGAAACATAAATTTAAATGCCACCGAATCTTTGGCTGCAGTTGGTATTGTTACTACATTTTTATCTATGCTAATTTGGGTATTGGGACAAACACGAAGTGCTATATCTTCTATTGTATCACAATATGTTGGAGCCAATCAACTCGAAAAAGTAAAAAACTTACCAGCACAGGCTATTTTCATTATTACATCTTTAAGTATTTTAATTATAATAAGCACCTATCCTTTCGCTCAAAACATTTTTAAACTATATAATGCCTCCGATCTCATTTTAGACTATAGTGTAGATTATTATAAAATTCGAGTTTTTGGGTTTCCATTTACATTATTTACTATCGCTGTTTTTGGTGCTTTTCGAGGTTTACAAAACACTTATTATCCTATGATAATTGCTATTATTGGCGCTTTATTAAATATTGTTCTCGACTTTATTCTTGTCTTTGGTATAAAAGGTTACATCCCTGCTATGCATATAAAAGGAGCAGCCTATGCCAGTGTTATTGCACAACTAATAATGGCGGTTTTTTCGGCGTATTATCTGCTAAAAAAAACATCTATCCCTTTAAAAATAAGTTTTCCTTTTAACAAAGAAATCAATAGGTTTATAATAATGATCCTTAACCTATTTGTTAGAACGTTGGCTCTTAATGTTACATTATACTTTGCAACTCGCTTTGCTACAGGCTACGGTGCCGCATATATTGCAACGTATACAATTGCTATAAACTTATGGTTTTTTGCAGCCTTTTTTATTGATGGCTATGCAAGTGCTGGTAATATTTTATCAGGAAAATTATTTGGTAGTAAGGAGTACTGCTTACTCCTTAAATTAAGTAATAGATTAATTAAATATGCTATAGTTATTGGAATTGTATTAGCATTAATCGGTGCTATTTTCTATTATCCAATAGGTCGCCTTTTTTCTGAAGACCCAGATGTATTAGCCCTTTTCTATGATTCTTTCTGGATCATACTTGTTATGCAACCTCTATGTTCTTTAACATTTATTTTCGACGGCATATTTAAAGGTCTGGGTAAAATGAAATCTTTAAGAAATGTATTGTTATTTTCAACGTTTATTGTCTTTGTACCAATTCTTTTTTGGTTAGATAGCCTAGACTATAAACTACACGGTATATTTATTGCACTTACTTTTTGGATTCTTGCCAGAGGCATTCCTTTAATTATAAAATTTAGAAAAATATTTATTCCGCTCTCTCAAAACCATTAACTTTGCCATACAGTCAGTATAAAAATAAATATGCTATTACTAACCCGCCTTTTTCAACAAGTTAATATAGAAGAAAAAATACAAAACGCTCCCGACAAAGGTTACGAAATAGGCGTTTTTATTGGTTCAATGTTACCGTTTGTTGTTCTCGTTTTGATTGCATATTCAATTTATAGATATAACAAAAAGAAGAATCAATAAAAAATCATTATGGATATCATGTCATTTATAAGTGGAAACGGATTATTTCTACTTTTAGCCTTAGTTTTAATAATTGTTTATATTGTAAATAGAAGAAAAAGAAGATAATGAGTCACAACATTCGCATCACAAAACAATTTTCTTTCGAGACCGGACATGCGCTTTACGGGTACGATGGCAAGTGTAAAAACGTACATGGTCATAGCTACAAACTATCAGTAACAGTTATAGGGCAACCTATCACAGACAATACCAATGTAAAATTTGGGATGGTTATCGATTTTGGGGATTTAAAAAAAATCGTGAAAGAAGAAATCGTTAATGTATTCGATCATGCTACCGTATTTAATAAAAATACACCTCACGTAGAACTTGCCAAAGAACTGGAAGATAGAGGTCATAATGTGCTTTTAGTAGATTACCAGCCCACTAGTGAGATGATGGTTATCGATTTTTCGAAAAAAATAAAAAAACGTTTACCAAAACATATTTCGCTACACTCATTAAAACTTCAAGAAACCGACACGTCTTTCGCAGAGTGGTATGCTTCTGATAATAACTAGAGAATTCCTTTCTAGTTTTCAGTTGGCAGTGTTCGGTGTTCAGTTAGCAGTTTTTAGCAATCTACTAAATTAAAGAACAACGAGAATGAGGTTAAAATAAAACCTAGCAAAAGTGAAAGACCCAAATTCCGATAAATCGGAAAAGTCAAAATCCAGAAATAATGAGTGAAGGAATGAAGATGCGAAGCAAAGCTTCATGCACGCAATTCCGAAAACGAATGGTGCTTTAGCAATTTCCTATTTTTGACATGATTTTTTGGTTCGTTTTGTATCAAGACAAAATGAACAGAAATAATGAAAATATTAATACTGAAGTTTATCAAAGAAGCAATCAAAAAGCAGGAATTAGTTATATTTACGCCATGCAAATTCAAATTCCAAAAGGAAAAAAAATATACTTTGCCTCCGATAATCATTTAGGAGCACCAACCAGAGAAGCATCACTTCCTCGCGAAAAAAAATTCGTAGCCTGGTTAGATGAAGTAAAACAAGATGCCGCTGCCATATTCCTTTTAGGTGATTTATTCGACTTTTGGATGGACTATAAAAAGGTGGTTCCAAAAGGTTTTACCAGAACACTTGGTAAATTAGCCGAAATCTCAGATTCAGGGATACCAATCTATTACTTTGTTGGTAATCATGATTTATGGATGAATGGCTATTTTGAAGAAGAGCTTAATATCCCTGTTTATCACAAACCAAAAGAATTCACATTTAACAATAAAATATTTTTTATTGGTCACGGTGATGGTCTAGGCCCAGGAGATAAGGGCTATAAACGTATGAAAAAGGTATTTACAAATTCATTTTGTAAATGGTTATTCAGATGGTTACACCCAGACTTAGGCGTAAAAATGGCACAATATTTATCGGTTAAAAACAAACTTATTTCTGGCGATGAAGATGCTAAATTTTTAGGTGAAGACAACGAATGGTTAGCACAATATTGCAAGCGAAAACTCGAAGACAAACACCGTGATTATTTTGTGTTTGGACATCGTCATTTACCTCTAAACATCGATCTTAAAAACAATTCAAAGTACATCAATCTTGGCGATTGGATTAAATACTATACTTATGGTGTTTTTGATGGAGAGCACTTTGAGTTGAAAGAATATTAATTCTTATTCCCATACAGCTTCAATCTATAAATTGAATACACACTATGACACCCTTTAAAAAAGTAGAAAAAAGATTTATCCCATTAATAATAGTTGGATTCTTAATTTCATTTCATTTAAAAACTTATTCTCAAGAGAAACAAAATAACATAGAGGAATTAGCTAATAAGGAATTAAATATTACAAAAAGTGAGGTAAAAAAACAGCCTTTATATTTAATAAATAACAGAGAAATCTCTAAAGACCTAATCACAATGTTAGATTCTATGGCTATTAAATCTATAGAAATTTTAAAACCAGAAAAAGCTATAAAAAAATATGGAAGAAAAGGTAAAAACGGCGTTGTTGAAGTTTCTATAAAACAGCAAGGGAAGTTTTCTGAAAAACGTCCGGCAGTGCAAGTAAAACAGACTACTCTTAGATCTTTTTTAATAGATACAAAAAACAAGCATAATACTACAAACCTGAGTTCGGCCTAAGAAACTCATATTTATAGTATAGAAAAAGCAGAATATTTAGTAAATTAAAGTGTTGAATTCTAATTAACTAACATTATTCTGCTTATGATTTCTAAAGATAAAATTACTG
>NZ_SRSO01000069.1 GCF_004791695.1 Flavivirga rizhaonensis | reverse complement strand
ACGCACTACTGTCCGGAATAATATATTTATATTGTTTTATTTGTATTATTTTTACTGATCTTTTTAAGATCAGTAAAACCAAAAGACTTAATTTTCATGTATTCTCAAACATATTTCGGAGAGCTATTATCATTATTGCCAAAACAAAAATTCAGAAGCATAGTAAAGCGTAATAAAACGGATAAATATTCAAAAGGATTCAAAACATGGGACCATCTAGTGGCCATGATCTATGCTCAATTAAGCAAAGCCAATAGTTTACGGGAATTAGAGACCACTTTTAACTCATTTTCTAACAAACATTATCATCTAGGGGTAAAAAGTATAAAGCGATCTACCTTGGGAGAGGCCAATCAAAAAAGAGATTCAAAAGTTTTTGAGGAATTGGCCAACTATCTTATATCACAGGTTCACCATGATAGTACCAAAGATCTAAAAGCCCTTTTATACCTATTGGATTCCTCACCGATACCATTGAGCAACCACCACCATAAATGGGTCGATGAAATGAACCATCGGACCAAAGGGCTTAAAGTTCATTTATTGTATAGTCCATTGACCAAGACATTATCTCAATTAAGCATTACCAACAGTGATATTAATGACATCAATAAAGGTCAAGAGCTAAAAATAGAGACCAATGCTATTTACGTTTTTGATAAGGGCTACACCGATTACAACTGGTGGTATAAAATACATCGGCACAATAGCATTTTTATAACCCGATTTAAAAAAAATGCGTCGCTCAAAGTGGCGGGTACTTTTCCTGTGGATTCAAAACAAGAAAGTAAGATAATGGCAGATGAAATCGTTTTATTTAAAAATAAAACGCCACGCAAAGGAAAAAAGAACGAGTATAGGGAACCCTTAAGAAGAATTACCGTTAAAAGAGAAAATAAAGATACCCCATTGATAATAGCAACTAATGATCTAGAAAAACCTGCAGAGCAGATAGCTGATCTATACAAGAAAAGATGGGATATTGAGTTGTTTTTCAAATGGATAAAGCAAAACTTAAAGATAAAACGGTTTATAGGCACATCTGAAAATGCAGTAAAAATACAGATTTACACAGCCATCATTACCTACACTTTGGCATTGATGTTAAAGAAAATGAAGCTAGCTAAAGAGCCTCTTTATTTATTTGTTGAAAAGCTCAGTTCCTTAATGTTTGTACCTGTCAAAAACAGAATGGATTATCAAAATAGAATTAGAAAACGACAACAAAATAAAATTAAATACCAATATGCCTTTTTTCAATAAATTTATTCC
>NZ_SRSO01000068.1 GCF_004791695.1 Flavivirga rizhaonensis | reverse complement strand
AACTTCGCTTGTGAATGTCAATTCCAATGTATAACTTTGGGTAGGCAGTAATTTGAGTGTTCATATCTTTTATATTTTTTGTGATCTATAAAGATACTCGACTTACTGCTTTTTCATGGATGCTATAAAACATAGCTAGTAAGTGCTAAACCAAAAGGTTTGTGTATATTTAGAGAGACCGCCAAATTAAAAATTTGGCTTTAAAACTGAAAAATTAAATCAAAATATAAAAAATTGGCTCTGTGCTAAACCCAAAATGTAGTGCCTTTTTACACGCTACATTTCATACACGGAGCCGTTGGCAAACATTAGATGAAAACGCACATAAAAATAATATTTACGATTTTAATTGTTTTCTGTTCTTGTCAAAGAGCGAAAAACAAAGGAAAGGAATTGATTGAAAAATCAAAAACTGAAATTGCTGATGTTTCTAAAAAAGCTTGGAAAAAATCAGTGAATTTTGCTTTTAATTCATTTTCATCGACTGAAACAGTAAGTTTAAACGACATATATTTTGATGAAAATATCCCAGTAATAAATGAAATTAAAAGTGTTCAAATTAACTTTCCACCCAATTTTTATTCCTGTTATTTTAAATATAAGTCGGATAAAACAGAAATGATAGAATTTCTATCGGATTTGAAAACTAAACAATCTGATATATCTGATACAGAAACCGAAAAGACTGACGGAAGTGAATTGAAAAAGAATTTAGAATTTATTGAGCGTGAAATGCCTGAATTCAAAAAAGAAATTTCATTTTTTTACGAAATTGAAAACATCAAGAATATTGAATTTTATCGTTGTAATAAATACCCAAATGCAAATTATCTAGCAATTGATATTGATAATGGAATTATATATCATTTAATAGAGAAATATTGGGATTAAAAATAACGATTTGCCAACACTGTGTATTATTAATTGCTTGGTCACTGCCGACTTACAAACATTCCTGCGGAATATTCTATCTGTGATTTATTTGCTAAATTAGGTGCTTAACCACGCAACTATTCTTATACGTAACCGTTAGCTGCAATGCCGAAAAAATGAAGAACATCGTTTACATATTAATTATTCTCTATCAATGTCAATTTGCAATCGGACAAGAAGATAGAATCTATATTTCTCCCCGCTACCGCTAGTTTAAAACCTTAAATCCGTAAGTCTATAATAAAAAATAACCGCAAATGCTTATAAATAAAAGGTTTGCGGTTTTTAGTATTTTCACCTAAATTGGTGTTGCTATAAAACACTGGTATGAAAATATTAAAATC
>NZ_SRSO01000067.1 GCF_004791695.1 Flavivirga rizhaonensis | reverse complement strand
ATCTCATCATGATGAGATTCCTCCTCGTTCCTCGTCCTTTAGATTTGTATAATAGATAATATCTATAATGGTTATGATGTTGAAACAGGGGGTGCAGGGGGAGACTGATAAGTCATAAAAATGTTAATAACTTTACAAATAAAAAAAGAACGGGGTGAACTTTTTCCTCGTCTAGGAAAGACCTGTATTTCGTATTAGTCCCCGTTCTTATAACCGGTTGCCAAGAACCATATAGGATAATAGTCCAAACCTTATAAAGGTGTTAGTTTAAGCAACCTATTAAAACATAATAAAGATATGAAAATAAAAGAAGTCATCGGAATCGATGTAAGTAAATTGACATTGGATAGTCATATCCATAATATTGGAATACAAAAAGCATTTGATAATGCCCTAGAAGGTTTTGGAGCCATGGTATCATGGGTATTAGAAAATAGTCAAATAGGTAAAGAAAACCTGTTGTTTATATTGGAGCATACAGGCTTATATAGCCATCAGCTAATAGATTATCTTGTCAAGCATGGGTATTTTTACATGTAGTACCTGGACTGGAGGTTAAACGTTCATTAGGGATAGCAAGGGGGAAAGATGACAAGGCAGATGCCAAGCGCATAGCCCTGTATGGCTATCGGGTACGGGAAGAAGTAAAACCATACCAAATGCCCAAAGAGTCCCTGATGCGATTAAAAAGATTGATGTCCATGCGTAAAAAGCTGGTATCCCAGCGTGCAGGACATATAGCGACCCTAAAAGAGCAATCTAGAGTATTAAATGAAAAGGAAGCATCTATTTTGCTTGAAGTGCAACGAGAACTCATCCATACATTCCATCAACAAATAAAAGTCATGGAAAAGGAAATCGATAGGATTATCCAACAAGATACAGAACTTGAAAACCTATTCAAGCTTTTAACCAGTATTAAGGGTATAGGAGCGGTTACAGCTCGTTTTTTAATCGTTTATACCGTTGGGTTCACTGCTTTTAAAACGTGGAGAAAATTTGCTTCTTACTGTGGAATAGCTCCCTTTCCTAATCGATCTGGAACAAGTATAAGAGGAAGGACCAAGGTCTGTCATATAGCTAATAAAGAGGGAAAGGTATTGTTAAATATGTGTGCTGAATCAGCCATACAATTCAATCCCCAGTTGAGGGCATATTATCAAAGAAGAGTAGAACAAGGGAAAAACAAAATGAGTACGCTCAACATTATAAGAAACAAATTACTTGCTAAGGCCTTTGCTGTAGTAGCCAGGGGAACTTTTTATGTTGACACTATGAAGTATGCAT
>NZ_SRSO01000066.1 GCF_004791695.1 Flavivirga rizhaonensis | reverse complement strand
AATCACGCCAGGCGGTCCTTGTGAGTCATAGCCTTTCCATCCACCGATCCGTCCAACAACCCAAGCTGCCCACTTTGTTCGTTGGGGCTTATGGTGGTTTTGAAGTTTAATACTTTTTCCTTGTAATTTAATATTCATCATTTCTAGCACTTCCATTTGTTCTTTATCGAAAACCTCTTCTATAGGTTGTCCTCCCTCAGTATCTGCATAAGCTATATTCATTTGTAGAATCTTTAATAGCGCTGTCATTTGCATAATCACCAACTTGCGGATTGCCCAACCATTTTCCAATTCTGTTTCCTCAATTCCAAAACCTTGCTTTTTCAAAATTCGGAACAGTTGTTCGATATACCATCTTGCTCCATACCACTCTACCATTAGCAAAGCTTCTTCATAATTTTCGATCTTATGAGTGGTCAATAACTTCCAATTTATGGCTCTGGATGCTTGACTTGTTTCCTTGACTGATATACAGGTCAAGCTAATGGTTGGAGGGTATCCTTTATTTTTTAAATTGTTAGGACACTTTATCTCACATGCTTTAAATCGTAGGGCTATTTCTGCTTGTCTCTTATATTGGTTTTTACGACTATCGGTTGGAAGCTCAATAGTATAGGTGCCTGCTATGGGCTCAGAATCGATTTCTTTGTATAGACTATTTCCATTGCTTAGGTTTCTTGTAGTTCTTGAACGTACCAGCAAATGGAACTTTTCATCAGGAACCATGGCAAACTGTTCATAAATATCACCCTCCCTGTCTTCTATGAACGTCACTGTTGCTGCCTCTTTTAAAATAGTTTTACTTGTTTGGGCGACTTCAATCCATTTATAGGATTCCTTTTCTTTTATGGACTGTTGTTTGTAACCTCTTTGAATCCTATCTGGCATATCTTCTGGTCGATGAAAGACTTTGATATGGGAAAACCCTAAAGGGTTTGAGCCCTGAACATCTAATACTAGCCCAGGATGTATTTTGAAACAATGCCCTGTATCAGACTTATCGGAACGCCCCAATCCACTATTTTCATTGAGTCTTCTCTTGTGAGAACCCAAATTTACTTCACAGGTGTCCTGTAGACATAACAAATGACGACCCTCGGACAGATTGCCCATACGTCTTGAAGATTCATTGATTATATCTTCTTCCTTTATATTATCATTGTTCAAAAATCTATAATATGCTTTTTGCTCTGCTGTGTTGCTTGCTAGCTGACGAATCGTCGAACTTGGACACCGACTAAGCTTGTTCCATAATTCCATGCCTCGTCGTTCTGAACGCAGATCGCCTAATTCTCCTGTATAATCAGGGTAAAAATGCTGTGGATGAATTGTTTCTCTCATTTGCCAAAATTATGCATATTTGTGGGTACACCGTAGCT
>NZ_SRSO01000065.1 GCF_004791695.1 Flavivirga rizhaonensis | reverse complement strand
GTAACAAGGTAGCCGTACCGGAAGGTGCGGCTGGAACACCTCCTTTCTAGAGAAAGACGACCGATAAGGAAACCAAAAAAACTAATATGACGAATAGTTTATTCTCGATGCTGTTAATTTAAAAAAAGATATGAGTAGGCAGTAGCCAGTACTCAGTCCACAGTAAGCATTTACTGCAAGCTGAAGACTGAACACTGCATACTATTAAAGAGTCTCATAGCTCAGCTGGTTAGAGCGCTACACTGATAATGTAGAGGTCGGCAGTTCGAGTCTGCCTGAGACTACAAAAAAAGAAGCCCCTCCCGGCCTCCCCACAGGGGAGGAGACAACAACCGAGAGGCGAGACTTCTCCCCTTTGGGGAGATTGAGAGGGGAACGTTCATAACATATTGAAAGGAAATTTTAGAAGTTGAGAATTCAAATCACTCCAAATTCGTAATTCTGAATTCAAGATTCTGAATTTCACAAACGGGGGATTAGCTCAGCTGGCTAGAGCGCCTGCCTTGCACGCAGGAGGTCATCGGTTCGACTCCGATATTCTCCACGATTCCGTTTAAACGGAAAAACGTTCATTGACATATTGAAAAAAGATACATGAAAAGTAGAATTGGATCCGTCCAATTTTATAATAATATATTAGGGTTAATTATACTCACAACGAGCGATGTATAATTAATCAATTTTCAGTTAACGCAAGTTAATTGAAAGTAACTCATTAAAAAAGCAAAAAGTACAATAAGCTAAATAAGGGCGTATGGGGAATGCCTAGGCTCTCAGAGGCGAAGAAGGACGTGATAAGCTGCGAAAAGCTGCGGGGATCGGCACACACGAATTGATCCGCAGATATCCGAATGGGGCAACCCGGCATATTGAAGATATGCCACCTCGCAAGAGGAGCAAACCCGGAGAACTGAAACATCTAAGTACCCGGAGGAGAAGAAAACAAAAGTGATTCCGTTAGTAGTGGCGAGCGAACGCGGATCAGCCCAAACCGGTATTGTTACGGCAATGCCGGGGTTGTAGGACCACGATATTCGAAGCGCGATGAATTAGAACTGTTTGGAAAGACAGACCAGAGAGGGTGATAGTCCCGTACAAGTAAAGAACGTTGAGATAGTGGTATCCTGAGTAGCGCGGGACACGAGTAATCCTGTGCGAAACAGTCGGGACCATCCGATAAGGCTAAATACTCCTGAGAGACCGATAGTGAACTAGTACCGTGAGGGAAAGGTGAAAAGAACCCTGAATAAGGGAGTGAAACAGAACCTGAAACCATACGCTTACAAGCGGTCGGAGCCCATTAGGGTGACGGCGTGCCTTTTGCATAATGAGCCTACGAGTTACCGTTGCTAGCAAGGTTAAGGACTTCAGGTCCGGATCCGTAGCGA
>NZ_SRSO01000064.1 GCF_004791695.1 Flavivirga rizhaonensis | reverse complement strand
GGATCAATCCCAAAAGTTGTGTGTGAATTCAAAGTAGAATGATATTTTTGTAAAAAAAAGAAGATTGGATCCATATATTGACCTACTGAAAGTTCTCTTGCCAGAGCTATTGATTACCCATTTTGATATTGCCAAACATGAAATAGATAAAGATGTTCTTCATCTTCATTTTGAAGAAAAGATAAAAATACCCTTAGAGTTTTCTTCTAAAACGGTGATCGCTCATGGTTTCCATAAGGCAATTACTATTCAGGATTTTCCAGTTCGAGGCAAGAAGGTGTATCTTCATATTAAACGTCGTCGTTGGTTGGACAAGAAGACCAAAGCGATTGTTCAAAGGGATTGGGACTTAGTAGCACAGGGAACTCGTATGACAGTAGAGTTCGCTGCTTTTTTAAAAGTACTTAATAACTACAAAGGCTAACGACTGCCATACAATCGGTGGGTTCTACGGTGTCAATGGTAAAAGGCTACAACGCCAGTACAGAGATTACCTGAGCGAGTTTAAACAGTGGAAGGATAAGCCGCATGCCAAACAGTGGCTGGTCTTTCCCCAGAACATGGGGAAGTATCTCTCCATTGATGAGACGGCGCTCTCTAAAGGGGAACTCTATACCATCATTACCAACAAAAAAGCCAAGGGCAAGAAAGGTGCTATTGTAGCTATCCTGGCCGGAACCAAAGTGGAACCCATTATCGAACAGCTCCTTAAGGTCCCTCGCTCCAAAAGAAACATGGTCAAGGAGATCACTCTGGATATGGCCAACTCCATGAAGGTCATTGCCAGGAAATGCTTCCCTAAAGCTGTACAGGTCACGGATCGTTTCCATGTACAGAAACTTGCCTTGGATGCCCTGCAGGATATTAGGATAAAGCACCGTTGGCAGGCCATAGACCTAGAAAATGAACAGATCAAACATGCCAAGGTCAAACAAACAGAACATAGACCGGAACTCTTTGACAATGGCGATACTAGAAAACAACTCTTGGCAAGAAGTAGGTACCTGCTCTACAAAGCCCCTAACAATTGGACACAAAGTCAATATTTAAGATCCAAGATACTCTTTGAGCAGTATCCTGACATCAAAATAGCCTTTGATTTGGTGCAAGGTCTCAGGAATATTTTCAATACCGCTACTTCTATACAAACTGCTTACACAAAACTGGCGCATTGGTACAAAGACGTGGAGCAAACAGGGTTTAAGGCATTCAATACCATAGCTAATACTATCACCATAAATTACAGATCTATATTGAATTACTTTATTAACAGAAGTACCAATGCTTCGGCGGAATCTTTCAATGCTAAAATTAAAGCCTTCAGGGCTCAGTTCAGGGGTGTCAAAAATGTAGAATTCTTCCTCTTCAGATTAACTAGGATTTTTGCCTAAACACAACTTTTGCACATGATCC
>NZ_SRSO01000063.1 GCF_004791695.1 Flavivirga rizhaonensis | reverse complement strand
TATAGCATCCATGAAAAAGCAGTAAGTCGAGTATCTTTATAGATCACAAAAAATATAAAAGATATGAACACTCAAATTACTGCCTACCCAAAGTTATACATTGGAATTGACATTCACAAGCGAAGTTGGAAGATCCATTGTGCGAGCGATCTATTTTCAGGAAAATCATTTACAATGCCCCCTAATCCAGAATTTTTAAAAGCTTATGTCGATAAGAATTTTAGAGATTACGAAGTAACAACGGCTTATGAGGCAGGATGCTGTGGCTACTATGCGCATCGTAAGTTTGAGAGTTATGGTTGGACTTCCTTGGTTGTGAACCCAGCAGACATTCATCGTAGGGGAAAAGAGAAATATACCAAGACCGATAAGATAGATGCCCAATTAATAAGCAGGGAGTTAAAAGATGGTCGTTTAAGTAGTATCCATATACCAGAAGTAGAACGGGAAGAATTACGGAGCCTTTTTAGAAGGCGCAATGATTTGGTAAAGGATTATAGACGAATAAAGAGTTATATAAAAATGCAGCTGCTCTATTTTGGAGTTTCTATTCCAGAAGAATTTGACAATGACCACTGGAGTCACAAGTTTAGACATTGGTTAGATGCCGTGGAATTTGACTATCCAACAGCTCGAGAAACATTAGAGAGTAGAATGCGGTATTTTAGATTTATAGATAATGAAATCCGATATGTTTCAACCAAACTGCGGGCTTATTGTCGTAAGCATTACAAAAAGGATTATTATTTATTACGCAGTATTCCAGGGATAGGAGGTATAGTAGCATGCGGTATTATCAGTGAGTTGGGAGACTTGCGCCGTTTCAAAAGCATTAAACATTTAGCGGGTTATGTTGGTTTGGCACCAGGAGTACATCAAAGTGGAGATAACCAAAGGAGTATGGGTATCACGATGCGGGCGCATCGATTAATGCGTAGTTACTTTATAGAAGCCTCTTGGCAATCGATACGAACAGACCCGATAATGCAAGCGTATTACCGTAAGCATATCGGGAAAAACGTAAAGACGATCATCATCAAGGTTGCTCGGAAACTACTTAGTAGGACCTTAGCAGTAATAAAAACAGAAACACCTTATGCTATTGGCGTATTGGAATAAAGATAACAAATAACAAAGCTCACAAAAAGTAGCAAAGCCTGTATCACAAAACACTGTGGGTGACCAACTTTTAATGTTAGGATCACATATTTATAGCAAGTGGCCAGGTTTATTATAGCTTATAATCATACAGATGCTGGTGACCTTCTTTTAATCGAATGGATCACAAATAGGATGCGGAGCAAGTTATATAGTGTTGAATTATTGATAATCCTATCGGAATTATCAACAATTCAACATCTCAAAATCATCATTATGAGATAATTGAAAAATAAATATTAACTTTGAAGAACTTGGCTAGTGCTTTTCATAGGA
>NZ_SRSO01000062.1 GCF_004791695.1 Flavivirga rizhaonensis | reverse complement strand
ATTAGAACACGTTTATCATAGTAAATCAAAGTCATCATGAAACAGTATCTTGTGTTAATTTTGCTTGTAATTTTAATAGGTAATACTTCATTAAAAACAGATAATCCTCCAAATATTGTTTTTGTATTAATTGATGATATGGGCTGGAAAGACATGAGCTGTTCTGGAAGTGAGTATTATGAAACGCCAAACATTGATGCATTAGCACAATCAGGAGTTCGATTCACAAATGCCTATTCTTCATCACCTGTATGTTCGCCGTCAAGAGGTGCTATTCTAACAGGTAAAAACCCAGCACGAACAAAGTTTACTACTGTATTTAGTGGTGAATCAGCATTAGATGATCGCCTGTATGATGAAAGCAAACTTAAAGATGGAGGTGCGGACAATCAAAATTACGAAGCGCTACACAGACATGTGTTACCGAGTACAGAGGTGTTATTCTCTGAAGTGTTACAAAATGCAGGATATGCAACTAGCTATTTTGGTAAATGGCATTGTGGGACACATAAGGCTTATACCCCTAACAAACGAGGTTTTCAGAAAGCTATTGGCTACAGAAAGAAACACGTACCAACAAGTGTCTCTGGGCATTGGGGGAAAACTTTTAAACCATTTGGTGTAGGCCTAGATCATATAAAAGACAGTGAATATATAGCAGACGTACTTACTGAGGAATGCATAAAATTCATTCGCAAAAATAAAGAGAAACCTTTTATAACTGTACTTTCTCATTATTTAGTACATAACCCAATTCAAGCTAAACCAGAATTAGTTAAACGTTTTAAAGATAAAATAACTACAGATCAAGATAATCCAGAATATGCAGCTATGTTGTATTCGATTGATCAAAGCGTAGGAAGGTTAGTTAATGCTTTAAAAGAATTAGGAATCGAAGACAACACGATGATAATTTTTACTTCAGATAACGGGGGGCTGAATCGAAATACTTCGAATTATCCTTTGCTTGGTGGAAAAAGTTACGCTTTTGAAGCTGGTATGCGGGTACCTCTTATCATAAAATGGCCAAAAACTGTAAAAGCTGGACAAGTAACAAAAGAATATGCAATAGGAATGGATTTTTACCCAACATTCTTAGATGCGGCAGGTATTACTTTACAACCAGAACAGCATAAAGATGGTATAAGTTTATTGCCCATTTTAAAAGGGAGCAAAGGAATAAAGCGACCATTTGTATTCCATTTTCCACATTACACAAGTAATACCAGTCCATTCTCGTCCATAATAGATGGAAGTTATAAACTGATTCGTTTTTATAATGATAAAGAAGGTGGTTACATGCTATTTGATTTAAATAAAGATCCATACGAACAAAATGATTTGTCTAGTGAAATGCCAGAAAAGGTAAATGTACTCAAAGAACTTCTTGACAAGGAATTAAACGAAATGAATGCCCAAACCCCTTATACTAATCCCAA
>NZ_SRSO01000061.1 GCF_004791695.1 Flavivirga rizhaonensis | reverse complement strand
TCAATGCTATTAAGTTAGTGTTGTAAATAATTGGTTTACAGTTGTTTATGTTTGTTTTTCTAGTTGTATTTTCGTATATTTATTTAATAATCAGATAGATATAAGATGCAAAAAAAACGGCTGTATTTATTATAAAAATAATGACAACAAAAATTTTCAGTAAATCCTACCAAGACGCTTTTAAAGTGAATAAACAAGATTTTACACGACAAAGAAAATTAACATTTCCCTGCACTATTATTTTTATGTTGAATTTAATAAAAAAGAGCCTATCTATTGAAATAGATGGTTTTGTTAACCACTTAAAATCCCATAGGGAGCAATCCTTTTCTTTGAAGCCTTTTTCTAGTAGTGCTTATGTACAGTCACGTAAGAAAATAAAAGCAGAAGTTTTCATCTCATTATCATCAGTATTAGTAGATGAGTTTTACTCTGACAATGATTTAGTAGTAAAGCTTTGGAATGGGTTCAGACTTTTAGCTGTAGATGGTTCTACAATGAATTTGCCATCAACAAGAGAAACACACCGTATCTATGGAAAAGCAAAAAATCAGACAGGGGATACTGCTGTTCAAGGTAGAGTATCTGTCCTTTATGATGTTTTAAACCAATTGGCTCTGGATGCTGATTTGGCTCCACGCTCTAGCTCAGAAAGAGAACTAGCTTTAAAACATCTAGGGAAAATCGGATCATCAGATCTGATCATTTATGATAGAGGATATTATTCCTATGAATTTATTAAGGAGCATGTTAATGCTGGTATAGATTTTATTATTAGGGCTAAAGCAGATTTGAATATCGTAAAATCCTTTATAGCTTCAAACAAAAACACCCAAACTGTTGAAATAACTTTAGGAAGACCCCTTTATAAAAGAGAAAGAGGCATTGTAGATATCAGTCCAATAAAAATAAGGCTTGTTCGAGTGGAATTACCAAAGGGAGAAATAGAAGTTATCGCTACCTCCTTGTTGGATGTGAAAAAATACCCATCCAAACAATTTAAAGCGCTCTACTTTAAACGATGGAAAGTAGAAACCTATTATGATGAACTGAAAAACAAATTAAAGGCAGAGCACTTTACAGGATATTCTAATAGAGCTATTCAACAAGATTTCCATACAGCTATACTGGTCAGTAATATACAATCACTAATTGTGAATGATTTAAAAGAAGAAATCAATATAGAGGCCAAAGCGAGAAAATGGGAATACAAAGTAAATACTAATTTGAGCTACGGATTCCTTAAAAATAGAATTCTAAACTTGTTTTTGTCCAATCACACTACTGATTTGGAAGTAGCATTCAATGAAATAAAAGAACTCTTTAAAAAACACCTTGTCCCCATTAAGCCCAATAGATCTAATCATAGAAATAAAACAAAACGAATCACCAAAAAGCATAAAGTAACTAAAAATCAACGAGATGCTATTTGATGAATCCTTAACTTAATAGCATTGA
>NZ_SRSO01000060.1 GCF_004791695.1 Flavivirga rizhaonensis | reverse complement strand
TAAATTTTGTTTTACAAGAATTTGAAAACAAAAAGATCGGTAAACTTTTAGAAGAACATTTGCCCAAATTACCAACTCAATGTAAATATTCATGGAAAGATATAGTATACGCTTTTTGGTCTGTTTATTTTTGTGGGGGAGATTGTATAGAAGACTTAGGCGGTAATTTTCATCATAACCTAAAACAGCTTCCTTTTTTTAAAACGCCTAGTCCTGATAGGGTTTTAGATCGATTTAAGGAGTTGTCCCTTGCTAAAGTTGTATTAAAAAGCCCTAGAGGAAAAAGTATTAACGAATTAAGTATCAACCAAAATATGAATTCGCTTAATTTAAAAATACTAACCGTTTTAGGTGCTTTGTCAAAGGAACCACTAATTCTTGACTATGATAACACGCTAATCTTTAACAACAAAGCAGATAGCAAAAACACGTATCAAAAAGCCTATGGGTATTGTCCCGGCGTTGGTATTATTGGTGAAAATATTGTTTACGTAGAAAACAGAAATGGCAACAGTGATGTGAGGACTTTTCAAGACCAGACACTAAGTAGAATGTTTAATCTATTGGATACCCATAATATTGAAGCTGAAATCTTTAGAGCCGATAGCGGATCATATTTAAACGAAGTAGTCAATTTAGTTAGTAAAAAAACCAAGTGCTTTTATATAAAAGCGCGTATGAGTTCTGCGCTAGCAACTGCCATTAATAATATAGATGACTGGGAAAAGATTGAAACTGATAATGAGGTTATCTATCGAGGAGAAATACAATACAAACCTTTTAAGAGGGCCAATAGAAATAAAATAGCTCCGGAACATCTTCAAACATACCGCTTAATAGTATCAAAAATTGAAAGAGATGATAAACAAGTAAATCTTTTTACCAACGAAGCTTATATTTATTCCGCTATTCTAACTAATGATTGGCACATGGATGCTACTGAAGTTGTCTTTTTTTATAATCAACGTGGAACTGTTGAAAAGGAATTTGATGTCCTTAAAAATGATTTTGGATGGAACAATTTACCTTTTTCAAAGTTAGAACAAAATACTGTTTTTATGATTCTTACAGCCATTTGTAGAAATCTATACCAGCACATAATCACAAGGTTTTCTGAAAAATTTAAAAATATTAAAGCTAATTTTAGAATCAAAAAATTCATCTTTAGGTTTATTTCAATTCCTGCTAAGTGGGTCAAGAGTTCTAGACAGTACAAACTCAGAATATATGGCGATTTACATTTTAAAACCTAAAATAGATCAACTTCAAGCCCCTATGTTTTTATAAAATTGCAGACTCCAATAATCATTGGAGTCAAGGTGTGCTATCTCTAATATTTAGTAGTGCTATTTTAAACTATAAAAGTATCTCGGTCTTAGGCAAACTGACCTAAAAACAACATTATTCACAAGGCTTTTCATTAAAATCAATCTAAGCTTTTCAATAAATAAAAAGACTTACGGATTTAAGG
>NZ_SRSO01000005.1 GCF_004791695.1 Flavivirga rizhaonensis | reverse complement strand
GTACTATATTTTATGCCTTAAAGCGTTTAAGGATTAGCAATGAAAAAAACGCTTTACCGTCCTAAGTCAGATCGGTTATCTAGGCTCTTATTTCAACTGAAGATATTCCGATATGAGTTTGTTGAAAGTCGCCCTGTCGTCTATGTTGGCGAAAGTGGATTTGCTGTCGGTGCACCTAGAAATAGAGGTTATAGCATAAAAGGACAAAAGTATTATGCAAGTAAAGATTGGCACGCAAGAGGAAGGATAAACGCCATTGGAGCCATAACAAACTTCAAATTGCTAAACGTTTGCCTGTTTGATGCCAATATAAACGCAGATGTTTTCTATGCATGGCTCACGCAAGAATTACTTCCTAACATACCAGATAACCCTGTCATCGTAATTGACAATGTGTAAAATAAATCCCAATCTGTCTTTCTTAAGGGTTTATTGATGTGTAACCAATTGTTTTTAGAATACTTAACTTGTTGTTATGAAGACTTTTTATGAAGTAATCGGGTAAGCTTAATAGATAAATCGGTTAAAATAATTTTAGAATTACCATTACGTTCAATATGGTAAATAGCGTCTTGAAGTTCGTCGCTAATGTCCAAAATATTATTGCCATGTATAAAAGGGGCAAAGTTTTCTAACTTAAATTTTGGCGTTTTTGGCTCTAAAAATACTAAGTCGGTAGCGTTATAATTTAGCAATAATGCCTGTCTAAAAAAATCTAAGCAGAAATGTAAAAATTGCTTTTGTGTTTCCCGTCCAGTTTTGGCTATGTCTTCGCTCCAAGAAATAAGATCGTGTATCGCTGCTTTATTCCCTTTTGCTTTAAAGGCACTTCGAATCCAGAAAATAAACCATTCTTCAAATTGTAAATCTTCAGAATCCTGATAAACTAAATCACAAGCTTTATTATAATTTCCATTGGATTGATGTGCAATTTTAGTTGCAACAGACATGTCTAAGCCATAATTTTTAACTAAAGCATCTTTTATGACATCTTCTGCCAAAGGCGGAAAATGTAGAATTTGACAACGAGACCTAATGGTATTAATTATTTGCTCCTCATCTTCAGCAATAAGAATAAAAATGGTTTTATTTGGAGGTTCTTCAATAAGTTTTAAAAGTTTGTTGGCACAGGCCGTATTCATTTTTTCTGCCATCCATATAAGCATGACTTTATAACCACCTTCGTAAGATTTTAAAGTTAGAGATTTTACAATTTCATGGGCTTCGTCTACACCTATTTGTCCTTGTTTATTGTCAACACCAAGCAATTTATACCAATCAAAAAGATTCCCATAAGGTTGTTCTTTTAGTAATTGGCGCCACTCTTCTAGATAAATACTGGAAACAGGATGACTTTTTGCCTTGTCGCTGGTAGTTACCGGAAAAGCAAAATGCAAATCCGGATGCGATAAATTTTTAAATTTTAAATTACAAGCTTCATTTCCAGTGGTGTTTTTTCCGTCCGTATTCGAACATAGAACATATTGAGCGTATGCTAATGCCATTGGCAAAGTACCACAGCCTTCATTTCCAACAAATAATTGGGCATGCGGAATTCTACCATTATCAACACTTTGTGTTAAATGATTTTTAATATGATCCTGACCTAAAACATCCTCAAAAAGCATAAAACAAACCTACACATTTTTTATTAGATGTTAAAGCATAGAAACGATAAGTAAAGTGAATAATCTTGCCATTTCTATAAATGTTTTTTATATCACAAGAATACTTTTCGGTATTTAACATAATGTTGTAATAAACACAAAATAAATCGACTTATTTTTATATATTCAATGAAGTGGTTTAAATTTTTTTGATTGAAGCGAAAAATAATAATTTTATTCCTAATATGAAGTGTTTTTTGAGCTGCATAGCATCGCTACGGAGTAATAAAAAGACAAAATATAGGGATAAAAGAATATTTTGTAGCTAAAAAGTTTAAAGCACTTCAATAAACCCAGATTAATTAAAATGACTCAAAACGCTATTCTTTTTATTCCTGATATTTCAGGGTTTACAGAATTTGTGCATCATACAGATATTGGTCATAGCAAACATATAGTTTCCGAGCTATTAGAATTGTTGATTGATACAAATACTATGGGCTTGGAGTTGGCTGAAATTGAAGGTGATGCCTTATTTATGTATAAACTTGATAGTCAAGTTGATGTTTTAGCTCTTGAAAAGCAAATTGAAGCCATGTATTTAGCGTTTCATACGCATATTAAACGTTATGAATACCAGCGTATTTGTCATTGTGGAGCCTGTTCTTCTGCGTATAATTTAAAAATTAAATTTGTTGTCCATTATGGTGAAATTGAATTTATAGAAGTTAAAGATTCTAAAAAACCATATGGAAGCCATGTCATACAAATTCATCGTTTGCTTAAAAATGATGTACCCTTAAAAGAATATGCAATTTTTACTGAAAGTGTTCGCCCTGTAAATGAAACGAATAAGCTAATTGCAGCGTATGATTTTGGGTCTATTACTTTTACATACAATCCGTTATCGCATTTAAAAGATAAGCTTCCGGAAATTGAACCCATTCCCAATAATGTTCCTAAGCATAAATTATTTGATGAAACTCAATTGATAAAACTTCCTGCTTTAGAACTTTATGAAGTGATTAGTAATTTTGATTATAGATTGCTTTGGACAAAGGGTGTTGATAAATTAGAATACGAGAAAAATAAAGTGAATCGTGCAGGGCAAAAACATAAATGTTTAGTAAATAAAAATGAGCAAATAGAGCAAACCACAGTTAAGAAAATAGTGAACAAAAACCAATTAGTATATGGTGAATCTACAACCAATGTGCCATTTACCAAACGTATGAATAACTATTTTATTCTGGAAGAAACAGAAGAAGGTTATACAAAGCTTCGAGTTGAAGTTTTTGCAGACTTTAAACCTTTCGGAATTCTTATGAAACCTCTTATGAAAAAAAATATCAGGGAAATTATTTCAGAAAATATTAAAGAGCTTACTCACCTAATAGACTCTGGCTTTTCAACAAAAAACTAAAGAATACCAATTTACTTAAGTGCTATTTCAAAGTTAAATAGGTATAAAAATCAATTTATTAATAATCTTCACAAGCTATATCGTTTTCGTAAAAAAACAGGTTTTATAGCTGTTTTTAATTAGTTACATTTGTGTGTTAAATAGTTGAAAAGCATAAAATAAACATGAATGAAATATTTATGTTCGGTACTTAAATAGACTTGACGTGAATATTACATTCGATAATAAAAAATAATAAAAGACGAACCAATGAAAACGCTTAACGATTTTAATTTTGAAAACAAAAAAGCACTAATTCGCGTAGATTTTAATGTGCCTTTAAATGAAAACTTTGAAGTGACAGATGCTACAAGAATTGTATCTGCTAAACCAACTATTGTTAAAATTTTAGAAGATGGCGGAAGCTGTATTTTAATGTCTCATTTAGGACGTCCAAAAGGGTTTCAAGATGCCTTTTCATTAGGTCATATTGCAGAAAAAGTTGAAGACATTTTAGGTGTAGAAGTAAAGTTTGTGAAAGATTGTGTTGGAGCTGAGGTTGAAGCCGCTGCTGCTAGTTTAGAACCAGAACAGATTTTACTATTAGAAAATTTACGTTTTTATAAAGAAGAAACAGCTGGAGATAAAAGCTTTGCAGAGAAACTGTCTAAATTAGGAGACATATATGTAAATGATGCTTTTGGTACAGCCCATAGAGCCCATGCATCTACAACTATTGTTGCAGAGTTTTTCCCAGAGAATAAATGTTTTGGAAGCCTATTAGCACAAGAAATAGAAAGTATTGAAAAGGTTATGAAAACTGGAGAAAAACCTGTTTTAGCAATACTAGGAGGTGCTAAAGTATCCTCTAAAATCACGATTATAGAGAACATTTTAGATAAAGTAGACCATTTAATTATTGGAGGCGGTATGTCGTTTACCTTTGTTAAAGCACAAGGAGGAAAAATAGGTAACTCTATTTGCGAAGATGATAAAATGCCATTGGCTTTAGATATCTTAAAACAAGCAAAAGAGAAAAACGTGAAAGTACATATTCCTGTAGATGTGATTGCTGCCGATGACTTTAGCAATGATGCTAATACACAAACCTTAGATATAAATGAGATTCCAGATGGTTGGGAAGGTGTTGATGCAGGACCAAAATCGAGAGCACAATTTCATGATATTGTAATGCAATCTAGAACCATACTATGGAATGGTCCATTAGGTGTTTTTGAGATGGAAAGTTTTGCTGGAGGCACTATAGAATTAGGAAACTCTATTGCCGAAGCTACTAAAAATGGTGCCTTTTCTTTAGTTGGAGGGGGTGACTCTGTTGCTGCTGTAAAACAATTTGGATTCGAAAACAAAGTAAGTTATGTTAGCACTGGTGGTGGTGCCATGCTGGAAAGTTTAGAAGGAAAAACATTACCAGGAATAGCTGCCATTTTAGAATAATATTCAATTAAGCTTTCAGATTAGCTTAAAAAATACGATTTTAGCCATAGTATCGTTCAATAATTACCTGAATAGATTTTATGGCTTTTCGTTTTTTTATAGTTATTATACTCCTAAATATTGGAACTTGTTTTGCTCAAGTTAAAGATTCTGTTTCCTCACAAAAAGAACAAATTAAAGACTCTTTGATTGATGGGAAACCACAGATCGTTAAACCCATTAAAGCCCTTGTAGATAGTACTTCAATAAAAGAACTTGAAGACAATGAGCTTGCCGCAAAATTTGATGAAAAATGGTTTGAAGAGTTGTATAGCAACACATTGTTTGATACCATATATAAATCTGTTACAGAATTAACTTTTGATGAAGTTGATTACCCAGAACTACATACCGATACACTTAAGGCACGTTTAAAAGAATTAGATGCCAGAACGCCTTTTAATGTAGCATATAATCCAGCATTAGAAAGTGTTATTAAATCATATTTAAAACATAGAAGAAAGTCCATTCAAAAACTAATTACATTGAGTGCTTTTTACTTCCCTATGTTTGAGCGCGAACTTGATAATCATGATATTCCTTTAGAAATAAAGTATTTAGCTATTGTAGAATCTGCTCTTAAATCCAGAGCCAAATCTAGAGTTGGTGCCACAGGATTATGGCAATTTATGTTTAGTACAGGAAAAATGTATGGGTTAGATGTAAGTAGTTATGTCGATGAGCGTAGCGATCCTATAAAATCTACTGAAGCCGCAGCAAAATATTTATCAAAACTTTATGAGATTTTTGGTGATTGGGATTTAGCTTTAGCGGCATATAATTCGGGGCCTGGAAATGTTACCAAAGCAATTAGGCGCTCTGGTGGTTATCAGAATTATTGGAATATAAGACATAATTTACCTCGTGAAACAGCAGGATACCTACCTGCATTTCTAGCTAATATGTATATTTTTGAATATGCAAAAGAACACGGGTTTAAACGACCTAAACCAGAAGTAGCATATTTTGAAACTGATACTATTAGAGTAAAACATATGATTACTTTAGATCAGGTATCCGAAGTTACAGGCACGCCTATTGAAGAACTTCAATTTTTAAATCCATCATATAAATTGGATATCATTCCAATTATTAAAGGAGAAAATTATGTTTTAAGGCTACCTATTGATGTTATAGGTGATTTTGTAAATAATGAAGAAAAAATTTATGCGTTTGCCAAAGCCGAATTTGATGCACGAGAAAAACCATTACCTCAATTTTTTAATGCGACCGATAGAGTGCGATATAAAGTAAGGTCTGGTGATTATTTAGGGAAAATTTCCAGAAGATATGGTGTTAGGGTTAGTGATATTAAAAAATGGAATGGCCTAAGAAGTAATAATTTAAAAATAGGACAACGCTTAACTATTTATCCTAGGAAACCATACGTTGCTCCTCCAGCTTCATTAAAAAAACCAACAAAAGTCATACCTATTTCTGGCGATGTAATAACCTATGTTGTAGAAGATGGCGATTCATTATGGACCATCTCACAAAAATTTCCTGGAGTTTCTGTTCAAAACATTAAAGATTGGAACGGTATTAGTGGTAATAAATTAAAACCAGGAATGAAACTTAAGATATCAAAAGGTTAATTCCAATAAAAACAAAAGCCATCATGAGACATATTCTTTTTTTTGCATCGCTATTATTCTTTTTTTCTTGTGGAGATAAAAAATCTTCGAATGAAAAATTTCTTTTAGATTCTTCAGGGAGCATAAATAATGTTTCTGTAGTTGTCGATAATGAGCTATGGAATGGTAATATTGGAGAAACAATAAGAACAGTGCTAGCTAAACCAATTTATGGTTTACCGCAAGATGAACCCACATTTACTATTAGCCAAATACCACCAGCTGTTTTTTCTGGTTTTGTAACTAAAAACAGAACCGTTTTAAAAATAGAAATGAATAAAGAAGCTGGTCTTAAGGTTTTAAAGGATGTATATGCCAAACCCCAAAAGGTTATAGTGGTTTCTGGTAAAACCAAACAAGAGGTCATTGATTTGATTACTCAAAATGAGGTGAAGATAATAACAACTTTTAGGAACGAAGAGATAGCCGAAAGACAGCGTCAAATGAGTAAATCGCCACACAGGTTTACTTCAATTAAAGAAAAATTGGGGTTAACAATTCAATTTCCGTCTATTTATAATGTTGCTAAAGAAACTGATAATTTCTTCTGGTTTAGAAAAGACATTACAACAGGGCATTCGCATTTAATGATTTATGAATTGCCTTTTGAAGCTTTAAAAAGGGATGATAGTACAGCAATACAGATCATAAAAATTAGAGATTCTATCGGTAAGGCTTATTTTAAAGGTCGATTAGATGAAACTCTAAATACTGATGGAAATCCCATTAGTTCTTTTATGGTAACAGAAGATGCTTATGCGCCTTTTCATGGTGAAACAATTTTAGATAATAAACCTGCTTTCGAAACCAAAGGCCTTTGGGAGTTAACCAATGATTTTATGGGAGGTCCATTTATTAATTATACTATTGAAGATAAAGTAAACAAACGGTGGGTTGGTATTGAAGGATTTATATTTTCACCATCGGTTGAAAAGCGTGACTATATGCTAGAACTTGAAGCTATTATTAAATCTGTTAAAATGGATTAGGTTAACAGATAAATTTTTAAATAAAAAAAGACCCGAATAGGTCTTTTTTTATTTGTCTAAAAAGTAAAATGATTACTCTTTTTTATCTTCTTTTTTGTCTTCTCCGTCTTCTTTACTAGCGTCTTTAAACTCTTTAATACCACTACCTAATCCACGCATTAATTCTGGTATTTTTTTTCCACCAAATAATAACAAAACAGCAAGTACTATTAGTGCTATTTGCCAAGGTCCAATCGCTAATGGTAACATATATATGCTCATAATAATAGTTTTATGATGCAAAGTTAATAATTAATGTTTAATAATATCGTTTTAAGCATAACTTTAGTACAAAGACAAATAGATATTATAATAATCTTTAAGTGTTTTCCGAATTAAAACTATTGAATAATAGTTTGAAGTTTGGCTGTAACTATAATTTGTAAAAGTTTTATAGATAGGTTTCTTGTTTTTGATGCTAGTACCGTCTGAATAATTCTGATTTATGGGAAATAATATTAGTTTGCATTTCTGTTTGTCAGTTAGTTAAAATCAAGTCTTTATTCTTGGTTCTAAAAGTAAAGCGGTCTTATGTCTTTAGTCGGACAATTAATGAATAATTTTATTTAATTTTGTTCTAAATGAAAGAAAATAAGAAACCAAAGAAGATAAAACGAAAATTATTAGATAAGTACCGATTGGTAATACTTAATGAGAATACGTTTGAAGAACGCTTGTCGTTTAAGTTAACACGGTTAAATGTTTTTGTTTTAGGCTCTATAATAGCCGTTTTTTTAATAACATTTACTTATTTATTGATTGCCTATACACCTCTTAGAGAATACATTCCAGGGTATTCATCTACAGCTCTAAAAAAGCAAGCCACAGAATTAAATTATAAAACAGATTCTTTACAACGGGTTATAGCTATGAATGAGTTGTATTATACATCTATTAAAAAAGTATTAAAAGGAGATGTAAGTGCAAGTGATTTTAATAAAGATTCAATTATCGAAGCCGTTAGAACAGAAGCAAGTGAAGTTAATTTTGCGCCTATATTAGAAGATTCAATTTTAAGAGAGAAAGTAGATAAAGAAGACAAATACAATTTGTTTGAATCGGCCACATCTGCAACTAACTTTGTGTTATTTCCACCAGCAAATGGTACTATAAGTGAACCTTATAATTTAGAAGAAAAACATTATGCTGTAGATATAGTGTTAGCAAAGGATACACCTATAAAAGCAACTGCTGATGGGATTGTAATTTTTGCTGAATGGACAGTTAGTACAGGATATGTTATTATCATAGAACATAGTTATGGATTAATTTCTGTTTATAAACATAATGCAGCACTAACAAAAATACAGGGAGATTTGGTTAAAGCAGGAGAAGTTATTGCTACTGCAGGAAATACAGGAGAATTGTCAACAGGACCACACTTACATTTTGAACTGTGGAATGATGGTTATCCAATTAACCCAACAAATTTTATAGATTTTAAATGAAAAAAGTACTCAGTATTCAGTTGCAGTATTCAGTTCACAAAAACTACTTTACCAATCTGATGAAACATATTTTGTCTTTCGTTTTCTGTCTTCCGACTTTTACAAAACCCATTAAAAATTCTCTTGATTTTAAAATACAAACAAGATAATGTTATCACTAAAATCTGCACTTGCAAAACCATTTGCAAAACGTATTTATAAAAGTATTCGAAAATGGGCTAATAACCCTATTGAAACGCAAGAAAAAGTGTTTCAAAGCTTAATATCTAAAGCTGCGGGTACTGCGTTTGGTAAAGATCATGATTTTATAAGTATAAATTCTTATGAAGATTTTGTAAAAAGAGTTCCAATTAGAGACTATGAAGCTCTTAAACCCTATGTAGAAAAAGTAGTAGCAGGAGAAGAAGATATTCTTTGGCAAGGGAAACCTGTTTATTTTGCAAAAACATCAGGAACCACTTCAGGGTCTAAATACATTCCAATTACTAAAGATAGTATGCCAGCCCATGTTGAAGCAGCTCGGAATGCTATTTTAATGTATATTCACGAAACAGGCAATAGTAAGTTTGTAGATGGAAAAATGATTTTCCTTCAAGGAAGCCCCATTCTGAATGAACAAAACGGGATTCAACTGGGTAGACTTTCTGGAATTGTAGCGCATTACGTTCCCAAATATCTTCAAAAAAACAGACTCCCATCTTGGAAAACGAATTGTATTGAAGATTGGGAAACAAAAGTAGATGCTATTGTTGAAGAAACTTTGCCTGAGAATATGACTATTATTTCTGGTATTCCTTCATGGGTGCAAATGTATTTTGAAAAACTTCAACAAAAAACAGGTAAAAAAGTTGGTGATATTTTTAAAAACTTCAACCTATTTATTTTTGGAGGTGTTAATTACGAACCTTATAGAGCTAAGTTTGAAAATTTAATAGGAAGAAGCGTTGATAGTATAGAATTATATCCAGCAAGCGAAGGTTTTTTTGCATTTCAAGATACTCAAAAAGAAAAAGGGATGCTGCTTCAGCTGAATTCTGGAATTTTTTATGAGTTTGTTAAAGCAGATGAGTTCTTTGATGAAAACCCTAAAAGAATTACCATTAAAGATGTTGAAATTGGCATCAATTACGTGATGATTATTTCCACCAATGCAGGCCTTTGGGCATATAATATTGGGGATACGGTTGAGTTTACTTCAACAAAACCGTATAGGGTGATCGTTTCAGGGCGCATAAAACATTTTATTTCAGCTTTTGGCGAACACGTCATAGGTAAAGAAGTCGAACAAGCGATGCAAGAAGCACTTATAAATTCAAGCATCAGTGTATCGGAATTTACGGTAGCTCCTCAAATAAATCCAGAAGAGGGTTTGCCATATCATGAATGGTTTATAGAGTTTGAAAACGAACCTGAAGACATTTCAGATTTAGCTAAGAAAATAGATGAGTCGCTTCAAAAGCAAAACTCATATTATTTTGATTTAATAGATGGTAAAGTGTTGCAACCTCTTAAAATAACTAAGGTTGAAAAAGGAGGCTTTCAAGATTATATGAAATCTATTGGAAAATTAGGTGGACAAAATAAATTACCAAGACTGTCAAATGACAGGAAAATAGTTGAAAGGTTTTCTGATAAGAATTAAACCAAATAATACTATCTTTGGGGCGATTAAAAAGACAAATGAATACTAAAAAACATCATTCTAGAACGAGAGCCCAAGAGAGTTCGAATGCCATTGAGAGGATGTATATTACTATGCGTCATTTGTTTAATAGAGGATTCTATAAACCTATGGGAATTTCAGGCGAAACTTTACGGCAGTCTTTATTGCTTTTACGCCCAGAAATATATGGCTCTATTGGAGAAGAAAAAGCCGAATTAGAAGGGTTGCTTTATGTCATCGATAGACTTCCTACTGGTATTGAAGAATGTACTTTTATTAATTTAACCAGTGATGAAGGTTATGGGAATTCTCATTTTAAGCCTATAATTCCAGAAAAAAGGCGTCGTAATTGTTATAGAATAGATGCTGAACAGATGAATATCGAAATTACTCGAGGACGATCAGAAATCTATGATATTTTAACGCACCTTACCTTTCTTTTCATCGAATCTCATAAAATAAGTAATCGTGTTTTAATTGATGAACAAGGGGCAACAACAAGAGATTGGATAAAACTAGAAAAAGCAGTTTTATCGAAAAAGAAGCTAACACAAGATGAGCGTGAAGTTGCCATCACACATGTCGCTAATATCTTAGGCAGAACTTTTAAAGAACTAAGAAGTGTTTATGATGAGTTTGCGACCACTTCGCAACCAGAAAGGCTACTTCATATAGTATATTGGCTGGGTAAATTAGCTATAGAAGAGCAAATACACAATAACAAGAGAACAGTAACCTTTAGTCCTGTTCTACGAGAACGAATAGGGCATCACATACATGGAGAAATTTGGGCTGATTCTATAAAGGCAACTCTGTTAAAAAATGATTTATTAGAAAGGCCAATACATATAATTAGTGCCAACATGCACAGTGTTATGAATACACTTTTTGTATCTAGTGTATTGAAACCAACAAAACCAACAAAAGATGTTTTTGAGGTCTATGAGTCTTTAAGTAGAAAAGAAAATGAAGGACTTCGAAATAAAATAAATAAAGAAGCGTTACTTCGAGGGATGATTTATATTAAAGACACTTCTGGAGCGAATATTGATGTTCAAATTTTTGACACTAATAAAATAGATGTTTCTAAAATAGACATTGAAGTCAGCGAAAAAGTATTAAAAGAAGACAAGCCAGTTATATTAGTAATGGATTATGCTTTTGGAGAACAAGCGTATGAAACCATTGATGAACTATTGAAGCCATATAAAAATAAAGGAAAGAATACACATTTAAATGTGGAATCGGTATCAATTATGGGTAAAGCAGGAATTTTAGAAGGAGGCAAAGGAGATATTATGATCCCTTCTGCGCATATTTTTGAAGGGACAGCAGATAATTATCCTTTTTCAAACGAGCTTAAGAAAAAAGATTTAGAAGGTCAAGGCGTTGATGTTTATGAAGGGTCTATGATTACTGTTTTAGGAACTTCATTACAAAATAAAGATATATTGAAATTCTTTTACAACTCAACCTGGCAAGTTATAGGATTAGAAATGGAAGGAGCACATTATCAAAAAGCAATTCAGGCAGCTTCAAAAGTTAGAAGCAGTATTAGCTCCAATGTAAAAGTAAGATATGCTTATTATGCCAGTGATAATCCTTTAGAAACAGGAGCTACACTTGCTTCAGGAGGTTTAGGGACTTCGGGAGTAAGACCGACATATTTAATAACAAGAACAATATTGAAACAAATACTTAATTAATACGTATAATTATGAGTAAAGATTTGCCACAGTCACAGCAATCTGAAGAAATAGATTTGGGACAACTTTTTAAGCTAATAGGGAATGCTTTTAATAACCTATTCCGTTTTATAGGAAGCATTTTTAATAAGCTTTTTTTAGCGTTTGTCTGGTTAGTGTTTTTTGTAAAGAAGCATGTTTTAAAATTGGTCATTGCAGGTGTTGCAGGTGTTGTTTTAGGAATGGTGTTGGAAAAAACATCTGAGCCTGTTTATAAGTCTTACATTACGCTAAAGCAGAATTATGATACTGGAGAAAATTTATATAATGCCATTGGCTATTATAAAAGCTTAGTAAAACAAGAAGACATAAGTACCTTAGAAAATGTTTTAGGTATAAGAACGGTAGAAGCTGAGTCTATTTTAGATTTTCAAATAGAACCAGCCATTAGCGAAAATCAAAAAATTAAAGAGTTTGATGATTATCTTCAAACACTTGACACAGCATTAGCAAAGACTGTAGAATATAAAACATTTTTAAAAAACACGAATGACTACAGTCATCAATATCAACAAATAACTATCAAAGCAAAAGAGAGGAATAATTTTAAAACGGTTTTTGATAGAATTATTAATAATATTAATTCTAATGCTTACTTTAAAAGAGAGCAGGAAAAAGATTTGAAGGAGTTAAAACAGCAAGCTCTTGCAGTTTCTGCATCATTAATTAAATCGGATACTTTGTTAGCAGTTTATCAAAAAGCGATTGTGAAATCTGCTGAAAACAATAACGATTTTCAGGCGCAAATCACGATAGAAAGAGGTAATAAAAGTTCAACTAAAGAGTTCGACCTTTATACCAAAGATTTAGAATTAAGACAAGAACTAGTTGAAATACAAAGAAAAATAGACGACAAAGAACATATTATTGAAATCACATCTAGTAAACAAGATAGTGGAACGATAGATGATAAAAAGGAGTTTTTTGGTAAATCAATAAGTCCTAAAAAATATTATGCGCTTATATTAACTATGCTTACGTTTATAGCTTTACTAGCTATAAATTTTATTAAGTTTTTAGAAGGTTATAAAGATAAGATATAATAAATGACAATTTTAATTACTGGAGGGGCTGGGTTCATAGGATCAAATTTTATTGTTTATTTTCTTAAACACTACCCTCTTATTAAAATAGTAAATTTAGATAAGCTAACTTATGCAGGAGATTTATCTAATTTAAATGAAGTTGTTAACAATAAAAACTATAAGTTTATTGAAGGAGATATTTGCAATAGGAATTTGATAGAACAGTTATTTAAGCAATATAACTTCAATAAAGTTATTCATTTTGCAGCAGAATCACATGTAGATAATTCTATAAAAGATCCAAATAAGTTTATAAATACGAATGTTTTAGGAACATTTAATTTAATAGATGTCGCTAAAAGCCATTGGATGGAGGCTCCAAATAAAATAAAAAAAGACTATGAAGAGTCTAGGTTTCATCATATTTCTACAGATGAGGTTTATGGTTCTTTAGGGGGTACAGGGTTGTTTACAGAACAAACACCATACGCTCCAAACAGTCCATATAGCGCATCAAAAGCATCTTCAGATTTTATTGTAAGAAGCTATTTCCATACTTATGGAATGCATGTAGTGACGACAAATTGTTCAAATAATTATGGGCCAAAACAACATGATGAAAAATTGATTCCCACAATTATTAGAAAAGCATTAAAAGGAGAAAGTATTCCTATTTATGGTAAAGGTGATAATGTTCGTGATTGGTTATATGTAGAAGATCATTGTAAAGGAATAGACTTAGCTTTCAGTGAAGGGATTTCAGGTGAAACATATAATATTGGTGGTAGAAATGAACGAGATAATTTATATATAGCAAATACAATTTGTGATATTTTAGATAAAGAACTACCTAAAAGTATATCATATAAAGATCAGATTACGTTTGTTAAAGATAGACCTGGGCACGATTTTAGATATGCTATTGATGCCACCAAAATTGAAAAAGAATTAGGCTGGAAGGCAGAAGAAAACTTTGAATCGGGAATGAGAAAAACGATTGATTGGTATATTAAGAAGTATAATGTTTAATTTAGAAAAATTTCCACCTGCGTGGAAATGAAAATAGAATTTTCAATGAAAGGAATCATATTAGCAGGAGGATCTGGAACACGTTTACACCCGCTTACTAAAGTAGTGAGTAAGCAGCTTATGCCTGTTTATGATAAACCAATGATTTACTATCCTTTAACAACATTAATGTCAGCTGGAATAAATGAAATTTTAATCATTTCGACATCGAAAGATACACCTAAATTTAAAGATTTGTTAGGAGATGGTAAGGATTATGGTTGTAGTTTTTATTATGCTGTTCAAGAAGCTCCAAATGGTTTAGCGGAGGCTTTCTTGATTGGAGAAAATTTTATAGGAAAAGATAGTGTAGCACTTATTTTAGGGGATAATATTTTTTACGGATCTGGGTTGGAACAAATTTTAAGGACTAATACTGACCCTAAAGGAGGAGTCGTTTTTGCATACCATGTTTTTGATCCTCAACGTTATGGAGTTGTAGAATTTGATGAAAATAATAAAGCAATTTCCATTGAAGAAAAACCAAAACATCCTAAGTCTAATTTTGCAGTTCCAGGGATTTATTTTTATGATAATAGAGTGATTGATATTGCAAAAAACATTAAGCCAAGTAATAGAGGTGAATTAGAAATAACAGATATTAATAAAGTGTATTTAGATAAAGGAATTCTTAATGTAGAAATTCTTGATAAAGGTACTGCATGGCTTGATACAGGAACCTTTAATTCGCTTATGCAAGCTTCGCAGTTTGTACAGGTGATAGAAGAGCGACAAGGACTAAAAATAGGCTGCATTGAAGAGATAGCATATAAAATGGGATATATAAACAAATCTCAACTTAATAAACTTGCCCAACCATTACTTAAAAGTGGCTATGGTGAATACTTACAACATTTAATATAGAAATGATCGTTGAAGAAATATATTTAAAAGGTTGTTTCGTTTTAACACCACAAGTATTTGAAGATGAACGAGGCTTTTTTTTTGAAAGTTTTAATAAAAAGATCTTTGAAGCAAAAACAGGAATTACTGTTAATTTTGTACAAGATAATCAATCAAAATCCTTAAGAGGCGTTTTAAGAGGCATGCATTTTCAAACCGGAGAATATGCACAAGCCAAATTAATACAAGTTATAAAAGGAAAAGTGCTTGATGTTTGTGTAGATATTAGAAAAAAATCTCCAACGTTTGGTAAGAGTTTTTCTGTCATTTTAGACGATATTGAGCATAAACAAGTTTATATTCCAAAAGGGTTTGCACATGGCTTTTTGGTTTTAGAAGATGACACGATCTTTTCTTATAAATGTGATAATTTTTATAATAAAGAATCTGAATCTGGTATTTTATATAATGATAAAGATTTAAATATAGAATGGGATTATCCACCGGATGAACTCATAATATCAGAAAAGGATAAGCAATTGTCTTCATTTAAAGATTTTGTAAATGAGCACTAAAATTTTGGTAACTGGAGCCAATGGGCAATTAGGAAAAACAATTGAAGAGTTATATTCTGATAATCAAAATGGTCTCGATTTTGTTTTTGTGTCTAAAACAGAATTGGATATTACAAAACAGAAAGCATTAAGACTTTTTTTTAATAATAACGATTTTGATTATTGTATAAATTGCGCGGCGTATACAAATGTTGAACAAGCAGAAAAAACACCTGAAATTGCTTTTAAAGTGAACGCGTATGGGGTTAAAAATTTAGCTGAAGTATGTAAAGAAAAGAATACCGTTTTAATTCATATATCAACCGATTATGTGTTTGATGGTGAAAAAGAGGAGCCATATACTGTAGAAGATGTTCCAAACCCGATTAATGAATATGGTAAATCTAAGTTGTTGGGAGAAAATTGTATTCATGAGATATTAGATGGCTATTTTATAATTAGAACATCTTGGTTATATAGTAAAGTATATGGTAAAAACTTCTATAGATCAATTTTAGAAAAAGCAGAAAAAGAAATAGATCTTTATGTTACAGTAGAGCAAGTAGGATGTCCGACAGATGCTATTAATTTATCTAAATATATTATTCAAATAATTGAAACAGAAAACGATAACTTTGGAATACATCATTTTTGTGATAGAATTTCTATGACCTGGTTCGATTTTGCTAAACAAATTTTACAAGAGAATAATATTGATAACAAGATAAATCTTGTTAAAGTAAACAAATATCGTACTTTTGCCATGAGGCCAAAAAGATCAATTTTATTAGAAAAGTTAAATTAAAAAATGCAAAAAAAAATAGCATTAATTACAGGAGTTACAGGTCAAGATGGGGCATATCTTAGTGAATTTTTATTAAAAAAAGGATATGAGGTTCATGGAGTAAAAAGACGATCTTCTCTGTTTAATACAGGTAGAATAGATCATTTATATCAAGATCCACATGTTGAAGATCGTAATTTCTTCTTACACTATGGAGATTTAACAGATAGTACAAATCTTACTAGATTAATTCAAGAAGTTCAGCCTGATGAAATTTATAACTTAGCAGCTATGAGTCATGTACATGTGTCTTTTGAAATGCCAGAATACACAGCTAATGCAGACGGAATAGGCACTTTGAGACTTCTTGAGGCTATTAGGTTATTAGGGATGGAAAAAAAAGTTAGAATTTATCAAGCTTCTACATCTGAATTATATGGCAAGGTACAAGAAGTTCCTCAAACCGAAACAACACCTTTTTACCCAAGAAGCCCTTATGCTGTTGCCAAAATGTATGCATATTGGATAACAGTAAATTATAGAGAGGCCTATGGTATGTATGCATGTAATGGGATATTATTCAATCATGAGTCGCCAATACGAGGAGAAACTTTTGTGACCAGAAAAATCACTAGAGCAACCTCTAAAATAGCACTTGGTTTACAGGAAAAAATATTTTTAGGAAACCTTGATGCCCAAAGAGACTGGGGCCATGCTAAGGATTATATAAGAATGATGTGGATGATTCTTCAAGCCGATGAAGCTGAAGATTGGGTGATTGCAACAGGAAAAACTACGACTGTTCGTGATTTTGTTAAAATGTGTTTTGCTTATGTAGGTATTGAACTTGAATTTAGTGGAGACGGTGCTAATGAAAGAGGATATATTAAAGCTTGTAATAATTCTAAATATCAAATTGAAAAAGGAAAAGAAGTTATTGCTGTTGATGAAAAATACTTTAGACCAACCGAAGTTGATTTACTAATTGGTGATGCAACTAAAGCAAAAGAGAAATTAGGCTGGGTTCCAAAATATAATTTAGCAGATTTAGTTGAAGATATGATGTCTAGTGATATCATTCTTATGGAAAAGCAACAATACTTAAAAGATGGCGGTTACAGGATTAAGAACTACTTTGAATAGGTTTAATGAATAAGAATTCTAAAATTTACGTTGCGGGTCATAGTGGTCTAGTTGGTAGTGCTATAATAGAAAACCTTAAGAATAAGGGGTATTCTAATATAATAACTAGAACCCATGATCAATTAGATTTAACAAAACAAAAAAAGGTTGCTGATTTTTTTAGTAATGAAAAACCTGAATATGTGTTTTTAGCTGCAGCGAAGGTTGGAGGGATTGTTGCCAACAATGTTTATAGAGCAGATTTTATTTATGAGAACATGATGATTCAAAACAATGTGATTCATCAAAGTTACCTTAACGAAGTAAAGAAGTTATTATTTTTAGGGAGCACATGTATTTATCCTAAGAATTCACCTCAACCAATGAAAGAAGAGTACCTTTTAACAAATACTCTAGAGTACACGAATGAACCTTATGCGATAGCTAAAATCGCAGGCATTAAAATGTGTGAAAGTTATAATTTACAGTATGGTACTAATTTTATTTCGGTGATGCCTACTAATTTGTATGGGCCTAATGATAATTTTGATTTAGAAAAATCACATGTATTGCCAGCTCTTATTAGAAAAATTCATTTAGCTAAATTATTGTCTGAGTCAAAAAACGATGAGGTTGTTAAAGATTTAAAAGTTAATACGATTGAAGAGGCTAAAGTATATTTGAAGACCTTTGGTGTATCTGCTGATAATGTTGAAATTTGGGGCTCAGGAAAACCAAAACGGGAATTTTTATGGAGTGAAGATATGGCAAATGCCTGCGTGTTTATTATGGAAAACAGAGATTTTTTAGATATGTATTATGGGAAAGACAAAGAAATTAGAAATACACATATCAATATAGGTACGGGAACAGATATATCTATTAAAGAGCTAGCTGAAACCATAAAAACAATAGTTGGTTTTAAAGGAGGTTTAGTCTTTAATGTTGAAAAGCCTGATGGTACTATGCTTAAATTGACTGATGTTTCTAAATTGAATGGTTTAGGCTGGAAACATACAATTGAACTTGAAGAGGGAATAAATAATTTGTATAATTGGTATATATACAATTCTCATAATGACAAAAACTAAAGTTTAAAACAGAAAACCATTAAAGAGGTTATAAAATTAATTTAAATTAGAATAAAAACCGCATGCTAGATTTAAACGGAAAATCAATATTGATTACTGGAGGTACAGGGTCACTTGGAAAGGCATTAACAAGTCATATTTTATCAAAATATCCGGAAACAAGAAGGTTGATAATTTACTCTAGAGATGAACAAAAACAATTTCAAATGGCTCAAGAATTTTCTTCACAGAGATATCTACAAATACGCTATTTTATTGGTGATGTTAGAGATAAAGAGCGTTTGGAAAGAGCATTTCAAGGCGTTGATTATGTTATTCATGCAGCGGCTATGAAACATGTTCATATTGCAGAATACAATCCAGATGAGTGTATAAAAACAAACATTGGAGGTGCTGAGAATGTTGTTAATGCTTGTTTTAAAACAAAAGTTGAACGTGTTGTTGCGCTTTCAACAGATAAAGCTTGTGCACCAATTAATTTGTATGGAGCAACAAAACTAACTTCAGATAAATTATTTATTGCCGCCAATAACATTAAAGGAGAAAATCCGATTCGATTTTCTGTCGTTAGATATGGAAACGTTATGGGGTCTAATGGTTCGGTAATTCCTTTTTTTATTAATAAAAAGAAAAAAGAAAATATATTGCCAATTACGGATCCTAATATGACACGTTTTAATATTTCTTTAGAAGGAGGTGTGGATATGGTTATGCATGCGTTAGAACACGCTTGGGGAGGCGAATTATTCGTTCCTAAAATACCATCGTATAAAATTATGGATGTTGCTGAAGCTATAGGGCCGAATTGTGAAAAACCGATTGTTGGAATTAGACCAGGAGAGAAAGTGCATGAAGAAATGATTACACCTTCTGATTCTTTTTACACTTATGATTTAGGGAAATATTATACAATTCTTCCGGCAACGCATAAATGGAGTTTAGAGGAGTTTATAGAAACGTTTAATGCTAAAAAGGTCTCTTTAGGTTTTAGCTATAATTCTGGAGAAAATGATGAGTGGGAAACTATCGAAGGTTTAAGAAAACTAATTAAAGATCATGTGGATCCTAATTTTAAAATATAAATGTCTATTATAGCTATTGTTCCTGCCAGAGGAGGAAGTAAAAGAATTTCTAAAAAGAATATAAAGGCATTTTTAGGAAAACCAATTATTACATATGCTATAGAGAATGCATTAAAATCTAATTTGTTTGATGAGGTTATGGTTTCTACTGATGATAAAGAAATAGCTGATGTAGCTATTGAGTTTGGAGCCAAAGTTCCTTTTTTAAGAAGTGATAAAAATTCAGATGATTATGCTACTACTATAGATGTCATAACTGAAGTAATCAATTCTTATAAGAAAATTGGAAAAGTGTTTAAATATGCTTGTTGTATTTATCCATGTACTCCATTATTGACAAAAGAAAAATTAAACGAAAGTTTTCGAGTGTTAGAAAACGGAAATTTTGATTGTGTTTTTCCTATTATAAAGTACGGTTTTCCAATACAAAGGGCAGTAAAAGTAAATGGTAATTTGGTTGAAATGTTTCAACCAGAACATTTAATTACGCGCTCTCAGGATTTAGATTCATCTTATCATGATGCAGGTCAGTTTTATTTCTTTAATGTAGAAAAACTCATCAGTAAACAAAAGCTTTTAACCAATAACACAAGTTTTATTGAACTATCTGAAATGGAAGCTCAGGATATTGACAACATGGTAGATTGGGAATTAGCAGAAGTAAAATATAAAATGCTTCATTCAATATAATGAGAATATTAATTACAGGAGTTTCTGGAATGTTAGGTTCCTCAATGGCCGTTGAACTTTCAAAAGCGCATCAAGTTTTCGGTACGGGAAATTCAGAAATGGATTTACCAATCAATTATTGTATTTTTGATTTATCGAAAGGTTCATATAAAGAATTAATAGATTGGTCTAAACCAGAACTTATTATTCATTGTGCAGCTTTGACACATGGTAATTATTGCCAGAAAAACCCAATGGAAGCCTTAAATGTCAATGGCTATTCAGTATCAAAACTTTTAGAGGCAACTGATGAAAAGGTGAAATTAATATACGTGTCAACAGACGCAGTTTTTTCATCTGGAATTCATTTAGCTAAGGAGTCTGATTGTGTATTTCCAGAAAATGTTTATGGTAAATCTAAAGAGTTAGGTGAGTTCTTTATTTTGAATTCTTACAGAAATTGCCTTATTATTAGAACTACCATAGTAGGAATGAATATGTATAGAGACAAGAGCGGTTTTGTAGAGTGGATTATGAATTCTAGTCAAAATAATGAAGAGATTACTTTGTTTGATGATGTTTTATTTACTCCAATTTCAATATGGGATTTTATGGAAGAAATAAAATTCTTAATAACATTAGAAAGCTTCTCCTCTAAAATTCTTCATATTTCTGGTAATGAGGTTTGTACTAAATACGAATTTGGAATGTTACTACTTGAAGAATTTTCTTTAAATGTAAAAAAGGTAAAAAAAGGATCAATAAATATTTTTACTGATAGAGCTAAAAGATCAAATGACCAGACTTTGGATTGTACATTCTATCAAGAAAAATACAATCGTAAATTACCTTCATTAAGGAAAACAATAAAAACAATGAAAAAAGTATATAACAATGAAAAAAGAGATTAAGATAGGTAAGCACACCATAGGAGATAATCACCCCACTTATTTTATTGCAGATATAGCAGCCAATCATGATGGGGATATTGAAAGAGCAAAATTACTAATTAAACTAGCAAAAGAATCAGGAGCAGACGCTGTAAAATTTCAACATCACGATGTGAAGAAATATGTTAGTGATTATGGTTTTAAAAATCTAGGAGGAAAATTTAGTCATCAATCTAAATGGGACAAATCTATTTTTGAAGTGTACAAAGATGCTGAGGTTCCTAGATCTTGGACAGAAGAATTAAAAGACTACTGTGATGAGTTAGATATCACTTTTTTCACAACACCTTATGATTTAGATACTGTAGATTATATTAATAAGTATGTTCCTGCATTTAAAATTGGATCGGGGGATGTTGCTTGGCATGCAATGTTAGAAAAAATTGCAAAAACAAATAAACCTGTTTTGTTTGCAACAGGAGCGTCTAATATGCAAGAGGTGATTAACGCGGTTAATATTCTAAAACCATTAAACAATAATATCATTTTAATGCAGTGTAATACTAATTATACTGGAAGTGATGAAAATTTTAAATATATAAATCTTAATGTACTAGAAGCGTATAAAACACTGTTTCCAGATATAATTCTGGGATTGAGCGATCATACTCATGGTGGAGTTACAGTTTTAGGAGGTGTCGCTTTAGGAGCTAAAGTAATCGAGAAGCATTTTACAGATGACACGACTAGAAAAGGACCAGATCATCCTTTTTCGACGGATCCTAAATCTTGGAGAAAAATGGTTGACGACACAAGGTTATTAGAAAGTGCAATGGGAAATTGCATAAAAAAAGTAGAAGAGAACGAAGAGCAAACAGTAATTTTACAACGGAGAGCTATACGTGTTATTCAAGAAATTAAGGAAGGTGAAGAAATTACAATGAATAAAATTCAATTTCAAAGACCTAGTCCTGCAGATGCATTTGATGTTAATCAAGTAGATAAAATTCTAGGTAAGAAAGCAAAATCAAATATACAGAACGGTGATTACATTCGCCTAAATTCTATTGAATGGTGAAAAAAATAAAATATTCAATTATTATCACTACTTATAACTACGAGAAATACATTGGTTATTGTATAGATTCCTGTCTCAATCAAAGTCAAAATATAGATTATGAAGTCATTGTTGTTAATGACGGAAGTACAGATAACACAGAAGACGTTTTAAAGAGTTATAAAAATGAGTTTTTGAGCTACTATACTATTCCAAATAGTGGTATTGAAGGAGCTTCTAATTTTGGCTTTAAAAGGGCAAAAGGATCATATATAGTTCGAGTAGATGCTGATGATTTATTAAACAAGGACTTTCTCAAAATAATGGATAGTCACATTGATGATAGTTCTTTAAAATTTTATTACTCCAATTATTTTGTAATTAATAATGCTGGAAAAGTTTTAGAAGAAGTTTCATTACCACCATTTAGTAAGGAAGAAATACTCAATAGGGGAGATTTTTTAGCAACGGGAACAGTTTATCGAAAAGATTACTTAGAAAAAATTGGATTCTATTCAGAAAAAATAAAAAATACAGGGTTGGAAAATTACGAATTAATGTTATCTCTTTTGACAATGGGAATTAAAGGAAAAAGAATTCCAGATCCTTTGTTTTGCTACAGAAGACACGATCTTAATATGTCTGAAATAAAGAGAAAAAAAATCATTAACTATGGTAAAGAATTGTTCAAAAAATTTGATGCGGGGATTTTTAGGACAAACGAAAACCATCCTTATAAATTAAAGTTAGATTGATGAAAAAAGTTTTAATAATTGCAGCTCATCCGGATGATGATATATTAGGTTGCGGAGGTTTAATTTCTAAGTATAAAAATGAAATAGATTTTAGAGTTATATTTATAGCAGAGGGGTCTTCATGCAGGTTTGATAAAGAAAATCTAAAAAGTGAACAGACTCTCCAAATAATAAAAGAAAGAAATGAGTATGGTATTAAGGCACTTGAATTGCTTGGAGTAAAGGATTATGCTTTTTTTGATTTACCCTGTGGTAGGTTAGATCAGGTTCCTATTATTGAAATTAATAAAATTATAGAGAAGGAAATTGAAAGCTTTAAACCAGATACTGTTTTCACCCATTCTTTCGAAGACACCAATAATGATCACATTATTGTACATAGAGCGACTCAAATGGCTACAAGACCTGGCAGTAATAGTTTTGTAGAAAAAGTTTATACTTACGAAGTATTGTCCTCTAGTGAGTGGAGGTTTACGCATACATTCTCTCCAAATTATTTTGAAGCGTTGTCAGAAGAAGATGTTCGCTTTAAATGGTTAGCATTAGCGGAATATGAAACAGAAATCAAAGAATTTCCGTATCCAAGATCTGAAGATGGAATTTTTGCTTTGGCCAAATATAGAGGTTTGCAAAGTGCGAATGCTTATGCTGAAGCATTTAAGTTAATTAGACAAATTATTAAGTAAAAATATGAAAATTGCATGTATAACCTATAGAGATTGGGCAATTAATATATACGAGAAAATATATGAAGTATATAATGATAAGCATACATTTCTTATTTGGAAAACAAAAGATGAGTTCAATGCTGAAGAGTTAAAAGAGTTTAAACCAGATTTAATACTTTGGTATGGTTGGAGTTGGATTGTAGATGATCTTTTTGTAAATGATTATGAATCAATAATGCTTCACCCGACACCATTACCAAAATACAGAGGAGGTTCTCCCATTCAAAACCAAATTATTAATGGGGAAAAGATTGGAGCAGTAAGTCTGTTTAAAATGAATGAAGGTTTGGATAAAGGAGATATATATCAACAACTTCCTTTATCTCTTTCAGGGAGCTTAAATGAAATTTTTGATAGGATTTCAAATCTTGGTTTTGCTGCAACTTGTAATATTATTGATGGTAATTATTCATTACAACCACAAGATCATTCTCAATCAACGTATTTTAAAAGAAGAAAACCTAAAGACTCAGAAATTACTTTAAAAGAAATACAAACAAAACCTGCTGAATATTTACACAATAAAATAAGAATGCTTAATGACCCTTATCCGAATGCCTATATAAGTACTATTGATGGAAAAAAACTATACTTAATTGAATCGAAAATATAAGAACATAATTTTATAAATTTACGTTAACTCTATATAACAAAATATGTCAAAATTAACAAAAAAGATTCTTTATTTTGATTATTGGGATGTTGGATATCGTAATTTTTTAAGATTAGACAGAAAATTTAAGGAAAATGATTTTCAAAGTTTATTGTTACATACAGCGTCATGGACAGGAGAAGAAACTGAAAAAGAAAAAGAAATTGAGGGATTAAAACTTAGGGATATTTCTTTTTATAAAACAATAAGGTTAAAAAATGTTATTATTAAAGAAAACCCAACTGCAATTATTATTCTTAATTTATCTTTTCTTTTAGATCGCGTCTTTGTCCAAATATGTAAAGAATTAAGAGTTCCCATTTTTCATTTAGCACATGGTAAATTAGTTACAATTGAAAGTGTTACAATTCAGAAAACAAATTCAAGAAAAAGAGCTTTAATAAAAAAAATAGATGTAAAAAACATATATTCTTTATATAACTATTTACTAGAATATGGAAGCGTAAAAAAAGTGTTTTCTCTTTTTTATAGAATGATAAAAAATCATACAGAATTTACAACTCTTCCTAAATATTGTTCCGAGCTAGAAGTTAATAAATCTTTTGTTTATTACCAATCTGATTATGATTTAATGGTTAAAGAGTTTGAATTTCCAAAAGATAAAGTTAATATAATAGGAAATCCAGAACTTGATGTTTTTTACAACTCTAAGTTGAAAAACAAAAAAGATTATTGCTCCAAGGATTTAAATATTAAAACAAATACTTATGTTGCATATATTGATGATGGTCTTTCAGAGATCCAAAATTGGGATATGGAAAAGTGGAAACTTTTTTTGATTGATGTAAATAGTGTTTTGAGAAAAAACGAAATACAATTAATTGTGAAATTACATCCTAGAAGAATAATAGAAGAGGAAAAATCTTTTTTTGAGGAGAATGATATAAAATATTTTCATGATATCGATTTCAAAAACTTTCTTGAACATTCACTATTTGTATTAAGTCATTATTCTTCTGTAATTGTTTATGCACTTCTGTTAAAAAAGAAAGTAAAATCTCCAAGATGGGGTGTTTCAAAAAATTTGGTTGAACAGTATCCTGTCGAGGTAGTTAATTATTATTATGAAAAAGATCATTTTGAGGAGAGTATTTTTGAAATTGATATTAATGAAGATCGTATTCAAGAATATATTATAGAAAATATTGGGAAAGTTGATGGAAAAAGTACAGATAGGATTGTTGATAGAATAATAAAAGACATTAAAGTAAATGTTTAAAATAAACAAAAGGATTACTGATTCTTTTTCTTACATATTTGTTTCTGGTGCATCTAAGGGGTTTAATTATATTTTACTACTATATTTTGCAGTTGGTATTTATTCTCAACAATATGTTTCAATTTTGTTGTTACTATCATTGGAACAAATTTTAAGTTTACTACTACCTTTGAATCAATCTAGTATCATTTATTCAAAATCAATATCTAATCATCAAAATATCACAAATAAAATAATAACAAGTTCTTTTTTAGTTGTTTTTGTTATAATATTAATGTTTTTTTTATTAAAAAATGTAATCTATAATTATTTTAATGTTCACTTAATTATAGTTTACATAAGTATATTTGTTAGTATGCTAATCAATTCTTATATGGTTTATTTAACAAATTATTATAAACTAATAGAGGAACATAAAAAGGCGTTATTAATTCAAGGCCTTTTATTAATTACTTTTTTATCAATTATTGGCTCAATATATATTTTTAAAAACATAATAGTTGCTTTCTTTTTGGGAAAAGCTATTGGTTTACTAATAGTGTTAGTTATTGTCATTGTATTTAATTTACAAAAATTCCAATTTAAATTGGACTATTTAAATTGGAACGAAATTAAACAAATATTGAATTTATTTTCGGTAAGCGTTCTAGGTTGGCTATCTGGATTGGGGTTTATGAACTTAGCTAAGCAATATTCAAATACTAATGAACTTGCCGAAATAGGCTATATTTTAAACGTATTTAATGTTTTCTTACTATTTAGTGTTGGAGTAAATTCTATCTATGGTCCTATTATTAGAAATCATTTAATGCAAAAAGCACTTAATAAAGCACTTAAAATAAAATCTAGAGTGTTCATAGTATATTTATCGGTTGGTGTTTTGTTCTTTTTAGTTTACATACTATTTTCAGAATTCAATCTTAATCAAAAAAGTAAAGCCATAATAAATGTAGTTCCTTATGTTTTATTAATATACATCTTTAACGCCTTTAATTGGGTTTCACAGCCATTTTATTTAATTTTGAATAAGTTTAAAGATTATAATTTAGTTAACATAATTACATATTTAGTATGGGGCTTTTTAATTTTGATGTGTTCATACTTTGAATATCAAAATTATATTTGGTTTTTGATAGCTATTCACTTCTTCAAAGGCTTATTCTCTTATTTTTATGCGAAAATGAATTTTATGAATCGTAAATATGAAACTTAAAACAGTTATAACTTTTTTATATTTAGTTACGAGCGCTGCATTGTTTCTGTTTATTAATGTAGAATTAATTATTTGGATTTCATTTTTTATAAACTATCTTCTAATAACAGTTATTGCATATTATCATTTGAATAAAGAAAAGAGTTATTCTCCATTTTTGACGTCTTATATTATTTTTTATTTTTTATTTTTTATTGTTGCCCCCTTAATTCAAATATCATCAATTGAATCCAATGAGTTTTTATTTCCGAATTATTACCCTTTTGATTACTGGGATGTTATTTATACTAATATTTTAATTTTAATTTTTAATCTTATATTTTTTTTAAGTTATATTTTTTTTAAGAAAAGAACATTAAAACCGAGAGTTGAAATTATAAGAAAAGAAAGTACTTTTTTTACTCCACTTATAATATTAATACTTTTTATTTTTTCTCTTTTTATTTTCATCTATAACTATGATTATTTAATGAGTGTATTTAGCAAAGCAAATATGCAAGAGTTTAATTTATCGAAAGGAGGGGTTTTATTAAGAAAAAAAGTTCTCTTTTTAATCCCATTGGGGAGTATTGTAATCACGTATAAATATTTGATAGAAAAGAGAAAAATAAATTCAAATACAATTATTTTATTTTTAGTGTTAGTTGCTTTATTAATTTTATTGTTCATATTTAAAAATCCTTTTACAGAAAAAAGAAATGCGCTAGGCCCTATCTATATAACCTTAATTTATCTGTTTTATCCAAAGTTAATTAACAGTAATGCTAAATTGTTTTTATTTTTGTTTGTATCTATGATCTTGGTGTTTCCATTAATTTCAGCAATTACTCATGTTAATATCAGTTTTGCAGAAATAATGTCAAATCCTATAGAGCTGTATCTTTCTTTCGTTAAACACGGAGGAATTGTTAATACCTTTAATACATTACATTACGATGCTTTTGCAAATATTATGGCTACAGTTGAATTCGTGTCTAATCAGGGATATTCCTTCGGATTTCAATTGTTGAGTGCTTTTCTTTTTTTTATTCCTAGAAGCATATGGGTTTCGAAACCTCTTTCAACTGGAGAATTGATTGGAAATTATTTGATAGAAGAACATCATTTTGGATATAATAATTTATCAAATCCAATTATATCAGAAGGTTATATAAATTTTGGGCTCTTTGGGGTTTTATTAATGGCAATATTCCTTGCATATTTTATTGTTAAATTTATTAGGTGGTTAAATTCAGGAAATTCTTTAAAAGAAATTATTGCATTTTATTTTGCAATTCATTTAATGTTTTTATTAAGAGGTGATTTTACAAATGGTTTTGTATACTTCATTGGAACTTTTATAGGGGTCGTAATTATACCCAATTTAATAATAAAAATTTTTAAAAAATGATTTTTCAGAAGTATAAGGAGAGCCTTTTAAAATTGGCGTTTTTTTTGATGTTTATATTATTATTATTTCCTTCTAATATAAAACCATTAGTTATTGGGTTCTTTGCTGTTATTGTGATAAATTTCATTTATTTTGAAAGATTGAAATTTGATGTAAAATATTTCATTATAAATGGGGCGATATATTTATTGCTTATCTTAAGCTTGATTTATACTGATGACATTGCTTATTCTTTTAAAAAGTTTGAATCAATGGCTTCTTTACTTATTTTTCCTTTTCTTTTTTCTTTCTTATCCAGATTTCCTTTGAAAATATATAAAAATATTGATCGATTTTTATTTTATTTTATTTTGTCTGTAGCTTTATTAAATATAACTTTCTTTTTAATGATTTGGTTAGGTGAAGAAGCTGCATTTAAAAATGTGATAAAGCATTATGTTTTTTTAATTGACAATAATATTTTAAATAATTATAATATTCATCCGATATACATGTCTATAGATGTCTGTTTAGCTATAATATTTTGCATGTATTTGATAACAAACAAAACATCTGCGAAATTTACTTCCTTATTGATTTTAATATTAGGGGTTTTGTTTTTCTTTCTTTTTATTTTAAGCAAAAAAGGACCTATAATATCTTTAGCATTAGTTACTGTAGTGTATTTTTTTATAAAGACAGAAATGAAATATAAGATCTTTTTTCTTTTATCTATGGTTGTCTTTTTCTTTGTGATTTTTTCTAGCCAAACAAGCAAAGATCATTTTTATGAAATTTTAAACGTCAAAGATATTAGAAAAGGAGAAATAACTTCATCAAATATAAGATATACAATTTATAAATGTAGTTTCGATCTTTTTAAAAAAGAACCTCTTTTGGGTTATGGAGTAGGAGACGCGAATAATGAATTAATAAAAAGCTATAAAGATATATCCTCAAAACTGTTTTATGATAGGTATAATAGCCACAATCAATATTTAAGCTTTTTATTACGGATAGGTTTAATAGGACTTATATTAATATTAGCTTCATTTTTTTTCCTTTTTAGCAAAGGAATTAAAAACTCAAACTATCTTTTTTTAATGGTTTTTTCTTTTTATTTATTAGAAATGTTTACTGAAAATATTCTTGAAAGACAGGATGGTGTTATTTTTTATTCTTTTTTTGTTTCCTTATTACAAGTATATAACAAAAGTAAAATAGAGACATAGTATGAATGATAAGATTTTAATGGTTGGACCATTTGAAAAACCAATAACAGGAGTGTCAGTTTGTAATGATTTGATTTTAAAAAAATTTAAAGAGAACAAATATAATGTAACTTACATAAATACCTCTCTAGATAGATTTGATGAAAATGTGGGAAAAATATCAATTAAAAAGCTTTTTTATTATTTAAGGCTTTATTTTTTGTTTTATAAGATTTTTAACAATAAAGTTATCTACATTACTCCAGGACATACTTTTTTAGGAATTATAAAGTACTCTTCGTTTATATTAATGGGAAGGTTATTAAAAAAAAAAACTATTTTACATATTCACAGCGATATCCTAATAAATAGCTATAATGAAAGCAATAGAGTAAAAAAAAACATAATGAAGTTTGTTATTTCAAAAGCCTCTAGAGGGATTGTGCTTTCCGAATCATTGATAAGAAACTTGACTCCTTTTTTACCTAGAAAAAAAATAGAAGTACTTTTTAATTTTGTCGAAAACGATTTTTTACTTTCAAAAGGTGAGATTATTAGTAAAAAGTACGATAAAATAAGAATAGTATATCTAAGTAATTTAATGACTCAGAAAGGCATATTTTATTTACTTGATGCGTTTAAATTGATGTCAAAAAACGGAATTTCATATGAAGCAAAATTAGCAGGGAACATTGATAAAACCATAGAAGAAAAAGTGAAATTGGAACTAAAATCAGTTGATGTAGAATACAAAGGTATAGTTAGAGGAAAAGAGAAACGAGATTTATTAAAATGGGGTAATATTTTTGTTTTCCCTTCGTTTTTGTCTGAAGGATTGCCCTTGTCCATTTTAGAAAATATGGCTTGTGGTAATATAATTTTCACAACAAAACATCCGTCACTTGAAGATATAAAAGATGAAACTGATTTAATTTATATTGATAAGAAATCTTCGGATGATATTTATACTAAAATAACGAAATATTTTAAAGATAAAGAATATCTTAAAAATTCCGCTTTAGTGAACTATCAATTTATTCAATCGGTTGGGTCTGAGGATGTTTTTTTTAAAAAGTTATTATTTTTTTTAAAAAATTAATAACTATAATATCATTGTTATTTAATGAAAATCGAAACAAGGAAAAAAAAAATAGTAATCATTGGAATAAATTACCACCCAGAAGACAGTGCTATTGGTCTGTACACAACTCAAAAAGCTGAGTATTTAGCTTCTAAGGGATTTGAGGTTTCTGTAATTACAGGATTCCCTTACTATCCACAATGGGAGATAAGACAAGATTATAAAACTAAGGGCTACTTAATTAAAGAAGTTATAAATGGTGTTAAAGTATATAGAAGCAGGCAATATGTTCCTAAAAACCCTACTTTCATAAAACGAATAATTCATTTGATGAGCTTTACTTTTGGGAATTTTATTAACCTTTTTAAAGTTAAGAGCCCAGATATTGTTATTTCAATTATTCCATTTACAACATCTGCATTATTAGGTTGGTTTTTAAAAGCAAAATACAAATCGAAGCTTTGGGTACACATTCAAGATTTTGAGTTTGATGCGGCCATCGACTCAGGATTGTTAAATGGTAATAAAAAATTTGTTATAAAACTTTTGCTGCATATTGAAAAATTTGTTCTAAAAAAAGCAGATGTAGTATCCACAATAAGTTATGGTATGATTAATAAGTTAAAAGAAAAAACAAAGACAAAAACTTATTATTTGACCAATTGGATCGATATAGAAAAGTTTACTAATAATGAAATAGAGAAACATAGATACTTAAAATCGGAAGCATTCAAAATATTGTATTCGGGAAATATAGGAGCAAAACAAGATTGGATCTTTTTTTTAAAGGTCCTGAAGGGTTTGGAAAAATTAACAGATATAGAAGTTGTTGTGGTTGGTGAAGGAGCCGAAAAAGAAAATGTATTACAAGAAATAAAAGATTATAAATTCGTAAAACATTTTAATTTAGTTCCTTATAATGAATTACCATCATTACTTTCTAGCGCAGACTTACACATTTTATTTCAGAAAAGTGATGTTATAGATACTGTAATGCCATCAAAAATATTAGGAATGATGGCAAGTGCAAGACCTTCAATAGTTACAGGGAATATTATGAGTGAAGTTGCTAAGGTTTTTGATGATTCAAATGGAGGCTTTTATTTTGATGGTAAATCAATTAATCAGATTATAAAACAAATTATGCTTTTAAAAGAAGATAAGGCGTTATGTTATAAATTAGGATTAAATGCTAAAGCCTATGTTGAAGAGAAATTTTCCAAAGATAAAGTATTAAATAAATTCATTAGTAAGCTTTAAAACAATGAGAGTTATTTATGCTTAAAGCGATAATTAATTGTATAAATTTACAGTTTAAAATAGTTTAAATGAAAGTAAAAAATATATGTTGTATCGGCGCTGGCTATGTAGGTAGTCCTACAATGGCCGTTGTAGCTAAACAATGCCCATACATAAAAATCACTATTGTAGACATTAATGAATCTAGAATAGCTGCATGGAATTCTACAGATTTAAATAAGCTTCCTGTTTTTGAACCAGGCTTGGATGGTATTGTAAAAGAGGTGAGAGGAAGAAATCTCTTTTTCTCAACAAATGTTGACAAAGCCATTGACGAAGCAGATATGATTTTTATTTCTGTAAATACACCCACTAAGACATACGGAAAAGGTAAAGGAATGGCTGCCGATTTAAAATACATTGAGCTTTGCGCAAGGCAAATAGCTAAAGTTGCTAAACAAGATAAAATAGTCGTTGAAAAATCTACGCTACCTGTAAGGACAGCATCAGCTATTAAAAGTATTTTGGATAATACAGGTAATGGTGTCCAATTTCAAATCTTATCGAATCCTGAGTTTTTAGCTGAGGGAACAGCTGTCCAAGATTTATTAAAACCAGATAGGGTATTAATTGGGGGAGATACTTCTTCTAAAGAAGGAGAGCTAGCGATGAAGGCTTTGGTAGATATTTATGCAAATTGGATATCTAAAGAAAGAATCTTGACTACCAATGTTTGGTCTTCAGAACTATCCAAACTCACTGCTAATGCATTTCTAGCACAGCGAGTATCTTCTATAAATGCAATGTCCGAAATATGTGAAAAAACTGGAGCGGATGTTAAAGAAGTTTCAAAAGCTATTGGCATGGATTCCAGAATTGGTCCTAAATTTTTGAATGCATCTGTTGGTTTCGGAGGATCTTGTTTCCAGAAAGATATTTTAAATTTAGTATATATTGCTAAAAGCTACGGTTTAAATGAAGTTGCAGACTATTGGGAGCAGGTAATCCTTATGAACGAACATCAAAAGAATCGTTTTTCAGACAATATCGTTAGTACTTTATATAATACCGTTTCCGGTAAAAAAATCACTTTTTTAGGATGGGCATTTAAAAAGGACACTAACGATACTCGTGAGTCTGCGGCTATTAAGGTTGCTGATAATTTATTAAATGAGCAAGCTCAAGTATCAGTTTATGATCCTAAAGTTCCTGAAGAAAGAATATATACCGATTTAGATTACCTAAATACGCGTTCATCTGATGAGAATAAAAGTTTATTAACTATAAATAATGATCCTTATAAAGCTTGTAAAGATTCTCATGCCATAGCTATATTAACTGAATGGGATGAGTTTAAAAATTATGACTGGAAAAGTATTTATAAAAACATGCAAAAACCTGCTTTTGTGTTTGATGGGAGAGGCCTTTTGAACAAAGAAGAGTTAAAAGAAATAGGATTTATTTATTATAATATAGGAACGGGAAATTAAATTGTTATGAGAAGAGTCTTGATTACAGGAGCAGCAGGTTTTTTAGGCTCACACTTATGTGATCGATTTATTAAAGAAGGCTACCATGTCATTGGGATGGACAACTTTATAACAGGAGATAAAAAAAATCTTTCTCATTTAGAAGGAAATCCGAATTTTGAGTTTATAGAGCACGATGTTACTGAGTTTATAAGTATTGAAGGAGGTTTAGATTATATACTTCATTTTGCTTCACCTGCAAGCCCAATAGATTATCTAAAGATCCCTATTCAAACATTAAAAGTAGGTTCTTTAGGAACTCACAATTTATTAGGGCTAGCAAAAGCTAAAAAAGCTAGAATACTTATAGCCTCAACATCTGAAGTTTATGGAGATCCATTAGTTCACCCCCAAACAGAAGATTATTATGGTAATGTAAATACTATTGGCCCTAGAGGTGTTTATGATGAAGCTAAGCGTTTTCAAGAGTCTATAACCATGGCATACCATAGATTTCATGGCCTAGAGACTCGTATTGTTCGTATATTTAATACCTATGGACCAAAAATGCGGCTTAATGATGGACGTGTAATTCCTGCATTTATGGGGCAAGCACTAAGAGGCGAAGATTTAACTATATTTGGTGATGGATCTCAAACACGTTCTTTTTGTTATGTAGATGATCAAGTGGAAGGTATTTATAGATTATTGTTAAGTGATTATTCCTATCCTGTTAATATTGGGAATCCATACGAAATAACTATTAAAGACTTTGCTGAAGAGATCATTAAATTAACAGGGACGAATCAAAAAATAATATACAAGAAATTACCACAAGATGATCCCCTTCAAAGACAACCTAATATTAGTTTAGCAAAAAAGATATTAGGTTGGGAGCCAAAAATTGAAAGGGATGAAGGGATGTTAAAAACATATAACTATTTTAAAAGCATGTCTAAGGAAGATCTGCATAAAAGAGATCATAAAGATTTTAAAGATCATATAAAGAGATAGTTTTGAGTTATAAAAAGGGAAGATATTCGGGATTTTTAAAGCCTATTTCATACTTAATTGATTTAGGGATTATAAACGGTGCCGTCTTTTTATTTGAAATAAACTTGATGAATGTCTATATGTTCAGTATATATATTTCATTAATGTGGATAACTATATCTTTTATAAATCATTTTTATGAAATTCAAAGACATACTCGGATAATTCAAATCATAACACTTTTATTAAGGCAAATGGTATTTTTTGTAATTATTATTTATGCCTATATAGGGTTTTTTAAACAACCTAATATTAGTAGATTAGGATTGGCAAATTATTTAATGCTGATTTTTTTATTAATATCCATATTTAAGGTTTTAACACTTGTTTTATTAAAAAAATATAGATCGGTATTAAGTGGTAATACCAGAAATATTATAGTTATTGGTGAGAATGAAAAAACAAGACAACTAATAAAGACATTTAATAGAAGATTAGACTTTGGGTACAAGTTTAAAGGTGATTTTAGTGTTAATGAGAGGGACTTTTCTTTAGAGAAGTGTTTGAGGTATATCATAGATAATGATATAGATGAAATATATTTTTCTGTATCTGCATTGTCTAATAAACAAATTAATCAACTGATTGATTTTGCTGATAACAATTTAAGAGAACTAAAATTTATTCCAGACAATAAAGATATATTTTCAAGAAAACTTAAATATGAATATTATGATTATATTCCGATTTTATCTATAAGAGAAATACCATTGCAAGAATCGCTAAACAAATTTCTTAAACGTTTATTTGATATTCTATTTTCTTCATTCATTATTGTATTTGTGTTGTCATGGTTGACCCCAATTTTAGCCATATTGATAAAGATAGAATCTAAAGGTCCTGTATTTTTTAAACAATCAAGGAATGGGTTTAACTATGAAGAATTTGATTGTTATAAGTTTAGATCCATGACCCCAAATGAAAATGCTCATTTGCATCAGGCAACAAAAGGAGATCAACGAATTACAAAAATAGGAGCATTTATTCGAAAAACTAGTATAGATGAACTGCCTCAGTTTTTTAATGTATTATTTGGTAATATGTCTGTTGTCGGTCCTCGCCCTCATATGGTAAGTCATACAAATATGTATGCGCAGCGAGTAGATAAATTTATGGTGCGTCATTTTGTAAAACCAGGTATTACAGGCTTGGCTCAAATAAGTGGGTTTAGAGGAGAAATAGAAGAAGAAAAAGATATTATTAATCGTGTGAAATATGATATTTTTTATATCGAAAACTGGTCCTTGTTGTTAGATTTAAAGATTATGCTACAAACATTTTTAAATGCCATTAAAGGCGAAGAAAAAGCTTATTAAATCTTTTCAATTAACAAATCTAATTGCTTACTAAAATCAAAATATTCAATAGCTGTTTTTATTATTTGTTCTCTATTTTTTAATTCTAAATCTAAAGATTTAATTTTAGAAATAATAGTATTCAAATTATTATAATTACCTGCTTCCGCAATCCAACCTAAATTATATTGTTCAATTATTTCTTCTCCCTCACCACCACCAAAATAAATCATAGGCAAGCCTAATCTGGCATATTCAAATATTTTTGAAGGTACAGACCCATAAATCCTATTTAATAGCGGGATAATGGTTAAATCATATCCTATAAGTGCTTCATGTAACTTATCTCTTGAGACCTCACCATGATATATAACATCTAATTCTGAATTGTTAGAAATAAGAGCTTGAATTTTTTCTCGTTCAGCACCAGTACCATAAATATGAAGTTGAACATGAGTATAATCTAATTCTTGACACAACTTATAAATCCCTTGTGCTATGCCTAACAAACCAGCATATACCATTTTTAATTTTCCTTTTGACTCTGCTCTTTCAGGAATTTCAGGTGCGATAAAATCTGGATAATTACGATATAAAAAAGTATCCTTTTCTGGAAACAAAGATTTTACGTGATTTATAATTTCATTGCTCTGCCCTAAAACTAAATCAGTATGTTTATAATTAAAACGTTCAATTTTTTCGAGTAATTTATAGCTGAAATTCTTTTTAAAAGCTCCTAACTCTAACCCTGCAATGGGCCATAAGTCGCTTACATTTAAAATAAGCTTTCGTTTTTTGGAACGAAGAAATAGCATTGAGGTAAATGCAACCAGTAAAGGAGGAGATTGTATGATAACCGTTTTCGGGATTTTATTCCAAGCAAAAAACCAGCATAAACTAAAGCTATAGGAAAGCATAGCTATTAAGCGCAACAGCTTATTTTTAGAGTTACTAGCATATATCCATAAACGATGAATAATAATATTGTTTTCTATGGAAGAGCTTTTAAACTTTCCTTTATAGTCTTCAAAAATTTGACCTGTTGGATAATTAGGTAAAGGCGTTAAAACAGATACGTTAAAATTATGTTTTTGCAGGCCATTAGCTAAATGGAAGATGCGGTTTGAAGCGGCTCCAGTTTCTGGAGGAAAATAATTCGTTATGATGAGGATATCGGTCATTATAACTTATAAATATCTACTAAATGATTAATAATTCTCTTTGCAGCAGATCCATCCCATAATTCTGGAATACTTCCTTGTTTCCAAGATTTCGAAAACAATAACTTAAAAGCATTTTCAATCTTTTCAAGATCATTTCCGACTAAAATATTGGTTCCTATATCACAAGTTTCGGGGCGTTCTGTAGAATCTCTAAGCGTAATACAAGGCACATTCATAACAGTAGTCTCTTCGGTTATACCTCCAGAGTCTGTTAATACAGCAAAAGCATTTTTTACTAAATAATTAAATTCTAAGTAGCCTAATGGATTTACATAATGAAGGTTATTAAAATTTAAATCCAAACCACTTAGAAGCTTTTTGGTTCTGGGGTGTAACGGGAAAATTATAGGGTAGTCCTTGGCTAATGTTACAATTTGAGTGACGAGTTTTTTTAGAAGGTCTTCTTCATCTACATTGCTAGGTCTATGTAGCGTCATAACAAAATACTTTTTATTTGATAAATTCAAATCTTTCCAAAGTGCAGGTCTTTTTAATCTAGCTTCATTTTTTAGGAGTGTATCAATCATGACGTTACCAACAAAAAAGATATTCGATTTTGAAATACCGAGTTTTATTAAATTTTCGTTAGCGTAGTTTGAAGTCGTAAAAAAGTAATCGGTTAAACTATCGGTTACAATTCTATTAATTTCTTCGGGCATTTTCATATCACCAGAACGAATCCCAGCTTCAATATGTGCCACTTTCGTATTTGCTTTTTTAGCAACAATAGTACAAGCCATAGTTGAGGTAACATCACCAACAACCATAACCAAATCACATGGGTTTTGTTCTAATTCTTTTTCAAAACCAATCATAATGGCTGCAGTTTGTTCAGCTTGCGTACCGCTTTTAACTTCAAGGTTGTTATCTGGGAAAGGAATATTTAATTCTTCAAAGAACGTATCGCTTAAGTTTTTGTCGTAGTGTTGTCCAGTGTGTACAAGTCTATAATGAATATGAACCCCATCCTTTTTTTTATTCTTTATAGCTTCAATAATAGGGGCAATTTTCATAAAGTTTGGCCGGGCACCAGCAACTATAGTAATATTCATTAGGGTTAGTGTATTAATGATGAAAATTGTTTCAATTTACCACTTTTCGAGCGTTTTAAAGTTGTTTGCCTTTCAAATAGGATGGTAAGTCCACTTTCTAGATAATTTCCCATTTCATTCTTTATCATTTCCTTTTTGTTTGGAGACATATCACTGTCGCTAACATAGTAAATTTTAAAAGTATCGAGCTTTAATTGTTCAATAATAAACTCTTTAACGCTACCATCCTCTTCAATAATACTTTTTGTAATGTAATAAAACGTTAAGCCAGCCGCTTTTTTCCCACTGGGCAAAATAGCCATATCGTTTGTTCTACCTGTTAGTTTTTCCAAGATAGGTTTTTTGGGAGTGCTTTCTTTTGAAAGAACACCTATATCCCCAATATCATATCTTATGAATGGCTGCGCTTTATTATATAAAGAAGTAATCACTAAACGACCTTCTTCTCCCTGAGGTAAAACATGATTATTCTCGTCTAGAACTTCTATAAATAGCGTTTCCCTGTTAGCAATCCATTCTCCTTTTATGTTTTCAAAAGCAATTAAATCTAATTCGGAAGCTCCATATTCATTAATTATTGGAACTCCAAATTGTTTTTCCATGAGTTTTTTGTCATCTTCAAAAAGCATTTCAGACGTTACTACACAGGCTTTTAAAGTAGGGCAAATAGTTTGAAGTATGATGTTTTTACGCTGAAGATATTTTGCGAATTGAACAATAGGACTTGTGTAACCATTCATATAATAGAAGGGCTTTCTTTTAAAGTCTATCAACCAATTTTCGAGAGCCTTATCACTTAAATCGAATACATTAAACCGATACCTATTACTGATAAAGTCTTTTAGTTTTTCAGTGTAATACCCTTTTTTATCTAAAGGAATTCCATAAAACCGCGCCTGTTTTGTGGTATTAAAATTAAGATTAAACCAAGAAAACCGATCCATTATAACACTCCAAGTTAATGCATGCGTAAACTTATCTTTAGAGAAAATAAATGGCTGACCAGACGCACCAGAAGTCTTATCTATATAAATGTTTTTTGTTGAAAACCCATCAGATAAAAGTGTTTCTAATGGTTGTTGCAAATCTTTTTTCGACATAACAGGAACGGAATTCCAGTCTAATGGATTAGTATTTTTTGCAAACGATTTGTAAAACGGGTTATGCTTTAAATGATAGTCGACAATATCTTGCTTTTTGGTTTCAACATAAGTGTTGAACTCAGTATCACTTTTCTTTTGAATAGCTTTCAAAGCAAGTTTAGCTTTTCGTATGGGAAAGCCTTTAAGTTTTAAAGAAAGATCGAATAAATTCAAAATAAATGAAGATAAAATTGTTTTGTAAAGTAAATAAAAAATATTCGTGTATTCGTGGCATTAGTTTTATTTTTGCATTCGAGAAAACACTTTTTAATGCAAAGCATTAAAAAAACAATAAATGGTCATTCCCATGGAAATGGGAATCTAAAAACACAATACAATGAATATCTTAATTCTTGGCTCTGGAGGAAGAGAACATACATTTGCTTGGAAAATTGCTCAAAGCGCAAAATGCAAACAGCTATTTGTTGCTCCGGGAAATTCCGGAACAGCTCAGATAGCTACTAATGTAAATATTGGAGTAAATGATTTTGATGCCATTAAAGAACTTGTTTTAAACGAAGGAATTGATATGGTTGTTGTTGGTCCTGAAGACCCTTTGGTTAATGGCGTTCATGATTATTTTTTAAATGAAGAAGCTATTAAGCATGTGTCTGTTATTGGTCCTCAAAAAGTAGCAGCAGAATTGGAAGGCAGTAAGGAATTTGCTAAAGAATTTTTATATAGACATCATATTCCAACAGCAGCTTATGAGAGTTTTACAAAAGAAACTGTGGAAAAAGGGTATGCGTTTTTAGAAACCTTAAAAGCGCCTTATGTTTTAAAAGCAGATGGATTAGCAGCTGGTAAAGGGGTTGTTATTTTAAATGATTTAGAAGCGGCTAAAGCTGAATTAAAAAGTATGTTGGTTGATGCTAAATTTGGTGAAGCAAGTACCAAGGTAGTTATTGAAGAGTTTTTAGATGGTATAGAATTGAGCTGTTTTGTGTTAACAGATGGTACGAATTATAAAATTTTACCAACAGCAAAGGATTATAAGCGCATAGGAGAAGGTGATACAGGATTAAATACAGGCGGTATGGGAGCTGTTTCTCCTGTTCCTTTTGCAACAGATGAATTCCTTAATAAAATTGAAGAGCGTATTGTAAAACCAACTATTAGTGGGTTTAAAAAGGATAATTTACCTTATGTTGGATTTGTATTCATAGGACTCATTAAAGTTGGAGACGACCCAAAAGTAATAGAATACAATGTACGTATGGGGGATCCAGAAACCGAAGTAGTATTGCCTAGATTAAAAAATGACTTTGTTGACATACTTGAAGCAATGTCCAATGGTACATTAGATAAAATTAATATTGAAATAGACGAACGGGCAGCAACAACAATAATGTTAGTCTCTGGAGGCTATCCAGAAGCCTATGAAAAAGGAAAAGAAATCACAGGAATAGAAAATATTCACGATTCTATACCATTTCATGCTGGAGCTACATTACATAGTGGTAAAGTGATTACTTCTGGAGGTCGTGTTATGGCTATTACATCGTATGGGAACACATACCAAGAAGCCATAAAAAAATCTTACCAAAACATAGAAAAACTACATTTTGATAAGATGAATTATCGTAAGGATATAGGATTCGATTTAAACTAATTTTATAATGAAAGTAATTTTACAAAAACGAGTGTGAAGAAACACTCTTGTCTTCTTCATTATTATCGTTAAACATTTTAAGTTGCTTCATCCAATAAATCATAGCAACAAAACCTATAATAAGGAAAATCCAAGAAACGGTATTTGCAGCAAACCAATTTTCTAGCTCAAGAGCTCTTAAAGCATCATATGGTGCGAAAAGAACGTTGACAAATAAATCCTGTATAGCGTAAAAGAAATCTTTCATGGGTTATATTTATTGTTTTTAACTAATTTTAGTTAGTATATTTACGTAGCAAAAATACAAAAAGAGTTAATGATAACAAGCATTTTTAGTAAATCTAAATCAATAAATTTCATCATTGTTTTTTTTATTATGCTTTTAGCTTTTATAATAGCTAGGGTAAAATTAATAAACGAACCAATAACATTAGGGTTTATATTGAAGCAAATTCTTTTACTTTTAGTTTGTTACATCTCTGTTTTGCTTTTAGATTTTATCGTTAGTAAAAATAATTTAACAAAGAAGAACAACTATGAAATTTTACTATTTAGTTTGTTTTTATTGTTAATTGTACAAACTACCATGAGTACAGAAATAATTCTTTCTAACTTTTTTGTTTTACTAGGTTTAAGACGTACAATGAGTTTGCGATCCCCAAAAAATGTAAAAAAGAAATTATTTGATGCTGCTTTTTGGGTAGCTATTGCATCGCTATTTTATTTTTGGACTATTTTATTTTTTGCCTTAATACTGGTTACTCTAATTTTATATACAGATAACAAATTGAGACATTGGATTATGCCCTTTGTAGGAGTCGTTACTGTTTTTGTGATTTCTATAAGTACCTCTATAATTGTGTATGATAATTTTTTCGAAATATTTAATATCTCACCAAAAATTAGTTATGATTTTAGTAACTATAATTCAATAAAGTTTTTAGTTGCTATTACTTTGTTATTGTCTTTCGGAATTTGGTCATCCATATTTTATTTACAGAATATTAAAAAGAAGAAAAAAGCCTTTAGAGCCTCTTTTAAAATTATTATGATTGCGGTTGTAATTACATTTCTGATAGTGATTCAAGCCCCCGAAAAAAACGGAAGTGAATTTTTATTTATGTTTGCACCACTAACTATAATTATTACAAATTACATTGAGATTATTCAGGAAAAATGGTTTAAAGAAGTATTTCTGTCCCTACTTATTATAGTTCCATTTATAACACTATTGTTATAGTTTTTCTCCAAAAGCTAAGTCGCCTGCATCTCCAAGGCCTGGAATAATATAACCTTTATCATTTAGTTTATCATCAATAGCCGCAATCCATAAATGTGTTTTGTCATCAAAATTATTTTTAACAAAGTTAACGCCTTCTGGAGCTCCTATAACACTAATTAAGTGGACTTCTTTAGGTGTTCCAAATGGCTTTAAGGCCTCGGAAGTAGCCACCATGGATTGTCCAGTCGCTAGCATGGGATCTGCAAGAATAAGTGTTTTGTCTTCTAAATCAGGGCAAGCCAAATACTCTACGATGATTTCAAAACTTTCGGGATTATGTTTATGGTGTCTGTAAGCAGATATAAAAGCATTTTCAGCGGTATCAAAATAATTAAGCAATCCATTGTGTAATGGTACACCAGCTCTTAGGATAGAACATAAAACAATATCATTATTTAATAAATTAATGTTGCAATTTCCTAAAGGAGTCTCAACAGTTGAAGCTATATAATTTAAAGATTTACTCATTTCATAACCCAAAATTTCTCCAATACGTTCAATATTTCTTCGAAAGCGCATACTGTCTTTTTGAATATGAGTATTTCTAATTTCAGAAATGAAAGTATTTAATATGGAATTTTCTTTAGATATATTGTGAATATTCATGGTGTTTATATCGTTTTTTGAGTAGTAAAGTTAATTAAATATGAAGTATATTTACACTTTAAAATTAAGACAACATGTTTACAGAAAAAGCCAACAAAATATTTCAAGATGTTATTGAAAAGTATCATATAATAAATACCGTAGACCAACCTTTTCAAAATGCATATGATAAAAGTGATTTATTAGAGCATTTGTTATATAGAAAATGTTGGATCGATACTGTACAATGGCATTATGAAGATATTATTAGAGATCCTCAAATAAATCCTGTTGCTGCTTTAACATTGAAGCGACAAATTGATGCTTCAAACCAAGACAGAACAGATATGGTTGAATATATTGATAGTTATTTTCTTGAAAAGTATAAAGATGTTTCAGTAAAAGCAGATGCGACTATTAATACTGAAAGCCCAGCTTGGGGAGTCGATAGATTATCTATTTTGGCATTAAAAGTTTATCATATGAACGAAGAGGCTACAAGAACAGATGCTTCAGGTGCCCATAGAGAGGCTTGCCAGAAAAAATTAAATGTTTTATTGGAGCAACGTGTAGATTTATCTACAGCTATTGATACCTTACTTAGTGATATTGGAAAAGGGGATAAGTACATGAAAGTTTACAAACAAATGAAAATGTACAATGATGATGAATTAAACCCAGTATTGAGAGGGCAGAAATAGAATTTGTATAATACTTGTTTATGATTACAATTGAAGAATTAAAAAATCTTAAGGAATCTGAAGACAAGGTTGAATTTAAAAGAGGCGAAAGAGGAAATGTTTCTTATGATGGAGGTTCTAAGTTGAAACCATCAGATAGAAGAAGGTGTATATTAGGATATGTTACTGCGCTATGTAATGAAGGGGGAGGGTATTTAGTAATAGGAATGAGTGACAATTATCCTCATCAGGTTGTAGGTACTTCACAGAATAAAAATTCAATTGGAGATTTAGAAGCTAAAATTTATAGAGATACCCTGATAAGACCTGAGGTTTATGAATTATTTGAAAAAGACAAGAGAGTTTTGGTAATTGAAGTTCCATCACGTCCAGCAGGGAAAGTTTTTAAATTTGAAGATGTGCCATTAATGAGGGTTGGAGAAGAGTTGAAGCCAATGTCTGATGAGAGGCATTTGAAAATTATTCAAGAACAAGAACCTGATTTTTCAGAGTTATTTTGTGATGGGTTGAAAATATCAGACTTAGATATTGAGGCTATTGAAATTTTAAAAGAGAAATATTCAATAGCACAAAATAACAAACAATTTATGTTGTTGCCTAACCATCAGGTACTTTCAGATTTAGAGTTACTTAAGGGTAATAAACTAACAAATGCTGCATTAATTTTATTAGCAAAAGAAGATATTCTCGTCGAAAAACTTCCACAGGCGACGATAATGTTAGAATATAGAGGTCTTGAAAACCAAATACCATTTGACAATAGGTTGAAGTTTTCACAGCCTTTTTTCAAGTTAATAGATGATTTATGGAATACTATTAATTTGAGAAATGGAAGTTTTCCAATTCAAGAAGGGCCTTACATCTTTAATGTTCCATATTTTAATGAGGAAGTAATAAGAGAAGCTTTAAATAACGCCATTACTCATAGAGATTATAGAAGGTCGTCTGAGATTGTAATTAAACAATATCCTCAAAGGTTAGACATTATTAATGCTGGAGGATTTCCTATGGGAGTAACATTAAATAATTTATTAAATACTCCAAGTACACCGAGGAATAGACTTTTAGCAAATGTTTTACAAAAAACAGGAATCGTCGAACGTTCAGGTCAAGGCGTAGATAAAATATTTTACAAAACTCTTTCGGAAGGGAAGTCAGAGCCAGATTATTCAAAATCTGATTATTTTCAAGTTACATTAAAACTATCAGCAGTAATAAAAGATAGGGCATTTGCTTTATTTATTGATTCCATTCAAAAGGAACTTCCCGAACATAAAAAGTTATCAGTTTTAGAAGTTATTACATTAAACAAAATAAAAAAAAGAACGCCTAAGAAGGATCTCGATTTAGAACAATTAAATAAACTTATTGATAAAAAGCTTATTGAAAGAAGAGGTAAAACAAATGCTATTTTTTACATACTTTCGAAGGACTATTATGAGTTTACTGATGAAAAAACTAAATATTATAATTTACTTGAACCTGATGATAATGAAGTTTTATCTAAAATCATTCAGTTTTTAAATAAAGAAAAATATGTTAAAATGGGAGATCTAGCAAATCTATTTGAAGGAAAATTATCTAGGAGACAAGTAAGGGCTAGAGTAGATAAATTTGTGAGTGATAAAATGATTGAGCAAGTTGGAAGTGGTAAAGGGACTAAGTATATATTAGGAGAAAGTTATATTAAAGAAATGGAAGTGATTTCACAAGCCATTGATATGGTTAGAAAAACTAAAAACAAAGAAAATTAAACGTCCAAAAAATGTCCAAAAAAATGTTAACAAAACAAGATTTTTGTCAATAATATCTATTAATCACTTGAATATCAGATATTTAAAATGTCCAAAAATGTCCAAAAATTTATCCTAAATAGTGTAAATTGCTAACTAAACCATCAACACACATTTTGGTTATTCGCCTCTCAGCCATGGGAGACGTAGCTATGACTATTCCTGTTTTACGTGCACTTACACATCAGCACCCTGAACTAAAAATAACGATTTTAACACGCGCCCTTTTTTCTCCCTTTTTCCGAGACTTAAAAAATGTTACTGTTTTTCCTGCTGATGTTAAAGGAAAGCATAAAGGTCTATCAGGACTTTTTAAACTTTCTAAAGCATTAAAAAAGCTAGAGATTGATGTGGTAGCAGATTTACATAATGTTCTGCGCAGTAAAATTTTAAAGTTTTTGTTCTTTGGAACACAGTTCATTCAGATAGATAAAGGGAGAACGGAAAAGAAAGCTTTGGTTTCTGGTAAAATATTTCAGCAATTAAAGACTACGCATCAAAGGTATGTTGATGTGTTTGATGCTTTAGGTTTTAAGTTAGATTTATCAAACCCAACATTTCCAAATAAATCTATTCTAAATGAAAAGACTTTAGCAATTATCGGTCAAAATTCTAAGAAAATGATTGGCATTGCTCCTTTTGCGGCACATGAAGGAAAAATGTATCCGTTAGGTTTGATGGAAAGAGTTATAGAAACGCTTTCAAAAGATTATAAAGTAATTTTATTTGGTGGTGGAGAAAAAGAAGTAGCTATTTTAAATAATTTTGAAGCTTCTTTTGAAAACACTATCAATATTGCTGGAAAATTATTGCTAGACGAAGAATTGGATGTTATATCTAATCTTGATGTGATGCTTTCTATGGATTCTGGCAATGCACATATAGCGGCGATGTTAGGTATAAAGGTGGTAACTATATGGGGAGTTACACATCCTTATGCTGGATTTGCACCTTTTAATCAGGCTAAGGATTATGCTTTATTATCAGATAGGAATCGGTTTCCAGAAATCCCTACTTCCGTTTATGGAAGCAAATACCCAGAAAGTTATAAAAATGCAGCTGGTAGTATTACACCTGAAACAGTGATCGAAAAAGTTATTAGAATAACTTTAAAACAATAATATCTTTCCTTCTAAAAAACATTATAATTTAAGGTTTAATTAAACATATGTTATAATCATTTGAACATCAGTTTATCTGGTTTTTAATGCTATTTAATATATTTATTAGAAACTATACAGGCTTAAATAATTTTACAAGTCAGAAATAAATATTTAAAAGATGAATAACCACAGGTTTGCTTTAATTTTAATGATAATGTCCTCCCTCGTTTTGGCCCAAAGCAAAAGCTTTCCTGGAGGATACCCTTCAACAGATCGATCCAAATTAAAAATAAATAATGGATGGAAATTTCATTTAGGTGAACCAGATGCTAATTACTTTATGCCTTCTTTTGACGATTCTAAATGGAAAACAGTAAATGTCCCTCATGGTTTAGAGCTAACCTCTATGGGTTTAAATGGATGCATGGATGATAAATATCAAGAAACCTTTATGAGAAAAGTAGGATGGTACAGAAAAGAGATTGAAGTATCCTCAAACAAAAACAAAAAAGTATTTCTGGAGTTTGAAGGGGTACATCAGGTAACAAATGTATGGGTAAATGGTAAGCATGTTGGAGAATATGGTGTTGGAGGGTATACACCATTTCATTTTGACATTACAGAATATGTAAATTTTGGAACAACCAATCTAGTTACTGTCTTAGCTGATAACCGAAAAAAAAATGATGTTCCGCCAGATCCAGGACCAATGGATTATATAAAATTTGCGGGTATGTACAGGGATGTTTATCTAGTTGAAACTAACCCATTACATATTACATTTAATTGGGAGGGAGAAATGACAGGGCAATATATTACAACACCAACTGTAGATCCTGTTAATATGAATGGAACAGTAAATATAAAAACAGCAGTCAGGAACGAGACTGATTCAATCAAGAAAACCACAGTGATAAGTAGATTAATAAATCGTAAAGGAATTGTAGTACTTAAATTATCACAAACAAAAATTATTGCATCGGGTAGTGATGTTGTTTTTAATCAAATAGGAAGTATAGAAGACGATTTTCATCTTTGGTCAATTGATAATCCGTATTTATATCGTGTACATACGCTAGTTCTAGATAATGGTAAACCAGTAGATCAAAAAGAAAGCAAGATTGGTTTCAGAAAAATTGAAATTAGTAATAAAGAAGGGGTATTACTTAACGGAAAACCAATTAAGTTAATAGGGACTAACAGGCATCAACACTATGGTTTTATTGGTGATGCAGTTCCAAATGCATTGCATTACAAAGATGTATTACAACTAAAAGAATTGGGGATGAATGTTTTAAGAACGGCTCATTATCCGCACGATAATGCCATTATAGAAGCTTGCGATAAGCTTGGTATGTTGGTTTATGAAGAAGCCCCAACTTGGATGTCTATTGGTAATGAAGATTGGTTTAATAATTACGAAAAAGCCGCAAGAACTATGGTTAGAAATCATAGAAACCATCCTTCAGTTTTTATCTGGGGCGCAGGCATTAATCATCGGGGTTATGTCCCTAGGGCGCATAATGTAATTAAGCAGGAAGACCCATTCCGTTTCACTGCGTCACAGAGTAGTCGATGGACAGGTTGGCAAACCTCAGGGTTAACTGATATATATGGACAAATGGTTTACGGGCCTTATTATTGGAGCAAAGACGAACCAATCTTAGCAATGGAGGGACGTCGAGGCCCTGAAGCGGTTAATGACTATTTAGATAACCCAATGAAGCTAGGGTTAATTTCTTGGACGGCTCATGCATATTATACATTTCATCCTTCAGAAAACCCAAAGGATCGAAGTCGTAGTGGTTTCATGACCATTTTTAGATATCCCAAACCTGGCCTTGCTTGGTATAAAGCCGAATTAACGAATGCCCCTTACCTATATATAGAAACAGATTGGAAAGAAGGAACAAACGAAGTCGTTGTCTTTAGTAATTCTGAAAAAGTAGAATTAATTGTAAATGGAAAAACTATGGCTATTCAAGAACCTTCTAAAAAAGATGAATACCGATATTTAAAACATGCCCCTTTTATATTTTCAACATCTAATTATGAATCAGGAAAAATTATAGCAAATGGAATAACCGATGGAAAAATTGTCACAACACAAAGTGCTTTTACACCCGAAGAGCCTTATAAAATTGTTCTAGAATTAGATCAATCTGGTAGAGAGTTTATTGCAGATGGTTCTGATATTTTAGTGGGTTATGCAAAAGTTGTTGACAAAAACGGAACCATTATTCGTGATGCCAATATGGAAATAGAGTTTTCGTTAAAAGGACCTGCTGAAATTGTTGGTGATAAAGAAGGTATTGGTTCTAACCCAATGAATACAGAATACGGTGTTGCAGCAGTTTTAATAAAATCAGGAAATGCTCCAGGAGAAATTTTAATATCTGCAAAGGCAAAAGGTCTAAAATCAGGACACGCAAAGGTTATTACAAAAAAAGGCAATAATGATATGATTCAATTACATGCTGAACCCATTTTTGATTTTGAAAAGGTCAAGGTCGATTTAGGTGAACACCAACAATTGGTTCAGTTTGGATGGAGAGCCTGGAATAGTAAAGACAATAGCAACTCTAGTAAAGATTTTACTGAGTTTGGAGGGTTTTCAGCATCAATTGAGGGTATTGGAGGTCACGCCTCTCATACCCGTTGGTTGGGCGAAATAAATGTTATTGGAAAATACGGATTTGCTAATGGAGATGGAGTCTTAGGAACATCAAAAGAAGGATTAAAACTAGAGTTTTTTGGACTTAAAAAAGGAAAGTACAAATTAAACACTACACATCATGCTCCAAGAACAAATACAGATGGTATGGATCCTAATCAAGAAAAAATGACGACATATCAAGTCTATAAAATCCCTTACTCTAAAAGTTTGGACATTCTTATTAATGATGTCAATAAAACATCAATAAAACAAAATATAAAGGTTACAGAAGGGAAAGATATGCAAAAGGATGGTTTTAAAAGTACCGAAATTTATATTGAATCTGATGGGATAAATCCCATAAGTATTATATTTAGTAGCCCAGAACAAAAAGCGGTGTGGCTTAATAGTTTTATTTTAAGTGAATGGTATTAGTTAAATATTAAAATTTAAGAGTGGTAACTACTAAAACTATAGAATAGAAAAATCAAGTATATTTCTAAATAATGTGGGTTCAACGTAACTACAAGCTCATTTTAAGCATTAAATCTACTAATGTCGTCGCTTGTCGCCTTGAGCTTTTCGACTGCGCTCCTGACACGAAGAACGTAATTTGTTGATTTTTAACATAGAAACTGACGTTAAATAAAATTTCATCACCTTTTCCTTTTGGATAGGTTAGAGCGATTAAACATCATCATAATCTACAACAAGAGTTGGTGTAGTAGGATGCGCTTGACATGTTAAAATTAAGCCTTCGGCAACTTCATTTTCGGTTAAGATATTATTTTGTATCATAGTTGCTTCACCCTCTTTTATTCGAGCCAAACAGCTACTACATATACCGCCTTGACAAGAATAAGGTGCATCAATATCTTCATCTAAAGCAGCTTCAAGAACAGTTTGTTTTTGAGGCATTTCAAATGAAAATTCCTCATCATCAACAATAACTGTTGTTTTTGTTTTACCATTTGTTACAACCTCTTCTTTTATTTCTGAAGGCTTTGCAGCTTTAAAAAGCTCAAAGTGAATGCGTTTTTCGTCAATACCATGGTTTGTTAAAACGTCTTTTACAGTATGAATCATGGCTTCAGGTCCACAAAGATAAAAAGCATCAACCTCTACATGTTTGTGCTTGTTTTTCATCACGTAATTAACGGTACTTTTTTCAATACGTCCAAAAATAGAATCATCTTCATCTTGTTGGCTAAATACAAACTGTATTGAAAAACGGTCTTTATAGGTATGTTGCAGTTCTAAAAGTTCATTAAAAAACATAGTGTCTTTGGTTGTTTTGTTACCATAAACCAAAATAACTTTACTGTAAACTTCTTCTTCTAAAGCACATTTAATAATACTTAAAATGGGGGTAATACCACTACCTGCAGCAAACGCAGCAATGTTTTTTGTTTTAGAGTCGTTAGGTTCAAAAACAAAACGTCCTTTTGGAGGAGCTACTTCCAGAGTATCTCCAACCTTCAATTCATTGTTGGCATAAGATGAAAAGGTACCATCTTTTACTGCCTTCACAGCCACTTTTAATTCACCACTTTTAGGAGATATACATAGTGAATAATCTCTTCTTATTTCATGTCCTTTAATTACAGTTTTTAGAGTTATATACTGACCAGCTATAAAAGTAAATGTGTCTTTTAAATTTTCAGGAATATCAAAAGCAATACTAATAGATTCGTTGGTTTCTCTTTTTATTGCAGCAACCGTAAGTTTGTGAAATGATGACATGTATAATGTTTTTGACAAAAGTAATAAAGTTGATTTGCAAATTTTAACTTTGACTGTAACAATTCCATTAAAAAAGTTACTAATACGTATAAATTAATAATCATAAATTTAAACATTAACTAATAAAGTCTCTAAAAATGAAAAAAATACTATTTGTATGCATGCTTATGTTAACGATAACTGTTAAAGCTCAAGAAAATACTGAATTTAAAGATGTCACGGTAAAATTTATAAAACTTACAGGTGCGGGTGCAGCATTCGAAAATGCTATCGGACAAATTGGAGCTGGAGTTTCAGAAGCCAACAAAGAAGCGAATAAGACTTTAGAGCCTTTATATATTAAAATGGCCGATATTTATATGGCTGAATTTACAATAGATGAGATTAAAGAATTGGTCGCTTTTTATAAAACGGACCTAGGTAAAAAATTATCAGAAAAACAATTAGGTTTAACCCAGAAAGCGATGATATTTGGACAATCTTGGGGTATGGAAGTACAAGGGATTGCCCAAAAATATAACTAGCCAATCATGATTAAAAACTTTTTAAGTTTTGAATGGAAATCTTTTATAAGGTCTGCTAATTTTGGTAAAGGACTTGCTGTAAAAATATTAATGGGCTTTTTTGCTCTATATTTTATGGCTATGTTTTTAGGAATGGGCTTGATAATGTATCCTGGGCTTAAAGATACTTTTCCAGATCAAGACCCATTAGTTATAGTAAATAATTATCTTTTTTATTGGATATTAGGCGATCTTATTTTTAGGTTTTTCTTTCAGAAATTACCTGTAATGAGTGTTAAGCCATTGCTAACACTTCCTGTAAAAAGAAGCAAAATAGTTAATTATGTTTTAGGTAAATCAGCAATATCATTTTTTAATTACTTATCTCTTTTTGCTATTATACCATTTGGGGTTACTTTAATTGTAAAAGATTATCCGGTAAATTCTGTATTGGTTTGGATGTTAACCCTTATTATAGCAACACTTTGCATTAACTTTTTAAATTTTATTATAGAAAGTTTTTCGGCAGAAAAAGAACTGTCTTTTTTACCCATAATTGTATTTACTGGTGGATTGTTTGTGTTAAACCATTTCAATGTAGTTTCTTTTACTGAAATAGTTGCAAATGGAATTAATGCTGTTTACGAAACACCTGTTTTAATAGGTATCCCAATACTTGTTTTAGTGGGGCTTTATCTTTTTAACTTTAAAATTTTAAAACAAAATTTATTTTTAGATAGCGGATTAAAAAAAGAAGTTAAAGAAGTACATGCATCTAACTTAGAATGGACAAAAAACTTTGGAGACATAGCCCCTTTTATGCGATTAGATTTAAAGCTGCTTTGGCGTAATAAACGTACCAAATCTTCTGTTTGGATGTTGGCTTTAGGGCTGTTCTACGGGCTGTTTTTTTATCCACAACCAATGTATCAAGAGATGCCATGGTTTTTTGCCTTTATTGGTGTTTTTGTTACAGGTATCTTTTTAATGAATTTTGGGCAGTTTATTCCAGCTTGGGATAGTGGTTATTATAAACTCCTTATGAGTCAGAATATTAAATATGAACAGTATTTAAAATCGAAATTCACGTTAATGGCTTTAAGTATTATTATATTATTTGTACTAAGCATTCCTTATGTTTACTTTGGATGGAAAATATTATTGGCCCATTTTGCAGCAGCCATTTACAACCTTGGTGTTAATACACATGTTATTTTATATGGTGGTTCTTTTAATCGTAAGAAGATTAATTTGAATCAGAAAGCAGCTTTCAATTATCAAGGTACAGGAGCGGTACAATGGCTTATTGGGATTCCGTTGTTACTAATACCTATGGGAATATTTGCACTGTTTTACTTTTTAATAGGTTTCGAAATAGCCTGTATTATATTAGCGACACTTGGTATAACAGGTGTTGTTTTTCATCAAAGATTAATGAAAACAATTACTAAGAAATATTTAGAGTCAAAATATAAAATGATTGATGCCTTCGATCAAAACAACTAAAAAAACAGTATTATGATAACAACTTCAAACTTGTCAAAGACATACAGTGGAAACGAAGTTTTAAATATAGAATCATTAGACATTCCTAAAGGACAAAGTTTTGGCTTGGTGGGAAATAATGGTGCGGGAAAAACCACTTATTTTAGTTTGCTTCTAGACTTAATAAAGCCATCAACAGGATTTATAAAAAGTAATGATATTCAAGTAAATGAAAGTGAAGATTGGAAGCCATTTACTTCTGCATTTATTGATGAAAGCTTTTTAATTGGTTATCTAACTGCCGAGGAGTACTTTTATTTTATTGGTGAATTGCGAGGACAGAATAAAGCAGATGTAGATAAGCTAGTAGCTCAGTTTGAAGACTTTTTTCACGGTGAGATACTAGGACAGAAAAAATATTTACGCGATTTAAGTAAAGGAAATCAGAAAAAAGCAGGGATTGTAGCTGCCTTAATTGGAAACCCAGAAGTTATTATTCTGGATGAACCTTTTGCAAACTTAGATCCAACTACTCAAATTCGCCTTAAAGGGATTATTAAGGATTTAGCAGAAAAACAAGGTACAACTGTTTTAATATCCAGCCACGATTTAATGCATGTCACCGATGTTTGTGAGCGTATTGTTGTACTTGAAAAAGGAGAGGTTGTAAAAGATTTAAAAACTAGCGAAGCTACATTAAAAGAGCTTGAAGTGCATTTTGCTGGAACAGGTTTTTAGTGTTCAGTAAGCAGTACACAGTCTTAGATTCTGATTGCATAGAAGTGGGCCCAAGTTTACTGTTAAAAGTATTGATGGATTAAGTATAGATTGGTAGTATTCAGTATGAAGTAAACAGTGATCAGTAGGCTGTTCTTCTAACAAATTTACTGTAAAATAATACCTTAACTTCTTTGCACCTTTACGAGAGATTTCTATTAGCAAGAATATTTATAAGTTCAAGTGATCAGTAAGCATTAAACGGTATTCAGTATGTAGTTTTTCTAACAAACTTCCTACCGTAATGTCTAAGCCTCTTTGCGTCTCAGCGCCTTCGCGAGAATACCCGTTTTGTATAAAAATATTCGTGAATTAGTGGCAATTTTTAATATCACAACTTAATGGGGCGCTTTTATAGTTCAAAAGTCGTTTGATTTTATAGGTTAATCAAAAAAGATGTTTATTTTTACCTACTTGCATAATATATGTGTGAGTTTACAGTTATTTAGTTAGACTAAAAAATACCAGCATTGAAAAGATCTTCTAAAGCGATATTAATTATTCTATGTGCCACTTTGTTGGTTGTAAGTTGCTCCAGAAAAAAGGACAAATTTATAACTCGAAACTTCCATGCTCTAACAGCAGAGTTTAATACGCTTTATAATGGCTATAATGCTTTAGAAGAAGGAAGGCTGAGTCTTAATGAAAATTATACCGATAACTATTGGGATATCCTTCCTATTGAACGGATGCAAATATTCGATGAGGTTGTACTTCCTGGGCAATCTAAAAATGAAAGTTTTACCAGAGCAGAAGAGAAGGCAGTCAAAGCTATTCAGAAGCACAGTATGAATATTGATGGGAAAGAAAAAAACCCACAAATGGATGAAGCTTATTTATTATTAGGAAAATCCAGATATTTTGACCAACGTTTTATACCTGCCTTAGAGGCCTTTAATTATATCCTTTACAAATATCCAGCAAGCGATAAGATAAATCAAGCAAAAGTTTGGCGTGAAAAAACGAATATTCGTTTAAATAATGATGATTTAGCCATTGAAAACCTGAAACGCCTCTTGTTTCAAGAAGAATTAAAAGGTCAGGATTTGGCAGATGCTACATCTATGTTGGCACAAGCATATTTAAATACAAAATCTATTGATAGTGCTATAACACAATTAGAAATAGCATCAAATGCTACAAAGAGTAATGATGAGCGCGGGCGTTATCGCTTTATTCAAGGGCAATTGTATAATAAGCTAGGTAAGAAGGATAGTGCAAACATAGCATTTGATAAAGTGATTGAGCTAAACCGTAAAACACCTAGAATTTACATGATAGGGGCTCATATTGAAAAAATTAAAAATTTCGATTATGAGAATGGTAATAAATTAGAAGTAACAGAATTACTAACAGAACTTCAAGAGAATAGAGAAAACAGACCTTTTCTAGATAAAATTTATCACCAAATTGCAGAATATCATTTAAATAATCAATCGGACTCTTTAGCTACAGTTTATTACAATAAATCATTGCGCACGAACTCTAGAGATAAAATATTGAAGGCCAGAAATTATGAAATTCTTGGAGATATGAATTTTGACAAGTCCATTTATAAAGCCGCTGGAGAATATTACGATAGTACATTAGGAACTTTAGTTTTAAATTCTAAACCGTATCGTATTATTAAACGCAAACGAGATAACCTGGAAGACGTTATCTATTATGAAGCTAAAGCACAGGTCAATGATAGTGTTTTAAGGCTTGTTAATTTATCTGAAGCAGAGAGGTTGACTTACTTTGAGTCATTAGTTGAAAAGCTAAAGATTAAAGCGAAGGAAGAAGAAGAGAAAAAGAAAAGAGAAGAAGCAGCAAAACGAAATACGGGTTTAGCTACAGTTAATAATACATTTGTAGGTCAAAACCCTCAAAGAGGTACGCCTAATCAAGCACCTGTGTTTTATTTTTATAACCCGACTACGGTGGCGTATGGTAAAAATGAATTTATAAAAATTTGGGGAGATAGAAATTTAGAAGACGATTGGAGATGGTCTAGTAAAGTAAATTCTGGAGATATTTATAACGATACAAATAATGTTGACATTTTGGCTTTGGCTACAGAAGAAGAATTATTTGACCCTCAATTTTATATCTCTAAAATTCCTTCTGATAAAAAAGAAATTGATAGCATATCTAAAGACCGTAACTATGCTTATTATCAATTGGGATTAATTTATAAAGAGAAGTTCAAAGAATACGAATTAGCGAAGAGTAAATTTCAAAATTTACTTGAAAGTAATCCGGAAGAGCGATTAATATTGCCATCTAAATATAATCTATATAAGATTTATGAGATTTTAGGCGAAAATGGTGAGGCAGAAATTGCTAAGAATGAGATTATTTCAAAATATCCAGATTCTAGATATGCTACTATTTTAAGTAATCCAGAATTGGCATCTGGTCGAGACGAAAACAGTCCTGAAAGTTTGTATGAAGCACTTTATAAACAACATGGAAATCAGGAATATGCTAAGGTGATTTCTAAAAGTGAAAAATATATTAGCATGTTTGATGGAAATGCAATCGTGCCGAAATTAGAATTATTAAAGGCTACAGCTATAGGAAGGTTGCGTGGGTACGAAGCTTACAAAGAAGCAGTCAATTATGTAGCCCTTACTTATGCAAATACACAAGAAGGCATACAGGCTCAAAATATTGAAGCTAGTATTTTGCCTAAACTTATGAACAAAGATTTTATTTCTGACGATAATGTAACTACTAATTATAAAATTATTTTTAAGTTTGAAAATCCAGACATGGAGAACGTTTATGACTTTCAAAAAATCTTAGATGAAGTTTTAAAAAATATAAGATATTATGATTTAAAATCTTCTGTAGATGTTTATAATTCGAGTACGGTCTTTGTTGTTGTTCATGGGCTGAAAAATGCAGAAGTAGCAAAAGCATTCCGTCAATTAATAATTGAAGAAGATAAAAATAAAATAAAAGAACCCTATTTTGCAATAGCATCTGAAAATTATCAAATTGTTCAAATACATAAAAATTTAGATGCCTATTTGAATATAAATAATAATTAAATTAATAGCATTCATTATGTTCTCCGATAATAAAAAAGAAAAACAAATGGTAGAGGCAAAACCAAGTCAAAACATCATATCACAAGGCACCAAAATGGTTGGTGATTTTAATAGCGAAGGTGATTTTAGAATTGATGGAATCATAGAAGGAAATATTAAAACTTCAGGAAAAGTAGTTGTAGGTAAATCAGGTTTGATTAAAGGAACGTTACAAGGCACAGATGCCTATTTTGAAGGTAAATTTTCTGGAAAATTAGCTCTGTCAGGTACATTAACATTAAAAGCATCTGCTCATATTGAAGGAGAGGTTGTTGTTGGAAAATTAGCTGTTGAGCCTGGAGCCACATTTAACGTAACCTGTATCATGAAAGGTACCGTAAAAGAAATGAATAAAGGTGGACAACAACAGCAAAAAAGACCAGAAACCGAAAAAACAGCTTAGTAATTATGCGCGTTTTTCTGGAATAGCAATACAAATGTTTGCTATTATTGGTGTTGGGACATTTTCAGGAGTAAAACTTGACGAAAAATTTCCAAACGAAAATAATCTTTACACCATTTTTATGTCATTAACTTCAGTTATTTTTGCTATAATATTTGTAATAAGACGTATTATTGCAGCCTCAAAAAATAACTAATAATATGAATGAGGTTTTTAAAAAACGACAAATAGCTTTTTTTATACAGTTAACTATAATTAGCGTACTGTTATATGCAATACATAGTTATTTACTATATCATTTTGCAAGTGATGTAATTTTCTTTTTCCCTTTATGGCAAGTATATATATTTCTTCTTGTAATAACATTCCTATTGTATTCGGTTGTCAATTATAAATTTTCAAATGGAAAAACAGAGATATTTAATATTTTCATGGTGAGTACGTTTTTAAAAATGATTTTAGCCATAGTTTTTTTGCTACCTCTTTTAATGTCAAATCAAGAAAACAAGCAAGCAGACGTCTTTAATTTTTTTATTCCTTATTTTTTATATCTGTTTTTCGAAGTCTACTCGTTAACGGCATTTCTTCAGAAAAAATAATAGAAAGCGTAGTAGTTATTCTTCTAAGAACAAACACTAAATAATCATATAAATATTGTTTGTCATTTAATATAATGTGTGTACATTTGCACGGAATTTAAAGCAGGGCATTTTTAATAAGCACAGAATGACAATAAACACCTTTAAAAGCGTATTATTTTCGATCATATTTTTAAGCACTACAATGGTAGGATTTGCTTCAGAGAACGAAGAAAATAAAGAGGATAAAGATTTTGACCCAAAAGAAATGATTATGCATCATGTAAAAGATGCTCATGGGTTTCATCTTTGGGATTGGAAAGGGCATGCAGTGTCGCTTCCATTACCAATTATTTTGTGGACAGATAACGGATTAACAACTTTCATGTCTAGTGAATTTCATCACGATGATACAGGTCATCATGTAGTTGAAAAAAACGGAGGGAAATTTGTAAAGCTTCACGAAAAGATATATCAATTAAATGAAGATGCTCATTCTGTTTCATTTGATGCAGAACATCATCCAGTAAATGCTTCAACACCTATAGATATATCCATAACCAGAAATGTATTTATGATGTGGGTTTCAGTAATTATTTTATTACTGATATTTATTACAGCAGCAAGACGATATAAAAAATCTGAAGACAATGTACCAACAGGTATTGCAGGTTTTATAGAGCCTTTAGTGGTATTTGTTAGAGACGAAATAGGAAAGCCTATGATAGGTGAGCATAAGTATAAAAAATACATGCCTTATCTTTTAACAATATTTTTCTTTATTTGGATTAATAATATTTTTGGGTTAATACCCATTTTAAATGGTGCCAACCTTAGTGGAAATATTGCTTTTACATTTACTTTAGCTATGTTCACTTTTATTATCACAACATTTAGTGGGAACAAAAACTATTGGAAGCATATTTTTTGGATGCCAGGAGTTCCTGTGCCAATGAAAATATTTTTAGCACCAATAGAAGTTATAGGTATGTTTGTAAAACCAATCTCATTAATGATTCGTTTGTTTGCAAATATTACCGCAGGACATATTATTGTATTGGCATTAATGTCTTTAATTTTTGTTTTTAAATCTATTGGAGTAGCTCCAGTTTCAGTTGCCTTTTCATTATTCATTGGCGTTATTGAAATTATTGTTACAGCAATACAAGCATATATATTTACAGTGTTGTCTGCTCTTTATTTTGGTATGGCAACTGAAGAAGCGCATCATTAATTAATTTAATTTTTATAACTATGAGTTTAGCACTATTACAGGAAGCAGCGGCATTAGATTTAGGATCAATTGCAGCGATTGGAGCCGGTTTAGCAGCAATCGGAGCTGGTGTAGGTATTGGTAAAATTGGTGGGTCAGCTATGGAAGCTATGGCGCGTCAACCAGAAATGCACGGAAAGATTCAGTCTTCTGCGTTAATTCTTGCAGCGTTCGTTGAGGCGGTTGCATTATTCGCGGTGGTTGTATCATTCCTTAAGTAAAAAAGAATAAAAGTGTAACGGTTGGTTGCACTTTTATTTTTTCATTAAAAATTAATTAAATAACAATATAGAAATGGATTTAGTTACTCCTGGTTTTGGTTTAATTTTTTGGACAGCATTAACTTTTATATTTTTACTATTAATCTTAAAAAAGTTTGCTTGGAAACCTATTCTTGGCGCAGTAAGCGATAGAGAAGAAGGGATTAAAAATGCTTTGGCATCTGCTGAAAATGCTCGTAAAGAGATGGAAAATCTTCAAGCAGACAATGAGCGTATTTTAAAAGAAGCACGTGCAGAACGTGAAACCTTGCTTAAAGAGGCTCGTGAGATTAAGACAAAAATGATTGAAGATGCTAAAGGTGAGGCTCAGGCTCAAGCAAATAAAATAGTTCAACAAGCACAAGCCGCTATAGAAGGTGAAAAGAAGGCAGCTATGGCTGAGCTTAAAAATCATGTAGCAAGTTTATCAATTGAAATAGCTGAAAAAGTGGTACGTGGAGAATTATCTAACAAAGACAAGCAATTAGAATTGGTTGAAACTATGTTGGGTGAAAAATCATTAACAGAAGCATAATGGCAGGAGCAAGAGCAGCAATACGTTACGCAAAGGCAGTATTAAGCTTAGCATCAGATCAAAAAGCAGCTGAGGCTGTAAATAACGATATGAAGTTAATTGCTGATACTATTGCAGAAAGTAAAGACTTAAGTGAAACACTTCAAAGTCCTGTAATCAGTTCTTCAGTAAAAAAAGCTGTTTTATTAGAAGTATTTAAAAAGTCTGATAAAACAACCTTAAGCTTAATAGATACCCTAGTTAATAATAATAGAATTGATATTTTAGGGCATGTTGCTTTAAAATATAATCAATTATTTGATCAATCAAAAGGCATTGAACTTGCAACAGTTACAACAGCAGTTGCTTTAACAGCGGATTTAGAAAAGAAAGTTCTGGCAAAAGCGAAAGAACTTACTGGTAAAAATGTTGAAGTAAAAAACATTATAGATGAAAGCATTTTAGGTGGTTTCATTTTACGAATAGGAGATATACAATACAATGCGAGTATTGCAAATCAACTAAACAAATTAAAAAGAGAATTTACATTAAATTAAACTTGCCCTGAGCTTGACAAAGGGTCAAAATAAACAATATAAGATGGCAGAAGTAAAACCAGCTGAAATATCAGCAATCTTAAAACAACAACTTTCAGGTTTTGAAGCAGGGGCTTCATTAGATGAAGTTGGAACAGTATTAACAGTAGGTGATGGTATTGTACGTGCTTACGGATTGGCTAACGCTCAATATGGGGAGTTAGTAGAATTCGATGGTGGATTAGAAGGTATTGTACTTAACCTTGAAGAAGATAATGTAGGTATCGTATTATTAGGTGCTTCTGTAGGAGTTAGAGAAGGATCTACTGTAAAACGTACTGGACGTATTGCTTCTATTAATGTTGGTGAAGGTATTGTTGGACGTGTTGTAGATACTTTAGGAAATCCTATTGATGGTAAAGGATCTATAACTGGAGAGACTTACGAAATGCCTTTAGAGCGTAAAGCTCCTGGTGTTATTTTCCGTGAGCCTGTAACAGAGCCTTTACAAACAGGTATCAAATCTATTGATGCAATGATTCCTGTAGGTCGTGGACAACGTGAGTTGGTTATTGGTGACCGTCAAACTGGTAAAACAGCAGTTTGTATCGATACTATCTTAAATCAAAAAGAATTTTACGATGCAGGTGAGCCTGTATTTTGTATATATGTTGCAGTTGGACAAAAAGCATCTACTGTGGCTTTAATTGCTAAAACACTAGAAGAAAAAGGTGCTTTAGCATATACAACAATAGTTGCTGCAAATGCATCAGATCCTGCACCAATGCAAGTGTATGCTCCGTTTGCAGGTGCTGCAATTGGTGAGTATTTTAGAGATACTGGACGTCCTGCTTTAATTATCTATGACGATTTATCTAAACAAGCGGTTGCTTACCGTGAGGTATCTTTATTATTACGTCGTCCACCAGGACGTGAGGCGTATCCAGGTGATGTATTCTATTTACACTCTAGATTATTAGAACGTTCTGCAAAAGTGATCAATGATGATGATATTGCTAAAGACATGAACGACCTTCCTGATTCATTAAAACCATTAGTGAAAGGTGGTGGTTCTTTAACAGCTTTACCAATTATTGAAACACAAGCAGGTGACGTTTCTGCATATATCCCAACAAATGTAATTTCTATTACAGATGGACAGATCTTCTTAGATGGAGATTTATTTAACTCTGGTGTTCGTCCAGCTATTAACGTAGGTATCTCGGTATCTCGTGTAGGTGGTAATGCGCAGATTAAATCAATGAAAAAAGTAGCAGGTACTTTAAAATTAGATCAGGCACAATTCCGTGAATTGGAAGCATTTGCTAAGTTTGGATCAGATTTAGATGCAGTTACTTTAAATGTAATTGAAAAAGGTAAACGTAACGTAGAGATCTTAAAACAAGCTCAAAATGATCCATTTACGGTTGAAGATCAAGTTGCTATTATTTATGCAGGTTCTAAAAATTTATTAAAAGATGTACCTGTTGAAAAAGTAAAAGAATTCGAAAGAGATTTTATTGAATTCTTAAAAGCAAAACATGCAGATGTACTCAGTACATTAAAAGCAGGTAAATTAACTGATGAAGTTACAGATACATTAACAACTGTAGCAAAAGATTTATCAGGAAAGTATAGATAGCCCTTCCCAGCCTCCCCAAAAGGAGGAGTTATATGGAGGATCTAAATATTATTAAATACAACTAATAAAAATCCCTTCCCTTTCGGGAGGTTAGGTGTGGCCAATGGCAAACTTAAAAGAAATACGTAACAGAATATCATCGGTATCTTCAACGATGCAGATTACCAGTGCCATGAAAATGGTGTCTGCTGCGAAGTTAAAGAAAGCACAAGATGCTATTACCGCTATGCGTCCTTATGCAGATAAGTTAACGGAGCTTTTACAAAGCTTAAGTGCGACTTTAGATGCAGATTCTGGAAGTAAATATGCAACACAGCGCGAAGTGAAAAACGTATTAATAGTTCCAATCACTTCTAATAGAGGTTTATGTGGTGCTTTTAATTCAAACATTATTAAACAAACGCAAAATTTGATAGATACTGTTTATGCAGATAAGAATGTGTCTGTTGTAGCTATAGGAAAGAAATCGAATGATGCTTTCGCTAAACAAGGAAGAGTTATAGCTAATAAAAGTGATGTTTTTGAAGATTTAACTTTTGATAATGTTGCAGCTATTGCTGAGTTATTAATGGATAAATTTGTTTCAGGCGAGTTTGATAAAATTGAAATCGTTTATAATAAGTTTAAAAATGCAGCGACTCAAATTGTAATGACAGAACAGTTTTTGCCAATTGTTCCTGTTGAGGGTGATGCAAATAATAATGCAGATTACATTTTTGAGCCATCTAAAGTAGAGATTGTAGAACAACTTATACCTAAGTCGTTAAAAACACAACTGTATAAAGGTGTTAGAGATTCTTTTGCAAGTGAACACGGAGCACGTATGACAGCTATGCACAAAGCAACAGATAATGCTACAGAATTAAGAGACCAACTTAAATTAACTTATAATAAAGCACGTCAAGCAGCAATTACTAATGAAATCCTTGAAATTGTTGGTGGAGCGGAAGCGTTGAACAATTAGGCTGAGAGGAACGAAGTCAAATGTTCAAATAGATCGGAAGCGTTGAACAATTAGGCTGAGAGGAACGAAGTCAAATGTTCAAATAAATCGGAAGCGTTGAACAATTAGGCTGAGAGGAACGAAGTCAAATGTTCAAATAGAGCGGAAGCGTTGAACAATTAGGCTGAGAGGAACGAAGTCAAATGTTCAAATAGAGCGGAAGCGTTGAACAATTAGGCTGAGGAGAACGAAGTCAAATGTTCAAATAAATCGGAAGCGTTGAACAATTAGACGAAGCCAAATTATAAAATACAAAATATCAAATAGTAAACATTTACCCTGACTGCAGTTGAAGGGTCTTAAATGTAAAGCCTCATGTTTGTGAGGCTTTTTTATTTTTTAAATTTTCATGTAACATTTTAAGATGATGATTGAGGTGTATCATACCTTTTTTCGGGAAATCTTTTTTTGTGGAGTCAATTTTAAAATAGAGCTGGTTTTGATATCGATAAAAAACAGAATAATTCAAAATAAATAACAGTTTCAACGTCTATAATTAAGTCTATCTCGTAAATGTTTTAAATTAAATGTTAGTATTATTATGAAAAAAATTTCAATGTTATTATTGGTAGCCCTAGTTTTTTCTTGTGTTTCAAAGAAGAAATATATTGCTTTAGAAGAAGAAAAAGGTCAAATTACAAGTGAATTAACAAAAACTAGAGTAGCTAAAGAAGAGTTAGAAGCTAAATTTGAAAAAATCCAAGCTAGAGTTGATACATATAATTCTAAAATAGCATCTTTAAAAGAAGATGTCGGTACACTTACTAAAGAAAATAATTCTAAACTAAATGTTACAGATAATGGTAGCGTAATTTCTAATGATGCTAAAGCAAAAATGCGAGCTACCTTAGCTAATGTCGATACAGGAAAGTTAAGTCAAGCTAAAACGCTTAAAGATTCTATGAATTTGGCAATAGCTTATAACTTAGAAAAAACGATACAAACAAGTAGTCTTAAAGAAGATGACGATATTGCTGTCAATATTAACGAAACTGTTGTTATGATTTCTATTTCAGATAAGATGCTATTTAATAGTGGAAGTTATCATGTAAGCTCTAAAGCAAATACGATTTTGCAAAAAATAGCTGATGTTATAAACTCAGAAGAAAGCTTAGAAGTAATGGTTGAAGGTCATACAGATTCAAGAAGTATTAACACAGAAAAAGTATCAGATAATTGGGATTTGAGTGTTTTAAGAGCAACATCAGTAGTTAGAAAATTGCAAAATAAATTTAAAGTAACACCTGAAAAAATGATAGCAGCAGGTAGAAGTAGTTTTCAACCACTTACAGATAATAAAACTGCTAAAAGTAGAGCCAGAAACAGAAGAACGCGTATTGTGATTCTACCAAATATTGATAAGTTTTTCGCTTTAATGGCTTCTAATGAAGACATATAGTATTGAAAAATATAAAGAGGCTGTCTGAAAAGTGGTTAATCTTGTCATTCAGAGCAACGCGAAGAATCTTATTTCACTCATAATCAGAGTCATATATTTTAAAGAGATTCTTCATTCCATTCAGAATGACACTTTTTAGACAGCCTCTTTATAACGATTAAACCAACTTATTATTTAATTTATCGCTATTTTTTTAGCTATTTTTCCATCAAAAGAAACAACGTACATTCCAGGATTTAAACCTGAAATATTCAATTCAGTTTCTTTAGAAGTTACATTCAAGCTTCTTACTAAAGTTCCAGAAAAGTCATAAATCTTTACTTCGTAATTTTCTTTAGAATTTAAAATACGAATAGTATCTGTTGATGAGTTTTGATAAACATTAATTGTACTTTTACTAATACTATCCTCAACAGCGTTTTCTATGTAATAAGCAAATTCATGTCCTGTATAGTTTTCAAAGGTACTAGCATCATTTGGTATATCACTTCCATAAGCTAAGTTTGTATAATATACTTCTTGACCATCAGCATATTGCTGACTATAAACATGGTGCCCTGTTTCTTCGTAAATGGCCATAATCCAATAGTCTCCAGCTTCAATTTGTGTAGGCTTAATAGCCAAAGCGGTTTCGCCATCTCCAACATATCCCTTTTCGGAAGCTACTATTAATTGCCCTGGTTTGCCATTGTTATCTCTATATAAAGATAATTGAACACCACTTTTAGTATTGTTTCCTACTAAACCAATCGTATTTATTTCACTTTGAGTATCATTATGAATCTTAATACCAACTAGATAATTTGAATTTGAGTTCACCTCTGTATCTAAGTTAGAGATATCTTTATTTCCTATAGCAGAAGATTCCTGTGCGTAAGCAGTAAATGTTAGAGTTAATCCAGCTAATAGTGTTGTTATAATATTTTTCATTAGAATGTATAATATAAAGTTAAGTTGTTATTATTTATTGATATATGATGTAAATGTATTTCCATCTACAAGCTTTACCGCTTCTCCTCTATATATCACCTTGGGTTGGCTACTTAGGTCTGAACCTACTTTAGTAATATTAGCTTCATTAATAGTAATTCTATATCTACCACTTATGTTTTGTCCAGGTGCATTTAATTTCGTTTTAGAAAAAGCAGCAGCATAAATTACAGGAGCAATAGGCCATTGTGTCCATCTTTCTCCACCAGCATCTTTAGAAACGTAAGTTAAAATGGGCTTTTTAGGAGAATCTGCATTTCTTTTACCTTGCATTAATGCTCTAAAATCTGGGTGTGCATAATTAAAGCCTTCTAAACCTGTATCTGCAGGATAATCATTATTGTTATTAGAATTTGTTTGTCTTAATTCTATATTAGAAATTCTAGTATTAGTAAAAGTTCCTCTTCTACTTAGAGGTGTTAATGAAGCAGAAGCCACATATAATGCACTTAAACTATTTTTAGCTTTAATTTTTTTACCTTCAATGTTCTTGCATAATTTAGTGTGGGGCTTGATAAATAATGATGCAAAACCAGAGTCATTATTGATGTTGTCTAACAATACATCTTCAATATTACCTATTGTTTGGTTAGGTACTTTGTTTAAATCATCAAATCCTTTACCGCTACCTGGCTCTAAACGAATAGTAATTCCTTTTTTACCAGAAATATTTTTAAAGTAAATTTTACGACCACTATAAATTTGGGCTGTGGCATAACCAGTTGCAATATTTTGAGCATATCCATTATGAATTACGCCATTTTGTGGAATTCTATGGAATGTTGTTAAATCATAACTTCCTCCACTAAATTTACTATCTGCTATAATAAATACAGAAGGGTTTTTTGTGTATTTATCTTTTATAAAGAAGTTTGAAATAGCAAAGTTATTTACAAATGCCACCTTAAAAGGTGATGCAGATTGTGCTTTATTAAAATTACTTAAGTCAATTTTAAACCATTGGTTTCTTTTGTTGCCCCCAATACCTCTAATTTCAACATCTTTTATAACATCGTTGTCGTTGTTATTGTTTCTTGTGTTTCTTCCAAAATTAAATAAAGTACTATTTCCACCGCTTCTATCTATTTTAAAAGTAACGCCAGCCTCAACTTCAATACGAATTTTTGATTTTAATTTAATTTCCCCTAAAGTATATGTTCCTTTTTTAAATAAGAGTACTGCCCCATTTGCTCTTCCAAATAAATTATTAATATCAGAATTAATACCATTAGTTGTAGCTGTACTAGGTGTATAAGTTTTATCATAACTAGTTTTAGTTACATTATTTTTAAAGAACGGTATACTATTACCATTAACTGATGCCGTTTTATTCCCAATAGATCCTTGAGCAGACATTTTTGTAGATAAGCCTATTACAAAAATAAAAGTCAGACCTAGGGCAATCAACTTATTTTTTGTTATGGTACAATTTTTTAAGGGAGAATATTTCATCATAATATAAGTTTGTTTTAATGTGATTTTTAGTCGTTTTATTTGTTAATAATGCAATCATTTATAATCGAATGGTTTATTAACAATACAAATATCTGTAATGAAATTTATTTTTAAAGGATAAGCATTTGTATTAGAAGGATTTATGTGAAATTCTAATAATCTCATTTTAAAGAAAACACATGTTTTTTAACTTAAAGAATTCCTCGATGTATTGCGTTTCTAATTACAGTGTTGCTTTGGATAGGTCAGAACTTCCTTTTTTGGCAGTTTCGGGAGAGGTAAAATACAGAATTCCAGTTTTGGGACTCAAAAGGTAAAAATGAAACCAGCGATAGCTCTATGGCTCTGCCTCCAGCCCAATGTCATTAAGAGTTAAGATTGAAATGTCAGTCTGAGTACTTCGGCTATGCTCAGTATAAACTAAAGTCGAAGCCATTATTGAACTATATAGTTTTTAATAGCATTTCGTTAAGCTTCGCCAGGTATCTTCAATATAAAATACATTTTATATTTTGATAATGCTCAATGTGACAAAACAGAATAAGTTTCCTTAACTTAATGACATTGGGAGCTTGCCTACAGGGATAGTTAGTTTTAAGAATTTCTTTATTTGAGAAATTAAAACGTTTTCGGTAGTATACGCTATTTTATCATTTACAAGATTATAGCTTATACTTGTTTTTGGGGTTTGCATGTCTATTTCTCTTATAGAAATTCCTTTTGCACTTTCTATTTTGTGGTCTACAAAGCCTTCCGAAGTAGATTTAGTGCTGAAAGGTTAGGGATTAAATTAGAGACATTAAAATCACTAAAAACAAAAGCATATAAGTCACTAAAAGCTTATTTAGAGAAAACGATTTAAATGCAACATTTTAATGTTTAATTGGTATTAAGCTTTTATTTAAGAAATTATGGCATCTCTTTTGCAAATAGTATCTTTGTAATACCAATTGAATACCATGAAATTATTAAAACAAATACTATTTTTATGTTTAATATCTCTAATGATGATGAGTTTTTCACAATGTGCTAGTACGTTTAAACTTGAAGATTCAGCGCCACTGGAAATAGGGCAGGTTTATTATAAAAATTGGGTAGCTGGCGTAAAAGGAGGCGGTTCAGGTATTAATGTTTTTATTCCTTTATTGTCAAATTCTAAAAACATAGAATTAGACAGTATTTATTTTAGAGGGAAAGCGGTTAAGTTAGAAAAGAATAAGAGGCTCTATATTGGACGTTATGCATTATCGGCAAATCAAAATAGAGACATTATAATGAGCAGTGATCCTATTGCCGAATATGGTAATTTAGTTCCTGAAATCCCTAAAAAAATACCTTTTGAATTAAAAGAAGATGAGTGTGTGGTACGCTATAATGAAGGTCATAAAATTAAATATTACAAGATTTCTAATATTATTAAACAAGAGTCATTAAAATATCCTAGTACACCTCAAAACAGTCAATAACTTATCTTTTGGTTTGCATTTGCTAAAAACGTATTTTTAGCGGAATTAAAAACATCTTCTTGGGTACATTAAAAAAGTTCTTTAAAGACACTATTATTTATGGATTGGCAACCGTTCTGCCAAGGCTTATGAATTTTATTTTAGTACCACTTCATACAGATAAACTAGACACTTCCAGTTATTCAGATAACACCACATTTTATATCTATGCCGCGTTTTTTAATGTATTATTAACCTACGGTATGGAAACGGCTTTTTTTAGGTTCTTCAGCAAAAGCGATGAAAAAGGAAAAATATTTTCAACAGTTTTTATCAGCTTAGTTACTTCTACGGTGTTGTTTTTGTTGCCAATTATTTGGTTTAATGAGCAGTTGGCTTCGATGGTTAACTTGGATCCAACTTACTTTAATTTACTGGTTGGTGTTTTATCGCTCGATGCTTTAGTGGTTGCTCCATTCGCTTATTTAAGAGCTACAGGAAGACCTATTAAGTTTACCGCAATAAAACTCTCCAACATTATTGTTTACGTATTGCTAAACTTTTTCTTCCTTTGGGCTATCCCGAAGTTTGGAATCCAGTTTCCAGATTATGATAATAATAATCTGGTTAAGTATATTTTTATATCCAATTTAGCGGCAAGTATCGTGACACTATTACTGCTCTCTCCTTATTTTTTTAGAACCAAAATTCAATTTAGTTTCTCAATTTTTAAACAATTGACAAGTTATGGATGGCCTATTATGATTGCTGGTCTTGCGTATGTTATAAATGAAAATTTTGACAAATGGTTATTACCAAATATCTTAGGAAAAGATATAAACGGTGCCTATAGCGGTTGTTATAAAATAGCTGTTTTTATGACTATTTTTATTCAAGCTTTCCGACTTGGTGCAGAACCTTTCTTTTTTAATCATGCCAAAGAAAAAAATGCTAAAGCAACGTACGCCACTATTATGAAATATTTTGTAATCTGTGGAAGTTTTATGCTGGTGGGCATTGTCGCTTATCTCAATATTTTTAAGGAACTTATTGTAAGAGATGCATCGTATTGGGTGGCAATTGAGATCGTTCCAATAGTATTGTTAGCAAATTTATGTTTAGGTATTTATTTCAATTTAGCCATTTGGTACAAATTGACTGATAAAACCAGATTTGGAATGTATATTTCTATTATAGGGGCATTTATTACTATAGTTTTTAATTATTTTATGATTGAAAAAATAGGTTTTATGGCATCAGCATGGGCAACGCTAACCGCTTATTCCTGTATGATGGTTATTTCATACCTCCTAGGAAAAAAACATTATCCAGTGCCCTATGATATTTTGAAAATAGGAAGCTATTTAATATTGGCAATTGTTTTATCAGCATTATCTTATTACAGATTTAACACCAATTATTACATGGGTACAGTAATTGTTTTAGTATTTTTGGGAATCGTATATTTTTCAGAAAAAAACGAAATAAAACGAATATTAAATAACAAATAAAAGTTCTTCCCTTTGGGAAGACGGAAGATGAGAATGCAAATAAAAATAATAAACAAATCCAAACACGATTTACCACATTATGAAACCATTGCCTCAGCTGGTATGGATTTACGTGCAAATATTTCTGAACCAAGAGTTTTAAAACCTTTAGAAAGAAGTGTTGTAGGAACGGGCTTATTTATTGAAGTACCAGTTGGTTACGAAGCCCAAGTACGTCCAAGGAGTGGTTTAGCTGCTAAAAAGGGCATTACTGTTTTAAATGCTCCAGGAACGGTTGATGCAGATTATAGAGGTGAAATTGGCGTGATTTTAGTGAATCTTTCAAACGAAGATTTTATTATTGAAAACGGAGAACGTATTGCGCAATTAGTAATTGCAAAACATGAAAGAGCTGAATGGATTATTGTAGAAGAATTATCTGAAACCTCTCGTGGAGAAGGTGGATTTGGCAGTACGGGAGTCAAATAAATTCCTGCGAAGGCAGGAATCTCATCGCAAAAATGTATGAAACATTGGTACGTTTGTATAATGGCAAACAAAACAAACGGCGTTTTATATAATAGGAGTAACAGATAATTTTGATGAAAGAGTAAAAGAGCATAAATTAAAAATATACCCAAAATCTTTTACAGCAAAATATAATTGCGGTTATCTAGATTTATTTTGAAGAGTTTGAAAATGGAAGTGAAGCTGAAAAAAGAGAAAGACAATTCAAAAAATGGAAAAGAGATTGGAAAATAAAACTGATAGAAGAAATGAATCCAAGTTGGGCTGACCTTAGTACCAACTGGAATTTAAATTTTAATAAATTAAGATAAAACAATGAGATTCCTGCCTTCGCAGGAATAAAGTTTAACCAAAAAGATACCTGCTTTCGCAGGCATGTATATGAAAATAATAGTACCAATGGCAGGACGCGGGTCTCGTCTACGTCCACACAGTTTAACAGTTCCAAAACCATTAATTCCAGTAGCTGGACAACCTATTGTTCATAGGCTGGTAAAAGATATAGTTAAAGTTTTAAAACAACCTATAGAAGAAATAGCCTTTGTCTTAGGCGATCCAGCGTGGTTTGGCGATAATGTCGTGTCAAGCTTAGAAGATTTGGCTAAAGGTTTAGGCGCTAAAGCTTCTATTTATCGTCAAGATCAACCCTTAGGAACTGGTCACGCCATTATGTGTGCAAAACCATCATTGTCTGGATCAGCGGTTATTGCATATGCAGATACACTAATTAGAGCTGAATTTGATTTAGATGCAACTGCAGATAGTGTTATTTGGACAAAACAAGTAGAGAACCCTGAAGCTTACGGTGTTGTTAAATTAAACAAAAATAACGAGATTGTTGAGTTGGTTGAAAAACCAGAAACCTTTGTGAGCGACCAAGCAGTTATTGGAATTTACTATTTTAAAGATGTGGCCGTTTTAAAAGAAAAACTACAAAAAATTCTGGATGAAAATGTTATGAATGGAGGAGAATACCAAATTAATGATGGTATTAAACGAATGATGGCTGAAGGAAAAGTGTTTAAAACAGGAACTGTTGATGAATGGATGGACTGCGGAAATAAAGCGATAACCATTGAAACGAATCAAAGAATGTTAAGCTTTTTAAAAGCAGATGGCAATGAGCGATTAGTATCAGCGTCAGCAAAATTGGATAATTCAACCATCATAGAACCTTGTTTTATTGGTGAAAATGTTATTCTTAAGGATAGTACAGTTGGTCCTCATGTATCTGTAGGGAACAATAGTGTTATTGAGAATTCAACTGTTAAGAATAGCTTAATTCAAACAAATACGACCATTAAAAATGCTAATTTAGATGAAGCTATGATAGGTAACCATGTTAAATATGATGGCAATTATACATCTGTAAGTATTGGTGATTATTCTGTTTTGGAATAATTCCTGCTTATGTAGAATAAGTTTAATTTAAAAGATACCTGCCTACGCAGGCATTGTATGAAGTATAAAATCTACATATTATTTATTCTCTTTGGAATATTAATCTTTCCACAGGAGAATTATGCACAAGTAGATTTTAACAAGAAACCGGATGACGATTTAGGTAACGTTGAAGATAAGTTTCAAGAATCTTTCTACGAAGCCTTAAAACAAAAAGGTATTGAAAATTATGATAGGTCGGTTGAAGCACTTTTAAAATGTATAGAATTAGACAACTCTGTTGCGGTTTTGTATTACGAATTAGGTAAGAACTATAAAAAGCTTAAGAATTTTGGAGCAGCAGAAGAAGCTTTAAAAAAAGCTATTAGTAAAGACCCAGATAATGAATGGTTTTTAGATGAACTATATGGGTTTTATGCATCGCAAAATGATTATGATAAAGCTATAAAAACGATCAAGCAGCTTGTTAAATACCATCCAGACTATAAAGAAGATTTGGCTTCTCTTTATCTTAGGTCTAAGAAGTATGATGATGCTTTAAAACTTTTAGACGAATTAGATTCTGAATTTGGAATTTCATTGTCTCGTGATGCGATGCGTAACCAAATTTATGAAGCAACAGGGCGTAAAAAAGATCAAATAAAGAATTTGGAAAAACGTGTTGAAAACCATCCTGATAAAGAATCTAATTACCTAGCTTTAATTTTCCGTTACAGTGAAAATAATGAAAAAGTAAAAGCCTTTGAAACGGCTAAAGAATTATTAAAGATTAATCCGAATTCGCAACTAGTCCATTTGGCTTTATATAAATTTTATTTAGACGATAATGATGCTGAAAAAGCTATCGAATCTATGAAAATTGTTATTAAAAGCAATGAAATAAAACCAGAAGCAAAACTTAAAGTATTAACAGATTTTGTAAGTTTTGTTGGAAAGAACCCAAAGTATGAAGCCGATTTGGTAGAAGCTACTGCCCTGATTGATAACCGCAGTAATAGTAAAACACTTATTGAATTAGGCCAGTACTATTTAGCTAAAAAGAATAAAGGAAAAGCTTTAGAATATTTTGAAGCAGCATTAAAGTTAGAGGCAAATAATTTTGGTGTTTTACGCAATGTACTGTTACTATATATAGATTTACAAAAGTATGATTCAGCTAAAGAAAAAAGTGATGAAGTACTTCAAAAGTTTCCGTCTCAACCTTTGTTTTACTTAATAAATGGTGTTGCTTTAAATAAATTAAATCAACCGAAAAAAGCAATAGAAGCTTTAGAGGCAGGTTTAGATTATATTATTGATGATACTAAAATGGAAGCAGATTTTTATAATCAGTTAAGTAAGGCCCATAGTTTATTAAACAATACAGCTAAGGCAAAAACGTTTAGTGATAAAGCAAAACAATTAGAAAGTTCAAATTAATGAAAATACGCTCTCAATTCACTTTAACCTTTTTAGTGTTCTTAATATTTAATTGTAAATCATCAAGAACCATTGTTGCTGGAGAAGCTAATTACAAGCTTTCTACCAAACAATTAATAAAAGAAAACGCAAAACAAGCACCAGGCTTTAAGACGCTTAGATCTACTCTTAAAATAACGTATGTGCAAGGAGAAGATTCGCAAACCCATTCGGTAAATTTTAGAGCTAAAAAGGATGAAGCTTTATGGATTAGTGCCACATTTTCAATAGTAAAAGCATTGGTTACACCAGAAAGAGTTAGTTTTTATAATAAGTTAGATAATACTTATTTTGATGGTGATTATAAATATTTGAGTGATTTATTGGGAACCGAATTAGATTTTCAAAAGGTTCAAAATTTATTATTGGGAGAAACTATATTCGATTTAAAAGAAGGGAATTATAAAGCTTCTGTTGATGATAAACTCTATATCCTTCAACCTAAAAAACAACGTGAGCTTTTTGAAATATTCTTTTTGTTAGATCCATCACATTTTAAAGTAAAGTCACAGCAAATTTCGCAACCAAAAGAATTTAGACATTTACAAATAGATTATTTATCACATCAAGAAGTTGAGAAACAAATTCTTCCAGAAAAGATAAAAGTAATCGCTTTGGAGACTAATCAAGAAACGATTATAAATTTAGAATTCAAAAATGTTAGCCTAAATGAAGAGTTGCGATTTCCATTTAAAATACCATCAGGTTTTAAAGAAATAAAGCTTTAATGCTAAATAAGAAATCTACATATACAATAGTGTGTTTTTTGGCGTTTCTGCTATGTGGATCTTTTGTTTTTTCTCAGAATAATAAACAAAAGCAACTAGAAACACGACGACAAGAATTACGTAGAGAAATTCAGAAAATTAATGAGTTACGTGCTGAGAACAAGTCTAAAGAAAAATCGCAAATATCATTAATTGAAGATTTTAATTATAAAATAAGTGTGTTATCTAATCTTATAAAGGTTACTAATCAACAAGCTAATTTAATAACACGTAAAATTAATTCAAATCAAAAGAAGATAGGTACGCTTAGAGATGAATTAAAGCAGCTAAAGCAAGATTACGCTGCTATGATAGTGAAGTCTTATAAAAGCAAAAATAAGCAAAGTAGAATCATGTTTTTGTTGTCCTCTAATGATTTTAAACAAGCTTATAAACGATTACAGTACATAAAACAATATTCAGATCACCAAAAACAACAAGGGGAAACGATAAAGGCCAAAACGCTAGAATTACAGAATATAAATAGAAGCTTACAAGGTCAAAAAGAAGATAAAAAAAGATTGATTGCTGATAATAAAGTAATTCAAAAAACATTAGAAACAGAACGCAAGGAGCATGAAGCTTTAATGAAATCAATAAAAAAGAACTTATCATTATATGCATCTCAAATAAGGAGAAAACAGAAAGAGGCCGATAGAATTGATAATGAAATAGACCGTATTATTAAAGCAGCTATAGCTAAGTCTAATAGAAAAGCAGGTAAAGTAACTAGTTCAAAAAGTTTTGTGCTTACAGCCGAAGAAAAAGTTTTAGCATCTAAGTTTATAGCAAACAAAGGTAAGTTACCATGGCCAGTTGAAAGAGGCGTTGTAAGATTAGGATATGGTACGCAAAGACACCCTATAGATAAATCATTAACAATTAAGAGTCATGGTGTACGTATAGCTACACAAAAAGGAGCTAAAGTTAGAGCTGTTTTTAATGGTGAAGTAAGTGAAATACTTAAAATGAAAAATGTAAATCCCATTGTGATGATTCGTCATGGAGATTATTTAACTATATATAAAAATTTATCTAGCGTTAATGTGAAAAAAGGGGATAAAGTATTAACAAAGCAAGTAATTGGTAAGGTGTTTACAAACCCCTCAAATGGAGAAACAATTTTAAGTTTCACAATATCTAAAGGCACAAAAACAGAAAACCCAGCTTCCTGGATTTATAAAATGTGACAAATAAAAGCCCCTTAAAAGGAGCTTTTGGGTTAGGTTCTGTGTTTTTTATCTTGTACAACGATTGCTGTTGTTGTTAGGTGGTCTATTCCAAACTTAATTTTACCATCGCATCCAAACCCTTTTTTAGTAATAGTTTTTAAATTGTTCGATTTCCTTTTTTAGTTCTTTAATTCTAAGTTCTTTCATCTTTCTTTTGCACTTTTAAACAGGTATTCATTAAGTTTTGTTCATTACATCTAAATATTATTAAAATGAGATAATTAAAAAATAAATATTAACATTTGAAGAACTAGGCTAAGGCTTTTCATAAGGGTTCCTTATTAGGTTTTCGTACTTCTATTTTTACAAAAAGAAAGCTTCTATTATATTTTTTGATTGGGACAAAAATACAAGTATTAGTTATTCTTGTTTATTAGAGTATCTTTGCAAAAGGATTACTAATCTTTTTAGTATCAATCATTCACTATCAATTTTGTTGATAACTCCTAGGGGCATAATCATCACATTAACAAACTTCATACTTTAGTTGAATTATCAGGAAACTAGTCCAACATCAGAGTGCTAATAATTAGTGCACTAGATGCTTCAACGCATATTTAGTTTTTTTTGGTGTCATTAATACATTTTTTATGAATAATGATTCAGTTAATGATTGTGGTCAAAATCGAATAACCACAGCATTACTTCTTGCGGCTGGTACTGGAAGCCGCCTTTTTCCATTAACAGAAAATTCCCCAAAGTGCCTTACGTTAGTAAGTGACAAATCTATTATTAATAGACTTTTAAAGAATTTAAAAAGCCAAGGGTTTAAACGACTTGTAATTGTAACAGGTCACTTAAAAGAATGTATTATGGATAATCTTGGCGAAAAATCAGGAGATATTTCTATTGAATATATTCATAGTTCTCTATATAAAACAACCAATAATATTTATTCGCTTTGGATGGCACGTCATATCATAAATGAGCCATTTGTGCTTTTTGAAAGTGATTTAGTGTTAAATACTAAGCTACTAGATAATATGGTTTATCCAGATAGAATGGCTGTTGCACTCATGCAGCCTTGGCTTAACGGTACCACGGTTTCTATAGATAAAGCAAATAAAGTTACAGCGTTTCAAAAAGGAACTAATAAAGCCTATTCAGATACCCGATATAAAACAGTAAATATTTATAGTTTTTCACTTTTATCTTGGAAATCTATCATTAAACTGTTGAATCAATATATTTTAGATGGTAATGTAAATTGTTATTATGAGAGCATTTTTGCAGAAATGACTCACAGCAAGAGTTTAGTTTTAGAATCAGTTTCATTTGATCATCAACCATGGTTTGAAATTGATACTCTTAAAGATTTAGCCAAAGCCGAATTGTTATTTCCTAAGGAATTGATTGAAGTAGAAGAGCCAGAAACCATTTTGGCATAGTTGGTTTAAACAATGAAGCAGGAATAATTTAATTAAGCAAAAATTATAATGGTAAGTAAATATACAACACAAGAAGAAAAATACGAATACATATCAAAACAGCATGGAGGTTATTATAGGCATCATTTTACAGACCATGCTTATTTGTATAATTTATACTTTCCACCAAAGGCAGTATTTAGCCATTTAAAAGCTAATATTAACAATTTGGTTTTAAATTACCCAATGGCACAAAGTGCATTGGCAGAGCTTGTTGGAAATGTCATTAATCAACCTACAGAAAGAATTGTAGTAGGTAATGGGGGTGCAGAGATTATAAAAATATTATCTGGAAGCTTAGCTAAAAAACTAATTGTACCTGTACCTTCTTTTAATGAATATGCTAATGCGGCACCAGAAGGACGCGTAGTAGAGTTTCCTCTTGATTTTCCTTCATTTCAATTAGATGTAGATAAATTTGCAGCTGAAGCCATAAAAATTGGCGCAGATATGGCTGTTGTGGTGACGCCTAATAATCCTACATCGTTGTTAGTTCCTAAAGTCGATTTAATTCGATTGGCTGAAAAGCTTAAGCCAAGTAAATGTATGCTTATTATCGATGAATCTTTTCTTGACTTTGCTGATAATAATGAGCAAATAAGTTTGGAGAAAGACATTGCCAAATATCCCAATATGGCTATACTTAAAAGTATGAGTAAAGCCTACGGAATTTGTGGTCTTAGAATTGGTTATTTATTAACGGCTAATGCAAATTTAGCCGAGTCTGTTCGCAATGGTGTTCATATTTGGAATATTAATGGTTTTGCAGAAGAGTTTCTTAAAATACTACCTCAATACAAGCAAGAATTTGAAGATAGTTGTAAATTAGTTAAGGCAGATAGAGATACCTTTTATAAAAATTTATGTATTATAGATGGGATGAGGGTCTTTAAACCAGAAGCAAACTATATTTATTGTCGTTTACCCGATATTGCTTTAAGTGGACCAGAAGTAACAAAGCGCCTTTTTATTAAATACAATATTTATATAAAGCATAATGTTGGAAAAACCCAACCAGATGCTGATAGATATATTAGGATTGCGAGTCGTACTAAAGAAGAAAACGCTACACTTATAGACGCGTTAAAAGAGATAATGTACTTAAAGCGTGAGTTAAGATGAATAAAAATAAGCAAGCAAGTATGTTAAGCTTTGCTAAAGACTTACCCAATATCTGTTCTTTAGTTGGGCTGTTTTGCACAGTATTAGCCATTTACTTTGCAATAGGAGGACAGTTTCTAGGTTCAATTATAGCCATATTATGGTCAGTATTATTTGATTGGTATGATGGTATTATAGCTCGTAAAATGAAAGGAAGGACTAAAGAACAAGGCGTTTTTGGTGTACAGTTTGATTCTATGATAGATATTGTTAGTTTTGGCGTTTACCCTGCAATATTACTTTTAAGCTATGGAAATTATGAAATATGGTTTATACCAGGTGCATTTGTAATTATTGCTGCCAGTGCAATACGTTTAAGCTATTTTAATATTTATGGTCTTATTGACAGTGAAACCTATATGGGGCTCTCTGTCGATAATAATGCGCTTATTCTTGCTTTTGTCTTTTTATTCAAAAACATCTTTCAGCATTCTACTTTTTCTATACTTCTTTATAGCGTTATAATCATTCTAGCTGTACTTAATTTATCTTCAATACCAATAAATAAATTTTCAGGAAAATGGATTTATGTTTTAGTGGCTTATGTATTAGTTATGACAAGTGTTTTTGGATATCTATTGTGGCGTCAATTATAGATTAAATATACTCAACACGAAATAAAGTTAGTCATTTTCTTTTAAAGGATAAACAAGTAATGGATCATAGGATACTTTGTTGGCAATAGTTATTTCTTCTTGTTTTTATATTCCAATACTGCTTCCTGCTATCACTTTCAATTGATTATTCAATAATTTCCAAACTCTTAGAATCTTATATTTTCCATCAAAAGAATAATCAAAATATGCTCCCTTCATTTCTATAACTACAGAAACAATTGCAGTATCTCCAATCAGATTTATTTCTTGTTCTGAAGATGAAATTTCGCTAATTAACATATTTCCAGAATTATATGTTTCTAAATCGATAGCCTTAGTTATAGTTTGTCCATTAGGAATATTAAAAAGTAATTCTTCGTGCAATAATTCATTCAATTTTTCAACATTACAATTTTTCATTGCGTCTAAAATCTCTTTTTCAATTTCGACTATTGAGTCTTTTTTTATTGAATTCATTTCAAAGGTTCATTTTCTATAGTTCTATTTCAATAACAGCTAACGTTGTTGTATATGGAAAGTTGCGTGTTTGAGTGCGAGGATTTTCCGAAGGAAAATCAGAAGCAAGTAAACGAGCAACAAACTTTGGTTTAGGTAAAACTAGCAATTTTTTATATACGGTGTTACCCACAGTATTTACTTTTCGCTTTTCAGTCGGATTTCAGTCATTACATTATTCAAATCAGCGAACAGTTTGGAAAATTCCGATTCTCCACTTTCCATTTTTGAAATACTTTCTGTAATTCGAGTTTGTCCCATATTTGACAAAAAGTAAAAATTTGCATTTCCGTTTGTCGGCAAATCAGGATTCTCAAATTTTTTCCCTTTGAAAGAAATCAAATGTCCGTTTTCTACAAATTCTTTAGTTACTTTTTGAACACTTTCGTGTTGCCCAGCTCCAATAAATCCACCACCAGAACTTAAGTATATACTTGCATCTCCAGTTAAATAAGTCATAACAGTTGCTGTTCCGCCACTCATATCCAAATCAGATACAATTCCATAAACTTTTATAGAGTCCTTTGGAATTTGAAATCCAAGTTGTTCAGCTGTTACTATTAATGCCATTTTTCGCATATCCATAAAAGGATTCTGTTCAGCGTTTTTTTCGGTTTGCTGTATTTTTTCAGTAGTTTCTTTTTTCGGTTTGTTTTTGCAACTGATTAGAATTCCAATTCCTGCAATTAAAACTATTCCGATTAAAATGTATGTCAACATTGGTTTTTTCATATTGTGGGTAACGTGTTAGTATAAGAATAGTGCGGATTTGAGTGCGACTGATTTTCCGAAGGAAAACCAGAAGTTAGCAAACAAAACACAGCCCTTAGCTTGAGGAATAAAATAGCATTGTTGCCAGTAGTACTTCATTTTTATTGCTGAAACTCTCCAAATTTGCTATTCTTTTCAGTCCATAAAAAGTATTCTCCAAATAAAGTTCCAGATAATAATTCGGTCGTTATATTCTCAATTTTTTTCCGTTTATTGTCAAACCTAAACTTTTGTTGTCGTCTAAATTTTCTTCAATTTTTCTCAAGAAATTAAATGCAGTAGAGTTTAAAATATTAAGGATAAGTCGGTTTAGAGCTTCTGTTTGCTTTTCATTCAGTCCGTTAAAAAACTCAAATCGTTCGTCTTTCAGTTTTTGAAACTCAGGTGCTAAATTCGGATTTCTTGGTAATTCAGAGTATTCTTTTACAGTCATAGATTTCCCAAAATCTCTATTTTTTATATAATATTCAAAGTTTTCATCGCGTAATTTTTTCACGATTATTTCTCCAAGTTCTCTATAATCTTTTGAAAATTCCATTCAGTTGAATATTAGTTTAGATTTGTGTTTTGGGTATTACTGGCAACGGTCTTGTATAAGATTAGTTGCTTGGTTTGGCAAATGAATTTAGTAAATAGAAACCGAATAGAAAATCTGCGAGGAATTTCGTAAGCAGGCTCGTACTAAGCAATTAATTTTATACGTTGTTGTGCGGGCGGCTTTTTTAATTTTCCATTTTTTTCCAAGATTGCGCCATCAAGTCAAACCCTAGATTCCATCCTTTTTCTCTTTCCGAAATAGTTCCTTCTGGTAGTTGTTTCAATTCTTCGTTAATACCTTCACCTTCTTGAATAAAAGTTAACCGTGAGCCGCCTTTTCCATCTGGTTGAATTTCTACGGAAAGTGTATCAATTATAGGTGAGAAGTCAAGCATTGCACAAGTGTACTTGAGTTTTCTTGGTTGTTCTACTTCCAAGTATTTTCCTGACATCACATAAGTTGTTTCACCTTCCTTTCTTGTTATTGAGTATTGTCCACCAACTCGTAGGTCAATATCAAATTTAGTATCAGGTGTCCACCAAACTATCATATCATCTGGATTTGTAAATGCTCCAAAAACTTTCTCTGGTTCCACGTCAAAGGATCTAACGATTTTTAAGGTTCTCATTTTTTCTTGTTGATTTTGCTGTTTGTCAGTTTTGTTATTACAAGATGAAAACACTAACAAAGCCGATGTTAAAAGTCCGAGTGTTTTTTTCATTTTAGTTGGTTGTTTTAGCTGCCGCACAACGTTAAGGCGGTATGTGCAATGCGGGATTCGAAGCGACTACCACCCGAATCAGTACAATGTTTATTAAAGGTACAAAATTTCATTTACCCACAAAACCTAGCATTGCATGTACCGCGTGTTGTGGTGCGTTTTCATCAATTTAAAGATTGATATCCTGCATTGTATCTTTTGATCTCTTCATTCTTATTATTTTCCCATCCATAAATTCAACTCTAATAACAATATATTTTGTTTTAAACAGGCTCTTATAACTCTTTGAACAAATAAGAACAAAGTCATATTTGAGTTTCCCCTGTGGAACTTGGATTACTTCAAATTCGATTTTTGACTGTGCAATTTTAGATGTTTTTCTATATTCGCTCTGCTTTAGATTATGATTAATAAAATGGTCAATTTCACTAAAATATGATACACATTCTTCAACAAATGAATTAAACCTATCAACCTGATTTTGAGTGATTTCTTTTTTTTGAGCTGAGAACCACAATTCACAATGAATCTCCTGATTTGGAAAGGTATAAATGTTATGATAGTTAATAGTGTTTCCAAAGATGGACTCAACTAAAGAGAATTCATTCTTAATCTGTTCTATTGAAAGCATATGATCATATGTCTAAATTGTAAATTGAGCTCAAAATTAGAATCTAATTTCTCACTTAATTTTTCTATTTATCTTCAAAAATTTGTCGGTCTTCTTCATTAGTTCAAATGCACCACAACGTCTAACTAAAATGAGTATGCGCCCCTGTTGCCAGAAGTACCGAAGTTTCCTAGTTTACATTGTCCTATCAGATAGCTCAGTTCGCATATTCATTTTAGTGTTTGTTACCCAACGTTTTAGTCGATTCTTTCCCTTAATTTATTCAAATAGGGTTTCAGCTCTGGACGTTTTTTGCAAGTTTTACAATTTTTTGGTTTTATGATATCTTCCAGTCTTTCTATTGCTTTCGGAGTTACTACTATATCACGCTCAATCAAAAAATCTATCATAATCCATAAGTCTTGTTTAGATCCTTGTAGTGCAACTTCGAAAATATCTTCTTCTGAATCATAATCATCTGAATAAGGGTATGCTCCCATATCTAAGAAGTAAGATAAAATCTCTAATTTCTGAGATGTGTTGCGCAAATTGGTCAATGCGTAATACATAGGATTACTACTTGGTTTTTTTTGACCGTAGGTTTTTATGTCAGGCTGATTAATATCTGCTCCATATTTTACCATTAGTTTGATATAAGCCAGTTTATTCTCTATTTTCTTGTTTTCTAAAATTGCATTTATAACTGTATATTTCTTATAGCTCCTTTCATCTACACCATCTTTTCGTATTTTCAGATTAGCCCCTTTCTTAAGAAGCTTTTCTAAGGTAGCCATGTTTGGTGAGGTGAATTGATCATCTATTATTTTAAATATTCCTTCCGTAAGCTGCTCAGGTGTGAATGGAAGTTCTAAAACTCTATCTAGTAAAGGGTTATTCTGACTAGATAAGGCAAATCTTAAAAAATGATAGTCGGCTTTTAATTGATCTTTGGGGATCATATCGAACAATTCTTCATTACCTCTACTAATGATATCCAAAATCAAGCCCTCTATTTTCCAATCATTTTCGTATGTAAAGTTCATATCCAAACCAGCATCTAAACACATACCATAAATAGCCTTGAAAAACTCGAATTCTGGTTCACTTGGCAAATAATTTTTCCCTTTATAGTGGTAGATACTTTCGATTAGTCGACCGTATTTGAAATTTTCATATTGGTCTTCAAATGCTGCGTTGACATCAAAGCCATTTTGAATCGCAAACTCCAGAATTTCCTTAGAAACTTCAAATTGATTGGGGCTAAAGTTGAAAAGGGTATATTGTGCTTTAGGATTGTGTTTGCTGGAAAATGGAAGTTTATATTGTTGATATTTTTTTTTGAGTCCCTGCACATCATTTTTCACTATCAACTCCTGAAGTTGTTTTTTCTTTTCTGGTAACTCAAAATATTCCTCAAGCTTTAACCCATAGATGAAATCAAGAGCATTAAGGTTGACGATATAATCGTCTATTTCTTTTGTGTGAAAAAATAAAAAATTTGTTTCTACTGTATAGGAATAATATATTTCCTGGTCTTCCATAAGCTCCATTTTTTCCTTTGGGGACAGTCTTTGATAATCTTCATTTAGTTGAAGCGACTGCTTAAAAAGAGCCACTTTATGATAATTTAAATGGTGCCTCCATTTTATCTCATTTTCTTCGTTGATTGTTTTATCTAATGTTGCATAAAAATGACCTTTGTATTTGTCATCATACGCTTGTTCATTCAAGGTAATTGTGTTAGTTAAGGCATCTAAATATCCAATATTTAAAAGAGCTCCATTTTTTACTAAAAAACCAAAAAAATCTTTTTCTACATCCAATTCGTCTTTGTTTCCAATCCCTAGTGAAAAGAAAGTTATTGGTGTTAATCCATTGACGGATTGGTTTATATCGGCCCCTATTTTAAGAGCCTGTTTTACTTCAGAGGTATCTCTAATTGTAATTCCCCAAAATAATTTTTGCCAAGGTTTTTTGATTTGAAACTCTGGTGATTTTTGGGCGTAACTTGGTGCGTAAGCTAAAATAATGACAACTATTAATAACTGATATGTGAATTTCATAATTCAAAATGTTGGGTAACGGTCTTGTATAAGATTAGTTGCGTGGTTTAAACACTAAAGTTAGCAAATAAACCACAGATAGAAAGTCCGAGAGGACTTTCGTAAGTACACTATCACTAGCAATTAATTTTATACGGTGTTGTAAGCAGTTTTTATTACTCATTTAATAATTTTTCCAATTCATTAATCGAAATATTTTCTTTAATAATTTTTCCGTTTGGATCAATTAGGTAATTATGAGGTATCGCTGAAATGACATTATATTTTTGCAAAATATCACTTTCAAAGCCATTTATTTCTATAACATTTTGCCAAATGATAGAATCTTTATCAATAGCTTTTAACCAGTTGGCTTTGTTATTGTCTATTGAAACACCAAGAATTTCCAAATCTTTGTTTTTATGATTTTTATACACTTTCAATAATTCAATATTTTGTTTTCGACAAGGTATGCACCAAGAAGCCCAAAAATCAATGAGCAAATATTTTCCTCTAAATGAGTTTGTGTTAATTAGAAAACCTTTATTATTTGGTAATTCAAAATCCGAGATATTTTGACCAACATTAATTTTCTCAATAGGATATAATATTTTTTTAATTCTCCAAATACTGTTTTTCGATTGTTTTTCTAAATCCAATTTTTTAAATAGAGATTCTATTTCATTAATTGGTAAAATAGATTGCTCGGTTATTTCAGATAAAATGTCTCCGCTATATTGATTTTCAGGATTTTTTAGTATAAGTTCATTTAGTTTATTTGAAAGCTTTGACTCCCAATCACTGCTATTTTTAAATTCTTTTATGAAGTTTTCAAAATCATATTGAATTTTGGACGTATTGTTATTAAAAATTGTGTCTATGTTGATAAAGTTCAATTCAATGTCTTTATATTTTTTTTTCTCTGAAGTGATTTCAATATCAAAACTTGAATTTTCTATATAAAATGATTTATTTATTGAAGATATTGGATGAATAACAAAATCTGCTTTTGTTGGGTTTTTTATTACTCCATAAAATTTGAATTCATTATTTTCAATGAGAGAGCTATCTTTTATATTTCCGTACTTCAAATAAATGTACTTTGGAATATCTCCATTAATTTTTCCATTTATAACAAAAGACTGATTGACATCTTTTTTACAACCAACAAGACACAATAGTGTCAAAAGAATCAATATTAGATTTTTCATTTATAAATGGTGCTTTAGGTTTAGCTCAAATTGCTTACAACGTTCAGTATAAGAAACGTAGGACAGGTGATAAGCACTTTCGTTTCGGTTTATTACTTAGCTAAATATAAATATTTTGCTTTTATCTTTTCTACTATAAATGCCAAATTTTATATTTAGCGGACTTTGTTAATATGCACAGACCTTTCGGTTTAGCACAAACGCCCTATGTTTTTTATACATTGTTACCTGGCTGGCTTTTTTTCCATAAACTTGCTAGCGTTGGCGTGAAAGCTCTTTTAAATTTGTGAGGTACGAGCAAACTTTAAATGTGCTTGAACTTGCGTTGGCTATTCTAATTGGCCATTGATATTTTCCAGAACTTCTCTGAATTTTATTAAATCTTTTCTTATTTCAGCGCATCTCACCTCATTAAACACTTCTTCTTTTCCAGTTACGTGACTAATAAGAACTTTTTCTCCATCTTTAATTGATTCAGTAACGTGAGCAAATAAATTTCGCGTAGCGATTACTTTAGAATCATATGAGTGAGCAAATTTATCTATACCAATCTTTTTTAATTTATAGAGTTTGTTAATGGTTTTTGCTTTTTTTAAAGAGTTGAAATATCCGCTATTATCTACTTTCGATTGTATATCTTTTGATTGATAATTTTCAAGATTCCCATTAATCTCTGCTAATAATTCGTTTATATATGTTTCAATTTGTTCAGAAACATCAGATTTAAGAAGTTTATGGATAATCTCTCTCATAAGGTCATCCAAATCACTTGTTTCAGCCATAATTAAGCCTCTCATAGAGTTTACTTCTTGTACTTTTTTTATAGTAGTGTCTATTACTTGTTCAGCTTTAGTTATAAAATCTTTTCTTTGAGATGTATAAATTCCCTCAAACTCGTACTTTTTTATACTGTCACGAACAGATTCTATATCATTTGAATAAAAAATTACATCTGTTAGGATAGGATTTTTTTTCTGTTCTCTAATAAATTTGATTATTTCATCACCATCAGGAGAACCAGCAAGTGAAAAATCAACTAAAAGTAAGTCATAATCTTTAAGTTGATTTATAGAATGTTCAGACTTAACTTCTTCAAAAGTTTTACAGTGTTTTGATTCAATTACAAATCCTAAGTCCTCTAAATAATCACCAATTAATCCTTTGCTATCTTCATACCAAGTCGTCACATCTTCAACCCATAATATTTTGTATTCTATTCTCATTTTTTTAACTTGATTTTTAATTCGAATCCTTTTGTATACTCTGGATTGTGATGAATATCTCCATTTAATTCATCTTCAATAATTCGTTTTACGTGACTTAGTCCTAAACCAGAACCTCTTGTGGTTGTGATTCCTTCCTCAAAAATCATAGTACTATCCATTTTTACAGATAATTGTTGACCGATATCTCTGATAGCGATTTCAAGATTACTTTTTACGATATTAAATTCCAATATTACTTTGTCAGCACTTTTTCTACGAGAATTACTTAGAATATTATCAATTACAACAGTCAGTTCAATTGGTTTGAATTTTTTTATGAACGTTGTTTCTTTATTTATGTATTCTACATTTAATCTATACAGAACTTTATATGTTTTTTCAATATAATTACAAATGAAATTAACTATATCTTCAGTTGATTCTAATGAAGCTTTTAAGTAGTTAGCTTTAGTTGTAAATCGTGTGATAGTTGCAATTTTTTCATTTGCTAGATTGATACCACTTATAAATTCTAATAATTCTTTATTCTCAATTTTTTTACCCTTCTCAATTTTTCTTTTAAATCGGAGTATTTTTTTTGAAATAGTATCTGAATATACGCCTACTATATGGTTAGAATCTCTTAAATCCTTATACTCTATTGTTTCTGCGGATTTATATTGTGTTAATTGTTTTTTTCTTATTGTAGCTTCCTTTTCGGCTTTTTTTCTAGCTTCTTCTTCAATTTTTCTTTTTTCTTCTTCCTCTTTAGCTTTTAGTTGTGCTTTTACTTTAGCTAATTCTGCTTGAGCTCTCTCTTTCTCTTTTTTTTCCGTTTGAAATTCAGCTTGTCTTCTTTTTTCTTCTTCTTTTCTTCTTTTTTGAACCTCCTCTTGAGCTCTTATTTCTGATTTTTTTAATTCAAATAAAGCCTTTTCCTTTTTTCTTTCTTCTTCCAAGGCTTTCTTTTCAGCTTCTTCTTTTTCTTTTTTTAATCTTTCAAAAGTTTCCTCTATATCAGTTACTTTATTTAAAAGCTTTGAATCACTTGTTTTATCAGCAATGTCTTTTAAATCAGAAATAAACTTAATTTGTGTATCATCAATTTTTTCATTTATTAAATCAATGAAACCTTTATTGAAATCAATAATTTCTACATTCTTGTTGGATGTTAAACTTTTAATAATTTGAATGAAATCTAGCTTACTCCCTAAATTTGATTTAGCAATTTCAAGGTTTTCAGAATCTTTATCTGTGGATAGTTTATCTCTGTATTCTTGCGCTTTATGGTCATCATCACCAAAATATTTCCTCCTTTTAAATCCTTCACCCCAAAGTACTCCAACGACATACCTTTCCAATCTTCTATGTGCTAATTCAAAAGCATTTAACAATTCATAATAACCAGGTGTTTCTATTAACCCACCATCTCTACTAGATACTTCTTTAAATTGTTCTGTATTGTTTGTAGAAATTGAAACTCTACCAAATAAATCCCTAGTTCCTAGAAATCTATTGTAACCTTGTTGTTTTCTTTGGTCAATCCCCCAGCTATCGTCTCCAAACTCTCCATATGGCTGAACTCTAAAGTCATTTTTAAATAAAAAAACAGAGCCAAAATTCACAACCTGAATGCCCATTTTTCTTGTAAAATTACTTTTAGCAGAAGTATTTAAAAAGTATAAGTCTATTTGTAAATTTTTAATAATTTGAAAGTCCTTTGCTGGTTCTTTGATATGATAGATTAATTCTCCTCTGTCAATTATTTTAGTTTCAATCTCACTATTTTTAATTTTGAAAGTAATTTGAGATGTTTTCAATTCTAAAATATCAAGAATTGCATTTTTTATAGAACCATTTACTTTATCCCTCTCAAAATACTTTTTCCCTTTATTTTCTTTTAGTCCTGTTTTGTAAAAACCATTTTTATCTTCATCTAATTCTCTTTTACAAATAATTTCAATATTGAAATCGTTTTTTTCTGAAAAAGGATTTATAAGTTTTTCAAGAGAGTATTTTAATGCTAATATTCTTTTTCTATCCCAAACATTATGAAGTTTTGATATTTCTAGAATTGTTCCAGAGTTAGAGTTATTTGGAAATTTTACTTTATAATCAGTAATTTTATTGTGATTAACTTTTACAGTCTCAAATGTGTTTTTTTGGTCTGTTTCGAATTTAGACCAATCAATTTCCAACTCTTCTAATTTTGATGAGCTATCATTTTTTGTTTTTATAGTAAGTAGTTTTCCTAACCTATCACTAGAAAACCTTCCAATTCCTTTTGCACCAGCATAATGTTTTCTTTCTTGAATTATATCTCTATAAGATTCATTTTTATCAGAGTCATTCTTGTCTTCTGAGTCATCTTTTTTTGCTGAATACGCAACAAATAACCATTTGTTTTTTAAATCTTCTAGGGACATTCCTTTACCATCATCTGAAATAATTAGTTTATTATCTTCAATGGTAATAACTACATTTTTAGCAAATGCGTCATAGGAATTTTTGACTAATTCAAAAACAGCAATAAATTCATCAGTAATTAAATCCTTACCAATGATATCTTTTAAGCCTGTGCTTATTTTAAATTCTAATTCATTCCCCATTATTGAATTAGTTGTTTTAAAACTAAACCTGCTTGTTCCCCAAATAAAGGAGGAATAGCATTTCCAATTTGTGAATATCTTGGCACTTCTTGTGTTCTTCTTTTTCCGCCAGTTGTATATTTTCCTTTAAACTGATAAGTGTCTGGAAATGATTGAATACGTGCATATTCACGAACTGTCATTATTCTTGGTTCGCAATAATGGATGTAATCATCTGGTAATGTTGTAATAGTAGGAGTAGGTTTATTTGCTTCTAATATCTTTGTACTACTCTTTTTTAATTTGAAACGCTCTCTATATGTTGAACTAGTTAGTTTTTCATCTAAAGCAACTTGAAATCTATTCTTAACTATGTCTGTATGTTTTGCAAATCGATGACTATCGACTTTGCTTTCTTGTCTTTTGTATTTTCGTAAGTGCTTTTGATATTTTGATTCAATTTCTCCATAAACACCAGCTTTAAAATTTGGTGTTTCCGATACTACTTGACCATTAGATTGAAGCAAATCAGATATTGCATTTTCTAAAGATGGATTTACAGTAAGGTTTTTATTGATTAAGAAAGAGTCTTTATTGTTTTTAATTTCTTCAAAGAAAGTTTCTTTATTTATGTTTGAATTATTTTCTACAAATTCATTTTGAATTCCTACTAAAATAAAACGTGTTCTTTTTTGAGGAACTCCATAATCTGCAAAGTTTATGAGATGTCCTTGAACAGTATATCCATTCTTTTTCAGTTCGTCAATTACATATAATGAATATGCTCTTCCTTTTTTATCATTTTTTTTAAAACCTTGCGTAAACCCTTTTACATTTTCAAAAAATATTAATTTGGGCTTTACTAAATCAATGAATTTAATGTAAGAATTAATTAAATCATTTCTCGAATCATTTTCAATTCTTCTTCCTGCCATTGAAAATCCTTGACAGGGTGGTCCACCTGCAACTAAATCAATTTTACCTCTTAGAGCTATTAGGTTTTCAGAATGGTCTTCTAAAACTTGATTGATGTCGTGATGTTTTTGGTCTAACCAATTTGGCCAGTCAAAATGTTTTTTCTTTTTGATTAAATTATGTTCGAGTGTTTTAAAAGCATCTTCGCTTTTTTCAATAGCAAAAGCTCCTTTCCAACCTGCATTATGCAATCCTAGAGAAAGTCCTCCACAACCAGAGAACAAATCAATATATGTCTTTTGGCTCTCCATATTTATAAATTGTCTTTTGTAGAGTGTAATAATATTCTAACATCAACATCCAATATATTTGCAATCTTTCGGAGAACTTCAATGCTTGGCTGTGCATTATTATTGCAGTAATTTGTTACTATTACATAACTTTTTTCAATCTTTTCAGAGAGCCAGGTTTGAGTCCTTCCTTGTTCTTTTAATACTTCCTTTATTCGATTCATTTCGACCATTTATAAGTCATTGTAAAGCATTTTTATACAGTATTCTAATATAATTCAGTACTGTATTTCAAGTGCATTATATTATTATACGAAATTACAATATAAAAATGTATTGTAAAATATGATAAAATAGTATATATTTGTATTGTATTACAATATATAAACATAAGGATATGAGCAAAAGATATACCAAATCTGATTTAGAAGAGATTGTTTACAAGCAATTAGAAAACCTAAATGCAATGCACGATTTATTGAGCATTATGAAAATTCAAAATGATTTGATTCAAAATATTAATCAGACATTAAGAGAGGAAATAGGTCAATTTAAAAAGCAACAAGTAATGTATCCGACAAGAAGAAATTCAAAATCGTAAACCCTATGAGCTCTGGAAAAAGACAAGCTCTTTTTGTTTTGTGAGGCACGAACAAAATGAAATGTGCTTGACTGTGCGTTGGCTTTTCAGCTTGCAGGTAACGTCTAGTATAAGATTAGTTGCGTGTTTTAAGCAACAACCTTAGCAAGTACAAACTGAATAGAAAATCCGCAGGGATTTTCGTAAGTAGGCACGCACTAGCAATTAATTTTATACCCTGTTGTATGCCGTTTTATTGTTTTAATTTCAAATCCTCAAAAATTTCTTTAAACATTTCTCCAGGGTCTATGTCAATAGCTAATGCAATTAAGAACAGCTCATCAGCTCTTAATTTAGTCGATTCATTTGAAGTCAATTGCGATAACCTAGCCTGACTGATTCCAGTTCTTCTGGAAACCATAGCTCTATTCACAGATTTCTTAGTTAAATATAGTCCTAAAGAAGTCATATAATCTTTCGAATTTGTTAAGATAAATTTAGCCTTATTATATAAAACTTTAGAAAGTCTATAAATTTATTTTGAATTTAAATAGATAATCAATAGATTTGTTTAGAAATTCTAAAGAAATATTTAATAAGTGTAATGATATGAGCAAAAGATATACCAAAGCCGATTTAGAACAAATTGTTTATAAGCAATTAGAAAATTTAAACGCAATGCACGATTTATTGGGAATTATGAAATACCAAAATGATTTGATTTACAATATCAATCAAACGTTAAGGGAGGAAATAGGTCAATTCAAAAAACAACAAGTGATGTATCCAACAAGGAGAAATCCAAAACCGAAAATCTAATGCAATCAATTCCTGAGTAACCACGTACATAATATTATATGTGGTTATTTGTTCATCATTAATCGTTGATTCATTTTTTTTATGTGCGCTTTATTGTAAATTTTACTGCTTAAAATCCAATAGATTACTAATCCAAACAGAATAGTTGTCAAAATTGAAATCCAATTTAGTCCTTGCCAGTAAAACATTCCAATAAGAATCAATAAAAGGACAGTTTCAAAGATGTATTTTTCTTTTTCTTCATTCCTTCTTTGTAGAATCATTTTATTCCCTTTCCCCTTTTTAATTCTCTCGAGTACTTTTTTTGTCAGTTTGTCAACACTGTAGTATTTGTCCAAATCAGAGAGGCTAAAACAGATTCCAAATTCCAATTCAAGTTTATCCATAAACCTGTAGTACTTTCGTACTCCTCTAAATGAATTCTTAATTGTATTTTTTTGATGAGCTGGATTAGTTAAGAAGTCCATAAAATGATTTTCATTAAAGTCAGATGAAGGATTACTCCTTTCTGATTTAAAAATCTCAAGTATTTTATTTTTAACTTCTTCTTCGGTCATTTTAGTCTAATGGCATACAACAATTGTATAAACGCACTTTATGGAGTTTATTCCCTAATATTTTTGGATATACGTAATAAAGGTGCGTTTATTTCTATTATACAAACCAAATATAAGAAATATCAACCCTTAAAAGGGTGTAACTTCAAATCAATAAAAGTAACGAAGAATAAAATGTATTTAAGTAAAACTTAGATGTGATTTTATGTGCTATTTGCGAAGTTTCAAGACTTGCATAGTAATGGGGCCTCATCTCTTAATAGATTTTTTCCATTTCTCAACTTCTTCAAAAAAGTATTGATGCATTCGCTTTCAATCTCGACTTTTGAAAACTGGTAATTTTTGCAACTAGGTGATAAGTAAGATGCTCGCGTCTTTTTGGGTGTAGGCTCTATTGTTGCTTTAAAAACTTCCTAATTAGGGAGTTTTTAATCCGTTTTTGTTTGTGCCAAAAATAATAAAATGTCATTGTGAGGGAGGAACGACCGTAACAATCTGTTTTATTAATAACTCAAAACCTAAATTGAATAGATTCTTATGTTGCATTTTGGTACTCCTCAGAATAACCAAAGTATTGATCTCAATTAATTTACACTCTCACAACCACATACCCGCTTCTTGTTTTCTTATAATGATTCCCATTCCAAAAGTAATAACGTTTCCCTTTAACTTTTACAATTTTGTAATGTCTAGGGGCTTTTTTTACAACAGTAACCTGAGTTGCTGGTTTAGTAACTACACGAGTACGAGTAACACAAGAAGATAAACTCATTGAGCATAAAACGAAAAACAAAATAATAAAATGTCTCATAGCTTTTTTTAGATTTGGTTCTGCTATAAGACTTACTAAAAAGTAAAAGGTTTAATCGAGAAGCATTTCCTGAGGTTTGCCTCAGAGTTTCGGTTGAAATTTACTCAAATAAAGCCTTTAGTTCTGTAGCCTCATTTGGTTTTATTTTTCCTGCCAACAATAAACTTAATTGTTTACGGCGTAATGCGGCATCATAGCGTTCTTTTTCTAAAACAGTTTCTGGGCTTATTTCTGGAATGGCTATAGGACGACCGGTTTCATCTACCGCCACAAAGGTGTAAATGGCTTCATTAGCTTTTGTTCTATCACCAGACTCTCTGTCCTCTATCCAGACATCTATAAACACCTCCATAGAGGTTTTAAAAGCACGAGATACTTTAGCCTCTACAGTTACAACACTTCCTAAGGGAACAGCTCTATTAAAGGCCACATGATTCACAGAAGCCGTTACTACAATACGTCTTGAGTGGCGTCTTGCAGCAATACTTGCAGCACGATCCATTCTTGCTAGTAATTCCCCTCCAAATAAATTGTTTAAAGGGTTGGTTTCACCAGGTAAAACCATGTCGGTAAGTATCGTTTTTGATTGTTCAGGAGTCTTTGCTTTCATTACATGAATTTAATAATGCAGCAAAGTTAAGTATTAAAGCAGTAAAATATTAGTGAATTTGTAAAAACTAATCTAGTTTTCTAACATCCAACCAAGCGTCTCTGTTATGAGTGTTCTTGATGTTTCTTAAAGCCTTTAAAGCCTCAAGCCTATCTTCGTAGCTTGCATAAACGACCTGATGTAAACCATATCTGTTAACGCCAATTTTTCTAGCACTAAAACCTTCCGCTTTAAGTTGTTGTACCTTTTTATCGCAGTTTTCTTCAAACCTAAATGCACCTGCAATAATATGATAATTACCAGCCTGTTTGGTTACATTCAAAGTAATGGCAGGAAACGGATTTAAATTAAATGTTGCCTGTTGTATTTTAGTATCCAATTGTTGTGTCGCTTCCTCCTGCGCTAATTGGTTATGTTGCTCAATTTGATTTACATAATAATTAGCTCCTCCAAGACCACCAAGTGTTAAGGCCACTAAAGCAATTGCAGCATATTTTAAATATGATGGTGCTGTTTTACGCTTTTCAGGAGTAACAGTAATAGGAATTACTTTTTCAATGTTTTTAACCTCTTCTTTGTAAACCTCACGAGTTACTTTTGGTGATACAAATTGAGACAACCCAAAAGAATCAGTTAAATAGTTAAGATGGTTCGATGGTTCAAATACAATTTTACCTTCGCTATTAAAAACAATGTCTCCAATATTTTTGAAAGTGAGTGTCTCGCCTTGTGTTAAATAATTCTTTAATGTGTGTACTCGCTTTTCAATTTTTTTACTGGCAACCTCAAAAGGAATTTTTTCTACATCAGCAATATAATGTGCTAATAAGCCATCATTTTTTTGAATCTGCTCATTAAATGACACCGTCTTACTAGGTGGATAAAAAGCATTGGTAGTTCCGTGAATGGTTGCAGATACACGTTGTGTTAAAAAAGCACCAAACTCAGGAATGGTAACACACTCATATCTATATAATAAATCGCTTATGTAGGTCTCTAGTTGCATAGAAACAAAGTTAAAAAATTATGCTTTCATATAAAATTTAGACAGAAGTATTTATTAACAGTATAAAAATTCTTTTATTGCAGCTTTAAAATCAATGATATAGCATGACAGAAAATGATTTGTTTTATACTTTGGCTTTGCAACATGTACCAAATATTGGGGATATAACAGCCAAGCGGCTTATCTCACATTGTGGTACTGCCGAAGCCGTTTTAAAGGAAAAGAAGCATAATCTACTTAAAATTGATGGCATAGGCAGTGTTATTTTAGGAGATTTATTTGAAACATATCATTTAAAAGCTGCAGAAAAAGAAATAGACTTTATAAAGACTAACGGCATTAAAGTATCCTATTTTAAGGAAGAAAGTTATCCTGAAAAACTAAAACATTGCATTGATGGCCCTATTTTATTGTTTCAATCAGGACATATTGATTTAAAACAACAACATATTATTAGTATAGTTGGAACCCGCAAAATAACAACTAATGGTATCGCATTTTGTGAAACATTGGTGGAAACTTTAGCACCCTATAACCCTATAATAGTTTCTGGTTTTGCTTATGGAACAGATATTACGGCGCATAAAGCAGCCATTAAAAACAGTTTACAAACTGTTGGCTGTTTAGCACATGGTTTGAATCAAATTTATCCTAAAGCACATAAAAAATATATGGTCGATATAGAGAAAAATGGAGGCTTTTTTACCGATTTTTGGAGTAGTGATACATTTGATAGAAATAATTTCTTGAAAAGAAATAGAGTTATTGCGGGCTTAAGTGAAGCAACTATTGTTATAGAATCTGCTGAAAAAGGAGGAAGTCTGGTTACTGCAGATATTGCAAATTCTTATAATAGAGACGTATTAGCTGTTCCAGGAAGAACTACAGATAGTCAGAGCATAGGATGTAATAATTTAATAAAGCATCAAAAGGCACACATGCTTACAACACCTATAGATGTGCCTTATATTCTAAATTGGCAATTAGAAAAAGACAAGAAACCAGCCATACAAAAGCAATTGTTTGTAGAGTTGGATACTACAGAAAAAACAATCTATTCGTATTTAAAAGAAAACGAAAAACAACAACTGGATGTGATTGCTATTAATTGTAATATGCCTATTTTTAAAATAGCGAGTGTATTGCTTAACATGGAGTTAAAGGGAGTTATAAGACCACTGCCTGGGAAATTATTTGAAGTTGTTTAATCCCTGCCTTTAGTCTTCCCTCAAGATGAAGTTAGGAATCTTAAATAATTGAACTTATTTTTTCTGAGTGGATTCTAGCTTTCGCAGGAATGACAAATGCAAGTTAAATAAGTTTGACAAGATGCACGTGAATATGTTAATATCCAACCTTTTCGCGCACTCTACTCAAAACAGTATCAGCTACTACTTTTGCTTTATCAGCACCTAAAGCTAAGGCTTTATCAATCTCATTAAGATTATCCATATAGTAGTTATAGCGTTCGCGTTGTGTCGAAAATTTTTCAATTACCAATTCAAACAAAGCCTGTTTTGCATGTCCATAACCATAACCGCCATTTTCATAATTAGCTTTCATTGTTTCAATTTGCTCGTCATTAGCCAATAAACTATAAATAGCAAAACAATTACAGGTTTTCCAGTCTTTTGGGGCTTCTAATGGTGTACTATCCGTTTGAATACCCATTATTTGTTTAAGTAGTTTTTTATCGGCTAAAAATATATTGATGATATTATTTCTACTCTTACTCATTTTTTCACCATCGGTTCCTGGAATGAGCTTTGTGTGTTCTTGTATTTTTCCTTCAGGTAATACAAAAGTGTCACCAACTTTAGCATGAAAACGAGACACCACATCGCGTGTCATTTCAATATGCTGTAGCTGGTCTTTTCCAACAGGAATAATTTCGGCATCATACAATAAAATATCGGCAGCCATAAGCATGGGATATGTAAATAATCCAGAGTTTACATCTTCTAGTCTATCCGCTTTATCTTTAAAGCTATGCGCTAATGTTAAACGTTGGTAAGGAAAGAAACAGCTTAAATACCAAGATAGTTCAGTAACTTGTGGAATATCACTTTGTCTGTAAAACACTGTCTTTTCTATATCCAAACCAAAAGCTAACCAGGTAGCTGCTGTAGAATACGTGTTTGTGCGTAATGTTTCAGCATCTTTAATCTGAGTTAAAGTATGCAGGTTTGCAATAAATAAATAGGAATCGTTTTCAGGGTTATTAGCCATTTCAATAGCTGGCATAATAGCTCCTAAAATATTTCCTAAATGCGGTGTTCCTGTACTTTGTATACCTGTAAGTATTCTTGCCATAATATTTCCTGCTAAAGTAGGAATGTGTTTTAATTAAATAATGCTGCGAAAATACGTATTTGTTACACAATAAAAAAAGTGGCATTGGCCACTTTTTAGTATATAATTTATGTTTATGTCATTTTTTTAATAAGCCAGCAATAAAGAGAATTATTGAAGCCCCGATAGCTCCAGTTAAAATATCACCAACAATACCATTCATTATAGAAATACCAAGTTTTGCAAAAAGCCAGTTACCAACAAAACCGCCAATAATACCAATTACAATATTAAAAAGAACTCCGAAACCACCACCTTTCATTAGCTTTCCAGCTAACCAACCAGCAATACCTCCAATTAAAAGTGAATAAAGTAAAGACATAATTTTAATTGTTTTAAAGTTAATATGATTTAAATATAATCAATTTATAATAGTTATTTTTGGAACTTATGATAGTTTTTAAATACATTTTCTGGGTATTATATCGTATTTGGTTTTATATACTTGTAGGATTGCCTATATTAATATTGTTTCCAATACTTTTAATTTCTATTTCAAAAGAATCGTGGTATCCGTTCTTTTTTAAAATTGCCAGAGTTTGGGCAAAGATGATTTTAATTGGTATGGGTTTTAGATATCGTATTGATAGGGAGCAAATACCCGAGAAAGGTAAGAGCTATATGTTTATAGCTAATCACACTTCAATGGCAGATATTATGCTTATGCTAGTCTCTGTTAAAAACCCATTTGTATTTGTTGGAAAAAAAGAACTTGCTAAAATCCCACTGTTTGGTTTCTTTTATAAGCGTACGTGTATTTTAGTAGACAGAAGCTCCCCTAAAAGTAGACAAGCTGTTTTTTTAAGAGCACAACGTAGGTTACGATCTGGCTTAAGTATTTGTATTTTTCCTGAAGGTGGCGTGCCAGAAGAGCATATAGATTTAGATCAATTTAAAAATGGCGCTTTCAGATTAGCAATAAACCATCAAATACCTATTGTGCCATTAACTTTTGCAGATAATAAAAAACGGTTTTCGTATACATTTTTTAGCGGTAGCCCAGGAAAAATGCGTGCTAAGATTCATAAATTTTTATCTACAGAAAATTTAAGCATTGATGATACCAAGTCTTTAAACGACACGGCTAGAAATATTATATTGAAACAATTACAAAGCTTTAATAAATAAAAAACTGCTCAGGGGAAGAGCAGTTTTTTTTCGATATTGATTTTTGAGCTTAATAAAAATCAATATCCAGATCTAACCAAAAACCTAGAATTTAATGGCGAATCCAGTATAAACCCCTATAAAGAAAGGTTTAAAGTCGCCAGATGTATTATTAAAGGTGTTAATTTGATATTTGAACATAGGTTCTAAATTCAAGTCTATTTTTTTAGATACTTTATAATTTAATCCTAGTCCTAAATTAGCACTATAACTTACTTTATTTATATTGTTAGCCTTACCTAAAAGGGTCCTGCCACCTTCTTGTGATTCTGAAAAAATCTTGTTATTACTTAAAAAGAACGAACTAAATCCTCCAATAAGATTAACCCCTAATTTTTTATCTGAAAGTGCGTATTGAATCTCTAAAGGGATTTCTATATAACCTAAATTTTGATTAATAGAGCTATTAGATGTTGGAAATGCTTCAGGAATATCACTTGAATTGAGGCTCTCTTCACTAAAAAGGGAGACAGTGTTATCTGTTGGAGCATCACTACTAACGTTTTCCGTTTTTATAGCGTTAACATTTTGTAATGAACGACTACTTGAAGATACACCTACAACTTGAAAAGAAACAATATCATTGGTGCTATAACCTAAATTAACTTTATTAATACCAGAACGAATACTTAGTTTTTCGTTAATAGCATAACTGGCAGAAATACCATAACTCATATTAAGTTCACCACTTTTAGAATTATCATTGAATTGAGGGTCTATGGAAGAACCTTTACTAAGAGTATTAAAATAAACAGGCGCAGCATTTGGGGAGATACTCCACCTATTTACGTTATCATCTTCTTCAATAATGTCTTTAGTTTTGTCTATTGCCTCTTCTATGGTAAGGCTACTTTTTTCTTCTTCACTAGTTACGATTTCCGTATTATTTTCTTCGGTCTTTGCTATCGCATTGTTACTTTTTGAAGCATTGTTAACGATTTCTTTTGCCCGCTTTTTACCAATTAATAATTCTTTATCTTGTTGAAATCCTTGATTATTTTTTTCAGAACCTGAAGCAATGACAGTATTGCTCTTTAAGGCTTTTTGGAGTTTGTCTGTATTTTTATTTTCTTCAGAATTATCTGCAAGAGTAACATGGCTTTTAGGTTTGTTAGCAATTTTATTAGTATTGTTTTTTTCTCTAGAATTATTTGCAACGGCATTGTTTCTTTCAGCATTTAATAACTTGTTGATAGCATGCTCTTCTTTATTAGTTATAACGTTAGCCTCTTTTTTTTCCTCGTTACCATTTCTTGATGCAGGTGTTTCTACAATTGATGACTCTTCTGAAGTAATTATTCCCTTAGGTGAAAAATTTGTTTGTTGTGGAGTATTATTACTATTAGAACTTTTGTTTTCGTTAGAGTCAGTATTAACAATAGCATCATTGGCATCATTCAAGTCAATAGAATTATCTTTTTTAGAATCTAAAGGAGGCGTATCTTTTGTATCGACTATTTGATCGGCTTGGGTTTTATCAGAATCATTAAAATAAACACCGCCAATAGTTAATAAAAGTAATAATAGTGCAGCAACACCAGCATAACGCCACCAAATAGGAATGACACGACGTTTTTTCTTTTTCTGGTTAAGCTTAGCTTCTATATGTTCCCAAACAGCGTCACTAGGTATGGCTTCAAAATCTTTAAAACCCTCCTGAAACAATCTGTCAATATGTTTTTTATCACTCATTATTATAATGATTGTAAACTTTGCATCGTCTTGTAATTCTCTATAGTTTCCTTTAAGCTAAGTCTGGCACGAGCCAAATTAGATTTTGAGGTTCCTATATTTATGTCTAGCATTTCTGCTATATCTTTATGTGAATAACCATCTAATACATATAGGTTAAAAACCAATCTATATCTGTCTGGTAATTCTTGAATAATTTGTAAAAGATAATCGATGGATACTGTATCTTCATCAACTTCTAATTCAACATCTTCAATTATATTTTCATTTATTATATCAAAAACCTTTTCGTTTCTGTATCGTTGCAATACAGTATTTATAGCAATACGTTTTAACCAACCTTCAAAAGAGCCTTTATTTTTGTACTGTTCAATTTTTAAAAAAATTGTTAAAAATGCATCTTGCAGATTATCTTCTGCTTCGGCACGATTTCGCGAATACTTTAAACATACAGAGAATAGTTTACTCGAAAAGAGTTTGTATAATTCTCCTTGGGCTTTAGTATCATTAATTTTACAATTTTCTATGAGTTGGTTTAAACTCAAAATTAAACATGTATTAAATTAAAAGCGTTATTCAACTACAGGCACCTCAATTGTTAAAAACTGATCTTCTCCATCGGTGTCTTCACCTTGCCAAAATTTAAAAATATAAGAACCATTTCCTGTAACTATAAAGTTGAAAGTCGATTCTACTAATTCATTGTCTAAGGTTTCACAATCATCCTTCTCAAAAAGATAATTTATAGGAGCAACGGTGCGTTGATTATTCTCTTTTAAATAATAAAACTCTTTGAATGTATGACAAGTTGTGGGTCTAAGATAAGAAACAGTAATCGGATATGTTTCTCCTAATGTAAACTCATCAGGAATCTCAACACTTTCAACGGGTAAAATTTCAAAGCTAAAATTTGGACCATCATCATCAATACTACATGAGACAAATAATAGCGCCATAAAACAAAAAACAAAAAACTTTTTCATAGCAATAAAAAATTTAGGGTATTATACATGTTCGCACTATGTAGATGCACAATGAATAAAAAGGTTGCGTATAAAAATAAAAAATCCCGAATTAACGGGATTTTTTTAACTATTCTGTTACTAATTTTCTAACTTTTCCTTCGAGTTCGTCCATGAGTTCGGGGTTATCTTTAATGAGTGCTTTCACAGCATCCCTCCCTTGCCCTAGCTTAGTGTCTTCATAGCTAAACCAAGAACCGCTTTTCTTTACAATTTCAAGCTCTACAGCAAGGTCTAATACTTCACCAACTTTAGAGACACCTTCGCCATACATAATATCAAATTCTGCCATTTTGAAAGGAGGTGCTACTTTATTTTTAACCACTTTTACTCGGGTTTTATTACCAGCAACACTTCCATCGGTTTCTTTAATTTGAGTTGAACGTCTAATATCCAATCTAACAGAGGCATAGAATTTTAAGGCATTACCACCTGTAGTTGTTTCTGGGTTGCCAAACATAACACCAATTTTTTCACGTAATTGGTTAATGAATATAACAGTACAATTGGTTTTACTAATAGATGCTGTAAGCTTTCTTAAAGCTTGAGACATTAAGCGAGCATGTAAGCCCATCTTAGAGTCTCCCATTTCACCTTCTATTTCACTTTTAGGTGTTAATGCAGCCACAGAGTCGATTACCACAATATCAATAGCTCCTGAGCGAATTAAATTATCGGTAATCTCTAAGGCTTGTTCACCATTATCTGGCTGTGATATAATTAAGTTCTCAATGTCTACTCCAAGTTTTTCAGCATAAAATCTGTCAAAGGCATGCTCAGCATCTATAAAGGCAGCAATACCACCTGCTTTTTGAGCTTCTGCGATAGCATGTAAAGTCAATGTGGTTTTACCAGAAGATTCCGGGCCATAAATTTCTATAACACGTCCGCGTGGATACCCTCCAACGCCTAAAGCAATATCTAAACCTAAAGAGCCTGATGAAATAGCTTCTACATCCTGTACAGCCGCATCGCTCATTTTCATTACTGTTCCCTTTCCGTAAGCTTTATCTAATTTATCTAATGTAAGTTTAAGTGCTTTTAATTTGGCTTCTTTTTCGCTGCTCATTTATAATTTTTTTTCTCTGATTATGCTTGCTAAAATACTACATCTTTTATGATGATACAATAATAGTTTTCAACATAAATTTAGAAATAAAAAGATCGATTATTAATTTAAAAAAATAAAGATTCGTAACACAACGCAACCTTTTTGAACATTTTACATCTATTTAGTAAAGTGGGAAATTTTGCTATGAAAAAGAATTAAATGAAATTTTTCAAACAAACAATTTTAATAAACGCATTGGGTGTTTCAGTTACCGTTATTGTAAATAGTAACTGTAAAGCCGATGGTGGCTAAAACCGTGGTATATTAGTTAGAAAAAATAAATTAATATTTTAACCACGGATTAGTCAAGAAAAAGCACTTTGTTAAACATAAAGTGTTTTTTTTTATTAGTGAAACTTGTAAGTTGAACTAATTCCGCTGAAAAAGCGGAATCTTAAAATTGACATCTCAAATAAGTAGAACCTTCTTGCCTGCGGTTACCATGTTTACATATTTATAAAGAAAATATGCCTGTTCGTTGACAAGGTTTGAGCCTGTGTTGTTTTATTGTTTAGTTTCGATACGATAAGACAATAGATTCGTGTAAATTAGTGTAATTCGTATCTAACTCTTTTATTAGTTATTACATCTATCAATTTTTGTGTGCTTATGGTAGTTATAAGAGAAGGTTTTTTAGATATAAATGCCATAAAACCTGCCATTGGGAATTTACTTTCTCACTTCTGTATAAAATTGTACTTTTGCGCTTAAGTTTCATTTTTCTTCCCTTTGGGAAGGTTAGGATGGGAATTCTTTAACCTTATAAATTAGTATAGCATGCAACTGTACAATAAATTAAGCGCAAAAGAAAGAGCAGAATTAATCGATAAAGCAGGAAAAAATCGATTAACACTTTCTTTCTACCAATATGCCAAAATTGGCAACCCACAAGTTTTTAGAGATCATTTGTTTATTACTTGGAACGCATTAGATGTTCTTGGCAGAATCTATGTCGCTCACGAAGGTATTAATGGTCAATTATCATTACCAGCAGACCGCTTTAACGAATTTAAAACACATTTAGACACGATTACTTTTTTGAAGGATATCCGATTAAATATAGCGGTAGGACAAGACAATAAATCGTTTTTAAAGCTAAAAGTAAAGGTGCGCAACAAAATTGTTGCCGACGGTTTAAATGATGATACGTTCGATGTCACCAATAAAGGTGTTCATGTAGGGGCAGAACAGTTTAATAATCTTATAGAAGATGAAAAAACAGTTTTGGTAGATATGCGTAACCACTACGAAAGTGAGATAGGACATTTTAAAAATGCCATGACGCCAGATGTAGATACTTTTAGAGAATCTTTAGATATTATTGAAGACGATTTAAAAACGCATAAGGAAGATAAAAACCTTGTTATGTATTGTACAGGAGGGATTCGTTGCGAAAAAGCAAGTGCTTATTTTAAGCATAAAGGATTTAAAAATGTATATCAATTAGAAGGGGGAATTATTGAATATACAAGACAAGTAAAAGAAGATAACCTAGAGAATAAATTTTTAGGTCAAAATTTTGTTTTTGATGACCGAAGAGCAGAGCGTATTAGTGATGATGTTATAGCTAATTGTCATCAATGTGGAAATCCGTTTGATGTACATACCAATTGTGCTAATGCCGCTTGTCACTTACTATTTATTCAATGTGATACTTGCAAAGAAGCGATGGAAAACTGCTGTTCTAATGAGTGTATGGAAATAAATAGGTTGCCTTACGAAGCGCAAAAAGAATTGCGTAAAGGGCAAGGAAATAGTAATGATATTTTCAAAAAAGGAAGGTCTAAAGCTTTAAAATTTAAATAAGATGCAGCAAATAGAATTAATGGCTCCTGCAGGAAACTTTGAGTCGCTTCAGGCTGCCCTAGATAACGGAGCAGACTCTGTATATTTTGGTGTCGAGCAGTTAAATATGAGAGCAAGGGCATCTATAAACTTCACTTTAGATGATTTACCTGAAATTTCAAAACGTTGCAAAGCAAAACATGTAAGAACGTATTTAACCTTAAATACCATCATTTACGATCATGATCTATCCATAGTAAAAACACTTGTAAGAAAAGCAAAAGAAGCTAATATTACTGCTGTAATAGCTATGGACCAAGCAGTAATAGCCTGTGCGAGAGCGCTCGGTTTGGAAGTGCATATTTCAACACAAATTAACATTACCAATATAGAAACGGTTAAGTTTTATGCGATGTTTGCAGATACGATGGTGTTAAGTAGAGAATTGAGCTTACGTCAGATAAAAAAAATCACTGAAGCCATTGAAAAAGAACAAATCAAGGGACCTTCTGGGAATCTGGTTGAAATTGAGGTGTTTGGGCATGGCGCACTTTGTATGGCTGTTTCGGGGAAATGTTATATGAGTTTGCATTCTCAAAACTCATCAGCAAACAGAGGGGCTTGCAAACAAAATTGTAGAAAAAAATACACGGTTATCGATCAGGAAACTGGTTTCGAAATGGAATTAGATAATGAATATATCATGTCTCCTAAAGACTTATGTACCATAGATATTTTAGATCAGGTAGCTGAATCTGGTATTAAAGTATTGAAAATTGAAGGACGAGGTCGAGCTCCTGAATATGTAGCCAGCGTTATAAAATGTTATAGAGATGCTATTGATAGTCTTGAGAATAAAACTTATGATAAAGAAAAGATTGTTTCATGGATGCAAGAGTTAGAAAAGGTTTATAACCGAGGGTTTTGGAATGGGTATTATTTAGGACAAAAACTAGGAGAATGGAGTAACGGTTCTGGGTCTCATGCTACTCAAAAAAAGGTATATATTGGTAAAGGCGTACACTTTTATACCAAAGCTAAAATAGGTGAGTTTAAAATTGATGCTTACGATGTTTCTATAGGAGACACTATTTTAGTAACCGGGCCAACAACAGGAGCAAAAGAGATGGAGGTCAATGAGATGTTGGTAAATGACGAGAAATTACTAACAGGTTCTAAAGGAGATACAATAACAATACCACTAGAGTTTAGAATAAGACCTTCGGATAAATTATATAAAATTGTTGAAAATAAAGTAGAGGTTTAATGGTTGTTATTACCTTACAAAGAAACAAGTGTATTGGTTGTAATTATTGTGTAGAGTTGGCTCCAAATCAATTTCAAATGTCAAAAAAAGATGGTAAATCGATTCTTTTACATTCAAAAGATAAAAAAGGGTTTTTTACCGTAAAATCTAATGATGATATTATTTTTGATGCCTGTGAAAAAGCTTCTAAAGCCTGTCCTGTAAATATAATTAGTGTTAAGAATATTTAAATAATTTTTTGGCTTTTTAAAGTCAACATAATAATCATATCTTTACATTTCAAAAAGAATTATTAATCTTCATTCGTAATAATTTAATTATTAGCGAATTCAATATATAAAGTATATGGCTTGCTCAAGCTGCTCAACTAAAGACGGTCAACCTAAAGGCTGCAAAAATAATGGTACTTGTGGTACAGACAGTTGCAATAAATTAACGGTCTTTGATTGGTTAGCAAATATGTCATTACCTAATGGAGAAAAACCATACAACTGGGTTGAGGTACGTTATAAAAATGGAAGAAAAGAATATTATAAGAATGCTGAAAACTTAACATTAAGCATTGGAGATATTGTAGCTACACAAGCAAAAGCTGGGCATGACATTGGTATGGTTACTCTTACAGGGGAGTTAGTACGTGTTCAAATGAAGCGTAAAAACATATCTGATAATGAAGAAGAAGCATTAAAAGTTTACCGAAAAGCAAGTCAAAAAGATATTGATATTTGGTCGTCTGCACGTGATAAGGAAGAACCTATGAAGGTAAGGGCGCGTCAGTTTGCAATCGATTTGAAATTGCAAATGAAAATTTCCGACATTGAATTTCAAGGTGATGCCAGTAAAGCCACTTTTTATTATACAGCCGAAGAACGTGTTGATTTTAGAGAGCTTATAAAAGTGTTTGCTCGCGAGTTTAGAACGCGGATAGAAATGAAACAAGTAGGGTTTCGTCAAGAAGCTTCAAGACTTGGTGGTATTGGGTCTTGTGGTCGTGAATTATGCTGCTCGACTTGGTTAACAGATTTCCGATCAGTAAGCACATCGGCAGCGAGATACCAACAATTATCATTAAACCCTCAAAAATTAGCAGGACAATGTGGTAAATTAAAATGCTGTTTAAACTATGAGTTAGACACGTATCTAGATGCTTTAAAAAACTTTCCTAAAACAGATACAAAAATACATACTGAAAAAGGTACTGCGGTATGTCAAAAAACAGATATTTTTAAAGGACACATGTGGTATGCCTATGAAGGAGAATGGAATCATTGGCACAAAATAACAACTACTCAAGCCAATGAAATTATTGATTTAAACAAGAAAAACGAAAAAATAGCAAGCCTTGAAGAATATGCTTCAGAATTGGTAGAAGATGCTAAGGCTGAGTTTGAAAACGTTGTGGGTCAAGATAGTTTAACGCGTTTTGATAGTCCAAAGTCCAATAATAAACGTAAAAATAATAAGAGAAGAAACAATAAAAACAGTAGGAATAATAAAAAGAAAAGAAAACCTCAAAACAGTAAAAATGCAGCAAAATAATGTATTCTTATTTCTTTTAATGTATTCTTTAGTATTTGTGTCTTGCGATTCTAATCGTGTTTTCGATACCTATAAATCGGTACCTAACAAGTGGCATAAAGACTCTATAATTAGTTTTAAAGTAACACCTCCAGATTCTACAAACGCGTATAATTTGTTCGTTAACTTAAGAAATACAAATGCGTATAGATATAATAACTTGTTTTTAATTGTTGAAATGAGTTTCCCTCATGGGAAAACCATCAAAGACACATTAGAATATAGAATGGCAGATCCCAGCGGAAAACTCTTAGGTACAGGACTTACAGATGTTAAAGAAAATAAGCTTTGGTACAAAGAGCAAGTCATTTTTAAAGAAAAAGGAGACTATACAGTTAACATACAGCATGCCATGCGAGAAAATGGCAAGGTTAATGGTGTTATAGAACTTGAAGGGATCACAGATATAGGTTTTAGAATTGAAAAACCTCAAAACAAATAAATAGAATGTCTAATAATCCTGAATTTTTTTCAGAATAGTATCTAGTAAAATATTAATATTATAAAGTTTAATGGCAAAAAAAAAGCAAACAACAACAAGTCAAGATTTTTCAAAATACATCCGTTGGTTTTGGATGTTGTTTTTAGGCGGTGTGCTTATAGTATTGTTAATGTTTTTGCTAGCCTCTTGGGGAGCGTTTGGAGAAATGCCAGACCATACACAGCTAGAAAATCCAAAAACACATTTAGCTACTGAGATTATTTCTTCGGATGGAAAAACCTTAGGTAAATTTTATTTTAATGATAATAGAACACCAGTAGGTTATGATGAGTTATCACAAAATCTAGTAGATGCATTAATAGCTACGGAAGATGCTCGTTTTCATGATCATTCTGGTATTGATGCACGTGGAACCATAAGAGCAGCTGTTTTTTTAGGAACAAAAGGTGGTGCTAGTACAATTTCTCAACAACTAGCAAAACAATTATTTCATAGAAGAGAAAAAGCTAATATAATAGAAAAGCTTTCTCAAAAGCTTAGAGAATGGATTATAGCCATTCGTTTAGAGCGTCAGTATACTAAAGAAGAAATTATAGCACAATATTTTAATATTTACGATTTTGGTAACAATGCTGACGGTATTCGTAGTGCGGCAGCAATTTATTTTGATAAAGAGCCTGGTGAATTGGACATGAAGGAGTCTGCTATGTTGGTTGGAATGTTTAAAAATTCTTCGTTATATAATCCAAGGAGAAACCCTGTAGGAGTTAAAAATAGGCGTAATGTTGTTTTACACCAACTGGAATACTACGATTATATTAATGAAACTGTAAAAGATTCACTTCAAAAAACAGAGTTGGATTTACGTTACACACCTCAATCACATCGTGATGGTATTGCGACTTATTTTAGAGGCTATTTAGATGGGTTCATGAAAGATTGGATTAAAGAGAATCCGAAACCAGATGGTACAAATTATAATTTATACAATGATGGTTTAAAAATCTATACCACCATAGATTCACGCATGCAAAGATATGCTGAGGCTGCGGTACAACAACACATGCCTAGATTGCAAGCTAAGTTTTTTAATCAAAATACACCTAAAAGGAATCCTACAGCCCCATTTTTAGAGCTAGATAGAGAAGAAATTAAAGCCTTAATGAAACGCTCAATGAGACAAGGTGAACGATGGAGGGTACTAAAGAAAGCAGGAAAGTCTGATGCCGAGATTGAAGCATCATTTGATAAGCCCACTAAAATGACTGTTTTTAAATGGGAAGACGGTAAACCTTCAGAAGTAGATACTATTATGAAACCTATGGATTCTATGCGATACTATAAATCGTTTTTAAAACCGGGTATGATGTCTATGGACCCTTTGACTGGTCATGTAAAAGCATGGGTAGGTGGTATGAATTATAGGCATTTTCAGTACGATATGGTAAAACAAGGAAAACGCCAAGTAGGCTCTACATTTAAACCTTTTGTTTATGCAACTGCAATAGATCAATTGCATTATTCGCCATGCGATGAATTCCCGGACACGCCTTTTTGTATAGAAAAAGATAAACACGGCAATCCAGAAGAATGGTGTCCTAAAAATTCTGGAGGAGAGAATGATTATGGAGGTACCCGAACTTTAAAAAATGCTTTAGCAAATTCTGTAAATACCATTACTGCAAGATTAATTGATAAAGTTGGCCCGCAACCAGTTGTTGATTTAGCAAAAAACTTGGGAATAGAATCTGAAATACTTGCAGTACCATCCATAGCTTTAGGAGTTTCTGAGATAAGTGTGTATGAAATGGTGGGAGCGTATGCTGCGTTTGCAAACAAAGGGGTGTATACTAAACCTGTAATGGTTACTACTATTGAAGACAAAAATGGCACTATTTTATATCAGTTTAAGCCAGAGACACGAGATGTTTTAAACGAAGAAACCGCTTATGTTGCGGTGAAACTTATGGAAGGCGTTACACAAGGAGGTTCAGGAACCAGATTAAGACATAAGTATGCAGCTAGTAGAGAATACAAAGAAATCATTACAGGCTATCCATATGAGTTTAAAAACCCAATAGCAGGAAAGACAGGAACGACTCAAAATCAGAGTGATGGTTGGTTTATGGGAATGGTGCCTAATTTGGTTACTGGTGTTTGGGTTGGTGCAGAAGACAGATTTGCGCATTTTAGATCGATAACTTATGGTCAAGGGGCTTCTATGGCATTACCTATTTGGGGCTTATATATGAAAAGCTGTTATGCAGATGGAACATTAAATGTTTCTAAAGAACCGTTTGAAGAACCAGCAAACTTATCTATTAATGTAGATTGCTCTAAAGCCTCAGAGACTATTGATGATGATACCAATGATGATATCCCTGATGATTTAGGTGGCTTTTAATAGATACTTTCTTAATACAAATAAAAAACCATTCGTTTCGGATGGTTTTTTTGTTGGTTTTTTCGACGAACAAAATTCTATATTAATCGTTTAATTTTATTGATAAATAACTTATTGGGTAATTATTTTAAAAATAATTCAATTATACGTAAATTTATACAGTAAAAATTTAATAAAAATGATTAATAAAAAAGTTGCTAATGTTCATGATGCCTTAAAAGGTATGTCGGATAACATGACACTCATGCTTGGAGGGTTTGGACTTAGTGGTATTCCAGAAAATGCTATTTCTGAATTGGTTAAACTTGGTGTTAAAGGGTTGACATGTATTTCTAATAATGCAGGTGTTGATGATTTCGGACTGGGTTTACTTCTTCAAAAAAAACAAATAAAAAAAATGGTTTCATCTTATGTGGGAGAGAATGATGAGTTTGAACGCCAAATGCTTTCAGGCGAATTAGATGTAGAACTTATTCCTCAGGGAACTTTAGCGGAACGTTGTCGCGCTGCTCAAGCCGGCTTCCCAGCGGTTTATACACCAGCAGGTTTTGGGACTGAAGTAGGTGAAGGTAAAGAAACTAGAGATTTTGATGGAAAAATGTATGTGTTGGAGCATGCTTTTAAAGCCGATTTTGCATTTGTAAAAGCTTGGAAGGGAGATGCTGCGGGAAATTTAATGTTTAAAGGGACCTCTAGGAACTTTAACCCTAATATGTGTGGCGCTGCAAAAATAACAGTTGCTGAGGTTGAAGAGTTAGTACCTTTAGGAACATTAGATCCCAATCAAATTCATATTCCTGGAATTTTTGTGCAACGTATTTTTCAAGGAGCTCATTATGAAAAACGTATTGAACAACGAACTGTAAGGCAAAGAGATTAAAGTATTTGTCATTGCTATGTGTCACACTGAGCGCAGTCGAAGTGATGAATGGGCCACTTTAGAATATTAAGTTTCAATTAAAAAGATTCCTGCCTTTGCAGGAATGACAAAAATTATGTTAGATAAAACTGGAATAGCAAAGCGAATTGCAAAAGAAGTAAAAGACGGTTATTATGTTAACCTAGGAATAGGTATACCTACTTTGGTTGCAAATTATGTGCGACGTGATATAGAAGTAGAATTTCAAAGTGAAAATGGTGTTTTAGGCATGGGACCATTTCCGTTTGAAGGAGAAGAAGATGCTGATATTATAAATGCAGGAAAGCAAACCATAACGACATTGCCAGGAGCTAGTTTTTTTGATTCGGCTATGAGTTTCTCTATGATACGAGGACAACATGTAGACCTAACCATTTTGGGGGCTATGGAAGTTGCAGAAAATGGCGATATAGCTAATTGGAAAATACCTGGTAAAATGGTAAAGGGTATGGGAGGTGCTATGGATTTAGTTGCTAGTGCAGAAAATATTATAGTTGCTATGATGCATACAAATAAAAGAGGTGAATCTAAACTGCTAAAACAATGCTCATTACCATTAACAGGAGTAGGCTGTGTAAAAAAGATAGTCACTAATATGGCAGTTATTGAAGTTACAGAAAAAGGTTTTAAACTTTTAGAACGTGCTCCTGGAGTATCTGTGGAAGATATAAAAAAGGCCACCGAGGGTAACTTAATTGTTGATGGAGATATTCCAGAAATGGCATTGTAATATATTCTTAAACTAAAAAATTAAAAGAGGCTGTCTAAAAAGTGTCATTCTGAATGGAATGAAGAATCTCTTTAAAATAGATGGCTCTGATTATGAGTGAAATAAGATTCTTCGCGTTGCTCTGAATGACAAGATTAACCACTTTTCAGACAGCCTCTTCTTTAATTAGAAATTTCTAATTAAAGTATCTTTAAAAGCGTATAAATTATTATTTAATCGATGAAAGATGTTAAAAATAAATGCATTTTATCGATTTTTTATGTTTTTAATCTGATTTATTGAAAAAATGTTTCATATTTGTTATCCCAAAAAAACCAAATATTATAATAGATTTCCCCCCAAATCTACCATAAATTGAAAACTTATGAAATTTGCAACAAATCTACCTGAACAACCTACATTAAATGAAAGTAGATTCAAAGAAACTATTAAAGAGAATTTACGATTTTTAAAAAGCCTACTATATCTAACAAAAAAGATATTTATGTTATAATCCCTTAGGGATGGCTTCAATTAACTTCTTAGTATATTCTTTTTTCGGTGTGCTATAGATAACATCTGCATCGTCTAGTTCTTCAATCTTGCCTTTGTTCATTACTAGTAATTGATCAGACATATATTTTACAACGGCCAAGTCGTGTGAAATGAAAATATATGTAAAGCCAAAGGTTTCTTTAAGCTCATTCAAGAGGTTTAAAACTTGAGCTTGAACCGATATGTCTAATGCCGAAACGGATTCATCACACACAATTAATTTGGGTTGTAAAGCAATGGTTCTTGCAATTCCAATACGCTGCCTTTGTCCTCCTGAAAATTCATGAGGGTAACGATCAAAATAATCTTCAGGTAAGCCAACACGGTTTAAAATATCAATAGCCTTTTCTTTTCGTTCGCTATCCGAATTAAAAAGATTATGAACCTTCATCGGTTCAATAATAGCCTCGCCAACAGGAATTCTGGGATTTAATGAGGAATATGGGTCCTGAAAAATAATTTGGATATCTTTTCGAAGCTTTTTAATTTCAGAATTAGGCAATTTAGTAATATCAGTTCCATTATATAATATTTGTCCAGCAGTTGCCTTGTCTAATTGAAGGATAGCATTCCCCAATGTAGATTTGCCGCAGCCAGATTCTCCTACTAATCCTAATGTTTCGCCTTCGTATAACTTGAAACTAACATCGTTTACAGCCTTAAATGATTCTGGTTTAGTAAACCAACCTGATTTAGATATATATTCTTTTTCAACATTTATAACCTCTAGCAGAGGGGCTTTGTTGTATAGTTTTTTATGTTGAAGTTTACGTTGCTCAGTCGTTATAACGTCATTCGAAGTCGTATTATTTAAATAATCGTCTATGGTTGGTAATGTTTTTAATCGTGTATCTAAAGAGGGACGTGAGTTAATAAGCGCTTTAGTATAAACATGTTTTGGAGCTTTGAAAATAGTTGAAACATTGCCCTGTTCAACAATTTCACCTTTATACATAACTAAAACCCTATCGGCTATTTCGGAAATTAAAGCCAAATCGTGAGTAATGAAAATAACACTCATTTTTGTATCGACTTGTAAAGTCTTTAGTAGTTTAATAATTTCCTTTTGAACTGTAACATCAAGTGCTGTAGTTGGTTCATCAGCAATTAAAATATCTGGTTTACAAGCAATGGCCATGGCAATCATAACACGTTGTTTCTGTCCACCGGAAATTTCATGTGGATAAGAGTTATAGACTCTTACTGCGTCTGGAAGTTTTACTTTTTCAAATAATAATATAGTTTCATCTTTTGACTTTTGTTTAGAAAGCTTAGTGTGTTGTAATAATATTTCCTGAACCTGTTTTCCGCAGGTCATTGAAGGATTTAAAGAACTCATAGGTTCCTGGAAAATCATGGCAATTTTTTTCCCTCGAATATTTTGAAATGCTTTTGGAGCAAGGTTAGTTAAATCTTTCTTATTATAAATAATACTACCAGAGGTGATTTTTGAAATCTTTTTTGGAAGCAAACCCAAAATGGCCAGAGAGGATACTGATTTTCCTGAACCAGATTCTCCCACAATGCCCAATATTTCATTTTTATTTAGATGATATGAAATATTGTGAATCACGTCATTTTTCCCAAATGAAATGGCAAGGTTTTTAATTTTTAAAATAATGTTTTCTTGCATTAAATGTGAATAATTTCATCATCAATTAAAAGGTCATCACCGCGCAATCTTAAAAATATTTGAGCCACAGCGATGGTATCTTTTTCACAATAAATAATAATTCTATCAACTTCTTTTTCTTCATAATATACGCGATATACTTCACTACCATCAATATCATCTTTTGGTGAAGGAATCCCTAGAACATTAGTCAATAATTTTAATGATGTATAACTTTTATAATCTCCAAATTTCCATAATTCTAAAGTATCCAAATGAGGTACTTCCCATGGCTTTTTTCCAAAGAGATTTAGTTTATAAGGTAACTCAATGTTATTAATTATCATACGACGTGCAATGTAGGGAAAGTCAAATTCTTTACCATTATGAGCACAGAGAAGATGTTTTGTTTCGCTAAAATGTGATATCAATAAATTTTTAAAATCTTTTAAAATTTTAATTTCATCGCCATAAAATGAGGTCACTCTAAAGGTGCGTACATCATTTAAAATATTAAAATACCCAACTGAGATACAGACTATTTTTCCAAATTCAGCCCAAATCCCAGCACGGTCATAAAATTCTTCGGCGGTAAATTCGTCTTTACGCTGGTATTGGGATTTTTTGTCCCAAAGTGCTTGTTTATCTTCATCTAACTCTGAAAAATACTGTGTTTCAGGAACAGTTTCAATGTCTAGAAATAAGATATTTTCTAAATTTAGTTTTGAAATCATTGATTTAACATCTTATAGGCTTCTTCAATGTAGATATCAGTATCTATGGTAAAAGGTTTTTTACCTTCATCAGCTGAGGTATGGTGTCCTAATCTTACAATAATTACATTGTCATTTGGTTCAACAATTATATATTGACTGTGATGCCCTCTCATTATAAAAAAGCCTTTATCTTTCGTTTTTTTAATCCACCATCCGTAACCATATTCTGGGCTATTCGCAAATCGGGGCGACACCGATTTTGCTACAAAAGCAGAATCTAAAATTTGTTTGCCATTCCATTTTCCGTAATCTTTATAAAGCTTACCAAAACGCGCGAAATCCCTGGCATTACTAGAGATACAACAAAACGTTTTTGCTAATCTGTTTTCGTCGTCATCTACCTGCCATAATGCGTCTTGGGATGCTCCCATTGGTTTCCAAAAACTTTCAGAAAGGTAATTAGCTAGAGTTTTCCCCGTAGCTTTTTGAATTATCATTCCTAATAATTGGGTATTTCCACTTAAATACTCAAATTCTTTACCTGGTGTTTTAACTTCTTTAAGATTTAAAATGGTTTCGGCTAAATTATCATCATAATTGGCTCTTGCCGTTAGTGAAAAAGGGCTCGTATAATGTTCCACCCAATTTAAACCAGAAGCCATGGATGCTAAATCACCAACAGTTGTTTTTATATCACCATATTCTGGGTAAAAGTCAGTAACGGGTTGATCTAAACCTTCAATATAACCATCCATAATAGCTTTACCAAGCATAGATGTAGTAATACTTTTTGTTACAGAAAAAGAATTTGTCTTAGAATCTTTTCCATAATTAGGAGCATACCACTCGTAATAAATACTATCATTTTTAATAATTAAATAGGCTACGGTTTCTAATTCACGATTAATGTTCTTTAATTTTTCGGAGGGCTTAACGCTATTATATTTTTTATGTAATAACCAAGGTTGAAAATTATTTCCGCTTTTAATAGTATCATTTTCAAAGTAAGGATAGTCATCTATAAAAACCGTTTTGTGGCCAGTTAAGTAAACGATACGGACACCCCTTAAAATATAGCCATAGTCAAAAATGTAAAGTAATAGAATAATAACACCGATGACTATAGTGATCCATTTTAAAAGTTTTTTGAGGAATTTCATTATAAAATTTTTAGTCGACTAAATATAATAATTTATAATGAAGATTTATAGCTTTCTTTCTGTTTGCGTTTTTCTTTATAGAATGCTTTATTGGCAATATAAATAGTTTTACTCAACTCTGCTATGGTGTTATCTTCTTTATCTACTATCGTTGGGGTCTTTACAATATCTATTTCGCCTTTGCTAGATATATTCTTTTTAATAGCGTTAATTTCATCTGTACTAAACTCGAATTCACAATATAGAGTATCTTTTCCTGGACGTTTGTATTTTATAGATGCAGCTTTATCCCAAACAATGTAATCTTCACCTAAAATATTCATAAGTTGAATCATGTAAATAGGGTCTGTAGCCGAAAATAAACTGCCACCAAATATAGATCCAACAAAATTTCTATTTTTAAAACTTAAGGGAATTTTTATTTTAACATAATGCAAATTGTCACTGACTTCAATAACTTTTCCTGTTGATCGTCTATACATTGGTGATAAGTTAAACCCATATTTGTATATCTGTTTATCAGATAAAAAGCGTTTCAAGATTTTAGTAAGTATTCTGTACATTTTTAAAAAAGAGCTTGTTGTTTATAGGGACTCTCATGTTCTAACAACCATTTTTTACGATGTAAACCACCAGCATAACCCGTTAAACTACCATCACTACCAATAACACGGTGGCAAGGGACAATAATCCATAAAGGGTTTTTCCCATTTGCATTTGCTACAGCACGAATTGCTTTTACATCGCCTAGTTGTTTAGATAACTCTAAATAAGAAAGTGTTTTTCCATAAGGAATTTGCTCAAGCAGTTTCCAAACTTTTTTTTGAAAATCGGTTCCCTGAGGGTTTAATTTTAGATTGAATTGATTGCGCTTTCCTTCAAAATATTCTTTAAGCTGGCGCGCACAATCTTCTAATTCTACAGGAATAATATCGGTTGTTTTCTCTTCAGAATTTAAAACATTAACGGAAGTGACCCCGTTACTGTCTCCACTTATTCTGGTATATCCTAAAGGAGATTGAATGATGCAAGTTTCCATTGTATTAAAGGTTTATTCATCTAAAATACCTAATTTTTTAGCTCTTGCTTCCCAACTTTTACGTGCTAGGTGTTGGAGATCAGATACATTATCACTCTCATCCATAATTTCTAAGCCTAAAAGTGTTTCAATAACATCTTCCATGCTTACTAAACCACTTACAGAACCATATTCATCAACAACCAAAGCCATATGATTTCTACTTTCAACTAATTGTTCGAATAGATTTGGAATAGGTAAATTACGATTAACAATAATAATATGTCTCTTTAAATCAGATAACTTTTTATCTCCATGATGAAGCGCCATTTCTTTAAAGACTTCATCTTTAAGTACCAATCCTTTTATGTTGTCTGGATCATTTGAATATATAGGGATTCTTGAAAAACGAAGATTCATATTTTTATTAAAAAAATCTTCAACAGTGGTATTTTGATCAACTGTCAACATAACGGTTCTGGGAGTCATAATATCTTTTGCTAAAACCTCTTTAAAGGTCAATAAATTTTTAATGATTTTACTTTCATTTTCCTGAAATACACCTTTTTCCTGAGCGATCTCCGTCATAGCATGAAAATCTTCACGGCTTAATACACTTCTATGGCCATTACCTCCAATAAGTTTAGTTGTTAGTTGTAAAAGCCATAATATCCCCGTCCATTTTAAAGGAAAAATTAAAACGGTTAATGCTTTAGATGTGAAATTAGCTAAGCTTTTCCAATAAGTTGCACCGATAGTTTTTGGAATGATTTCTGAAGCAATCAAAATTAATAAGGTCATAATGGCCGAAATAACTCCAACTGTATTAATTCCAGCTAGTTCTATTTTATAGGGTAGTTTTTCGGCTTGAATACCAACCATCATAGCTCCCAGAGTATGTGCTATCGTGTTTAAAGTAAGTATTGCAATTAGTGGCTTATCTACATCTTTTTTTAAGCGTTCTAATATAAATGCATAGTCTTTGCCTTCCTGCTTTTTAACGTTTATAAATGTTGGCGTAATAGTTAACAGGACAGCCTCAAGAATAGAACATAAAAAAGAAAAGAAAATGGAAATGGTTGCCCAAAAAATTAATGCACTCATTAAAAATTGATTTATGGCTAAAATAGTTAAAATTTATTTTGTAAATTGTGTAAGTAAATACTGTTGGTTGGTATGGATTTTCTCTCTTTCGAGTTTCTTAGTTTAGTAGCATAATTTAAAAAAGCAAATTTATGACAACCAAAAAACCATCCTATGAGCTTGCAGAAGTTACTTGTGCAAAAAAAGAATGTAATGAAACATTCAGTGTAATTATTTCTTCAATATATACGGTTATTAGCAGACCAGTTGTAGAAGTAGAACTTAATTCCTCAAGACATAATGAAATAGTAAAAACAAACACATTTGACGATTATCTCGTTATTAAATGTGCTTGTGGGCATAGTCAAAGAGTATACTTAAAAATAAAACAAAAATGAGGGAATTAAAAGATTTTGATAGCTATTGGCTTGCCAAAGGTCAAGAAACAGTTAATGGTACATTTGTTAATCTCAACAAACATTTAACAAATTACAATAATTATTTAAAAGCATTGTTAGGGTTTTATACCCTAATTGGTTTGACAGCTAATTTAATTACTTCCACTACCGATGTGAAGGTGTATTTAGCTTTTGTTTTACCTTACATCATTCTGTTTTTAGCAATGTTTAAAATTTCGGTAGGACAAAGTGTGCAGTTAGAAAAGCTGGACTTGAGAAGTCCGTTGCAAATTAACGATGCTTATGGAAAGTTAGTTTTAGGTTTAAAAAAAGATATAACTCAAGCTAAAAAGTGGGTTGCTTTGGCAACTATAGCTATTTTAATTGGAGGTTCTGTAGCTTTGTATTCTATTAATATAGAAAAAGAAGAGCGAGAAAAACGTGAAAAAATTGATAAACGAAAAGATAAAATTTTAAATTATGAAGATGAGAATTTAAAAGAGTATAAGAAGGCTCAAAAAATTAATCTTACACGAAATATTAAAGAAAATACGATAAGTATTGCAGCTAAGTTTTCAGAAGATAAGAAAATAGCTCTAAAATTCGTAAATTTAAAAAAGGATACAGTTATAAAGATTATAGATGTACCTAAACTTTGTGATTATAAGCTTGACGTTGAAAATATAGAAGAGCTTATAGAAACTACAGTTAAATAGAAGTAAAAAAGAACAAATCTAAAACCATGATGGAAACATTTGAAACTTACTACAATAATCAAAAAATCACATTCAATGTTACTAATATTGAGACCAAAGCACAACAATTAAATGAGATTGCTTTTTTTCTCAGAAAAAAAGAAGATTTAGATGATTTTGATATTTTAGATAATAATACACCTCGATCAACGTCTTTCTCTAAAGAACAAGCCAAAGATCGTGTGGTTTTAGAAGCTAATATTACTTTTATGGTAGACTCTAATCAAGAACCCAATAAAGTTAAAATTATGAAAGAAACGATTATTAGGTATAGTTTGTATGATCAAGATACAAGAAATACTTTTTACTCGACTTTTGTTGATTTTGAGGACGAGTATATAGATCATGGAGATGAACAATTTACAGTCAAAAAAAACATTGAAATTGTATTAAAGGAGAACTTAATTAATAACCACAGAGTTTTTGTTGAATCACTTAACCAATAATAATTATGAGGCTGCCCCTTTTATTTATACTTTTTTGTGTTGTTAATTTATCAGCTCAAGAAGATGAGAAAACGAAATCAATAAACGATTTTAATTTTGAAAGCACAACAAATCCTGCCTTTTCAATTTTAGAGGAAACACCAACAGTAATAAACACTCCTGAAAATTTAAAAAGCTTGGCATTGTATGTGTCTAATGGATTTTCAGATGGTAACATCGCGTTAGAGACGAATCCTTATTGGCTAATTACAAATACCAAAGACAAGTCTTATAAGGATTATAGAGGCATAAAAAAGAATAAAAACTCTGAATATATTATAGATCCTTTTAAATCTATTCAAACAAACACCTCTTTTTCGTTAGGATATATTAGTAAGAAATTTCAAGGGTTTGAAGATGATAAAAAAACTATTGCTATTGGTATAAGAACTACCCTACTGGAACTTTATGGAAAGAAAAGAACTAAGAAGGTTTTAAACGTTATTAATGTTGTAGATAAAGAATACTCTAATGAGGCCATAACTAAATTCGACAAGTATATTAGGGGGTTTAGCTTAACAACTCCTGATAGAAAAAAATCTCAGGATTATGTTGATAACAAAGTTATACCACAAGCATATACTGATGCCGCAGTAAAGTTTTTGCAAAGATTTACAGAATATGCTTCAGTATATACAGATGGCGCTAGTTTAGTAAAAGATTATTTTGAAGAAACCAGTAAAAAGGTGTTGGACTTTTATTTTAATCCTAAGAATATTAAACCTTTAATTCGTTTAGATGGTGCCTTAGCTTATAGTTTACTTTTTAAGGAGAATGAAATTAATGCCAATACGGCTAGTAGAGTTGGAAGCTGGTTAACTTTAGATGTAGCACTAAAGTTTAATGATAAAAATTATTTTCATGTATATGGTATAACTAGATATATAGATAATGGATTTAATATAGATGCAACACAGAATTACTTTGATACAAGCTTTTGGGATGTTGGAGGTAAGTTGGAGTTAGAACTTAATAAATTTAAGTTGTCGTACGAGTATTTAAATCGAGATGGAGATGGCGATCAATATAGATCTGTTGGGAATATAGTCTATCAAATTAATAAGAAGATAAGTATTATAGGAGGGTTTGGTAAAGATTTTCCTGAAGATGATAACCTAATTACCATATTGGGAATTAATTGGGGGTTGGATCTTGGGGAGTCTCCTTTTACTAAATAAATATTTGAAGAGGCTGTCTGAAAAGTGGTTAATCTTGTCATTCAGAGCAACTCGAAGAATCTTATTTCACTCATAATCAGATCCATATATTTTAAAGAGATTCTTCATTCCATTCAGAATGACACTTTTTAGACAGCCTCTTTAACTTTAGGATAATAGTTTTACAACATCTTTTGCGAAATAGCTCGCTATAATATCGGCACCTGCACGTTTAAATGCGGTAGTTGTTTCCATCATGATTTGGTCGTGGTCCAACCACCCTTTTTCTGCCGCTGCTTTGATCATAGCATATTCTCCGGAAACTTGATATACTGCAACAGGAACATCAACGCCATTTTTAATTTCTCTTAAAATATCTAAATACGAAATACCTGGCTTTACCATAACAATATCGGCACCTTCATCTATATCCATTTCGGTTTCTCTAATAGCTTCAAAACGATTAGCGTAATCTATTTGATAGGTTTTTTTGTCTTTTGGAATATCCGCTAAATCCACAGGAGCAGAGTCTAATGCATCACGAAAAGGTCCGTAAAACGCTGAAGCATATTTTGCCGAGTAGCTCATAATACCAGTATTTATAAAACCTTCATCTTCTAAAGCTTCACGGATAGATAGAACGCGACCATCCATCATATCGCTGGGAGCAACAAAATTGGCACCAGCTTCCGCATGAGATACACTCATTTCACTTAAAACGTCAACAGTTTCATCATTCAAAACTTGTCCGTTTTCAATAATACCATCATGTCCGTAAGCCGAATAAGGATCAAGTGCAACATCAGTCATGACTAACATATCAGGACATACATTTTTAACCGTTTTAATAGCGCGTTGCATGAGTCCGTTAGAATTTAAAGCTTCTGTGCCTTTATTATCTTTTAAATTGTCTGGAACTTTTACAAAAAGTAATACCGATTTTAAACCTAATTTCCATAATTCTTTTACTTCACCCTCAAGTAAATCTAAGCTATAGCGAAAGTAATTTGGCATAGACGGAATTTCGTCTTTAATGCCTTTCCCTTCTACAACAAATAGGGGTACTAAAAAATCATTTGGAGTAATAATAGTTTCGCGAACTAAAGAACGAATGGCTTCACCTGTTCTTAGCCTTCTATTTCTTTTTAATGGATACATATTTTAAAACGTTTATTCGTTAATGGGTTTATTTGTTTACCCAATCTATTGGGTTTTTTAAAATATTTATTAATTTTTCTTCTTCACTTCCAGCTTCAGGTTGATGATTGTAAACCCACTGTACATGAGGAGGTAAGCTCATTAGGATACTTTCTATGCGTCCATTGGTTTTTAGCCCAAAAAGAGTGCCTTTATCATGCACTAAATTGAATTCTACATAGCGTCCGCGACGAATTTCTTGCCAATTTCGTTGGGCTTCTGTGTATTTTAATGCTTTTCGTTTTTCAACAATGGGTACGTAGGCTTCTAAGAAACTATCACCAACTTCGGTTACAAAGTCATACCAATTTTCCATGGTCATGGTTTCTGAAGCTTTACAATAATCGAAAAACAAACCTCCTATCCCTCTACCTTCATTACGATGCGTATTGTAAAAGTATTCATCGCAACGGGCTTTATATTTTGTATAAAATTCTGGATTATGATTATCGCAAGCTGTTTTACAGGTTTGATGAAAATGTGTGGCATCGTCTTCAAACAAATAATAAGGCGTTAAATCTTGTCCACCACCAAACCAACTATCAATAATCTCCCCTTGCTTATTATACATTTCAAAATAACGCCAGTTAGCATGGACAGTTGGAACCATGGGGTTTGAAGGATGCAAAACCAAACTTAATCCGCAGGCGAAAAAATCGACATCGCCTACTTTAAAATAGGCTTGCATCGATTTTGGAAGTTTGCCATGAACACCAGAAATATTCACGCCGCCTTTTTCAAAAACATTCCCGTTTTCAATAACTCGGGTACGTCCACCGCCACCTTCTGGCCGTTTCCAAATATCTTCTTGAAACGTTGTTTTGCCATCAATAGCTTCGAGTTTTGAAGTAATACGGTCTTGTAAACCTTGTATATATTGATAAAATTTGTCTTTCATATTCAGATCATATCTTTATTGCAATATGTAGCTTTTTCAAAATCTCTTATGTTAATCGCTATAAAAGGAATCGTAAGAAACAAGGCCTTTAATTGGGAAACAATTTGTTTCGAAAGGATTGCTTTCTGTTCTGTCGTTCTGCCTTCCATGATATTTGCAAAAACATGAATAAAGTCTCCTTTTTTACCGCCCACTAAATAATATTCTTTAAAAGGGTTTAATCGTACTTTAATATCTGTTTCATCAAATAAACCGGTATCTGTAGCTGCCTTATGAACTTCCTGCATAATGGTGTCAGGTTGTTGTAATGTTAAAATATTTTTTGAGCAATCTATTACAAAGTGTGGCATATTAGGTTTCTATTTCTTTATACAGTTCATATAGCTCCATATTTAAAGAAGCTTCTCCAGGAGGGGTATATTCATTTTTAAGTGTCTTAATCCATGTGAAATTGCAGTTTTTAGCAACTTTTACACTAGCTATATTGTCTTTATGGACAATGATTTGAAGTGTTTTTATATCTAAGTCAGAAAAAGCGAAATCTGATAAGTAACTAATAGCTTTAGTCATGATTCCTTGTTCTTCAAAAGGATAACCTATACAATAGGCAAACTCACCTTGCTTTTTATTCCAGTCAAGTTCTTTTATGTAAATCAAGCCAACTAATTTCTTTGATGCTTTCTCTTTAATAGTAAATAGAAACTCTTCTTTTAAGCTAAATTGTTTTACTTTTTTCTCTACAAAGAACTTGGATAAATCGGGTGTTAAATTTTGCTCTAATGTTTTAGGAAAATACCGTTTTAATCGATCTTCATTTGCGGTAATAAAATTGCATAAACTCCAAGCGTCTTGTAATTGAATAGGTTCTATATGATACCCATTAAAACTAAGCATTTTTTGGAATGGTTTTTAATTGAAGAGCCTCTACTGTTTTTATCGTTGCGGCTGTTACAGATAGTGGCAATACTAATATGACACCAATAACAGGGATTAATAAAAACAAGATAAATATAATACCATTACCAATGGCCAAACCACGATTTCTTCTAACAAAAGCTGTGCTTTGCTTATGTTTAAAATGACGCTCTAGTGTGTAATCCATATTACCAAAACCAGCATAATAAGCCTGAACTAAAAAGAGTAGTATGGTAGAAAAGATATTAACAAACGGTATAAACTTTAAAAGTAGTATCGGAATGGTTAATACGAGTTCCATGAGTAAGTTTCTTCCATTAATTCTTATACCACGCCAAAGTTGTTCTAGAAATGTTGTGTTTCTATGTGTGTATGCTGTGTTACCTGTTAGATGCGCTTCTATTTTTTCGGATACAGGACTCATAAATGGCGCTGATAACGCCATGATGATATGTTTGAAAAGGATTAACCCGATAACAATAATAAAGAGTCCGCCAATAAAAGAACTGATTGTTGTAAAGGCTTCTTTCCCCCAATCCCAAATCCATATTTTTGAAATAAAAGCTCCTACATTATCAGATAATCCATAAGCTGAGGTGAAAATAGCAATAGCGGTTATAAAACTTATAAGCATAGGAATTGCAAAATATTTCCAAAGCTTTAGCTTAGAGATTAAACTAAAAGCCCCGAAATAAGCTTTGATTCCTAATATTATATTTTTAATCATAAAACTTCTCGCTAGCCCTATCCGAAGGAGAGGTAGTTAATTACGTTAAACTATAAAAATTTATCTAATTTATAAAAATTTAAGGTTATCTATTTATATCGTAGTTTCCCTTCTTTGGGGAGATAAGAGGGGCTATATTCTTTTACCGCATCTATAAATGCCTTGGCATGGTCTAATGGAATGTTAGGTAAAATACCATGACCTAGATTTACAATGTATTTGTCTTTACCAAAATCATTAATCATTTGGTGTACCATTTTCTTTATTTCTGAAGGTGGCGATAGTAAACGAGATGGATCGAAATTTCCTTGAAGGGTGATGTTTCCACCTGTTAAATAACGCGCATTTCTTGGTGAACACGTCCAGTCCACACCTAAAGCAGATGCATTACTTTTTGCCATGTCTCCAAGAGCAAACCAACAACCTTTTCCGAAAGCTATTACTGGAGCATCGTCTTTTAAAGCTTCAATAATTTGATTGATATATTGCCAGGAGAATTCTTGATAATCGACTGGTGATAGCATACCTCCCCAAGAATCGAATACTTGTACGGCATTAACACCTGCTTTAACTTTTTCTTTTAAATAAGCAATGGTTGTATCTGTTATTTTTTGAAGTAATTGGTGCGCTGCAATTGGGTTGGTAAAACAAAATTCTTTGGCTTTATCAAAAGTTTTGCTTCCCTGGCCTTGTACACAATAGCATAAAATGGTCCATGGTGAACCAGCAAACCCAATTAGCGGAATATCATCATTAAGTAATTCTTTCGTTGCTTTTATGGCTTGATATACATAATCAAGTTCTACTTTTACGTCTGGAACGATAACATTGTCAACGTCTTTTTGAGTGCGTACAGGGTTTGGTAAATACGGACCAAAATTAGGTTTCATTTGCACCTCAATATTCATAGCTTGAGGAATAACCAAAATATCACTAAATAAAATAGCGGCATCCATTCCGTAGCGTCTAATAGGTTGTACGGTAATTTCACTAGCTAGTTCTGGCGTTCTACAACGTGTAAAGAAATCGTATTTCTCACGAATCGCTATGAACTCAGGTAAGTAACGTCCAGCTTGACGCATCATCCAAACCGGAGGGCGATTAACGGTTTCACCTTTTAAAGCTCTTAAAAATAAATCGTTCTTTATCATATTCTTGTAATTCCTGCGAAGGCAGGAATCTTTTTAATTGAAACTTAAATAGTTATATAATGTATTCCTATATAGACACTTCGACTGCGCTCAGTGTGACAAACAGGGATATTAGTATTATAATTTTTCACCTTTTGTTATAAAAGTAGATTTTATAGAATCTACTTTTAATTTTTCAAAACTTTTTCTTTTGTCATCATTTATAAAATTCGTAAAATCTTCATCAGTTTCAAATGAAATAAAATGTATTTCATAAGGTAATTGGTCTTCAGAATTAATAAAACTATCTTGTGTTGGTCTAATTCTATAAATTAGTTTTCCGTTATAGTTATTTATTATTGGAAGCACTAAAGATTCATATTCATTAAAGACGTTCTCTTTTCCTTCTTTTATAAATAATAAGGCTGTTAGATAGATCATTAAACATAATGTTCATTAACCAACTCAATCACACTTTCTACGGTTGGTACTTTAGCAACTCTAACATCTTTAAAATGTTTTTTTGCTTCTTTTGCAGTAGTTTCTCCAATACAAAAGGCAATAACATCTGCATCATTTTTTTGTACAAAACTTTGTACGGTAGAGGGGCTGTAAAACATAACACATTCAACAGACTCATCTACTTTTATACCATCAAACTTCGTTTGATAGGCCTCTACTTCATTTACCTTTATGTTATTTTCGGTTAAAATAATTGGTAAATCATCTAGCCTTAAATCACTGCAAAAGTAAGTGACTTCTGCCCCTTCTATATATTCAACTAAGTACTCTGCCAGTTTTTTTGCGCTTTTTTCAAAATGAGTTACTTTTCCAATTCTGTTTTCTACCAAACGCTTTGTACGTCTGCCAACACAGTAAATGTTTTTAAACTGTAATTCTGTGGAATTATAATTAGTAATTAAAGACTCTACAGCATTTTTACTAGTGATAATGACATTTTGAATGTTGTTTTTTAAGAATCTGGGATGAATTCTATTCAAACTTATCTTTATAAAATCGGTACTTTCTGAAACAACTTTTTCATGAAAGAGGAGTCGTTGGTCTTCTGTGAATGATTTTGTTGAATAAACATTTGTTTTTTTATTAGCCTGTTTAATTCTATCCATTAAACGTTTGCCACCTCGTTCTATAACAAAATCGGCACAAAATGAAGCCATGTCGTTATGCTCACCTAATTTTTTTACACGAGTAACATCAATTCTTTTTGTACCATCTTCACTTAATAAAACACCTTTAAAATTGATTTCTTCGTTTTTAATATAGGCAAGTGCGCCAATAGGTGCTGTACAACCGCCTTCTAATTTTTTTAAAAATTCACGTTCAATTGTAGTGCAAATTTCAGTTTCTTCATGATTTAATTCAGCACAAGCTGTTTTAACAAAGTCGTCCTCCTCTAAAGCTGTAATCATAATAGCACCTTGTGCCGGTGCAGGAATCATCCAATCTAAATTAATGGCTTCTTCTGGTCTTATACCAATACGACCAATACCAGCAGCAGCAAATATAGCACCATTCCAATCGGCATTATCTTCCAGTTTTTGTAAACGTGAATTCACATTACCACGTAGATTAACAATTTCATGTGTTGGAAATCTATTTAACCATTGGGCACGTCTGCGTAAACTTCCAGTAGCAATGACGGCTTCTTTTGATCCTAAAAATTCTTCATTATTTTTAAAAACCAAAGTGTCATTTACGTTACCTCGTTTTAAAACAGCGACTTGTATGATGCCTTTAGGTAAAACGGTTGGTACATCTTTTAGTGAATGCACGGCAATATCTATGTCATGGTTTAACATGGCAATGTCTAGGGTTCTGGTAAAAATACCTGTGATTCCTAATTCATATAAAGGCTTGTCTAAAACTAAGTCGCCAGTAGATTTTACAGGAACTAATTGTGTTTTATGACCTAAGTTTTCGAGTTGTTGTTGTACTATTTTGGCTTGCCATAGTGCTAATTCACTATCGCGCGTGCCAATTCTAATGGTTTTAGACATGCGTTGTTGGTTCTAACTGAAACACTTTTTTTATAAGTTCCAGACTCTCATCAGTAGAGATATTGTCATCTTTTAAATGATGCGCAAAATGGTTGGTGATTTTTTGAATGATATTGCTGCTAATTAATTCTGCTTGTGCTTCATTGAAATCAGCATTTTTCTTGCGTTGTGTTTCTAATTCCGCAGCAGCAAAATTAGAAAGTTTATGTTTTAATGCTTTAATAGTTGGAGCAAATTTCCTGGTTTCTAACCATTGATTAAACTCTGTTTTTACTTCTTCTATAATAGATTCAGCTATAGGAATATGTTTTTTTCTTTCTTCTAAAGTTTTATCTGTAATTTTTGATAAATGATCTAAGTGAACCAAGGTTACATTATCTAACTCTTCAACGTTAGCATCAACGTTTTTTGGAATAGATAAATCTAAAATTAAAAGCGGTTTTTTAGATTGAATAATGTGCTTGTCTATAGTAGGTCTTTGAGCTCCAGTAGCAACAATTAAAATATCAGAGTTACTAATCTCTTCTTGTAAATTGGCATAATCTTTAACAATCAAATCAAATTTTCCAGCAATTAATTCCGCTTTATCTTTTGTTCTGTTGATTAAAGTAATTTGATCATTTTTGGTATGCTTTACAAGGTTTTCACAAGTGTTTCTGCCAATTTTTCCTGTTCCGAAAAGTAAAATATTTTTATTAGAAACGTCTTCAACCGAGTTAAATATATATTGAACAGACGCAAAAGACACTGAAGTTGCTCCAGATGAAATATTGGTTTCTGTCTTAATGCGTTTACTGGCTTGAATGACCGCATTTACCAATCGTTCTGAAAAATGATTAAGTAATCTGTGTTTTTTTGATGAACGGGCACTGGATTTTAACTGGCTAATAATTTCAAAATCTCCAAGAATCTGACTATCTAAACCAGAACCTACACGAAACATATGCGCAATAGCGTCTTTATTTTTGTATATATAGGCTACTTCTTGAAATTCTTCAACGGTGCCTCTTGTATTATCACAAAGTAATTGAATTAATTGAAAAGGGTGTTGCGCAAATCCGTAAATTTCGGTTCGATTACAGGTAGATGTTACCACCAAACTTTCAATATCATTTTCTTTAGCCTGATTAAGTAAAGCTAGTTTACCATCGTTATCTAAACTAAAGCGACCTCTTATATCTGCATCGGCTTTTTTATAACTTAAACCAATGGCATAAAAGTAGTTACTTCTTGATATATTATATTTTTGCATGCTGATACCTGATATTTGAAAACAAATGTATAATGGATGGGTATAAAAAAATAACGCTCAAAGAACTTTTAGTATCGTTTGTGGTTTTTTATCGATGTTTTTTCTAATAATATGATAAATGTCATATTTTTGTAGAGAATTAGGCATGTTTTACTTAATTAATTTAGAATGAATCTAAATAAAATTGCTATGAAAGATGAAATGAACAATAATAAAAGTGTCGCTCAAAGTACTTTTGACGAGACAAAAGTAGATGATGGAGCTTTGGTTCTTACTTATAAGAATGAATCTAGTGAGGTACAATCTCTTGCTAAAGAAATAGATAGTGATTATATTCAGTTTCATTTTTGTGTAAAAGGGTCAAGTAGGTTTGTTTTTAATGAAGGGAAGTACATATTAAACATTCTGGAAGAGAATTCATTATTATTATATAACCCTCAACGTGATTTACCGATAAATTTGCAAGTGGATCCAAACTCATGGATCGTTTCGATTTTAATATCTATCAAAAACTTTCACGGACTGTTTTCTCAGGAAGCCGACTATATTACGTTTTTAAGTGATGATAATAAGGATAAAAAATATTATAAAGATGGCGTTATTTCACCATCAATGGCCATTGTTTTAAATCAATTGATAAATTATAACCTAAATCAGTCCATTAAAAACCTCTATTATAAAGGAAAGGCACTCGAGCTTTTAAGTTTATATTTTAATAGAAGTGAAGATGCTGATATTGAGCAGTGTCCATTTTTAGTGGATGAAACAAATGTCATTAAAATAAGGAAAGCTAAAGAGATTGTTATTGCCCGCATGGCAGAACCACCTAGCTTACAGGAATTGGCTGATGAAATAGGATTGAACCTTAAAAAGTTAAAAGAAGGATTCAAACAAATTTATGGTGATTCCGTATTTAGTTTTTTATTTGACTACAAAATGGAAGTTGCTAGAAAGTTACTAGAATCTGGAGATGATAATGTGAATGAAGTGGGGCATAAAGTTGGGTATAGCACCTCTAGTCATTTTATTGCTGCTTTTAAAAAGAAATACGGTACAACGCCAAAAAAATATGTAATGTCATTATCTTCGTAAAAAAGAAGCTTATTTAATGAAAAAAGGAGTTTTATTAGTCAACCTTGGTTCTCCAGACAGCCCAGAACCAAAAGATGTAAAAAAATATTTGGGCGAGTTTTTAATGGACGAACGGGTAATTGATATTCCGTTTGTAGCCAGAGCATTATTAGTTAAGGGTATTATTTTAAAGACACGTCCTAAGGCATCGGCGGCAGCTTATAAAAAAATATGGTGGGATGTGGGTTCTCCTTTAATAGTACTCTCGGAAAGACTCCAGAGTAAAATACAAAAGCAAATAGATATTCCTGTTGCATTAGCCATGCGTTATGGGAGTATGACTATAAAAAAAGGACTTCAGGAATTAGTGAATAAAGGCGTAAATGAAGTTCTGTTGTTTCCTTTGTATCCTCAGTTTGCTATGGCAACTACCGAAACTATTACAGTGTTAGCCGAAGAGCTTCGTCAGCAATATTTTCCGAATTTAAAAATAGAATCGGTTCCTGCATTTTATAATAAATCTGATTATATTGAGGTGCTTTCTAATTCAATAAAACATCATTTGGAAGGCAAAAATTATGAGCATTTATTGTTTTCGTATCATGGTGTTCCAGAACGTCATATAAGAAAGAGCGACATTACCAAGTCACATTGTAAAATAGATGGCAGTTGTTGTGCAACACCATCAAAAGCACATGAGTTCTGCTACAGGCATCAATGTTATGAAGTAACCAGACTGGTTGCTGAAAAATTAAAGTTTAAAGAAGGGACTTACTCTACGTCTTTTCAGTCACGATTAGGCTTCGATCCTTGGCTGCAGCCTTATACAGATAGGACTATTGAGCGTTTGGGTAAGCAAGGCATAAAAAACATGGCCATCGTAACGCCTGCGTTTGTTAGTGATTGTTTAGAAACCCTTGAAGAAATAGCAATGGAAGGTCAGGAGATTTTTCATGAAATGGGAGGTAAAGATTTTACAACTGTTCCTTGTTTAAACGATGATGATGAATTTGTTGATTTGCTTTCAAATTGGATTACCGAATGGACAAAAACACCTGTTGAAGTTATTTGATTATGGAATATTACTATTATATAAAAGCGTTTCATCTTATTTTTGTTATTACTTGGTTTGCGGGGTTATTTTATATTCCCAGACTATTTGTGTATCAAATAGAAGCATTTCATAAGCCATCACCAGAAAAAGAAATACTAGGAAAACAACTAAAACTAATGGCTAAACGTCTGTGGTTCATAATTACATGGCCATCAGCTGTTCTTGCTTTACTATTTGGGTTATTACTATTTTATTTAAACCCAACACTTGTTTATCAAGATTGGATGCAGGTAAAACTAGCTTTTATCGTACTGTTAATTATATATCATCTTAAAACACATCTGTTTTATAAGCAGCTTCAAAATGATGTCGTCAAGAAAACATCAAGTTTTATGCGAATCTGGAATGAAGGTGCAACGTTTATTCTTTTCGCCGTTGTTTTTTTAGCTATTTTAAAAAGTGCCATAAATTGGATTTGGGGTATTGTAGGTATTCTTGTTTTAGGAGTTCTTATCATGGTAGGTTTTAAGGTTTATAAAAATATTAGAACTAAAAACCCTAACGCTTAACTTTAAAACTCAAATAATCAAATTCCAAAAAGGAATTGTCACTCTTTTTTTGGTTCGATTATTGCTATATTTATTGAACTTTTAAAAGGCACAATATTTTTAATGAAATTAAAAAAACTTTCTTTACGTACCCGTATTTTTATTGCTATGATTTTATTGGTGCTATTAGCATCTATACTTATTGCAGCTGTAGCTATTTATCAATACAAGGAACAAAGTGCAGATTATCATAAAGGACGATTAGAACGTAAAGAGCAAAACATTCAGAAACACCATAAAAGAGTTTTAAATGGTAAGCAGAATACTTGGGAGGTAAAGACTGAAAACATTCCATTAATTTTCAAAGAAGAAATTTATAATATCGCTGATATACATAAGCTTCAGATTAATTTGTATGATTTAGATGGGACTTTATTAATATCATCTAAAGGAGATTTAAATAATATTGCAGATACATGTATTAATGCAGAAATTTTAAATGCGATTTCACATAGGGCATCACATAGACATGTAGATAAACATAAGGAAAATGGGCAGACATACCAATCGTCTTATACTTATATTACGGATCAGAAATCTAAGCCCATAGCCATATTAAATTTACCTTATTTAGAAAAAGATGACTTTCTTGCAGAAGAGCTAAGCGAGTTTTTACAGCGTATAGGGTTTGCCTTTATGTTTGTATTGCTTATGGCAATTGGTATTGCCTTTGTACTCTCTAAATACATTACAAAGTCATTAAAAGCAATTAGTGATAAAATTAATACGACAAGATTAGAAAAGCGTAATAAGAAAATAGAGGTTAATGATACGAGTGAGGAAATCTCTATTTTGGTGAATTCGTATAATAGTATGATTGACGAACTTGAAGATAGTGCTGTGCAATTAGCTAGAAGTGAGCGTGAACAAGCTTGGAGGGAAATGGCAAAACAAGTGGCGCATGAAATTAAAAACCCATTAACGCCCATGCGTTTAACGGTGCAAAATTTTCAACGTAAATTTGATTCCAATGATGAAAATATTCACTCAAAGTTAGATGAGTACAGTAAAACATTGATTCAGCAAATAGATACCATGAGTTCTATCGCATCGGCTTTTTCAAACTTTGCAAAAATGCCGGCACAACAAAATGAAACTTTAAATGTTGTAGAAATTGTAAAGCTTGCTCTAGATATTTTTAATGAAGATTATATTTTCTTTACTGCCGAATCCGAAAAAATCATTGCGAAATTTGATAGAACACAGTTAATTAGAGTGGTTACTAACTTGGTTAAAAATGGTATTCAAGCGATGCCTGAAAATCAACTACCAAGGATTGTTATTAACGTAGCGACAAGAGATAATGATGTGATTATTACAGTTGCAGATAACGGTTCGGGGGTATCTGAAGAAAATAAGGATAAAGTTTTTGAGCCTAAGTTTACAACAAAAACGAGCGGGATGGGGCTTGGCTTAGCGATGGTAAAAAACATTGTGGAAACTTATAAAGGTACCATAGCATTTAAATCAGAAAGGGATAAAGGCACTACGTTTACAGTGACTTTTCCTAAAGAATAGTTTGTATATAAATTTTATAAAATGAAAAAAGTATTTGTATTAGTTTTTTTAATATCGTCAGTAGGATATTCTCAAATTTTGGATCCTGTAAAATGGTCAACTAGTCTAAAAAAAGTGTCTAATCTAGAATATGATTTAATTATAGATGCAACCATAAAACCGAATTATCATCTGTATTCGTTGAAAGTACCTAAAGGCGGGCCATTACCAACGGTTTTTATTTTTGAAGACAGTGATGATTATGAGTTGGTAGGAGCTATGACGGAAGACAAAGGGCATACTGCTTTCGATCCCGTTTTTGAGTTGAAGATTAAATATTTTGAAAATTCTGCGAAATTTAAACAACGTATTAAGCTAAAAACTAAAAAGGCATTGAAGGTTACAGGTGAAATTGAATTTATGACTTGTAATGATACGAGTTGCGTTCCCGGATATGATGATTTTGAAATTGCTATTCAATAAACTTAAAACAAAACTATGAGTTACAATAATATACTATCTGAAGAGAATAACGGTATTACGACTATAACTATTAACCGTCCTAAGAAGTTAAATGCGCTTAATAAAGAAACAATTAGCGAGTTGCATGAAGCTTTTAGAGAAGCTGATTTAGATAAAAATGTAAAAGTTATTATTGTTACTGGTAGTGGAGAAAAGGCTTTTGTTGCAGGTGCTGATATTAGTGAGTTTGCGAATTACAACATTGAAGAAGGCAAAATGTTAGCAGCTAAAGGGCAAGAATTGCTGTTCAATTTTATTGAAAATTTATCTACGCCAGTTATTGCAGCAATAAATGGTTTTGCTCTTGGGGGTGGATTGGAATTGGCCATGGCGTGTCATTTTAGAGCGGCAAGCGATAATGCCAAAATGGGATTGCCAGAAGTGTCTCTTGGCGTTATTCCTGGTTATGGTGGAACTCAACGTTTACCACAATTGATAGGAAAAGGGAAAGCCATGGAGCTTATCATGACCGCAGGAATGATTGACGCTAATAAAGCGTTAAATGATGGCTTGGTAAATCATGTAACGACCTTAGAAGAATTACTTCCTTTATGCGAAAAAATAGCTGGTAAAATATCGCGTAATTCATCTGTTGCTATTAGTGCTGCTATAAGAGCTATAAATGCGAATTTTAAAGATGGTATTAATGGTTTCGATACGGAAATTCAGGAGTTTGGTAATTGTTTTGGTAGCGAGGATTTTGCAGAAGGAACAACGGCATTTTTAGAAAAACGAAAGGCTAATTTTCCTGGGGAATAGGAGTTTTATCTTTAAAAAAGTTTTATTTTATTTTTATTTCCTTAACTAATGAAGAAATAGGTAATGCATAAACGCTATCGTCATTAAGTATGAAAATCACATCTTTCGTCTTTCCAATTAATTTTCCTAATTTAATTTCATTGTCTGCTAATTTTATTGAAATGTCATTCTTATTAATTATTTTATTCTTTGCATACCTTCCGTAATAATCAGCTGAGAGATATAAATAAAGGACAAAACTTATTATAAATAGAACGATTCTGTATGTTTTAAACCAAGATTTTTTATCACATCCAAAATTCAATTTCGAGTAAGATTTCGGCCACTTGTTTTTCCATAACGTGTCCAATTTAATTAATATAGAAACAATTAAAATTGAAGCTGTAGCGAATAAGAGTATATAAAAATCAGAAAAAGGTGCAATCAGAAAGTCAAATACGTCTGAATAATCAAATATGTTTATATCAAATTCTGAATATTTTTGGTAATTAAAAAGCATACCTATTCCAACAGAAATAATATAAGAAGCGGTTATAACTGTTTGTATTTCCTTTATGATTAATTCGTAAGTATCTTTTATTAAACCTTCTTTCATTTATGTTTTAATAATCATTGCAATTCAGTAAGTTATGACATTTCTCAAATTGTTGCTAATGTTATCAAGTATATGAATCCATTTTAATGATTTATATGCAACGTTAAACGAAGTTAGCCGATTTTTTCAAAAAATCAAGCGTGATTTATACCTTTTTAACAATCGAATCTCTACGTATCGAGTTTGTTAATAACCTATTTTTGCTTTAACACTTTTGAATAGAATTTATAAGTAATTTTAAAGAGCTACTCAAAGCGCATTCAACCTTTAATTTTACTGTAATGAACCTAAAATCTGCCATAAAAGGACGTGGTGCGCAGCTCAATGTCCCTAATCGTTTCTTCGAATTGAGCCACGAAATGCGCGACGACTTTCTTGAATTTTGCCATAAAGAAGGTGAGATAAGCGATAAAAATAAAACACTATATCTGGAAGTATTTCCTAAAACGATAGTCAATAAAGTTGAGAGTCCAGATGTTGGTATGACGTATTCAATGAATTCGTATCAAGGTTGCGAACATGGTTGTATTTATTGTTATGCTCGCAATAGTCATGAATATTGGGGTTATAGTGCTGGCTTAGATTTTGAGCGCCGAATTTTGGTTAAAAAGGACGCCCCCAAACTATTAGAAGTACAATTAAAGAAGAAAAACTGGAAAGCACATCCTATTGTTATGTCTGGAAATACAGATTGTTATCAACCAGCAGAAAAAAAATTTGAAATTACCAAACAATGTTTAGAGGTGTTTTTAAAATACAGACACCCAGTAGGTATTATCACAAAAAACGCATTGATTCTTAGGGATTTAGATCTTTTAAAAGCTCTGGCTGAAGATAACTTGATAGGTGTAAATATGTCAATTACCTCACTATCAGAAGATACAAGGCGTGTTTTAGAACCGCGAACAGCAAGTATTAAAAAGCGTTTAGAAACAGTCAAGGTTTTGAGTGAAAATGGAATTCCTGTAAATGTGATGTTAGCTCCCATTATTCCGTCTATAAATAGTCATGAAATATTGCCTTTAGCAAAAGCAGCATCAGAGCATGGTGCTCTGTCAATTGCTCATACTATTGTAAGATTAAATGGTGCTATTGGCGAAATTTTTAAAGATTGGATTTATAAAACTATGCCAGATCGTGCCGAAAAAGTATTACACCAAATAGAAAGTTGCCATGGCGGTAGTTTAAACGATTCTCGATACAGAACAAGAATGCGAGGCGAAGGAAAAATTGCAGAACAAATTAATAACCTTGTTAAACTAGCAAGACTAAAGCATTTTAAGAATAAAACTATGCCTAAGCTTAATCTGAATTTACACGAAGAATTTAAAGATGGACAATTAAAACTATTTTAAATTAATTAGTAGTCAATACCATCAATCAACCTCATTGTTCATTGATAATCCTTTTTATTAATATGTCTGTAGTAATCCAATAAAAAGAGACGTAAATTAAAATTACTGTGAGCCAGGATATTACAGGTGTTCCTATTATTTTTGCGATGATTATTGATAAAATCGTTGCGTGTACTGTGCTCCAAACAATATTAAAAAAATATTTTTTGATGCTCAAATTAGATTTTGTTTTTAAACGTTTTATCACAGATAGAATAAGGGACTTCATATATTTTGTGAATTAATTGTTAAAAAAAGTAAAAGTGAGCCGTTGCTAGCTCACTTTTTACCAATTTAAACTAAACAAACTAAATAAGACATTAACTTACTAATTGTTAATGAATTTCGTATACTCCTTGTCATTTGCATTGAGTACTATTTTGTAATTTCCTTTTTTAAGTTTATATACTTTTTTTACAATTTTAAGACCTTCAATTTCTTCTGTACGTATTAATTGAAATGCACCATCATATTGTATGTAAACTCTTATTTTTAATGGTTCCAAGTTTAAGGCAAGTTTTGATATGTAAACTAAGTCGTCCTTTTCTCTTACATAAGGTTTAAAAATAACGGCTTCTTTAGTTTTATCGAAAACTACTTTGTTATTTTCTACACTAAAAGGAATTGTTTCAATTTGAAGGTCTTTATCTACCTCGAAAAAATAATTTCCATTAGGTAATTCAGTTAAATCAAATCCTTTTGTATAAGAACCAGTTGATTGAATAAGTTCTTTATATACTATGATACCGTTATGATTTTTAATAGATAAAAGATTTCCTTTTTTTACATTATTAATTGTTAATGCAGTTCCTTTAAGATCTCCTTCAACATTAAAAGAAGAAATTTCAGTTGCGTTACCTATCATTACAGCAAACAATATCATTGTTACTAATAATAGGTTTTTTTCGATTGTTTTAATTACGTTTTTCATAATTTGAATTTTACATCGTTTAACACCACAAAGGTATGTCGGAAGAAGAAGGTGTAAAACATCATATTTGACCAATTTGTATGCTATTTTATCTGTTAAGACTATGTTAAATCTATGTAAAGTTAAAATAGCATATAATTATGATAATTGAATATAGGTTTTTAAAAATTATATGTAGTAATTTTGCTTCATAATCGCTCTATACTATGATTAATAAAAAACCTACTTTAGAAAAACTTAGCCCTAGTTTTGGAAGTTCCATATTAGTTAAACAACACTTGGTTAAGGTTGACAAGTATAATGCCTTTTGGCATTTTCATCCAGAATTGGAACTAGTTTATATAAATAAAGGACAAGGAAAAACACATATAGGTACTCATTTGTCTTACTTTAATAACAGTCAACTTATATTAATAGGGTCTAATTTGCCGCACAATGGTTTTACAGACCGATTAACAGCAAATGGTACAGAAACAACAGTTCAGTTTAAATCTAACTTTTTAGGAAATGATTTTGTAGATATTCCAGAGATGTCATTAATAGTATCATTATTTGATAGGGCAAAAAAGGGAATTCGATTTAATGTGGAAACAAAAAAGATTATAGGGCCAAAAATTGAAAGGCTCTTAGATTATGAAGGTTTTGATAGGGTTTTAAAATTTTTAGAAATATTGAATTATTTAGCAAAAACAGACGATTATATTATTTTAAATGCCGATGGGTTTGCTTTTGAAGCTGAACCACAGGATAGTGGTAAAATAGGTTTGATTTATAAACATGTTAATAGGAATTTTCAAAATCATATTAGTTTAGACGAAATCGCAGATAAAGTAAGTATGACAGTTCCTGCATTTTGTAGATACTTCAAGCGTATTACAGGAAAAACATTTACCAAATTAGTAAATGAATATAGAGTCGTGCATGCAACAAAACTATTGAATGAGAGTCAAATGAGTATTTCGGATGTTTGTTTTGAATGTGGATTTAATAACTTTTCACATTTTAACAAACAGTTTAACGAAATAACAGGTAAAAGCGCATCACAATACAGAAAGGAAATAAAACATATCATCCAGTAATAAGTTAAACATTTCCATTCCATTCATCATAAAACTGTTTAAGATATTGTTCCATGAATGTATGTCTGTTTAAAGCTATTTGTCTTCCAGTTTTGGTATTCATTTTATCTTTTAAGCGAAGTAACTTTTCGTAAAAATGGTTTATAGTTGGTGCGGTTGAAGCCTTGTATTCTGCTTTGCTCATGTTAAGGTTGGGTTTGACATCAGGGTTATAAAGCGCTCTGTTTTTATAACCTCCATAGTTAAAACAACGTGCTATGCCTATGGCTCCTATTGCGTCTAGTCTATCTGCATCTTGTACAACGTCTAGTTCTGGAGAACGAAATTTTTGAGTTTCATGACCTCCCTTAAAGGAAATATTTTCAATGATCTTTATAACGTTTTCAATCACAATGGAATCTACATTTAATTTAAATAAAAATTCACGAGCTATTTTTGGACCAATGGTTTCATCTCCATTATGAAATTTACTGTCGGCAATATCATGTAATAAGGCTCCAAGAGATACTATGAAAATGTCTACATGTTCACTTTTAGAAATTAACAGAGCATTTTTATAAACACGCTCTATATGAAACCAATCATGTCCGCCTTCTGCATCTGTTAATTGTGTTTTAACAAAGGCTATGGTTTTTTGTATAATTTTTTCTGAAGTCATAATGAGTTAAAAATAAAAATTCCTTTCGATTATGAAAGGAATTAAATTCACAAACCGAATTGTTTTATTCAATGGGGATATGTAAATCAACAATACATTTGTTCTCTATGTGTTCGCGAAAGTCATTATGATATATTTCAAAAGGAGGCTCTTCGGCTTTTTTATAACTATTTTCATTCATCCAGATAAAGAGACTGCTCCAGGACTTTTCGAAATCGTTAGTCGTTATTTCAAAACGACCAACGATACACTTACTACTTTTAATGGTTCCAGTATCTATATCTTCTTTTAAAGAAAAAGACTTATTTGTTAAAACACAAATACTCATACGAACTTTGTCTGGGTCTGTTATTTTAAAGCTGTCGTGAAAAATTCTTGCCATTTTGGTTTCAGGATTTTTTATCAAACCTTCTGCATTTGCCCATTTTACTAATCTGTTAAATACATCTTCTACACCATGTATTCCAAAATGAGTGATACTGGCAAATTTTAGTTCAGGAATTTCTTTAATTTCGATATTTGCATTCATTTTAATCCAATTTAAATGATTATTAATGTTGCAAATGTATTTTTCCGAAATTAAATTTTCTTGCCCATTCTTGCTTTCAGCTTTACGTATCTTGCTAAATTTATTTGGGTTCTTTTTCTGAAATTCAGAAGGACTCATGCCATAAAACTTTTTAAATGCTCGAGTAAAAGAAGAATTGCTGTTAAAACCATATTGTAGTGAAAGCTCTGTGATACTTACATGTCTTTTATGAAGTAATACAGAGACTGTTTTTTCAATGCGTTTTCTAATAATATAAGCACGAAGTGTTTCTCCAATAATGGCTTTAAAAATTCTATGAAAATGAAATGGCGAATAGAGTGCTAAACCAGAAAGAGAATCTAATGACAATTCAGAATCAAGATTATTTTCTATATGTTTTAAAATCAGATTTATCCGACTGATATAATCTTTCTCTATGCTATTCTTAGAAATCAATATTCTCGCGAAATGATTATTTGGCTATTTTATAATTGCTGGCTCAACCCATTTAAATTGAAACGAATTTTCTGGTATTTTAATACGTTCTGCTAAACGATACATTCTAGCAGGAAGCTTCATAAGGTAATCTCTAGCTTTTTCTGCTTCGTCGGTAAGATTTGTAATTTTGTCAATTTCCCAACGAGCAATTAATTTTTCTAGAATTTCCACATAATCATTCGATGTATAAACACCTATACGTTGTGCAGTATTAGAAAATTCGTCAAAAGCTGTACTAATTTTATTTCCGGATTCCCTTAAGAAAACAGCAGGCATCGTTATTTTTTGTTTCATCATGTAGTGAAATGCCATCATCATTTGGCTAGGATCTACTTTAAAAATACGCTCAACAAATTCAGAATACGCATTGTGGTGTCTCATTTCGTCTCCAGCAACAATTTTACACATTTTAGAGAGCTGTTTGTTGCCTTTTTCTTTTGCAATTTTAGCAACACGATTGTGAGAAACGTAGGTCGCTAACTCTTGAAAGCTGGTATAAACAAAGTTTTTGTAAGGATCCCTATCTGTCCCTATATCGAAACCATCAGCAATAAGATATTGTGTGGTTTTTTCAATTTCGCGCATGTTTACTCGTCCGGAAAGATATAAGTATTTGTTAAGTACATCACCATGACGATTTTCTTCAGCTGTCCAATGGCGTACCCATTTGGCCCAAGGATTTTCTCTGTCTACCTGATTAACACCTTCAACATCCATTAACCATGATTCGTAGGTTGGTAATGCTTCTTCTGTAATCATATCACCAACTAAAACAACCCAAAAATCATAAGGTAATTCTTTAGAGAGCTCCTTTATTTCGCGGACTTCCTCAAAAAAAGTATCTCCTTCAGAGTTTGGTAAAAAATCGGTTGGTTGCCAAATTTTTTCAATAGGAATTAAGTATTTTTCAATTAAAGATTCGACGTCTTTTTCCAAAAACTTCATCACTTCTAATCTAACATTCTTTAACGACATCTATAATTTTTTTAAGGGTGTATATGTTTTTTAATAGTGGTTTCAATATTATTTATAAGTTCTTGCTTATTAGCAAAGGTACTAACTTTTAAAGGCTTGTGTACAGTAAAAGTAATATGAGTTCCTAAACCCATAGGGAATTTTCCGTAACGAACTGTTTTCCAGGAGTTATTTATAGAGATAGGAACCACTAAAGCTGATGGTGCTTTCTTAAATAGAATTTCTAAACCTTTTGTTTGAAATGGTTTTGGATGCCCATCTTTACTTCTTGTTCCTTCTGGGAAAATAACCGCAGCGCGTTTATTTTTTTCAATATATTCGCCAAATTTCATAATAGCAGGTAAGGATTGTCGCGGATTTTTCCTGTCAATTAAAGCAGAACCTCCATGACGTAAATTATATGAAACGCTAGGAATACCTTTACCTAATTCTATTTTACTAATAAATTTTGGATGATATTTTCTTAAGAAAACAGACAGTGGTGAGATATCGTACATGCTTTGGTGATTGCAAACGACAATAAGAGGCTGGTTTGTTTCAATATGGTGTACATTGTTAAATGTAAATCGGGTGCCTAAAATATGAAGGCAACGCATTAAGCAGATGTTCATTAAATCTGCACACTTTTTATGTCCTTTATAGCCAAAAACATTAAACCCTATCCATTGAATAGGATGAAATATGAGCAATGTTATTAAGAAACACAGCGCATAAATAAAGGTTAAAGGGTATGATAACAATTTTTGCATGCGCAAAAATAAGTAAAACTAAGACTTAATACACAAGGACGCAGGTGTTATTTTCGCAGGTCACACCAGTTGGCTGTATAGTAAGTGCACAATCTGAAGCTATACCCCATTTTACATTGAAATCGGATTCTTTTTGGTTGTAGTCTTTGATAGCAGCTTGTAATTGTTCTACATCAATTGAGGTGGTATATATTAAATAAGACCATGGTCCTCCACAAGGTTTGCTTCCTAAGGCAATGAATTTACATTCGAAATTTTCATTACAAACCGAAGCATTGGCTAAAGTTTCAATATCTGCCTTTAGCAAACTAAGTTGAGCTAATTCACTTTCGTAAGTTGGTGCATTATTATCGTTAGAAGAACAGCCAGCAATAACCAACAAAATAAGATAGGTAAAAACGAATGCAGTTTTTAAATACAGTTTCATAAGTCTTTTTTTATAAGATGGAAAATTGATGAATAGGTTGCGCGTAATATGCACAAAAAAACCACGATTATTCGTGGTTTAAATTTTCCTTATTAAGAATCTATTTTAACAATGCTCGTTATAAGCATCTATTAAGTTTTCTGCAATAAGCTCTGCAGGACGTCCTTCAATATGGTGACGCTCTAGCATATGTACTAATTCACCGTCTTTAAATAAAGCCATGCATGGAGAACTTGGAGGAAACGGAATCATATAACCGCGAGCTGTATCTACAGCTTCTTTATCTACACCTGCAAACACAGTTACTATATTTGTAGGGCGCTTATCATTTTGTAAACTCATTCTCGCTCCTGGACGTGCATTAGCTGCTGCACAACCACAAACCGAATTTACAACTACTAAAGTTGTACCTTCTTTTGCTAAAGCAGCATCAACAGCTTCAGAAGTATGTAATTCTTCAAAACCAACATTTGTTAAATCTTCGCGCATTGGTTTTACTAATTCTGCTGGATACATATTTTTAAATTTTAATAATTAACAATTTTAGACTGCAAAGATACCAATTGTGTAACAAAATTATGAATCAATCAACTAACAAATATTATATTTGGTCATAATTAAAATCTATATACTTACATGAGTGTTTCAAAATGGATAGGTGGTGCTTTAGGTTGGTCTTTAGGAGGCCCAATAGGGGCTATTATTGGAGTGGCATTAGGGAGTTTTGTTGATTCCTTATCTAAGGGTAAAGGCAGCCCTTTTTTAGAAGAAGGCCAGCGACAACAAAATAGAAGAGTAAACTCTACAAGACAAACGAGACAACATCAGCAAACACAATCTGGTGATTTTGAAGTGAGTTTACTTATATTGGCATCTATCGTCATAAAAGCTGATGGTGTACAAGATCAAAGAGAATTGGATTTTGTGCGTCAGCAATTTGTTAGCATGTATGGTAAAGAGCGTGCAAATCATGCATTCAAACTATTCAAAAGCATTAATAATCAAAATAATATTTCAACCAGACAGGTGTGTTTACAAATTAAACAGATGATGGATCATCCATCACGTTTACAGCTTATGCATTTCTTATTTGGTATTGCAAAGGCTGATGGTACGGTAACAGATGACGAAGAGCGACAAATTTATACGATGGCAGGATATTTGGGGATTAATTCGCGCGATTATGATAGTATTAAAGCCATGTTTTATAAAAGTAGTGATAATGCCTATAAAATTTTAGAAATAGACAAAAGTGCGACTGATGATGACATTAAAAAAGCCTATCGAAAAATGGCTAAAAAATACCATCCAGATAAGGTAATTCACTTAGGGAAAGAGCATCAAGTAGGTGCTGAAGAGAAGTTTAGACAGGTACAAGTTGCTTATGAACAACTACAGAAGGAAAGAGGGTTTTAAAAAAGAAATTCTTTACTTTATTATGAAAACAATAGTCTTTTCGACGTTAGGAGAAATCACATAATCTATTATTTTACAAATAATATGTGATGTCTTAATCGTGCCTCATTTTGACATGACAAGCTTCTGTGTATTTTAGATACCTTTTCAGTTATATAGTCATTAAAAATAGTAACCTATTCTAATTTTCAGGCTTATAATACCCATCAATATAATCAATAGCCTCCTGCTGAGATAAAACGGCAAACTTTTTATAACGGTCATGTACATCAACAATTTCATCTAAAGCTTTTTCAACCAGAGGTTTGTTCTCCCAAGTGTTAAGATGAGCAACAACTGTTTTTAAGCAACCATTTTTATAAGCAATTTGTCCTAAAACATGAATTAAAGTATCCGAAACTCGTTTAGTATCGTCAAATTCCAACGTTTTTAATAAAGGCAGGATGTCTTGAGGATGTGTACGACCTCGTAACTCAATACCGTGACAAATCTCACGACGAATTTCTTTTTCGGGATGTTTTAAATAAGTTTTTGCCCAAGCTAGAACAGGGATTGGGTTTTTCTCCCCCATTTTCTTTACAGAACCAATAACCGCATTTCTAACAGAATGATGTTCGTCAAATAATCCAGTATCAAAAAAAGATTGCACTTTTTCAAAATGAAATTTACCAATTTCGCCAGCAGCATTTACTACAGTTTGGCGTACTTTTTCAGGACTTTTAGTAAGTGTAGTCGAAGCGTCCAATTTTAGTAGAGCCTGTAATGTAGAAAGTATGGTGGGTTGTAGTTCTGGTTTAGAATAAAAAAGTTTGCCGATAGCTAAATAAGCTGTTTTACGAATATAAGTGTCTTCATCTGAAAAATATGTAATAATATTTTCAATTTCACTCGAAGCTAAATTATGAGCAATGTCTCGATCGATTTTTTCAACAAGTTGATTTCGTACTTCTTTTGATAAATCGTAAAACCCCATAAAATAGTTTTCAAGATTGATAAAACAGTTTTCAAGGTATAAATAAAATGAATAAATTGCATGCGTGTTAGCTAACAAATAAAATTATTAAACATAAGATGAAAAATATTTTTGATTTAAACGAAACCAATGCTGTTATCGACAGAATTAATAATCTAGAAACAACAACCCAACCAAAATGGGGGAAAATGAGTGTGGATCAAATGTTAGCACATTGTAATGTGACTTATGAGCTGGCTTATGAGAATATTCACCCTAAACCTAGTGGTTTTAAAAAAGCACTATTAAAGTTATTTGTTAAATCTATAGTAGTCAACGAAAAACCATACAAGAAAAACGGCAGAACAGCACCTGAGTTTTTAATTACTGATTCAAAAAACTTTGAGATAGAAAAAAAACGATTGATCAATTACTTAAATAAAACACAAAACTTAGGAGAAGCGTATTTTGATAATAGGGAATCGCATTCTTTTGGTAAATTATCTAAACAAGAATGGAATAATATGTTTTACAAGCATATAGATCATCATTTAAATCAATTTGGAGTTTAAAGGCGAAGCCTTTTAAAGGACTTCCAATTTATAGCCAACGCCATGAACGTTTACAATACTTATAGAAGGGTCGTCTTTGAATTTTTTTCTAAGTTTCGATATAAAGGTGTCTAAACTTCTATCAACAAAAACACCATGATCTTCCCATATTTCTTTGACTAAAACCTCACGTTTTACAACTTGATTTAGATTCGTGCTAAGCATCGTCATGAGCTCACACTCTTTAGCAGATAGTTTTATTTCAACAGCTTCTTTAATTAATTTGTTTTGGTCTTTGTAAAACCTATAATCACCAATTTTTGAATAGGAAGTTACTTCTTTTCTATTTGTTTTTGATTTTCTTTTTTTAGAATAGAAAAAACCAAAAAGAAGCATGCTCGCTAATAATACTAAAAGAGTAATATATGTTTTAAGTGTTGAGTTATTTTCGAGAAATAGTATCTGAATCGTGTAGCAACCTGTGGGTAAGTTTCTGCCTTTACATGGAATAATATCACTTTCGGTACTGCCTTTAATTTGAAAACTATAAAATACATCTTCATTGTTACAATTAAAAACTTCAACAATATATTGTTTTGGAAGCTTAGCGGCTTTCAAGCTATTGCTTATAGCAGCGACTAAGCTATCTGGGGTGATAGAGAGTTTTTTTTGAAATGCCAATTCATATCTGTTCTCATCTAATTTAGTAATAGGTGAAATCAATGATGTAGAATCGTTATTAGCAAGCAATAGTGTATTGCCAGCATCTCGTAAAGCTACTTTCACGGTTTCAGAAAAATGATTCTGAGACGTATCATTTATGCACCCTAGCAGCGTAAAGAATAATATGAGCAATAAAGGAATGGCTAGTTTTTTCATGAGAAAATTTAGAATACTCAAATAAATGAAAATTTTCAACTTTTCACATCCGTTTCACACTTCTTTCACACTTTTTTTACAAAAATTGAATGTTATGCGTCTAGTTTTACTCAAAAATATAAATCATGAAAAAATTATTTTACGTAGTTATTATTTGTTTTACATGCATTATAAATGCTCAAAAGCGTATTGAAATAGACACTACTAAAAGCGTTGTAAAATGGACAGGGTCTAATTTGTTTAAGTATAATAAGCATTTTGGTACTGTAAAATTTATAAACGGACATATTATTAAATCCAATGATGTGATACTTGGAGGTCGTTTTGAAATTGATATGAATACCATTGTAAATACCGATGGAAAATATAATGAAATGTTAGTGAAGCATTTAAAAAATCAAGATTTTTTTGATGTTGAAAAATACCTGATTGCAACAATAAAATTTACCGAAGTTGTTCATAAAAATGTGAATACCATTAAGGTGAAAGCGAACCTAACTATTAAAAATATTACTAATGAGATTGATTTTAATATAACATTTAAAGTTATAGATGGAACATATGAAATGAATTCAAAATTCATTATCGATAGAACTCTATGGGATATTGAATACGAATCGAAAGGTTTATTTGCTAATATTAAAGATGATATTATTTCTGATGCTATTGAATTTGAAGTCGATTTGAAATTCAATTAAAAAGAATCAGGCATGCTATTAGTTTTGAAAAACAACTGTAGATTGACTAGTGCCCACTGTCAACTGTACTGTTCCCCCAAAAATCATAGCCCGATTGTCCTTTTCATGCCCAGCAGGCATATTAAAAGCAATAGGGAAATCATAATCAGATAAAGCATCTAAAACAAGTTGTTCTATTGAGGAGCCCCAAAGTGTCGTGTTTTTTCTGAGGTTGGTCATATCTCCAACAATGACACCCTTGCAGTTTTTAAAAAAACCAGCACGTTTTAAACTTTGTAGCATACGATCTATATGGTATTTATATTCACCAATTTCTTCAATAAACAAAATTTTCCCAGAAGTGTCAATACTCGTTTCAGAGCCTAACATAGTGTGCAACATGGTTAAGTTGCCACCCACAATAGGAGCTGAGACATTTCCTGTTTTGTTATATGTAGAGCCTTCCAGAGTATAGCTTAAGGGTTTTCCAAAAATAGCATCTTTAAATGTCGAAAGTGTTTCTTTAATAACTCCTAAATCGTCTTGTAAACTAGTGCACATCATAGCATGAATAGACTGTACGCCCACATTATGAACTTGATTATGCAGTGCTGTAATATCAGAGTAACCAATAAGCCATTTTGGGTTTTGTTTAAATTTGCTATAATCTAATTTATCTAAAATTCTAACAGTTCCATAGCCACCGCGAGCACACCATATGGCACTTATCTTAGGGTCGTCTAAAGCATTTTGGAAATCTTCACAGCGTTCATCATCAGTCCCTGCAAAATGATTAGCTTGACTAAAAACATGTTTGCCAACAACGGTATGTAATCCCCAACTTTTCAAAAGTGCTTTAGCTTGTTGAACTTCTTTAGTTCTATTTTTTAAAACGCCTGAAGGTGCAACTATTGCAACCGTATCGCCTGCTTTTAAGTATGGTGGTTGTATCAATGTATTTGTTTTAGTTGATGATGCATTTTGAGCTGAAAGCTGTTTTCCTCCAAAGAAAAAAACAATACAACACAACGCAGTAATTAATGAGATTTTTGACATAATGTAAATGTACATTTTTTTTCTAAATCGTAGTCAAAATGCGTACTTTTGTCCCTTATTTAAAAAAGAAATGAGCGCACCTAAACGATATACGATTACCACAGCACTTCCTTATACAAACGGACCAATTCATATTGGACATTTAGCAGGAGTTTATGTTCCAGCAGATATTTATGCACGTTATTTACGATTAACAGGAAACGACGTTATACTTATTGGAGGGAGTGATGAGCATGGTGTGCCTATTACGATTAAAGCGAAAAACGAAGGTGTGTCACCACAGGATATTGTAGATAAATACCATACCATTATTAAGAAGTCATTCGAAGATTTTGGGATCACTTTTGATAATTATTCACGTACATCTGCGAAGATTCATCATAAGACAGCTTCAGAGTTTTTTACAACTTTAAATGATAAAGGTGAGTTTATTGAAGAAGTAACAGAACAATTGTATGATGCAGAAGCAAATCAATTTTTAGCAGATCGATTTGTGATTGGGACATGTCCTAAATGTGGAAATGAAGAAAGCTATGGCGACCAATGTGAAAATTGTGGAACCAGTCATAATGCGACCGATTTAATAAATCCAAAGTCAGCTTTAACAGGAAATATACCTACTTTAAAACAAACAAAACACTGGTTTTTACCTTTAGATAAGCATGAAGCCTTTTTAAAAGAATGGATTCTTGAAGGCCATAAAAAAGATTGGAAATCTAATGTATACGGACAATGTAAATCTTGGATTGATGATGGCTTACGTCCACGTGCCGTAACCAGAGACTTAGATTGGGGAATTCCTGTGCCAGTAGAAGGAGGCGAAGGGAAAGTACTTTATGTTTGGTTTGATGCACCGATAGGATATATCTCATCTACTATAGAATGGGCAGAACGCGAAGGGAAAAATTGGGAACCCTATTGGAAAGATAAGGATACCAAATTGGTTCATTTTATAGGAAAAGACAATATAGTATTCCACTGTATTATTTTTCCAGCCATGCTAAAAGCTGAGGGCTCTTATATTTTACCAGAAAATGTACCTGCTAATGAGTTTTTAAATTTAGAAGGTAATAAATTATCTACTTCAAAAAATTGGGCCGTTTGGTTACCAGAGTACTTAGAAGAATTTCCTGGTCAGCAAGATATTTTACGCTATGCTTTAACGTCTAATGCACCAGAAACAAAGGATAATGATTTTACGTGGAAAGATTTTCAAGCAAGAAATAATAATGAGTTGGTTGCCATTTTTGGGAACTTCATTAACCGCGTTGTTGTATTGACTAACAAGTATTATGATGGTGTGACCCCTACTCCAAATGTATTATCTCAGGTAGATGAAGAAACATTGGCAACGGTAAAAGCCTATCCAGATGTGATCTCTAGTTCTATTGAACGCTACCGTTTTAGAGAAGCACAACAAGAGCTTATGAATTTGGCACGACTAGGTAATAAATATTTAGCAGATGCAGAACCTTGGAAAGTCATAAAAGTAGATGAAGAACGCACGAAAACAATTATGTACGTTGCCCTTCAAATAGCATCCGCTTTAGCAACTTTGAGTGAACCATTTTTACCATTCACATCAAAAAAATTAAAAGATATTCTTTGTCATTCCTCACTTGATGCGGAATCCACTTGGAACGAAGTTAAAACAAAAGAAGTTTTAATTCCATTTGGTCATCAAATAGGAAAAGCAGAATTGTTATTTTCTAAAATAGAAGACGAAACAATACAAGCACAGTTGGATAAATTAGAAGCTAGCAAAAAAGCAAATGAAATTGCTAATGCTGTCGTAGAGCCTCAAAAAGACACCATTACATTTGATGATTTTACAAAATTAGACATGCGTGTGGGAACTATTTTAGAAGCTGAAAAAATGCCAAAAGCCAAAAAACTTCTCGTTTTAAAAGTAGATACGGGTATTGATGTAAGAACCATTGTTTCTGGGATAGCAGAAAGTTTTACAGCCGAAGAAGTCGTTGGAAAGCGCGTCACCGTTTTAGTGAATCTAGCACCAAGAGCATTAAGAGGTGTTGAGAGTGAAGGTATGATTTTAATGACCGAAACACCCGATGGGAAATTGGTATTTGTAAATCCGGATGATACCGCTGTAACGAATGGGTTGCAGATAAGTTAATCGGTTTATATAGCCATAAAGTATTTTGTGTAAAACACACATTGTATTGACTTAATTTTATCTTAATATTATTACAGACATTAAAGAATTATTTAACTTTACGTAAAAAGAAATATCATGTTATCAAAAACCATAGAAGACGCATTAAATAATCAAATAAGAATAGAAGCAGAATCTTCCCAAATTTATTTGGCTATGGCATGCTGGGCTGAGGTAAAAGGTTTGGAAGGTGTCTCTAATTTCATGTATGCACAATCTGATGAAGAACGTGAACACATGCTAAAATTAATAAAGTTTGTTAACGAGCGTGGCGGTCATGCAAAGATTTCTCAGTTAACAGCACCTAACGTAACCTTTAAATCTTTTAAAGAAATGTTCGAAAAATTATTTGAACATGAAGTGTTTGTATCTCAAAGTATTAATGAGTTAGTACATATTAGCCTTCAAGAAAAAGATTATGCAACGCACAACTTTTTACAATGGTATGTTGCAGAACAAATAGAAGAAGAAGCGGTAGCTCGTACTATTCTTGATAAGATTAATATGATTGGTGATGACAAAGGAGGTCTGTATTTATTCGATAGAGATATTGAAAATTTAACCGTAACTACAGCAGCTACCAACGCGCCTCAATAATTTTAATAACAAACTTTATTTAGATTAAATAAAAATAAGTATTTTTGCCAAGTTATCTAAATTTTAGATTCTGTTTTGGGCAAAAAGAAGAAAAAAAAGGCAATTAAAAAATTACAACAAATCGGTATTATTACTACTGACAAAGTAAAAACAAGTTGTTGTAAAAAATTTAAAAAAGGCGAAAATAAACGCTGTAAAAAATGCCCTTGTTTTGATTTGCTTAAAAAAGTGGCTTAACTTATTGTATAATTAACTTCTTAGTTTCCACTTTATTATTTTCATTTTTTACTTGTGAAACATCTATTTTTATAATACTCTTATTGAAAAAATAGGAAGCAACTGTATTTCCCAGAACGTCAATAATTTCAATGTTCTTAATTTTATTAGTGCCTATTACAAATAATTCATTATCTGTCGGGTTAGGATGAAACTTAAATATATCGGCTTTTGGTTTTCCTGCCTCTATAATATTATTGTTCGTTTTTTCTTGGGAAAAAGACACATTATAAATTTGGAAAACCAAAAGCAAACAAAACAAATTTTTCATATCGTAGATGCTTATCGTTTGTGTTAAGTGGTTTATTATTAACGGAATATCGAAGGGTTAATTATACCTATAATTGTTTGAACCAAAATTTTTAAAACTTCAATACAATTTTTTCGTCTTTTTTGACTTATTATTCTCTAAGTGATTGTAGAAAACAAGTGACCTATTTAATTAATTTGTGTCAAACATATAGGCTGAAAATTTTTTCAGAAAAAACAGATGAAGAACGTCTGAAAACAAGATGAGTTCGTAAATACTTTAGACATTTATTAAATTTTAATTCTATGAAAAACACATTTATTTTTTTAATTATAATTAGTTTGATGTCCTGTGGGACATCAAAAACCGTAAGGACTTCAAAAAAAGTAATTAAAGGTGATTGGTCACTAAGTTCAATAAGCTATGATAAACCTGGAACTTACAAGATAAAATTGTTGAGCGACGTTTCCAAAGAGTGTTTTGAAGGTAGTACCTGGAAATTTGTATCTAACAATAATACAGGAATCTATGCAATCAATAATGGGACATGTGAAACAGGTGATAGATACTTTAATTTCACTGTTCAAGAAGTTGATGCAGAAACAGGATTATATCATTTCTTATTAAAACCAACAGATATAAAAGGTAAGTCTGAAACAAACCGAGGGTTTAGAATAGAACTTAGTGAGTTATCCAATACAAACATGCAATGGCAACAAACAGTTTCCGTAGATGGTGAACCGTTTACAATAAGCATGAATTTTGTTAAACTACAGTAAAATTAAATTATAACAATTTCAAAAATTTTAAGAAATGAAGAAATATATTAAGAAGTCGGTAATAACATTTTTAAGCGTAATAGTTGTATTTGGTTTTATTAATTGCACAGCAGTAAAAAATGCTAATAATAAACAAAAAGGAGCGGTAATAGGAGCTGCAGGAGGTGCTATTTTAGGTGCTATTATTGGTAATAACGTTGGCAAAGGAGGTAATGGTGAATTAGGAGCTGTTATTGGCGGTGTCATTGGTGGTGGAGCTGGTGTGCTTATTGGAAATAAAATGGACAAGCAAGCTCAAAAAATAGAAGAAGAAATCCCTGGAGCAGAAGTTGAACGTGTAGATGATGGTATTGTCATAACGTTTGATGAAGGTAGTGGCGTTTATTTTGATACTAATAAGTATAATATTAATGCAGCTTCTCAAATAACATTAAATAAGTTGATAGGTGTTTTTAAAGAATATCCAGACACTAACATTTTAGTTGTAGGACATACTGATAGCGCAGGTGATGCTAATTATAATATGACTTTGTCTAAAAACAGAGCGTATGCTGTTACTGGTTATTTTAAAAATAAAGGACTTAGTTCTGGTAGATTTACTACAAATTGGTTTGGAGAAACTCAACCAAAGCATGATAATTCAACCGTAGAAGGAAGAGCAAAGAACAGACGTGTAAATATTGCTATTTTGCCTAATGAAAAAATGATTAAAGAAGCTAAAGCACAGGCGAATAACTAAAATTGTAAATAAACTTGCATAAATCTCGTTTTCAATGTTATTTTTGAAAACGAGATTTTTTTGTGCCTTCAATTAATTCGAATTACTAAATGATTGATATTTTAAAGTTTATAACGACTCAGACCCAACTCCCAGAACAATCTGTAAAAAATACGATTGAATTACTTAATGAGGATTGCACAATCCCTTTTATTTCGCGTTACAGAAAAGAACGAACGGGCAATTTAGATGAGGTTCAAATTGGAGACATTGTAAAATATAAAGAGCAATATGAGGCTTTAGAAAAGCGAAAAAAAGCCATTTTAAAAGCTTTAGAAGAACAAGGTGTTCTAACATCAGAATTAAAACAAAAAATAGAATCTACTCAAGATTTAACAACATTAGAAGATATCTATTTGCCATTTAAGAAAAGTAGGAAAACAAAAGCTGAAACTGCTCGTAAAAGTGGATTAGAACCTTTAGCAAAAATCATTATGAGTCAAAATGCTAATGATGTAGAATCTATAGCATTTAAATATATAAAAGGCGACATTAATTCGGTTGAAGAAGCTTTAGAAGGCGCGAGACATATTATAGCAGAATGGGTGAACGAGCGTACCGATATTAGGAATAATATCCGTTATCAATTAGAGCGTTTTGCTATGATTTCTACAAAAGTGGTAAAAACAAAAGCAGAAGATGAAGCAGCTCAAAAATTCAGAGACTATTTCGATTGGTCTGAGAGTTTAAGCCGAATCCCTTCGCATCGACTGTTAGCTATTTTAAGAGCAGAAAATGAAGGTTTTATTCGTGTTAAAATAGAAATTGATAATGATAGAGCTTTAAACAAAATAGAAAGTAGAATGATTCGTAGTAATAATGAATGTGCAGACCAGATAGCGTTAGCTATTACAGATGCTTATAAACGTTTATTATTACCATCATTAAGTAATGAAGCTTTACAAATAGCTAAAGACAAAGCAGACGAATCTGCTATTAATGTGTTTACAAAAAATTTAAAACAGTTATTATTAGGGTCGCCACTTGGGGAAAAGCGAGTTTTGGCTATCGATCCAGGTTTTAGAACAGGTTGTAAAGTGGTGTGTTTAGATGCACAAGGACAATTAAAATACAATGAAACTATATATCCGCACCCTCCAAAAAGTGATGCAACGGGTGCGATGAAAAAAATAAGTTCGTTGGCGGATGCTTATAAAATTGGAGCTATTGCTATTGGTAATGGGACAGCATCACGAGAAACAGAAGCCTTAATTAGAAAGATTCATTTTAAAAATGATGTTCAGGTTTTTGTAGTAAGCGAGGCGGGTGCTAGTATTTATTCGGCATCAAAAATTGCACGCGAAGAATTTCCGGATTACGATGTTACGGTAAGAGGTTCTGTGTCTATTGGACGTCGTTTACAAGATCCCTTAGCAGAATTGGTTAAAATTGATGCAAAGTCAATTGGCGTTGGGCAATATCAGCATGATGTAGATCAGGGAAAACTTCAAAAATCGTTAGACACTGTTGTAGAACATTGTGTAAACTCTGTTGGAGTAAATATCAATACAGCAAGTAAAAGTTTATTAAGCTATGTGTCTGGTATTGGTCCGAAATTAGCAGAGAATATTTTTAATTTCCGTAATGAAAATGGCGTATTTACATCAAGAAACGATATTAAAAAAGTCCCACGTTTAGGAGGTAAAGCTTTTGAGCAAGGGGCTGCTTTTTTAAGAATTAAAGAGGCTAAAAATCCGTTAGACGATTCTGCGGTGCATCCAGAAAGTTATGCTGTGGTTACCAAAATGGCTAAAGATTTAGGAAAAAGTATTCAAGACCTTATTGGTAATGCAGAGCTTCTTAAAAAAATAGATTTAAAACAATATTGTACAGAATCTGTTGGGTTATTAACACTACAAGATATTGTTAAAGAACTCGAAAAACCTGGGTTAGATATTCGAGAACAAGCAAAAGTATTCACCTTTAATCAGAATATAAAAACGATTTCAGATTTAAGAGAAGGGCAATTACTACCTGGAATTGTCAACAATATTACCAATTTTGGCTGTTTCGTAGATGTAGGTATAAAAGAAAGTGGATTGATTCATGTCTCTAATCTATCAGATTCCTTTGTAAAAGATGTTAATGAGCACGTAAGTTTACATCAGCAAATTATAGTAAAAGTGTTAGAGGTTGATATTCCGCGAAAGCGTATTCAATTAAAATTACATAAGTAATGTTAATGTCTAATTTTTGTTATATATCAATATTTACATGTTAGTATTTTGTAGTCTTTTTGTGCGTTTTTAAAATTATTAAGAGTATTGTAATGTTATTCAAAAACAAAAGACTAAGTAGAAATGCTAAAAACATTTACAGAATTCTCTACCAATGCCGTTTTAAATGTGGGAGATGAGTCTCTTTTAAAACCATACAAACAAACTAAGCAAGCAGGGTTATTTATGTTTATTAGAACCAATAATTCTAATGCAAAAATTGTTGTGGATAGTATTCCTCATACTATAAAACCTCATAGTATATTAGCATTAACTACTATTCAATATTTACAATTTATTGAAGGCAAAGATTTGGTTGTATATCAATTTAACAGAGAGTTTTATTGTATTAAAGATCATGATCAAGAAGTTGGTTGTGCAGGGTTATTGTTTTTTGGAAACGAACATATGCCTCTTATTCATCTAAATGAAAAAGAGCAGAATAAGTTTGACGTACTTCATGAGGTGTTTGTTGATGAGTTAGAAACTAAAGATAATATTCAGGCAGAAATGTTGCGTATGCTTATGGCTAGATTTATTATTAAAAGCACACGTATACTTAAAGCTAAGAATGATACAGGAACAATACCACCCTCTAAAGATTCAAAAATAGAATTATTAAGAAGTTTCAATGTTTTATTAGAATCTCATTTTAGGCAAGAGCATAGTGTAAGTTTTTATGCAGATAAACTCTTTAAATCCCCAAAAACCCTATCAAATACATTTGCCAAATTAGACACCAGTCCGCTAAAAATAATTCATGAACGCCTTATTCTTGAATCAAAACGTTTACTGGTTTACACGGATAAGACAGCCAAAGAAATTGCTTTTGAAATTGGTTTTGAAGACGCTTCACATTTAAGTAGATTATTTAAAAAACACACCGCTTTATCCCCTTCAGAGTTTAAAAAACAGCTCAAATCTGCTTCTTAGGAAAAATTGACAAGCTTTAGGGAAATACGTTTATTTTATAACACCTTGTTATAAGGCATCTTTGTAGCGTATAATTTAAACAGTTAAAGTTATGAACTTAAAACACATATCCATTTTCAATTTAATTGAAATATTCAGTAATAATAGAAAAAAAGTGCTTCATATAATAAGCCCTAAAACACACTGTGAACAAAAACATATTCACGATTTCTATTGCGATGCAGAGCGACCTCATATAGATGCTAATATTTTCTCTTCAAAATAGGAAAGGGAAAAATTGACAATCATTAAGGAAGAACTTACATGGTATAGCCTTTTATTTGATTGCATCTTTGTACCAGAATTACAAATAACAAAATTTCAAAATAATAGATATTAAAAAATTAAAATTATGAGCACATTTAATGTACCAAAAAGAGAAGACGTAAGCGAAAATAACCAAGCTATTTTCGATAATTTAAACAAAGCTTTAGGTTTTGTACCAAACTTATATGCAACTTACGCACATAGTGATACAGCATTAGAAAACTACTTAAATTTTTCAAATGCAAAAACATCATTATCAGCAAAAGAAAAAGAAGTTGTTAACCTAGCCGTAAGTGAAGTTAACGCATGTGTTTACTGTTTATCAGCTCACACTGCTATAGGGAAAATGAATGGTTTTACCGACGAACAAATCTTAGAATTAAGAGCTGGTTATGCGTCATTCGATTCCAAATTAAACGCTTTAGCACATTTAGCTAAAAACATTACAGAAAACAGAGGGAAGACAGAAGAAGCTGTTTTAGAAAATTTCTTTAACGCAGGATATACAAAAGGTAACTTAATAGATACTATTTCTTTAGTAGGAGATAAAACAATTTCTAATTACGTTCACCAAACAACACAAGTACCTGTAGATTTTCCAGTGGCACAACCATTAGAAGCAGTAGCGGGATAACAAGAATAATTAATAAATAATCACACTAATAAATTTTTAAATATCATGAAAAAAATCATTTCAATTTTAGTAATTGCATTAACATTTACAATGAACACGAATGCTCAAGACACCATGAATAATGTAAAGACAGTATCCTTAGAGCAAACTAAAGGAGAATTTACTCAAAAAGCTTTAACATTAAGTGAAGGGTCTTATGTATTTGCAGTATCAAATAATCATGCAGCAAAAGAGGTCGGTTTAGTATTAGTACCTAAAGGTAAAGATGCCAGTAAACCGGAAAACCATATTAAAACAGCATATGTAACAACAGTTGTTAAAGACGGTAAGGTTGAAAAAACGAATGTTACCAAGTTAACAAAAGGAGAGTATGTTTATTTCTGTCCATTAAATCCAACCCCACAATACACACTTACAGTTAAATAAGTAGTTTTTGATTTAATTAATAGTACGAAAGGTTGTCCTAAACAGACAACCTTTTTTGAGTTTATAGAAAATTTAACATTTAAAATTTGGACTTACTAGACGAGTGGTCATATTTTTGTATCCAATTTTATTTATATGCCGAAAACCATTAAACATGATGCCAAAGCAGATTTCCTTTTAGAAAAGGGAATAGAGATTATGTGGAGCAAAGGGTATAATGGTACAAGTGTGAATGATATAGTAAAGGCAGCCGATGTACCAAAAGGATCTTTTTATTTTTATTTCGAATCTAAAGAAGATTTTGCAGTTAAAGCTATAGAAAAGTATTTTAATGGACATTTTGCTCCTGCAAGAGCAATTTTAGAAGACACATCTATAGATCCAATGAAACGTCTTTTAGATTTTTATGAATTTAGAGCGAGTCTTTTAAAAGGTGAAATGGAGTGTAAATTGGGTTGTATGGCTTGCAACCTTGCTAGTGAAATGGCAGAGCATAATGAAAAGATAAGAACCGCTATTCTGGTAAAGGAGCAAACCATATTATTATTAATAACAAGTGTAATTCAAGAAGCTCAAGATTTAGGAAAAATTAAAAACACTATGAAAGCTGAGGTTATTGCAGCTTTTATTGAGGATGCCGGAAAAGGATCTATGATTAGTATGAAAGAAATGAAAAGTGCTGTACCTATTGACAATTTTATGACTATGGTTAAAGAGATACTATTAAAATAATTTTTTAAAAATATAAATAGTCGACTGGTCAACTATTAAAATATCAACTATTTGTCCCTCTTATAGATATATAAATCGTCTTTAATATAAAAGAATTAATTATTAACCACCGATCATCTCAATTTATAATTGACTGGTCAACTTTTTTAAAATCACTATATGAATACAATCAAAAAGGCAAAAAGTGCCATCAATGTTTTTACCAGGAATTGGGCCAACTTCGTAATAAAATTTAAATGGCCCGTATTATTAGCTACATTAATATTAGCCTTAGGATTAGGGTCTCAAGGTAATATGGAGTTTGATGGAGACTACCATGTTTTCTTTAGTAAATCGAATCCGGAACTAGAAGCTTTTGACGCTTTACAGGAAAAGTATACCAAAGACGATAATGTTGTTATCGTACTCTCTCCATCTAATGGTAATATATTTACTAAAGAGAATCTTACCGCTATAGAAGCGCTAACCGCAGAATCATGGAATACCCCATATTCGTCGAGAGTAGATGCAGTAACTAATTTCCAGCATACAAGTGCCGTTGGCGATGATCTATATGTAGATGACCTGTCTTACGAATCGTCTTTAAAGACCGAAGCCGAGATTTTAGAGATTAAAGAAAAAGCTTTAAAAGAACCATTACTTGTTAACAGACTTATTAATCAAGCAGGGAGTGTAGCAGCAGTAAATATAACCGTTAGACTTCCAGGAGAAGATATTAATGAGATCCCAGGTGAGGTCACCCCTTTTATTAGAAATATGATTTCTGATTTTAAGGAGAAACACCCAAATTTCCAAGTGCACACTTCGGGTTTAATACCAATGAATACGGCTTTCTTTGAATCATCAATGAATGATATGGGCCTAACCATGATTATGTTATTTATAGTCATAATAACAACCTTTATTTTAACCAGAAATATTTGGAGCACTTTAGCCACTTTGGTCGTAGTCATGTTTTCTATAATGAGTGCCATGGGCTTTGTTGGTTTAATGGATATTAAAATGACGCCGCCTTCAGCAGTATTTCCAACCATGATTCTTACGTTAGCCGTTGCAGACAGTATTCACATACTGGTTACCATGCTTCAAAAAATGCGTAAAGATGGACTTAATAAAGTAGACGCCTTAAAGGAGTCTATGCGATTAAATTTCATGCCCGTTTTTATTACAAGTTTAACAACGGTAATAGGGTTTTTAACTATGAATTTTGGCGATGTCCCTCCGTTTTGGGATTTAGGAAACATCACAGCTTTTGGTATGGTCATGGCGTTCCTTTATTCAACGACAGTGTTACCAGCATTAATGGCCATTTTCCCTGTTAAATCTAAAGTTAAAAAAGAAGCAGTAAAAGAACCTAAAAACTGGTATACAAGCCTTGGCAATTATGTTGTAAAACAGCCCGTAAGATTAACAATTATCTCCTTTTTAGTTATAGGAGGACTTACCTATCTCGCTACTAAAAATACGTTTAATGATGAATTTATAAATTATTTTGATGAAACAGTTCAATTTAGAACAGATACCGATTATATAAGAGATAACCTAACAGGTATTTATAACATTGAATACTCTATAGGAAGTGGAGAAAGCGGCGGTATAAACAATCCAGAATACCTGAAGCATTTGAATGCGTTTGAAGATTGGCTAAATGATCAACCAGAAGTCATACACGTTAATGCGTTTAGTGAAGTAGCCCGACGCGTAAACAGATCCATGCACGGGGACGACGAAAGTTTTTATCGTATTCCAGATAATAGAGATGAAGCAGCTCAATACCTATTGCTTTACGAACTGTCTTTACCATTCGGATTAGATCTAAACAATCAAATTAATGTAGATAAATCTGAAACCAGAGTCACAGTGACTGTCGATAATATTAAGAGTGCCGATATGATCGCTTTTTCTAAAAAAGGAGAAGATTGGTTGCGAAATAATACGCCAAAGCCCATGCATGCCATGGGCGTAAGCCCAACCTTAATGTTTTCTAAACTAGGTTTCAGACAAGCAGACAGTATGTTTAAAGGAAATATTATTGCACTCATATTAATTTCCTTAGTGCTTATGTTGGCCTTAAAAAATTTCAAACTAGGGCTCTTAAGTATCATTCCAAACGTTACACCAGTTTTAGTAGGCTTTGGTATTTGGACGCTATATAAAGCCCAAATAAATACAGGAATGGTCATTGTTTTTGGGATGACACTAGGAATTATTGTTGACGATACCGTACACTTTATGAGTAAGTTTTTAAGAGCCAGACGGGAGTTAGGTTACGATGCCAAACAAGCTGTAGTATACGCTTTTGAAACAGTAGGTAAAGCACTTGTAACAACAACCATTGTGTTATTGGCTGGTTTTGCAGTACTCTCTACATCGTCATTCGCTTTAAATAGTTATATGGCTAGAATAACAGTTATCATCATTTTAGCAGCACTCATAATAGACTTTATATTACTACCATCATTATTGATTCTTACAAGTAGAAAAGAAGAAGCTGTTGAAAAGGTAAAAGTAGGACAAATAGCTTTCGATAAATAAATTAATAATATTAAACATAAAAAAATGAAAAAAATAATTTTGATACTAACCGTATTAATCACTTTAGGAATACAAGCACAAACACCAGAAGAGCATGGATTACAAATTGCTAAGGCAGCAGAACAAGCAGATCTAGGATTTAATAGTTCTACAGTGAATTTAAAAATGACCCTTAAAAATAAAAATGGTCAAACCAGTGAACGATCACTAACAACAAAAACATTGGAGCTTACCGAAGATGGAGACAAATCTTTAATAGTTTTTAATAGCCCTAAAGATGTTAAAGGCACTTCAACATTAACATTTACACACAAGGTTGGTTCAGACGATCAATGGTTGTACTTACCTTCAATAAAGCGTGTAAAAAGAATTTCATCTAACAATAAATCTGGACCTTTTGTAGGAAGTGAATTTGCATACGAAGATTTATCGTCTCAAGAAGTTGAAAAATACACTTACAAGTTTATTGAAGAAAAAGGAAGTCTTCTGGTTGTAGAACAAGACCCTGTAGACCCTAAGTCTGGATACACAAGACGTTTAGTCACATATAATAAAGATAAAGGCTATCGTTTTGAAAAAGTAGAGTTTTACGATAGAAAAAATGCGTTATTAAAAACATTGGTTTATAGTAATTATAAACTATACAAAAACAAATTTTGGAGAGCCAGTACCTTTATTATGAAAAATCATCAGAGTAATAAAGAAACCATATTAAATTTTAGCGACTATAATTTTGATGCAAATCTATCTGAAGAAGATTTTACTCAAGTTGCATTAAAAAGATCTTAACGTTAGACTAACTCGAGTAAAGCAATGCCATAGGCTGGAGTTATCCTAATTGTCTAAGTTTTTGATTGATTTGATTAATAGCCTGGATTAATGATAGCCTTTTGGTGTTGCTTTTTTAATGAAACACAATGAACCAAAAAATAATATTAAATAGCATTATTTTCATTCTTTTTTTGAGCACTATTCATGCTCAAAATAAAGAAAAGAAAACGAATCAGGACTTCGAGTTAGAAGTTGAAGCTGAATACCGATATTTTTATAATGATGCCACATTTAGTAATCAAAAACAACACTTTCCTTCCATAGCCTTTACACCAGAGTATTCAGTAGATTGGAACAAAGGCTATGAACAATTTAATGTTACAGGATTTTTTAGATTAGATGTGGACGATGAACGAACCCATTGGGATATAAGAGAGCTATATTATCAAAAAGCAAAAAAAAGCTGGGAATTAAGCATAGGGCTTAAAAAAATATATTGGGGCGTCGCCGAGAGCAATCATTTGGTAGACATTATAAACCAAACAGATGCCGTGGAGTCTTTTGATGGTGAAGACAAATTAGGACAACCCATGGTACAGTTTACTTATACAACTAATAAACTGGGTAGTTTTGATTTCTTTTATTTGCCCTATCACAGAAAACGAACATTCTCGGGAGCAAAAGGACGCTTAAGGTTTCCTGTATTTATAGATAAAGACGATCTTCAATATGAAAGCGGTGCCGAGGAATGGCGTCAAGATCTAGCCTTTAGATGGAAACACTATTTTGGAGCTTTTGATGTTGGACTGACGCATTTTTATGGAAACGGAAGAGAACCCCTATTTACGTTTGATCAACAAGGGAACATCAACGCATTTTACCCAGTAATCAATCAAACAGGGCTCGATTTACAGATTACCCACAATGCATTTCTATGGAAATTTGAGTCTATTTACAGAACAGCTAAAGCACAAGATTTTTTTGCCATGGTTGTGGGCTTGGAGTTTACCTTTAGCAATATTGATGGTAATGGATTAGACATTGGTTTACTAGGAGAATACCTTTACGATGAGCGTGATGAATTGGCTTTAAATGCATTACAAAACGATATGTTTTTTGGAAGTAGAATCGCTTTTAACGATACTCAGGATACGTCGATTTTAATTGGTGGGATTTCAGATTTAGAATCGAGCAGTAAAATATTTAGTATTGAAGCTTCCAGACGTTTTGGAAGCAGTTGGACAGCAGAAATTGAAGCCAGAATTTTTAGTTCTATAGATGCCAACGAATTTATACTATCTAATTTTCAAGAAGACAGCTTTTTACGATTTAGCCTCTCGAAGTTTTTTTGATACTTTACTGTCATTCAGAGCAACGCGAAGAATCTCTTACCTAATTATTGTTATGCCTAACAAGGCAAAGTAATTTTAGACGCTTCGGTTGTTCATCATTCTGAATGACATCATTGTTTCCTATTGGTCAAAAAATTATATTTCTTTTAATTATGGAATACTTTAATTTCGTGCTTTAGCCCAATGGTTATTTCTTAATGGTTGCTATTTAAAGTTAGAGATTCTTCGCTGCGCTCTGAATGACATAGTTTCTTTATTAAAACAGTTAAACAACTGATTGTTAGGTTTTAATATATCGATCTCACGTTAAATTATAAAGAAAATTTAGTACTTTACTATAATGAGCGCTACTTTTTTATGATAGCACTCATTTTGATGCTTATAAAAAAGAAACCGTTGTAAAATCTAAAAACATATCCTAAACTCAAGAGCAGGTAAAAACATTAGATGACAAGATTGACAAAATGTTAAAAAGAAACAATCACACCAAAAATCAACATGGTTTGATTCCCTTTAAAACGGGCATTACCACCTGTAGCATCCAGGTCCTGGTCTTCAAGTTTATTCAGAATATTTGTAAAACCATAAAGGTATTGCGCTTTAAGTTTTACATTTTTTATACCTACAGAAGCACCTATGGCACCATTTAAATTAAATTGAGAAATATTAGTAATATCCTCAGCAGATAAATTTGTGTAGTTATTTATATAATAACCTTTTTGGTCTTTATTTTTAAACTCTAATTTACTGTTATATTGTAGCATAGGACCTAAATCTATAGTGAAATACTTAGGAATTACTTTTATATGACCCAAAAACACCAATTGGGCAGCAAACATTTTATATTCAATAAAAGAATCTTCTGTACTAGCTATATCAGGTCGTCCTAAAATTTCAATAGTACTTTCAGATAGTTGCATACCATAGCTTATATTATACCATATGTGAGGAATATCAACCATAGCTGATAAACCACCTAAAAAACCATCTCCTTGTTTGGTAACAAAGTTGTTGGTAGTGATATCAAACTTGGTAATACCACCATTAATACCAAAGCCATTAGAGATTCGATAATTTCCTTTTTGAGCAAAATTTGTTGTAACAAAACAGGTTGCTATGACTACTAATAAGAGAAGTTGTTTTTTCATAACTATTTATAGGGATAAGTGTGCAAATATAACTTAAATTAGTAACTCGTTATTTTCTAACATTTTTATATAAATACCATGAATTATCTCATTATTCCCATTATTGTATTCGGATTAATAATATTAATCTCGTCATTCTTTATTGTAAAACAACAAACCGCAGCTATCATAGAACGTTTCGGTAGATTTCAAAGCATTCGTCAATCAGGTTTACAGTTAAAAATTCCATTAGTTGATAGAATTGCTGGCAGATTGAGTTTAAAAATTCAACAATTAGATGTTATTGTAGAAACAAAAACAAAAGATGATGTATTTGTGCGTCTAAAAGTGTCTGTACAATATAAAGTAATCAAAATTAAGGTTGAAGACGCTTTTTATAAATTGGATTATCCACATGATCAAATTACGAGTTATGTGTTTGATGTAGTACGTGCAGAAGTACCTAAGATGATTTTAGATGATGTTTTCTTAAAAAAGGATGATATTGCGATCGCTGTAAAATCTGAATTAAATGATGCTATGCAAGATTATGGTTATGATATTATTAAAACATTAGTAACCGATATTGATCCAGATGCTCAGGTAAAAGAGGCTATGAATAGAATTAATGCTGCTGATAGAGAAAAAACTGCTGCACAATATGAAGGTGATGCCGCTCGTATCTTAATTGTTGAAAAAGCAAAAGCAGAAGCAGAAAGCAAGCGTTTGCAAGGTCAAGGTATCGCAGATCAACGTCGTGAAATTGCTCGAGGTTTAGAAGAGTCTGTTGAAGTGCTTAACAAAGTTGGCATTAACTCGCAAGAAGCATCTGCACTTATAGTAGTAACGCAACATTATGATACGCTACAGGCTATAGGGCAAGAAACCAATAGTAACTTAATTTTATTACCTAATTCACCACAGGCAGGAAGCCAAATGTTGAATGATATGGTTGCTAGTTTTACGGCTAGTAATCAAATTGGTGAAGCAATGAAGAACGCTAAAAAAGACGAGGATAAAGATGAATAAAACAATTTCAACTGCTTTAATGCTACTACTTTTTTGTGGTAGCATTTCTTTTGCACAATCTACCGAAGAATTAAAAGCATCAGCACTAAGAGACGCTAAAATAGCATCTCAGGCAACCCTCAAAATGGATTTTGATAAACTTTTAGACTATACTTATCCAAGTATTTTGGAACTTATGGGGGGAAAAGAAAAGGCCATTGATTTGTTAAAATCGACGTTTGATTCTATGAAAGAAGACGGTTTTGTTTTTGAAAAAGCCGAAATTTTAGGAGTTTCAGATGTTGTTTTTGAAGATGATCAATATCGCTGTTATGTCGAAGGTTTTAATCAGATGATTGTAAGTGATAAACGAATAAAATCTAAAAGTTACTTGTTTGGAATTTATAATAGTGAAGCAAAATTTTGGTATTTCATGGAAGCCAAACAATTAAAAAATGAAGCTATGATGGATTTAGTATTTCCTAATTTTAAAACAAGCCTGAAGGTTCCCGAGGACGAAATGACTACCGAAGAAATATGAGGTAAAGGAGGCTGTTTAAAAAGTATATATTTTGTCATTCAGAAGGAGGAACGACTGAAGAATCTTATAAATACTATTATCAAGAAATAAAAATGGATGAAAGCCTGAAACCAGAAAGCTCTTTTTTTAATTCAATCTTCATTTGAAGTAAAACAGTGAGATTCTTCGCTATGCTCTGAATGACAAAATATATACTTTTTAGAAGCATTCTTACTTTTTCAGGTTTATAATTTTTTAAATTTAGGTTGCTCTTTCTTTTTTTCAACATCGTCATCTCTACTATTTATCCTACCTGGAAATGTTAAAGCAGTACTCGCAAATGTTGTCCCAAAATTAATATGTGCATAATATACTTGACTAACAGCATCTTTTACTTGATTTTCAGATAACTCCTTTAATGGATGAATAAATACAGACCATAAAACACCATCTGAAACAGCATATTTAACGTCCAAAGCCGTATGGAAATTTGCAACTAAAGCTGCCTTAATAAGTTCATCACTCAAACTATTAGAATCTGCAATTGGAGATATAATGCGCATTCTATTATGATTTGTATCTGTAATACACATAAGAGGAATTTCTTTAACAAAAAATTGCCATGCTCCTGGGTTTCCTTGAATGGAATCACTAACCGTCGTGTAAATTGTATCAAGCTTTTCGTTATCCATATTCTGCGAAAAAATGCAGAACGGTAAGACTAATAAAATCAACGTTAGTGTTTTCATAATATTTGTTTTTATATGGTTTAGGTCGAAAAAATAAACGCATCCAAACAAAAGCAATCCAATTTAGTTTTTAAAAGGATGCCGTTCTTCCCAATCTTTAGTAGGGTTCATGAGTCCAAATATACCTTTCAAGATTGTATTCATAAATCTATTGGTATGTTTTAAATATACCAGCATAGCTTTGGGCCTTGCTCCTACAGAGCTTTTAATTTCCATCGCAGTTCTGGCATATACGACAGATGAAAATTTATTTTCAATCCCAAATTCCACCATATTATAAAGCATGTTTAAATACAATTGATTAGTATATTGGAGCCCTTTATCATAACCTAGAAAATAGGTTTCTAAATTTTTATCATTTAAAATTAATGTATAAAACCCTACCAATTTATCATCCAGATAATAGCCAAACACTTTAAAGTGTTCATTTAAATTTTGTTTTAAAATATAGAAATGCTTTTCTGGTAAAATAAATGTGTTAAACTTGGCATTGTTGGAAACGTTTAAATATAAACTGTGAAGTTTTTTTGAATTGGTTTTAATAGATTCCAGATCAAGTTCAATGCATTTTATAGCACCTAATTTCTTTTTTGCACGTTTATATCGATCTCTATATTTTTTATTTAAATCTGCTTTATAATCTTCAATTTTTACCCAATTAGAACGTGTAGGCATAATCATATTGGGTTGCACAAACACATCGTGCAATTTATGAGCATTAAAAGTAGTTTTATCTTTATGAATAGGATCTTCAAGAAAAAAATCCTTAAGCATCAGTGCTCTTATTTTTTTTCCTTGAGTCTCTCTTATTTTTGTTCTTAGCATATCTAATCCTTCAAAAATAACATTGAAAAAATCTGATTGTGTAATCTTGTTTTCATCAAAAAACAAAGCGTGCTGCCCTGTATGGGTTAAGTTTCCAACAACTAATATATTCCCTTTAAGAATTTTTGAAATGATATTTTGAAAAAACTCTTTTAAACAAGACACTTCTGCTTTTCTAAACATGTCTTTTAGATATAGTTGTACGCGTTGAATAATAGCAACACCAACTAATAGCCCATCATTAAAAACACCAACATAAAAAAGTTGAATATTATCTGGAGACGCTTCTTCTAAAGCTTTTAAATAACTTATTTGTAAAAAGATATCATGCTTTACAAATGCATCCCAACCTTCTGGAAGGTTGTTAGCAGAATAATAAATGTGAGATGTTATATTCAATAGGGAAAAATAAAAAAGACTGAAAACTACAATTTTCAGTCTTTAAATATGTTAAAACTTTACAAAATGATTATTTCCATCCACATATAATTGCTCCCATAACACCTAAGGTTACAATCCAATAACCGCTATTAATAAAAATATATTTGGCGCTTTTACGCTCAAATAAAGCATTCGTGCCTATAATAGGAAGTGCAATAAAAATACCGGTAAAAACACCATGTAAAGCGCCATGTTTAAACGTTCTAAAAGCATCACCATAATCATTCATTATAGCATCATAAGATGGTAACGCAACAGAAGGATCGCCACCAATTAAACTAAAAACACCCATTTGATGAATCACAATGCCAGGAAGTGCTGTAGCTAATAAGAAAGCGAATAAGAGTGCTAAGCCAAAAATCTTAGCCATATTTCCACCCTTTACTTGCTCATCTGTCATGCCTGCTGCTTTCATCCAAGCATTTCCAAATACTTTTGGGTTATACCAAATAAATCCGACAACTAATGCCGAAACTGCAGCAACGATAATTGCTGGAAAGTTTAAGAATTCCATAATAAATTAGTTATAGTTAGAATATAAATATATGTAAAAATATAATACGGCTATTATTTTTTCCTGATTTAGGAATTTTAGATTATGTTTTGAATACGCTCAGCCTCAGTTACTAACAACTCGTTTTTATCTTCTAGAGCTTTAGTAATAAAATCATTTATAATACCGTTTTTGCCTTGTCCGTTTTCTAATAATACACCCAAAGTAAGTACTACTGCAATTCTAGTACCCACCTTTTTAGCTGCGGTATTAAACAAAGGTTCTAGCTCTTCGTAAGTCACATTTTTAGCAAGTTCCTGAATCTCAGCTTTTATTTTTTGCTGTTTTATTTCTGGTAAGTTTGTGTACTTTTTTCCTAACTGTTGAATAACATCAATCGCTTTTCGTTTTGGTTGTTGCGATTTGTTGTTTTGTTGTTTTTGATTCGAACTATTTTGAGTCGGTTTGCTTCGACTATGCTCAGCACGGGTTTGTTTAGCCCAAGAGTCACGTAATCCAACAGTTTTGTTAAATATAATTCTTTCTGAGGTAGTATCGTTATCCACATTAAAATACCCCAAACGTTGAAATTGAAACCTATCGCCTATTTTAGCTTCTTTTAAACTTGGTTCAGCAAAAGCTGGAATAACTTTTAAGGAGTTTGGATTTATAAAATCCATAAAGTCTTTGTCTTGATGATTATCTGGAGCTTCGTCCATAAATAAACGATCGTATTCTCTAACCTCAACTTTTATAGCATGTTTAATGGATACCCAATGTAATGTTCCTTTTACTTTTCTAGAAGTGTCTTCGGAATAGGTACAGTGTATTTCAATAATATTTCCATCGACATCTTTTTTAACACTTTCAGCTTTAATGATGTAGGCGTTTTTAAGACGGACCTCACCTCCTAATTTCAGTCTAAAAAATTTATTACCAGCTGCTTCTTTAAAATCATCTTTTTCAATATATAGCTCGCGAGAGAAAGGTACTTTTCTAAACCCCGCACTATCATCTTCTTGATTATTTTCAGCCTCTAACCATTCTTCTTTACCTTCAGGATAGTTAGTAATTACTAACTTTACGGGATCTAGAACAGCCATCACTCGCGGCGCTATTTTATTCAAATCTTCACGAATACAAAATTCTAAAAGAGACACATCAATAACATTATCTCGTTTTGCAACACCAACAGTTTCTACAAATTTTCTAATAGCATATGGAGTATAACCGCGACGACGTAAACCAGAAATAGTAGGCATACGTGGGTCGTCCCATCCACTTACAACACCATCATTAACTAATTGGAGCAGCTTACGCTTGCTCATAATCGTGTAACTTAAGTTTAAACGTGCAAATTCACGTTGCTTAGGTCTTATAAGCGATGTGTCTACAACTTGGTCTAAAAACCAATCGTAAAGCTCTCTGTGAGGCTTAAACTCCAAAGAACATAGCGAATGTGATATTTGTTCTATATAATCACTTTCTCCATGAGTCCAATCATACATAGGGTAAATACACCAATCGTTTGCTGTTCTATGATGATGTTTTTTTAAAATACGATACATAATCGGATCACGCATGAGCATGTTAGGGTGCTGCATATCTATTTTAGCCCGAAGGATATGTGAACCTTCTTCAAATTCACCGTTTTTCATGCGTTCAAATAAATCTAAATTTTCAGCAATACTCCTATTTCTAAAAGGACCATCAACCCCTGGTTGAGTTGGCGTTCCTTTTTGTTCTGCCATAGCTTCACTAGATTGTGAATCTATATAGGCTTTTCCTTCTTTTATAAGAACAATGGCCCAATCGTAAAGTTGTTGAAAGTAATCTGAAGAAAATAATTCTTTATCCCATTTGTAACCTAACCAAGCAACATCTTTTTTAATAGCATCTACATATTCCTGCTCTTCTTTTGCTGGGTTTGTATCATCAAAACGAAGATTAACTGGTGCGTTATATTTTTCACCTAAACCAAAACTAATACCAATGGCTTTTGTGTGACCAATATGCAAGTAACCATTAGGTTCTGGAGGAAATCTAAAACGCAACTCGTCTTTTGATACGCCATTAGATAAATCTTCTTCTATAATTTGCTCAATAAAATTGAGTGGTTTTCTTTCTTCAGACATTTTTTCTAATTTATTTCAGCTAAATAAACCCCAAAATTACGGAAATTCGAGTTATTTTAGCCCAATACTAAGAACATTTGGAAATACATTTGGGATAATATATTTAAGAAGCGTAACAAACTTTTAATTACATAGACTTATATGGTGTATAGTATTAACTTCTTAAATATTTAACCCATGCAAAATTTAAATTATGAGTGTCCAAAATGTCATAACAAAAACTATAAAATAGGTCAAATGAGGGCGACAGGTGGAACATTTTCTAAGATTTTTGATATACAAAATCAGAAATTTACTTCTGTTACATGTGAGCGTTGCACTTATACAGAATTTTACAAAACCAAAACGAGTGCATTAAGCAACGTTTTTGATTTCTTTACAAATTAATGGGTATTATAAAAGTTGAAAATATTAGGGTATTTGCCTATCATGGTTGTCTTAAAGAAGAAACTAAAATAGGCAGTGATTATCGTGTTGATCTGGAGGTTAAAGCCGATTTACAAAATTCAGCAAAGACAGATAAGTTATCTGATACGGTTGATTATGTGTTTTTAAACCGAATTATTAAAGAAGAAATGGAAATTCCTTCTTATTTGCTTGAAACTGTAGCCAGGCGTATACTTGATAGAATTTTTAATGAAGATAAATTGGTAAAAAAAGCAACGGTTTGGGTGAGTAAATTAAACCCACCTATTGGAGGCGATGTTGAAAGGGTAACGATAAAAATGACCGATAAGCGTAAAAAGTAATTTAAAGTAAGGAAAAGTTATATTTTTTTTTACTTTTGTATCCTATTAAAAATGGCGTCGTGGCCGAGTGGCTAGGCAGAGGTCTGCAAAACCTTCTACAGCGGTTCGAATCCGCTCGACGCCTCAAAAAACCTTCAAGTTTTTCTTGAGGGTTTTTTTATGATAAGTTTTTAGAAAAATTAATTAAATAACGTCAGTTTCGATTTAATTTTTTTTATGAAAAATAATATTAAATCAATGAATTTCAAGTGTTTGTCATTTCGACAGAGCGAAGCATGAGCCTTTCGACTTTAGTTTATGCTGAGCGTAGTCGAAGTACTCAAGATAAACTTTCGAGAAATCTCATAAAGATGGGATTCCTCCTCACAAGCTTCGCTTTATATCTTCAAACAAAATATATTTTGTTTTTGATAGCGTTCTGAATGACATAGTTTCTTTATTAAAACAATTAAACAACTGATTGTTAAGTTTTAATATATCGAGCTCACATTAAATAGAAGCAAAACCTTCTATCTGGATTTGTTTTTCTAATTTTCTAGACACCTCAAAAAAGCTTCCAGATTATTCCGGAAGTTTTTCTTTTATGGGGTTTATTTGTTCTAACTTTTCTTTATTTTTTTCATATGCTTCAGGAAACAATCCCTGAACAAATAACAAAATTCCAAAACCTAAAATAACCATGGCGATTACTTTTTTGGTTTTAAAAATAAGCCGTGGTGTTAATTTTGCTTTTAATCTTTTGGCCACCAAGATTTTAATTAGATCCGTAACAAAATAAGATCCAATCATGGTAACAATAAAAACAATATCGCCGTTTTCCGATGTGGTTAATGTATCTCCCAATACCATAAAACCTAGCCAACCAATTAGAACACCAATATTTATAAAATTAAGTAAGAAGCCTTTTATAAAAAGTTTACCGTAGTCTTTTTGAATTTCAACTTTGTGATATTCTTTAACGATTGCCCTAAAAGATTTTGATGTTTTTATGAAGGAAATGATACCGTAAACAATTAATAAAACACCACCAAAAACTAAAAAACTCGGATCGTTACTAATTTTACCCCTTAAGTTATTGGTACTATAAAAAGCGATAACAATAAAAATAATATCGGCAAGAACGACCCCTAAGTCGAAAATTAAAGCACTTCTAAAACCTTTTGTGGCACTTGTTTCTAAAAGCACAAAAAATACGGGACCAATTGTAAAGGCTAGTATTATTCCAAAAGGAATGGCGGTTAAGATATCATCAAACATAACTTAAGTGAAGGTTTACACAAAGTAAAGAAATATTTTGTAACTAATGTAAGTATGATAGTCACAAATAACAAAAGGGTGTGACAATAAAATCACACCCTTTCTTAGCGAATCAAACAAACTAAATACTTATGAAACTGCTATTTCTTAATTTATACCTATACGAAGGTTTTGTTTTTATTAAAAAGCACAGGAGTTGAATAGAATTTAGGTTTTTCGTATTTATCCCATAGCCCCCAAAATGCACCAACATCTCCCTCATCTCCTATTTTCCACGATTCATCAAATGATGAAAAATAGAAAATATCAATATCGTCTTGTTTAGACCATTGTTGGGTATTGATAAAGTATGTTATCGCGTTTATAAATGAAGGTAAAGCACCATTTAAACCCTCGCCCTGACTAGGCCATCCAGTTTCAGATATAATAACCTTTTTACCATTGGCTGCTTTTACAGCTTGGTTAAACATATCCTTCATATAGATCAATGAATATTCTATATGACACCCTTCCCAGTAAGGATAACAATTAGCCAAAATGACATCGCATGCTTCTGTTATTTTTGGTCGTTGTGTAAATTCGTAGTAAGCATCAACATATCCAACAGGAGTATCAGGAATTTTATTTTTTACATGGTAAATGAAACCCAAAAGCTCATCTTCTTTTAAATCACCTCTATACATCACTTCGTTTCCAACTGCTGCAATATCCACATAGCCTTCCTTAGCCAGTTTAATAAGACCCGATATTTCTCTTTTATTTATTTCAGCATCATTACCTAACCATGCACCCACTAAAGTTTTAATACCATACTCTTTAGCAATAATGGGAATCAATTCATTGCCGTCTGTGCAGGAAAACGACCGAATCCATTTAGTGTAGGGTTTTATAATTTCCATACGTCGCCTAATTTGCTCAACACTTATTTGGTCTCCAGGCGACTGCCCTTCTTCGTAAGGACTAAAGCACAACCCATGCATCCCACCTTTAAGAACTCTCTTAAATGTATTCTGCAACCCTTTTATTGTTTTATTTTCCAGGTTAAGGCCAGATAGGGCCATAATTTTATCTGATCTGTACGACATAGTTTGTTGATTTTAATATTTATAGTTCTCCTCTCCTTCTTACTAATTCTGCTTTAATCTCTCTGGCTCTTTTTTCATTTAGACTATATTTATACATAATCCAAATAGCTATCCCAGCAGTTAAAGAAGGTATTATTATATCTGCAATTCTTAGGCTATACATGGTTTCAGCACTTTGCGTTTCAGCATCTGAAATGAAGCCTACTAATTTTAAAACCAGGCCACCTAAAAACAAAGCGATGGACTGTCCAATTTTAACCATCCACCAATAAATAGCACCGAATGTTCCTTCTTTACGAGGCATTCCGTTTTCTAATTCGTCTAAATCACATACATCTGCGGTCATGCTCATCATTAAAGTGAACAACCCTCCTAGACCAAAGGCTATGAATGGTATCGGCATAAAAATTAGCCATGGCGATCCTTGACTTGTATCAATACTAAACCAAGACATGCCTACACTCTCTAAAAATGGATTTAAAGATTCAAATAAAGAAGCTACGCCACTATTTAGAGATTGACCAAATTCTGTTTTGTTGAAATTTTCATTTAGTCCATTATCAAATCCCCACCATTTTAATATGTAGCCAATTATTGAAATTACTGTTGATATAATAAAGGCTTTTCGTTTCCCCCATTTGTTTGCCATTTTAGAAATAATGGGAATCACAATAAAAGCGGTTATAACTGCTGTGATTGTTGAGAACCAGGCTGGCCATGTACCGGCATTTGCATAACTTCCATTATACATATAAAATACAATGATATAGACACTAAAAGCCGCGACCATTTGAAAGCCATTAAAGACTAAGAATGTTGCACCACAAAGCTTCATAAATGGTTTGTTTTTTGAAACCTGTTTAATACCATCCCATAAATCTTTAAGGTTTGAGGCCAGTGTTTTAAACGTAATTTCTTTTCTATTTTCCATATTTGCTGAATCAATACCTCTACAGAAAATAGCGGGTAGTAGGCCTAAAACAACACAAGCAATACCTACAATTATGGATAAATGTCTTACTCCTACAGCTTGAGATTCATATATTTGAGGATCGGCAATGATTACCCAAAACCAAGGCACTATCATCCAAGCAATTTGACCCATAGTGTTTGAAAAAGCCATGAGTCTAGTCCGTTCATTATAATCTGATGTCATTTCATAACCTAGACCTACTAATGGTGTCGCATACATCGTATTACCTGCTAAAAAGAGTATGGATAGGGTAAGAAAATACCAGAAATTATACATTTGGGAATTTTCTGGTGACATTTGCCATGATAAAGCAAATAATATCCCACTTAAAATAGCACCAATAAAGATGTAAGGCCTTCTACGTCCCCATTTTGACTTTGTATTATCAGAAATGAAACCCATTATAGGGTCTGAAAGCGCGTCAAAAAGTCTAGGAAGTGCTCCTAATATCCCTGCATAAAGCGGATCCATTCCAAAAGCGGTAAGTAAAAAGAACATAAAGAACCCTAAGGCCCCAGGCAATAAGTTAAGGACAAAATGACCAGCTCCAAAGGCCGCTTTTTGCCCTATTGGGACTCTATCTTTCGCTGCAGTTTTTATATTTGACATATCTTTTAGCTATTAGTTAGTTAAACTTCATTTAATTAGAAATTACAATAGTTTGAATAGCTTTAGCGTCTATTGCAAAGTCTTTCACTTTTCCATGTATTGATAGGTTAATGCTTTTAGGGATTTCGGTTTCGTTAAAAGCCACAACAATGATAGATCCATCTGGGTTTTGAGCAGCTGTGACCATAAGTTTTTTGTCTGAGTTTTCTAGTCCGATAACTTTTGCTCCGGGTCTGATATATTTACTAAAATGAGCCATGGTGTAATAAATAGGCGTGAAGTAAACTTCATCGGCATCAGGGTCAACAATCACAGGAGCTACACACCAATTCTTAAACCAGTTAGGGCCTCCTTGCCTGTCTAATACCATATTCCAGTCTACCCATCCATCAACCCAGTTATTTAAACACCCGATAATGTCTCTCACATATCGGTTTACAGGTGCATACTTTGGGTGTAGATATTTTTCGGCTTCGGAGGCCCAATCCCAGCCCCAATCTGTTGCTTCTTTGTTCCAATACCAGGCATCATCTTTCCACTTAGGCACTTCAGAATCCACACAACCTTCAGTTTCTATTAATAGTTTGTTAGGCGCTTTATTATGAGCATATTGTAAGGCTTCCGGGAAATAGTCATAAGTACTTTCATACCAATGTATGGCCGTTCCATCAAAGTATTTTGAGGAGGCTTCGTCTCTGTACATTTCATCCACCCATTCTTTCAGTCCTGCTCGGTTTTGATCGTACCCTAAAATGATTTTATCACCATATCCGTCATGTTCTAATTTTGGACCTAAGTGAAACTGAACAAAATCAGTCATTTCTTTGGGAGAAAAATGCATACTCTCCCAATTATTGCCATTTCCGTGCGGTTCATTTTCAACAGTGAATCCCCAAATATCAATACCTTCAGTTTTATAGGCATCTAGATATTTAGAGAAGAAGAGTGCCCAAGTGTCATAATATTCTGGAAGGAGCTTACCACCAACCCAACTGTTATTATCTTTCATCCATGGCACTGCAGACCATGGAGACGCAAATATTTTAAACCCATCTTCAGAGATCGCCAAGGCATCTTTTATCATAGGGATTAGATCGTCCATATCTTCTTCGATAGTAAAATGTTCTAAGTTTTTATCGCCTTCTACTGGTGAATAAGAATAATTGGTTAGTGAAAAATCACAGGAATTCATATGTGTCCTAGTAAGCGAATATCTGGCACCCTCTTTAGCAAAATAAGCTCTTAAAATAGTGTCACGATTTTCCTTGCTTAACTTGTCTAGCAGATAGGCTGAAGACTCTGTAAAAGCACCTCCAAAACCTGTAATGGTTTGATACGTTTGGTCTGGTTTCAAGCGTATAGTCACTTTAATATCTGACTTTTGAAACGCATTAATTTTGGTCAGTTGATTTCCTTTAGCCGAAGTTTCAAAAACTTCAGCTTGCAATTTGTTTTCTGATTCCGTACAACTCATCATCATAAATAAAAGACCGTAGACATAATATTTTAAAGGTTTCATAATCATTTATTATAGATTTTAATGTGTGACACTAAATTCCGCATGCGTTGGAGGCACTAAAACCTCTTGCATTAAAGCTTCTTTGTTTCCATTGTAGGTTTTTGTTATTGGGTTACCATCTCTGGTTAATCCATCGAATATGCCTTTATCAACCATATCCCATAAGGCATATTTAGCTTGCCCTTTTAAATTGATGAGTCCAAAGTGGTTTTCCGATCCTAATTTGTGAGCGGCATCTTTCCATTGCTCATCAAAAGCTTCAAAATAGAAGCAGGAGATGTTGGATTTGTTGGTCCAATCTCTCATCAATTCATGATAACGACCGGACTTATATTCGTCTGTAGCCCTAGATCCGTTTTTGCTATAGTGTCCATTTGAGACGGTTGCCCATCCTGTTTCTCCAATATGAATGGGCTTGTTTACACCCAAACTTTTTACATAGTTTGAAACACTGTCGTATTGTGCTTTGGAAAAATTAAGCGCACGGTGCATAGCCGATTCAATTTTTTCGTGATCTGAAAGGCCAGATTCGCTCTCAGGAGCTAACCAAAATTTAGGATTATAATGGGTATTGTGCATCGGGTAGGTATGCATGGAAATATAATCGACTGCCTGGATTAGTTTTTCCAAGTCTTCAGTATGATAACTTGTATCGCCACCTCCCCAAGAGGAAAAATCATCAGAACTGGTTACCCATAAAGCTTCTGGAAGCTCTCCTAATTTCTTTAATTCTTGCAGATGGGTTACCCATTTTAAAATGACATTGGGGCGGACAAAGTAGCTTGTTGCCCAATTTACCATAGCTTCGTTTCCTACGGCAATGATCTTTACAATATCTGGATATGCTTTAGCCAAAGCGACTGCTCTTTCAATTTCGGCTACATTGTTTTCGCTTTCAACGTCGTGATTGGGTGCTTTGTCTGTCCATGCATTTTGACAATCAATCCAGGCACCTAGCATCACGTACATTTCAAAAGTTGGGTCGTCGCTTTTTAATTCTCTTATAGCTTTTAATATGTTCGGGGCTTGTTGCAGTTGTACATTGTAAGTACGTAATATTTTAATTCCCATAGCCGCTAAAATTTTCATGTCTTCTTTTAGCTGAGGTATAGTTGGTTGAATATCTCGGGATATTTGTCTGTAACCTCCATATGAAATGGCTAAATATTCTGGGTTTCCTAAAATATCTGCTGCAGTTATATGTTTTTCTTCAGTCACTTTTTCTATTGCTTTTTTAGACTTATTTGCACATCCTGTTGTGGCAATTAAAATGGTTAGTAATAAGAGTCTTTTTAAATTGGTTTTCATCGGTTTGCCTTTATCTTTTTAGCAATACATTTATTTGATTTACCTGTCCTTTTCTTTGAAATATTGACTCGGAAATTTGTGAATCAAGGCTTAAATTATCAAAGCTCAATTGTCTGTTATTATTAAAAACTACTTGTAGGCTATCTTTGTCTGAAAGCTTATAGGTAATTGGAACCTGGCAGTACATAAAGCAAAGTGTATCTGGGTCTAATACCATTTCCCATTCCTCTTTTATAATATCCGTATAGCTGAAAATTTTAGGCGTTTTTAAAAATTCTTCTTTACGTAATAAACATGGATTGAATGTGATGCAGCCATTTTTTACAAAAACACCTAATTCGCCAATTCTACTTAGGATATCTTCTTTAACCTGGCCTGTCATTCCTGGCTGTTGGGCACCTTTGGTGGCTGGTGTATGCGAGTAAGGATCGGTTGGAAAGGCTCCATAAAGTTCGGGTGATTTATGTACCCCTATGCCTGCATTTATTTCGTAATAATGATCTAGAAGTTTTCCAATGAGTTTTTCATTTTTATTAGTGTTTATTGCTAACAAACAGTTTTCCTGAACGGCTAATAATAATTTGGAAACCATGTGCCAATAAATAGACCCTAAACCTTCGTAGCCAAAAAATGTTCCTGAACGGCCAGTGAATGATTTATGATCAAAAATGGCTTCAAAAATGGTCAGTAATAGCTCGGTATCTTTTTCTACAAGGGATTTGTAACCGTTTTTAGATAAATTTTTTAAAGCTTCTTTTAAACTATTGGCATTATTAAAATTACCATTAAAATGATACCCTCCTAAAACATCTTTTTCGACGATGTGATTGTTGCCATCTTTTATTAATTGCTTTAATAAATCTGATTGTTCTACTTTTTCAGACGGGATGTTATTTTTTTTATCAAACCGAGGTAGTTCATTGTCTGGGTATAAAATATAACTGTATTGATCTTCTCTGAAGAGGGCACTATTTTTTAAGCCATCTAATACATTTAAAGCTTCTTTTGGAGACAGATAACCTGAGCTCAAAACTGCTACTTGTCCCTCAAGCATTTCTGGTAAATACGAGATGGATACTTCTTCCTCGTTTTCAACCGTCATGAGGTTATAGGCATGGAACATATTATCCTTACGCTTATTAGCACCAATAGTATGTTGTAGATAGGCTTTAGTGGTTGTTATAAAACCTAAAAGTGCTGATTGGGTTACAACGGATTTGTTACTTGTAAATCCATCATTATAAATGGTATTTCTATACTTACTCCCTGCTAGGCCTAAACCATCGAGAATAGTCTTTCTGTCTTTGTTTGATATGTTTCCTGAAAGCGTATGCTTATTCGTTTCTAATGTTGATACCACCTCATCAAAGCATATTTTTAATGCTTCAGATAGTTCAACTTGTTTTGTTTCGGACTTTTCAATAATGTTTTCGAAGAAATTTAGAAAACGATATAAATAGTAAAGGGTTACCATGGATACACCATTACCCACTAAGGCATTATTGGCATCATTCCATTCTGGTCGTTGCGTGTTTAACCAAATACCGCCTTCTGGAATAAAGTTAGATACTTTAGCTAATACCGTAGTGATTAGCTTTTCAATTAAATTGACTTTGTAAATGGCGTCTTTTTTATCTCTTAGCAATGCACCATCTGCTCCTAATTTTTGTTTTGCTTCATTAATTTTTGCGTCTAACTTGTGGTCAAAATCAATAGTGTCTTTTGGGTTAATGAGTGTATCCTGATAACTTTTTATTTTATAAGGAACATTGGCATAAACAAAAATATCCTGATCAAATTGAGCTTCAAGTTTTCCAGGATAATGATCTTCTATAAATTCTAAAAACTTTAGAAGGTAAATGATCTGATGATCGCCCCAATAGCCAATATAAGACCATGGGTCGTTCTCTTCAATAACTTCCCAATCGAAGCCATCTTTTGTGACGCGATATGGGTTATAGCCTTCAAATGTTGTTGCATTTAAAAACTTATGAATCATACTTTCTATAAATTCTGGGTATGAATGTGCAAGTGCTTCCCAATTTTGAAAAATATCTCGCCAGTTGCCTTCATAATCTAATATCTTAGAACCATCAATTTCGCTATGTGTATTTATTGAAAACTTATTCCAGGGTCTACTAGGGTCACCATGCCGTCTACTAAATTTTAATGGTAAATATTCAAAACTAAGTCGCTTAAAAACATCATCTACATCTTGTTCTGCAATATTTTTTAAATAATTAAGCGTGAATGCTTCGGGTAAGTTTTTTAACTGACTATTCTTCTTATCGAAAAACACTTTATTAGCCTTGGCTATATATTTTATAAAATCGGCTTTTTCAATAGTGTAACCATCATCAAAAATACCGCCACGCATGATATTAAATAGTGTGTTTGAGAAATGCCTGGTGTTGATTAAAGGATCTGCGGTTAATTGCAACCCATCTGAGGCTCCAGCTAACTGAATTAAGTTTTTAGTTCCGGCATCAATATCTTTTTGAATAAGACCAGCGAGGTCTTTTTCATTTTTAATGATTTTTGAAACCTGAACAATATCTGAAATTGACTGATTAACATTCGCTATAAACCTCCAGTTTTTTTCTGATTCTGCTTCTAATGTTATTTCGGCTGATATAAAATAAGCGCCTTTCTCTGCTTTCACATCAACTTCCTGATGGATGTCTTGATGTTTCCTAAAATTGTCTAATTGTTGTGAAGACAATAAGTGAGTAGGGTTTTTAAGCCCAGATGACCATACAATATTGGCTTTTAAGGCTTCGCTTGGTTCTGCCTTATCTACAATAACCGCACTTAATGCATAAATACCTAAGCCAATTTCTGTTTGCAATTCACTCTTTTTATAGGCATCTACTAAATTACTTCTACCGCTTTGCGTATCAGCAGTTACGCTTGCGGGTAAAATATTTTGTAACCCATCTAAAACATTAACATTAATTTTAAAATCAGAATTATTTATTAATGTTGATTTTTTTACAAACCCAAATTCATTGCTAGTGTTCCAATGATATCTGTATGTTAAGCCTAAATCAAGGTTATTCTCTTCAAAAACAATTTTATTCCCATATATATTTTTATACAGATTTGTTTGGGTCTTGTAAATACCCATCTGGCGTATAGAAAATGGTTCCCAAATGTGTAGCTTTCCGTTTTTATGTATCTGAAAAATAGCCTTACTTCCTGTAATTTCGGATGATTCGGTTATTTTATCATCTGTATAATAAGGAAATAGCGAAAACTCTGCATTCTTTCTTCCGGCAGTTAATCCTCCATTGCTTGAAATAAACATCCAGTGATTAGAATCGCTGACTATGCTCATAAAGAAAGGGCGCATCGCATCGCTACTAGAAATTTTATAATAGGTTTCATTTTCAAAGCTCACAAAGTCCCCTTTTATAGTACTCATATGATTTGAAATTTTAGGTTCGTCTATAAAAACTGTACTATTCATTTAACTTTTTTAAAGTTTATTTTAATAAAAAGGCTAGCTAGTAGATCACATTTGTGCTAGCCTTTCTTTGTCTACATTATGTTGTATTTATTATTCTTGAATTAACCTTATTCAAGTCTTATATCGTCAAAATAATAGGTTTCTTCTGAATCTGTAAGCGTACCGTCTGTACCGTCTGGGTTATCTGGTTTTACAACCAATTGATTAAGTCCAGTATTATTACCAGGGATGCCCGTAAATACAACTTCCACCTCAGTCCAGGTATTAGCCTGTGTTATTGTTCTATATTGTGGCCCTGGGTTTCCAGAACCAGGAGGTTGAGGGTCGCTATTCACTTCAAACTTCATAACAACATTTGCTTTCGTTGAATACACTTTGAACTTAAATGTTTTAGTGGCATCAAAATTACTAGGGAAAGGATTTTGGAAACCAGCCCATCTATTCGTTCCGTTGGCTTTAACTACTTTCAACACATTATCTGTAGTGTTTATTCTTCCTTTTGCAGGGTTTGCTGAAAGCTCTGTCGTAATACTTCCATCATTACCAAAGGTGCTAATGAAAGATTCACAGCTTTCAAAATCTACTGGGAATGCTGTCGCAGCTATTGCCGAACCAGAACATCCACTAGAACCACCTGTTGACCCCGATTTATAGAAATACAGGTTATCCATGAAAACAACAGCTGGATTTACCCCTTTTTGCGCATCAATTTTGAACTGCAAGATTTTAGTAAAATCAACCCCTGTAAAATCAGTTACAGGAATGTCATAACTCTTCCATTCGCTTTGTGTTAAATTAGGTAAGTCCACTAATAATTCGTTTGGAGGGCTTATCGGCGTTATTTCTAACACGGTAGCATCAGGTGTCCAAACATCGACATGTAAAAATTCCATATCAGAGAAATCGGTATCTCCAGCCAATTGCATCCCAATGAATTTCACATTGCTATATTTTATGGCATCGTTGCCTTGAATAGCCACTGTTTCGGAAACTAGGTCACCTTGCCAGTTGGTATCTAAATTAGTACCCGCTATGTCTGTATATGCATCACTAAATATTGACTTCACATTGGCTGCATCCTGAGTTGGTGTTGGTGCTGCCATTGTTGGTTCTGTAGGGGCAGGTCCTGATTTATAGAAAAACAGGTTGTCCATATACACCACAGCTGGATTCACACCTTTTTGTGCATCAATTTTGAATTGCAATATCTTGGTAAAATCAACCCCTGTAAAATCAGTTACAGGAATATCATAACTCTTCCATTCGCCTTGTGTTAAATTTGGTAAGCCGACTAATAATTCGTTTGGAGGGCTTATCGGAGTTATTTCTAACACGGTAGCATCAGGTGTCCAAATATCGACATGTAAAAATTCCATATCAGAGAAATCGGTATCTCCAGCCAATTGCATCCCAATGAATTTCACATTGCTATATTTTATGGCATCGTTACCTTGAATAGCGACTGTTTCGGAAACTAAATCGCCTTGCCAGTTGGTGTCTAAATTAGTACCCGCTATATCGGTATATGTGTCACTAAATACTGACTTCACATTGGCTGCATCCTGAGTTGGTGTTGGTGCTGCGATTGTTGGTTCTGTGCCACCACCTGTTGATCCTGATTTATAGAAAAATAGGTTGTCCATATAAACTACAGCAGGATTCACACCTTTTTGCGCATCAATTTTGAACTGCAATATCTTGGTAAAATCAACCCCTGTAAAATCAGTTACAGGAATGTCATAACTCTTCCATTCGCCTTGTGTTAAATTAGGTAAGTCCACTAATAATTCGTTTGGAGGGCTTATCGGAGTTATTTCTAACACGGTAGCATCAGGTGTCCAAATATCGACATGTAAAAATTCCATATCAGAGAAATCGGTATCTCCAGCCAATTGCATCCCAATGAATTTCACATTGCTATATTTTATGGCATCGTTGCCTTGAATAGCCACCGTTTCTGAAACAAGGTCGCCTTGCCAGTTGGTATCTAGATTAGTACCCGCTATGTCTGTATATGTATCACTAAATACTGACTTCACATTGGCTGCATCCTGAGTTGGTGTTGGTGCTGCCGTTGTTGGCTCTGTAGATGTACCACCACCATCACCAAAGAAAATATCATCAAAATAATAAGTTTCTTCAGAATCTGTTAAGGTACCGTCTGTACCATCTGGATTATCTGGTTTTATAACTAGCTGATTAAGACCTGTATTATTACCAGGTATTCCTGTAAATGTTACTTCTACTTCAGTCCACGTGTTAGCATCTGTTATAGTCGCATATTGAGGTCCAGGGTTTCCAGAACCAGCAGGTTGGGGGTTGCTATTTACCTCAAATTTCATAACAGCATTGGCTTTAGACGAATATACTTTCACCTTAAGTGTTTTTGTAGCATCAAAATTTTCAGGAAATGCGTTTTGAAACCCAGCCCATCTATTAGTTCCGTTAGCTTTAACTACTTTTAAAACATTATCTGAGGTATTTACACCTGTTTTATCTGGGTTGCCCGAAAGCTCTGTCGTAATACTTCCATCGTTTGCAAATGAGTCTATAAAAGATTCACAAGCTTCAAAATCTACAGGGAATACAGTTGCTGCAACAGGCGTATCTGTACATGCTCCCCCAGTAGTATCTGTTTCAACTTGCTCTAAATTGTCGAAGTAAAAAGTTCCTGAGGCTGTGCCTGGGCCATCTACAAAAATCACAAGCTTCGGATATGTTCCTGAATCGGAAAAATTAAAAGATAGTTCTTCCCATCCTGTACCACCATGATTAACCGTAATTTCGATAAAATCATTTTCTGAAATCTCAAGTTTAAGCAGTACGCTAATTGGAGCGTCTGACCAAAAATCCATTTTTATGGTTTTTTCTGTCGATAGGTCTATTGATGTTCCTAACTCGAAAGCTACGCCTTCAAAAGTAGCTCCGCTATTGGTTAATGCTCCAACTTTGGAAGTATCAGTATTTGACCCTGAAGTATCCGGATTGTCTACTATTGCAAAAGAAGCGCCACTAAAAGCATCACCACCATAATTCACATTGTCCGAATCGAATGAAATCGGAAATGCAACAGCTTCTGGAATTGATATCTCGATGTCATCTTCAAACGCATCAGATGCTCCTGCAACATTTATGGATTTAAGTGTAATGGTGTAAGTTCCATTGGTATAAACTTTTACTGGGTTAATTTGAGTAGATGTGTCATTATCTCCAAAATCCCATTCATAGGTATTTGCATTTTCTGATATGTTGATAAAGGTTACGGTTCCTGTATTCATATCAACTGTATAAGTAAAACCAGCTTCAACTCTTGGTAATACGGTATCGTCATCTTCACATGCATTGAAGGATAATGCCAATATCAAAATTGATATATACTTAACTATTTTTATTATTTTTTTCATCGTTTTTTATTTTGAGTTAGTTGCTTCTACTATAAACACGAACATAATCTATAAGCATAGTTTGAGGGAATACTGTTTCTGCATTTGGTGAACCTGGTAATTGACCTCCAACAGCGACATTTAATATGATATAAAAAGGGCCTCGATTAAATACCCATTCTCCGGGAACATCGTCTGGTGTTATTTGATTATACAACACATTGTCAACGTAGTAATTAATATAATCCGGGGCCCATTCTATGCCGAAAATGTGAAACCCTGTATCGAATCTATCGTTTTCTAATACATACGGTTTGCTTATGGATTCGCCACCTGAATACCCAGGACCATGAACGGTACCAAATATCTTGGAAGGTTCATTTCCTAAATATTCCATGATATCTATTTCGCCTATTTGCGGCCACACTTCTGTACCGTTAGAATCGTCTCCTAATAACCAAAATGCAGGCCAGATACCTTGTCCATAAGGCAACCTGATACGAGCTTCAAAACGCCCATAGGTTTGTTCAAACTTACCTTTAGTTAAAAGCCTTGCTGATGTATAAGAAGATTGTTCAAATTCTTCTTGTTTTGCCGTTATAATGAGCACACCATTTTGTACCGTAACATTTTCTGTACGGTCTGTATAATATTGTAATTCATTATTACCCCAACCGTTTTCTCCAGTTCCTATGTCATATCCCCAAATAGTTGAATTAGGAGCCCCATCGGTATCAAACTCATCTGCCATAATCAGTTCTGTAAACGTAGCTACAGTTTGTGTTTCATCTGTTTCACAGCTAGATATCACAAAAAAGGAAATCATCAAGAAGGACATTAAGAACAATGTTTTTGTTCTCATTTTATATGTATGCTTTTTATTCATCATTATTTCTTTTTAAAATTTATGTTATCTAGCTTATTCTGTGTAGAAGTATATGTTGTCCAATATGAAATTAGGGCCACCTGCTAATATAAGAGCACCTAAATTATTCTTTTGAGTCGCGATATCACCGCCTAGTGGAATATCGAAAGATGTCCATACACCTTGTGTTAAACCTGAAACAGTAAACCTGAAATCTTTATCGTCTCCATCGGGAGCACCATTGAAAATATTTGTTTCTATTTCTCCATTTCCACCAATATCCCGTATTTGTATTTCAACACTAGTATCTGATTGTTGCGTATAAATATCAACATGAAGATGAGTTAGTGCTGATGCGTCTACGGTATTATTAAAAATGATACCTGTAAAATTGTTATTGGCATATATTTGAACATTATTACCGTTTGAAGTTGCTTCTGTAGTTTGTGTGGTCGAACCTCCAAAACCTGGATTAAAATTACTTCCAGTTTCTGCTGTGTATGTATCGCTATAAATAGATTTAACATTAGCCTCTTGCCTTGTTGGCGTTGGGGAATCTGGTAAATCACCACTCGATGTTATTTTTAAAGAACCCTTAGCGGCTACACCTGCTAAAACAGCAGTTATGACTGTTGTGCCTTGATTAAGAACTGTAACCAGCCCTTTTTCATTTACCGAAGCGATACTTGGGGTTGATGAAGAAAAGGAGAAATATGCTGGTGTGGTATTTACTGTTATATTACTTCCGTTTACATTAAAAGTCTGTGTGAGACCGCTTGCTGCCAAGTCTATTTCACTTCCATTAAATGATTGTTGTTCAACATTCTGTCCACTTAAAATTTCAGGTTGAGGTTGTGCTATTGTTCCTAGTTTTTCAAACTTAACCTCATCTATCCAAAAGGTATAACCGACTTCGCTACCTACTTGACCTATACCTCCCGCAGAGTATCTTAACATACCACGTTCTTGAATCAACTTAGATGGGTCTGGGATAGGAATAATGTATTTTACCCAATTTGTTGTTAAGTCTATATTTGTTCTTGTAGCGACATGTTTATTTTGACCAAAATCTTCGCCAAAACCAACTTCACCTATCGTAACAGCCTGAGAAGCCTTTGCCCAAAACGTTAAGGCATCAAAACCTGATAAATCTCTACCAGATCCTTCTCCATCTATTCTAAAGATGGCTCCAGCATAATTGCCTTCAGGATCGTTAGCATTTGGCACATCAAAACGCATAGATGCCGTACCTTCGTAGCTTACTTCATTGTCTACAGACCAAGCTGTGGCTTTAGACCCATTGTAAGGAAAATAAAAATTAGTTCCCATACCAACGGGAGCGTCTATGAACACTTCTGCAGTTGTCGGAAATGTTGCAAATACGGCTTCATCAGATAACTCTCTTTCACAACTTACTGCGATTGTAAAAATGAATGCTAAAAGGCATATGATCTTTGTATATGTAAATTTTATATTTTTCATCTTAAATCTTATTTTATTTACCAATATTGATGTGTACATATGTTCTAATCTCCCATTCATTTCCATCATCAAATCCAACAGGGCTTATTGGTGGTATAGCCGGAAACGTGTTTGCTGGAACAGCTGTAGGTGAATATCTTGGCGAATTTTCATTTAAGGAACGCCAAGTACCACGGATACCAATCTTAGTATCTGGAAGGATAAACCAATCAGGCTTACCTAAGGACGTAGAAATATCGATCATATTTTGAATAGGAAATGTTAGGTTGAAATCGCGATGGTAATCAAAAGGACCCCAATCGTTAACCTTGAAACCGTATTCTACCTTCCACTTTTTGTATATCATTTTGATGTCACCGCCAAAGCGTTCTATGGTTCTGTCACTATCACCATTTGCCTGAGCGTTACCTCCATAAAGATTTCCAATAATGCCCAATTCTGGACTTACTTTAGAAACAACACGAGAACTCAGTTCCCACAAATCTTGTGCTGGTGCAGCTTGAGGAAAAGCGAAAAACGTACGATTTGCTAAAAATCCAATATGTGCATCTTGTGCTGTTGGCTGATGCCTAAATACAAAACCAAGGTTAAAAGCAAATTTTGCATCTTCAGCACGGTCGTTGTCCCACTCATAAAACCAAGATCCCGGTGTTGGGTCAAAGGTTAAGAGTAGTTCTCCTGCTGTTGTTTCTCTATTACCTCTTACAGCGAATGGGTCGTCTATAAAGTTTCTTAATCTTCCAGGAGCCGTCACATCATTAGGCATAGGGTCTACTAAGGGTTTTTGCCAAAGGAAGTTTGGTGCTATTTGCCAATCTCCAATGCTGTATGTAAAACCAGAAAGTATATTGGTTTGGTTACCACTTCCAGAATCTTTAAGTTTCCAGCCCGTAAATGTTCGTGTAGCATCTGCGCCTCCATTGGCAACCAATCCCATATATGCGGCTTGTGCATAGAAATTAAATCGTCCTTTTTCATAGGTTATTTTGGCTTTTCCTCCCCAGTTATCATCTGAGTTTATTTTATCTTGATATACCACATAGTTACCTGATTCTCCTGTTACATCTTGAAATGTACTACCATTGAGAGGTTTCCCTCCCCAAATACCACCTAAGGATATACCAAAAGCTCCAAAATCTCTTTCTAAAACTACGGTAGCACGTTCTGTGGGCCAAGGAGGTATTACACCACTTCGTACTTGATTCGGATCAAGAACACGTCGGCCATTTTGATCAAATTCTAAACTAGTATCTAAATCTCTGTGGTAAATCCCTGTAATATCCCAATGTTTGAAATTTGTTCGATATTTTAAAAGAACAGTCGGGTTAGCACCCCACCATAGTTGTGGACCAAAGGCGGCTTTAAGCCCTTTTAATGATCCTTTTCCATCAATCTCCATTCCGAGAATCTCACCGTTATATATATCTAGATTCGGGCCGTAATTGGCTTCTGGATATAAACCGAAGAAATCGCCTTCGTACCCCCAATGGTAATGTCCTATTCTGTAAAAACCTCTTACATCGGCATTTTTAGTTTTCCACTCAAATTCTGCATTGTAAACGCGAAGTCTATTAAAATCATTGATTTCAACATCTAAATCATTTCCAGCTTCGACGCCTTGAATTGTCACTGGTCTTCCAACATTTTCATAAAATATTTCATTGATAGGGTTCTCGGCTACATTACCAAGAATATTGAAGTTGACTTTAGCTCGCATGTTTGAGCTTGGGTTCCCTTCAACACCAACATAGTAGGATTCCATATGATCAAAACCTAATTTGTTTGGGAAGGAATTAGCATTTGGATCTTCGTTTCTAGGAGTAGTTATTAAGCTTCCTCCAGTATTAAATGTTGTAAATTCGGCACGCAAATTGCTTAATCTTACTTTACCTGCACTATTTGCTCCAAGCGCGGCTTTATCACCTCTGGCTCTAAGTACAGCATCCATTAGCTCTATATTGCTGAAATAATTGTCAACAAAATCTAAAGTTACATCCTTAGCATAAGGGTCTAAGCTATGCGCTTCCTTTAAAGCGTAATATGCTGCCCTTGGATATAAATCGTATAAACCTCTTTGGTTAGTTGGTCCTTTTGCACAAATTCCAAACCACTCCTCATTCATGTTGTTTTCTCCTGGCTCTAAATCGAGATAATAGCCACCATTGGCCCAAGATGCATTATTATCATGGACATCTAAATTTTTTGTCTGTCCGAACTTCCACCAACCATCGCTAAATTGAAACGTAAAACCTCCAATGGAGTTCCCAGATTTTCCTAAACCTGCAGCATTTTGATAGATTTCCTTCCAGTTTTCTACCATAAAAAAGGCTTGCATCTTTTGGTCTTCTTTATTGGTGATGGCATTAAAGGCATCACAGCCAAACTCTGTAAACAAGATAGGTTTATTCAATTCGTTTTTAACCCTTTCAAAGGCATCACCAAACGATTTACCACGATACATGTTTACACCATAAATATCCACGTCTTTACATTCTTCTGCTATAATATCAGCAAACAATAAATCTCCGTTACAAATGGCTACTGGGTGTGAAGCGTCAATAGACTTCATTTTAAGCACGGCATCATTCATTAATTTATACATAGGTCTTCCCCGCTTTTCGCCAACCTCTCTTTTTTTATCTTCTTCATCTGGAAAATCTTCTGTCTCTGCTCCAGCCCAAAACAGCCCGTAATTATTTTCATTCCCTAATAAGAATAGGAGTAGCCCTGGAGTGTTTTTGTATGTTTCAGCCATCTGAGAAACTTCAGATATGAGTAGCTTCTGTGTTGCGGGGTCTCTATAATCGGTCACAGCTACCCAAGCACCATTTATTGTTAACCCATATCTACCAAACGAATGATTAAGCATGGTATAAATACCATAGTTTTCATAGATATATTGAATCCATTTAGGCTGAACACCTGTGTATTGTCTTATAACATTAACCCCCATATTTTTTAATAAGCCCATTTCGGCATCTAATGCTGCTTTAATAACAGCATCGGATTGCTTCCACAAACTATAGGAGTAATTAGTACCAATTGGAAAGTAATCCCAATTCATACCATTAATCATGAAATCTTTTCCATTGACAACTAATTTCATGCCTTCATCATTACTTACAACGGATACTTTATCTGACTGTGCAAATGCAGTTACCGTAAATAAGAAGAGTACTAATCTTAGAAAATTGTTTTTCATAGTTTCGTTTAAATTAATTTGAGTTAGTCATTTTTTATTCAGAGGCATTTACTGGGGGAGATTTTGTAAATGAACTGAAATGGACTTTTAGCTTTTTTAAAATTACTCTATTTAATTGCGAGGTCGTCAAAAAATACCCCTACAAAAAACATACATGATAAAAAAAATGATGTTTTTTTATGAAAACCTCAGTATTTAATAGATTTTTTTATGAAATTCCGTCTAAAAAAATAAATCACGAAAAGTAGGAAAAACCCCTAATGTTGTGGTGTTGTATAGGTAAAAAAGGTGTGTGTTGTGTTTTTAAATTTCTAGAATATAGTCTGTTAAGCTAGATTCATGTTGCAAATTCATCTTTTTTCTTAATCTGTATCGTTTTACCTCAACGCTTCTTGGCGAGATATTGAGTAACGGAGCGATTTCTTTTGAGGATAAGTTTAACCTAAGATATGTGCATAATCTTAAATCGTTAGAAGTAAGCGAAGGATGCTCCTGTTTGATCTTTTTTAGAAAATCTTTATCTGCATTATTAAAAGCTTCTTCAAAGACATTCCAGTCGTCTGTATTATTTATATTTCTGTCAATAATCTTAATAACTTGTTTTACATTTTTAATGTCATTAACATTTTGTAATTCCTTTTTTAAACTATTCAAGAACTCATTCTTTTTAATTAAGCTCATTGTTGAAATACCCAGTTCACGATTTTTGTTGTCTATATCTTGTCTTAATTTTTCATTGTTAAAACTCATGAGTTGTTGCCTATTTGCAAGCTCCTTTAATTCTAGTTCGCGTTTGGTTTTTTGTAGTAATGCTTCTCTTTGTTTTCTATAATAACGCTTGTAAATATGGTGCATCATTAATGAAAACAATAAAACAAAAATGACATATGCTGCTATCATGATATTAGAAAGATACCATGGCCTTTCTATATTGAAACGATAGGAAGCTACATTTTTAGTAAGTGCATTACCTACCTTTGCTCTTACATTAAATGTATAATCGCCAAAAGGTAAATTTTCGAATAATGTAGTAGGTTTGGAGGACCAATTACTCCAGTTTGGATACATACCTTCTAACTGATATTGATACTCTGTATCAAGATATTTATCAAATTCTGCAACACTAAACGAGAACTCTATATTGTTGTCCTTATTTTTAAAATTTCCGTTAATATTTTTATTTATGGTTTCCCGAGTATTGGAGATACTGTGTTTGGTGATAGAATTAATTGAAATTTCATAAGGTATATTAGATATTTTGTCTAGGTCTAAAACAACAAAACCTGTTGAGGTTCCTATTAAATACTTCTGGTTATATAGGAAGGATATGTTTTCGTAACCTGTTAAACCCCGCGGCAATGATTTGGAAAAAGGGATTCTGTTAACCTTTAGGGTGTTGCTTAAGTTGCTTGGAGAGATATAATTAAGATTACTTCTAGAAAAGCTCCATAAGGTATTTGTTTCTTTGTTAAATTCTAGTCTCCCTGAAGTATAATCTTCTTTTGAGAAAAGCGTACTTAAAACAGTGTCTTTTAAAAATTTATTAATTTCTGCATGATACTCTAAAACACCTTCTTTATAAATGTATAATAGTTTATTATTGTATTTAGTAATGCTGGAGTTTAGTTCTTTTCCAAGATCTGGATCTTTTATAATGTTTAGAGCTTTTGTGAAATTTTTGTCTACATCAATTTTAAAAACACCTTTATATTCGTGGCTTACAAAAATTTGATTATTATAAAGCTCAAAGAATTTACTTGATAGGTCAAAACCTTCTATCTTATTTCTAAATACCCATTTGTTATTAATTTTCTGAAGGATGTATAAACCGTCATAATTACCTTGTAATAGTAAATCTGTTTTGTTAATTGATTTTATATCCCAAGTACCTTGTTGTATACCTTTAATTTTTTCAGCTATGTTGTTATTTATAACAGAGGTTCCTGTGTCGTGTCCACAAAACAATGTATTATCTATTATAGTTAAATTCCAAACAGCTTCTTGAACCCCTTCAACCCCTTTGAAATTTTCTTGTCTCTCCAAAGGCTTATGAAATAACCCCTGATTGGTCCCTAAATATAAATTACCATTAAAAACGGAAGTCGTATATATAGTTCCTATTTTCCCTTTTTCATCGGGATAAATTTTAAATGGTGATTTAATATTTATGCAATTAATGCCGTTTTCTAAGGCCAGCCATATATTATTTTCGGCATCTTCAAAAACGCCATGTACCGTATTATTACTTAATCCATGAAAGGTGTCTATGTTATAGTCTATAGTACCGTTTGGAGTTAGGTGAAGTATTCCATTAGATCTGGTTCCTAATATAAAGCTATTATCTTTTAATTGAATACTACGAAATACACTGACTTCTGATAGCTTTTTGTTTGCAGGGATATTCCATTTATAAAGCGCTTCATTATCTAAAATATAAAATCCGTTGTTTTCAGTTTCAATTAAAAGATTGTCATTTTGATTAAAAAGATTAACTAACCTATTTTCTTTAAGAATTATATGATCTGAAACTAATTTTGATTCGCCATTCTCGATTTTGTATATACCGTCTTTGGTTTTCTGGTAATAAATAGTTTCATCAACTTTAAATATTTTGTAGATAATAGTTTCAGAATCTATAATACTATAGGAAGCATCGGTTTTGTTATAAATATAGATTCTTTTTAAAGATTGAAATAATATATAATCGTCTATACTTATAATATTCCAGAATTCTTCGTCTTCTAAGAAATCTACTTTTAATTTTTTTGATAATGAAGTATAGTATAGTAGTCCAAATTCATTTCGTTGCCAATATCCAAATTCTCTATTACTGCCTGTATATATTAAATTTTCTATGACATTAACGGATCTTATTATTGTTTCGTTAGGTGATAGATATAATTGCCAATTTGCTCCATTAAATTCAAGGAGCCCTTTATTGTTGGCTGCATAAATGTAATTTTCTTTAGATTGAGAAATGGACCAATTTTGAGTTTCGGCGCCATAATCTTTTGGTGAAAAAACTTCAATAGGAGGGTGTTCTTGTGAGTGTAGAAAACTACATACCCAAAGAAAGATACTGAAAAACAAAAAACTGAATCGTGTCAAAAAATGTCATTTGTTGTATGTCTAAGATACTAAAAATAACGCTTGTAAGAGATGTTGTATGGTTTTTGTATGGGTGGGCGAGATATTGTTTAGAAAGAAACCCGCTCCTGTAGCGGGTTTCTTTTTTAAAAAAAAGAAATATATTTTTATTTCATGCGTTTTATCCTACCGCCTAGTACTCTACTTTCATCTACGCGTTCTGGGTTTCCATAGATAAAGATATTCCCTCCGGCTCTTATTTTAGCATTTACTAAGATTTTTGCATGAACGGATGCTTCTCCAGCGATACGGATGGATACATCTGTAAATTCGGTTTTAAGATCTTCACCTTCATAAATACCTCCTGTGTAAATGGATACATCTTGATGTTTGGCAATTCCAGAGGCTTGAACATTTGCTCCTGTAACCGATCTTATATTTGCATATTTTACATTCAGATTTACATCTATTTTTCCTCCTTCTTGTGCGTTCAAATCTATTTCAAATTGCTCGATAGTCTCTTTAGAAGACACTTTTGCGCCTTCGTTAACATCAATAACATCTAATGCCGTATAGTATAATTGCACTTTTGTTTTATTGCCATCGAAAGCTTCTTCAAGTTTCATTTTAATTTTTAGTGTTCCGTTTTTATTATTTACAAGAACATTTTTATTGTTTTTTCCTGTAATAACGATTCTATCGCTATCAGATTTGATGAGTTCAAGGTCTATTAAATCATATACTTTTAAATGTGTAAATTCTCCAATTGACTTTTCTATTGGTTTTTGAGCTACTGCTATTGTAGAAACTAAAATTATTAATACTACTATTAGACGTTTCATGTGTGAATTTTTAAGTTTTTTGATTTAAACGTAAAGTTATCAATAATTATTCCTTTTTTTTAAAAATAAAAGAATTTTTGAAACGAACTACTCTTGAGACATAGTCATAGAGTTATTTCGCTCGTTTCATTTTCTCCTTCGGAGGCAAAAGTCAAAATTCTTGTATTTAGATTCCCGTTTTTACGGGAATGAAAATTTCAATGGAAACCCGACGCAGATCGTCGGAGAATTCTTTTCGATTAAATAATTTTTACTGCTGTACCTGTAATAGATACTATAATTAAACCTGAAGTTGGATTTGTTTCCACGTCAATACTAATTCCAACAACAGCATTAGCTTTTAAATTTATAGCATTACTCTTAAGTTTTTGAAAGGCTTCTTCTTTAGCTTCGCCAACTTTTTTTTCATAAGATTGATAGTACTTATTCATACTAAAAGAAAAAGTTGCTTTGGGCATGCTTACATTTATACCAGTAACAATGCTAAATAATCTTGTATTGTGTGTCCTTCAATCGAATTTGTTGTTGTTAAAACCATAATTTAGTTTATTATTAGTTTAAAGGTTTTAATAATTGTTACAAAAGAATGTATTTGATTATTCTACTTCGTTTTTACCTACTAAATTAAAATCAAGATGTTTTTTAACTAAATCTGTATTTTTAACTTTAACAATAACCTCATCTCCAAGTTGATACATTGTTTTGGTGTTTCTGCCAACCATAGCGTACTGGTCTTGGTCGAATGCGTAATGATCGTCTTTCATATCTCGAACACTTACCATGCCTTCACATTTATTAGAAATAATTTCAACATAAATCCCCCAATCGGTCACACCAGAAATAACACCTACAAACTCATCATCTTTATGGTCTTGCATAAATTTAATTTGCATGTATTTTATAGAATCTCGTTCTGCTTTTGTAGCGAGGTTTTCCATTGCACTTGAATGGTTACATTTATCTTCGTAGGTTTCTTCGCTTACAGATTTACCTCCATCTAAATAATGCTGTAATAACCGGTGTGCCATCACATCTGGATACCTACGAATGGGCGATGTGAAATGGCTATAATAATCGAATGCCAAACCGTAATGCCCAATATTATGTGTGGTATACTCGGCTTTGCTCATGCTTCGTATTGCTAAAGTATCAACAAGGTTTTGTTCCTTTTTACCATTAACTTCTTTGAGTAAATTATTAAGTGATGCTGATGTTGTTTTTCTGTCTTTAAAATTCAGTTTGTAACCGAATTTAGAGACTATACCTTGCAAATTGGCTAATTTACTGTCGTCTGGTTCATCGTGTACACGATAAACAAATGTCTTTTTAGGGTCTTTTTTGCCAATAAATTCTGATACTTTTCGGTTTGCCAATAACATAAATTCTTCAATAAGTTTATTGGCATCTTTACTGGTTTTAAAAAATACACCTACTGGGTTACTTTGCTGGTCTAAGTTGAATTTGACTTCTACTTTATCAAAAGAAATAGCGCCAGAACTCATACGTTTTTGACGCATAATTTTAGCTAGTTTGTCCATTTTTAAAATGGCATAAGCGAGTTCTTCAGGTGTTTGGTATTCCTTGCCAGTAAGCGAAATGTTTTTAGGTATGGTCGTATTGATCTTGTCAATGTTTTGGATTCCTGCCTGCGCAGGAATGACAATGCCAGCGTTATTTTCTATAATAGCTTGTGCTTCTTCATAAGCATAACGGGCATCACTGTAAGTTACTGTACGACCAAACCATTCGTTTTTAATTTTGCATTTGTCATTCATTTGAAATACCGCAGAAAAAGTGTATTTCTCTTCATGCGGGCGTAACGAACATGCTTTGTTCGATAATACTTCGGGAAGCATAGGCACAACCCTGTCTACTAAATAAACAGAGGTAGCGCGTTCATAAGCTTCATCATCTAAAACAGTACCTTCTTGTAAATAGTGGGATACATCTGCAATATGAATGCCTATTTCATACAATCCGTTATCTAAGATTTCAAAAGATAGCGCATCATCAAAATCTTTTGCATCTTTAGGATCAATTGTAAAGGTTAAATCTTTGCGCATGTCTCTACGTTTAGAGATTTCTTGAACAGTAATAGAGGTATCTAATTTATTAGCAAAGGCTTCTACTTCTTCCGGAAATTCATGAGGTAATCCATATTCTGCTAAAATGGAATGAATTTCTGTATTATGATCTCCAGGTTTACCGAGTACCTGAATTACTTTTCCATAAGGAGAGTCGGCGTTTTCTGGCCAATCTTCAAGTTTTACTAATACTTTGTCGCCATCTTCGGCTTTAAAGGTTTTGTTAATTGGCACAAAAATATCTTTATACATTTTTGTACTATCAGCAATTACAAAAGCATAGTTGCTATGTATCTGAATTACGCCAACATACTCACTTTTATCGCGTTTTATAATATTGGTTATTTCGCCTTCTAATTTCCCTCTTTTTCTACGTTTATACACATAGAACTCTACTTCATCGCCATTTAATGCTTTATTAATATTATTGGATGCTATAAAAACATCGTTATCAAATGCATCACAGATAATATAACCAGAGCCTTTAGCAGATAAATCTAAAATACCTGTATGGTACTCTGTATTGATAACTGCTTTAAATTTTCCTCGTTCTACCTGTATAATCTCCTGTTTAGCAGCTAGTTTTGCTAAGGTCTTTATAATTTGATTTCTGCTACTGGCGTCGTTAACACCAAGTTTTGCAGCAATTTGTTTGTAGTTGAATGATTGGTTTCTATCTTTTTTTAAAATACTTAGAATGGTATTTGTTAAGTTGGAGATTCCTTTTTTTGATCCCCCTTTTTTCTTTCTTGTCATTTATAATTTAATTCATAATCGTTCCCATAAAGTATATAGGAGTTAATTGTTTTAAACTTAATTGAGTGGTGAAGATTTGCATTAAGTTTTGTGCAAAGTTACATTTAAAATATTTAACCGTATTTTTTCTACGTTATGCAATAAAAAAGAAAAGGTTTCTAGAGCGTTAAAATAGTTTGTTTTTATGAGAAACATTGGAAGGTGAAACAGAAAGAGACCTAAAATTTAGTGTCATTGCGAAGGAGGTACGACTGTGGCAATCTGTTTAATTTAAATTTAAAAGATTCTCACACTTCGACTACGCTCAGTGCAGGCTGATAAACTCCTCAGAATGACTGAAGAATCTAGCATTGTTTATTGTCTTTAATATTATAATGAGATTCTTCGCTACGCTTTGAATGACACTTAAAAAAAAGAGCCAAAAACACCTGAGTAGTGGTGTTGTTTGGCTCTAGCTATCAACACCTAGTACTTTATTTGCTTTGACGCATTGGTCAATATTTTCAATAATCATAATTTCTGTAATCAGTTCCCTATTGTTATAATATGTTTGGGGAAGTTTCTCAAAGAACGCATCGAAATACTTTTTCTCTAAAATATCGATTTCTATATCGTGGTTTTTACACAGGTGCATGATAGTGATAATCTTTAGCCCCGTTATACAATGTTTTACAACGCCATCTGCTAACCCAGAGCTGTTCAACAACGAAATCAGTGTGACTATAACGGCATAGGGCGGCATTACAAAAGTATCTGGTAATAAATCGGCTACTGTTTTTTCCATGGCAATACATGTTACTTTTTTATTGGTTAGTAAAATTTAAAGTTTAGTTGCCTGAAACATGAGGTAAATACCCCATTAAAACCTATAATGTATGGAAACAAAAAAGGCGTGGAACTCAACTTAGCTGAATTGGGGTACTGGTATACCTTGCAAAGATAAGAGAGCCCACGCCCGGGTACGTGAGCCAATCTGCTTATCATCTCTTTGCAAAAATTACCAGTTTTCAATTCAGAGACTCTAAGCGACAGCTTCAAATATTTTCTATACGAAGAATCGCAAATTTAAATAATCTGATGCTAATATATCAAAAATAAATTACACAGCAATAAGTATGTGAATGTGATTAATGAAATCATTTGGTTTACTTACTTATATATATGTAATATGGTAATAGAAATAATAATGTCTCACATAGATTTTTATGTTATTGAAAGGCTGAGAGATTTAAGAGTAAAGTCAGATCCTTACATAGATCAGGTAGATTTGGCTCAACGTATTGGCGTATCTGAAGGATATTTGGGGCAAATAGAAAATCCTAAAAATAGATCTAAATATAATATGAGGATGATGGCTAGAGCAGCAAAAGCTTTAGGCTTAAAATCTTATCAAGAGATTTTTCCGATTGAAATTTTAAAAGATGATTTAGTTAAAATTAGATTGAAATTATTAAAGTCAGATACCAAAAAACATGAAGTTGATGAAAATGGTAATGTTAAAAAAAGATTTGATATAATTTCTATTATTTCACTAAGTGAACGCGAAATTGAACAATGGAAAGAAGGTGAATTAAAGTATATGACGGTTATAGATAAATAGCAGAAAAACACAAATTACATAATTGCGTTTAACTGCTATTTTAGTGCTATTAATTAGTAAAGATTGTATCTTTTATTCTTTAATAAATCTAAAAGTGTGTCTTGTTTCAAACTTTATGAAATAAGGCCCTTTGGATAGTTTTTCAATATTAATTTTTTCATCAACGGAAACAGTTCCGCTATTTATTTTGGTTCCTAAAGCACTATAAATGGTATAATTTTCTGCTTTAGATAGTCCCGAAATTTGAATAAAATCTGGTGAAGGGTTTGGATATAATTTTCCATTAGACAATGCTGCGGTTTCACCTGTTGAAAGTGTACTTAAATCGAGTTTAGAAATTTTATCTTTACCATTTTCAGCAAAATACAAATCATTTCCATTAAGCAGCATTCCATAAGGAAAATCTAGCCCTGTTATGATATTTGTAGCCGTTGGTAAAGCTTCGGTAATGTTTATTTTAGAAATTTTAGTGCCTTCTGTAATATACATATCGTTTCCATTAAGTATTATTTCGGCAGGAAAATCTAGTCCAGTTACTATATCTGTTGCTGTAGGTGTTGTTGCTGTAATATCTATTTTAGAGATTTTGTCACTTTGTGTAAAGTACAAGTCAGCCCCATTAAGGGTCATTCCAAAAGGAAAACCTAGTCCGGTTAATACATCTATAGCCGTTGGTGTCGTTGCGGTAATATCTATTTTAGAAATTTTGTTTCCTTGATTAAAGTAGAGGTCATTCCCATTAAGTGCCATTCCAGAAGGTCCATTCAATCCAGTTACCACATCTATTGCCGTTGGAGTCATTAGGGTAATGTCTATTTTAGAAATTTTGTTCCTTTCTGTAAAATACAAGTCATTTCCATTAAGTACCATTGCAAAAGGAGCGATCAATCCGGTTACGACATCTGTAGCCGTTGGAGATGTATCGGTAATATCTATTTTAGAAATAACGCCTTCTTCTGCAATATACAGGTCATTTCCATTAATTAAAAGCCCGGATGGGCTATCTAATCCGGTTATTACATCGGTTTGTGCTATAAGCTTCATGCTGGTTAAAAAAAGAATCGTTGTGAAAAAGTAAATTTTGTTCATAGTAATTTATTAAGGTTTTTGAGGTAAAAAGGGTATTTATATTAAAAAAAACTGTTATTATTTAATGACTAACTTCTTGGTAGCTTTTCCTTTATCGGTTACTACTTCAACATAATAAAGACCAGTTGCTAAATTTGAAGTGTTCATAACTGTTTTTTGAGTTGATAGTATAAACTGTCCCAGATTATTATAAATAGATATTTTTTCTAAGATTAAACCTTTGTTTAGTTTAATGGTTGTTTGAAAAGTAGCTGGATTAGGAGATATACGAAACCGAGATAAAACGAAAGAATCTGATGATAATATGGCATTTAAATCGAAAACACTTGTAGAGCCGCCGTTGTTATTATTTGGTGTGCTAATAGCGACCATAGAACCATCAGCAGAAAGTGAAACACTATGACCAAACTGACGATCTGTATTTTGACCATTTATATTGCTGCCTATTTGTTTCCAAAGGCCTGATATGTTTTTATAAATACTTACTTGACCTGAGCTATCTACACCACCATTACCTCCAGGGGCTCCAATAGCCAATATGGAGCCAGCAGCAGAAAGGGACACACTCCAACCAAATTTATCGTCGATTGCGCTACCATCAATGTCATTACCTATTAATGACCAACCGCTCGATAAATTCTCATAAACGCGCACTTGACCAGAATTAGCTGTATTACCTGTCGCCCCAATAGCTACTATGGAGCCATTAGAAGAAAGTGATACACTAAGACCAGATTTATCATTGCCATATTCTCCATAAATATCATCGCCTAGTTGTTCCCAGTTATTAAGTGTGTTTTCATATTTATAGATCCTTACATGTCCGGAATTATCACCATTAATATTATCATTATCCGTAGCACCAATAGCAATAATATGACCATTAGAAGAAAGTGAAACACTTGTACCCGACAGATCACCAGCTGCTTTGCCATTAATTTCATTGCCTATCATACTCCAAGTATTAGATTTATATTCGTAAACTCGTACATGACCCGAACGATTACCATTATCGCTATTTGCTATGGCACCAATAGCAACAATATGACCATCTTTGGAAAGCGATAGACTTGTACCCGATAAGTCATCGGCTGCTTTGCCATAAATATCGCCTCCTAGTTGACTCCAAACATTAGATTTATATTCATAAACTTTTACATAACCGGAACTATTACCATTAGCGTTATTATTATAAGGAGCACCAATGGCAAGTATAGTTCCATCATAAGAAAGAGATACCCGATACCCAAACCAATTACCAGCCAAGCCATAAATGTCACTACCTATCTGTGTCCAGACACCTGATGTGTTTTTATAAACTCGCACAAGACCCGAAAAAGAATTATGCCCTATAGTACCAATGGCTAATGTGGAGCCGTCACCAGAAAGTGATACACTAAAACCAGATAGATCAAGACTTGCTTCACCATCAATACTACCACCTATTTGTACTTGACTAAAACTAAAAAAGGGGATAAGAAAAATTAAAAGTAGATTTTGTTTCATGTTATTATTTTATGAGGTTTAACTAGAATGAAACGATTGTAAATCGTAAAACCCTCTTTATTTCCCCACTTTTTTATAGTAACATAGCTAAATCATTATAGTTTGACATATTTTTTGTATCTTGTAGTATGTCATACTCACTAGATTTCAGACGGCGATTATTTAAAGTAAAAGCAAAAGAGCAGTTGACATTCCAAGAGGTCAGTGCTAGGTTTGGGATTCCAATACGCACACTGT
>NZ_SRSO01000059.1 GCF_004791695.1 Flavivirga rizhaonensis | reverse complement strand
GTAACAAGGTAGCCGTACCGGAAGGTGCGGCTGGAACACCTCCTTTCTAGAGAAAGACGACCGATAAGGAAACCAAAAAAACTAATATGACGAATAGTTTATTCTCGATGCTGTTAATTTAAAAAAAAGATATGGGTAGGCAGTAGCCAGTACTCAGTACTCAGTCCACAGTAGGCACTTACTGCAAGCTGAAGACTGAACACTGCATACTATTAAGGAGTCTCATAGCTCAGCTGGTTAGAGCGCTACACTGATAATGTAGAGGTCGGCAGTTCGAGTCTGCCTGAGACTACAAAGTTGTCGGAAGACAGACGAGAAGCCTGTGCTGAGCGCAGTCGAAGTAAGTCTGCCTGAGACTACAAAAAAAAGAAGCCCCTCCCGGCCTCCCCACAGGGGAGGAGAGAACAACCGAGAGGCGAGACTTCTCCCCTGTGGGGAGATTGAGAGGGGAACGTTCATAAGATATTGAAAGGAAATTTTAGAAGTTGAGAATTCAAATCACTCCAAATTCGTAATTCTGAATTCATAATTCTGAATTTCACAAACGGGGGATTAGCTCAGCTGGCTAGAGCGCCTGCCTTGCACGCAGGAGGTCATCGGTTCGACTCCGATATTCTCCACTATCCCATCCTGGCCCTCCCAAAGGGAAGGAGCAAAATAGGAACAGGCATCTCCCCCTTGGGGAGGCCGAGAGGGGAAACGTTCATTGACATATTGAAAAAAGATACATGAAAAGTAGAATTGGATCCGTCCATTTTTATAATAATATATTAGGATCGGTTATACTCACAACGAGCGATGTATAATTGATCACAATTGTTTGGTTTATAGGATGTATAATCAGGAACCAGTATTTATTTACTGAAGACCGAGACTGCAAACTTTAAACTGAACAGTAACTCATTAAAAAAGCAAAAAGTACAATAAGCTAAATAAGGGCGTATGGGGAATGCCTAGGCTCTCAGAGGCGAAGAAGGACGTGATAAGCTGCGAAAAGCTGCGGGGATCGGCACACACGAATTGATCCGCAGATATCCGAATGGGGCAACCTGGCATATTGAAGATATGTCACCTCGCAAGAGGAGCAAACCCGGAGAACTGAAACATCTAAGTACCCGGAGGAGAAGAAAACAAAAGTGATTCCGTTAGTAGTGGCGAGCGAACGCGGATTAGCCCAAACCGGTATTGTTACGGCAATGCCGGGGTTGTAGGACCACAATATTCGAAGCGTGATGAACTGGAACTGTTTGGAAAGACAGACCAAAGAGGGTGATAGTCCCGTATAGGTAAAGAACGTTAAGATAGTGGTATCCTGAGTAGTGCGGGACACGAGTAATCCTGTATGAACCAGTCGGGACCATCCGATAAGGCTAAATACTCCTGAGAGACCGATAGTGAACTAGTACCGTGAGGGAAAGGTGAAAAGAACCCTGAATAAGGGAGTGAAATAGAACCTGAAACCATACGCTTACAAGCGGTCGGAGCCCATTAGGGTGACGGCGTGCCTTTTGCATAATGAGCCTACGAGTTACCGTTGCTAGCAAGGTTAAGGACTTCAGGTCCGGATCCGTAGCGA
>NZ_SRSO01000057.1 GCF_004791695.1 Flavivirga rizhaonensis | reverse complement strand
ATATAGTGTTGAATTATTGATAATCCTATCGGAATTATCAACAATTCAACATCTCAAAATCATCATTATGAGATAATTGAAAAATAAATATTAACTTTGAAGAACTTGGCTAGTGCTTTTCATAGGATACAATGTTGGCAAATCGTTTTTTAATAATTCATTCCTGGTAATAAAAGACTCAATCCATAAAAGTAAATTCCGCCAATTATTAAAATTCCGATAAAATTCATTTTCAATTTTGTGTTTTTTAAATCAGTCCAAATTGACTTGAACTTTTCTTTTTCGGATGTAATAACTTTTGTGTTTGCAAGAAAATCGCCAATTCGTCTTTCAGGATTTATTAGTCCAACAATAACTTCTAATGGCCAAGCAATACAAATAGTTAAATTCCGCACAAAGCATTGTAATTCATTTGCTGGATTATTTGTTTTTCGGTCAATTACTTGAAATCCTAAAATCCGTTTTGCAGGACTTTTAGCATTGAAAAAATCTTTGTTTAAATAAATGAAAAATGGAATGAAAACTAAAACTATTCCAATTCCGTTGTTCAAATTGTCTTTCATTAATGCCCCTAATCCAAAAATTAAAAATCCCAACGGCACAATTAAAAGACACATTATACAATGGTCTAAAAACATACTTAAAATTCGATTAATTCTTGGTTTGTTATTTGCAACTTTAGAAATTTCCTCGGCTATTATTCCATCATTGTTATTGTTTGTTTCTGTCATTCCTCAAATGTTTGCCAACGGTTTGTATAAGAATAGTGCGGTTTTGTGTGCGAGGATTTTCCGCAGGAAAATCAGAGTGACCAAATACGCACTAACCTTTGATTAAGCATTAAATTTAGCATTATTTTTATACTTTGTTGTACAACGTTTTTATTTTTTTAATTCCGAAATGATACAGACAGAGAACAGCAAAAACAACTAATATTTTTCCTAATAGTCTAGTAATCAGAAATCCAGTATCAATTACATATTCGTTATTTAAAGTCCAACTACTTGGTAAATAATCTCTATGTATTGTTGTTATTAAAATAACAAATCGTTCAAATGTTACAACAAAAAGAAAGCTAATTATAATTCTATTAATTAGATATTTCTTTATGAACTTTATTCGATACGCTTGGGTTAGTAAAAACCAAAATATTGGTTGAATCCATATTGCATAAGCATATTTTCCAGTCAATCGTTCATAATATTCGGTTTTTTCGGTTTCATTTTCTAATCCTAAATAGAAAGTCAAAATTCCAATTAGCCACAAAGCGAGCCAAACAAAACCTAAATAAATTATTAACTGAACAGCACTTTTGTCAAATTCCGATATAATTTTTTTGTCCTTTAAAAAGGTTTTTAAAAGGAAATAGATTATTGAATAGAAACCGAATCCGATAAAAATGTCAATCCGTATAAAATCAGTTATAAAATTTAATATTTCGCTCAAAAGTTTGTTTTGCACACAACATCTTGGTTTATGGTTAGTTACGGGAATTCAGGGAACTGAACTTTCGGTCTAGTACTTAGCCAAAACTTTAATTTTGTTTTATCTTTTTATTTTAAAGCCAAATCAAAAGATTTGGCGGGCTTGGTTTAAAGCTCTAAACTTAGGGTTAAGCACCAAACCCGTATTAACTATGGCCATTGTTGTGGTGTCGTTATTTATTTTTTCAATTTCATTATTTGTTTATTCCTATCTCTATTGGCCTTTCTGTAGTTGGTTTTACGATTACTGATTTTTTTTACCTTTTCTGTAGAATAGTTGGGATTAGTATAAGGGGTTTGGGCATTCATTTCGTTTAATTCCTTGTCAAGAAGTTCTTTGAGTACATTTACCTTTTCTGGCATTTCACTAGACAAATCATTTTGTTCGTATGGATCTTTATTTA
>NZ_SRSO01000056.1 GCF_004791695.1 Flavivirga rizhaonensis | reverse complement strand
ATGTAGGTTATTAAAGAAATAGGGCAAAAAAAAATCGGAACTCAGATTTGTTCCGTAGGCTTTTATTGCAATAAAATAACATAATAATGCCTTTTTATTTGGTTTTTAACATAGAAACTGACGTTAAAATAAGTATAAAAGAGCTTATGAATGATTTAAAAGAATACAGGAACTTGTTTTACCATTGGTAGCTAGGATATAATTAATTAATAATGTAAATTAGATTTGTATAATAAGAGCCGTATGATAGGAGATTATCATATACGGTTCTATAAGAAGTTTGGGGCGAAATCCCACTTTCTTAATCGCGATTACCAAATGTTGTGAATATTATGAAAACAGCACTAAAATCAATCTTTCTTCTAATTATAAGCGTCTCGTGTTTTAGCCAAAACAGCGGAAAAGAAACTCTGAATTTAGTTTTTTACGATAATTGTTCTAACAAAATAATCGAACCTGAATTTGAGGTTTTAACAATGACGGAATTGAATTATGATTATATAACAGTCTATAAAGAATCTGGCGATTGGGTTGCCCAATACTCAACTTCGATAAAGACAAAAAATGACACTATAAGAATCCCGAAAATTCTTTTTGCAGGTGGCAATGAATTACACTCAAAACGTTGGGCTTATTTTAATTGCGATAAGATTTGTGATGGAAAAGAAACGGATTTTTATGCCAATGGAAATAAAAGGACAGAAGGAACATATGAAAACGGAAAACCTATTGAAATCAAAGAGTATCGGCAAAATGGAAAATTACGAGCTCAATACTTTTATGATAATCTGACTCTTGATTATAAAAAAGTTGATTATTACAATGAAAATGGAGATTTGGACGAGTATCAGATTTACAAGAACAGAAAGAAGAAAACCATAATCAAAACGTTTGATAAAAACGGAGAACTGACTGAAACGGAAATTGTAAAAATATATATTGAACGGAATAAATAACTATTTACAGCACCGTAATCATAGCTAATAAGTGCTAAACCGAAAAAGTTGTATTGATTCAGATTGGGGTGTTGGAATTTTATCAAAAACTCAACCAATAGTTAAGAATATTGACAAAATAAATAAGTTTTATGAATACTATGAATTGAATAATAACAGAAAAGAATACTAAAACCTAATAACCTTTGAAGAATTTAAAAAAAGATTAAAACTATTCGTAGTTAAAAATAACTTCATTGAAAAAAGAGGTGTTTAAGATCGTTGTAATTCATTCGAGATAAAGCAAAGGGTAAGTAAATTAAATGGTAAAATTATTTTTTAAATCAGCGATATGTCTTTTTTTTGGACATATTATGTTTGCTCAGTCCCATACTGATAAGTTAAAAGTATTGATTGTGGATGGGTTTAGTAATCATGATTGGAAACAAACGTCTTTAATTGTTAAAACAATCTTGGAAAAAAGCAATTTATTTGAGGTTGACATTTCAACAGCGCCTTCTGAGCTTGAGGATATAGCATGGGAAAACTGGCGACCAAAATTTAAAGATTACGATGTTGTTATACAGAACACTAATAATATTCATAACAAAAAGATACAGTGGCCTAGAGTTGTACAGAAAGAAATGGAAGCATACTTGCGTTCCGGAGGTGGTTTATACATACTTCATTCAGCGAATAATGCTTTTTCGAGTTGGAAAGCATATAATTTAATGATTGGGTTAGGTTGGAGGTTAAAAGAAGAAGGGGTTGCGTTACAAATTAATGGAGGAGGAGAAGTAATAAAAGTTCCTGTTGGTAAAGGAAAATCGACATATCATGGATCAAGAAATGACGAAATTATTTATACCCTAAATAATCATCCTATTAATAAAGATTTCCCTAAGAAATGGAAAACACCGAATATGGAACTTTATAAGTATGCCAGAGGTCCCGCTAAAAACATTACTATTCTTTCATATGCCAAAGATAATGAGACCGATATCAACTGGCCAGTAGAATGGGTAATATCCTATGGTAAAGGAAGGGTTTATAATTCTTCTATGGGACATCTTTGGAAAGGAGACATTTATCCTAAGAGCTACAGATGTATCGGGTTTCAAACAACTTTAATTCGTGCAACAGAATGGTTGGCTACTGGAAAAGTATCTTATAAATTACCCATTAATTTCCCCTCTGAACATAGAATAGAGTTGGTTAACTTAGAAATTGATATCAAAAATTAAAACGAATTATAACCTCATATAAATTGAACTATCAGCTCAATTTATAAAATATATTGTCAATTAATGTTAAGGTTCTTTTTTTAATTTAACGTCAGTTTCTATGTTAAAAACCAAATAAAAAGGCATTATTATGTTATTTTATTGCAATAAAAGCCTACGGAACAAATCTGAGTTCCGATTTTTTTTTGCCCTATTTCTTTAATAACCTACAT
>NZ_SRSO01000055.1 GCF_004791695.1 Flavivirga rizhaonensis | reverse complement strand
AGAACCTGAAACCATACGCTTACAAGCGGTCGGAGCCCATTAGGGTGACGGCGTGCCTTTTGCATAATGAGCCTACGAGTTACCGTTGCTAGCAAGGTTAAGGACTTCAGGTCCGGATCCGTAGCGAAAGCGAGTCTGAACAGGGCGCTTAAGTTAGTAGTGGTAGACGCGAAACCGTGTGATCTACCCATGGGCAGGTTGAAGCTGTAGTAACATACAGTGGAGGACCGAACCGGTTGACGTTGAAAAGTCTTCGGATGACCTGTGGGTAGGGGTGAAAGGCCAATCAAACTCGGAAATAGCTCGTACTCCCCGAAATGCATTTAGGTGCAGCGTTGGTTAATAGTTTTATAGAGGTAGAGCTACTGATTGGATGCGGGGGCTTCACCGCCTACCAATTCCTGACAAACTCCGAATGCTATAAAATGATGACCGGCAGTGAGGGCATGGGTGCTAAGGTCCATGTCCGAGAGGGAAAGAACCCGGACCATCAGCTAAGGTCCCCAAATGTATGTTAAGTTGAACTAACGCGGTCGAACTGCTTAGACAGCTAGGATGTTGGCTTGGAAGCAGCCATTCATTTAAAGAGTGCGTAACAGCTCACTAGTCGAGCGGTTCGGCATGGATAATAATCGGGCATAAACATATTACCGAAGCTATGGCATCGATAAGATGGGTAGGGGAGCATTGTAGTGTCGTCGAAGGTGTACTGCGAGGTATGCTGGAGAAGCTACAAAAGAAAATGTAGGCATAAGTAACGATAATGCGGGCGAGAAACCCGCACTCCGAAAGACTAAGGTTTCCTCAGCTATGCTAATCAGCTGAGGGTTAGTCGGGACCTAACGCGAACCCGAAAGGGGCAGTGGATGGACAACAGGTTAATATTCCTGTACCTGCTCACGCTAAAAGTGACGGAGGCGAAAATTTGGTGCGTGCTGACGGAATAGCACGTTGAAGGGAGTAGTAATACCCCGATAGTACACCGAGACTTCGGTCAAGGTGATAATCCAGAGGATCGACTTCCAAGAAAAGCGAGTGAAGCAGCCCGTACCCCAAACCGACACAGGTAGTTGGGATGAGAATTCTAAGGAGCTCGAGAGATTCATGGCTAAGGAACTAGGCAAAATAGACTCGTAACTTCGGGAGAAGAGTCGCCGCCCCTCGGGGTGGCCGCAGTGAAAAGGTCCAGGCGACTGTTTATCAAAAACACAGGGCTATGCTAAATCGAAAGATGACGTATATGGCCTGACACCTGCCCGGTGCTGGAAGGTTAAGTGGAGGGTTTAGCTTCGGCGAAGATCTCAAATGAAGCCCCAGTAAACGGCGGCCGTAACTATAACGGTCCTAAGGTAGCGAAATTCCTTGTCGGGTAAGTTCCGACCTGCACGAATGGTGCAACGATCTGGACACTGTCTCAGCCATGAGCTCGGTGAAATTGTAGTATCGGTGAAGATGCCGATTACCCGCTGTGGGACGAAAAGACCCCGTGCACCTTTACTATAGCTTAGTATTGGTTTTGGATAAGTAATGTGTAGGATAGGTGGGAGACTTTGAAGTGGCGTCGCCAGGCGCTGTGGAGTCATTGTTGAAATACCACCCTTTGCTTATCTAGAGTCTAACTCTCTTAGGAGAGGACAGTGCTTGGTGGGTAGTTTGACTGGGGTGGTCGCCTCCAAAAGAGTAACGGAGGCTTCTAAAGGTACCCTCAGCACGCTTGGTAACCGTGCGCAGAGTGCAATGGCATAAGGGTGCTTGACTGAGAGACCTACAAGTCGATCAGGTTGGAAACAAGAGCATAGTGATCCGGTGGTTCCGCATGGAAGGGCCATCGCTCAAAGGATAAAAGGTACGCCGGGGATAACAGGCTGATCTCCCCCAAGAGCTCACATCGACGGGGGGGTTTGGCACCTCGATGTCGGCTCGTCACATCCTGGGGCTGGAGAAGGTCCCAAGGGTTGGGCTGTTCGCCCATTAAAGTGGCACGCGAGCTGGGTTCAGAACGTCGTGAGACAGTTCGGTCTCTATCTACAGTGGGCGTTAGAAATTTGAGTGGATCTGACTCTAGTACGAGAGGACCGAGTTGGACAAACCTCTGGTGTATCAGTTGTTCCGCCAGGAGCATTGCTGAGTAGCTACGTTTGGAAGGGATAAGCGCTGAAAGCATATAAGCGCGAAACCCACCACAAGATGAGATTTCTTTAAAGGGTCGTGGGAGATTACCACGTCGATAGGCTACAGGTGTAAAGGCAGTAATGTCACAGCCGAGTAGTACTAATAACCCATAGGCTTATTGTACGCCTGTTTTTTTATAAGTTCAATAGTATTATTAGGTTCATGTACATCATCTCCGGATGTTTTTTCAATATGTTAAGATATTATCTTTCTTTGATAGAAAGAGATCCCGCACCAAGTGCGGGACTAAAGCTTAAGGTGGTTATAGCGATGGGGCTCACCTCTTACCATTCCGAACAGAGAAGTTAAGCCCGTTAGCGCCGATGGTACTGCATCCGTGGGAGAGTAGGTCGTCGCCTTTTTTGAAGA
>NZ_SRSO01000054.1 GCF_004791695.1 Flavivirga rizhaonensis | reverse complement strand
TTAACATTTTTATGACTTATCAGTCTCCCCCTGCACCCCCTGTTTCAACATCATAACCATTATAGATATTATCTATTATACAAATCTAAAGGACGAGGAACGAGGAGGAATCTCATCATGATGAGATGTCTCGTCACTCATGCTTCGCTCCGTCGACATGACAACAAATATAAATTTGACTTCCAAGTTATTTCGACGGCAGGAGAAATCCCATAATCTTAGCAGAATAAAGTTCATAATTATAAGATATCCCAATTACTCCTCACTAAGCACAAGACAAACAGCCTAAACCCTGCACAACAACCATTCGTCTACACTTAATTTTCATCCACCGAAAATTAAAACTTAAACACTTGTAGTCATATAGCTTTGTAGTATTAAATACAACTATCATGAAAAAAATATTACTACTACTTGTGCTTATTTACACGAATGTTCATACACAAGATATCCCGTTTAATTGCGATTATAATGCCTACTTGTTTCAATACAACGATATATATGCTATAGACCTGGCTTCTGGTAGTTCATATGCAGTAGCAACCGATGTTACAGAAGGAACTATTAACGCAGCCGCATACAATCCTGCAGATGGATTTATATGGGGTTCATTAAGCTATCCTTCAAAATCTATTGTTAGAATAGGTAAAGATTTTTCGACGCTTACTTTTTATGTAGATGAATTGCCAACAAACGGCAGATATGTTGGAGATGTTAGTGCTGAAGGAATTTATTATTTAAAAGCAGGTGGAACACCGTATTATGCGATAGATTTAAATCCAGAATCAGATAATTATGGAAATCATATAGCAACAAAAGATTTATCAAAAAGTATAAATATTCACGACTGGGCATTTAATGCTGTGGATGGTAAATTATATACCGTAGAAAAGAAAACTAATATTTTATACCGTATAGAAGCAGATAATGGCACCATAGAAAGTTTAGGCGAAGTCCCAATCTTATCTGGTTTAGATTACACTTATGGTGCTGTTTATTTTGATGCCTCTGGTCGTTTTTACATATCAGCGAATCAAACAGGAACTATTTATGTTATCCAAAACGTACAAGATTTAGATGGCACCAATGCTATGGAATCAAACCTATTTGCGTTCGGACCTTCAAGTTCTCAAAATGACGGAGCACGTTGTCCAACAGCTCCTGTACCTCAAGAAGATTGTACCAATGGTATTGATGATGATGGAGATGGTTTAATAGATTGCGAAGATCCTTCATGTTCTGGTTACGCAGCCTGTCCTGTAATAGAAGCACCAACATCTAGTGGTAATTCAGGAGGGTTGGAAAGTAATAACAGATTATCTGAACAGATTAATAAACGAAATTTTAATCGTGCTAAGAACAATTACAAATTTGATAAAACATTAGCGAAACGATTTACAAAATCTGCTAAATATGGTAAAAAGACAGGTAAAACAGGATTACAATTATCAGATTTTATGCCTTTAGAGATTTTAAATGAAGATCATGTAATAGAATCGTCTCCTACAGATTTATTAGGTATTACGAATGCAACAGATATATATTCTGTAGATTATATGAGAGCAGGCGAGGCTGTAGCATCTATACTTGTTCTTAAAACCGATATAGGAGTATACGAACACACTAAATACATTTGTGATAGATTATTAGGAGCCGAATTAATATCAGTATCAACGATAGAAATTAAAGAGCAAAAATTTATAAAAGCGCTGATTAGAAATATTGATGGTTCTTTGGAATTTGTATTGAGTTTATCAGCAAAACCTACAAACAACGGTAGTGAATTTGGAATTGAAAGCCATTGGAATTTAGATAAATATGAAAACAATGTACCATTCTATAACTTCCAAATATGGTCGAACTCTTTAGATGATTTGTTACGCCTTGGAGAAGAAGTGGTACGATTGTTAGATGTTCAAAAACCAGTAACAAGCTATAATAACTCAACACCACCAACAGTATTTGTTAGAAAAGGGAAATACCAGCATGGAAAGCTGGAATTACAAATTGTAAACACGAATAGAAGTGAAGCCGTTAAATTTGATGGAGGATTAAGGGTTACTGAATCGGATATAGTAGAATATGTATCATCTACCATAGATTTATATGGCAACTATATTACCAATATAGAAGTTGATGCAGGTAACTTGTTTGATATAGGTTTTAGAATAGGAGATGGGATACAAACTCCGGACGATTTATTCATGTCTGATGGTCCGTGGGGATATGATAACGCAGCACCAAGTACTGTAGTAAATACATATAATGTAGAACCTAATGAAGAGGAATTTAATGATGATGAGTATCCTATTGAGCGTAATATAGAATTAGTAGCCAATACAAGCGAATATATTGCAGCTTATAGAGCTTTAACACCAAAGTTCAATCCTATAGATTTATCAGCTTATAATAGCTTACAGTTTAGATCTAAAGGAACAGGTACTTTGATTGTAAGATTGGTTAAGGAAGGTATTAGTAACTGGGAGAAGCAATATAAAACAAGCATATCATTAACTAATAGTTTACAAGACTATAGTATTCCATTTTCTGAATTTAAATCTATTAATGGTAATAATTTCGAAACTAATGATGTTACGTCTATAGTATTTACCATGTTAGCAGAAACTGGAGCCATAGAAACTAAAGAAATGACTTTACAACAATTGCGTTTTTCGACTAGTAGTACACTTTCAGTAGAATCATTTACTAACGATGAACTAAACAAAACATTTGCATCTCCAAACCCAATGATATCTAATACAACGATACATTTTACAAGTCAAGATTCTGAAAAAGTTGAGTTGTTAGTTTACAATCAATTAGGAAGTTTGATAAAAAAGATGATGTATGAAGCCGTTAGAGGTGAAAATAAAGTGAAACTAGAAAGAACTGGTTTAAGTTCTGGATTGTATTTCTGTAATATAAAAAGCAATATGACTACTTATAAAACAATAAAACTACTTATAGAATAATTAATAGCTACTCTAGTTTTATTTTTTTGAAAAGGCAAAAGGCGTAAGTTTTTTGCCTCTTTACATTTAAGATGTTTGTAAATAAATTGAAGGAAATGTCCCTTAACGAACAAAAAAATCTTGCAAATATTATTTTTCTGTAACAAGTCTTCAGATATTTAGTCTTACTTGAAAAGTATTATAACTATGACACAAATAAGTAATAATAGAGAGACAGATATTTCACTAGGCAAAGCTGCTTTAATTGCAGGAATAAGTTTGTTTGTTATGGTTTTAACAACTCCCTTTGCAGAATTTTCAATATTTCCGAAACTTATAGATTCTGAAAATGCCACAAAAACAGCTGAAAACATTATAAACAATAAACACTTATTTAGTGTTGCCATTTTTCTAATTCTATTAACCCTAATTGCAGATATTGTAGCATCATGGGCTTTATATATATTTTTAAAACCAGTAAACAAAAGTTTATCATTATTAACCGCTTGGTTTAGGCTTATATATACAGCAATGTATTTCATTGCATTGTATAATTTGCTTGAAATATTGAGTATTATTAAATCTATAGAATATTTAAAGGATACTGGAATCGGACAAATAAATGATAGTATCTTACTCCAAATAAAAGCTTTTAGAGTTGAAGGTAGTTTTGGATTAATAATTTTCGGAATCTATCTTATTTTACTTGGCTATTTAGTATATAAGGCTAATTATATCCCGAAAATATTTGGAGTTATTTTAATAATTGCAGGTTTAAGTTGGGTAATTGACAAATTGAGTTCATTTCTTTTTCCAGAAATAAATACGCAATTCTTATTTATTCTTACAATGAGTGAATTAATCTTTATGTTTTGGCTTTTAATTAAAGGTTCGAGAATAAAGACTATTGAATAATATTTAGAAAAAAAACGAAAGCACAACAATGTGTCCTAATCAATTGCTTGGCTGATTTAATGATTACCACGGAAATTCTGCCGAATTTCTTTTACGCTGTTTCTTTTTACTATCTTAGTGCCCCTTGCTGCCGCTAGCTTTCACCTTAAATCCGTAAGTCTTTTTATTTATTGAAAAGCTTAGATTGATTTTAATGAAAAGCCTTGTGAATAATGTTGTTTTTAGGTCAGTTTGCCTAAGACCGAGATACTTTTATAGTTTAAAATAGCA
>NZ_SRSO01000053.1 GCF_004791695.1 Flavivirga rizhaonensis | reverse complement strand
ATATTTGGAACACCATCGAAGACCTGATGATGGTAATGGAGCAAATTTCATAATTGAGAAATAGCTATTCAGGTGACTTTAAGTCACCAGCCCAAACCTATGGACTTTAAGTCCATAGTGGTTTAGTTAGTATCTGGAAAATATTCTTGAAAATTTTTATAATAAAAATTGAGATTTAAAATAAACTTTATAAGTATCTTGCGGAAAATTAAATAATTCGTAAAAAATCAATATATATGAGTGCAATTTCTGCTGATTTCGGAATAAATGACGCTTTAATACAGTTAGATGTTAAAGATTTAAATGAAGGAAGTTCAACAGGTTCCAATAATTTCTCTCATGGAGATATTATTGAAAGCTATTCACCTGTTGATGGTCAATTAATTGGTAAAGTAAAAATGACTACTAAAGAAGATTATGAGAAGGTCATGGAAAGTGCAACAAGAGCTTTTAAAATATGGAGAACCATGCCTGCACCACAACGTGGTGAAATTGTGCGTCAATTTGGTGAAAAGCTAAGAGAAAAGAAAGAAGCTTTAGGAAAGTTAGTTTCCTACGAAATGGGTAAATCTTATCAGGAAGGATTGGGTGAAGTTCAGGAAATGATTGATATCTGTGATTTTGCAGTTGGGTTGTCGCGTCAGCTTCATGGTTTGACAATGCATTCAGAACGTCCTGGTCACAGAATGTACGAGCAGTATCACCCATTAGGTGTGGTTGGGATTATTTCAGCGTTTAATTTTCCTGTAGCTGTTTGGGCATGGAACACAGCATTGGCTTGGATTTGTGGAGATGTTTGTGTTTGGAAACCTTCTGAAAAAACACCTATCTGCGGTGTGGCTTGCCAGAATATTGCAGCTGAGGTTTTTAAGGATAATAACTTACCAGAAGGGATTTGCAATTTAATTAATGGTGATTATAAGGTAGGAGAGTTTATGACCAAGGATGCTCGCATTCCATTAATTTCTGCAACGGGTTCTACCAGAATGGGAAAAATTGTAGCACAAGAAGTGGCTGCGCGTTTAGGTAAAAGCTTATTAGAATTAGGCGGTAACAATGCTATTATTGTAACACCAGATGCGGATATTAAGATGACGGTTATTGGTGCTGTTTTTGGTGCAGTAGGAACTGCGGGACAACGTTGTACGTCGACGCGTCGTTTAATTATTCATGACAGCATTTACGATCAGGTTAAAAACGCGGTTGTAGATGCTTATAAACAATTACGTATTGGCAATCCACTAGATGAAAACAATCATGTAGGACCGTTAATAGATACAGATGCTGTAAAAATGTATGAAAACGCCTTAACTAAAGTTGTTGACGAAGGCGGAAATATTGTTGTGGAGGGTGGTGTGCTTTCTGGAGAAGGTTACGAAAGTGGATGCTATGTAAAACCAGCTATTGCGGAGGCAAAACCAAACTATGAAATTGTACAACACGAAACATTTGCGCCTGTTTTGTATTTACTAAAATATTCTGGAGGTGTTGAAAATGCCATTGATATTCAAAACGAAGTGGCGCAGGGGTTAAGTTCTGCGATTATGACTAACAACCTAAGAGAAGCAGAACGCTTCTTATCTGTTGCTGGCTCAGATTGTGGTATCGCTAATGTAAACATAGGAACTTCCGGTGCCGAAATCGGTGGTGCTTTTGGAGGAGAAAAAGAAACTGGAGGGGGCCGCGAATCTGGTTCTGATGCCTGGAAAATTTATATGAGACGTCAAACTAATACTATAAACTATACAACAGAGTTGCCTTTAGCACAGGGAATTAAATTTGATTTATAAATCGAAATAAAATATAGAATGTTTAAAAGCCGTTTCAATTTGAAACGGCTTTTTTGTATCTTGGTTTTAATCTCTATTTCTTATTTGAAATATCCATAATGAAAACAAGTAGAGACATAAGGATTAAACCTTTTTAATTAATTCAAGTCAAAGCAATTGTAAAACACTCATAATCCTTCAAATTCAATTTATATGAAGATTAAACATGTTCAACATTTATATTGGCGCATTGGTTTTGGGATTTTACCAACCGAGCTCGAAAAGCTTTCTAGGAAAAATAAAAAAGCTGTGGTTAATAACCTTCTTAATGCTTCAAAAACAATAACACCTTTAAAATTAGATACTTCCGAACTTGATGATTTACTAAGTGGATCTTATGAAAAAACTAGAGAAAACATCAAAAAAGTTCAAACGATAAGTCGACAAAAAACCAAGGAATTGAATGTGGCTTGGGTAGATAGGCTTACAGGTACAAAAGAATTGTTACGAGAAAAAATGACACTGTTTTGGGCCAATCATTTTGTATGTGAAGACAATAATTATGTGTATAGTCAACAATTTCATAATACCTTGAGAACACATGCTTTAGGAGACTTTAAAGATTTTGTTAAAGCTATTTCTAAAGAAGCTGCTATGACTAAATATTTAAATACTAAGCAAAACCGTAAACAAAAACCCAATGAGAATTTTGCGCGCGAACTTATGGAATTATTCACGTTGGGTGTTGGGAATTATACTGAAGATGATATAAAAGAAAGTGCCAGAGCATTTACAGGCTATAGTCATAATTTACAAGGAAATTTTGTTTTTAGAAAACGTCAACATGATGAAGGTTCTAAAACCTTTTTTGGAAGATCAGGAAATTTCGATGGTGATGATATTATTAATATCATTCTGGAAAACAAACAATGTGCTAAGTTTATCTGTGAAAAAATGTATCGTTATTTTGTTAATGACATTATAGATGAAAATCATGTAAATAGTATGGCAGATGTGTTTTATGCAGATTATGATATAGAGAACGTTATGCGTTATATGATGCTTTCAGATTGGTTTTATGATGAAAAAAACATTGGAACAAAAATAAAATCACCTATCGAATTTTTAGTTGGGATAAAACACACCGTTCCTGTAAACTTTAAAAACCCGAAACAGTTATTATACATTCAAAAATTACTAGGTCAAATATTACTAAACCCACCAAATGTCGCAGGTTGGAAAGGTGGTAGAAATTGGATTGATAGCAATACCATAGTTATGCGTTTAAAACTGCCATCACTTATTTTGAATAACGCTTATATTTCTAAAGCTAAAAAAGGAACATCAGATACTGTTATGGAAACCAAAAAGCAAGGGTTTAAAAAGAAGTTTGGAAAACATTTTAAAACAGAAAGCGATTGGAATTATTTTAATAATCAGTTTAAAAATGTGGACATAAACGATTTAGGAAACCATATTCTTGCTTGCGGCATGAGCAAAGCTGCAGGTGAGTATTTAAAAACATTAAGCAAATTATCCAAACAGGAACATTGCGTACAACTAATGTCTTTACCGGAATATCAAATGTGTTAATTATGGATAGAAGGAAATTTTTAAAGAGATCATCTTTGGCGAGTGGCTTATTTTTTGTTCCAAGTTTTGTAAAAGCTTTTGAGCAAGTGACAAGTAGCTGCTTAGGTTATAAAAGATTAGTGATTATACAATTATCTGGAGGAAACGATGGTTTAAATACCGTGGTTCCGTTCAGAAATGATTTGTATTATAAAGAACGTCCAACTTTGGCAATTTCAAAAAATGATATTATAAAACTTAACGATGACGTTGGATTGCATGCTAATCTAGAACCTTTAAAACGCTTGTATGATGATGGTTATTTATCTATTATTAATAATGTAGGTTATCCAAACCCAGTTAGATCGCATTTTAGATCTATGGATATTTGGCATACAGGAACAGATTCAGATAAATATCTGCAGAGCGGATGGTTGGGGAGATATTTAGATCACTACGGAAAACATCCACATAGTGCTATTGAAATTGATGAAAGCTTATCATTAGCGATGAAAGGCGACACTATAAACGCTATAGCAACACAAGACCCCAAAGCTTTTTATAACTTATTAAAAGACCCATATTTTAAGAATATCCATAACCATCAAAATGATGCACATTTGAGTGAACATAATTTAGGTTATTTATATAAGTCTATGATTGCTGCAGAATCCTCTGCCAAGTATATTTATGAAACGAGTAAAACGGTTTCGACTAGTAAAGAATATCCAAATAATTCTTTTGGGAAACAGTTAAAAACAATGGCTCAATTTATCAATTCGGGTCTGGATACTAAGGTCTTTTATGGGTCATTAAATGGCTTTGATACACATGTAAACCAATTAAATGCTCAAAAACGATTATTAAAAACGTATGCTAATAGCATAGGAACCTTTGTTCAAGATTTAAAAGATAACGGAACATTTAAGGATACTTTAATTTTAACCTTTTCGGAATTTGGACGTCGCGTAAAGCAAAATGCTAGTTTAGGTACAGACCATGGTACGGCAAATAATGTATTTATTATTGGGGAGCATTTAAAGAAACAAGGCTTTTATAACAACATGGCTAGTTTAACTGATTTGGATGATAATGGAGATTTAAAATTTGAAATAGACTTTAGAACAATCTATGCAACAGTTTTAAATAAATGGTTAGATGTGAATGATGAAAAAATCTTGAATAAATCGTTTAAACAATTAGATTTTATTTAAGATTTAAACCAGAAAAAACCTTGCCTCAATACTTCCTATCAGTTAAACTAGCGTTAGCTGTTGAGTCTGCAGTTTATTTTAACTATAACTATCACAATGATAAAATGAATATCAGAACGTCTCCCGATATAATATATTTAACAGTATAAATATTAGTTTTTTAGCTAATAGAAAATATGATTTTCATCATTTATAAATAAAGATTCCTGTTATAGATAAGTGTTAACGAAGATATCATATTGCCTGTGACACCACTCGTAAAAGGTAAATGAATAATTTTATGCATCATATGGTTTTTCTTTATTTAATTGTATGATATGTTTTGTCGGGTCAGAAAAACGCAATAGTTTTATTCTTAATAAAAACTATAAGCTTATTTTTCCATGAAAACATTCTATTTTTTTGTCTTTCTGTTATTTCCTTTTTACTTAATAAATGCACAAAATACTTACGATATTCAATTTCCAAAAACTGAAAATGAACGAGATCAAAATTGCCAAAGTTGTTTTCAAATTTTCAGACAAAAGCCCAAAGAAGTAAAATTTTCGATTAAAAGAGAGGGTAACAACCTTTACTTTCAAACCAATGATAAAAAGTGGTTTAATACGCTATTTAAGAATTCGGGTGATGGTATTGCTGTAGATGTGGTTGCAAAAGACCGATATAGTTGTGATTTGGAATCTGTAGTGCCTACTCAAATTAGAGGAAAATTGCTTAAACCTGTTTATGCGTCTAAACTTAAAAGTGGATTAAAACCTCATGATGGAAATGCGTTTAGAGTGCATGTAGGTAGAATTTCAGACACTGATATCAATAAAAAACTAGAATACAACATATTGTTTTTAAGCAATAAGTCTCTATGTAGATATTACGTTGTTTACGATTTGGAGTCTTATAAATGGGATTTGTTAGATACGGGCATGTATTTAGATTCATTAACTTATAACACTAAACAAATCAAACTAACAGCGAAAGAAGGTTATATTTTACGAAGTAAAACCTTGAAATTTAAAATTCCTTTTGAAAAAAATAAATCGGAGTATTCACAGGAGGATATTAAACCTATATACGATTCGTTACGTTTAACCGATTTCAATATAAAAAGTATAAATATTAAAGCATATTCTTCGGTTGAGGGGAGCCTAGAGAGAAATATCGAATTACAAGAACAACGTGCCAACAGTATTGTTGCAGCTTTACAAACATTTCAAAAACCAACTATTAAAATCGAAGTGTCTTCTTCAGAAAATTGGGTAGAGTTTCTTAACGATATAAAAGACACCAAATTTGAAAATCTGGGAAAGCTTAAAAAAAACCTTGTAAAAGCTAAATTGGTTGGAGCACTTTCGCAAGAAATGGAGCCTATTTTGCAATACCACAGAAAGGCCGTTTTGGAGTTAGAATTGGAGAAAAAGAATAAATATAAAACCATAATACCCAATGAGCTTATCGTGAAATTTAATGCCTCTATAAAGGCTGAAAATTTAGATGAAGCTATTGAAATTCAAAATGCCTTGTTCGAGAAACTAAAAAATAAAGAAATTTCTCCTAACTTATTGCGTAGAATGGAGATACCAAAACAGAGCAGGTTTGTCAAAATTTTCAATAAAAATTCGGCATACAGATATATGTTGAATGAATTACAAGGGCTTATTGTTTATAATGAACTTTTGGATTTGGAGAAGCTTGTGCCGAAAAACGGAGAGGTGAAATATAACATCGCGGCCATTAAAATTAGATTATGGAGATTTAGAGCTATCGATATTAATGAAACTAAACTAAAGAACCAAATTTATGCCCTAAAAAATTACGATATTGAAAGTTCACTTATTTCCAGAATGATGGTGAATTATCACATTATAAAAGCAGAAAATTTAATGCGTAAAAGAGATTATGTGAACAAGGATAAGTCGGTTTCCTATATAAAAAATAACTATAAAAAGTTCTATCTATCAGATTACGATTATTTGAGTTTAGCACAATTTTTTAGCTATTATGCCAATGTGGATATGGCTGTGGAATTATTAAAAAAGAAAGCACAAAGCATTAATATTGATGAGGATTTATTGTTTTATTATTTGAATTTAACACTCGTAAAAAGGGAGCTAACCCAACAAGACGATTATAGAACCATATTACTAAATGCTATTAATATGAATAAAGCTCGTTTTTGTAAATTATTTAATACCGTAGAAGGAGGAGGTGTTACTTTTCAGTTATTAGTTGATGAGTATTTAAGAGGTACTTATTGTGAGAATTGTGAGGATTAATGTGAGTCTTATGTAATTATTAGTATTGTCTTTATAATTACAAAAAATGATTTAAAAGAGAAAAAACCTTGCCTCAATACCTAATAATCGGGAGAAACAAGGTTATTCTTAAAAAGATTAATAGCGGTGCAAAAATAATATTTTTTCTTGCATTTCAAAATTTGCGAGTCAAATTTATTAACAAATGTTAATTGAAAAAATCCCCGACACTTTGTGTCGGAGTTTCCGTTGAAATTGTCATTCCCGTTTTTACGCACTACTGTCCGGAATAATATATTTATATTGTTTTATTTGTATTATTTTTACTGATCTTTTTAAGATCAGTAAAACCAAAAGACTTAATTTTCATGTATTCTCAAACATATTTCGGAGAGCTAT
>NZ_SRSO01000052.1 GCF_004791695.1 Flavivirga rizhaonensis | reverse complement strand
ATCAAAATGGGTAATCAATAGCTCTGGCAAGAGAACTTTCAGTAGGTCAATATATGGATCCAATCTTCTTTTTTTTACAAAAATATCATTCTACTTTGAATTCACACACAACTTTTGGGATTGATCCCTTTTTGTGTTTTTCTCTATAAAAGAGTGTATTCTTATTTATTTCATGAAATTATTTAAATAATTGATTTTTAAAGACTTGTATTGTTGATGAAAATCGAGAGACCTCGGTGGGGCTACATGATATTTACCTTTTAAGTGTGAAATGCCCCTTAAATAATCGGCCATCGTCCAGTTTTACAGTAAACCAATAATCATCTGAAGGCATTTTTTCACCACGACACATACCATCCCAACCAATACTATTAGAAGTGATTTGCTTTAGCAGTTTTCCATACCTATCATAGATAAATATTTTTGCATTAGGATCATTTGCAAGACCTCTTACCTGCCAATAATCGTTATAATTATCGCCATTTGGTGTGAAAAATTTGGGACAATCTATTAAAGTAAGCTGTTGCAAATCTTTTCCACAACCTAACTTATCTCTAACCGAAACTGTATAAATGCCTCCCGAGACATTTTGAAATTCATTACTTTTTTGGTAATTAATACCATCAATCGAGTATTCAAAATCACCATCACCAGAAGCATTAATAATGATGAAGTTATTATCTGATAAATCCTGATAATCTATACTTGTAATAGTTGGCAAGATAGAACGTATCAATTCAAAATCGTAAGTATTTTGGCAAATAATCCCATTTTCTACCTTACCAATAGTAAGTTTATAAGCCCCAGCTTCAATCAAACTTACTTCGTTTGTATTTGAGAGAATACTGCCATCTTCATATTGCCATTCCCAGAAATCCATGGCCTCGTTAATGACAAGTGGCAGCTCCTGCTCTAAATTACATAGAAAATAATTTTCCTCTATAGGAATTTGGGGTAAAGCATTTACCCTAAGTTTGAAACTAATTTGTGAAAAACATACAGGGCTGAACACATTTTCCACCCTAACATGTATTATTTGAGCCCAGGCCTGTGTATTTTGAAAACTGGCATCTATCAGAGAAGTAATATGATTTCCCGATTCATCATAATAAAATACATTTAAATTAACCTGACTTCCAATAATTTCGTTTTCTATAGCACTTAAATCAAATGTTGAGAATCCACCACCTTCATCACAGACATAGATATCATCCGGGGTATTGATTTTGGGCTTATTAGATGTTTTTAAAACCATTGTTGTTTCTATATAACAATTGGTCTGTGTATTTGTAACTCTTACAGTAATCGTTTCTTTGTTAGGGATTTTGTTGGTATAAGGATTTGGAAATGGGTAAGGCAATAGATTACCATCACTATCATAATAACTGACTTCCATACCTGTTTGCCCACCTAAAACATTATTCTCTACATTTGAGGTGTCAAAATATCTTGAAATACCATCTCCATTATCATCACAGCCCATTAATTCGGTTAAAGTATGAGCTATGGGCAACGGGTTCACAATAAGTTTAAAGGTAGTTTCATTATAACATTTAGTATTAGGGTTGGTTACTCTTACAGTAATTATTTCCTCATTAAACTCTATATTATCAATTGATTCGGGCAAAGGGTTTGCTATTTGTTGGCCGTTTTCATGAAAAAACTCTACTGTAAGACTTGGGTTGTCCGTTATAACTTCATCTTGTATAGGTGTTAAATTAAAAGAAGTGATACCATCATAGTCGTTGTCACAATTTTCAATATCCTGAATACTTGAAATATTAGGAAGCGGATTAGCTATTAAATCGAAAGATGTTTCTGAATAGCAACAGAGATTATCTTTATGAGCTACTCTTACAATTATTGTTTCTCTATCCTTAACGGTATTTGAAAATGGACTAGGTAAGACATTATATTGATTACCGTTGCCATTTATAAATGTTACAATCTTATCCGTTTGACCTCCTAAAACTTGATTATATATACCTAAAACATCAAAAGAGGAAGAAAAACCAGAGTCAAAACTATCTTCACAAGCATAGATATTATCAATCCCATAAGCCGTTGGCGGCTCTTTAACGTCAATGGTTTCGGTTAAAACTTCAACGCTATTATCATTACCTGTTACTGTTGCCGTAATGGTATAAGTTCCATCGGCAGAAAAATCATGAAAAGGGGATAAATCTGTAGAAGTGTTATCTATTCCAGAAGCAGGGTCACCAAAATTCCAAATAACAGAAGCAACATTTGTCTTATTCTCTAAACTAAACTCTTTTAAAAACTCGGAGCAAATGTTTGAAATGCTCATTTCGAAATTGTTGGTAATGTGATTTACATTTCCTGTTACGTTTATATAAAAGTTTGCATTAGGTCTACCAAAATCATCTGTTGAGACATACTCGTTAGGATCAAAATAAGTACCCCCCGCTACATTAGTACATCCTCGCTGCCATGACACATCATTATCTTGAGATGAACCAGCAATAAAAGCCACTCCGTCACCGTATACAATTCCTTTATGAACTTCAACTAAAATCCTTTCAACATCTGCCGGTATTATTATTGGATTATCAAACTCTACTTCAATGATTTGTGAAGTACGATCAATATTAGGAGATAGTTGTTGATACTGACTACTTCCAATCAAATCTGTTTCAGAAAATGAAGCAGGAAAATTATTATCAATTTTATAGATGTTGAAACTAATTTCAGGTAACCACCCTGTTTTATTAATTCCAACTTGACCAGAATTAATCACAAACTCTTCATTTGTTGAAATCCCAAAATCTTCTAATGTAAATGCTCTTGCCCAATAAATATATGAAGATGTACATGAGTGAATATTAGTTTCAATTATATCATCACAAACATTATGGGACAATCTAGTTCTAGTTCCTGAACTTTGTATACTAACTGTCTCACCAGTTACATTAATGTAAAAGTTTGCATTAGACACAGGGTTTACTAAATCTGTAGTAGGGGTTAAACTATAGTTTTCATCACAACCCTCATACCATGAAACACCAGTATCTTCTAATGTTCCTGCAATAAAAACTTCCGCAGATTCTGGGTTATAAAAGTCTTCAATCTTTTTTACTGTTACCAAAATTCTATCTACACCAGCGGGTACAATAATAGGTTCATCAAAGTCAACTCGTACAATTTCTGGTGAACCGTTAATCACTGGTGCTTGACCAATACCACGACTTCCAAGTAATGTTCTAGGATATAAAGAATGAAAAAAAGTTGGAAAATCTTCATCAATACTAAATACATTAAATTGCAAAAATGCTCCACTATTAGATTTACTAAATGCAACCTCTCCTGAATTAATAGCAAACTGTTGACTTGGTAAAATACCAAAATCGGAAAGTTTAAATACACGAGACCAACCTTCATCCCTTTCACAAGAAAACATGTCTGTTTCAATAGGTGCAGTTCCAACATTATGAGTCAAAGTTATTTGAGCATTTATATATTGAAAAAACAGAATGATTAGAGGTAGAGTTGTTTTTTTAAATATAATTTTAAAGTTAGTTGTTATCATTCTTCTTAATGAAATTTTCAGCGTTTTAATAATAATCTTTCATAAATGCAGTATTTAGATTGTCTGTTGTGGCCGTTATTGATTAATTTTTGTTTTACCCTTCTATTTATATTTAGCGCTCATGAAAAAGCAGTAAGTTGAGTATCTTTAAAGTTCGTTAAAACCATTAACATGCGGAAACTCAAATTACTGCCGCCCCTAATTTATATATAGGAATCGACATACACAAATGAAGCTAAAAATTCATTGCTCTATTGATTTATTTAATGAGGACTTGCAACAAAAATTAATTAGAGAATTTCTAAAATTTTCTTAACTAAAGGTGAAAGCGAATTTCTCAATTGATGCTCAAACCTTTATACATCTATAGTGCTTCATATCACTTTTAGAACATAGAAATAATTCATTCAAAATTCCATATTACTGTATATTACTACATAACACTCTATTTAATAGTAGAACAAGTGGGACCACTTTTATAAATTGTAAAGCCTAAACTATATTTTAGTTTGGGCTTTTTTTGTGGGTTGAAGTTAAACAACTATTGTTTTTACTAGATTAATATCATATAGGTGATTTAATCCTATTCTTTATAACGTGCTTTCAAAAGGTTTTTCATATATAAGTTAATATCCCATTGCGAAGAAATAGGTAGACCTGTAAAAGGCATCATGACCATGTAAGGGAAAGGTCCAAACTCTGGACTAATAGTTATATATGGTGCATTCTGACTCCTCTTTAATTCAATAATACGATCCCACCAAGATATATGTGCATCTAAAGTTATTTGCCATTCGGGAGTACGAGGGTCTGGGATTTGAGGACCTTCAGCAAACCCAACACGAGCATGGATATGGTCTGTATTTGCTATGGCTTTCTCAATATTTTTAGGTTGATCTTCTAATAATGACTCTGAAACATTACACCAGTGTGAAAAGTCTGCAGTAATTCTAATCCAAGGATTTTTTTCTAAATATTCTCTGGTGATGTGAGCAGCAAAACTAAACTTGCCTCGGTGTGTTTCATGAACTACTTTTACTCTGGTTTCTTCACTTATTCTTTGAGCTAAATGAATAAATTCCATATTTTGCTCATACGTATAATGATCTTTTCCAGTCTGAATATTTACAAACAAAGGTTGAATAGAACATGCATTACGAAGGTGTTCCTCATAAGTTTTGATAGAAGTACTGAAGTTTCCTTCGATCACACCTCCCCATAAAGCAATAATTTCTAGATTTAATTGTTTTGCTGTTTTGACAATTAAATCCTTATCATTTTTATCATAAGGAAGAATAATTTCTGTACCATCGTAACCTGCCTCCTTAATTTTATGTAAAAAAGTAGTATAGTCTAAATGTTCGGATCCCCAATAAGGACAGAAAAATTTAATATGCATTATTTTTTGGTTTTTAGATTTTTACGAAACTCATCGGTGTTAAAGTTTATAACGTCAGGTCTCACAAATGGTTTAGAGAGGTTTTGAGTCCCCTTATATTCATAAGGATCTTTTCCTGCTACTATAAAAATATCTCTAAAATCTTGTGTAGGCTCTTGTCTTCCATCTTGATCCCATGGTAACATGGATTCTGCGCTACAGTAATGTGATACTAAAGCTCTTCTAAAACGATTTGAGGAATTATTACGTAAAGACATATGTAATAAGTATCCGTTAAAAATGATGATACTCCCTAATTTAACTTCTACTTTCACAAAGTCTTTTTCGTTATATGACCCAATATCTAAAGTAGTAGTATCTGCAAATTCTTCATTCGTGTTTTCTATTCGTTTTTTTATGATACCATCTTTATGTGACCCTGGAATGACCCATAGACACCCATTTTCCAAATCGGCATCTTCTAAAGCAATCCATACCCCTGTTAAAGAACGATCTCTAGTTGGTATAAAAAACTCATCTTGATGCCAAGCCTGTCCTTTTTTACCAGGTCCTTTAATAAATAACATGGTCTGTAGGCATTTTACATTAAGGCTCACTAATGCAGAAAGATAGTTTGCTACTTTAGAATCTGAAGCTGCTTCTTTCATTAAAGGAGATATTTTATGAGGAAAATGTATCGCCGCATATTTTCTTAAAATAGCTTCTTCTGATAAATTTTCTTCTAAATCTACAGCGCCATCAATCTTTCCTCGTTTGCCACCTACTATAGCTGTTGCTTCTGCTTTTAATTTTGTAATGGTTTCTTCATTAAATGCGTTAGAAGCTGTTAAATACCCATATTTATTATAAAAATGAATATTTTCAATAGACAAAGCTTCTTTTATTTCGGCATGTTCTGTGTTCATAATTTTATTTTAAATTGATTTTCTTATTGTTATACTCGATTTATTATGGATATAAATTGATTTTTTGTTTTCTAAATTTTCAATTAAAGCTTCCCCCATAGCATTAAAATCAGTCGATAACGTAGTGATGCCATTAGCAATTACCGATTTTAAACGAGTTTCATTATAGGATACAATTCCAATATCCTTGCCTAACTCCCAATTGTTTTCAGTACACTTCTCTACCATGTCGGCGAGGTCATTATCATCAATAACTAAGAAAGCATCACCTTTTTTCATAGTATTAGTATTAGATAAAATATGATGAGTTAAGCCTAACTCTTTACAAACTTTTGTAAAGCCTGATTTTAACTCCTGAGGGTGGTATGAAGGTTCGGGAAATATAAATACAAACCGAGTGTAATTTTGTAATCTGTTTTTTATTTGACGTAAGCTATTTACGATATCTTCAAAATATTCTTGTCCTATAAAATTATGATCCATATCGAGTTCGTCATGCCTATCGATAAGGATCAGTTTCTTTTCAGGTATTTTTTTCAAAGCACTTTCTACTTCAGGTGCATTAGGAAAGGGGCTTATAACATAATGAGTAAACTTTCCTATAGAATCATTTACTAAATTGTGAAAAAGAGACGGGTTATAGTGATGAAAAAATATTTGATATTCCCCTTTAATATCTACTAGGCCATTTACTATGGCATTTACTAAAACTTGCTTATATGATGATAGCTCATCTAGTAATAAAAAAAGATTAACTTGAATTAAAGGGTTCGATTTTGCTACAAAATATCCTTTTCCATGTATTGCTGTAATGACCCCACGTGCTAATAGGTCTTTATAAGACCGCACACTTGTATCTCTGGAAACCTTATATGTTTTGCATAATTCTGATAAAGATGGAAGCTGATTTCCTACCACAAGTGTTTTGTCTGTCAACTGGTTTTCTATATCTCTAACAATATGTTTTACTTTAGTGGTCATTTCAACTGGTGTGAACTGATACGAATATATTTTTTTATATTTGAATTTCAAAAATTATTTTCTAATAAATGAATATAAAATATATTATCTCAATAAGTTCAGTTACTGCATTAGGTGGATTTTTATTTGGTTTTGATACAGCTGTGATCTCAGGAGCCAATCTTTACATTCAATCCTATTTCGAATTAGATGATTTGGCCTTTGGCTTTGTGGTAAGTAGTATGTTAATTGGATGTGCCTTGGGAGCATTAGGTTCAGGAACTCCAAGCTCGCTTTTTGGAAGAAAAAAATTATTATTGTTAACAGCTATTTTATTTGCTATTTCTGCAGTAGGTAGTGGATTAGCAACCACTACAATAGGATTTATAATTTATAGGGTTATAGGCGGATTAGGAGTAGGTGCAGCTTCTATGCTTGCGCCCTTATATATAGCAGAAGTGAGTCCTGCAAAAATTAGAGGTAAAATGGTATCGTTAAATCAATTGGCAATTGTATTAGGGGTAACCGTTGCATTTTTCTCTAACTATTTTTTGAGCTCGTTATCAGAAACAGTGAGTTGGCGTTGGATGCTGGGAGTTGAGGTAATTCCTGCTATTATATTTTTTATACTCTTATTTTTTGTGCCCGAAAGCCCTAGATGGTTAATAAGTAAAGGAAAGCTAGAAATGTCACAACGCATATTGACAAAAATAAATGGGAAAGAGCAGGCAGCTTTAATAGAAGCAGAGATTGAATCTAGCTTGAAGGAAGAGTTAAAAACAAAGAGGTCTGTTTTATCATCTTATAGACAGTTGTTTAAACCTGCATTTAAAAAGGCGACCATTGCTGTTATCATTTTAGCCTCGTTGCAGCAATTAACAGGGATCAATATCATCATGTATTATGCCCCTAATATTTTCGAGAATATAGGGATTGGAAAATCCGTAGCTATTTTTCAATCAATTAGTATTGGTTTTTGTATGTCTCTTTTTACAATTATAGCGATGTTTCTGGTCGATAAAATAGGAAGGAAAAAATTACTGAAATGGGGCTCATTAGGTATGGCTCTATCTCTATTTATTTTAGGAATAGCATTCTCTTTTGATTTAAAAAACACGTATTTTATTCTCTTCTTGATCTTGAGTTTTATTGCGTTCTTCTCACTTTCGGCAGGTCCAATTATTTGGGTACTGATAAGTGAGATGCTTCCTAACGAGATTAGAAGTGCTGGAATTAGTATCGCTACTTTTTTTCTATGGATAACAAACTATTTGGTGTCTCTTACTTTTCCTGTGTTGTTAAACACTTTTAAAGGAAGGCTTAGTGGAATTACTTTTAGTGTTTATGGAATTTTCTGTTTATTGTTATTTTATTATGCTATTAAGTACTTATTAGAAACGAAAGGAAAAACGTTGGAAGAGATCAAAGACCTTATTAAATAACGGTAAAACTTCTATTAATTTTTGATACTCGAAGTTTTCTATTTTTGTTCAAAATAATAAAATGTACAGCTTTATTAATCACAATTTTTTTGATGACTTTAGCTTCTTCATTGTTAAAATAACTCCAATCGTTTTATATTTAAGAGGTCCCGTTTTATCGCCAAATAAAACCTAACCTTTTGAGGCATCACAGCGAATCGTTTCAACTCCAGCACCATTACAAATAAGAGTAGTTTATAAAATTAAAGTATAGGCTTTCTTTAATAGTATTTGAAAAATGAATATTGGTATGTTGATTATCTACTAAACTAAATAAAGTGGTGTTTTCTATTTCTTCTATTTGTTGACAATGGATATTATAGGAGACATAGAAGCGATTAGTGTGCCTCCTTATATTATTTTTATCTTTTATTGAAAATTGTTTTAAACACGGTATGAAAGATAATAACCCCGATCGGGTATAATATGTTCGCTACCGCTAGTTTAAAACCTTAAATCCGTAAGTCTATAATAAAAAATAACCGCAAATGCTTATAAATAAAAGGTTTGCGGTTTTTAGTATTTTCACCTAAATTGGTGTTGCTATAAAACACTGGTATGAAAATATTAAAATC
>NZ_SRSO01000051.1 GCF_004791695.1 Flavivirga rizhaonensis | reverse complement strand
TGGGACCAAAATCCGATGGCACCATACCGGAAGACCAAAAAGAGATATTGCTAAAAATAGGAAAGTGGCTGGAAGTAAACGGCGATGCCATTTACGGGACCAGGTACTGGAAAGCATTCGGGGAGGGTCCCACCGAAGTAAAGAAAGGGCACCATTCCGAGGGCAGCAACCAGGGGTTTACCTCTAAGGATATCCGCTTTACATCCAAGGGCAATAAACTTTATGCCATTGTTCTCGATTGGCCGGAACATGGCAAGGTCAACATCGCTTCGCTTGCCAAAAACGCCGAGCATGCCAAGAACCTGGACATTTCCGAGGTTCATGTTTTGGGGAGCGGGGAATCCATCGAATGGTCACAGAACAACGAGGGATTAGTGGTAAACATGCCAAAAGAGAGGCCCTGCGATTTCGCTTTTACTATTGTTTTGACTCTATAAAAGACTAAAAAAAATCTTTTAGAACTATGATTTTAAATATTATGAACAGAATAAGCTATACGATATTTATTTTGATGATTTGTTTATCTTGTAAAACTGATAAGAAAAACATTGATGCAGCTGAAAATACAAGTACTAAACCTAAATTTGAATGGCAAAATACAGCTCTTTCCTATGAGAAACGCATCGATGTATTGATTTCTGAAATGACATTAGAAGAAAAAACATCTCAATTACTTGATGTGTGCCCGCCTATTGAAAGGCTAAATATTCCAAAGTATAATTGGTGGAATGAAGCATTACATGGCGTAGCAAGAAATGGTAGAGCCACTGTATTTCCACAAGCTATAGCATTTGGTGCCACTTTTGATGATGCACTTATTAAAAGAGTAGGAACAGCGATCTCTGATGAAGCTAGGGCAAAATATAACGAAGCTATAAAGGTTGGCAATAGAAGCAGGTATGCAGGTTTAACGTTTTGGTCGCCAAATATCAATATTTTTAGGGATGCCCGTTGGGGCCGTGGTCAAGAAACCTATGGAGAAGATCCTTTTTTAACAAGCAAAATAGGAGTTGCTTTTGTAAAAGGCTTACAAGGGAATGATCCTAATTATATTAAAGCAGCAGCATGTGCTAAGCACTACGCAGTACATAGCGGTCCTGAAGAATTTCGACATGAATTTAACGCCGTGGTCAATAAAAAAGACCTTTTTGAGACCTATTTACCTGCTTTTGAAGCTTTGGTGAAAGAAGCAAATGTAGAAGGTGTTATGGGTGCTTATAATAGAACTTTGGGAGAACCTTGTTGTGGTAGCCCATATTTATTGCAAGATATTTTGAGAGATGATTGGGGATTTAAAGGCTATATCGTGTCCGATTGTGGAGCAATTAGTGATTTTCATAGATTTCATAAAGTAACACAAACACCTGAGGAATCTGCAGCTCTAGCTTTAAAAAGTGGTACCACAATTAACTGCGGAAATGTCTACAGTACCTTGAAAAGTGCATTAAACCAAAAATTAATCACTACAGAACTTATAGACAAAAGGTTAAAGGAAAGTTTACTGACCCGATTCAAATTAGGTATGTTTGACCCTGTAGGCTCTAATCCTTACGACCATATTACTTCAGAAGTAGTAGATTCCGATAAACATAGAAAATTGGCCAGAGAAGTTGCTCAAAAATCGATTGTATTGCTAAAAAACAAAAATAATGTGCTGCCTCTTAAAAAAGACATAAGAAATCTTTATGTTGTTGGTCCTAGTGCTTCCAGTGAAGAGGTTTTACTGGGTAATTATTATGGCCTTACCAGTACTACACAAACCATTTTAGATGGCATTGTGAGCAAAGTTAGCCTAGGTACTACCATTAATTATAAATCGGGAGTCCTACCTTTTAGAAAAAATGTAAACCCCATAGATTGGACTACTGGTGAAGCAGCATCTGCAGATGCCTGTATTGCCGTTATGGGAATATCCGGGTTGTTGGAAGGTGAAGAAGGAGAAGCTCTTGCCTCTAGTGATAAAGGCGATAGAACCAGTTTAAAACTGCCACAAAACCAAATAGATTTTATAAAAAAAATAAGAAATAATGGTGATAAGCCTTTAATATTAGTGTTAACGGGAGGAAGCCCAATCGCCATTCCAGAGCTTCATGATTTGGTTGATGCCATTGTATTTGTCTGGTACCCTGGAGAAGAAGGTGGTAATGCCGTTGCCGATGTGTTGTTTGGAGACGTCTCCCCTTCTGGAAAATTACCAATTACATTTCCAAAGTCTGTAGATCAATTACCACCTTATGAAGATTACAATATGAAAGGTAGGACTTATAAGTACATGACGCAAGAGCCATTATATCCCTTTGGTTTTGGTTTAACTTATACCTCGATTGAGTATAAAAATTTGGATGTCGATTCAAATTATGAGGTTACTGTTGATGTTACGAATACTGGAAATACACTTTCCGATGAAGTGGTACAACTCTACATTAGCTCTCCGCTTTCAAATGAAATAGATCCTATTTTTGACCTAAAATCCTTTAAAAGAATAACATTAAATCCTAACGAAACCAAAACACTTACTTTTAAACTAAACAGGAAAACATTCAATCAATTTAATGAAAATGGTGAATCTGTAGAACGAAACGGAAATTATACAATTTATATCTCTGGGGCTTTACCATCCCAAAGAAGCTTGGACTTAGGAGCTTCAAAATTTATAAAAACCAATATAAAACTCTAAAACCTTATTAGTCTCAATCGTAAGATATATGCTATTCGGAAATTAGAATCAATTAAAGAATTATAGAAATTCTATTTATAAATCATCTCTTATCCTAATACTATAGAGTTACCAATACATGAAAACACATTCGTTATATATTCTTAATCATATGTTGGATTAAACAAATAATACAGTATTTAAATTTGTCAATCAGTAAGATTTTGTGTGGGCGATAAAATGTAAGGTTAAACATTTTAATGATAAAATTATCAATTTAAATATTCTATGAAACGTATTATCTGTATCGCATTATTTAGCATTTTACACAGTGTGTTAAAAGCACAAACGCCTGAACCACCCAAAGGGTTTAAATGGGTTAAAAATGAAAAGTTTTCCGATGAATTCAATGGAAAAAAATTAGATAAGACCAAATGGTACAGTAGATCTCCTTACTGGGTCAATGGAAGAGCACCTGCTACATTTAGAGCATATTCGGTATCCGTTAAAAAAGGGAATCTACAAATTAAAAATTCAGTATTAAAAAATGACAAAAAATATAATATAGCAGGAGGTGCAGTCGCTTCTGTTGCTAAAGATGCACTGTATGGTTTTTACGAGGCACGCATGAAAGCATCAAGCATTACTATGTCTTCAACGTTTTGGATGAAAAACAAACCAGACACAAAAGATTGCCCGTTTGAAGTACAAGAACTCGATATTGTTGAAGTGGTAGGAAAACAAAAAACCGGTTTCGATTTTAGAACAAAGCTACATTCAAATACACATATTTTTCATACCGATTGCAATGGAAAAAAAACCTCAAAATCTGCCAGTGCTCCACCTACTGAAATACATCCACCTGCTAACGAAGCTTATCATGTTTATGGTTGCTGGTGGGTAGACGCGAATACTATCAAAATTTATTTAGATGGCGTCTATCAATTTACCATGAATCCAAGTACAGACTATAGAAGCCATCCATTTAACAAACCTATGTATATGCATTTGGTTACAGAAACCTATAACTGGGAATCCCCTCCTACTCCAGAAGAACTGGCAGATAACACCAAAAACACTACATATTATGATTGGGTGAGGTCTTACACTCTTGTTCCTATAAATTCTAAAAAGACAGAAACTAAATGAGGTTTAAAATTGGTCTAATATTATTAGTATGCTGTTGGAACAATTTAATTGGGCAGCCAAATATTATTTTAATAGAATCTGACGACCAAAGTAATTTAGCTGTTGGTGCTTATGGCTTTGGAACCATTAAAACCCCTAATATTGATAAAATTGCAGCTTCAGGGGTATACTTTACAAATGCTTATAATATGGGCTGTTGGTCCCCTGCTGTTTGTATTCCAAGTAGAACGATGCTCTTACACGGCACTTATCTTTGGAAGGCTTCAAAAATAAACGCCTCAAATGTTCCTGGTCTATCATTAACAGAACGTTTAAAAGCATCAGGCTACGATACTTACTTTACGGGAAAATGGCATGCCTTGGGGAAAAAGCCCAAAGATATATTTGATACTCATGGCACTATCTTACCTGGACAATTAAAAACATACAACTCACCAAAAGGTCATTATACCGATATTGTTGGCAAAGAAGCTATCTCATTTATTAATAAAGCAGCAACAAAAAATACTCCTTTTTTTCTTTACATAGCATTTAATGCCCCTCATGTACCACGGCAAACCGAACAGAAATATTATGACTTATATCCAAAAGATGAAATTATTTTACCACCAAGTGTAAAAGCGGGGGAATTGAATCCAAATATAAAATACAACTATACCTCCGCCCCCTTAAATCTTAAAACAATGAAAGGGCGTTACCAACAAAACAACGCTATGGTAACGCATATGGATGAACAAATCGGAGCTATTATGGAATCTTTAAAAATCAATGGGCTATACGAAAACTCTATTATAGTATTTATGTCTGACCATGGTATAAATTTTGGAGAAAATGGTGTAGCAGGAAAGGTTTGTATTTACGATGTAAGTGCAAAAGCACCACTTATAATAATGGGTCCTGGGATTCCTAAACATGTAAAAAAAGAAGGTCGTGTTTATCTGCAAGATATTTACCCAACACTTTTAGACTTAATAGGCAATAAAATCCCTAATTATATAGATTTTAAATCATTAAAACCAATACTGCTTAATAATTCAGAGGAAAATCTTTATGAATCCATATATCTAGCGATGTTTAATGATCAAAGAGGAATTATAAGTGATAACAAAAAATTGATTTTGTACCCAGAAACTGGAGTGTCAGAATTTTACAATCTAGAAGAAGACCCCTGGGAGATTAATAATCTCATCAATGCCAAATCATCAATATCTACTATTAAAAAAATGGCGAAAGATTTTGAAAGATGGCAAAAGAAAACAGGAGACACCCTAGATATTAAAGAAAAATTTCCTGAATATTTTAATTAAAAAGGAAAAAAGCATCATAATAGTATAAACGCTTAAAATAGTAGATATATGAAATACAGAAAAGCAATTAAAACCAGCTTAATTTTAATAGTTGTTGGAATCTCGTCCAACTATCAAAATAAAATATATGCACAAACTCAACATAAAGAAGAAAAAATTACAGAGAGTTGGGAATCTTTAAAAAAAGTAAATCAAGCCCCAGAATGGTTTCAAGATGCTAAATTTGGTATTTATGCACATTGGGGACCTGTATCAAGCGCATTTGTTGGATCAGATCCAAAAACATTCTATGCGGGCTGGCACGGTATGAAAATGTATGAAGATGGTAAAAAAGTACCCACTGGAAATGGAAAACCGACAAGCAATTTTATCCATCACAATAAAAAATATGGAGATCCAGCTAAATTTGGTTATAAAGACATTATCAAAGAATTTAAACCAACCGCTTTTAATGCTAAACAATGGGCAGATTTATTTGCTAAATCAGGGGCTAAATTCGCAGGACCTGTAGCGATGCATCATGATAATTTTGCCATGTGGAACAGTAAAGTAACACGTTGGAATTCCATGAACTATGGAGGTATAGACCCTTCATTAGAATTGAAAAAAGAAATTGAAGCTCAAGGATTAAGGTTTATGGGGTCTTTTCATCATGCCTTTACCTGGAAGTACTTCGCTCCTGCTCATAAATATGCAAAAATAGATCCTAAAGATTATGACTTATATACTAATCCACATACATTGGCATCTGATACACCTGATGAAGATTTTTATAATGATTGGTGGGCAAAATTAAAAGAATTTATTGATGTGTACCAACCTGATCTTATTTGGTTTGATTGGTGGCTTGAAAATATGACTGAAGAAAGTAGACAAAAGTTTTTAGCTTATTATTATAATAAAGGTTTAGAATGGGGTAAAGATGTTGTGGTGTGTTATAAAGAAACGACTTTTCCTGAGGCCACGGCTATTAAAGATTATGAACGCGGACGTCCTAACCAACCAAAAGAGCACGTTTGGCTAACAGATACATCTCCTGGCGCATGGTTTTATAGGCCTAATGCAAAGTTTACCACACCAAACGAGTTGATTGATATTCTAGTAGATATCGTTTCTAAAAACGGGATAATGCTATTAAATGTGCCTCCAAATCCAGATGGTTCTATTCCTCAAGACATGCAAGATTTACTTATAGATATGGGCGAATGGTTACGTGTAAATGGAGATGCTATTTACGGAACCCGACCTTGGACTATTTTTGGAGAAGGACCAACCAGATTGCCTGAAGGAGGACATAAAATAGAAAAACACAAGATAGCTTACACCAATACAGATATTCGCTTTACGAAAAAATCTGATCGAGAATTTTATATTATTGTAATGGACACCCCACAAAATGAAATTACTGTTAAATCTTTAAGCACTCAAATTGGTGTGTTAAATTCTAAAATACAGAAAATAGCGCTTTTAGGTAGCGATGAAACCATTCTGTGGGAAAGGGACGAAAGGGGTTTAGTCATTAAAACTCCAACAAATCTTCCATCAGATTTTGCACACGCTTTTAAAATAACTGTTGAAGGTTACAGAGAAAATAATATTGGAGGTGAGACTGCTGCACATATTGATTAAATAAAGAATTTCTTGAAACCGACTATCCCTACCCTATTGGCAGCACATAGGTTTCACTGGTTTCATATCCAACTGTCGAGCATAAGTTTTGTCTTTTTTTGGGTCAAAAAAACGAAATTCAGTATTTAGATTCCTGTTTTATTCATTGAACTCGTTTAAACTTTTTCTATTTCCTAAAAAATGGCCGAAATTTACCCATATTTTGTTACTTTTCTTATGCGTAGCTCTGCTATGCCTTGCAAAAAGTGCCTCATCTGAATAAATTTCATCTCATTTTCGGTTAAAAACAAAAAGTTTAAACGAGTTCATTGTGTACATGTTTATAAATAATGAATTTACAAATCTTGCGATTTCACAAAAATGGCTATTTTAATGGAAACCTCATGGTTAAGTCTTAAATCCATAGGTCTTGATAGATTTTGTTTTGTTTTTATTTTTTTGATTCAAAATCATTTATTTTTCTAAGTTCAAATACTCTTGAGACATAGGATTTTATGAAAAAAATTGCGGCAATCTGAGAAAGTATTCCATGTCTTATCAAACTGTTCTTGATAATCTTAGGAAATACTATAAAATATACAAACCAAAGCTATATTTATTTGAAGCCATAGAACCTGAAAAAAATAGTACTACCAGTGTCTTAAAAATTGTGAATCAGGCTGCCAAAAAAGTTCAAACTGACCAATCAGTACATCCATAATATATGTTAAGACATAGTTTTGCCAACTTACCTTTTAGAAGAAGGGATGGACTTACGATATATTCAAATCTTATTAGTAGGACATAATTCTAGTAAAACAACAGAAATTTATACGCATGTTGCTACAAATTCCTTTACAGGCATCGAAGATTTATTATCTTAGTTCACATAATAGATATATAGTTAATATTAACTATATGCAATTGTTACTTGCAAGCTGAAAAAACATCGTGCTAAAATGATAAACAGATTTCTCAAAAAGAAACCAAAACAACTTTCCAAAGTAGAATATTGGAAAAAACGGGAGTTTTTTGAACTTGTCGAGGACTTGCATAAAGCCGAGAAAATTTTAGCGGAATTCAAAGGCGAATATTCAAACCGATTTGACTCTGCTCAAGATTTCCGTTCGCATTTAGTGGATTTTATTGACGATATTGAATTTGGCAACCAAACGGATTTATCAGAATTATGGATTTGGTTTGCGCCAACCTGTGATTGGGACGATTTTGGAATCACTGGAGTAGAAATCGGAAACCGGATATTTGAACGAGTGGATAGTTGGAAAAAGCATAACTCAAACTAATGAAATTTTACAAACCATTTCTTACAAATAAAAAAGCCATTCCATTTTTTTAGAATAGTTTTTCTTACTCAATACGAACACAATCCATTTTTTTGATTAGTTTAATCCAAAATACTCTATTTATTATTCTTTTTAAATAAAGTTTTAAAAAAAATCTTTTTAGAAGATGGCTTACCCGTACTTTTATTTATAGAGTCTAATTTCTTTTGTTCACGCCTCTTTAATTTGTTCTGTAATCGCTTTATAGAATCATTGCGTTTTTCGTTTAATCTTTTTAACTTTTGTTTCACTCTGTTTATAGAGTCACTCCTTCTTTTGATGATTCTATCTGTTTTAATTTGAACTTTTTCCAAAGAGTCTCTTTTTCTAAGTAATCGTTCTACAAGATTTTTTGGTCTTTCTTTAAATTCAAAATTATTTTTATGATATGTGGTGTCTTCTTTAATAAAATTAATCCAATAGCCATCTTTTAAATTATGTTTATAGTCTCCTTTTTCTATTAAATTTCCTTGTGAATCATAAGCTTTAAAATGACCATTTTTGTAGCCATTACTCCATACTTCATTTGTTTTTAATGTTCCGTTTTCATACCATGTTTTCCAATCCCCAATTTTTAAACCTAAACTAAACTCCCCTTGTTCTGCTAATTGGTTTGATTGATAGTATTTAGAATACTTTTTATGTAATACAAGCCCCCCTGAGGTTGATACTGATTGATGTATTTGTCCAGATTTAAACCAATAATATGTTTTCCCTTTATTAAAACTAGATAGTTTTTCTTGAGCTACATAACATTCAATGTCAAAACCATTGTCTCTAATTACTTTTCTCTGCACATCTGTAGAAAAAGCAAAACACATGACAGAGCATATTATAATACCTATTATTCTTTTCATCAGCTATAAAGACTTTAAATAGCTAAAGTATAAGTAACATAAAAAATACCGTTAGGGTTTTGCCTTATTAATGTGATGGGATTTGAGTTTTTATAGATAAACTGTAGTTAAGGTAAAATTATAGCCATAAATACTTATTTTTTATCATTTTTATTGATACATTTATATTATAGTTTTATGAGATTTTTCATTAAAAAAACAATCTAAAATCGTTTAAAATGGTCGTTTTTTCGAATTAAAAAAACGCATACGTTCTTATAAATACTAATTTTTTCAAGGTTTTGATTACTATCCTTTTGGGATGCCGATGCCGAATAGGAATATCGAGGGCAACTACCGCTATGGATATCAGGGAGAGTTTGCTGAAAAGGAAAAGGAGATTGGTGAAGGAAGGAATTCATTTCAACTGAGATTGTGGGATTCGAGAATTGGCAGATGGCTTACTACAGACCCTTATGGGCAATTTGCTTCTCCATATGTTGGGATGGGAAATAATCCTGTTGCATTTGTTGACCCTGATGGTGGATTTTGTGAAGATACAAATGGTAATCAAATACCTTGTCCCGATGGATATGGTCATTTTGATGGACCAACAGAGCAAACAGGACTGTTTTGGGATGGGGAATATGCTGGTCTTAAATCTTCACTTGTTACGATAAATGCGTCTCGATATCCTGCTCCACCTAACGGTTTAGCCAATTCTAATAATAATATTCAAGGAAGCATCAACTACAATGGGGTTTTAGAATTAGCTTTAAATGGAGTTGAGAATTTTGGAGGCACTTCAAATTTTAAGTTGTATGGCGCAGCATTTACAGGTGATATGTATAAAACAGCAACAGTTAATGTAAATTGGGTTAATGGAGCAAAAGTAATTGGCAATTTAAAGTTAGGATATGACGTTGGTAAAGATGTGTATAAAGCAGCAACAAATGAAGGGCAAAAAAGAGATGACGCTATTACTGGGTTAGCAACTACAGGCGTAGTAGCAGGAGCAACAAGGCTTTATCCACCAATTGGAGTTATTTATACAGGAGCAACAATTATTAAGGAAACAGAAACATGGAAGCAAGCAGTACATGATGCAAGACAAGAAAATATAAGAAAAAGGCTAGAAAATGGAGAATATGGCTTAACAGATTTACCAAAAAACCTTGAGTTTAGGCAAGGACAATAAAAAAAAGTATTATTGGATATTATAAATAAAAACTTAAAAGATGAATTTTTATGATTATTACTTTTATAGAATGTATAAATCAACTAATATAACCAACAAATCCATTCCTGAATGGTCAACAATAATAGCAATTTCTATTTTATTTGCAATTAATTTATTTTCAATATTAATATCCTGTGAATATCCAATAGAATCTATTGGTGAAGAAGGGTTTGGAGCAATACCACTGATAATAGTCGCTTTAAATTATTTTTATTTTTTATTTAACAAGAGATATTTAAAAATAATTGATAAATATAAAGGTAGTAAGTATAATAGTAATTTGTTTCATGATACGATTATAGTTACATATGCTTGCCTTTCAATATTTATAATTTTTAGGGTTCTAAATGCTGATTATATATACCCTATAGGGTTAAGCCTTTTTATTATTGCTACTTCATTGTTTGGGTATATTAAAAGCAAAAGCCTTAATAATAAAGATAGTGATTTATAATCCCCCGCTACCGATAGTTTTCAAGACTAGTGGCGGGAGTAAGCAAAATAAATAATAACATTAATGTAATGATACAAAACGGGTATAACTTTGGTCATCGTTCAAATTAGTGGATAATGCAAATTTTAGTCATAACTAATTGGGAATCATAAAATTTGAATTAATTAGTGCTTCTAAAAAAGTGTATATAATACTATATTCACTACAGTTTTTAGCGTTTAAAACCACTAATACGGCGCTAGTTTATCAAAGTAACGGCTACCGCTAGTATTTACTAGTGGAGTTAAGAGTAAGAAAAAAAGTTAAGAAGCTACTTTAGAAATAGAGTAGTTTTTTTATGTGTAAAAATTTAAGAGTAGGCTAATCTACCCCCGCTACCGCTAGTTTCCAAAACTAGTGGCGTACTGAGTAGGTTTAAGGGTAATAAAAAAAAATAGAGAAGTTACTTTAGAAATAGAGTAGCTTCTTTATTTAAAATTTTACTTATAATTATATTTTTATTTAATAATAGTTAAATTTGGTTATTAAGACTAAGACCCCGCTGTTCCATAGCATGCTACTGCTAGCATTTTGCTAGTAGCGGTAAAGATTGGTATCCAAGAGTAAGAAAAGAGTAAAATAATAATAGCATTAATGATACAAAACGGGTATAACTTTTATGCTCGTTTTTTTAATGCGGTAAGTTTTAAGGTTTGTCCAATTGGTGACTATTAGGATGTATGATTTTTTAAATCTATTCTAAATTAGTTTTGATGCTACCAATTTTATCAAGTTTTTCTGTGATTTTTTCGGTAAATTGGTTTATGATTTCATCCTGTTCAGAATGACTAACAATAACATACAAATTATAGCCCCCCGATGGCGCTAGTTTACCGTAACGGCTACCGCTAGGGTTTCCTAGTGACATTCTGAGTCAGCAGTCAAGAGTAAGAAAAATATAGAAGAAATTACTTTGGAAATAGAGTAGCTTCTCTATTTCTAGTTTTCAACTAAAACATTCATAACTTTACTTATAATTATACTTTATATTTAACAATAGTTAAATTTTGTTATTAAAGTTGAGACAGGCTAAAGAAAAAAAATTACAGAAATGTAAGAGCTTTTTATTGATAATATATAAGTAAAAGAAAACTATTAATCAGCCAAAGAAATAAGTCAAATTAATCAATAGCTTTCCAGTTTACTATGTACCTTGTCAATTTCTTTATCTATATAAGCTTGAGCATAATGCACATAACGATTAAAAGAACTGCTTGCATGACTATGCCCACTTATTTTGCGCACCAAGTGTTCTGGCATACCGAGTATAAGTAGTGTAGTAATGGCTGTTCTTCGCATCATATGTGAGCTCATTTTATCACAAAAACGTATCTGTTTTTGTTTGCCATTAATGGTAATATTTTTGGCTTTTCCTAAACGCTCTCTTGTCATATGTATAGGTTGTGTATAACCCGCTTTTTCTCCTATTAATTTTAAATTTCTGTTAAAAATAAAAAGACTAATATTTTTAAAAATGGGTATTCTTGATGATTTGGGTTTATAATATTTATAAATGGCTACAGCATAGTCAGGAAGTTTTATAAAGCTATAAGTTTTTGTTTTTTGTGACTTAATCTCTAGGTACCAATCATCATTCTGTTTTTCAAAATTTTTATTGGTCAGTTTATTAATATCTGAAATACGTAAACCTGTAGTGCAACCAAAAACAAACATATCTTTTGTGCGTTTTATAGCTGGCGTAAGCGACTTCTCAAAATCTTTATCATGTATTAAAAATTTTAGTTGTTCAGGAGAGTGTACTAAAATTTCTATATCTTCTTTACGAATATAAAATAGTTTTTGAAAGTCACTGGTTGGAATATTTTTATCATCTTTTAAATAGTTAAAAAAAGTGCGTATCGTTTTTATATTTGCGCCAACATAATTGTCGTGACAGCCCTTTTTGTATAAAAAGTCAGTATACTTTTTATAAAATTTTTTCCAGTAGTTCTTTTCTGAAATAAATTCTCTCGTAGTTAGCTTGTAAACATTGCAGATCCGAAAATCAAAATTGGCTTCTATACAGAATTTAGTTAAATTATTAAATACATATCTGTAATTATCAATAGTGTTTTTTGTTATTTTTTCACCGTTTTTCTTAAGGCGTTTTCCTGTTTCACTATCACGTATAAATTGTTTAAATAAAGGAAGGAGGGACGTCGTTTTTTTCATAAAAGTAAAACTATATGATGTTTACATTTTTATCCCAAAAAACCAACGGTATCTATATCTAAAACCGTATGATCGTCTTGAAAATTTCTAGCACTTGAGTATTTCCAATCGATAGGATTCGTTACAAAACCACTTTCTACTGGATTATTATGTATATAGTCAATTTTTTGCTTAATTACTTTTTCACTCCATAGTTCTATTGGTTTATTATGATGTTGCCAAAATTGATATTTAGTTGTCGATGCATTTTTTTTACCTGCTCTTTCAAACATCCATAATAACCACTCTTTCCTGCTTTCTTGCGGATTGTTTTCAATAGCTTTTATGATTGCTTTTGAAGTATGCCGTTTAAAATCTCTTAGTAATTCCGAAGGTTGTTCGTTACTTGATCTAAATATAAAATGTATATGACTAGGCATAAAACAATAGGCATATAATTCCATGTTTTTTTCTTTTCTGCAATAATTTACACTTTCAGAAAGTACATTAAAATAAGCTTGTCTTGTGAATACATCTATCCAGTTTATAGTAGCGAAGGACACAAAATATAGACCAGATTTGTTATGGAATTTGTAATTTCTACTCATTGCCCTAAAATACATAATTTTATAATATCGCTACCCCATGTTTGTAACTTGTGATTGAATAAAAAAAGCCTTTACATCCCTGTAAAAGCTTTCTTCTTTTTATTTTCTTACTCTTGCCTGCTCACTCGGAACGCCACTAGCTACAACCTTAAATCCGTAAGTCTATAATAAAAAATAACCGCAAATGCTTATAAATAAAAGGTTTGCGGTTTTTAGTATTTTCACCTAAATTGGTGTTGCTATAAAACACTGGTATGAAAATATTAAAATCTTCGCACATAACCCCCTTTTGGGGGCGATTTCCTATAAAGTGGCAATTTCATTTCTTCCTTGAATTATTTTACAGATAAGCAGGTTGAACAAATCCTTTCCCTTATTGTTGAACTTGAAAGCGATTTCATCTAAATAGCCCTGTAAAT
>NZ_SRSO01000050.1 GCF_004791695.1 Flavivirga rizhaonensis | reverse complement strand
TCATACCAGTGTTTTATAGCAACACCAATTTAGGTGAAAATACTAAAAACCGCAAACCTTTTATTTATAAGCATTTGCGGTTATTTTTTATTATAGACTTACGGATTTAAGGTTGTAGCTAGTGGTGGTAACTGGGATTTTTTAGATTCAAAAACTCGGTTTAAACTCAAAACGATGAGCTATAAATTATCCACTAATCATTATGCAATTCCATCAACCGTCCTGGAGTATAAGGAGCTCCTACCTCTTTTAATAATGTCTCCAATGCCTTAATATCAACCTCATAAAGTTTATCAACTTTCGCTTTTATACCAGCAAACTGAGATTTCACTATTTCAAAACTATTTAAATGTGTTTTGGTTGGTGATGATGTTGAGTATTTCTGCTGATAAGCAATAGCTCCCAACCTACTCGAAGTAGGGAGTTTTTGATCAATATCTAAACGCCTTTTAAGGGGATCTCCATAAAGTAATATTTTAACCGCTTTTAATTGTCCTTCGATATCTAAAACTGATTTTGTAAGTTTATCAATAGGATAATTAGCAATCTTAATAGCTTCTTTTATATGCTTTAGCTTATTAGCTATTTGATTTATTTTGTCTCCACTTATACTCATTTCAGTGTGCAATGCATCGACTTCTCTTTGAAAAGAAACTTTAGCCGACCTATCTTCAGCAGGCAGCACCGTATTATTTAATGCTTTAATATTAAAACTTTGTGGAGCTACTAGTAAAGTCATATCTCCTTCACTTAACAAATGCATTTCTACAGAATACGTACCGGGATTCACTAAAGTAGCTATCTTTTTGCCAGCCCACGGGTTATACTCATTAGATTGATTCAAACGAATCGGTTTATCATAATCATATCTTAAATCCCATTGTAAACGTTGTACCCCTTTTTTTGGAGCCTTAAGTATCTTTTTTACCACATGGCCAGCTGCATCTTTTATGATAAACACCAATTTAGGTGCTATTTCATTTTCTTCAGCTTTTAAAGTTTTATAGCTTGGGTATCGTGTGTTTTTAAGATCTTTAATGAGTTCCTTCTCTTTTTCTTGACGTACTTCCTTTAAAGATTTATAGTCCTCTTTATAATAATAAGTAAGTGTTAACTCTGGTCCTAAATTTTCCGCACTAAAAAAGTTATGTCCATTAAATGATTTTTTTGAAAGCCCCAAAGGGTTACTTTCTTCCCACATTAAGGCATCACGGATTGGATAAATTATGGCTGTTTCCTGAAGTGCAGCGTTTTCAATTTGTCGCAATGACGAATAATCATCCAAAATATAAAAACCTCTTCCAAAGGTTCCTAAAACTAAATCGTTCTCTCTTCTTTGTATGGCAATGTCTCTTACAGCAATAGTGGGCAAACCTGTATCTAGTTTTTTCCAACGTGCTCCAGAATTTGGAGAGAAATACACACCAAATTCAGTACCACAAAAAATTAAATCTTTATCTACATGGTCTTCTTCTATAGCGTAAACACTTCCTCTTATTGGCAGGTTATTACTAATAGAATTCCATGATTTACCTTGATCGATAGATTTAAATATATAAGGTTTAAAATCTCCATATTTATGATGATTAAACGCTACATAAATAACATTTTTGTCATGCTGAGAAAGATATACATTATTAATATATGATTGCTTTGGAGCTCCAGGAATGTTATCTATTTGTCTCCATGATTCGCCTCCGTTATTTGTAATTTGAATTAAACCATCGTCTGTACCTGCTATTAATAAATTTTCATCAAGTGGCGATTCAGATAAAGCAACTACTGCACCATAAATTGATGTAGAAGCATTCTTTGCAACAGCATCTATACTCACAACACGATCGTAAACCTTAAGCGCATTTCTATCTAGTTGACGTGTTAAGTCTTCACTAATAACGTCCCAACTATTTCCGTAATCATCCGATTTAAAAACCTTATTGGCTGCAAAATACAATCGTTTTGGGCTATGCTTACTAATTACTAAAGGGGCATCCCAGTTCCATGTATACTGATCTTCGTTCTCTCTTTCTGTGGGCTTAATACCAAGTCTTTCACCACTAATCTTGTCATATCTCACAAGTCCTCCATGCTGAGACTGTGAGTATACAATATTAGGGTTCGATGGGTCTATTTGTGTTTCAAACCCGTCTCCTCCAGTTGGAATGATCCAATCTTGATTGGTAATACCATGATTTGTGATGACACGCGAAGGCCCTCCTAATGTGGAGTTATCTTGTGTTCCTCCATAAACATTATAAAAAGGGGTATCATTATCTACAGATACTTTATAAAACTGTGTTACAGGAAGATTTTCTTTAAAGTCCCAGTGTTTTGCAGCATCAAACGTTTCAAAAATACCGCCGTCTGTACCTACCAGCCAATGCTCCGTATTAGTTGGGTCTATCCAAATGGAATGGTTATCTACATGCTTGTATACCTCCCCTGTTTTCTTAAAAGACTTTCCTCCATCATGACTTACATGCAACCAGGTATCCATTGCGAAAATAGTTTCAGGATCTAATGGGTCTGTCATTATTTCTTGGTAGTAATTTCCGCTTGTTGTATAACTACTTCTTTTTTCCCAACTGGAACCACGGTTTATGGATCTATAAAACCCGCCTTTTTTGTTTGATGCTTCTACAATGGCATAAAGAATTTCTGGATTGGATTTTGATATTGATAAACCTATCCTACCCAACTCAACATCTGGTAAACCTTTGTTTATTTTTTCCCAGGTAACACCTCCATCAACACTTTTCTGGATTCCTGAACCAGGACCGCCACTAACATACGTATAAACATGTCTTCTACGCTGGTGCGTCGCAGCATAAATGACGTTAGAATCCCGCGGATCCATAATAATATCGGTAACTCCTGTATGTTCATCTACATTTAAAACACAATTCCAAGTATCTCCGCCATCTGTTGTTTTATATAAGCCTCTATCTCCTCCTTTATTCCATAAAGGCCCAATAGCAGCCACATAAACGATATTAGAGTCATTAGGATCGATAATAATTCTCCCTATGTGTTCTGAGTTTTTCAAGCCCATATTTTTCCAACTCTGTCCACCATCTGTAGATTTATAGACACCATCTCCGTAAGCAACAGAACGCTGATTGTTATTTTCTCCTGTACCAACCCAAATAACATTAGAATTATTAGGGTCTATCGTTATATAGCCTATAGAATATGAGCCTTGACTATCAAAAATAGGCTGATAGTCTACTCCTGCATTCGTTGTTTTCCAAACACCTCCAGATGCTGTAGCTACATAATATTCAAATGGATTATCTGGATTTACAGCTATTTCTGCAATTCTTCCAGAATTAACTGCAGGACCAATATTTCGCCATTTTAATCCTTGTAATTTTATATCATCTAAAGGCGCTTTATCTTCTTTATTTCTCTTTTGCGCATTACTTAAATGTAATGAAAAGAATACAAGCAAAAGCGTTGTTATTAAGTACTTCTTTTTCATTCTGTTTTTGGTTAAATTAAAATTGAGATACAAGGTTATAAATTATGAAGGAAATATATTTTTTATAACATTTATTTAACAATTAGTAAACATTTGCCTCCCTGAGTATTATATAAAATTGTGGTATCACTTTTGTGATTTCGTTAACATATTAACATTTAAATCTATAATTATGAGACACTCGAAATTAATTCCTGAAGTAAATGCAGGATCTATGGCAGACATAGCATTTTTACTACTTATCTTTTTTCTTGTTACTGCGACGATATCTTCAGATGAAGGTATAAATAGGCTGCTTCCAAAAGAATGCCCACCCGGAACGGTTTGTGATAGTAAAATATCGGAACGTAATATTCTCCGCATTATAATAAATAACAAGGATGACATTATGATTGAAAATAAACTTGTTGCTATTTCTGAATTAAAAGAAATTACTAAAACCTTTTTAGATAATAATGGCGATGGTACGTGTAACTATTGCAATGGTACAAGAGTTTCAAACGCATCTGATAATCCTGAAAAAGCTGTAATATCATTACAAAATGGCAGGCATACTTCTTATAAACAATTTATTGCAGTACAAAATGAACTTTCAAAAGCTTACTACGAATTAAGAAATACTTATAGTATAAATGTATTAAAAAAGCCTTCTGATAAACTATCAAAAGAGGAATTAAAACAAGTGAAAGCGGCCTACCCTTTTATACTTTCGGAAGCCGAAACGAAATAAAAAGCATATCTATAACCTATTGAATGAATAATAAAAGTTGTACACGAATTTCACTAATATAATCTGTATATAGACAGATTTTAGGCTTGTAGTAGAGGCTAGGTGATTCGTGTTCAGTTTACATACAATCTTACACAAAATAAAACAACAGATTTGTATAAATTAGTGAAAATTCGTATCTTTTAAAAACTATTCTTCCTTAGAAACCCGATAAGTTATAGTCACTTTTTTCTTGCCCCAATTTCTTGCTACTTTTACATCCGTTCCCATATAAATGTCTATATGTTTTTTCCAGCGTGCATTCATTTTATCTTTAACCAAATAAATACTATCAAGACCTTCTATTTTAATGGGGGTATCATGCTTTAGCCCCATTTTTAGCAAATCTCTAGATACAGCAATGCATTTCATTCCTGGGGTTAAAGTGTCTCCAAAAGCTGCAATACTGGGGTTAGAATCTGTTTGATATGCTAATGAATTATAGGCCGATGCTGTGACATGTATTGTTTTCCATTCGTAAATATCTTTATCACTATCGCTTTCTTTTTCTTTACAATGAAAAAGGACTAAAAAGAGAACTGGCATTAAAAATCTATTACTAATCATAAAACATATGTAGGTTAATCTTATATATTAATAACGTTGAAGATTGAAAAAAGTTATTTTAAACTATTATAGCTTTGAATCAAACAGATATACACCTCACACTTTGATGCTTCTTAGAATAGTAACATCTTTATCAAAGTAAAGTGACCCTATCATTCAGAAGGAGGAACGACTGAAGAATCTTTTAACTGATCTCCTACAGTTTGTAGAGATTCTTCGATAAGCTTTGCTTGCTACCTTCGCACAAAATATATTTTGTGTTCGGCAATGCTCTGAATGACAAAATATCCTAATTAGTCTCCGTTTCTAAATCCATAAAACAACTGGGCAAAGAAGTTGTTCGGCATTTTAGTATCATCAGAATATCCTAAAGTTAATTTACCACTAGCTTCCGGAATATAATTTGTTTTAAAGATATAATCCCAAAGGCTTAAACTAATCCCAAAATTAACACCATAATGACGTTCTTTTGGTAACGTGTATGCATGATGATATAAATGCATAACGGGGTTATTAAATATATATTTTAAAGGACCATAGGTAAGCTTGATATTGGCATGATTCAAATGGCCTATTGTAATAGCTGCAAAATGTACAATAAATGCTTGATCTGGCTCAAAACCACCTAGCAACATAACAGCAAATATTTTTAGAGGTTTATAAAAAACATTTTCCATCCAATGATAACGCAAATGGGCAGCGAATCCCATTTCTTTAACAGAATGGTGCACCTTATGAAAACGCCATAAAAAGTTAAACCTATGTAGTAACACGTGTGTAAACCATTGCACAAAATCTGATATCAAAAAGAATATCAACAATTGCCCCCATACCGGTAACGCTTTCAGGTTTATCAAGGCGATAGATTCCATTGTAATTCCCAAACTTGAAAAAAGTTGTTCTAAAACCGCATAAACACCACTTATAATGATAGCAAAAACAAAAAAATTGAAGAACATATAGATAGCATCTACCCAAAAGTCTTTCCTAAAAAGAGCTTGTTCTTTTCGCCAAGGAAATGCTATTTCTAAAACCCAAACAGCTATAGATATAACAACTAATCCCCAGAAATAATTAGTATACCAAGGTACTTCAAAGAGTATCGATTTCCATGTCCAATTTACAGTTCCTAAAAATGCATTTATAAAAGCTTCTATATAAGTATTCATAATTATTTAAATATGGTCGTTACCGTATCTTGTTCAACAGGTAAATCTTTATTAAAACTCCACTCTATCCATGATCCATCATAGTTTTTAACGTTTTTATACCCCAATAGTTCTGTTAAAACAAAAGTGGTATGAGCAGATCGGACTCCTGAATGACAATAGACATAAATTTCTTTTTCCTTTGTAATTCCTTTTGATTGATACAAATCTAATAAGTCTTTATAAGATTTGAATTTTTTTGTTGTATTAAAATTTACCGCATGTGCCCAATCTAATAATATACTATTCGGAATATGTCCGCCTCTACTTGCTCCTTTTTTTTGACGTTTTCCTGAAAACTCATCTTTGTTTCTTGTATCCAGAAGCATGGTGTTTTCATCAATTATTAACGATTTTATATCTTCTAAACTTGCATATAAAGTCATCTCCTTTTTAAGAGGGAATTTAAAATTTGAAGTGTCATATTTTATAAAGTTAGAAGTCAACCTTCCTTTTTTATGTTTCCACGCTGTTAACCCGCCATTTAAAATTTTGACATTATGAAATCCATAATTTTTTAAAAGCCACCATAAACGAGACGAATCACAAGCTCCGCTATCATCGTAAATAACAAGGTCATCTTCTTGTTTTATCCCTAATCGACTAAAAAGGGCTTCAATTTTAGACCTACTGGCTATAATTCCTTTGTAAGGAAGCGAATTGTCTTCAATATCTGTTCTCCAAATATTTATAGCATTCACTAAATGTTCTTTTAAAAATGCTTCTGGTTTTCTAAAATCAATTATTTTAATGTTAGAAGCTGTTTGTATCGTCATTAACTCCTCACATTCTATAAGGTGTTTTGTGCTATAATAGCTTGTATTAGGCTTAAGGCGCTCTTTAGGAATATCTTTTAATTGTGTTTTTGACTCTTTTTTACAAGACACAAAACATATAAGTAGAATCACTATTTTATTTTTCCAAATCATACCACTCTATATCTTCCAGATTATCACGTCTACCCTTTTCTTCTGGTGCATAATTTTTAGCTAAATAGTTAACTATTACTGACTCATTGTTACCCAAATCCCAGAGATTTTGTGTTTCCTGCATCCAGCGGATGATGCTTATCCAACCTTCTTTATTTGCTCTGTTTTGAGTCACCAATTTTGCTGAATGACAGGGAGTACAACTTACTATAACAGTTTGAAGTCCTACGTCATCTTTAAACCCTGTAGCCAAATGAATACCATTTTCTATTTTATCGAAATTGTCTGCTTTACTATACGTTTCTGTTCGTTTTTCTTCATCAAATGAAAGAAATGAAGGGTCTGTCAACTTATAAATCAATGCTCCCGCTCCCATTACTAGCAATCCAAAAAAAAGAGTGACGCCTAAATAAATTCGTTTTACTTTATTTCTAAATTCCTGGTCTTTCATTATTTAACTTTAACAGCTATTCTATGGCATGCATTATTTAAATACCCTTTAGGATTCCAACCTGGTAATATCATAGGCTGACTAACCCCTTTATTGTCTGTTGCTCTTGCCCAAACTTCATAATAACCTTTCTTTGGAAATTCAATAGATGCATTGAAATGCTGCCAGGCTAAACGGTTTACTGGGTTTTCTAACTTACAGGAATTCCAAGTAGCCCCAAAATCTATAGAATATTCCATAGCTCCAACTTGTAACTCTCCTGCCCATGCATGCCCTCTAATATTTAATATTTTCCCCTCATCAATCATAGCTCCAGATTTAGGGTAAGTAATTAAAGATTTTACAGGCATACTTTCAATAATACACATATCCTCATCTTTTACTTTTTCTCCTGGCGCAACGGGTTTGCAAGGCACTCTATATGCTGGTGCTTTCATTTTTGTACCATCATGGATTTTATTTCTAACACTTATTCTTTTTATCCATTTTCCAGAAGCAGACGCTGGCCAACCACCAGCAACTAATCGTAAAGGGTACCCATGAGCAAGTGGAATATCTTCTCCATTCATTTTAAAAGCTAACAATGTTTCTTCTTGAAATGCTTTATACATTGGTACACCTCTAGAAATAGGTTCCTTTTCTGGATCACCGCTTAAATGTGTATCTGCTGCATGATACCCTATGTAAACAGCATTATCTTTAATACCAACATCTTCAAGGATATCTTTTAACCTAATGCCCGTCCATTCTGCACAAGAAACCGCACCAACAGTCCATTGATTGCCTTTTGCTGGTGGATTAAATTCACTTCTTCCATTTCCTCCACATTCTAACGTTAACTGATACGTATAGTTTTTAAATTTACTTTTTAGCTCTTTAAGTGTATATGTTTTTGGAGAGGTAACGGATTCTCCATCAATAATCAGTTTCCAATTGTCAACATCAATATCTTGAGGTATTAAACCATTATTTCTAATAAACATGTATTTATTAGGGGTAATGTTATCATCTAACAAATGAGCTTTAGCTTCTATATTCCATGGTTTATCATTCAATACAGTCATCTCCTTATCCTTATCGAATAGCTTGTATGGGTCTGGATTTTGTAATGCTATTGGTTCATAACCTTTAGGCATTGAAGCCGAAAATACTATTTCTGCACTAATGAGTGATGCAGCAGTTCCAAAAAAAGTATTTCTAATAAACTTTCTTCTTTTCATGTGTTTATATCTATTGTTTTTTATTTGTCACATGTAGCATCCATATAATCATTATCCTTGAGTATCGAATTTTTAGTTATGGATGTTTCATAAAAAAGAGTCCTTTAATTTTTGTAAAAATTACAATTAATAACTTCTATGATTGTAACAAAAGTTACATGGTACTATTTTAAACCAGAATATTCAATAAACAAGTATTAATACTCTAAAAGTAATTTTAGCTCTTGTTCAAACTTATTTTTAGGTAAATATTGTGCTTCTAATTGACTTGCAAATGGTATTGGTGTTTCCATACTAGCAACACGTTTTACCGGGGCATCAAGAAACTCAAAACAGTGTTCTATAATGAGTGCAGAAATATCACTCGCCATACCGCCAAACAGAGAGTCTTCTTGTAAAATGATAACTTTACCCGTTTTTCTAACTGAAGTGTATAATGTTTCGGTATCTAAAGGCTGAAGTGTTCGTAAATCTATTACGTCTGCTGAAATATCAGAGTTATTTTCCAGAGTTTCCAAAACCCAATGTACAGCAGCTCCATAGCTAATAATAGTAACATCATTACCTTCTTTAATAACTGATGCTTTACCAAAAGGTAATGTGTAGTAATCTGTTGGAACTTCCTGACGAGTACTTCTGTATAAGCCTTTATGCTCAAAAAACAGGACAGGATTCGGATCATTAATTGCCGTGGCCAATAAGCCTTTTGCGTCATAAGGAAATGCTGGGTAAACGACTTTCAACCCTGGTGTTTTTGTGAACCAGGCCTCATTAGTTTGTGAATGAAAAGGACCGGCAGACACCCCTCCACCACAAGGCATTCTAATAACAACATCGGCCTGTTGTCCCCATCTGTAATGAGATTTAGCTAAATAATTAACTACTGGATTAAACCCTGAGGTCACAAAATCTGCAAACTGCATTTCAACAACACTTTTAATACCTGCTATAGATAATCCCATGGCAGTTTCAACAATTGCTGATTCGCAAATGGGGGTATTGCGTACACGCTCTTTTCCAAATTGCTCAACAAATCCTTGTGTTATTTTAAAAGCACCACCATATTCAGCAATATCTTGCCCCATTATTACCAGGTCATCATGTTGCTCCATACTTTGTTTTAAACCATTAGATATGGCATCAATAAAGCGCGCTTCTTCTAATTTATTATCATAATTAATAATTTGATAATCAAATTCTTGAAAAACATCATTTAACTCATTAGTTTCATTTGAAACTATGGCTTCTTCCGCGAAAGCGATCTCCAGATCTTTATTAATTTCTGCTATAATTTCTGCTTTAATAGTGGTGTTTTCTGAATTATTTAAAAAATTATTCTCTCTTAAAAATGTTTCGAAATTTAAAACGGGATCTTTAATAGCCCAAGCATCCATAAGTTCTTTCGGAACATATTTAACACCACTAGCCTCTTCATGTCCACGCATTCTAAATGTTTTAAATTCTAATAAAATAGGCCTAGGGTTTTCCCTAACACTTTTCGCTAATTCACTAACTTTTTTATACACTTCAACAATATTATTACCATCAATAATATGCGACTCCATACCATACCCAAGCCCTTTATCCGCAATATTTTCACAGTTATACTGTTCGCTTGTAGGTGTCGACAATCCATAACCATTATTTTCAACACAAAACAAAACAGGTAATTGCCATACTGACGCGACATTTAAAGCCTCATGAAAATCCCCTTCACTGGTGCCACCTTCCCCTGTAAATACAGCCGTTACATTATTTTTATTTTTCAATTTAGAAGCCAGAGCAATGCCGTCTGCAACACCTAATTGTGGTCCTAAATGAGAAATCATTCCAACAATTTTATACGCTTGAGTTCCAAAATGAAATGATCGATCTCTACCTTTTGTAAATCCAGAGGCTTTTCCCTGCCACTGTCCAAACAATCTATGTAAAGGGATCCCACGAGACGTAAACACCCCTAAATTTCTATGCATGGGTAAAATATACTCATCATTATTTAACGCCATAGTAACTCCCACGGCAATAGCTTCTTGACCGATACCAGAAAACCATTTACTTATTTTTCCCTGTCTCAATAAAATAAGCATCTTCTCCTCCACCATTCTTGGCTTCAAGATATTTTTATACAATTGTATCAATACATCCTTGTCAAGATTTTCAATATTATATTCCATAGCAGTTGAAGTGAATTCTGTACCCATAAATTAAAAATATATTACCTGATCAAATATACCATAAAAAGACAAAAATTATATAAAAGTTATATAATCCTACCTATATCAAACTTTACAATGTTTTTGTACATTTGTATAACATCCATATTAAATAATAATTCATGACTAGTATACCAAGTGTAGATTTAAACGATTTTATCTCTGATAATCCTGCACAAAAGCAAAAATTTGTCGATGCTATTGGAAAAGCTTATGAAGACATCGGGTTTGTCGCTTTAAAAGGTCATTTTCTTGATGATACGTTAGTTGAAAACTTATATAAAGAAGTTAAACGTTTTTTTAGTTTGCCAACTGAAACTAAACAAAACTATGAAATCCCCGAAATTGGTGGTCAACGCGGTTATGTATCTTTCGGAAAAGAAAGTGCCAAAGGAAAAAAGGAAGGCGACTTAAAAGAGTTTTGGCATTTTGGACAATACGTTGAAAACAATCCTAAACTTGAAGCTGAGTATCCAAAAAATGTTATTGTTAATGAACTTCCCGAATTTAATGCTATAGGTAAAGAGGCGTATAAAATGCTCGAAAAAACAGCTAAGTATGTGTTACGTGCATTGGCCATTCATTTAGGCATTGAAGAAACTTATTTCGATAAATTTATACATAATGGTAATTCGATTTTAAGACCCATTCATTATCCCCCAATTAAAGAAGAACCCAAGGAAGCAGTTCGTGCTGCTGCTCATGGAGATATAAACCTAATAACCTTGTTAATGGGAGCCCAGGGACGTGGTTTACAAGTACAAAACCATGAAGGCGAATGGATTGATGCCATTGCACAACCAGATGAACTTATGATTAACGTAGGTGATATGCTCTCAAGACATACCAATAACAAATTAAAATCTACAATACACCGTGTAGTCAACCCTCCAAAAGAACTTTGGGGAACATCTCGCTATTCTATTCCATTTTTTATGCATCCTATAAGTGACATGAAACTAGATGTATTAGAAGGTTGTATTGACAAGGATAATCCTAAAGCATTTGGAGATATTAACGCAGGTGAATTTTTAAATGAACGATTAATAGAATTAGGGTTAATAAAAAAATAATTACAGTATTCAGTAGATAGTTAGTAGTTTTCAATCTACTGTTTTTTTTGACTGCATACTGAATACCGAAGACTGACAAAATGGATTTACAAGACCAATTAAAAAACCTGTTTCCAGATCACGCACCATCTGAACCTGTGGAAAACGATAGTGAATCATCAGGAATATGGATGCAAAACGATCCAATTATTTGCAAGTACGAAAAGCGTAAAGGCAAACCAATTACCATACTAGAAGGTTATACTGGTACTCATGACGATTTTAAGGCCTTAGCTAAAGATATTAAAACCAAGCTAAGTGTTGGCGGTAGTTTTAAGGATGATAAAATTATTATTCAAGGAGATTATCGCGACAAAATAATGAAAATGCTTCAAGACAAAGGATTTAAAGTAAAACGAGTAGGCGGTTAATTATGGAAAAACGACCACTTCATATTACTAATGGCGATATTTTAACTAATTATTTAAATGAGTTAGACATTGCCGGTGAAAAACTAACTTGGCAAGAAATGCTTTGTGAAGGCCCCACTATTGTAGAGATAAACTCTGAAAAATTTTTGGATATCAGAAAGTCCTTTTTTAGTGAGTTTTACGATATTGATTTAGATAAAGATAAAATTAAATCTGAATTAAGTAAACTGAATACTTACCAAGACTACTCAGAAATTATACTGTGGTTTGAATACGATTTGTTTTGTCACATTAATATGATAGCGGTTATCAATCTATTAATGCAGAAGAAAATCAACCTTCCAATTTTCTTGGTTTGTAGCGGGCGTATTAAAGGTAGTAAAATATTAAAAGGGTTATCAGAGCTCAACGCTGAGCAATTAATAACTCATTATAAAGAAAGAGTTAAACTAAATTCTGAAGATTTAGATTTAGCTAAAACCATCTGGGGGATTTATTGTGGTAAAGATCATAACTTGTTAAAGCCTTACATTATAACTGTATCGTCATTCAAATATTTAAGTAATTGCCTGAAAGCACATTTAGAGCGTTTTCCAGATTCTATATATGGTTTAAATGCTTTAGAAAAAAACATACTGGAAATTATTAAAAACAACACTATAAAATCTAAACATCATTTATTAGGGTATGTTCTTAATTATCAAGGATACTATGGTTTTGGAGATCTTCAAATTTCTAGAATTATAGACAAGCTTAGTGTCTATTTTACAAATGAAGAACAACACATAAACCTTAATAGAAAAGGACACGAAGCATTATTAGGTCAACATAATGTCGCCAGTGAAATTGATAACAATATAGTTTATGGGGGTCTTAAAAAATTCGACTTTCAATTTAATAAAAAACAAAATAAACTCGTAAAAACTGTATTAAATGCCCATTAAGGAATCTGAACTAATTTTAAACCCAGATGGTAGTGTTTATCATTTAAATTTAAAGTCCGAAAACGTTTCTAATACGATCATTTTTGTTGGTGATCAAAATCGTGTTGAGAAAGTCTCTAAATATTTTGACAGTATTGAATTCTCTACACAAAAACGTGAGTTTAAAACCCAAACAGGATATTATAAAGGCAAGCGTATAACCGTTATTTCTACAGGAATCGGTCCAGACAACATAGATATTGTTTTAAATGAATTGGACGCTCTTTTTAACATCGATTTAACCACCAAAACCCCAAAACAAACCATAACAAGTTTAAATATTATAAGAATAGGTACTTCTGGTTCATTACAAAAAGATATTCCGATAGACTCTTTTCTCCTAAGCACTTATGGATTAGATCTTAATGGTATGTTACATGCCTACAAAATAAACACTATTAATAATCCGAATATAGAAGAAGCTTTTATAAAGCAAACAAATTGGCATGGGCATAAAGCAAGACCCATTGTTATAAAAAACAGTGATTTACTTGAAAAGCAATTTGAAAGCAACATGACGTATAAAGGGTTAACTGCTACAGCAGGCGGGTTTTATGGACCCCAGGGACGTGTTTTAAGGTTACCTGTTCAAGACGACGGCTTAAACAATAAAATGGATGCTTTTAATTTTGAAGGCATACGCATCACTAATTTGGAGATGGAAACATCTGCCATATATGGCTTAGCAAAACTGTTAGGGCATCATGCTTTGTCTCTAAATGCTATAATTGCTAATAGAGCTTCTGGAACTTTTAGTAAAAACCCTACAGAAGTTATCGATAAACTTATAAAATATACACTTGATAAAATTGCTGACTAATAGATTGACCTAATGAAGAAAGTAAATATTGGTGGCGTACCAGAGCATTTTAATTTAGCCTGGTATTTAACACTAAAAAATGGAGATTATAAAAAAGAAGGTATTAATTTACGCTGGCACGATTACGCAGGAGGTACAGGTGCCATGTGTAAAGCCCTTAGAAACAAAGACATTGATATAGCCGTTATACTTACTGAAGGAATTATAAAAGATATCATAGCTGGTAATCCTAGTAAAATTGTGCAAACATTTGTGCAAACACCTTTAAATTGGGGTATTCATGTAGCTCACAATTCTCCTTATAAAACCATAGAAGATTTAAAAGGGACAAAAGCAGCGATAAGCAGGTATGGGTCTGGCTCTCATTTAATGGCTTACATCCATGCAGAAAATAATAAATGGAACTTAGAAAAAGATCTGGATTTTGAAATTATAAAAAATTTAGAGGGAGCCGTAGAAGGATTAACTACCGGTAAAGCAGATTATTTTTTATGGGAAAAATTTACAACAAAACCATTAGTTGACGATGGCATATTTAGAAGAATTGGTAATTGCCCATCACCATGGCCATGTTTTGTAATTGCTGTACGCGAAGATTTTATTGATTCGAATAAAGAGGATTTAGAAACTATTTTAGAAATTATTAATAATACGACCTCAGAATTTAAAGAGATACCAAGTATAGACAAAACAATTTCAAATCGTTATGAACAGCAACTTGAAGATGTACAAGAATGGTTAAGTATTACCGAATGGTCCCAAAATTTAATTGATAAGCAAACCATAATGAATGTGCAAAAACAATTGTATGCCTTAAATATTATACCAGAAATAGTTAATTATAATACATTAACCTATGAATTATAAGCATTATTTACTGTTTTATGAATCTTATAGCTACCGAACTCGTTTAAACTTTTTCTATTTCCTAAAAAATGGCTGAAATTTACCCATATTTTGTTTCTTTTCTTATGCGTAGCGCTGCTATGCCTTGCAAAAAGTGCCTCGTCTGAATAAATTTCGTCTCATTTTCAGTTAAAAACAAAAAGTTTAAACGAGTTCACCAAATAACTTAAATCTAATACACAACAAAATGTTAATAATTAACAATGTTTTGTATAAAAGTTTATTTTTGTTTCGTTAATAAACCAAAAATATGAAAAAAATACTTTTTTTAGCATTAACCGTAGCTATAGCAGCTTGTGAGAATGCTCCCAAAGACTATGCAACTTTATCAGGTAAAATCACTGATAAAAATAGTGACTCCTTAGTAGTTAGAACACGAACATATTCTAAAACTATTAAAGTCAATGAAGATGGTACATTTAGTGATACCCTAAAAGTAGTATCTGGTATTCACAATCTTTTTGACGGAGCAGAATCTACTAATATGTTCCTTGAAAATGGGTTTGATATTAATTTAACCCTTGATACAAAACAATTTGACGAGACTATTAAATATACAGGTACAGGTGCTGAAACAAGTAACTATCTGGCACAAAAATCTTTATTACAAGAAAGTCTTTTTACTCCTGATTTATTTGATTTAGAAGAAGACGCTTTTAAAACTAAAGTTAGTGAAATAGAAAAGAAGCTAACTGAGTTTATTGAAAGTAATAAAAACATCGATTCTACAATTTATGCAAATGAAAAAGCTGGTTTGGAAAACCTTAATACAGGTATTACAGCTGCTTATACTCAACAAAAGCAGAGAGCAAGCCAATTATCTGACTTTATAGGAAAACCTTCTCCTAACTTTGTTAATTATGAGAACCATGAAGGAGGAACAACATCATTAGCAGACTTAAAAGGAAAGTATGTTTACATTGATGTATGGGCAACCTGGTGTGGCCCTTGTAAAAAAGAAATACCTTCGCTTAAAAAAGTTGAAGAACAATATCATGGAAAAAATATTGAGTTTGTTAGTATTTCTATTGATAACCAAAAAGATCATGCTGCCTGGAAAAAAATGGTTACCGATAAAGAATTAGGAGGCGTACAATTGTTTGCTGATAATAATTGGCAATCAGAATTTGTTCAAGGCTATAAAATTCAAGGGATTCCTCGTTTTATTCTTATAGACCCTGCTGGTAATGTAGTTAATGCAGATGCGCCAAGACCGTCTAATCCAAAACTCATTGAATTATTTACATCTTTAAATATCTAATATTTAAAAAGACTTACATAAAGCAAAAGAGGCTGTCTAAAAAGTGTCATTCTGAATGGAATGAAGAATCTCTTTAAAATATATAACTCTGATTATGAGTGAAATAAGATTCTTCGCGTTGCTCTGAATGACAAAATTAACCACTTTTCAGACAGCCTCTTTTTAGTAAATAACAATAAGTAATTAAAGTAATATTTTATTAATAATTAACGTCAGTTCAATTTATTGTAAATTGATAATCAGTATTTTAAAATATTTCAAAGAAGAAACCTAGTCATTCCGAACGCTATCGAAAACAAAATATATTTTGTTTGAAGATATAAAGAGGAGCTTTCGAGGAGCCTGCCTGCCGGAAGCTACGGTGTACCCACAAATATGCATAATTTTGGCAAATGAGAGAAACAATTCATCCACAGCATTTTTACCCTGATTATACAGGAGAATTAGGCGATCTGCGTTCAGAACGACGAGGCATGGAATT
>NZ_SRSO01000004.1 GCF_004791695.1 Flavivirga rizhaonensis | reverse complement strand
TTACAGGGCTATTTAGATGAAATCGCTTTCAAGTTCAACAATAAGGGAAAGGATTTGTTCAACCTGCTTATCTGTAAAATAATTCAAGGAAGAAATGAAATTGCCACTTTATAGGAAATCGCCCCTCAAGGGGACAATTTTACCGAGTGAGATTCCTCCCTTGAGGGAGGATTAAGGAGGGTGTTTTTAAATACAAAATATTTTATAAACCTAACAATCAGAACTTTACAATGAAGTTAAATAATTTAAGTTAAATCGAAACTCACGTTAAATAGATGATTATAAAATTAAAAAGAGGTTTAAGGTACTCGTTAAGGAATGGTCATTAGGCAAGCCCCGACCCTTCGTAAGAATAAAGTACAAAAGCTTCGAAGCCCAGGAGCATAGCATTGGATGGCGCATTGGCGCGACGTCGAAGTTTTGTGCTTGGTTCTTATCGAGCGTAGAGAGAGAAGGAATTCCTATCGGGGCGTCTTTTCTTTTGTTACTTTTCTTTGGACGCGCAAAGAAAAGTAAATAATAATAAATCTTTTTTAAAAGATGTGGGTATACCGTAGTTCAGTAAGGCAGGAATGACAATAAGACTTAGACATTACTAATATGATAATAAAGCTTATTAAATAGAACTGATTAAAAATAAAAGTTTTTAAACTGAACAGGCATTAGTTTTAAATCATTGAATAAGCTCAAAATCCAGCGGATCAATAATTTCTTTTCCGTTTACAATTATAGAAACCTGATGTTTCCCAACATGGAATTTACGTGTTGTGATAAGCTTAAATGATTGTTTTCTGTGAATGCTTGTAGTTGAGTTTTCTGAATACGTCTTCTCACTTATTTTAAAAACCTTTCTAGATAGCGTACCGTTTGCTTTTTGATAGTAAAGCCCATATTCTAATCGAATTTTAGAGGCATTATTATTTGTGTTTACAAGTTTAAAAGCAAATTCTACAGAATCTCCAATTTTAACTTTTGGTGTAAGGATTTTAAAATCAGTTACCTTTATTTTATCAATAGCTCCAAAACCAAATAATATCATCACTTCTGCATTTCCTTGTTTTAAAAGTGTTCTACTGGCATGTTTAATTAACCAATCAGTTTCTTTGGTTTTTCCTTGCCATTTTTTAACAAGACATATAACTATTTCTGGGTTGTCTTTTGAAATATCGTTTAAATTATTAGCAACACTTCTTCTCACATATTCCGATGGATCGTTTTTTAATCTTTTAAGAATAGGAATAATAGGAGCAGGATTATTTTTTAGAGATGGAATTGCCATAGCCCATGGGAGCCTTGGTCTACAGCCTTCTGTAGCTAGTCGTCTCACTGAGCTATGTTTGTGATTAGACCAGAGTACCATCTGTTGTATCATTTGGTCTTGGTATTTTATTATAAAAGGCCTGACGGCAAATTCGCAACTCACAAATTGAGTAATCTCTTCAAAAGCATTTATAGAGGCTTCGTAATGCTCTAAACCATAAATTTCTATAAAGTCCGGGAAAAAGATGAACTCTAAATTATCTGGTTTAAAACCATTTTTTTCAAATACAGGAATTAGTTTTAATATAATCTCGACATTCTTATCAAAATCATCTGATAAATGATCTTTAAACGCAAGAGTTATATGTCGCATGCGCTGTTTCAGTTCTCTTTTTTCCCATTCGGTATCGTATATTGCGTTTAAGAAAGAAGCTTTGTTAAACGCTGGTACAACTTCTCGAACTGAAGCTATAAAGCGATCGAAGAATTTAGTATTATATATATTTTTAAATAATTCTGCCATTTTATTTTTTACTTAGAAATTTTAATAAATCTTTTCAGAGATACTAAGCTAAATCTTGACAATAGACATCAATCTTATTTAGCAAATCTATAATATTTGATTCTAATATATCTCCGGAAGTTTCTACTCTTAAAACATTATCAATATCTTCCATATCAACAGACCAATGATTTATTTCGGGAATTTGAGCAAAAAAATTGTTTATTGATGCTAGTTTATGAGTATTATCTATGTCTGTTTTAAATACTAGTATATTCATTTTTTTGGATTTAGCATTAGATAAATTCAATAGTTATTTATTTAATTATTATTAGTTGTTTCTAGGAGGTTATTTAAAAATAGTTATAGTTTATTTTGTTAAATTGAGCTTGCTAAAACCTATTATTTACTTATTAGTAAATTTTAAACAAGCTCAACCTAACATGTAACTTAAAACTTAGACGTTTACATAGTATTACCTTTCTGTATCTATAACTACATTAAAATGATTAAATTCCATAGTAGTATTATCTATCATTTCAAAGTATTTTTGAGCTAATTTATTATCTAAAATGTGTTTTGATGCTTTTTCTGCATTTTCTAAATTAGTCCAGTAAATTACATCCATCCATTGACCATCCTCAGTTATAGAGAGCTTTCTTGAAATATATCCTTCGTATTTTTCTAATACAGGATTTATATTTTTAGCAGCATTAACCACCTCTTCTTTAGTAAATCCAGTCTTCGTTTTGAAAAGAACTAATTCAATACCTTTTACTTTTCCTTGTTTTGGAGTTGTTATAATTAAAGGAGATGTAATTAACATTTTACTCGTTTCCGGATTTGGGATCATTGTATTAAAAAACCTTAAACAAGTTTCACTCTTCATTTCAATTTCTGAAGCATCCTCAAAAGCTTTAACATTGGTGTAATAAACAAGATCCATCAAGAGGTCTGGTTGATTATTAGAAAAGGCCATTTTACGTCCCAAATAACCATTAAACGTATCTACCATAGGGTCTATGGCTTCAGAAAGTTTTATAACCTCTTTTTGAGAATATTCTGGTTTGGTTTTTTCCATGACAAGAACAATGGTTCCTATTTTTTCTTTTATTTTTTCTGTCATTTTACTTTTTTTTTTGAGCGTCACTGCCAAATAAGATTAAGAAGGCTGCTAAGATTGATAACTCTCTCATTTTTTATTTTTTTGTTATAAAATCATTGTGATATATAATGCTACAAAATACTTTGCCATAGAATTTTGTCAATTAACCAGGAATTCTCTTTTATAAGAAAGAGGTAGTCGCATCCTTTTTTATTTGGAGCCCAATCCATTTCAAGTTTTACAATGGCAATTTTTTCTTGTAAATCGAGAATGTCAACTTTGATTTCTGAATCTGGCATAACATCATTTTTATTATAATCCACCACCCAGTTTTTGAGATCAGATACCCCAACAGTATTTATGTCTCCCCATTTGCTGAGTTCATAATCATACATAAATCCAGTTTTTGTTGCATTTTTAGTAAAAAACTGATCAACTAAACTAGAATTCATGCTCTTAAAAGCCAGAGGATATTTTTTTGAAATTTGAATGACTTCATTTTGTTCCATCTATAATTATTTATTTTATAAGTTGATTAATAAAACAAAAATAAAATGGAGGGGTGACAGCTGTATGTCAACTAGATTCTGTAAATCTGCTAAAATATTTTAAAAGGCTGAAATCTTGTTGGTAATCAAAGATTTGAAGTGTCGAATTTATTTTTAAAATTCTATCTAATCTAAATTCTCGGGTTTCATTTCTTAATTTACAGTGAGCGATCATTATCCAAGCTTTATCTGTATAATAAACGCCTAAAGGCTCAACTTCTCTTAATGTTAGTTCATCTTTATAAATCGAGTGGTAAACTATTTCCAGTACTATAGTATTAGTAATTGATTTTTGAATTAATGAAAGCCAATTACTTTCAAATGTATCCTTCTTGTAAGAAGGAGTTATTCTACTTTCTAATTTGGCAACATTTTCTTTTTCATGGCTTCTTAAAACAGATTTAATTTTTATAAGTACCGAATTGAAATCTTTTGTAAGCGACTTGTCTCCCTGATTAGAAATAAGCTTTTCAGAAACGATTAATGCGTTAGCCTCTTCTTCTGTAATCATTATAGGAGGTAGTGAGTACCCATCAACAATAAAATAACCGATTCCATTTTCTGAACCAATGGGGACACCTGCTTCTTGAAGCGTTTTAATATCTCGATAAACAGTTCGTAAACTAATTTCAAATCTATCAGCAATCTCTTTAGCAGTTACTACCTTTTTAGATTGTAATTGGATAAGAATTGAGGTTATTCTGGTGAGTCTGTTCATTAGTTTATTACATTGTCTAATTTTGATGCTTTTGATACTTCATTCCATTAGAAGCTACAGGCCAATCTTCTATATCGTGCAATAAAAAGAATTTGAAATTACACTTGATTTAGAATAGTGAGTATCCAAATATTAAGGATAGTGTACTATATTTAGAATTCCAAGGTCTATACTTATTTAAAACATTTCTATTTGTGTGATATCTTAATTCTAAGCTGTATTTGTCATGGTGTTTATAACCAAAGCCAAAAGCCATATTAGGTCTAGCTTGAATTTCTAACTTTTCCGCAGTTGCAGCACCATTTAAATCAAAAACAATACTAGAATCACTACTAAGATCAAAGATTGCCGAACCATTTATAAATAGTTTAGAGTTGTTATTCAAAAACAAATAATGTCTAATACCAATCGGAATTCCAATTGACTTATAGTCAACAGTTATTTTAGTAACACTTCGATCTGAGTATTCTTTTTCAGATTTATAATATTGATAGGTCGGCTCTATAATTAATGACCACTTGTTTCTATTATAAGGCATAATAAGTTCAACTTCTAAGCCTAACCTAAAGCCTAATTCATTATCAAAATCAGTATCTCTTAAACTTAGGCCTCTAAAATTGCTGTTTTCTATTTTTAATGAAGAATTTTTAAAGCCGGGTCTCAAAGTCAAATTAACGATATCCTTTTTTTGTTTTTTCTCAAAGGTTATGTTTTCCGAATTATTACAATTATTGTATTTCTTAAAAAAAGAGATTAGTCTATTTTTTTCATACTCTAAATTTTTAATTTGATTCATTGTAATATTCCCACATTTCAAATCGTTTAGCAATTGTTGTTTGTACCTTTCATTTTTATAAATAACATTATTAACAGGCATGTAATTTTTAAAAACTAACTGACTGATTTTTGAATTTTCATTTTTATAAAAAAACTTTAATAAGTTCGGTTCTTCGTAGGAATATAAGCTAGCTTTTCCTTCTATTAAAACTTTTAAAAAAAGGGTTTCTTTTTGAAATTCAGGATTTTTGGTATTGCTCATTCTGCTCATGATCATGCTCGATTTGTCTATTTTGCCTTCAAACCGAATATATTTTACTATATTATAAATACCTAATTCCTTAACATCATTTATAGTTAATACTTTTTCTTCCCTTTCCTCTGATAACCTATAATCGAATGTTGTTGGATTGTTTCTTGAGTCTTTGTTTTTAATTAAACATTCTATTTTTTGATTGGAATTGTTAATATAATATCCTTTTTCGAAAGTAATTTGAGAATGAATATTTATACTTAAAACAGAAATAAAGAGGAGTAATAGTTGTTTTTTCATTATAATTATTTGTGTAGAAATTGGTTTGGCGAATATTTCGTAAAAACGAGATATAATTGTACATCAAATATATACAAATGCTTACAACGCCAAAAGGTTTTACTTAAAAAACAGAAAAAAATAAAAGAACTTGACAATGAGTCACTTACACTTCTTTTCACGCTGCTCAACTATAGTAATAGCAGCAATTAAATCTTTAACTTCCATGTTCACTATGTCTTCATCAACATAAAAAGGAGCAAACTTGTCTTTATTGTAATTGTATATTTTCCAGCGATTAAATTGATATTCAAGAGCTGTGAAGTTTTCAACCCAATCGCCAGAATTTAAATACATGGTCTTACCATGTTTATTTTCTTTGTATTCCATTTTAGGTTGATGAATATGTCCACAAACCACATAATCATAACCATTTTCAATGGCTAAATCAGAAATAACTTCTTCGTAATCATTTATATACTTTATAGCACTTTTAACACCATTCTTTATCTTTTTAGATAAGGAGTAACGCTCTTTTCCGCGTTTTTCCAAGTACCAGTTAACTATACGGTTAAGAAGGGTTAGTAAATCGTAACCATAACCACCTAATTTAGCAAGCCATTTTGCATTTTGTATAGAAACATCAAATACATCGCCATGAAAAAACCACGCTTTTTTACCATTTAGTTCTAAAACAAACTTATCAACAATAGAAATATTACCAATAGTAGTATTGCTAAATTTTCGTAACATTTCGTCATGGTTTCCAGTAATGTAAATAACATCAACACCTTCGGAAGCCATATCCATAATCTTCTTAATAACTTTTAAGTGAGATTTCGGGAAGTAGCGTTTACTAAATTGCCAGATATCAATAATATCACCATTTAAAACCAATTTTTTTGGTTCAATACTATTTAAATAGGTTAGAAGATGCTTAGCATGGCAACCATAAGTACCTAAATGAACATCTGAGATTACTGCGATTTCTATTTTGCGTTTTATTTTCAATAATTGTGTTTTATTTTCTTTACAAATTACCAGTTTTTATATTATATAAATATTACCTTATAATTATTTAATTATGAGTTATGTTAAACAAATGTTAGTTTATTACAACAAATTATGGTCTTTATGCTATTTCACTTTCGTATCTCTAAGAATAGATTTATTTAAAAAACAGTCCAAGGTTTAGCTGTGGAGTACTCAATTGGAATTGTTATTTCCGTGCCTGTGATTAACTTGCTTGTGCCAAACTTGTTTCAGTATTTTAGTAAAAATGGGAATCTAAAATAAAGGGGTTCGTTCTATAAATTTATGTACATAAAAAATACCATTATGACTTGATATTAGGGCACGTGATTTCTAAAAAAGCTTTATTTTAGCAAAAAAAATACTTATGTCAGGCAATTCCTTTGGAAAACTATTTAATTTAACAACTTATGGAGAATCTCACGGACCAGCTTTAGGTGGTGTTATTGATGGTTGCCCTCCAGGAATCGAGTTGGATATAGAAGCCATTCAAAATGAACTAAATAGAAGGAAACCTGGTCAGTCGGCTATCGTTACACAACGTAAAGAACCAGACACCGTTAAATTTCATTCAGGGATTTTTGAAGGAAAAACAACAGGAACTTCCATTGGTTTTGTTATAGAAAACACCAATCAGAAATCCCATGATTACACACATATAAAAGATAGTTATAGACCAAGTCATGCTGATTATGTATATGATAAAAAATATGGTTTTAGAGACTATCGCGGTGGCGGACGAAGTTCTGCAAGAGAAACGGCTTGTCGTGTAGTTGCAGGAGCCATTGCAAAGCAAATGTTAAAAGGTATTGAAATTACGGCTTATGTTTCTGGAGTAGGCACCATGAAATTAAATAAACCTTATACCGAATTAGACTTAACAAAAACAGAATCAAATATTGTAAGATGTCCGGATCAGGCTATGGCAGCAAATATGGAAGCTTACATAAAAGAAGTGCGAAGTAAAGGAGATACCGTTGGAGGCATTGTTAGTTGTGTGATTAAAAATGTACCAGTTGGTTTAGGTGAACCGGTATTTGATAAATTACATGCAGAGCTTGGTAAAGCCATGCTTTCTATTAACGCTGTAAAAGGATTTGAATACGGTAGTGGTTTTGAAGGTAGTACGATGTACGGTAGCGATCATAATGATGCGTTTAATAGTGATGGTACAACTAAAACTAATTTTTCGGGAGGTATTCAAGGAGGTATCAGTAATGGTATGGATATCTATTTTAATGTAGCATTTAAACCTGTAGCGACACTTATCCAGAAATACGAAACTATAGATAAAGTGGGAAATCCTGTAGAAATGCAAGGAAAAGGGCGTCATGACCCATGTGTAGTTCCTAGAGCTGTACCCATTGTAGAAGCGATGGCAGCCTTGGTTTTAGCCGATTTTCATTTGATTAATAAAATGTATAGCTAGTATTGTTTTTTACGAGAAGTTTATACGGAGTTTTAAGAGCGTATTGTTGAGGAAAATTAATTCTTTAGTTCTGTTAGGATGCCTTCATTTACGGCAAACATGAAGGTGGTCGATGCATTTTTGAAGTGAATTTTACTGTTGAAATTTATTTTAGATAATTTCTTATATAAACATCCAAAAATAAGCCTTGCAGACTTTGTTGATATTACGACTCCTAAAGCATTAATATTTACAGGACCCTCGCTATTGAGAGAGCTTTCAATGTCCCTTAAAATTGAATTACTAGTATCATCTGTCGAGATGATTTTTCCATATTTTGATAAATTAATTTCCATAGATATTAAAGATTAAATAGACCTAATATGTTGTCTTTGTTAAATTTAGAAAAAAAATCGTCAATATTCGTGTTTTTTAATACATTTAATTTTAAGTAGAATATGGATCCTTTCCAATACGGCGATTTAGTTACAAAAACCTTACCATCTTTACAAACATAAGACATATCTTCTGAGTATACTTTAAAAGTACCTTTAAGTTGATGTGCAATGTTTTCGATATACCACAAGCCAGTTCCACAATGAAAATCATTTTTTTTAGAGGATACCCCTCTTTTAAAGGCGCTAGACATAACTTCTGCATGGTTTTTGTTATCAGGATCAAGGTTTGAAATAATTCCTTTAGAATTATCAACACATACAATTTCTATCTTATTTTTATTGCCTTGAGCCATCAAAATGGAATGTTTATCTTCTAAAGCATGATGCAAAAAATTAGAAGCTATTTCGCAAATACAGGTTTTAAAATATTGTATTAATTCTGGGCAGATATTTTGATAATAATCAGCAATAAATTGAGTGTATTTATTTTCTAAATCCTTCTTGTTTTTAAAACTATCTCTATTTATTGGATGTGGAGCTATAAAAAAATCTGCAGTTTTTGAAGGTTTTAAATTTCTATACAGATCATCTAATTCTTCTTGATTAATTAATTGTTTCATCGATTTTTCAATACCATAAATAGAAAATAATTTTATAATATTATCTAGATTAACTTTTGGCTCCTTAAGACATGACTTTTTAGCTATAAAATCAAATGCTTTAAAAATAACTAATGCAGACATGGCATCTAATTTTGAAGAAGTGATTTTGAACTCGTAGCCAGAGACATTCATCCCTTCATATTTAAAAATAAAGGACAATTTTTGTATTAATGCAGATATATTATCGATTCCTACATCATTATCATTAATATTTATAATCAACTTCTATATAATTTTTTAAATTCTTTGAGTAAATTTTCTTCTCTCTGTAGGTCTTTCAAACCATTTGATACATCTTCAATAATATAGTTAGCAAACTGGCTTCCAACTTTGCTAAGATCTTCTCTTAAAAAAAGGTCATTATCAATAATGTGTCTCCGTATTTTTTCATAAGTAGTTATACAGTTTGTTTCAGAAAAGTCGTCCGATAAACAAAAGTTTGAAAAAATTAAGTATAACTCATTTTCTTTTTCTAATGTTTTTATATCAATGTTTTCGGCTTTAAATTTTAAGTCGTCTATTTTTTTGCACTTTTAGTCTTAACCCATTCGTTAAACCCAAAACCTAATGCTGATAATATCAAGGTCACTCCCGCATTATTGTTCAAAATGTCCAGGACTTCTTTGATCCAATCCATACTAATTTAATTTAGGGCATTACTCTACTTAAAAATATGTATTTAATTACAGATATGAAATATTATAGTTTTTTTAATTCAAAAAAATAGAAAAAAAGCTACATAAAAGTAATTTGTCGAATAATTAAAGCATGATAGAAAGCGTTCATGTAAAATGTATAGAGCCAAACTATTTATCTTGCGCTCTGTTTGTGTTATATTATAATTGGTGCCCTCATGTTATCTAAGAAACTTATTTTGTCTCAAAATATAAGGATTCAAGTAATCTCAATTTGATAATTGTTTATTTTAGTTGGAAAAATTTTAGCGGCACTGTAAAACCAAATCAGCATTAAAATCAGAAAAAAATACAAATAGCTAGTATCCTTCAGGTCATACTACTCTTAGCACATTAAAAATAGTTATATTAGACACTCTAAAAAGATCAATTAGTACATGAAAAAACTAGCATTACATTGGAAGATTATTATAGGAATGATTCTTGGAATCATTTTTGGTTTTATTATGAATTCCGTTGGAGGGAAAGGCTTTGTAAGTGATTGGATTTCACCTTTTGGAACCATTTTTATAAACTTGCTTAAACTTATTGCAGTACCATTAATCTTAGCGTCTTTAATAAAAGGAATATCAGATTTAAAAGATATTTCTAAAATTAAAACCATGGGGTTACGTACCATAGGTATTTACGTAACAACAACATTAGTAGCTATAATTATAGGTTTAAGTATAGTTAACACAATAAAACCAGGGGATGGTATGTCGCAAAATACTATTGAAAAGATCAAGTCTAAATATGCAAATGATGCAGGTGTGGCCGATAAGCTTACAAAAGCAAACGCACAAAAAGATGCAGGTCCTCTGCGGGCATTAGTCGATATTTTTCCAAGCAACATATTTAAAGCATTAGGAAACGCAAAAATGCTTCAAGTTATTTTCTTTGCCTTATTTGTTGGTATTTGCTTATTATTAATTCCAGAAGAAAAAGCAAAACCTTTAGTGAATTTTTTCGATTCGTTAAATGAAGTCGTCATGAAAATGGTCGATTTAATTATGCTCTTTGCTCCTTATGCCGTATTTGCTTTAATGGCAAATGTTATTATTGCCTTTGATGATACAGAAATACTTCTTAAATTATTAAATTATGCTTTATGTGTCGTTGGAGGTTTAATTTTAATGATTGGTTTTTACCTTATTCTAGTAAGTTTTTATACTAAGAAATCACCGTTGTGGTTTTTAAAAGAAATAAGCCCTGCTCAATTGTTAGCCTTTTCTACAAGTAGTAGCGCTGCTACCTTACCGGTGACCATGGAGCGTGTAGAAGAACATCTTGGAGTTGATAAAGAAGTATCAGGGTTTGTTTTACCAGTTGGTGCTACGGTTAATATGGATGGAACAAGTTTGTATCAAGGTATAGCAGCCGTATTTATTATGCAGGTAATCTGGCCAGAAGGTTTAACGTTTACAAATCAATTAGTTATAATTGCTACGGCATTATTAGCTTCTATAGGTAGTGCTGCAGTACCAAGTGCAGGTATGGTTATGTTGGTTATTGTTTTGGAATCTATTGGTTTTCCAGCAGAATTATTACCCATAGGATTAGCGCTTATTTTTGCGGTAGACAGGCCTTTAGATATGTGTAGAACTGTTGTAAATGTAACAGGTGATGCTACCGTATCTATGATGGTTGCTAAATCTTTAGGAAAATTACACAAACCTCAACCTAAAGAATGGGATGATAATTATGAAAAAGTAAAATAATATATTTAAATAACTACTAAAAAGAAGTAACTATGAATGTGTGTTTTATAATGTACCCATGGGAAGAAATAAAGCCAGAGACCGATACGTCACTTACTTTGATTAAAGAATGTGTGAAAAGGGGACATGGTGTGGCTATATGTTCACCTGCAAATCTTACCATTAGGAATAGTGTAACAAGTGCTTCTTGTATGGTGATAGGTAGGATGGAAAAAACACCTAGTTCCTTAAAATCATTTTATAATAAAGCAGAACTGCGAGAAGAAATGCTTCCGTTGGCAGGTTTTGATGTGATATTTTTTAGAGCAAACCCTCCTCTGGATCCAATTATGCTTAATTTTTTAGATTCTGTTAAAGATGATGTCTTTATTATGAATTCTTTGGAAGGTATGCGAGAAGCTAATAATAAATTGTATACCGCTGCTTTTGGTGATGCGCATAGTAACATTATTCCAGCCACACACGTATCAAAAAGTAAAAAGTACTTAATACGTCAGATTAAAGAATCTACGGCAGATAGAATGATTTTAAAACCTCTAAACGGTTTTGGCGGATCTGGTGTTATTTTAATTGAAAAATCGGCGATGAGTAATATTAATTCATTATTAGATTTTTATATTAATAATAGTAGTAATGGTACATCTAATTATGTGATTCTTCAGGATTATATAGAAGGAGCGGATGAAGGTGATGTACGTATTTTAATCTTAAATGGAGAGCCTGTAGGAGCTATGAAGCGTGTTCCGGGAACGGACGATCACCGGTCTAATGTTTCAGCAGGAGGTAGTGTGCAAAAGCATAGTTTGACTAAAGCAGAAAAGGCATTATGTAAGCAGATAGGTCCTAAACTGGTAAATGACGGATTGTATTTTGTAGGGATTGATGTTATTGGAGGTAAGTTAGTAGAAGTCAACGTTATGTCTCCAGGAGGTATTACATATATTAATAAAGTGTACAAGCTAAAAACCAAGATTGAAGAAAAAGTCATTGACTTTTTAGAAATGAAAGTTATAGATAAACTTCAAGCTTTTGATAGACGTACCAGACTTCGTAAAACAGTACAGGATGCATAAATAGTAGATTGTATTCAGTGTTCGGTCACAGTTTGCAGTTAATAGTGTTTGATTGGCAGCAAGTAAGTTTTTGTCGAAATGAGTTAAGATTGAGACATCTCATAATATTTGATTTAAATAGTATAAATAATTATTCAATATAAAAACTAAGTAACCTTTGCAAGAAAATAATGTATTCCAATATTTCAATGTCATCACCATTAGTATCCGTAGAATGGCTTCATAAAAACATAGAAGCTAATAATCTTATTGTTCTGGACGGTACTATAAATAAAGTATTTGATGCAACACAAATTCAAATACCAAATTCACGATTTTTTGATATTAAAAAGAAATTTAGTGATATTAATGGATCGTTTCCTAGTACATTTCCAACAGAGAAACATTTTCAAAAAGAAGCAAGAAATCTAGGTATAAATAAAGATAGTGCCATTGTAGTCTATGATGACAAAGGTATTTACTCAAGCGCTCGTGTTTGGTGGTTGTTTAAGGCTTTTAGTTATGATAACATTGCTGTTTTGAACGGTGGGCTTCCTGCTTGGAAAAAAGCGAATTATGATACCGAAGTTATGAAAAAATATGATGGCGAATTAGGTGATTTTATAGCTAATTACAAACCAGAAAACATGACATTTTTTAATGCCATGAAAGAGGCTTCAAAAAATAAAACACATTGTATTATAGATGCACGTTCCGAAAGGAGGTTTAAAGGTTTAGAGCCAGAACCAAGAGAAGGTTTGCGAATGGGAACTATTCCTAATTCAGTGAATTTACCTTATACTGATTTATTAGATGCTGGTGAATTAAAATCTAGAGAAGCTATTGAAGCAGCTTTGAATAAAAGAGCCAATAAAGAAGATTCTATTATTTTTTCTTGTGGCTCGGGAATTACAGCATGTGTACTAGCTTTAGGAGCCAATATTTCTGGCTATAAAAATATATCAGTTTATGATGGTTCTTGGACCGAGTGGGGTAGTTTAGTTAATGAATAAACCATGGAAAAGCTTTCGCTTAAAGATATTATAAGCAAAATTTGCAAAGAAGAAACTTTTGAGGCGGTCTCTTCAGACTATTCATTTACAATAAAGATAGATTCTTATGTGCCCTATGCTTGCGCAGCTATACACGACGGACATCAATTTAGAAAAGAACTTTGGGAAAACTGCATACATACCGAATATGAGCGTTGGTATGAAGAAGATCCAGAAACTAAGAACATGATTAAATCGCATCCCATTGTTATTGCGGGGTGTGATTCCAGATTTGAATACGATTTAAATAGAATGCCTGAAGAAGCCGTTTTTGAAACTGCCTGGGGAAAACAATTATGGCATGAACCACTTTCGCAAGAAATGAAAGATAAAAGCCTAACAAAACATATGAATTTTTACAAAGTTGTACATATACTTATCCAAAAATTAGAAAGAAAGTATGGCTTTTGCACCGTTTACGACATGCATAGCTACAACTGGAAACGTTGGGATAGGGAGGTGACTATCTGGAATTTAGGAACTAGTAATGTTGATAATGATCGTTTTGGAGATGTTATTGAAAATTGGAGAAAAAGCCTGTCTGAAATGGCATTTCCAAATGATATAAAATCGACTTCAAAAATTAATGATACGTTTCAAGGTAATGGTTATTTTTTGAAATATATTACCAAGAACTTTAAAAATACCTTAGTTTTGGCAACTGAAATTGCTAAAATATATGGTGATGAATATGAGCAAATTATATATCCCGAAGTTGTAAGTGCTATAGAAAAGGAATTGATAAAAAGAATTCCTGAGCATGCTTTAAGTGTATATGAAGCTTTTAAAAGTTAGGTTTTATGAAGATTGAGACAAATGAAGTAACCAAAGTACTATTAGAAATCGATAAAAATATCGATAGTTTAGTAAAACAAATAGAGCTTTTAAGTTATGTAAACCCACTAAATATAGAGGAAGAAAAAAAACGTTTTTTTTCTTCAAAATACTTAACAGATCCTGTTTTTACGTACCCAGCAATAAATTTTGATAAGTTTAAACAGCACAGAAAATTATTTACGCAGTCTTTAGAGCATATTGAAGATGTAGAGATAAAAAACTTATACGAAGATATTATTTATGCTTACTCTGGTTTAATTCAGTGTGTAGAAACAATAGGGAGTGGTAAAAAGTTCTATTATAATTGTTTACGTTGTTTTGGTACGCCAACCGAAAAAGATGTGGAAAATGCTAAGTTTATTTTGCATTTTGATGATGAAAAGAAAGATGATGTTATTTTTCAACCTAAATATAGCGCTGCGGAATCTGAAGTATTTTTTAAAACATTTTCAGAAAAATATGATTTCAATTATAGCATAACACATTCCGATAAAATTTCGGCCATAGCCATGGTTTTAAATAATATTAAATCCTTGGTTTTAAATACGAATCATATCTATTCCGAAAATGAAATTGCTGTACTTACCAATCACGAAATTGGAGTGCATATGGTAACGACCATGAACGGACTGTTACATCCTTTAAAAATATTTTCTCATGGATTTCCAAACAATGAAGAAACTCAGGAAGGTTTAGCTGTTTTTTCGGAATACATGAGCGATAATTTAACAGTTAAGCGCCTAAAAGAGCTAGCATATCGCGTTATTGCAGTAGATAGTTTAGCCAAAGGCTATTCGTTTTCTAGAACGTTTAGAATGTTACATAATAATTACGATTTAGATAGAAACATTGCTTTTTATATTACCTTAAGAGTGCATCGTGGTGGTGGTTTTACTAAAGATTATTTGTATTTAACAGGGCTTAAAAAGATTTATGATTATTATCATGAAGGCAAAGATTTAAATTTATTGCTAACTGGTAAAGTAACCCTTGAGTATGTTAATGAAATAGAATCACTTATAGAAAAAGGCTTAGCTGTTCCTGCTAAACATGTTACAGACTCTTATGCTGAAAATAAAAACACGAATAAAAAGGTCGATTTTATTTTAAGAAGTTTGAAATAAAGCCTCAAATTTTTTGATATATGATCTATTATTTTTTGAGGCTTTTAAATGTTCTCAGGTTACTCGTTCACAATAAAAACAGACTTTTGTTTACCATATGTCTGTGTAGCGAAATATGATTGGTATCAATCTAGAATTCCACTAATAAATCCCTCTAAGATAATTATTTATCCTTTTAAACTAAATTTTATCTCATACTTTTAAGTTTTTATTTATACTAAATAAGTATTTATGAGAACTTATAGTAAATATAATAACATCTTATTAGAGTTTATTTGTTTCCTAATATATTCTTCTATTTGTATATGCAGCATTGAGTAAATTGCTGGTATTTGATGAGTTTAAAATCCAAATAGGTCAATCCGATATGCTAACGCCTTTTGCTGGCATAATAGCTTGGGTGATACCGTACCTTGAGTTCCTGATCGCTTTGTTTTTACTTATTCCTCGATTCAGACTATTGGGAATGTATGCAGCCTTTAATCTGATGGTTATGTTTACGGCCTATATCTTTATCATCTTAAATTTTAGTAATGATATTCCTTGTTCTTGTGGTGGTGTTATCGAAAAATTGGGCTGGACCGAGCATTTGATTCTTAATATTGCTTTTGTTATTTTGGCCTTTATAGGAATCCGTATTATTAACAGGCAAAAAAATGATATAACTCGAAAATTTGTATCCTCTCATAATACAAAAAAACTCTATAAATCTCTTTTTTTATATACTATTGGTAGTATCGGGTTTATAGTTATTTTATTTGCCTTTACAAAAAAAGGGACACAGCGAGACACTAGTTTTAAACGTGCATTTCTTTATAATCCCCCAAAGAAGATCCATGATTTGGATCTTGAATATAATGGGTACCATATTGCTGGAGTTGATGAGAAACAAATCTATTTGAGTAACCCAAGGTCTCCTTTATATGTCACGGTAGTGGATACAGCCCTACAAAACAAACAGAACATCCATTTAACTATGGATCTGGATAGTTTGCCTTTTCGTTCTTCACAACTACATGTGATACCTCCTTATTTCTTTTTAACAGATGGCACTATACCATTCATTCTTAGAGGAAACATTAAAGATTGGAAGGCCTATTCAATGTTAGAGGAACCGCTTTATTTTATCAATGCGCAAGCCATGGACTCTGTTACTCTAGCGGTACGGACGATGAGTAATAAGACCAATGAGTTTGCATTAGGCACCATACGCCTTACGGATTCAGCAAAAATGACACTTTCTCATAAACTTTTGCAAAAACAAGTGGATGGGGTCTTTGATGTAGATGGTATTCTTCAATATAATCAAGAACGAGAATTACTAATATATACTTACCGCTATCGCAATCAGTTTGTTGTTGCCGATGATAGTCTACAATTACAATTACGAGGTAATACCATAGACACCATCAGTCAAGCTCAAATACAAGTAGGTACCATTGCTTCTAAGAATCAACAAAAAATGGCAGCACCTGCTCTAACAGTAAACCAAAATAGTGCAACTGATGGGAACTACCTGTTTGTGAATTCCAAACTGCTAGGGAAGGCAGAACCTATAGAAATATGGGAAAGTTCATCTGTTATTGATGTGTATAATCTGGAGAATAATTACTATGAATTCAGCTTTTATGTGGAGGATATTGGAAAAAATAAACTAAAGGCATTTCATGTGCTTCACGATAAATTTATAGGGCTTATTGGGAATCATATGGTAACCTATCAACTAGCGAATCATTTTAAGAAGTTACAACCTGCTGCCATAACGGCTCAAAATAAAAAAATTATAGACTCTAGGTAAAAAACACAGGAATAACTATTAAACACACTATAGTCAGGGTTAAGACCGAAAACCTGTAAAAAAGAGTAGGTCATTAATTTTTAAAACCTATATTATGAGAACAATTTTTTTTAGGACTGTTTTACCTGCGTTTGCTCTAATGATAGCAATCACGGCTTCACTTGCTTTTGCGTCTGATCAAAATGATATGGCGGATGAAGATGCTACAGTTAATACAGCTTACGATAGAGACCCTATTGAGCTATATTGTATCATACCTTATCCTGTTAATTGTAGTAACGTTAAAGAAACTCCATCTGCTCCTTTATGTACTATTAACAATGGAACTACTCAAGTATATCAAAGAACTCATACAGTATTTGAGTGTACTGTTGTCTTATGGGAAAAGCAACCATAAATTTAAAGTTTAATTAGGAAGAGGCTGTCTGAAAAGTGGTTAATCTTGTCATTCAGAGCAACGCGAAGAATCTTATTTCACTCATAATCAGAGTCATATATTTTAAAGAGATTCTTCATTCCATTCAGAATAACACTTTTTAGACAGCCTCTTTTATGGGTTGTGAACTCCTCGAATTATTGAAATGAATTTGGTGCAAGTAAATTTACGAGGAATAGTTTTATTTGTATTAAAATGAATCAATTTGATATGGTATTTTGCCAGTACCTCACTTTGATATGATCAAAATTACTCCAAAAACTTACTCTTCAGCTCGGGTGTAGGAATCATACAAGCGTCCTTTTTGCCATACCACTTATAACGGTTTTTAGCAATGTAATCGTAAACCCAATTTCGAATAAATGGCGGAATAATAAAAAATACACGCATCAAATTTTGTGGAAAGCCTAAATGCATAGCAATTTTTAAAGCAGCAGTAGATTTTGATACTAAGCTACTTTTAGGAATATATAACAATATAGAATCCGTTTTTTTAGTATCTATATTAAAGCGCTCAATTATACGCTTACCAATATCGCTTTGTAAAGGCGCAAACATGAATATATTCTTTTTATCATGTTTTATAACATACTGCACACTGGTGTTGCAAAGGTTACAAACACCGTCAAATAAGATAAGTTTTTTATGTTTAGGTAAATCAATCATAAATTTGTATTGGAGAACCAACCCTAATTGTAAAATTCAATTATTAATTTTATTACTGAACACTGAACACTGAACACTGAACACTAATTACTTCTTCACTGCTTCCACAAGTTCTAATTGTTCTATACTTACATTAGTCGTAAAAATACCATAATTTACAACAGCCTTGTTTTTTTCAATTTTATCTATGCTACCAATAGCACGTCCATCTTCCATGCGTACACGGTCTCCAATTTTTAAAACAGGTTTTGGTTTAGGCGTTTCAATAGCTTTTTTCTTAGCCTCTTTTTTCTTTTTGCGTATAACAGTGACTACTTTTTCAGCTTCCTTTTTTATCTGTTCTTCTTTAGCTTTTATGGCTTTTTTCTGTTTGGCTGTTACTTTTTTGCGCTTAGAGTTTTCAATTTGCACGACTTTAAAAAGCTCTGCCATCAGCTCCCGTTTTTGTTTGTTGGCAAAGTATTTTTCAGCAATATCGTTTACTTTCTGGCCTAAATAAATAAGGCGCTGGTTACTATCGTATAGTTCCTGATAGCTTTCTAGTTTCTTTTGAATTTTAGTATTAATTTCCTCTAACTTATCAGCTTCCTCTATTTTTTTCTTTTCGTTTAGTTTTAACGATTGTCCAGTTTTTTCTAATCGGGAACGTTCCTTTTGAAGCTTAGCAATTGTTGCATCAAAGCGTACTTTGCTACGTTCAATTTTCTTTTTGGCACGGTTTATCAAGCTATAAGGAATCCCGTTTTTTTGAGCAACCTCAAAAGTAAATGAACTTCCAGCTTGTCCAATAACTAATTTAAAAAGCGGTAGAAGCGTGCGTTCATCAAAAAGCATATTCGCATTGAGCATATGTGGTAACTCGTTTGCTAAAATTTTTAAATTAGAATAATGCGTAGTTATAATACCAAAGGCTTCTCTGTGATAAAACTCTTCTAAAAAAGTTTCGGCTAAAGCGCCACCTAACTCAGGGTCACTACCAGTACCAAATTCATCAATTAAAAAGAGTGTGTTTTTATTACACTTTTTTAAAAAATAATTCATCTGTTTTAAACGGTAGCTGTAGGTACTTAGATGATTTTCAATAGATTGATTGTCTCCAATATCACTCAGAATTCTATCGAATAAGCAAACTTTACTGCGTTCATGTACTGGAATCAATAAACCGCTTTGTAGCATGACTTGTAATAAACCAACAGTTTTTAAAGTAATACTTTTTCCACCAGCATTAGGTCCTGAAATGACTATAATTCTACTATCTTGTTTTAATTCTATAGTCTGAGGAAAAGTAGTTTCTTTCTTTTCTAAATTGTTTAAATATAATAAAGGATGGTAGGCATCTCGTAAAAACATGCTTTTCCCTTCGGAAATCTCAGGAAGGATAGCATTCATAGATCGTGCATACTTCGCTTTCGCTGAAATAACATCAATATTTATTAAAAAAGCCTGATAGTTTTCTAATAATGGTAAAAACGGACGAATATAATTAGTAAGGTCTTTTAAAATACGAATAACCTCTTCTTGTTCTTCATATTCTAAATTATTAAGTTCTCGGGAATACTGTAAAGTAGTTTCAGGCTCTATGTAGACAATACTGCCTGTTTTACTACCGCCCATAATAGCGCCCTTAACTTTACGGCGATACATGGCTTTAACAGCGAGTACGCGTTTGTTCTCTACTACAGATTCACGAATATCATCTAAATATTCAAGATTATGATAAGTGGTTAGAGCAGAGGAGAAACTAGCATTTATTTTACCCTTTATAGAATTAATAGATTGACGTAACTCAAAAAGCAGGCTAGAGGCATTGTCTTTTATATCTCCAAATCGGTCTACAATAGCATCTACTTTTTCAATAATTACTTTAGTGATTTCTATATGTGACGCATATGCATTAAGTCCCGGATAATATTCCTCAAACTTTTTAAGATACTTAACGATCTCATTTACAGTTAATGAAATTGAAACTATTTTTTTTAATGCATGTACTTCTAAATAAGTGTTTTCAATTCGTAACAACTTGATTTCCTTTGAAATAGAGTCAAATCCATGGTTTGGAATACGGTTATCATTATAAAAAGAGGATAAGTATTCGTTCGTTAATTGCAAAGCACCTAGTAATTCTTCCTTTGTTTTGTAAGGGGCAGTTAATAGCGCTTTTTCATTTCCTAGTGCGGTTACGCAGTGTTCGCTTACTTGTTGTAGGACAGTTGAAAACTCTAAGTCTTTTAATGTTTTGTCATGAATGTTTATCATTCGTTTTCTCATCTGGGTATAAGAGAACAAAGTTAAAAATTCTATTCAATTTAGACGTGGTTTTATAAGAAGTAAATATAAGGTCTTAAATTCTTAAAAAATGTTAATTAACAGTGGGTTATAATTCTTTAACAAAACGCTAACACCTGTGGGTCAGATTTGTACATACCTTGAAAGCATAACTCAAGATATAACTAAAATGAAAACTAACAACCTTACCACATTATTTATGTGTTTATTACTTATTTTAAGTTTTAGCACATTAGCTCAGGTAAACATACCTAGAGGAAGTCAACAAGCTACAATGTCCCAACGTATAGGTATTTCAGATGTTTCAATAACATACTCCAGACCCAGTGTAAAAGATCGAGAAATATGGGGGAAATTGGTTCCTTATGGAATGAATAACTTGGGGTTTGGAACTTCAACTGCAGCACCTTGGAGAGCTGGGGCAAACGAAAATACAACCATAACTTTTACACACAATGCTAAACTAGAAGGAAAGGCTGTAAAAGCTGGAACATATGGGTTACACGTAGAATTAATAGATGCAGATAATGCCACCATAATTTTGTCTCATGATGCTAATGCCTGGGGAAGTTATTTCTATGATGCGTCTAAAGATGCATTACGAGCTGAAGTTAAAACTAAAACAATATCACATAAAGAACTATTGACTTATGAAGTGAATGACATACAACCAACATTCGCTATAGTGTCTCTTGTATGGGAGAAAAAAGAAATTCCTTTCAAAGTAGAATTCGATGTTACTAATATTGTTTTAAATGAATTTAGAGATAAATCTATTGGTAATTTAGGTTTTAATAGACAGAATTGGGAAAATATGGCTCGTTTTTCATTAAATAATGGCGGTGATTTAAATGAAGCATTAAGCTGGATTAATGGCGCTATTGCTGGTAATTTTTATAGCCAAAAAACATTTAACAATTTGGCTATTAAAGGGCAAATATTAAATAAATTAGGTAAAACTCAAGAATATGCTGCTTTAATGGATGAGGCCTCAACTATGGCAAATAAAAACCAGTTGAATGCTATAGGTTATCAAATGATAGCATCAAAAGACTATAATCGAGCACTTAAATATTTTAAGTTAAATGTGAAAAATCACCCTAAAGATGCTAATTCTTATGACAGTTTAGGCGAATGCTATAAAACTATGGGAGATAAAAAGAATGCTATAAAGTATTTAAAAAAGGCATTGTCATTAAACCCTCCAGCTAATGTAAAGGCAAATTCAGAAAAACTTTTAAAAGAGTTGGAAGCTTAATAAAAAATCATCAATCAAACTACAAACATTGTGATTAGCTCAACCGTTTTGGTTGGGCTTTTTTCATCCATGAATGGTTTCGGCTTTACCGTAATTTTTTATGACGATGCTTTCAAAATCAACGAGTTCTTGCCAGCGTTTGTCAACATCAATATCCTTTCCATATTTGCGAGCAAAACCTATAAACGTTGTGTAATGACCTGCTTCACTGATCATTAAATCATGATAGAATTTAGAAAGTTCAGGGTCTTTTATTTCTTTAGATAATAATTTAAAGCGTTCACAACTTCTGGCTTCAATCATAGCAGAAAACAGGAGTCTGTCTACCATACATTGCAGTCTATTACCACCTTTATTCATGAATTTATAAAGCTCGTTAACATAACTGTCTTTGCGCTCTCTACCTAGTTTGTAACCACGTTTTTTTATAATATCATGAACCATTTGGAAATGTTCCAACTCTTCTTGAGCTAATACTAATAAATCAGTGACCAGATCGGTATACTCTGAGTTTAAAGTAATGATGGTTATAGCGTTAGAAGCAGCCTTTTGTTCGCACCATGCATGATCGGTTAAAATCTCTTCAATATTAGATTCTACAATATTTACCCAACGTGGGTCTGTTTCTAGTTTTAAACCAAGCATATTATTTTATTTTTTATGAAGGTAATTTTAAAGCATTGGTAAAGCAATTAAAAATTCAAAAAACTTAGATTTTCATCAATCTTTTAGAGGTCATGCCTGTTTTTGTTTTTATATTTAAAAAATATAAACCAGATTTTAAGGATGATACGTTAATTGAATTGCTTATAATTAAATTTGCTTCAGTTGGGTTGGTATTGGTAGTTCTAAATCCAGTTCTTGTAGAATTTGCTGCTCCAGAACTAATAAATTGATAACTAGTTTGTCCGAATATGGTAAAAGTAAAAGCCAATAAAAAATTTATAAAAGCAAATAGTATTGTTTTTTTAGGGATTTACTTAATAATTGTAAATCAGATAAGTATAATTTATTCATGATTTGAATGTTTGAACCAAAAATAGCTAATATTTCCTTTTGATTTTTTTCTAACTTATATAATTCCAGATATTTTTGTACTTACCTAATGACTTATAAGTATCTAAAATTACTTTATTATCTGGAGAAGCCAGTATAGAATCGTTTTTAAGCACAGTTTTAGCATGATGTCTTGCTAATTGAAGAATATCGTTATCTTTTATAATATCTGCAATTTTAAGGTTTAAAACACCGCTTTGTTGTGTTCCCATAATATCCCCAGGACCACGCAAGCGTAAATCGACTTCTGCTATTTCAAAACCATCACTAGTTCTAACCATAGTTTCTAAGCGTGTCTTACTATCATTACTAAGCTTATGGCTCGTCATTAAAATACAATAGCTCTGTTCTGCACCACGCCCCACACGACCACGAAGCTGATGCAATTGTGATAAGCCAAAACGTTCTGCGCTTTCAATAATCATTACTGAAGCATTAGGTACATTCACACCAACCTCAATAACAGTTGTGGCTACCATGATTTGAGTTTCACCCTTTATAAAACGTTGCATTTCGTAATCTTTATCAGCAGGCTTCATTTTTCCATGAACGATGGATATTTGATAGTCAGGTAAAGGAAAATCTCTGGAAATACTTTCGTAGCCATCCATTAAATCTTTATAATCCATTTTCTCATTTTCCTGAATTAATGGATATACAATATAAATTTGTCTGCCTTTTGTTATTTCATCCTTAATGAATTTAAAAACATTCAGTCTATTTTTATCATAACGATGTACTGTTTTTATAGACTGCCTACCTGGTGGCAATTCATCAATAATAGAGATGTCCAGATCGCCATAAACAGACATCGCCAACGTTCTGGGAATTGGAGTTGCAGTCATCACCAAAATGTGTGGAGGTGTAGAAGTCCCATTATTTTGCTGAACGGATTTTGCGTCTTCCTTTTGGGAGGATTGAGGAGGGCCTTTCTTCCATAATTTGCTTCGTTGTGCCACTCCAAAACGATGTTGTTCATCTATAATAGCAAGCCCTAAATTTTTAAATTTTACCTTATCTTCAAGTAAAGCATGAGTGCCAATTAGTATTTGTAAATCGCCATTTTCTAGATTCTCATGAATTATTTTTCTTTCTGAAGTTTTAGTTGAACCTGTTAATAGTCCTATTCTGATATTCAATTTGTTACAGTATTCAAGTAGTCCGTTATAGTGTTGAACTGACAAAATTTCAGTCGGAGCCATTAAGCACGCTTGAAAACCATTGTCAAGTGCTATTAACATTGACATAAGGGCTACTATGGTCTTACCAGAACCAACATCTCCTTGTAATAGCCTGTTCATTTGCGCATTGCTACCCAAATCCGCACGAATTTCTTTTAAAACGCGTTTCTGTGCACCTGTTAATTCAAAGGGTAAATGTTCTTTAAAAAAGGTGTTGAAATGAATGCCTACTTTTTCAAAAGGAAAGCCTTTAATTTTTGTTTTGTGCACTAAATTTTTGATGATAAGTTGTAACTGAATATAAAATAATTCTTCAAATTTTAATCGAAATTGAGCTTTTGAAAGTAACTCTTGACTTTTCGGAAAATGCACATTAAAAAGTGCTTCGCTTTTAGAAATTAATTTGAGTTCGGTAAGTAAATTTTTAGAGAGTGTTTCGGTAAACCTTCCTCCAGTTTCTATAAATAGCTGTTGCATAATTTTACCAATCACTCGGTTTGTTATGCCTCTATTTGATAATTTCTCTGTAGAAGGATATACTGGTTGCATGGCAGAACGCAAATTTTGTTTATGAGCTTCCAATTCTTCTATATCTGGATGAGGCATATTAAACTTACCATTAAACCAATTGGTCTTTCCGAATATTATATAAGGCTTATTAAGTTTTAGGTTATCACGAATCCATTTTTGTCCTCGAAACCAAACTAACTCCATCGTACCAGTATCGTCTTGAAAAGTTCCTACTAAGCGCTTACCCCGTTTTTGAGCCACTTCTTTAAAGGCGATAATTTTGCCAACCACCTGTACATCTGCATTGTTGCGTTGTAGTTGGTTAATTTTATAATATCGTGTTCGGTCTATGTACCTGTTTGGAAATAAATTAATTAAATCCTGATAGGTGTGTATGCCTAGTTCCTTTCGCAATAAATCGGCACGGTTTGGACCAACGCCTTTTAAATAATCTATTGGTGTTTGAAGTTTTACAGACATAAAAGCGAATTTAAGTTATTTTTTAGAAGCAAAAAAACACTTTTAGTACGCCACTTGAGGACATAAGCTTAACGTTTGAGAGCGAAGTGTCCCGTATGTATTTCTCCATTATTTTCGAATCGGAACCAATAATCGGAATTTGGCAGAAGTTTTCCGTTAAAACGACCATCCCATCCTACGTTGTTAGGGAATAGTTGCTTTAGTAATTTTCCGTATCTATCGTAAATAAAAACTTTAGAGCCAGGGTATTTCTGGACTTCGTAAATATGCCAATTTTCATTTATGCCATCTCCATTAGGAGTAAAAAAGGGTTTATAGCCGAAAGCCGTAATGGCTTTAGTTATAGTTTTACAAGCAGATGTATCTCTTATGTATATGGTATGATCTCCAACGCCTACTTCGAATATATTACTTGATTGATACACCTCACCATCCAACGAGTATTCAAAGTCTTGATTAGATAATGTGTTTATAGTGAGTGTGATAAGAGATGAGAATGAGGACATCTCAATGTCAAAATTATCTATAATGTCAAATGGGAATACCTCAAAATTGGTAATGTTTTCGCAAATAGTATTATTATCGAAAGTATCAAAGATTGATAAGGTATAGGTATCTGGTTGGGTAATAGTTATTGAACTATTTGTTCCTATGATATCTCCATTACTATTCTGCCAGGATAAACCCTCAAAATCTCCGGCATTAATTGTAATACTCGGATTATTAGGACATAAAAAGTACATGTCTTCTACATTAGGTGCCTGTAATAACCTGGAATATAAAGTAAAACTGGTAATATCGTAACAATCTAAATTATTGATATTGGAAATTTTTGCATAAATAATTTCTTCATCACTAAATTCGGTATATTTAACAGGTAGTTCAATAGCATTTATTGCATTTAAACTGCTCGAATGGTAACTTATTTGGTAATCACTTTCGAATTGTATACCTAATATGTCATTGTTCTTAGTTGATAAATCGAATTCCTTGTTGTTTTCTGTATAACAAAAACTGGAGTCAGAAATAGTATTTGCAATAGGTGTTTCGTAAATAGTGATCTCTTTAGTTAGTGTCTTTCTGTTTGAGATTGCATTAATATTTGAAGTGGCTGTTACCTTTACAGTATAGTTTCCAGGACGATCATAAGTATGTAATGGGGCTATGTCTGTAGATGTGTGTCCATCACCAAAATCCCAAAATACCTTTGAATTATTACCATTTATATTTACTGAGAATTTTGTAGAATATCCCAGACAGAAATTTTTAGCTAAAATTTCATTAATAAAATAGGATTGGATAAAAGGGGGAAGGCCAAAAGCTGCTTTTCCTAAGCCTAAATTAATGGCATTAAATCGAAAATTAGAAAGGCTGCCTAATGCATTGGGATTATCAATAACAGCTAAATAGTTTGTTTCATTTTGTGCGACGTATATTTTATTATCTATAGCTATTTGTAAAGCATATAACCCTATGTTTTTACTCTCAGCAATTATTCTTGCTGAATCTAAAATGTTGTTTTTGTTATAATTACTAACATCAAATTGATATATATAATATGTTAATCCATCAGTGTCCAGAGCTTTGGTACTTATGTAAAGCTTACTACTATCTGAAGAGAATTCCAAACCATATGGTCCTTTGGGAGTACGTATAGTTGAATGAATTAAGGAAGAGCCAATATTGATGGGTGCACTAATTTTCCCCTTGGTATTGTCAAAGCGAAATAATTCTACTTTTGCATTGTTATTATTATAATAAGCTGTGTTTGTTATAGCTAGTAGTTTCCCATTAGGTGAAGTTTTCATGTAGCCTTGAATGCCGCTAATGGATCCTACAGCAGAAATGACAGGTATAGTGTTTAAGCCTGCTTCACCTAACAAATAAGTTATAAATTCATTACTATTGCGTTTGTGGGCTATAATCCAGACATCGTTCCCGTTTGCATGCAATACAGCTGTTAATTTTTCATAAACTTCGTTTTCCAGAGGATTATTTTTACTGAAAATATCTCCCATGCCTCCGTCTAATGACATATCCAAAATATTATATTGTAATCCGTTAGAAACTCCGTCATTTGTAAAGATGTAATAAATATCTGAGGTTTGTGGAAGTGGGATTATAATACTGGATTGTGTGCTGGAATTGTGTCCTTTTAAACCAGAGCCATTAGGCATCACATCATGATTTCTGTTCCAAACTGTAATGCCATCAGTATAAAATAATAAATTACCATCTTTGTCAGATATAGTGGCAGATCCTTCTAAAGATGTGAGTTCACCATCACTTAAAGCAACTGGAACTCCACTATTAAAGTCCAAACCTGCATTTTCTCCAAAGTACCAGATGGCCGTTTCTTTTTGTGCATTTAAAAAAGTAACAGCGAAAAGCAAACTATATATGATACTTTTTCTAAACAATAAAGTAAATTTATTTTAAAGATCTATTTAATTCTTTAAAAGAGTTTAATTATTAGTTATTTAACGAACGTTACACGAATTTAATTATTTCTCATACTTAAAGTTCGTATTTAAAGGTTATTTTAGTGTAATTTTTGTTCAGAACATGTTTATGAAATATCTGTTTTTTATTTTATTGTTGTTTATTGGTTTTTTTTCTGAAAGTCAACAAGTTGGGTATGTCGATTTTAAAATGGCAAAAGTTGATGTTATTTTTGGAGATTTATTAAAACGAGAGATTTCGGGAGCTATTTTATATGAGTTTAAAGTTTTAAAAGATATCGATTCTATTTATATTGATGCTAGGTCTTTTGAGGAAATAGAATATATACTAGATGGAAAGTTTGAAGGAAATTTATATAATGGAAAACAACTTATTATAAAACATCCTTTTAAGGCTAATAGCAATCATAAAGTGAATATTACATGGAAAACGAACCCCAAAAAAGCTATGTATTTCATTGATTGGAATCATGATGAAAGTATCACTTCAAGAGATTCATTACAAGTAAATTGTATAAATAAGCAAATTTGGACACAAGGACAAGGTAAATACACAAGTAATTGGTTGCCGAGTTTTGATGATATGAATGAAAAGGTGGAGTTTGATTTGTCTGTTTCTGTTAATGAGGGGTATGATGTTATTGCTAATGGAAAGCTAATAGAGAAAACGGTTAACGGAGATTACACGAAATGGCAGTACAATATGGAGCAACCCATGTCCAGCTATTTAGTAGCTTTAGCTATTGGCAAATACGATAAAAAAGTAGCATACTCAAAAAGTGGCATTCTGTTAGAGATGTATTATTATCCTGAAGATTCTTTAAAGTTTGAACCAACCTATCGTTACACCAAACAAATGTTCGATTTTCTGGAAGAAGAAATTGGTGTTCCATATCCTTGGCAAAATTATAAGCAAGTGCCAGTAAAAGATTTTCTGTATGCCGGTATGGAAAATACTGGAACCACTATTTTTTCTGATGCTTTTGTGGTTGATTCCATTGCTTTTGTTGATAAAAATTATGTAAATGTTAATGCACATGAATTAGCGCATCAATGGTTTGGGAATTTGGTTACAGAAACTTCAGGAACGCACCATTGGTTGCAAGAAGGCTTTGCAACGTATTATGCTTTACTGGCAGAACGTAATATTTTTGGTGATAATTATTACTATTGGAGGCTTTACGAATATGCTCAGGAGTTATTGGAACAGCATAATACCAGGCGAAGTACATCGCTTTTAGATCCTAAATCGAGTAGTATAACTTTTTATAAAAAAGGAGCTTGGGTGTTACATTTATTACGTGAAAAAGTGGGGGATAGGGCTTTTAAAAAAGCGGTAAGAAATTATTTGAAAAAACATCAATTTAAAAATGTAGAAACAGATGATTTTATCAATGAAGTAGAGAAGGCAAGTGGTAAGGACTTAAAAGCATTTGTTGAAGCTTGGCTGGAGACTAAAAAGTTTAATTATGATGAAGCTTTGAAGAGCCTTGAAAAATCAGTATTTATGCAAGAATATCTAATGGTTGATTGTACGGCCTACACATCCAAATGTTCGGGTTATTTGTTATCTGGGATTTCGGATGAAGCTAAAATAAAAGTCATTTTTCAAATGCCAAATCGATTAAAAAAAGAGGATTTTAAGAATTCTCTAAAGGTGAGACAGGCCATTGCTAAAAGTATATCTAAAGTACCAGAAGAGTTTAAAAAAGAATACGAAACATTTCTTGACGATAAATCATATGTAACTATAGAAGCTGCTTTATTTGGTCTATGGAATAGTTTTCCTAAAGAACAAAGTAAATATTTAGAAAAAACTAAAGGTATTGAAGGATTTAACGACAAGAATATAAGAACGCTTTGGTTAACACTTGCTTTAGTTACTGATGATTTTGAACCCGAAAACAAAGAATTATTTTTTAATGAGCTTCTTGACTATACAAACGCAAAATACGGTTTTGAGATACGCATGAATGCATTTAATTATTTAATGTGGATAAGTTCTTGTGGAGAGAAATGTCGAGAAAATTTGAAACAAGCTACAAAGCATCACAATTGGCAGTTTTCAAAGTTTGCAAAAAAGATGCTTAAAGTTAAGTAAATACCAATCTTCAGAATATAAAATGCGTTAATCACCTCTATGACTTACCTCAGGACTGCCTGTCGATATGATGGATAGTTGTTTTAAGTATTTTTTATTAATAAAAATTTAACTAGTTGCATATGCAACTAATTGGAGTTTTAGTTTATGTTTGCACTATGGAAAACGATGACATTCATATAGATTTTGAAAACTCTATCGGTCCTTGGCTAGGGAAAACCGTTAAAATTATTGATTATGCTTTTCAAGAATTTTTGAAGTATAAGGGGCTAGACTTAACAAAAGAGCAAATGATTGTTTTAAAGAAGCTTCATGACAAAAATGGATTGAATCAAAATGAGCTTGCTTTTTTAACATTAAGAAACAAATCTTCTTTAACAAGATTACTTTCTAAAATGGAACGCAAAAATTACATTTTAAGAAAACAAAGCACAAAGGATAAACGCGTAAATAATGTTTATCTAACCCAATTAGGAAAAGAGATTTTTTTTAAAACTAAACCTATTATAGAAGAAATGATAACAGATATAGAGTCAAATATTTCAGAGAAAGAGAAAGAACAAATAATAAATATATTAAAGAAAATACAATCAAATTTTAATTCTAAAATTGAATCATTATAAAATCTTATGAGAAATATAATTTTGGGTATTCTAGGAGTTTTAGCTATTGTAGTCGCTATCTTTTTAGGGAAACATTTAATTGATAAAAACCAAAAGCCCAAACCAAAATTTAAAAAAACAATTAAAACTGTTTTTGTGGAAAATGTAGAAAACAAAGATATTCCTATTGTTTTATCTGCTAGTGGAAATTTAACAGCAAAGAATAAAATAGAAATTTTTTCTGAAGTTCAGGGTGTTTTAAAACCATCTAAAAAATTATTTAAAGCTGGAACAAATTACTATAAAGGAGAAAGGTTGTTAACTATTAATAGTGATGAGTTTTACGCAAGTTTGCAATCTCAAAAAAGTAATTTAAACAATTTAATTACAGCAATTATGCCCGATTTGCGTTTAGATTATCCTGTCGAATTTAAAAAATGGGAAAACTATTTAAAAGGTTTTGATATGAATAAACCGGTCCCTAAACTGCCTAAATTTTCATCAGAGAAAGAACAGTATTTTGTTAGTGGTAGAGGTATTTTAAGTGCTTATTACAATGTTGAAAATTTAGAAGTGCGTTATGCAAAACATCAAATTAGAGCCCCTTTTTCTGGAATTTTAACAGAAGCTTTAGTAAGTCCAGGTACATTAGTAAGAGTTGGACAGAAATTAGGAGAGTTTATAGATCCAAGTGTTTATGAAATGGAAGTTTCTATTAATTCAGAATTTATAGATTTATTAAAAGTTGGTAATTCTGTAGCGCTTTCTAATTTAGAAAAAACGAAAAATTACACAGGAAAAGTTGTTCGTGTAAATGGAAAAGTAGATCAAGTTTCACAAACGATAAAAGTGTATGTGGATGTGACTCACAAAGACTTAAAAGAGGGTATGTTTTTAGAGGCTAATTTGGTAGCAAAATCAGAAAGTCAAGCTATTGAAATTAATAGAAAGTTATTAGTAAATAATAAGGCGGTATATACTGTAAGAAATGATAGTATTTTGAGTCTTACAAATGTAAAACCTGTTTATTTTGGCGCTGAAACTGTAGTGATAAAAGGTTTAGAGAATAACGATAAAATCTTAACACAAGTGCTATCAGGAGCTTTTGATGGAATGATTGTAAAAATCAATAAAAAGAAGTAATTATATGAAGAAGATAATTACATATTTTATAAAATACCCTGTAGCAGTAAATGTGATGATTATTGCATTTGTAATATTTGGATTGGTGGGTGCTTTAAGTATAAAATCATCATTTTTCCCACTGGTAGATTCACAATTAATTAGGATTAATTTAACATACCCTGGAGCTTCACCGGCAGAAATGGAAGAGGGTGTCGTACTAAAAATTGAAGATAATTTAAAAGGAATTGTTGGTGTAGAAAGAGTAACTTCTGTTTCCAGAGAAAATTCTGCAAGTGTAAATATAGAAGTCGAAAAAGGGGAGAATATAGACGTTGTTTTATCGAATGTAAAAAATGCAGTAGATAGAGTGCCATCTTTTCCTTCAGGGATGGAACCTGCCGTAATTGCAAAAGTAGAAAATATTAGACCAACTATTAGTTTTACCATAAGTGGAGAAAATATTTCATTAAAATCGTTAAAACAATATGCAAGAAATATAGAAAATGATATTCGAGGAATTGAAGGAATATCTCAAGTTGTTATTTCTGGTTTTCCCGATGAAGAAATAGAAATAGCGGTTCGTGAAAACGATTTACGTGCTTACAATATGTCTTTTACCGAAGTGGCAAATGCGGTAAGGAATGCGAATATTTTAATTACGGGAGGAAACATAAAGACTGCTGAAGAAGACTTTCTAATTAGAGCAAGTAATCGTTCGTATTATGGTATAGAATTACAAAATTTGATTGTAAGAACAGAAATAAATGGAACTATTATTCGCTTAAAAGATATTGCAGAAATAAAAGATATTTGGTCTGAAGACCCTGATAAATTGTACTACAATAACAATTTAGCAATTAATATTACTGTGAGTAATACTAATAATGAAGATTTAGTTTCTTCCGCAGAAAAAATTAAGGACTATATATATGAATACAACCAAAAACAACAAAATATTCAATTAAATATTTCTAGCGATTCTTCTATTACTTTAAATGGAAGGACAAAATTATTGATAGAAAATGGTATTGCTGGTATTTTATTGGTTTTATTTTTTTTAGCACTGTTCCTAAATTTACGTTTAGCAATATGGGTCGCATTTGGTTTGCCCGTTGCCTTTTTTGGAATGTTTATTTTTGCCGCGCAATTTGATGTAACTATCAATGTTTTATCACTCTTTGGAATGATTATCGTAATTGGTATTTTGGTTGATGATGGCATTGTAATAGGAGAAAATATTTATCATCATTATTATGATTTAGGAAAATCTAAAATAAAAGCAGCAATAGATGGAACCCTAGAGGTTATTCCTCCAATTATTTCAGCCATTTTAACTACTATTATTGCTTTTTCTACCTTCTTTTTTGTAGATGGTAGATTAGGAAGTTTTTTTGGAGAAGTTTCTACAATCGTATTGTTAACATTAACCGTTTCTTTAATTGAAGCCTTAATTATTTTACCGGCGCACATTGCCCATTCTAAAGCTTTAGATAGAAAAAGGCTTGAAAAAGGAGAAGCACAAAAAACAAATTCAGTAGACGCTTTTTTCAATAAAATAAATACTATAGCAGATAAAGGTTTGTCTAAAATTAGAGATTATTATTATGTGCCTTTTTTAAGGTTTTCTTTAAAAAATAAATTTTTCTCTTTTTGTATTCCAATAGCTATTTTAATCTTCAGTTTCATGGCCATTAAAGGAAGTGTTGTTAAAACATCATTTTTCCCAAACATTGCCAGTGACAGAATTCAGATTAGCTTAACCATGCCGCAAGGTACAAATGAACAAATTACGGATTCTATTATTTCATCTATAGAAGAAAAAGTTTGGTTGATCAATAAAGACTACACGGCAAAACAAACAGACCATTTTCAAGTTGTAGAAAATGTCATTAAAAGGGTGGGGCCAGGAAGCGCAAATGCCACTTTAACAGTTAATTTATTGCCAGGTGAAGCAAGAGATTTTTCATCTCCAGAAATCACTAATTCTATTAGAGATAAAGTGGGTAGAATTTATGGTGTAGAAAGTTTAATTTTTGGTTCTGGAGGGAATTTTGGAGGGAGTCCAGTAGCCGTTTCTTTATTAGGTAATAATATTGGAGAACTTAAAACGGCCAAACAAGAATTAAAACAAGAATTAGAAAGTAATCCTTTATTAAAAGATGTAACGGATAATGATCCCGCAGGAATTAAAGAGATTAGAATTACCTTAAAGGAAAGTGCGTATCTATTAGGTCTGAATTTGCAATCTGTTATGAATCAAGTACGTTATGGATTCTTTGGTTTTCAAGCGCAACGTTTTCAACGTGGACAAGATGAAATAAAAGTTTGGGTGCGTTATGATAAAAAAAACAGATCCTCTATTAAAGATTTAGACGACATGCGTATTGTTGCTCCAAACGGAGCAAGAATTCCTTTTTCTGAAATTGGCAATTACATTATAGAAAGAGGAGATATTACAATTAACCATTTAGAAGGAAAAAGAGAAATTCAGATTAGTGCAGACCTAAAAGGACCTGAAGCTAATGCTACAGAAATTTTAGAAGATATAAAAGTACGATTGATGCCTGAAATCCTTTCTAAGTACCCAACAGTTTCACCTTTATATGAAGGGCAAAATAGAGAAGCTAAAAAAACGATAGATTCCGTAAAAACTGTTGGTCCAATTATTTTGCTCTTAATTTATATGGTAATTGCTTTTACGTTTCGTTCCTATAGTCAGCCCGTTTTATTAATTGTTATGATTCCTTTTAGCATGATTGGAGTGGTTTGGGGGCATTACATTCATGGTTTTTCTATCGGTATTTTATCGTGGTTAGGGATTATTGCTTTAGTAGGGATTATGGTAAATGACGGTTTGGTTTTAATAGGAAAATTTAATAGTTACCTCAAAGAAGGACTAAAATTTGACATGGCCTTAATTAAAGCTGGTCAATCTCGTTTTAGAGCCATTTTTTTAACATCTTTAACTACAATTGCAGGTTTAGCACCGTTGATGTTGGAAAAAAGTAGACAAGCTCAATTTTTAATTCCTATGGCAATTTCTATTGCTTACGGTATTGCTATTGCCACTATTTTAACATTGGTCATGTTGCCACTTTTATTGTCTGTTTCAAATTCTGTTAAAGTTGGCGTTAAGTGGTTAAAAACAGATAGAAAAATAAGTAAAGAAGAAGTAGAAAGAGCCATTATTGAATCTAAATTTGATGAAGATGAAATTTAATAAAAATAGTATTTTAATCCTTGTTTTTTTATCGGTATTACAGGGCATATCACAAGAAATTTTAACAAAAAAAGAAGCCTTAAAAATCACTTTAGAAAATAACTTCGGAATTAAAGTTGCCAACAATAATTTAGAAGTTGCAAAAAATAATAAAAGTATTTATAACAGAGGTCTTTTACCAACATTTTCAGCTGCTTCTGGGGCAAATTATAGAAACGATAATCAAACAATTACACGTCAGGACGGAACATCTACAAGTATTAATGGGGCTGAAACAAAAACATATAACGCATCTGTGAATTTAAATTATACCATTTTTGACGGTTTAGGAAGAAAGTATAATTATCAACAATTAAAAGAGAGTTATAATTTAACAGAATTACAAGTAAAAGAAACTATAGAAAATGCTTGTTTACAATTGTTTACAGTATATTTTCAGATTGCTCGTGTAACGGAAAATACAAATAACCTTAATGAGGCTTTATCTATTTCTAAAAGACGATTAGAACGTGTAAAATATCAATATGAATATGGGCAATCTACTAAATTAGAATTGTTAAATGCAGAAGTAGATGTCAATAATGATAGTATTGCATTAATAAATGCTAAACAGCAATTAACAAACGAAAAACGTAGGTTAAATGTTGTTTTAGGGATAGAAAAAGAAGTGAATTATGATGTTGAAACTGAAGTTGATTTTAATAAAATGATGAATTTTGAAGAATTAGAACAAAAAACAATTGCAAATAATACGACGTTAAAACAAAGCGAAAAAAATATTGCTATTAGTAGGTTCAATATTAAAATAAACAAGGCAAGTAACTTACCATCTTTAGGACTAACCACGTCTTATGGATGGAATAAAAGTGAAAACCCAACGACATCTTTTTTAGCTAGTTCTGCGGCTAATGGGCTTAATGCTGGTTTAAATTTATCTTGGAATTTATTTGATGGAGGAAGTAGAAAAACCAGAGTTGCCAATGCAAAAATTGCTTTAGAAAATCAGCAAATTTTATTGGAAGAACAAAAAGTAACCATAGATAATAATTTAAAAAATAATTGGGGGAATTATCAAAACCAATTATTCATTTTAAAAGCGCAAGAAAAAAACATTTTAACAACCCAAAATAATTTTGATAGAAGTACGGAACGTTATAAATTAGGACAAATTACATCAATAGAATTTAGACAAGCACAGATTAATTTAATCAATTCTAAAACAGCATTTAACAATGCAAAATTTGATGCAAAACTTATTGAACTACAGTTATTGCAATTGAGTGGAGAGCTTTTAAATGTAAATTTTTAAAAACGAATTTCTCTATCATATCTTTATAAAACAAGTACCTTTTTAATATGTGAATTTATCATAATAGCTTTAAGGTAACCGTTTTATATTAGTTGGAAAAATCAAAAAAACATTATACGAATCAAGTATTTATTTAGATCTGTCAGGTTTTAAAACCTGACAGATCTATACTTTAAAAGTAGTGAGCATAGTTTCGTCTGTCTAAACCTACAGGAAAAATCAAGATGAGTTCTAAGTACTATTTTCTTCGTTCCAAATTTGCTGGGTTTTTGCAAATTAGACAGCCTGCTAAATAGGTTATAGAAAGTTCGTAAACGCCATCTGTTCTACCAATTTTGGTGGTGTTTAAATCATAAGAGAAACCAAAACGTAGCTGTTCGAATTCTAATCCTATAAATGCATTGATTGAAGTTAATAAATGACTATTTAAGCTGTTTTTGGCAGGATTGGTAACTGCCATAGCACCTAACATAAGTTTTTCGAGCTTTACAGTGGTTCCTATATCTAATCTGTTATACTGTCCTTGTTGCATGTAATTAACAGAAATAAGCATGTCATTATAATCAAAATAAGGAAACTTATAATTGGCATGAATGGAATAAAAAATATCTAATGGCACATTGCCATTTTCTACAAATGAAATATTGGGTCTGTTCAGGTGTTTTATAGAAGCTCCTAACCACAAGTCCGTATCGTTTCGTGTATTTTTTTTATCAAAAACAAAACCAGCATTAAAATCAAAGAAAGAAACATTTCTGTTCGCATTCATTGCAAATATGTCTGATGAAATAGGATTTATAGTTTCTGAATTAATATTGATTTGATCGGCTAATACCAGATTACTGAAATTAAAGGACTTTGTACCAAAACCAAATTCTATAGCAGGTCTAAAGAACCAGTCGTTTGCCAATTTTACATGATATGAGTAGTTGATATTTCCTTGCAAATGATTGTAGCTGGTATTGTTTTCATGCTGATTTAAGATGCTAACACCTACACCACCAATGTTTTCAAGCCAAGTATTAAAAAAGGCGTATTCGGTATCTATTCTTAGGTCTAAGCTAGGCCATTGTGTTCTGTGGATCAACCCTAAATATGTCGCATCTTCAAAACCAGAAAATCCAGGATTCATGGTCTCTGGAACTAAAAAATATTGAGAGAAAACTGGGTCTTGGGCTTTCGCTTCTAAACAGTAGTAACTTATAATAATTAGGACTAATACTTTAACTTTCATTCGCTTGTTTTGATACATCTACTTAATTAATACAACGGGCCCTTCTTTTGTAATGGTTTCTCCATAAAAAGTCTTAGCGGAAAATTTAAAGTAATAATTACCGTTTTCTGCATTAGCATCATTTATTTTACCGTTCCAGCCATCAATATCGTCTCCTTTTTCAGAATAAATTAAACTTCCCCAGGTGTCATAAATGTCTAAAACCATATTATTTAATCCAACAAACGAAGGATTGAAAAAATCATTTATATTATCGTTATTAGGAGTGAAAGCATTAGGCATTATAAGTCTATATCCCTTTTCAATTGATAGTGTGATGATTTTTTCATAAACACAGCCAAAAGGATAGGTTACAGTTTGTGTAATGATATAATCTCCCTCGGTAGTATAAGTATGTAGAGGGTTTTCTTCACTAGAAAAATTACCATCTCCAAAATCCCAAAGAACAGAAATATAATCGCCTATAGCGGTATTCGTAAATTGAATAGGATCTTTCTTTGAATATATCCCGAAAGAGGTATAGCCAATGGAATTTAGTTCAAAACCTGCATCACCAAGAACTGGAATATCTACATTATGTGAAAAGTTTGTTGAGCATCCAAAACTGTCAATAACACTAACAATTGCTAAACCGTCCTGATCGGTATTCATGATTTCATTATTAGCACCACTAACGGTTCCGCTAGACCAACTTATTTGATAGGGGGGAATGCCTCCTGTAACCCTGGCGATAAAAGTTTGCTCTACATTTCGAGTGATACAATCAAAATCAGTAATAGTATCAACTTCAATGGTAAGCGGATCAAACCTATTAACTGTCCAGTTATCCGATATTTCACATCCATTGACATCAGTAATCGTAACTGAATAAGTGCCAGGAGGAATAGTGTCTAAATCCTCGGTGATTTCACCGTTAGACCACGAATAGCTTAGCGGAAGTGTACCTCCTATTACTGTTAAACTAATAGCTCCGCTATTAGCATTATCACAATCTAAAGCATCTGTTGTAACAGCAAATAACTCTAATGGATCTGGCTCTGAAATAATAAAGGTTTCCGTTATAATACAAGGGGTGGCATCTGTAATGGTTACAGAATAAGTTCCTGGGCTTAAATTGTTTCGTTCTACACCAGCAGAAGCATCATCATTCCAGGCAAGTGTTAGTGGAGTCATTCCACCAACTAGGTTCAAGGCTATACTGGCGTCATTCTCTCCGTAACAAGATACATTTGCTACTGTTGGGTTGATTGAAAACTCTGGAGCTTCATCAATAACTACAGTAGCTTGTTTTTCACAATTTGTACTATCTGTAATTGTAATAATGTAAGTGCCAGCAGATAAATTGTTTTGAACAGGTCCGGAACCAAGAGTACTCCACTCTGTAGTATACGGAGGGTTGCCACCAGAAATATTATCAATAGTTATAGAAGCATTGTTATCACCATAGCATTCAATTTCGGTCGTAGAATAATCTATAATAATTTCATCAGATTGATCTAAAATGACCTGTAATGTATCTGAACAACCAGATTTATCGGTTACAGTTAAATTGTATGTTCCAGCAAATAACCCTGACAGATTTTGAAGGTTGCTTGTGTACCCACTTGGTCCTGTCCATGAATAAGAATAATCGAAAACTCCAGGAGATATCTCAATTTGTCTTCCTCCTATAGTGTTAATATTAATAGCACCCGTAGCATCACCAAAACAAATAATATCAACTTGATTTACTAGGCTTACATCCAATGCAGGAGGCTCAATAATCTGAAAATTTCGAACTATAGGTGTGCAATTGTTTGTATCAGTAACAGTAATTTGATAGTCTCCAGGACCTAGGTTTGATAAATCTTCTATATTAGAAAAAGAACTTCCGTTTCGTGTCCAGTTATATGTATAAGGTGTAGTTCCTCCATAAATATCAATATTTATAGAGCCATCATCAGCACCGAAACAGGAAATAGTCTCTGGATCAAAACTAATAGAGCTGAAAATAAGTTCTTCAGGTTCCAGAATGGTAAATGTATCTGTAAATGGACAGCCGCCTTCATCATTTATAGTTATAGTATAATTACCAGGTTCTAAATTAGAAATATCTTCATTGGAATTGGTATATCCATTAGGACCTGTCCACGATATTTGATACGGGGGTCCTGTTGTAAAAGGAATACCTCCACTAATAGTTATTTCAATGGTTCCCGTATTAGAAAGATAACACCTGCTATTAGTTAGGTTTCTGGTAATGCTGATTGAAGGGTTAACCGTAACGGTAATAGTAAAATCTGTTCCAGCACAATTACCAGATATAGGAGTTACTGTATAAGTTACTGTAGCTGGATTAGCTGTATTATTTATTGGTGTCTGGCTAATATTGTTTTGTGGAGTGATTTGATTAGAGGTTCCGGTTATGGAACCTGCTGGATTTATTACAGGAGTTGTCCAGGTATATTGAGTTCCGACAGGGACCGTATCTCCACCATTGGAATCGGGAATGATATTAAAGTTAATACCGCTACAGATGGTTAATGATGTATCTGAAATATTCGGAGTTTGATTGACTGTGAGTTCTGCTGTTTGCGATGTAATTTGAGTACACCCGCCAGAAGAAAATGTGATGATTGCATAATAAAAGACTGTACCAATAGACCCTGAGGGCGGGCTATAGGTAGAAGCAATCTCTCCGCTTAAAATACTTCCTGTTGTGTTATTGTCTACCGTGTTTGAATACCATTGATAAGTGGGTGTACCAACACCATTAGAATAAGTGACTGATAGCATATTGAAAGTCTCACCGGAGCAAATAGTTTCGGACAAGGGATGCGATGAAAATGAAGGTGCTTGATTAACAGTAACTGTTGAAGTATTGCTAACAACACTACAGCCTGGATCTGGTTGTGTAATGATACTATAATAATATAATGTACCTACCGTGTTTGTTGGTGGAGTAAAGATATTATTAGTGGCTCCGGCGATCAAAGTACCTCCAGAGGTACTGTTAGTAGTATTGCTATACCATTGATAATTATATGTGGTTCCAGACCCTCCATTAACATCTACTTGTAAGTTTTGAGGAACGGTACTTTCGCATAAAGTTTGAGATGTTATGGGTTGGGTTGTAATAATAGGGTCGTCTACTACAATAACTTCAGAGGTATTACTAGTTATAGGGCTACAACCACTTCCATTTGGGGTTATAATTACATAATAATAGTAATTTCCTGAGACATTAAAGGTAGGTGGAGTGTAACTGGAATTAGTCGCTCCTGCAACAATAGTACCACCCATAGTGGAATTGATAGCATTAGAATACCATTGGTATGTAATAACTCCGGTACCACCGGAATGACCAACAGATAATACAGTATTTATATCACCACCAATACAAATGTTTTGACTAACTATAGGATTTGTATCAATTTGAATACCATTTACAATTTCAACACGAGCTGTATCGGAGGTTATTTCATTACACCCAGAACCAGATGTAAAGGATACAACGCAGTAATAAAAGGTTACTCCAACTGGATTATTCGCAGGTGTGTACGTTGCTGACATTTCGCCCGTTATAATGGTTCCTGTTGTGTTATTGTCAACAGTATTGCTATACCATTGATATGTTGGTGATCCAGGACCATTTACAGCAACAGAGAGCTGATTTATGGGGCCATTTAAGCAAATAGTTTCTGATTGTGGTTGGCTGGTGAAAGAGGGGGCAGGATCAACTGTTATAACAAGGTTTACAGAATTTCCAGAGCAACCACCAACAGAAGGTGTTATGGTATAAGTAACATCTTCTGATGTACTATTAGAATTAAAAATAGTCTGAACAGGAATTGTATTTGTATTGCCAGATGCTATAAATCCTGTTACGCCAGCTGGAGCAGAAGCTGTCCAATTGTATGTTGTACCAGATATATCTGATGTTAAAATAACTTCATTCGTATTAGTTCCAGAGCAGATGGTTTGAGCTAGGTTGGTATTTGTTATTGTTGGGATGGGGTTAATAACAAAATTTTCTGTGTCTGTTGTAGTACCACAACGACTAGTGATACTAAATGTAACTTGATAGTTACCTGGGTTAGGGTAGTTTATAGTACCAGGGTTTAAGGTACTTGAACTGGCAGGCGAGCCGTTGGGGAAACTCCAGCTATAAGTTAAAGTTTCAGATGCAGGTGCACAACTTACTACGTTGGCTACTGGGTTGATGCTTCCAGAGCCACAAAAATTCGAAATAGCATTAATTGTAGCAGTAGGAGGTTGTTTTACTTCTATGGTTTCTGAAGTAACACTATTACCGCAGGCATTTGTAGTTGTAAGTGTTAATGTATAAGTTCCGGCAGTTACAAAATTTATTATTGGAGCTACTGAGTTTTCATCAGTTCCATTGGTGAAATTCCAGGTGGCAGGAGTGGTACCGCAAAAACCGGAAGTATAAGAAACTTCCCAAAGATACCTATCGCCACCGCAACTTGATGCCAGGTTTGTTGTATTTGTTGTTTGTATTCCAAGTGGAGCACAACCATTGTTAGTATTTAATGTGAAGGCAGCAGTTAACTGAGGTTCTATGCATATTGTTTCTGTAACGGTGTCTGTAATACCGCAGGAGTTTTCACCATATAAAGAAACTGTGTAAGTGCCAGGAATTGTATACACATGGCCAGGATCCCTTAATGTGGATGTTGTGCTATCTCCAAAATCCCAAAAGTAACCTTCGTTAGTACTACAATTGATACCGTATCCTCCTATTGATGTGTTATTAAATTGTACGGTGGTATTTATACAACTTATAGGTGGGGCTTCAAAATTGACTTCGGGTTTTCTTAAAATAACAATAGGACCAGCTGTTAAATTTGTTTGCCCGCATGACGTGGTAATATTCAAGAGAACTGTAAAACTACTAGGACAGCTGGACTCTGTATAAATATGAGGGATAGGAAAATCTTGAGAATTTGCAGGATCGGCAGCATTAAAATATACAGAGTTTTCCAATTGTGTTTGTGTGTAATTTTCAGTAACACCATCTCCGAAGTCAACTAGGTAATCTGTATCAGGAGGATTAGCTCCCCAAGAACCAATGGCAAAGTCAATAGGAGAGACAGGAATACATAAATTCACTGTGTTTCCAGGGTTAACAATGGCACCAGTTGGATTGCTTGAGTTTTTTATTAAATAAGTAACCGTGTTGTCGCAATTACTGCCTCTTCCGGTTATGTCCATGTTAAAAGAACCTAACTGTGTGTAAGTATGTGTAGCAGGAAATGTAACATTGGTTTCAACGGGACTTCCATCCCCCCAGTCTACATCATAGGAGTTAATACAAGAAGAAGAAACATTTGCTATTCCTACATTAATAGTATAAGATGGATCTGTAGTATTGTTTCCACAGTTATTAAACGGATCAAACCCGTTGTCTATATCCTCAAATTCTAATCTGGGTTTTTGCTGAATTGAAACAGCTTTGGTTATGGAATTGCTACAACCATTAGTATCTGTAACTATGAGTGTTACATTGGAATTTTGAAACCCACACCCCAAAGAAGTAAAAGTATGAGAAGGATTGGTGTTAGTACTTGTACTTCCATCTCCAAAACTCCAACTGTAGGTAAATGGACCATCTCCGGTGGCACTTGATGTAAAATTCACAGAAGCTCCTGAGCAGGCACCGTCATTGTTAAAAGTAAAATCTACTGTAGGTTCGCTAACAGTAACAGTTGCTGTGCCGTTTGCAGATGACGTATCGTTGGAACTATCCCGAACAGATACCAGTTGATAGGTAAAAGAACCAACGTTGGTAGTGTTTACATCCACTGTTGCCATATTTCCAGTGGATGTTACGATTAAATTAGAACCTCCAATATTATAGGTAAATGTGTATGGTGCGTTACCTCCAGACCCTGTAAAAGTTATTTGCGGTTGTGTATCGTTTCTACAAACCTGCGTTGTTCCGGAAATAGTAGCAGACGGCGGAAGTGAAGTTTTGACTTTTTTGTGCTCATTTAATGAGTATCTTTTGATTATGTTTTTTAAATCAGAATGGTTTAAGGCAAAGAATGAAAGACTGATTATAAAAAAAGAAATATTTGTAAGAAAATAACCCTTCCTCATGTAGAATAATTGTGTTAATAGCTGATACTAAAATAGATATTCTTTTTAATGAGGCACTATTTAATAATAACATATGTTAAATTATTCTACAAAATGCACAATTCAAGGCATGTAAAACATTTAGCAATAAAAATAAGAAGCTATAGTTTTGAAATTACTAGGAGACAATCCACAAAATGCATAAAATAGATATGTAAAACTTGGAATACTTAAAATAAAGAATTTTTAGTTTCAAAATTGATAGTCGTTCTTACTATATTTACAATTAGAATAATAAAAATGAAAGCACTAGTAATTTCTGGAGGAGGTAGTAAAGGAGCATATGCTGGAGGTGTCGCTCAGTATTTAATACAAGAAGAAGGTAGGGATTATGATATGTATTTGGGGACATCTACTGGAAGTTTGCTGGTACCACATTTAGCTGCTGGTGAAATTGATAAAATCAAAGAAGTCTTTACGAATGTTAACCAAAGTAATATTTTTAGTGTAAATCCTTTTGTACAACGAAAAAAGGGGAATCGAGAATTTGTTTCAATCGATTTTATAAACACACTTTGGCAATTCATAAAAATGAAACGGACTTTTGGTGAGAGTAAAGCCTTAAGACGTCACATAAAAAAGTATTTTACAGAAGCAGAATATAATGTAATTAGAGAAACTAAAGATGATGTTGTGGTTACGGTATCTAATTTATCTAAAAACAGAGTCGAATATAAATCTATAAAGGATTTTAGTTATGATGAGTTTTGTGATTGGATATGGATTTCCTGTAACTATATTCCATTCATGTCTTTAGTTAAAAGAAACGGTTTTGAGTATGCCGATGGCGGCTTAGGGTGCGTGATTCCTATTCGAGAAGCTATATTGCGAGGAGCAACCGAAGTTGATGCCGTTGTTTTAGAGTCTGAAAATATGGAGTACAATAAAGTGCTGGGTAAAAATCCATTTTCTTTAATGATTAATTTGTTTAGCCACCTGTTGGATCAAGTGGAACGCAGCGATATTACCATTGGAAAATTAGCAGCAAAAAATAAAGGTGTGAAGCTTAATTTTTATTATACACCTTCAAAGCTTATTGAAAACTCATTGATTTTTAATAAAAAGCTGATGACTTCGTGGTGGCAACAGGGGTATGACTATGCAAAAGAAAAATATCGTGAAGCCCGCTCAAACGAGTTGCGTATTGATGATGATTTACCACAAGTCTGATACTTCTTCTTTAATAAAAGAAAGCGCAGCATCACTAGGCGAATGACGTTCCATCATTTCGGTTAAAATAACTTCTCGTAGTTTATTCGCTGTATCCGTTTTCTCAAGCAAATTAGCTTTTCTTATAAGTTGAATCGTGGCATTTTTTGCTGTAGTGATAATGCTCCAGCACTTATCACTGATATATATTTGTTGTGATAAGTTATGTTCAAATTCTTGTTCAATAGTATGTATAAGTAAAGCTTCGTAATCTTCTTTATTTGAGGTTAATGGAGTTGTTCTAATTAACAGTTTAGAAGGTGTGATGCGCTCTAAAAACAAAGCCATTCTCTCATAGGCTTGTAAGCGCAAAGGCATCGCTGTTACTTGTAAATCTTTTTTTAATAAAAACCGTCTGCGACCATCTTCATTTTTGGTATGCTCTCTAAAAAAATAATACGCAATGACACCAGTTATTAATGATGGGATTGCGAATAAAAATAAATCTAAAATTCTTTGTGCATCCATAAAACGTTAATCGATTTGGGTTATAGAAGAGGTTTAGACTTTTTATAATTGGCTACAAAATGCCCTTTCATCACCATATTTTGTCTTTTTATTACTCCGTAGCGATGCTATGCAGCTCAAAAAAGCTTTAATTTGGGAATGAAATTGCTATTTTTCACTTCAATCAAAAAAGTTCAAATCACTTCTTGTTATAATTTGCTCCCAAATATAAACAATCTTTTAAATCCTGCATACTATTAAATGGCACAGGTGTTTTTTCATACATATAAGTTCTGTCTAATTCTTTTGAAAGGTTATGGTCATCTACATTAATTTCAATATCGTTCATTTTAAATTGGCAGGGATGCTCGTATCCAGCAGCATGCGTAATTTCTACTAATTCTTTTTTAAAGGTTTTAAAATACTGTGCTAATCGTTCCGATTTTAAAGTCGGATCGATACCGTTTTGCAACCATTTGCTTTGTGTGGCAATACCACTCGGGCATCTATTGGTGTGGCAAACCTGTGCCTGGATACAACCAATACTCATCATGGCTTCGCGTGCCACATTAATACAATCTACTCCCATGGCAAATGCCATAGCGGCTTTGGCAGGAAACCCTAATTTCCCACTACCAATAAATACAACACGTTCTGATAAGCCTTTGTGTTTAAAAAGTTTATACAGATTGCCAAATCCATAAACCCAGGGGAGTGATACATGGTCTGCAAAGCTAGGAGGTGCAGCTCCAGTACCACCTTCACCACCATCTACAGTAATAAAATCCGGACCTTTACCTGTTTTAAGCATGATATCGGCGAGCTCATTCCATTGTTCTAGTTTTCCTATAGCTGCTTTTATGCCAACAGGTAAACCCGTAGCTTCAGCGATATCTTCTATAAAATCTACCATTTCCGGAACGTTGGAAAATGCTTTGTGATTAGGAGGGGATAAAACGTCTTTTCCAACTTCAACACCTCGAATTGCAGCAATTTCTTTGGTTATTTTTGCTCCTGGTAATACACCACCTTTTCCTGGTTTTGCTCCCTGGGATAATTTTATTTCAATAGCTCTAATAAAAGGGTTGTCATTAACCAATTTCTTCATTTTCTCCATTGAAAATCCACCGTCTTCTGCACGTACACCAAAATATCCTGTGCCAAAATGGAATACGACATCTCCTCCGTTCCTATGATAAGGTGATAAACCGCCTTCACCTGTATTATGATAGGCTCCGGCTATTTTAACACCTTTGTTTAATGAATCTACGGCTTTGGCAGAAAGTGAACCAAAACTCATAGCAGACACATTAATGACAGATGCCGGACGGTATGGTTTTTTTCGTTTATTAAATTCACCTATAACTTTAGCACATGGCAAAAATGTTTTGTCAATACTGTTTGGATGGTCTTTATCAACTTTAAAAGGCATCATAGCATTATTAATAAACATGTGCTGATGCTCATAAATATCTCTATCGGTACCAAAACCTTCATAATTATTTTCTTTTTTTGCAGAAGCATAAATCCAACCACGTTCAATGCGATTAAAAGGTAGTTCTTCTCTATTATTTGCCACAAAATATTGGCGCATTTCTGGTCCAATACTTTCTAGCCAATACCTCAAATGACCTATAATTGGGAAATTATGGCTAATAGTATGGCTCTTTTGAAGAAAAATATCACGTATAGCAACCAGAGCTAATCCAATTAAAACCCAACCCCACCAGGAAATGTTTGATAAAAAATCTAATATAGTATTCATTTTAATTATTTAAAAAGTCAAAAGCTATTTGAGTTAATGTTTTTACACCTAAAAGCATACCGCTTTCATCAATCATAAAATCTGGTGTATGATGTGGGAATGCTTCTTTGTTACCTGGAGTCATTCCTCCTAAAAAGAAATAAAACCCTGGAACGACTTCTTGGAAATATGAAAAATCTTCTCCTCCAGTTGTTGCTTTTCTTAAGCGTACATTTTTAATACCAGCTACTTTTTGTAGAGTGGGTAGCATTTTGTCTACCAAATCCGAATCATTATAGGTAATAGCTGTATTATTCTGAAAACTAATAGTAGCTTCGCCTCCATATGCTTTAGCTAAAGTTGTTGCCATTTCGGTCATTCGTTTTTCAATATGAGCTTTCATTTTGGGATCTAAAGTTCTTACGGTACCTATAAGTTCCGCACTTTCTGGTATGATGTTAAAACGAGTACCAGCCGTAATTTTTCCAACTGTAATAACGGCTGCTTCATCTACAAGTTTTGATTCTCTACTTATTATAGTTTGTAAACCATCAATAATTTTAGCAGAAATTAAAATAGGATCTACACCTTGCCAAGGTCTACCACCATGTGTTTGTTTTCCTTTAACATTAATAACGAAGCGTTCCACCGAAGCCATAATGCCTCCTTTTTTATAATGGATCGTTCCAACGTCATAGTTAGAACGAATATGTAATCCGAAGATAGCATCTACTTTTGGATTTTCTAAAACACCTTCTTTGATCATCATTTTTGCCCCGCCTTCTTCTCCCGGAAGAGGACCTTCTTCAGCTGGTTGAAAAATAAATTTCACCGTACCTTTAATTTTATCTTTATTCTTTGTTAGGATTTCTGCTACTCCCATTAAGATAGCAGTATGTGTATCATGTCCGCAAGCATGCATCACACCAGTTTCTGTATTCAGAAAGGTTGTTTTTACTTCAGATTTAAAAGGGAGATCATTTCTCTCAGTTACAGGGAGTCCATCAATATCTGCTCTTAAAGCGACAACTTTTCCAGGAAAGTCTCCTTTTAAAATGGCAACTACGCCTGTATGAGCGACTCCAGTTTGCACTTCTAAACCTAATGATTTTAAATGTTTAGCAATAGTTTCAGCCGTTTTAAATTCTCTGTTTGAAAGTTCAGGGTTTTGATGAAAATGGCGACGCCATTCAATGACTTTTGACTCTATATCTGTAAATTGTTGTTCTAAATTATTCTGTCCGTAGGAGCTAGATATTCCTAAGAAAGCGACTGCTAAAAAAAAGAATCTCATATAGTTTATTTCGATTTTGAAGCTTAAAGATATTCAAAAAGAATAAGCAAGTGTTAATTGTTTATAATTATTAATAAATCCCTTTAATTAAAAGCATAACAATGGTTATTTTCACATCGTAAAATTTATATAGTTTGGAAAAATATTTAAGCCAGTTAAATGAAGCGCAATTAGAGCCTACAATTCAAATTGACGGGCCTATGATTGTTATTGCGGGTGCTGGTTCTGGAAAAACACGAGTACTTACGTATCGCATTGCTTATATGATGAGCAAAGGCATTGACGCTTTTAATATCTTGTCCTTAACCTTTACCAACAAAGCGGCTCGGGAAATGAAAGAGCGTATTGCTACTATTGTTGGAGCCAGTGAAGCCAAGAATTTATGGATGGGTACGTTTCACTCGGTATTTGCCAAAATTTTAAGAATAGAAGCAGATAGGCTAGGATACCCTAGCAATTTTACGATTTATGATACTCAAGATTCAGATAGATTGATTGCGTCTATTATTAAAGAAATGAATCTCGATAAAGATATTTATAAGTATAAACAAGTACGTTCTAGAATTTCATCGTATAAAAACAGTTTAATTACGGTGCGTGCTTATTTTCAAAACCCAGAGTTAAAAGAAGCTGATGCGATGGCTAGGCGTCCTAGAATGGGAGATATTTATAAAGAATATGTAGATCGTTGTTTCAAGGCTGGCGCTATGGATTTTGATGATTTACTACTTAAAACAAATGAACTATTAACCCGATTCCCAGAGGTTTTAGCAAAATACCAAAACCGTTTTAAATATATTTTAGTTGATGAGTATCAGGATACTAACCATTCACAATATTTAATTGTAAGAGCGTTATCTGATAAATTTCAAAATATTTGTGTAGTGGGTGATGATGCCCAGAGCATTTATGCCTTCCGTGGTGCTAACATTAATAATATTTTGAATTTTCAGAAGGATTATGACGATGTGAAGGTATTTAGACTTGAGCAAAATTATCGTTCTACAAAAAACATTGTGAATGCAGCAAATTCAATCATTGATAAAAATCAAACAAAACTAGATAAAGTTGTTTGGACTGCGAATGATGAAGGCGGTAAAATAAAAGTAAATCGATCATTAACAGATAGTGATGAAGGGCGTTATGTGGCGAGCACTATTTTTGAAAGCAAAATGCAAGATCAGTTAAAAAACAGTGATTTTGCTATTTTATACAGAACCAATGCACAATCGCGTTCTATTGAAGATGCATTGCGTAAGCGTGATATTCCTTATAGAATTTATGGAGGGTTATCGTTTTATCAACGTAAAGAGATAAAAGATGTTTTGTCTTATTTAAGGTTGATTATTAACCCTGCCGACGAAGAAGCGTTAAAGCGTGTTATAAACTTTCCGCCTCGAGGTATTGGCCAAACGACAGTTGATAAATTAATTGTTTCAGCCAATGGTTATAATCGTACCATGTTTGAGGTGATGAAAAACATTGATAAAACAGATGTTAAAATTAACTCAGGTACTAAGATTAAGCTTCAGAATTTTGTAACCCTAATAGAAAGTTTTCAAGTACTGAATCAAACTGCTGATGTATTTGAACTAGCTGAACATGTTACCAGAACTAGTGGTCTCATAAAAGAATTCAATAAAGATGGCACGCCAGAAGGTGTTACCCGAATGGAAAATATTGAAGAGCTCGTAAATGGTATGAAAGATTTTGTTGAAGGGCAAAAAGAGATAGCTGATACTACAGGGTCTTTGGCCGAGTTTTTGGAAGATGTGGCTTTAGCTACCGATTTAGATGCAGATAAAGGAGATGTTGATCATGTGGCCCTTATGACCATACATTTGGCTAAAGGATTGGAGTTTCCGTATGTGTATATTGTTGGTCTGGAAGAAGATCTGTTTCCTAGTGCCATGAGTATGAACACACGTAGTGAACTAGAGGAGGAGAGGCGATTATTTTATGTGGCGCTAACCCGTGCTGAAAAGCAAGCTTATTTAACCTATGCACTGTCAAGATATCGTTGGGGAAAATTAGTTGATTCTGAACCAAGTCGTTTTATTGAAGAAATTGATGAGCAATACTTAGAGATCCTAACACCTATTGAAGAACGTCGTTTTAATCCTATGTTGGATGCCGATATTTTCGGAGATGTAGAACCTAATAAGATTAGATATAAGCCAGCAAAACAAGCTGTACTAAAGAAAGGAAGTGCAAAGAAAGCACCTGAAAAGTTTCAAGTTACAACACCTAAAAATTTAAAACCAGTTTCAAAAACAGATACTAACGCGAAAACTAACCTATTTGATAGTAAGCTAGTCGTAGGTAATATTGTTAAGCATATTCGTTTTGGAACGGGAGAAGTTTTAAAAATTGAAGGTACAGGAGCAGATACTAAAGCCGAAATTAATTTTCAGCACGGAGGAGTTAAAAAATTACTGCTGCGTTTTGCTAAGTTGGAGATTGTAGGGTGATGTTTTTTAGTGAAAATTAAGTTTTTACCAAATTTTTACAAGATTAGCATGAATCATAATAAATTTCAAGATAAAAGGGAACCTTAAGTCCCCTTTATAAAGAAAACTGAGAGCTTTCCCGGGCTAGAGTAGAGTGTGGTTTAATTAAATTGTGAAGTATATTTCTAAGTTGACTATGCTTAGAGTTTAACCATCTTTTTTGTAATATTTTATTAAACAAACAATCTTAAATAAGATTTAATTTTTTAAAAATACAATAGACTTATGATAATCATGACAACAAATCTCCCAAAATGGAAGACGAATCGTTCTTAATGCTTAAAATTTTAATTACACCTGAAATTTTTTCAGATAATGAGTTCAAAAATTACTTTTGAGTTTTTCTAAAATGCTATTTTTTGAGGTAAGTCACTGAAAATAATTATCAGTTGTTGGGTTTTTGAAGAATCGCTTACAAATTTAAAATAACCATCATTTATTATTTCATTTTTACTTATAGTAACAGAGATATCATCATATTGTGGAGGGAAGTCTTTTATCTTGAAGTATATAACAGAAGCGAAGATTAAAACAAAAACAACCTAATGACAATAAAAACTTTTTTCGTCATACATTATTTCGCCATGCGAACTGAATTTACAGGTCCGTTTCCACCATAATTCTTTAACACTATTATTATAGGGGCTACAATAAATTTGTAGTGATGTTTCCCTCCAGATAAAGTTATTACATATTTCCATCCATAATCCATTTTCCGCATTGATTAAGATAAGTATGAATTGTTACACTATTAAGTCATAAATAATTATTTATGAAAACTCTAAGTTTTGTCCAAGTGTCTAGTAACTCTATACCATCCCAACCGTGACCTGCATCAGGATATAATGTAAACTCATTTACGACACCTAGATTTTCAAGTTTATCTCGTAAATCGGTTCCTTGTGTTGTAGGAACTAAAGGGTCTTTACCGCCATAAAATAAAATAGTAGGAGGAGATGAAGTTGTAGTGCGATGTAGCGGACTAGCTTCTTCTAAAAAGGATGTTGCCAGATCTAAACCAAATAAATCTAATAATTCTTGTAGCTCCGTATTTGTATTATCTAAATAAGCAGGATCTGTAAAGTTTGTAGGACCAACTATACTACAAACCATTTTTGTATTATTATCATTGTCAAAAGCATAGCTCCATAAGAGTGATAAATGTCCACCGGCACTGGTTCCGATAAAACCAATATTTTCAGAAATTGTATATTTTATTTTATTGCTTTTTAAATGATCAATAATAGCAGTTATATCTTCAATTTGCATCGGGTAGGGCTTATTATCTGCATCTGCCAATCTATAATTAATGTTTACAATAGCTAGGTTTGGAAAATCTAGTCGCAATAAATCCTTAATTGGGTTCATATCTTTCTTATCACCCGAGGTCCATCCGCCTCCATGAACTAAAATCATTGTTTTAGTATTAGAATTGCGATTTTCAGGTAGATACAAATCAAATTTTTGATCGCTATCATTTCCATATGAAATGTTTAGTTCTTCATAATAGCTTTTTGGTTCTAAGCTACCAGTGACTTCATCTTCAGCTGTTTCATTTGAACAATTAAGACATGTAATTATAAAGATTAAGCTTAAGAAATGATATTTTAGACTTTTCATAAAGAAAATAGTATTTACTTTGTAAAACGATAATGCAAGATAATTATTATGGCTGATTTTTTTAGAATATACGAAGAAAATCCTAATCCTAAGGAGGTTGAAAGGGTAGTGGCTATTCTAAAACGTGGCGGAATTATTATTTATCCAACAGATACTGTTTATGGTTTAGGGTGTGATATCACCAATATTAGAGCTTTAGAACGTATTGCGAGAATTAAAGGAGTAAAGTTAGAAAAGTCTAATTTCTCATTTGTATGTCATGACTTAAGTAATTTAAGCGATTACGTAAAGCAAATAGATACTTCGGTTTTTAAGATTTTAAAAAGAGCGCTTCCCGGACCTTATACATTCATTCTTCCGGGATCGAAATCATTGCCTAATCCTTTTAAAAAAAGAAAGACAGTGGGTATTCGTGTACCGGATAATAATATTGCTTTGGAAATTGTAAAACAATTAGGAAACCCTATTATATCTACTTCTATACGTGATGAGGACGAAGTTATTGAATACACTACAGATCCTGAGCTTATTTTAGAAAAATGGGATAATTTGGTTGATTTGGTGATTGATGGTGGCTATGGAGATAATGAGGCGTCTACGGTTATAGATCTATCTGAAAGCGAACCTGTTGTTATTAGAGAAGGTAAGGGGAGTTTGGAGATTTTTTGATGATCTATTACAAAATTTCTTTAGGTATTATTTTTCGCGTCCAAGTTTTTATACGTTTATATTTACTAACCTCTGAATCTGGATTAAAATCTAGTGTTGTTTCCCATGAATTTTCGGGTTTAAATTCTTCTTCCATACCTTTTAGAACACTAGAAGAAATTTTATCAGAGTGAACAATAACAATACACTCCGTATTTAAATTAGCACTTCTGGGATCAAGATTAAAGGTGCCTATCACAGTTGTTTTATTATCTACAACCATGGTTTTTGCATGCAGTCCAAAAATTGGTATATGATCTAAAGTTTCTTGGAGTTCACCAGTTATTATTTTCATGCGTTCTGCTGCATCTGGTCGGAATTCATATATTTTAATACCGGTCTTTAACAGTTTTTCCCTATCTGTTTGATAGCTACTAAAAGCTTCTACATTATCTGTTGATGACAGGCTATTAGTTAGTATTCTAATTTTTACGCCTCGTTGAACAGCTTCTTTAAATAGGTTTTGACTTAATTCGGAAGTAATTAGATAAGGCGTCTGGATTTCAATAGAAGACTTAGCATTTTTAACTAAATTAATTAAAGCACTAGTTGAAATACCACCACCTCCTAAACCATTTTTACCATCATTTTTACCAGGAACATCAGAAATGAATTCGACATCATCCAACCAAACTAATTCTCCGGAATTTTTAATAGCTTTAAATGTAGCTGGTAAATTCTCTATTCTTTTTCTTACTTGTGGCCAGAAGTTTTCAGGGTTACATGCATACTCGTGAAGATTATTAAACCTGTTTTCGGGATACGTGGTTTTAGAGCCTTCTTTAATGATGGTAGTAACATCTTTACTCAGTGAGCTATCCCAAAACTCATCAAAAGATTTGTTTACTTGTTCTGATTCTTTACCTAATAATAGAATGTCTCTATCTCTAAAATTATACTCATGGTCATAGTCAAAATATTCATCAGCAATATTTCGACCCCCAGTAATAACCACTTTGCCATCTACTATAAACGCCTTGTTATGCATTCGCTGATTGGCAGTTCTGAAATCTGTTGCAAATTTTGCAATTTTCTTGAAAAGGTTCTTTCCTAAGTTTACACCTGGGTTATAAATTTTTATTGTAATATTTTCATGAGAACTAAATGTTAGTAAATCTTCTATGTCTGCATCAACCATAATATCATCAACAATGATTCTAACTTTAACGCCACGATCTGCAGCTCTTATCAAATAGTCACAGGCTATGAGTCCAACGTTATCTGTTGAAAATATAAAGTATTGAATATCTATAGTTTTTTCTGCATATTCGCTTAACCATGCTCTGGCAACCATGGAACCACTACCATCCTCTAGAACATATACGCCTGTTTTGGTTTTCATTAATTCGGACACATCTTCGAGTTCATTTGAAAGTGTTACATCGTTATTTCTATGAATTTGTGAACAAAAATCTGTTTTTTGTACTGTGTCTTTCTTTTTAGCGCATGCAGAGAATATAATTAAAACAGCAAGACAATACTTTTTGAATTTTAGTGTAGGTATTATTTTTATTGTCATGTATTATTATGTGTTGCTTGAGGACTAAGATAGAAAATAAACCGAGATTCTTTATTTCTCACATGTGGTTTTCGTAATAAATTACACATTGCTGGTAAACTAACTCCAGGTGTTGCATAACACCATAAAAAAAGCCCAACTTAAAAAGTTGAGCTTTGATTTATGTTTTTTAAAACTGACTAGTTTCCTCCAGCTTCAAGATTTTTCATTTCTTTTTCAATCATGTCATAAAACTGATCGATTTTTGGAAGTACAACAATACGTGTACGTCTGTTTTTTGATCTGTTTTCTGCAGTATCATTATCTACTAATGGAACATAAGAACTACGACCAGCAGCAATTAATCTACCAGGATTTACATTTAAAGTCTCAAGTACTCTAATAATAGATGTAGAACGTTTAACACTTAAATCCCAGTTATCTAATAAAGGCTCTTTTTTATAAGGAACACTATCTGTATGTCCTTCTACCATGCACTCAAAATCAGGTTTGCTATTTACAACTTTAGCTACTTTTGCAAGAACATCTTTAGCTTTAGATGTTACATTATAGCTACCACTTTTAAATAACAATTTATCAGCAATAGAAATAAACACGACACCTTTTTCTACATTTACTTCGATATCTGGATCGTTAATACCTACTTCACGCTTAAAGCTTGTTACTAATGCTAAAGTTACACTATCCTTTTTAGTAATAGCATCTTGTAAACGTGTAATTTTTAAATCTTTTTCTTTAATGCTTTCTAATGTTTTCTCGATGTTACTAGCTCCTTTTGCAGATAAAACCTGTAGATTATCATTATTTTTACGTAAATCTGCTATTTGTTCTTCTAAGGCTGTAGCTCTTGCTGTTGCAGTTGCTTTGTCTGTTATACAAGCATTTAATTTTACCGTTGCGGAGTTAAGTAAGTCTTGAGTTTCTTTTTGTTTTGCTTCTAAATCTGTAAATTGCTTTTTAGAAACACATGAGCTTAAAAGAAGTGTTGTAGATAAGCTAATTAATAAAAGTCTTTTCATAATGTGTTGTGTGGATTTATTTTCCTTAAAATTTATTTAACAAAAATATATAAAAAACGCTAAATTTTAACAATGTTAACAAAACTTTTGCTAACTATTTATAAACTTTTGTAATTGGTCTTCTTATTTACGAAATAATCAACTACAATGGATGTTCTTTGGTAATATTTTATTTTATTTTTTATAGATTTTCGTTGTTTTAATAACCTGCTTAAGTTATTATAGAATCCGAAGTGCGCTTTTATTATTGCTACAGTATGCTTCGGTTTTAGTTCAAGTAAAAACTTTATTCCAGCTATGCCGTCTAAAATTAATCTAACAAGTATTAATGGAAATAATAATCCTTTGGCATTTTTAGTTAATGTAAACAAACTGTTTCTAAAGTTTAGACAAGTTTTTTTAGGGTTGGTAGCATCAAGCGTAGCACCACCAACATGGTAAATTTCAGATTGCCCGATATATTTTATGTTGTATCCTAAATTCTTAGCCCGCCAGCATAAGTCTATTTCTTCCATATGTGCGAAAAAGTGTTTGTCTAACCCATTTAATTCTTGAAATACGGTTCTTCTTATAAAGAAACAAGCGCCAGATGCCCAAAATATTTCAGAACTATCATCAAACTGTCCAGAGTCCTTTTCAATAGTATTAAAAATGCGACCTCTACAATAAGGATAACCGTACTTATCAATAAATCCACCAGCAGCCCCAGCATATTCAAAATAGTCTTTATTTTTATAATCGAGTAGTTTAGGTTGAATGATGGCTGTATTAGCTTCCTTTTTTAAAGTTTCAATGATAGGTAACAACCAGTTTTTAGTAACTTCTACATCGCTATTTAGTAAACAAAAAACATCAGCGTTTAAATCTTTCAGAGCTTCATTATACCCCTTAGCATAACCACCATTTTCTTTGTTTTCAATTATTTTAATTGATGGGTAAGTACCTTTTAAAAAAGAAATCGAATCATCTGTCGAAGCATTATCTGCAACGTATATATCTGCTTCTTTTGAGTGTTCAATTACAGATGGTAAAAACTGTTCTAAAAGCTTTCTACCATTCCAATTCAATATGACGATTGCTAGTTTCAAGTTTAAAGATTATAGTTTAAAGTTTATTGGTCACAAAAGTAGTTAAAACTAGATGCTTTAGTGCATTTTGTTTTCAGGGTCTAAAAATTTTTGACACGAATTCACACTAATTCAGTTTTACGAACCACATCATTTTATATTCCAGTATTTCACGAAATGGACTTGCTCTCCATGGTTTATTTCAACGTTTGTTTTCTATTTACTACAGATCTGCTGAATACTGAATACTGTGACTGTTCACTGCGACTGTCTACTAAAACCCGGGATGTCCTTTAAAAAATTATAACGTTCATTTTTAAAATCCATTTGGCAATAATAATGATTTAATCCGTTTGTAACCATTAAATATGTTGCATTTAACTTTAAATTATAACGAGCTATTTGATCGAATGTATCTTGGTTTATAACAATTTTTGGAGCCTTGCATTCTACTATTAAATGAATACTTCCATTAGAATTATACACTACAATATCGTAACGTTTTTTTAAAGAGTTAATAATCAATTCTTTTTCAACATTAATTAAAGATTTAGGATACCCTTTGTTATTTATTAAATATTGAACACAGTGTTGACGTACCCATTCTTCGGGTTGTAAAATCACAAATTTTTTGCGAATACTATCGAAAATAGAAACTTTATTTTCATTATTTTTGAATCGAAACGAAAACTTCGGAAAATTAAGTGCTTGCATTAATGCATCCTGATTTTTTTCAAAGTTAAGTTACAAAACCAGAAATCACAATATTCAAGTACTAAATCCTTAATAATTATAATTATTAATTTGGTTTTAGTGTTTGTAATTCGAAAAATAAAATAGTTTGGACGAAGTCAAACAATTAGTCACTGATATAAAGAATAAAAACCTAAAACCGATCTATTTTTTAATGGGAGAGGAGCCTTATTATATAGATAAGATCTCTGATTTTATTGAAAACACTGTTTTAGCTGAAGAAGAACGTGGTTTTAATCAAATGGTTTTGTATGGTCGAGATGTAACGGTTGAAGATATTGTAAGTAACGCTAAGCGTTATCCTATGATGGCAGAATATCAGGTGGTTATTGTTAAAGAAGCTCAAGATTTATCACGGACTATTGAAAAGTTAGCACCTTATACTGAAAACCCTCAACCAACAACTGTTTTGGTTGTTAACTACAAGTATAAAAAGATTGATAAGCGTAAGGCGTTGTATAAAACGCTTAAAAAAACGGGCGTAATTTATGAAAGCAAAAAACTTTATGAAAATCAGGTAGCTGATTGGATTCGTCGTGTGTTATCTCCTAAAAACTATTCTATTTCACCTAAAGCTGCGCAAATGCTTGTTGAGTTTTTGGGAACAGATTTAAGTAAAATAAATAATGAGTTAGAAAAACTTCAAATTATTTTACCAAAGGGAACTCAAATTTCGCCTGAGCATATTGAAGAAAATATAGGCATAAGTAAGGACTATAATAATTTTGAATTACGTAAAGCTATTGGGGAAAGAAATACCATTAAAGCGTATCAAATTATTAATTATTTTGCTGAAAACCCAAAGGACAATCCAATGGTTGTAACAGTGTCTTTGCTTTTTAATTTCTTTTCACAGTTACTTCATTTTCATGGTTTGAGTGATAAATCACCTAGAAATGTTGCATCAGCTTTAAAAATAAATCCCTATTTTGTGAATGAATATATAGCAGCAGCAAGGCATTACCCAATGCGTAAAGTAAGTATGGTCGTTTCTACATTGAGAGATTTTGACGTGAAAAGTAAAGGTGTAGGGGCTAATGCTGTTTCACAAGGGGATTTATTAAAAGAATTATTAGTAAGAATATTATCTAATTGATATGCATGTAGATATTCATGAAAGCTGGAAGCCTTATTTAAAAGAAGAGTTTGATAAACCTTATTTTAAAGAATTAGTAAGTTTTGTAAAAACAGAATATAAATCTCAAACTTGTTTTCCACCAGGAAAACAAATTTTTAATGCTTTTAATCATTGTCATTTTAACGATGTAAAAGTTGTAATTATTGGTCAAGATCCATACCATGGGTATGGACAAGCGAATGGACTGTGTTTTTCTGTAAACGATGGTATTCCTCACCCTCCATCATTGATCAATATTTTTAAAGAGATAGAAACAGATTTAGGAATTTCATACCCAAAAAGTGGCAACCTTATGCGATGGGCAGACCAAGGTGTGTTATTACTGAATGCAACGCTAACGGTTAGAGCACATCAAGCAGGGAGCCATCAAAAAAGAGGATGGGAAATCTTTACTGATGCCGTTATAAAGACTATAAGTGAAAAGAAAAAGGATATTGTATTTTTACTTTGGGGCGGTTATGCAAAGCAAAAGGTTAAACTAATAAACACTCACAATCACAAAATATTAACTTCGGGGCATCCTTCACCCTTAAGTGCCAATAGAGGCTATTGGTTCGGTAATAAGCATTTTAGTAAAACTAACTTCCTGTTGGAGCAAGTCTCTCAGATTCCTGTTCAATGGTAATTTGAGGTGTAAGTACTACAGGTTTTTTGTTTGTTTTAGCAGTTCTATCAATTTTATTTGAGCTAAATTTTAGCAATAATAAATTAATAATCACCAACACTGCGAGGGAAATAGTAATTGAAAGTAACATAGTTTTGGGTATTAAGTCGACAAAATACAAAATATTATCGTTAAAAAACGAATTTATCCGACAAAAATTAATTCTATACAAAATTAATAAAAAAAGAACTACACTTATATACGTATATGTACGTATATTTATATTTTTATCACTCTGCTAAAATTTGCTATGCATATTTAAGCTTTTCTCAAGATTTTAAGAACTTTTTTAGGGAGTGCATTTTTGTGTAGTGTTATAGAGATTGTTTTTAATTTAAAGTATGCTTCACTCATATAAATATATCCTCCATGATTAACTCTTTTGGGATTTTTACCCCATGAATTTTTAACTTTATAATAGATTGTTCCATTCTGATCTTTTACTAACCCAGTAATATGCATTAAATGATCATCAGTAGTATTATAGTTCTCAAATTCTTGTTGTCTGAACTCTTGTGTTATTTTCTTTTCTTCTGATACATTTATTAAAGCATCTGCTATATTTATACCATCTATGGGAATAACTGCTAATCCATGTTTAGATGAAAAAGTTTTTTCACTAACATCACAGTCTAATTCAATAGTAAACCCTTTTTTTAACGCATTATTTACAGTATTTGCAAGTTCATCTAGAGACACATTGAAAAACTCACCATTAGAAAAATTATCAGGAATGTTAAGTATAAAATTTGTGTGATAGGGCTTATGGGAAAATGATGTAAGTGTTACATAATTTTTTGGATCTATTTTAACCTGTTTCATAAAAGATAAAGGCGAATACTTCTTTCCGTTATAGTCAAAACTTTCAATATTTTCACCAAGAAAGGTATCTAAAATGTCATTAGTCCTTTTTTTCCAATTAAACGTTTTTGAGTCTTTTATATAAAGGTCTAAAGTCTTTTTCAATGTATCTACCAACTTAGAATGATCGTGTTTGGCGTTTCCATTTTTTAAACCAGAATAGATCGTGTTTGGTACGAGTCCATGTTCCGAAATGCTATTCATAACATCATGTGCTAATCCACCTTCACTAAATTGCGTTTTACCCTGTCTCATAACGTAGTTCCATGATTTGTTGAGATATGTATGACGAACATTATACATTTCAGATAAATCTATTTTTTTTCCAGTAATACGAATTATTTCACTTTCAAGAAATGACGACGTAGAAAAGCTCCAGCACGTTCCTGTATTACCTTGACTAATAACATCTGTAGCTTCAAGATCTATAATGGTCTTAAAATCATAAGGTTGAGAATAAGATAAAAGCGTGAAGAAAACTAAAATGAAGGCTAAAAAGTTATTTTTCATAGCGAAGTAAGTGATTTAATAAAATAAAATTTATTTTTGACTAAAATAATAAAAATGAACCAAGAGAATTGGGTAACTGCTAAAGAATATCAAGACATTACTTATAAAAAGTGTAATGGTGTTGCACGCATAGCTTTTAATAGACCAGACGTCCGAAATGCTTTCAGACCAAAAACAACTAACGAATTATATGATGCTTTTTATGATGCCAATGAAGATGTAAATATAGGAGTCGTACTATTATCGGCAGAAGGACCATCGACTAAAGATGGAGTTTATTCCTTTTGTAGTGGAGGTGATCAAAAAGCTAGAGGGCATCAAGGCTATGTTGGTGAAGATGGTTATCATCGTTTAAATATTTTAGAAGTGCAACGATTAATCAGGTTTATGCCAAAAGCAGTTATTGCTGTTGTGCCTGGTTGGGCTGTAGGTGGCGGGCATAGTTTGCACGTGGTTTGTGATTTAACCTTAGCAAGTAAAGAACATGCTATTTTTAAACAAACTGATGCCGATGTAACTAGTTTTGACGGAGGATATGGGTCTGCGTATTTAGCTAAAATGGTCGGACAGAAAAAAGCGCGAGAAATATTTTTCTTAGGAAGAAATTATTCAGCACAAGAAGCTTACGAAATGGGGATGGTAAATGCTGTAATACCACATGACGAGTTAGAAGCTACAGCCTATGAATGGGCTCAAGAAATATTAGCAAAATCACCAACCTCTATAAAGATGCTTAAATTTGCTATGAATTTAACAGATGATGGCATGGTTGGACAGCAAGTATTTGCTGGTGAAGCCACTCGTTTGGCTTATATGACAGATGAAGCAATTGAAGGTAGAAATGCTTTTTTAGAGAAGCGTAAGCCCAATTTTGCTAAAAAATGGATTCCATAATGAATAGAGCCTCTCTTTGGATTTCGACTATGCGTCTACGGACGTTACCGTTATCAATATCTGGGATTATTTTAGCATCATGTTTAGCTGAATATAATGGATACTTCAAATGGAGAATAGGTATCCTTGCTATTTTTACCACATTAAGCTTTCAAATACTGTCCAATTTAGCCAATGACTACGGTGATGGGGTTAAGGGTACCGATAATAATGATAGAATTGGTCCTGAACGTGCTATACAATCTGGAAAAATATCACCAGAAGACATGTTTAATGCCATTAAAATAAACGTTTTAATTTCTATTGGTTTAGCTTTTTTACTTATTTTTAGTGCATTTGGAGTCAAGCATTTTTTGCTCACATTTTTATTTTTTATGCTAGGTATCGCATCAGTTATTGGAGCCATAAAATATACCGTTGGAAATAACCCTTACGGTTACAGAGGTTTAGGAGATCTTTTTGTATTTGTTTTCTTTGGTTTAATAAGTGTTATTGGTTGCTATGTGTTATATGCCAAAACAATAGATCATGTTGTTTTTCTTCCAGCATGTACAATAGGTTTATTAAGTGTAGGTGTTCTTAATCTTAATAATATGCGAGATATTGTATCTGATGAAAAATCAAACAAGAGGACATTAGCGGTTAAAATGGGAGTTAAAAATGTCAAAATATATCATTATACGTTAATTGGGTTAGCAATTATATTGTCCGCTTTATTCGGTATATTATATTACACATCTCCTTATAATCTAATTTTTATTGTGACCTATATCCCTTTGTTGATACATATAAGAACGGTACGTAAAAATACAGTCCTCAAATTGTTAGATCCAGAACTAAAAAAGTTGGCATTAACAACCGTTTTATTAGCTATACTTATGGGAGTAGGGCATTTGTTATAGTTTTTTTGTATTTTACTTTTGCAAAATTTAATACCACAAAATAATGAAAATTACATTTTACGGTCACGCTAGTTTAGGTATACAAGTAAATGACGTTAATATTCTTGTAGATCCATTTATTTCTGGAAACCCCAAGGCTTCACATATTGATATAGATCAATTAAAAGCTGATTATATTTTAGTAACACATGCACATCAAGACCATACTCTAGATGTTGAAGCTATAGCTAAAAGAACAGGAGCTATAGTGGTTTCTAATTTTGAGATTGTTTCGTATTTCGAAAAATTAGGAATTGAAGGCCACCCTATGAATCATGGTGGAACCTGGGACTTTGATTTTGGTATCGTAAAATATGTTAATGCCATTCATACATCATCATTTCCAGATGGAAGCTATGGAGGTCAGCCCGGAGGTTTTGTGATTGAAGGTGAACATAAAAATATTTATATCGCAGGGGATACTGCTTTGACTTACGATATGAAACTTATTCCATTACAAACAAAGTTGGATTTAGCGATTTTGCCTATTGGTGATAATTTTACGATGGGTATTGATGACGCTATTTTGGCGAGTGATTTTGTTGCATGTGATAAAGTTTTAGGCTATCATTTTGATACATTTGGTTATATTGAAATTGATCATAAAGTAGCCAAACATAAGTTTTTCGAAAAAGAAAAAGACTTGATGCTTCTTGAAATTGGTGGTTTTATCGAATTGTAAATGATAGTTGCATCGTATAAAAAATACATTTTAAACTTTAAGCATGCTAGTGGTACTTCACGAGGGATTTTAAAAACCAAGGAAACATGGTTTCTTATTTTAAAATTCGAAGACAAGCAAGGTATAGGAGAATGTGGATTGTTTAGAGGCCTTTCAGCCGATGATAGGTCAGATTACGAAGAGACATTACAATGGCTTTGTGAAAATATCAATAATGATTTAGATGATTTATTATCCGAATTGATTGAATTTCCTAGTATTCAATTCGGATTAGAAACCGCTTTCAAATCTTTAGAAAGCCAAAACAAATTTGAATTATTTCCATCAAAATTCATTCAAAGTAATGATTTTATTCCAATAAATGGTTTAATCTGGATGGGAACAGAAGCATTTATGAAACAGCAAATTAAAGAAAAATTAGATGCCGGCTTCTCATGTATTAAAATGAAAATTGGAGCCATTGATTTTCAAACCGAAATAAATCTTATAAAATCCATTAGAAAAGAATTTACTTCTAAGGATATTGAATTACGAGTAGATGCCAATGGCGCATTTTTACCTTCTGAAGCTTTAGAAAAATTAAAAATATTATCAGACTTCGATTTACATTCTATTGAACAGCCCATAAAACAAGGGCAAATAGAAGTCATGACGCAATTGTGTATAGATACCCCATTACCAATAGCTTTAGATGAAGAATTAATAGGCATATTTTCAGTAACAAATAAGCAGAAATTGCTACAAACCATAAATCCACAATATATCATTTTAAAACCCAGTTTGGTGGGCGGTTTTAAAGGAAGTAATGAATGGATTGATATTGCAGAACAACAACAAACTGGATGGTGGATTACCAGTGCTTTAGAAAGCAATATTGGGCTTAATGCCATTGCTCAATATACGTATAGTAAGCAAAGTAAAATGCCTCAAGGGCTTGGAACAGGTGGATTATTTACTAATAATTTCGAGTCTCCATTACAAGTTAAAAATGGTACATTGCAATACAATAATAGTATTAAATGGAATATAAATTTATAATATATGTATATAAGTCAAGCTTTTAAAGGATTACATGAATGGTGGCGATATATAATTGGGTCAATAATTATTGTTATAGCTGTGGTTATGGGGCAGATACCTTTTACGATAGCTGTTTTATATAAAGCCTTTAAGGATGGTGGAGATTTAACAAATTTAGGTCAAACGGACATGATGGGGCTTTTAGAGCCTAACCTAAATCTCTTTTTAATGTTAATCTCTTTTGCAATAGGATTAGTAGGTTTGTTATTGGTTACAAAATATTTGCATAAGCTATCATTTAATCATTTAACAACTACTAGAAAAAAGATAGATTGGAAACGATTTTGGTTTATTTTCTTTTTTTGGGGGATTGTTTCAAGTAGTTTTGTTTTGATAGATTACTACTTAACCCCAGAAGATTATGTATTTAATTTCAAGTTAGTACCGTTTTTAATACTTAGTGTTATTGCTATAGTATTAGTTCCTTTACAGACAAGTTTTGAAGAATATTTATTCAGAGGCTATTTAATGCAGGGGATTGGTGTTATTGTAAAAAATAAATGGGTACCATTATTTACCACATCTATAGTTTTTGGTTTACTCCACATAGCTAACCCAGAAGTTGAAAAACTTGGGTATGTTATTATGATATATTACATAGGCACAGGGCTTGTGCTAGGAATTATGACACTTATGGATGAAGGTATGGAATTGGCATTAGGATTTCATGCAGCCAATAACTTATTTACTGCACTTCTTGTAACTGCAGATTGGACTGCTTTTCAAACACATTCCATTTTTAAAGACATGTCAGACCCAGAGACCATGGGATTAATGGAGATATTTGTTCCTGTATTTGTCGTATTTCCTATCTTGCTTTTCATCCTTTCTAAAAAGTATAACTGGACGAATTGGAAAGAAAAGCTTTTTGGAAAAGTTATAGTACCACCAAAAGAAGATTATAAAATTTTAGAAGATGTTATAAGTGACTCCTAATTATAATAAAGTACATAATAGGTTTAAATTAAATGGTGTTCATTATACATATGAAGACCTTATGGAAGTGGCATACAGTTTTGTGAAAGAAGGTGTGCCATATGAGGTATCCATTGGTGAATTTTTACTTGATTGGCTAGATATTAATGATTCTATAATTGTAAATACATCAGGGTCTACAGGGGAACCAAAACCAATTTCAATTAGTAAGCAAGCTATGGTGAATTCTGCTATAGCAACAGGTGATTTTTTCAATTTAGAACCAGGAGATAGGGCATTACATTGTTTACCTTCAAATTTTATAGCAGGTAAAATGATGCTTGTTAGGGCTATGATCCTTGGATTAGAATTAGATTTGATTGAACCAAACTCTCAGCCAAATTTTAATACAAAAACCTCATATAATTTTTGTGCTATGATTCCATTGCAGCTTCAAAATTCATTAAATAGCTGTGATCGTATTAAGACGGTTATTGTAGGTGGCGCTTCGGTTTCAAATTCATTGAAGGATAAGATTCAAAATCTCAGTTCAAGTATTTATGAAACGTATGGTATGACTGAGACGGTAACTCATATTGCGGTTAAAAAAATAAATAATTTTAATAAAGAAAAAGGGTGTCATGTCGAGCTTGCCGAAGCATCTTGCTTCCAAACACTACCAAACATATCTATTTCGCAGGATGAAAGGGATTGTCTGATAATTGATGCTCCAAAGCTTTCAAAAGATAAAATTATAACAAACGATATTGTTAAATGCCTTTCTGAAAATGAGTTTGAATGGTTAGGGCGTTACGATAATGTTATAAATTCTGGAGGACTTAAATTATTCCCTGAAAAAATAGAAGCAAAACTTCAAGATAAAATAAAAGAGCGTTTTTATATAGCCTCAAGTGCTCACGAATCCTTAGGAGAACAGCCTATTTTAGTTTTGGAAAGTGATTCTACGAAGCTAGATGAAGCTGTCTTTTCTGATTTAGATAAATTTGAAAAACCGAAAGAAATTTATGCCATTGAACGCTTTATAGAAGCATCTTCAGGTAAAATTCAGCGCAAAAAAACATTGGAGTTATTAAATTTATTGGCTTAAGTTGTAACTTTGTCTCCTTTTTCAATACAAATAGAAAATAAAAATTATGGATTTTATTAAACGTGTTTTATCAACGGTAACGGGAATTATTGTTTTTCTTATTATCTGTTTTTTAGGGTTGTTTTTAATTGGTCTCTTATTTGGGGCATCGTCAGATGAAGTCATTCAGGTAAAATCTAATTCTGTTTTAGAATTAAAACTAAACTTTCCTATAAAAGATTATGCTGATAAAACTGAGTTTGCAGAGTATCCATTTTTAAATGAAGACGATAAAAACGGGTTATTCAATATTATTGATGCTATAAACTATGCAGCTACAGATAATAAAATTAAAGGAATTTCAATAGCCAATAATTTTATTAATGCAGGCATCTCACAAACAAAAGCTTTGAGAAATGCGTTGTTAAAATTTAAAGAATCGGGGAAATTTGTTGTTGCTTATAGTGACATTTATACACAGAAAGATTATTATTTAAGTTCAGTTGCCGATACTATTTATATGAATCCGGTTGGTATGATGGAGTTTAAAGGACTCTATTCAGAGCGTTTATATTTTAAAGATTTTCAAGAAAAAACAGGTTTTAAAATGGAAGTGGTACGGTTTGGAAAATATAAAAGTGCTGTAGAACCATTTTTAACTAATGAAATGAGTGATGAAAACAGAGAGCAGATTTCTGTTTATCTCAATGGGCTTTGGAATGAAATCAAGCAAGATGTCTCAAAAAGTAGAAATATAGCTTCAGAAAAACTAAATACCATCGCAGATAGTTTGTTAGGTAGAACTGCTGATTTAGCTAAAAGGTCTCAGCTGATCGATAGAATAGCATATCACGATGAATATATTAATGATATTAAGAATGTTGTTGGAGTGAAACCTAACGATGATTTAGAGTCTATTACTATTTCAGATTATTCAATTTATGTAGCTAATAAATTAAAATCCAATAAGAGTAAAAACAAAATAGCAGTTATCTATGCTGAAGGCGATATTATTTATGGAGAAGGTGACGAGGAGACTGTTGGGCAAGGTGTTATGAATGCTTCTTTAAAAGAAGCCAGGGAAGATGATAAAGTCAAAGCCATTGTATTACGTATAAATTCTCCAGGTGGAAGTGCTCTGGCAAGTGAATTGATTTGGAGAGAAATTGAGTTAACCAAAAAAGTAAAACCCGTTATTGTCTCGATGGGAGACGTAGCAGCATCAGGAGGTTATTATATTGCATGTAATGCTGATAAGATTATTGCAGAGCCAACAACAATCACAGGAAGTATTGGCGTATTTGGAGTGCTGCCAAATGGTAAGCAATTAGCAGATAATATGGGTATTAACGCAGAACAAGTTATCACTAATAAAAATGCAGTTTCATATAGCTTTTTTGAACCTTTAAATGATGAACAACGTGCTTTTATTAAAGAAAGTATTGTAGATATTTATGAACTCTTTACAAATAGAGTAGCCGTAGGACGTAATATGAGTCAAGATGATGTAAAAGCTATTGCTCAAGGACGTGTTTGGACTGGAGTAGATGCCTTAAATAATGGTTTGGTAGATGAGCTAGGCGGATTAGACTTAGCATTGCAAAGAGCCATTGAAGCAGCAGACATTGAAGACTATAAAATAGAAGAATTCCCTGTTTATGAAAAAGATCTAGATCAAATGTTAAGTGATTTAGGTTTGGTAAAAGCTAAAGAAACCATTTTAAAAGAAGAATTAGGGGAAGAAAATTACAGAATTTTAAAAGAAATCAAATCAATGTCCAAGAAAAAAGGGATTCAATTGTTATTCCCTTATAGTTTGGAGATTAAATAGATTAAAAACATAATGTTTTTAAAAAAGGCTGTCTAAAAAGTGATATATTTTGTCATTCAGAGCACAGCGAAGAATCTTATTGGTTTATAAATCAAAATATTAAAACCTTTATATATTCTTCATTTCATTCTGAATGGCACTTTTTAGACAGCCTCTTTTTTATGCCTTACTCATTCAAAAGGTCACTTCACTCATTGTTGGTTTTATAAGAAAGCGTTTGAGATTAGTTTTATACTAAACTTTAAAATCAGCTATTATGAAAGTATTATTAAAAATCATCATTGTATTGGTAATTTCCATACAAATACAAGCTCAAGAACAATTAATATCAGGGGAAGTAACATCTGCAAGCGATAATTTACCGCTAGCTGGAGTTAATGTTATTGTTAAAGGAACAAGTAGAGGAGTCACTACAGATTTTGAGGGACTATATAAAATCAAAGCAAAACCAACAGATATTCTTGTCTTTAGTTACCTTGGTTTTGTAACGCAAGAAAAGAAAGTTGGAACTCTTAATACAATTTCTGTAGTACTAGAGGAAGATATTTCAAGCTTAGAAGAAGTTGTGATAATGGGGTATGGTACAACAAAAAAGAAGGAAATAACAGGTTCTATTACTTCTGTTAAGCCCGAATCGGTTTCTTCAAAACTATCTGGAGAAGTTCGTGGAGTAAAAATCAATAACCAAGAGCCCCAATCTGGTTTATTAACAGCTGGAGAAATTAACGATTTAGAGAAATGGGGCGAATGGAAAGAAAATTTAAAGAAAGAAGCATATAAAAAAATACAACAAAACTGGAATTTTTATCTGGAAAATAGAATACAAGTTGCCATAAGTGATAATAAAGGATTACCTCTAAATAATATAAAAGTGTTTTTGTTTAATGAATCAAATCAATTAATAATGGCAGCAAGAACAGATTTTACAGGAGAAGTCACATTATTTAAAGATTTGAATCAAAAATGTGAAGGAGAATATTATACCCTCCAAATTCAACAAAACAAAAGAATTTTTGGAAAAAAAATCACAAACACATACGAGCGAATTGAGTTTACATTAGATGAACAATCACAATCCAACGATATTGATATTATGTTTACTATTGATGCTACGGGGTCGATGGGAGACGAAATAGATTATTTAAAATCTGAGCTAAAAAATATTATTACGAGATTAGATAAAAGTATAGATGACAAGCGAGTAGCCTTAACATTTTATAGAGATCATGGAGACGCATATATAGTAAGAGATTTTGATTTTAATTCAGATATCAATGCTGTTAAAGACATTTTATCTCATCAAGGAGCAGGAGGGGGTGGGGATTATGAAGAAGCTGTAGAACAAGCATTGAAAGTATCTATGAGCAAAAAATGGAATGCTAATGCAAAAGCAAAATTGTTATTTTTACTGCTAGATGCCCCACCTCATTTTACTAAAGAAAATGTAGCTATTATTAAAGAGCAAATAAAACTGGCACAAAAAAAAGGAATAAAAATAATCCCGATTGTAGCTAGTGGAGCTGATAAAAATGTTGAGTTTTTAATGCGTTTCTTTAGCGTTTCAACAAATGGTACTTATGTTTTTATTACGGATGATAGTGGGATTGGTAATCCACATTTAAAACCAAGTACCGATAGTTTCGAAGTTGAAAAACTAAACGATTTAATTGTAAGATTAATAGAGAAGTATTCTGGAGTAATAAGTTAAGTTGGCTGCCTAAAAAGATAAATAAAAATTAAATGTCCGTTCGAGCGCAATCGAGAACTAAAACATTTCATTAAAAAGATGAAGGTTTCGACTGCGTTCGAACGGACAAAAATTAGACTTAAAAAGCGCTCTCTTTTTATTTTATTTCTGCATTTTAAAATAATAGTCCAAAGAATTTTTCCCAGAACCATATATTAAGAAAAAGAGACATACGAATAGGGTTATAACGGCTAAAAACAAATTGTTAGAAATCATTTCTCCAACAAAATTTATGACAATAGCCCCAATTAAAATAGGGAGCTGAGCAATAATGGCCCATCTGGTAAGCAAACCAAAAGCAATTAAAATGCCACCAATAAAATGAGCAGGAGCTACATAATGAATAACTACCATACCTCCAGCTAAATTTTGTATGGGTTTAAATAATTCCATTAGCATGGCGCTGTCTGACATAAAACCAATGCCCTTTATAAATAAAAAGACACCAAGAGCGATACGTAATAAATCAAGCGGTAAATACGTATGCGCATTAGCCCATTTATTAAGCGTTTTTATTGTTCCCATGATTGAAAAATATTGATTATCAACCTATAAGATACAGAAATTTCATGAGAAAATAAAAAATATTAAGATCAACTATCAGAGCATCAGTGTCCTAAATGATTAATTTTTAATAATAGCTAATAAAAACAAAGTTTGTAATTTATAACATTAAAAGCGTTTTTTAAATACAACATCCTCCTCAAAATTATAAACACGCCAGACGCCATTTTGCTCGTCTTTAGAATATTTACCAGAGATTTTTAGTTTACCATTTCTATAATATTCTTTATAGTCTCCATGTTTTAATCCATCCTTTAGTTCCACAGAGAATTTAACTTTTCCATTGCTGTGTTTTTTTATAAATTCTTTAGCAGTTAAATCTGAAGGGAAAATTTCAGGAATATTGAAAATAGTTTCTTTATTTAAATTGTCTTCAGTAATCTCTACTAATTTAGGAGGATTGTATGTTTTTGAATGGGAGTTTGTATCTGCAAATGTGTATTTAGTTTTTACAATATCTGAATCTTCATAATCAATGACTAGTTTACTTTCAAAAAAACCTTTTTCTGGTGTTAGCTGAATACCAATTTGTGGAAAACAAATAAAATAATCTTTATTCTCTTTTAATTGTTTTTTTGCATTTGTATCAACAAAATCATACACACTATTATATAAATTAGGAGCGTTTATATAAGCAAAAACACTACATCTACTATCAAACGCATCGTTAAAGTCTTTATAAGCTTCAAAATTGTCCAGTGTTTCTTTATTTGTATAACTATTGATGATACTTTTTAAAGTATTAGGGTGATTACTAAATACGACGTAGTCTTCTATTATAGTATAGTAGGGTTTGTCTATTCCTTTAAATAGTTTCCCTATTAGTAGCTTAAAAAAACCTTTAATAGACATAAAGTTGATTGGATAGCCTTTATAATTTATTTCTTTAAATTTTACAGGGCTACGTTTCCGTATTTGTTCTAAGATAAAATCTAAGTTTTGTTTTGCTTTTTCACTATTATTAGTTTTTAACACTATTGCAACATCTTTTTTAGATTGAGATACTGTAGAGTGTAGTTGTAGTAATGCGGCTTCATCATCTATCCAACTAATAAAATGCTCTTTTAAGTCAATCTTTAAAAAGTTTTCTACTTTTTCTATGCCTTCAATATAGCTTTTAAATTGCTCTGGATTTTCTTTCTGGATGGATTCAAAATTAGTATTAAACTCATTAAAACTATTAAACGAGAAACTTAAATAAAGTGCTGTTTGTTTTGGTGCAATTTTGCTAATGCTACGTGTGCCAGTTCCAGATTTCTCTAGAGCTTTTAAATAGGCATTAGCTTTATCATTAAAATTTGTTATTCCGTTTGCTACAATAGTATTATCATCTAAATCAAAACTAAAGCCACTAAATTCTAAACTGCTGCTTAGGGTTTTTCCAAGATCACCTGAGTCATTCGAAAATATTTTAATAAAATCATCTAAATATTTATATTGAAAATATAAACGAAACATATCGTTATAGCCCACATATTTATTTACTTCTATAAAGTCGAGATCCCTGCCAATTTCTGGTTCTAAATATTGATCTATGGAAGCTTCAATCAATGTGTGCATATAGGACACAATCATTTGGTTTTTTATAAAACTAATGTATAGCGTTTCATGACTTTCTATATCATAAATCTCTGTTATTTGGTGTTCATGATATTTACGCTTACTTACTTTATAATTAGCTGTAGTAATGGTATTTAAATGATTTTTTAATATATCAAGTTTTGCTATTTTCTGCAAATCAATAACATATAGAAAATCATACTTCCCAGGCGTATAAATATGTGAAGATATGAGTATTTCTCTATCTCCAAATCTTTTAAAAGTACTTTCATCTTGTTTAAAGATGGTATCCAGCTTATTAAGACTTTCGGAAAGGCTATTAAAATAGGCATTGGTATTTAAATGTTTCCAAATATCACTTTTACTTATGGTATTCCAATTATCAATGGGCTTTTGACTTTCAATAATATAAACAGCATCTTTCGGAACTAAATAGATGGATTTTATATTGTCATTAGTGTCAATATAGAATGTATAAATTAAATACAGCGCATAACTAGTAAAAAGTAGACCTAGTAGGGGGAGAATCTTCCTTTTTTTCATATTATAAATAGATTTGGAGGTGAAAATATGTCTTTATACTTGTAATACTCCTAAATTAAATTGCTTTTCAATAGGAGCGTGGTTAGCAGCTTCAATCCCCATACTAATCCAATGTCTAGTATCTAGGGGATCAATAATCGCATCTGTCCAAATATGCGCAGCAGCATAATATGGAGACACTTGATTGTCGTATCGGTCTTTTATTTTATTAAAAAGTTCCGCTTCCTTTTCGGGTGTAATCTTTTCACCTTGTTTTTCTAACGACGCTTTTTCAATTTGCAATAATACTTTGGCAGCCGAATTCCCACTCATAACCGCCAGTTCAGCACTTGGCCATGCAACAATTAATCTAGGATCATAAGCCTTTCCACACATAGCATAATTACCAGCTCCATAACTATTTCCGATGATAATAGTAAACTTTGGAACCACAGAATTACTAACCGCATTTACCATTTTAGCACCATCTTTAATAATACCACCATGTTCACTTTTACTACCAACCATAAAGCCAGTAACATCCTGTAAAAATACTAAAGGAATTTTTTTCTGATTACAATTCGCAATAAAACGCGTCGCCTTATCCGCACTATCATTATAGATAACGCCTCCAAATTGCATTTCACCCTTTTTTGTTTTTACAAGTTTACGTTGGTTAGCAACAATACCTACTGCCCAACCATCAATTCTCGCATAACAAGTAATAATGGTTTGTCCGTAGCCCGCTTTATATTCATCAAATTCAGAATTATCAACCAATCGCTTTATTATTTCATACATATCGTATTGATCGGCTCTGGATTTTGGTAAAATACCGTAGATATCTTCAGTATTTTCTTTTGGTGTTTTTGAATCGCTTCTATTAAAACCTGCTTTATCATAATCGCCAATCTTATCTATAATGTTTTTGATGGTATCTAAAGCATCTTTATCATCCTTAGCTTTATAATCGGTCACTCCAGAAATCTCACAATGCGTTGTTGCACCTCCTAAAGTTTCATTATCTATACTCTCTCCAATCGCAGCCTTTACGAGGTAACTACCAGCAAGAAAGATACTTCCTGTTTTATCAACAATTAAAGCCTCATCACTCATAATAGGCAAATAAGCGCCTCCAGCAACACAGCTTCCCATAACAGCAGCAATTTGGGTAATTCCCATGCTACTCATAATAGCATTGTTTCTAAAAATACGTCCAAAATGTTCTTTATCTGGGAATATTTCGTCCTGAAGCGGTAAATATACTCCGGCAGAATCCACTAAATAAATAATAGGAAGTTTGTTTTCGATAGCAATTTCCTGAGCGCGTAAATTCTTTTTTCCAGTTATAGGAAACCAGGCTCCCGCTTTTACCGTAGCATCATTAGCTACGACAATACACTGTTTCCCTTTAATATAACCAATCTTTATAACAACACCACCCGATGGACAACCACCATGTTCAATATACATATCTTCTCCAGCAAAAGCACCAATTTCAATAGACTTAGACTTGGCATCTAAAAGATAATTAATACGCTCTCTTGCTGTCATTTTTCCTTTAGCATGTAGTTTTTCAATACGAGTTTTACCACCACCTAGGCTTACTTTAGCTAAGCGTCTATTTAATTCTGAGAGTAAAAGTTTATTGTGGTCTTCATTTTTATTGAAGTTAATATCCATGTATAATTTAGTTTGTTGCTAATGTACAAAAGTTGATATTCCTATGAAAACAGGTCCTTTATAAATTGTTTAAGTATTTTGATTTTTGTTAATGCAATCATAAAATATATTACATGGAATTATTTTCCTTGGAAAATAAATATTTTTACTTTATATTTGTACTATAAAAATAATTAATATTTATGAAAAACATCATAGCATTTGCAGGAAGTAATAGTAAAAACTCAATAAATCATCAATTGGTAAGATATGCTTCAAGTTTGGTTGAAAATGTAAAAGTTAACATTTTAGATCTTAACGATTTTGAATTACCTCTGTATGGTATTGATTATGAAGTTGATCATGGTATTCCAGATAATGCACATAAATTTTTAGATGCCATTAAAGCATCAGATGGTATTGTTTTATCATTAGCAGAGCATAATGGAGCATATTCAACGGTATTTAAAAACCTGTTTGATTGGATGTCTAGAATTGATGGTAAATTATGGAGTGAGAAGCCTATGCTATTAATGGCAACCTCTCCAGGAGGTAGAGGAGGAGCAACTGTTCTTGATATAGCGAAAGGTCGTTTTGCTTTTATGGGAGGAAATATTATTGAAGACTTTTCTTTTCCATCATTCAATGATAACTTTTCAGAAGGAAAGATTACCAATGAAGCACTGAATTCTGATTTGAAGCACAAAGTAGCATCCTTTCAAAATAAATTATAACTGCCTACTGAATACTGCTTACTGAATACTGTTACTGAATACTGCTTACTGAATACTGCTTACTGAGTACTAAAAGACATGGGAGATTTCTCTAAAGATATCAATTCAAAATTTCCAAATAACAGGGTGAAGGCTTTACTGAATATTATATATACAGCAAGTTGGATAACGAGTTGTCAGAATGATTTCTTTAAACCATTTGGGATATCTCCCCAGCAGTACAATATTTTAAGAATATTAAATGGTGCGAAAGAACCTTTAAAGGTACAGGTTATTAAGGACAGGATGTTAGAGCGTTCACCCAATGCGACCAGATTAATGGATAAATTATGTGCAAAGGGTTACATTAAGCGCATACCTTCAGAACATGACAGACGTGTTGTTAAAATTGTTATTACAAATGAAGGGAAAAAGCTTATAGCATCTATTCCATATAATATTAATAAAGATTTATTAAAAAATTTAAACGAAGATGAAGCAGAACAATTGAGTAATCTGCTGGATAAAATGCGATAAATAGTGCATTTTTTTAAATAAATAGTTTCCATGGAAACTAAAAAGATTTCCTTCTTTACTGAAATAAGTTCAGCACAAGCAAGGAAATGAAAAAAATAATTTATTATGAAACATCTATAACTAAAAGTTCGATATCCAAGGATAACGATTATATAGATGTTACATGTAACAAATAAAAAACAATAGATTTAAACTCATGAAATCAAATACAATAAAAACAATAGGGCGCAGTGATTTTGTTAATATGGGGCCTATACAATTAAGACAACCATTACCAAGTCGAAACATAGATATGGTAGATCCGTTTATATTATTACACCATTATGGTCCTTATGACATTTCAGAAGATAATAACCCTTTTGACTTAGGTCCACATCCACACCGTGGATTCGAACCCATTACATTTTTAATTCAAGGCGAACAATTGCATAGAGACTCTTTAGGGAATGAGAGTATTGTTAAAGCGGGCGATGTGCAATGGACAACAGCAGGCCGTGGCATTATCCATGCCGAAGCACCAACTAAAACGTTTGTAAAAAAAGGAGGAACTCTTGAAGGCATTCAATTGTGGTTGAATTTACCCGCAGAAAAGAAAATGATTCCAGCTAATTATCAGCATGCAAAAAACGAGGATTTTAATATCGTTAATTCTGAAGATGGCAAAGTGAGAATTCAAATAATTGCTGGTGAATTAGAAAGTAATTATGGAAAAATAGGCACACAAACAGCTGTCAATGCTTATATGATAGACATTGGAGAAGGAGGGGAATATTTTGTAGAGGTTTCTAAAGCACATCAGTCGATGTTGTATTTATTACATGGTGATGTAACTGTTAACGATTCAGAAAGTTTGAAACTAAATGAAAATCAGTTGATTCAGTTTAATCAAGATGGGAGCGGTTTTTCGATAAAAGGACATAATACAAGTAAACTATTATTCCTTTCAGGTGAACCCTTTAATGAAAAGGTAACAACTTATGGACCCTATGTCATGAATACACAAACAGAAATTATGGAAGCCATGCGAGACTATCAAATGGGTAAAATGGGATTTCTTCCAGCAAATTAAAATGTGAGTGTCTAAAATCTCAAAGTTGTCATTTTGAGCGCAGTCGAAAAATCTCAAAAGATCGATAAGTAAATGTTTAATTTTAAAGAGATTCTTCATTTCATTCAGAATGACATTTTATTAGACACTCACGTAAAACCAAATAAAATAATAAGATTTCCTTCTTCAAGGAAATGAAAAAAGAATATTTTTATGAAAACAGTAATTCACAAAGCAGACACCAGAGGATATGCCAATCACGGTTGGTTAAAATCACATCATACATTTAGTTTTGCAAGTTATCAAGATGCAGAACGCATGAATTTCGGCGCACTTCGTGTGCTTAATGATGACGTAGTACAACCAAAAATGGGCTTTGGTACACATCCACATCAAAATATGGAAATTATTTCTGTACCATTAAAGGGCGCATTGTCACACAAAGATAGTATGGGAAATAAACGTGCTATTGAAGTAGGAGAGGTACAAGTAATGAGTGCAGGTACAGGTTTAACACATTCAGAATTTAACGATAGTAAAACAGACGACGTTAATTTTTTACAGCTTTGGATTATTCCAGAAGAAATGGAGGTTACTCCAAATTATGAGCAAAGAAGATTTGATGCTTTAGCCCAGAAAAACACATTACAAATTGTTGTTGCACCGAAAGATAAATTAGAAGGAGATGCATTGCCTATTAGCCAACAAGCTTATATATACCGCTCAGATTTAGATTCGGGGTATGAAATAACACTGAGTCCAAAAAGTGGAAATAATGGTTTTTATATCTTTTTAATTGAAGGGGAGATAGAAGTTGATGATCAAACCCTTGAAAATAGAGACGCTATTGGTGTTTATGAAACAGATACGGTTTTGGTAAAATCTAAGGCAAACTCTAAAATATTAATTATTGAAGTACCAATGAATTAATCGAAAGATTCATAAAATCATTACTATAAAAATATTAGATAATGAATAAACTACTATGGATTTTCAATCCATAGTTTTAAGTAAAGAATGAAATTCTTATCACACATTATTCTAATATCCAGTTACCTTTCTCTGAATTTGGTTTATCCTTATGATGCTCCAAATACTCTTGAACCACCTCATCTGTTATTTTTCCAGTACTCCAAACTCCATACCCCCACTGCCCAAAAGTGGCGCCCCCAATACTTTTTACTTAATGCGGGAAACTCTTGTTGTAAAAGTCGGGATGAACGTCCTTTTAATTTCTTTACCAAATACACTTATACTCAAAGACGGAGGATATTTACATAATGGCTAATTATAGCTACAAATGCATAAACGTGAAGTTCCTTTTCCTTCCCAAAAGTTTCTTTAAAAAAGTAATGAATACGCTTTGCCCGAAGCGACGATAGGAGCGAAGTGGGAATGTGTATGGAATGGGATTATTCTTTTTAATTTCAAATTGATTACAGAAAAAGGTAAAATCTTACGTGTTAAAAATTTCATATTTTGAATCTCCCTTGTAATAAATTATACAAACCTTTATTTCTTTTAGTGAACAACTATTGTTAATAGACTATGGATTTTAATGAGTATCAACATAAGGCATAGCTAATATTGCAGAAATATAATGCAGATAAAACCGTCAGTATTGAATCCATATAAAATATTCAATATATTGATCTATTACGATGTTAAAATTCTGTCAATAAACCTTATAATTGTCGATATTCTTATTTAATCAATTACCTTCTGCAAAATAATGAATAACCAGAAATAGTAACTTTTGAATATCTTTCCATATCAATATATTAATTTGAACACGATACTATGAAATCCTTAAAAACAAAAACCAGCCTTTTACTACTTTTATTACCGATGATACTGTTGAACGCACAAGGGGAGCTGAAATCAGTTGAGGGCTATTCGCCAAAGATTGGCATAATGGTTTACATGTTAGAAGACTTAAAAGATAGAATTACCCAACAAGTTAAGGACTTAGACCAATCACAAGTTGATTTCTTATATGATGCTGATGCCAATAGCATAGGATCATTGATTATGCATTTGGTGTCTACGGAATCGTATTATCAGACCGCGACATTGAAGGGGCGAGAATGGACAGAAGATGAGCTAACGAGATTTGGTGTTGCAGGCGAACTTAACGAAGAAGTAAAAAGCATACTTAAGGGTGAACCGATTAGGTATTATTTGGATTTATGGGATGAAGTCCGTGAAAAAACCTTAAATGGACTCAAAACCAAAAATGATGCTTGGTTCTCATCGAATATAGAAGAGGGATTAAACTACCACTATATCTGGTACCACGTGATGGAACATTCGGCTAACCATATGGGGCAAATAGCAACCATAAAGAACCGCTTGCCCAAATAAAACAATAATTATCGAATACATAAATTCGCACTCTCCATTTTTGTAATATTCAATTAAATACATTAAATTGCATCAATAGTATGATTATTAAAGCATGTATTTATGTCAACAATTAGAAAAACAATAACATTTACTGAAAAACAGGATAAGTGGATAAAGTCAAGAATTACAATAGGAGAATTTACTAATGATAGTGAATACCTTCGTGATTTAGTAAGACGAGATCAAGCAAAAAACGCAAAATTTTCAGCACTCAAAGCAGCTATAACTGAAGGCATGGAAAGTGGTGTTAGTGATAAATCCGTTCCAAATATCATGAAGGAAGTTGAAGACCGTATGCGGGCTGATGGGCGTTTATAAAGTATCAAGAAGAGCCGAAATTGATCTTGCCAAAATGTATGAGTACGGCATTGAAACATTTGGATTAAATCAAGCTCAAACATATTTATCAGGAATGCATACACTATTTCAAATTTTAACTGATAATACTACTTTAGGACGTGATGCATCAGAATTTGTTCTGTCATTAAAAAGATTTTCTTATAAATCACACACCATTTTTTATTTATCTACAGATATTGATATTTTAATTGTTCGTGTATTAAATCAAAGTATGGATTATGAAAATAATCTATAAATTATAACTTTCCTTAAGCCTTTTACAATAAAATTCATAAAACTAAAGTTTACAAAGCAATTTTATATAATGCCTGATATAATATTGAAAATGAATTATAATGTTCTGCGTTATGTAACTTTGCTTGGGTAAAAGCGAAGTTATTACCTCAAATATTTTTGATTTTTTTATTCTCATATGTTTCTTTAAAAATGTAATGGAATACGCTTTTTGCAGAAAGGGTAGAGGAGTGGAGGCAAAATGTGTATGGAATGGTTTTATTTCACGATTTTTTCTGCTTTTATCAATATGGCAAATAAAAAATCAAATATTTTTTACTTCTTTTGTAAGTGCGCCGATTGATACGTTGAATATTTCAGAAATTGACTTAATAAATTGGTCTAGCACCTTTAATTATAAAGTCTATTTTTAGGATCATTAGATTTTTCTCTCTTGTGAAATAGAGCGAAGTGAAAAAAGTCCTTGTTTGTTTTGATGGATAGTTTTGACTTCATATTTTTTCTATGAGTTTTTACCGTTTCGGCACTTATAAACAAACAATCACCGATTTCTTGATTGGTCAATCCTTCTCCAACTAATAGAGCTATTTCTTTCTCACGTGTTGATAACGTTTCAAATTTTGATAGCTTAAAAAAATCAACCTTTTCTCTATTAATTGAATAATCGCTTTCTGATTTCAGCACATCTATTTCATCTTTCTGTTTGTTGGTGAATTTTATAAAGTATAAGGCAATAAAATAAATCCCCAAGTTATAAGCGACAATATGAATGGCATCATAGATACACTCATAAATAAAGGAATCGTTAAAAAATGGCGATAAAAAGTGATGAGACAGAAATAATTCTAATACAGTAAAATATAACAAATATAGTATAATTATGTATCCATTACTGGGTGTAAATGCTATAACAAAAAGAATCGCAAGAGAATATAGATTTATAAAAGAAGGGTAAATTTTGGTAATAGACAAGCTTATAATAAAAAAACCTGTAGTCATAGATAGAGAAAAAAAATGGTAAGCTGTCTCATATTTTCTATAAGAATGTATGACCAATGCAATAAAGGATAAAACCAATACATTTAAGGTAAATAAATATGTGTTACCCAACGGAGTAATAGTTTCCATAAATAAAGTTAATAAACATGCAACCAAAGATAACCTTAGAATATTTCTAAAAAGTGTCTCTTTGTTTAGTTCTCTCTCGAAGCTAAAAATTTGAAATAATGTTCTGTAACCTTTAGTATATGTCATGTTGTTCCTTTGTTAGCACAATATATAAATATAGTTTGTTACCTTACTGTAAAACGACAACTAAAATCGAAGTGTAGCCTTTACTAATGTCGTAAAAATATTGCTGGATTAGTCTGCGAAATGACATATTTGAACTTATTTTCAATAATTAAACATACATACTTAATTTCCTTTTATAGATATTTACTTAATTACTAATAATTAAGTGATCAACTCCTCTTTTATAAAAAATAATAACCCAATTTTTATTAATTACCCACAAGTGGGTATTTCTTAACTTTTTCATAAGTCATAGTTTTGTCTTGCTTATAACCAAACCGTAGATAATACTAACTTAATAAATTTAAATATGAAAAATTTCTATTCCAAATTCTTAATTGTGACATTTTTGCTATCAGTTTTAGGGTGTGAAAATATTGGAGAATTAAATAAAAAACCTATTAGAGAAGGACAAGTATTTGATTATGAAGCTCCAGAAAGCACTATTGGAGCAAGTTTTAATATAAGTTTGGATGAAGTAGAAAAAGTAGTTAATGAGTATTTTTCTGATCCAATTTCAGAAGATATTAGTGGGGAGTTTAGCGAAACTTATACACTTAAAACAGGAGATCCTTTATATCAACCAAACAAATGGAGTAAAACAAAGGATCCAAGGTATACCCCAAATAAATGGATTGAAAAATGTGTTAAAATTTTTGGAAAAAAGCACTGTGTTAAAACTAAAAACCCGCTTTATCATCCAAATAAATGGATAAAAACTAAAAACCCTTCATATCATCCAAATCAATGGATCTATACAAGCACCAAAATTGATATTGGATATAATGGAAAGTATAATATTGTTTTAAGTGACCAAATAACATTTGAAAACATAGGAGATAGAAAATTAAAAATAGAAGTTCCTTTATCAATTGATGGGAGCTTAGGATTTAAAGGTGAATTAGCTAAAATTGGCTTACTTGATAAGAAAAATTTTGATGCAGATGTAACGTTTTCTTTTATAATTGATGTCTCATTTAATAGTAATTGGTGTCCTAATCTTAACGTAAAGTCAGATATAATTTGGCTAAAAGGTCCTCGAATAGAAATAATTGGTGATACTTGGATGGACTTTAATTTGGTTGCCAAAATTGCTAGTATAGGAATAGAACCCGAGGTTGAAAGAGCTCTTAATAATGTCATTCATTGTGAGGCAATCAAAAGTCAAATTTCAAAAATTATGATACCTTCCTCAATTCCGATAACAGAAGAACATGGTGGATTTTCTTTAAACATAAAACCTATCCAAATTTACGAGCCAATTATAAGTTATCAAAGTCGCAATATGAATTTAATGGTTGGCTCTAAATTAGCTTTCGAGATAGGGGAAAGTGCTTCTGAACAAGAAAATTGGCCTCTTCCTGAATTAACTAAATCACCAAAAATAGAAAATATTATTGATGTCAACCTCCCAGTATTTGTTGAATATGAAGAACTTGAAAAAGTAATTAACTTAAAGCGCAAAGAATTAGAATCTGAATTGAATATAGAATTATCAAATGCTGGTTCTGATGTTGTTAAGAAAATTGAATTAAACAATTTTGAAATTTACCCAAGTAAAGACCGAGTTGTAATAGGAGTTGATTTTGAAATAGACACTAATTTTTTCACTGGCCCTAAAGGACAATTATACCTTACGTCAAAACCTGTTGTTTCTGAAAAACATGTGCTTTCTTTAACTGATGTTACGTTAAATGCATCATTAGAAAATTCTTCTTATACTATTATGCTCGGAATTATGAAAGATTTTTTTGAATCAAAGATTGAAAAATTAGCAGTTGTTAATCTTTCTACAAAAATTGAAAGTACTACAAATGAAACTATGTCCAAAATTCAAAAGCAACTTAACGAAATAAATGAACTTGAAATTGTCATTATAGAACCAAATTTGGATTTGAGTGATGATATAACGAATCATGAGAAATACCTTATCAAGAATGTGAAAATAAAAAGCGGTTTTGAAGCTAAAGTTAATTTAATAAATATTGGTCAAGATTTATTAACTGAATAAAACTATTATATATCATTATGGAAGAATTTCTAATGAACGAAAGATTAGATTTCTATTTGACCTTGAACAAACTAATTGATATATAAAATATATTTTGTGCTATAATTGTTCCGTGTTGAGATATACAATACAATTATGAACACAGTTTTATCAAATGTTAAAATTGTGAATAATTTTACATTATATCAATACTAAGTTAAAGTTGTTAATCGTTTCCAAAGACATTTGACATAATGTCTTATTATAATTTATTTTGAATTATAATTAATATTATGTAAAATAGAATTTTTAATAACTCATACTTCGATTACTCAGTTTATGTTAAATTTCCACTAAACTTATAAGTTCTTCTTTTATTATACGACTGATACTATTATATTTGTTTTGCCTTTAATTTACATGAGAATAATGAAGCCTAAAACGAAGTCTAAATCTAAGACTGATAAAAAACGCATACACTTACTACATCAGTATTATAGTTATACTGGGTTTTATAGTTTTGTTTGGGAAGCTGTCAAAAAAGCTTTGCCTGTAATTTTTATACTCGTCACAGGAATTTATGTATTAAATCACTTTTTTAATATCAATGATGCTTTGGTGCGTATTACAGAAACGCTTCCAGCATATGGTGTACTCACATTTTTCTTTGTATCAGAAACGCTTTTAGGTGTTATACCTCCAGAGGTTTTTATTGCCTGGTCTGGAAAAATGCCAAACCCTTGGATATATCTTGGCTTTTTGGCTTTTTTATCTTATTGTGGAGGTCTAATATCTTACTGGTTGGGTGTTTTTATTACCGAAATCCCTAGTGTTCATAACTATTTAGAGGTTAAAATGGCAAAACATCTTAAGAACTCTAAAAAATGGGGAGGTTTCCTTATCATTGTTGGAGCTCTATTGCCACTACCCTTTTCCATGTCTTGTATGGCTGCCGGGGTTATTCACTTTCCATTTAAAAGCGTAGTCCTTTATGGTTCTTTGCGTTTATTGCGGTTTGCCATTTATGGACTTATTATTTTTAATGTCCTATAAAAAGGGCTAAAATCTAGGCTCTTAAGCTTCCACATTGTATTTTTGTATTTTAAAAAATATCTATGTTATCATTTATCAATATATTTAGATTGGTCGCTTTTTTAGAAGGCATCTCCTATATTTTACTATTATTTATAGCTACACCAATTAAATACCTTTTGGATGATCCTCAATATGTGAAACTATTAGGAATGCCTCATGGCTTATTATTTGTCGCTTATATAGCTTTTGCTTTTATGCTAAAAAAAGATTTTAATTGGGATACAAAACAGTTTACTACGGTTCTTATAGCATCCATTATACCTTTTGGAACTTTTTATATCGATAGAAAATATTTAAAACGTCTTAACTAATGCAAGAAATAATCCAAAATGAGGTCGTTGATAAGGCTTTACCTGGAGATAGTTATCGTCATTTAATCTATGAGTATCTAACCAAATTAGGCGTTTCTGAAAACACAGCAGAATACCTAAATATGTTAGGGCTCCTCCTCATATTAATCATCGTTGTATTTATTATTGATTTTGTGATTCGCAAGATTCTGGTAAAAACCTTTTATAAATTTGCTTCGGTATCAAAAACAAATTTTGATGATTTACTAGTTGCTAATAAAGTTCCTCGTAATATCGCTCATATTATTCCGCTTCTTATTGCCATGGAATTCACGCCTATAATTTTTAGGGATTTCCTAAATTTTGATGGTGTTATTGAAAAAGGTCTTCAGGTATTTGCTATTATACTAACACTATGGATTGTAAGAAGTTTTCTAAATACTTTAAAGGATTACTTTAAGACGCTTCCTCGTCTAAAAGATAAGCCTATTGATAGTTATATTCAAGTCTTTATGATTTTTGCGTGGGTTGCAGGTTTTATGTCTGCAATTGCGATAATCACCGATACTCCTTTTGTCAAATTCCTAACAGCTCTTGGTGCAGCATCAGCAGTGATTATACTCATCTTTAAAGATACTATCTTAGGTTTTGTTGCAAGTATCCAAGTGTCTATTAATGATATGGTACGCATTGGCGATTGGATTACATTTGAAAAGTATGGAGCAGACGGTGATGTGGTTGAAATTAATTTAGCAACTGTCAAGGTTCAGAATTTTGATAAAACGATAACAACCATTCCAACCTACGCCCTAATTTCTGATTCTTTTAAGAACTGGCGGGGCATGATGAGTTCTGGTGGCAGACGTATTAAGCGGTCTATATCAATTAAAATGGACAGTGTACATTACCTTACTAAAGAACAATTGGATGCCCTTAGTGGTATTCAGCTTATAAGCACCTATTTAGAGCAACGTCAGGCAGATATTAACAACTTTAACAACACACATAATATTGATAAAACGAAGCTGTTAAATGGAAGAAATCTTACCAATTTGGGAGTTTTTAGAAAGTATGTTCAGACTTATGTAGAGAAGCATTCTGCAATTAACAAGGATATGACTATTATGGTACGCCAGTTAGCTCCTAGTGCTCAAGGCATCCCCATTGAGATTTATGCTTTTAGTAGTGATAAGCGTTGGGCAAATTATGAATATATCATGGCTGATATATTCGATCATGTTTTGGCAGCTGTACCTTATTTTGATTTGGAAGTTTTTGAATATCCTTCAACATTAAAACTTTAAAATTTTTGTACAAAAAAAGGGCTTGTTTTTTTATTAAACAAGCCCTTTTTAGATATTGTAATCTTTTAAATTATTTCAACATCATAACCATTATAGATATTATCTATTATACAAATCTAAAGGAACGAGGAGGAATCCCTTCTTTATGAGATTTCTCGAAAGTTTATCTTGAGCGAAGTCGAAAGGCTCATGCTTCGCTCTGTTGAAAATGACAAACACTTGAAAATCATTGATTTAATATTATTTTTTATAAAAAAATTAAATCGAACTGACGTTATTTTACAAATTTAGCAGTTCCTTCTTGTGTTTTGTAAATGTAAATTCCATTAGATAATTTCGAAATATCAATGGTTTTTATAGCTTCTCCTCTAAGCACTTGTACTCCTGTAATGCTATAAATTGTATAATCTGCAGGTTTTGATACATTTAAGCTTCCATTAGATACTGATAAGGAAATTTTTTCCTTTGAAACACTATTTGTAGAAAGTGTTCCTGGAGCAACAATTTCTATTACAAAGTCAGTACTAGTTCCCCAATCATTATCTGTTGACGGAGGAGCAGCTGAATATGCCTTTCCGTTTAATACAACGGTATGCTTGTTCCCAATGTTAACCGTTTCGCCAGTTGCAGTATTCATACCATTTGCCGGAACATTAATGGTTCGTGTAGTAGTTTTAGTCGTGGTGGTGCCATTATCTTCTCTGAGGTTTTGGGCATTGAAAAAGTTATCACCACTCTTAGGGTCGCCCACTTTAACTACTGAGAATGATCTTTCAATAAAGAAAGCACTTACAGAAACGGTGAATTCAACATCAAAGGAACTCCCTGATTCTATTTGAATAACCTGTCCTGCAGTTACATTAGGAGTAACAACTGTTCCCATAGTTCCAGTAGCTGTTACAGTTATATCAGAAACAGTTTGAGAGAAACCAGAAAAAGCAGCTAAAAAAGTTAAAGCTACAATTGAATTTTTAAGTAATTTTTTCATCATGTTTAGAAGTTTTATATAGTTTACGTTTAAATGTCAACGTAAATCTATTAAATAGTCTAAGCTGTTAGTTCTTCTATTTTACCCAAAACCTCCTCTTAATTAACCCTATACAACTAAAAATGCTTTTTTTCTGGTTTAAACACTTTAAGAATATTCTTATTAAATATTAATTATTGAAAAAAGACTTCAAGTATTTACTATTATACTGACACGAGTGTATCGCTTCCTTAATTTTGATTTAGAAATATTTTGATTACCTAGTGGCTCCAGTTTTAAAGGATTGAATGTTAGTGAATAAAATGCTCACACTTGTCACAAAATAAAAACGTGAACCCTTTTAAATGGGTCCACGTTTTAAATATATATTAGAGTAGTAATTTTCTAAATATTTGCAGCTAACCAGTCTCCTACTTCTTTGGTTCCGTAAGCTTTTCCACCGTTAGCTAGATCTTCAGTTACAACACCTTCTGCCAATGATTTGTTTACAACGTCTCTAATAGCAGCACCTTCTTCGGGCAAGTTAAAAGCTGTTTCAAACATCATAGCAGCAGATAATACCGTTGCTAAAGGATTTGCAATGTTTAATCCTGTAGCTTGTGGATACGATCCGTGAATAGGCTCAAATAAAGCAATGTCACTTCCCATAGAAGCCGATGGCATCAATCCCATTGATCCTGAAATTACAGAAGCTTCATCTGTTAAAATATCTCCGAATAAGTTTTCAGTAATTAGTACATCATAGCTATTAGGCCATTGTACCAATCTCATCGCAACAGCATCAACAAATTCATAACTAACTTCTACTTCTGGATACTCTTTTTCCATGGCTTGAACTGTTTCCCTCCATAAACGAGATGTTTCTAAAACATTTGCTTTATCTACGCAACATAATTTTTTAGAACGAGTCATAGCCAATTCAAATCCTTTTTTAGCCAATCGCTGTACTTCTTCTCTTGTGTACACACAGTTATCATAAGCTGTTTCGCCTTCATCTCTTCTCCCCTTTTCTCCAAAGTAGATACCACCAGTCAATTCACGTAAAAACACTAAATCAGTGCCTTCAATACGCTCTTGTTTCAGAGGTGATTTATCTATTAATGATGGAAATGTAAATGTTGGCCTAACATTGGCAAATAAGCCTAATTTTTTACGCATTTTTAATAAGCCTTGCTCTGGACGTACCTTTGCAGACGGATCGTTATCGAAACGCGGATGACCAATAGCACCAAATAAAACGGCATCTGAAGCCACACAAACATCATGGGTCGCATCTGGATAAGGCTCTCCAACAGCATCAATGGCTGCAGCACCAGTTAATGCTGGTTTCCAAGTTATTTCGTGTCCAAATTTTTTAGCAACAGCATCACTTACCTTTACAGCTTGATCTATTACTTCTGGTCCTATACCGTCTCCGGCTAAAAGCGCAATATTAAATTTCATTTATTTTTTTTATTGTAATCTTAGTTAATAATAATGTTTAGCATTTTTTCGGTCGCCTTGATAGCAGACACTGTCTGGTCTGAGTCTAAACCACGTGTTTTAAACTCTTTTTCAGGGCTCTTATTTTTCCAGGTTATAATGGTTTCACACAAAGCATCAGAATGACTCCCAGGAGGTATTCTTACGGCATAATCTATTAATCCAGGCAATACCATGTCTTTCTTCTTGAAGATATTTCTAATGGCATTCATAAAGGCATCAAATTGTCCATCACCTGAAGCATTTTCCTCAAAAGTTTCGTTGTTTATTGTTATAGAAACAGTTGTAGAAGGTTTTAAGCCTTTTGAATGTGTTAGCACATAAGAATTAACTTTTACCTTTTCTTCATATGTATAATCTAAAACATCAGAGATAATATATGGTAAGTCTTCTTTAGTAACCACTTGTTTTTTATCACCTAATTCAATAATACGTTGGGTTACCTTTCTTAAATCTTCATCATTAAGCTGAAGCCCCAATTCCTGTAAATTCTTCTGAATATTAGCCTTTCCAGATGATTTTCCCAATGCGTATTTACGAGTTCTTCCAAAACGTTCTGGTAATAAATCACTGAAATATAAATTGTTTTTATTATCTCCATCGGCGTGTATCCCTGCCGTTTGTGTAAATACATTAGCACCAACTACAGGTTTGTTAGCAGGAATCATCACCCCGGAAAATGTTTCAACCAACTTACTAACGGTATATAAAACCTTTTCATTTACACCAACTTTTATTTCAGGCATAAAATCATTGATAACTGCAATAGTGCTTGACATTGGTGCGTTACCCGCACGTTCACCCATTCCATTTATGGTTAAGTGAAGTCCATCTGCACCAGCTTTAAGAGCTTCCATAACGTTGGCTACACCTAAATCGTAGTCATTATGCGCATGAAAATCGAAATGTAAATTTGGATATTTATCCTTGATTTCTTTTACAAAATCGTAAGATTCTTTAGGAGTAATAACTCCCAAAGTATCTGGTAACATAATGCGTTTTATAGGTTGCGCTGAAAGAAATTCTAAAAACTCAAAAACATAATCTTTAGAATTACGCATTCCATTGCTCCAATCTTCTAAATAAATATTTGTTTCTATGCCTTTTTCCTTGGCTAATAAAGCTACTCGTAAAATTTCTTTAAAGTGCTGATTAGGTGTTTTTTTAAGTTGGTGAGTTAAATGGTTTAATGAACCTTTAGTGAGTAAGTTTTGAACCTTGGCACCAGCTTCAATCATCCAATCTATTGAGACCCCTTTATCAACAAACGTGAGTACTTCAACGGTATGTAAGTAATCATTTTCCTTAGCCCAATTCGTGACATCCTTTACAGCTTGAAGTTCGCCTTCTGATACTCTGGCAGACGCTATTTCTATACGGTCTACTTTTAACTCTTCTAATAAAAGCTTTGCAATGGTTAGTTTCTCTGAAGCAGAAAACGACACGCTCGAGGTTTGTTCACCATCGCGCAATGTCGTATCCATTATTTCTATTTTCTTCATTGCCATTTATAGCATCAAACCATTTGCAAATGTTTCTATATCACCTTTTATGTTTTGTAAATAATCAATATCATCAAAACCATTAAGCATATTATCTTTTTTGTAACTATTAATATCAAAAGATTCTTGCGCCCCTGTTGATTTTATAGTAATCGTTTGCTCAGGTAAGTTTACTTCAATTTCTGTATTAGCATCTTTATATATGGCATCAAAAATTTGCTCAGAAAACTCAGCGCTTACTTGTACAGGTAAAACGCCTATATTTAAACAGTTGTTTTTGAATATATCAGCGAAAAAGCTAGATACTACACAACGAAACCCATAATCATAAACCGCCCAAGCTGCATGCTCTCTAGAAGAACCAGAACCAAAATTCTTTCCTCCTACTAAAATCTTACCACTATAAATTGGGTTATTAAGTACGAAGTTTTCTTTTGGCGTATTATCACTATTATATCTCCAGTCTCTAAATAAATTATCTCCAAAACCTTTACGCTCTGTCGCTTTTAAGAACCTAGCAGGTATAATTTGATCGGTATCAACATTTTCTAAAGGTAATGGAACTGCTGTGCTTGTTAGTATATTAAATTTATCGTAAGCCATGTTTTTTAGTATTCAGTTGCCAGTATTCATTGGCAATATTTTTAAATTATATTTTATGTAAATCCTTCAAAAGTCTTTGGGATTATAATAAGTCTCTTGGATCGGTTACTACACCTGTAACAGCTGCTGCTGCAGCCACTAACGGACTAGCAAGTAATGTTCTGGAACCAGGCCCTTGACGCCCTTCAAAGTTTCTATTAGAAGTACTTACTGCATATTTTCCAGAAGGAACTTTATCATCATTCATTGCTAAACAAGCAGAACAACCAGGTTGTCTTAATACAAATCCAGCTTCAGTAATGATATCTAAAATGCCTTCTTCTTTAATTTTACCTTCTACTTCGTGAGAACCTGGAACTAACCATGCCGTAACATGATCTGCTTTTTGTTTTCCTTTAACTATTGAAGCAAATGCTCTAAAATCTTCAATCCTACCATTAGTACAGCTTCCTAAGAATACATAATCAATCTTTTTACCAAGCATAGAATCGTTTTCTTCATAGCCCATATAATCTAAAGATTTTTTGTAAGTAGCGACACCACCTTCAACAGCATCGGCATTAGGAATGTTATTAGAAATACCAATTCCCATACCTGGATTTGTACCATAAGTAATCATTGGCTCTATATCACTGGTCAAGAACGTTAATTCTTTATCAAACGTTGCTCCCTCTTCAGTTTTTAAGGTTTTCCAATGAGCCACTGCTTTATCCCAAGCCTCACCTTTTGGAGATAGTGGTTTGTCTTTTAAATATTCGAAAGTGGTTTCATCCGGTGCAATCATACCGCCACGAGCCCCCATCTCAATAGATAAGTTACAAACAGTCATACGACCTTCCATAGTCATGTTTTCAAAAACATCACCAGCATATTCTACAAAGTATCCTGTAGCACCAGAAGTAGTTAATTTTGAAATAATATAAAGTGCTACATCTTTTGGAGTCACACCCTTTCCTAATGGCCCATTTACATTAATGCGCATTTTTTTAGGTTTTGGTTGCATGATACATTGTGTAGATAATACCATTTCAACTTCAGATGTACCAATACCAAAGGCAATAGCACCAAAAGCGCCATGTGTTGATGTATGCGAATCTCCACAAACTATGGTAGCTCCAGGAAATGTAATACCGTTCTCAGGCCCTACTACGTGTACAATACCATTTTTTTTATGACCAAGTCCCCAATGGCTAATACCATATTCGTTAGAGTTATCCTCTAAAGCTTTTAGTTGATTTGCCGATAATGGGTCTTCAACAGGTAAATGTTGATTAATAGTTGGCGTATTATGATCTGCCGTAGCAAAGGTACGCTCAGGATACAGAACGCTTAAGCCTCTGTTTTTTAAACCTAAAAATGCTACTGGACTTGTTACTTCGTGTATAAAATGACGATCTATAAAGAAGACGTCCGGTCCGCCTTCAATCTTTCTTACAACATGCGAATCCCACACTTTGTCAAATAATGATTTACTCATAAAATATTTTAAAATTTAATGTATTGTATAAAATAGGTAAGCAAATTTATAAAAAACTGCTTTTTTTTGCAGTCTTTTAGGTGTATAAGACACTTTGGTATTAAATTTTTATAAAATAACCAATGAATAGTCTATTTTTTGAATAAAATGCAATAGATTATTAAAATCGCTTATAATTTTAAAACTAAGAATTTTAAAGCAATGTTTGTTGTCTGCTTTCGTTAGGAATAGTAAGTGTATAGCCTAATTCGTTGTTTAATTTTTTTACAAAATAAGCAGATAATAAAGGGGATTCTTTTTCTATGTTTTGATGAATAAAAAAATCAATTTCCTTAATACCAGAATCTTTCCAAAGTTTTAATCGTTTTGCCCAGTCATCTAAACGAGAATAATCGGTGTCATGATTAGCACCTACATACCTAACAAATGCAGTGGCATTGGTTAAGCGCATATGCATTAAATCACGTCTACCCGCCGTATCTACAATAACATTTGAGATATTGTTTTCTTCTAAAAGTTGATATAATTCCTCTGCTATTGCCTTATCATTATACCAATTAGTATGTCTAAATTCAATGGCTAACGGTATTTCATTTGGCCAATTTTCTACAAAGTTCACTACCCTGTTAAAATCCTTAGGAGCAAAATTACTATGCATTTGTAAAAAAATAGTTCCCAGTTTTTCTTTTAAATTAGAAGCATTGTATAAATAATTCTCAACAATTGCCTGCGTGTCATTTAATCGTTTCCAATGACTTATTTCCTGATTTAATTTGGGAAAAAATTTAAACCCTGGTGGTGTTTTATTGTACCAGTTAGCAAATTGTTCGGCTGGAAAAATTCTATAAAATGTGGCATTTAACTCAATGGAATTGAATTGTCTTGAATAATATGCTAACTCATCTTTGGTACCTCTTGGATAAAATCCTTTGAGGTCTGCCCTATTCCATTTTGCACAACCTACATAAATTTCGGGAATGTTATCATCTTTTACTTTGCTTAATACTTTATTGGTATCTAAATGATCTTCAGGTAAAGTAAAATCAATTATTTCTGGGTTATCTACTCTTCCAAATTTCATATATACACATTGTTTGTTTATTGGATTCAAATGTAGTAAAAATGATATGCTTTAGAGCATTTAAATTCACTAGGGCTAAAAACTTTTGATACTAATTTCACGAATTTACACGAATTAAAAAATCTACCAATTGAAATAATAGTTACTTGTTTTAATTTTTAGAATGTATTGACTGTTCACTGAATACTTCCCTCAATCCCCAAAGGGAAAGTTGAAATAAAAAAGGGGTTTCATCGTAAATAACAAAAATTTAACAATTAGATCTAAAATATTTTATATATTTGGAACGTTCATTTCAAATAGATATGCCAAAAGTAGAAACATTTAATAAAGAGTTCGTCTTAAAACAGGCTACTGATGTTTTTCATGACAAGGGATTTAATGCCACGTCCATGCAAGACTTAGTAGACGCTACAGCTCTTAATAGATCGAGTATATACAACTCTTTTGGAAGTAAATTGGATTTGTTTTTAGAATGTTTAAAATCATATAAGGAAGCACATTTTGTAAGAATTTCAGAGACTTTAGATAAGGCTCATAATCCGTTACATGCTATAGAACTTCTTTTTGAATATTATTTGAATGAAATTATTAAAGATAAAGATGATAAAGGTTGTTTGATTACCAATTGCACATCTGAAATGGCAAATCAGGAACCATCTATTATAAATTTTTTATGTTCTAATCAGAATTCTTTTATTGGATTTTTGGAAGACCTGGTTCGTAAAGGACAGGAAGAATCTGCCATTAACCTTAACAGGACTCCAAATGAATATGCCTTGTATTTATTTTCATCTATTCAAGGTTTTAGAACTGCTGGAATACTAATCTCAAACAAGAGCAAGTTGCAAACTATTGCAAAAACAATTATACAAACATTAATTTAATTTTTTTTAACCTTATTTGAAACGATTGTTTCAAATAAAAATATATAACTATGAGTAAACTAAAAAACAAAGTCGCCGTTATTACTGGCGCAAATAGTGGAATTGGCTTGGCTACTGCCAAATTATTTTTAGAGGAAGGTGCTAAAGTTGTTATCTCTGGAAGACGACAAGAAGCTTTAAATGAAGTAGCAGAAATACTAGAAGGAGATTTTATAACTGTTCTGGCTGATGTATCAAACCCCGAAGATAATGTCAAGCTTATTAAAGAAGCCACCAATGCTTACGGAAATATTGATATATTATTCCTTAATGCTGGAATAGCTCCTGTGGCGCCAACTACAGAGGTTACAACAAATCATTATGATGAGGTTTTTAATACTAATGTTAGAGGACCTATTTTAGCTACAAAAGAAGCTTTACCTCATATAAATGATGGTGGAAGTATATTATTTACTGGTTCCATTGTGAAGGACAAAGTATTCGATGGTTTTAGTGTATATTCTGCCAGTAAAGGGGCATTACGTGCTTATTCAAAGGTGTTAACCTCTGAAGTGAAATCCAGAGGAATTCGTGTCAATACGATTGCTCCAGGACCTATTGATACCCCTATCTATGGAAAATTAGGTTTACCTGAAGAGGTATTGGAAGAAAACGAAAAAAACTTTGCTGCTATGGTACCTCTGGGGCGTTTTGGAGTTCCTGAAGAAATCGCAAAAACTGCTTTGTTTTTGGCTTCTGATGATGCTTCTTATGTAAATGGTATAGACCTAGCGGTTGATGGTGGTTTAAGCCAGGTTTAAAACTCTAATCAAGGCTGAAAAATATTCATTTTCAGCCTTGTTGTTAATAAACTCGTTAACAATTATAAATTTGGTGATACGTTTTAAGTCCCTATAATCTATACTTTTATGAAAAACTAAATTATGAACACCAGACAATTTAACCTTAAAAGTATCCGCCCGGAAGTACCTTCTACAACTATTAACGATACCATGACTAGCGATGAGCGTTTTCAAAACCTGGTTTTAAGACCTATTGTAAAGTTACAAAGTGACTTATTAATTGCTGTTTTTAAAAATTATGTAGTAAAACATAAATCGGTTTTTTATGATTTGTCTACCGAAAAGCGCATTATTTATATTGAAAATGCGATTCAAAAAGATATGAAGTTTAGAAATTCTTTAAAAGGAATGATTATTGGACAGTTCACAGTTGAAGAATATCAATTATATATACAAAACTCGTCTGCTTTAAATAAACGAATGATGCGTATTGTTAAAGAACGCTTACTTAGTAATATTCAACTTTTAGAAAACCCGGAATTGCTTGCTGCTGTTTAGTTTTAAGTAATCAATCTAAAAAGTTCAAACGAACTCTGTCATTACGAGGAGAGAATCGACGCGGTAATCTTTTGAATTTAAACTAAAAATATAAACAGATTACCACGGCTTTTGCAAAGTCTAACAATTGATAACGCTTGAATTTGAACTTTTCCACACCAAACGCAAGCCTAAATTAAAGACACGCCATTTAAATCTGTAGTAAGTACATCGCTCATGTAATCAAAATAAGGTCTAATAGCCTTAAATGATTCGTTTACATCTTTTATAAAATTAGTATCTAAAACTTCTTTGTCTGTATACTTCTTAGTAAATATATATTGCTTCTTTTTTATAAGATCAATGGCTTTATGCTCTTTATTAAAACCTTTTGGGGCAGTTTTCACCTCGTCTCCAACAAATGTGTCACCCCACACACTATTAAACTTTTTATTTGCTAAGATTTCACGAATTTCACTATCATCCATTTCAAATTCTTTTCTAATTCGTAATAAATCGGCTGGAGCTGGTTCCCAAAAACCCGTAGCAATAAAACTTTCATTATTGGGTTGAATATGAAGATAATATCCGCCTCTTAATCTTGGCTTGGTTCTATGAAACGAACCACCAAAATGTGTTTTATAAGGATCTTTGTTTTTTGAAAAACGCACATCTCTATAAATTCTAAACATTTTTACCTTATCGATTTCATCATGTGTATTAAGAGCATTGAAAATTGTGTTGTAGACTTGTTTAACTTCTGCTTCTATGCTTTTGAATTCTTTCTTTCGTTCATTAAACCAATCTCTATTGTTGTTTTTTTCTAATTTTCTGAAAAAATCTAATGTTTCTTTTGGAACTGTTACACTCATGCTTATTGCGTCTTTTGAAAGTTGATTATTAATGTTAAAATTAGGCTAATCATTTAAATAATGTGAGGTAAATTACAAAAATCACTTTATTATTCAAATTCAATCTTGTTAAGAATTAGCCCTGATGCTGGAGCTATATACGCCATTTTTGTTTCACTACTGGGCAATAGGCTTGTTTTTATGTCTTCTATAGATAATTTACCTTTTCCCAAATCGATTAGTGTTCCCATCATTAATCGTATCTGATTTCGCATAAATCCTTTACCTCTCACTCTTAATAAATAGGTGTTTTTAGGGAAATAATTGGCTGAATACATGGTGTTTTCTACTAACTCACATAATAGGATTTCTCTATTGTAAATACCATGGTCTGTAGGTTTATAACAGTAAGATTTAAAGTAGTGCTCTCCTTGAAAAAGTTTTGCACCTTGCTTCATAAGGTTGATGTCCAGATTGTCAAGGATAGTCGTCATTATTGGCGCACAAAACGGGTGGCATTTCTCGCCACAGGTAAATAAATAGAGATACTCTTTAATTTTTGAGTGATTTATTATATTGAATTCAGCGTCTACTTCCCGTATACTGGTTGCTCTTATATCTTGTGGTAGGTTGTGATTAAACAGATCTAAAAAAGCGTCTTCATCTTCAATTGGTTCAAATAGAAACAACTCAAAGGCAGCATTTTCAGCAGATACCATCGCATCAGTTCTCCCAGAACTTAAACTCTTAAACCGCTTGCCTTCGAGAATAAAATTTAAGGTTCTGTCTACCATCAAGTGTAGCGTTTTTACATTAGGTTGCTTCTGCCAACCGTGAAAACGATATCCTAAATATTGGATAGTAAAAACGTAAAAATATTTTTTCATTTTTTAATATTAAATCTGATTCGAAAAATACGTTGTTTATTAATTGTGACAAAAAATTTATAACTTGTATATCTAATTAACTAACTAAACACTCATAATTATGACTAAAACATCAACTAATAAACCACCTGTTTAGTTCTGGATAGTAAGTGTTATTGTTCTTATTTGGAATGGTCTCGGTGTAGATGGATAATTAGGACAAGCTTATAATATAGAAAGATATCGTAATTCATTTTCGACTGAAGAACTTGAAATAGCAGCAAGTGCTCCATCATGGATTACTGCCTCATTCGCCATTACAGTTTTTGCGGGTGTTATTGGCGCTATTGGGCTTTTATTAAGAAAGAAATGGGCCACACTTTTTTGGATGATTTCATTAATCGCAGTTATTATCCAAATGGGATATGCTTTTATTAGTGGCCAGATCATAAATTTAGTCATGACTATTATGATACTAGTTTTTGCATTTGTTTTTCTTGGGTTTTCCAGAAAATCTAAAGCAAAAGGGTGGCTTTTATAAGCTAACTTACTAATTAATCTTCGAGGCTAAGCCTTGGGCCTGCCTATTGGTAGCTAAATGTCAGTCTGAGTACTTAGGCTATGCTCAGTATAAACTAAAGTCGAAGACATTATTAAACCATAGTTTTTAATAGCATTTCGTTAAGCTTCGCTAGGTATCTTCAATATAAAATATATTTTACTTGAACGTATATAGCGTAGCTATTGAGGAGGAATTTCATCCTTATGAGATTTCTCGAAAGTTTATCTTGAGTACTTCGACTACGCTCAGCATAAACTAAAGTCGAAAGGCTCATTCTTCACTCTGTCGAAATGACAAACACTTGAAAATCATTGATTTAATATTTACGAAGGGTCAGGGCTTGCCTGATGGTCATTTCTTAACGAGCACCTTAGGCCCTTTTTTAAATCTTATAATCATCTATTTAGGAGGGAACAACCTGCTCAAAAGGGGTTTCTACCTGATAGATACTATTAACATATCATCACGATGTAGCTTTTTCTTTAATATTATTATATTACTGTTTAGGGAGCAATATTTGTGGATACACTGTAACTGTTGGTAGACAGGAATAATGGTTTAGTTTATCCAGCATCCATCCCAAGGTGTATTTGGCTGTAATGGAATATCGAAAGCTTCTCCATTATATGTATTGCCACTAGCGCTTCCTGAAACTTCCAGAAAACGATATGCCCAGCACTTTTGTGGATGTTCTACCTTATTATTTTCTAATGTTAGATTTGTCATTTCTTTAAATACCAGATGTCCATTTTTGAGATAATTATCCCTGACTACTAAATCGGCTCCTTTATACATGTAAAACCCACAGTTGTTACAGGTGTTATCATAAATATAAGTTGTAGCTGGGTTTGTTTTTGGACTATCGTTAGAGTACATTATAATACCATTCCAGTTGTTAACTGAAACTGTAGTCATGGTAATATTGTTATTTCTAATAGTTAGGTCTCCCTTTTTCCAATAAACTATAGGTCCATCAATATATTGACTTTCTTCTCCTTGCAGTAAAATATTGTTTTCAATAATTACATTTTTTCCATCTGTATTCACAATATCGCCTCCTCGGTTATGGTGAAAATAATTATTTCTTATGGTTATATCTTGACTGTTATAGCTTAAGCTTTCTACATCAATTCCAAATTGAGGAGAGGTGCCTTTGGTATGATGAATTTCGTTGTTTTCTATTAAAATATCTGTACCACCAACAATTGAAACCCCTTGTCTGCGGTTATCAACCATATTATTCCTTCTAATATCAATATGTTTTACTGAAGAACCTGCGCCCTTTTGACCTACTAAAAGAATAGCATCTCCATTTGCTTTTCCTAAAGTGACATTCTCTACAGTTACATATTCACTTTCATTCTGAATACAAATTAAATGGCCTTCATCATGAACCGTTGATCCATCATTTTTTCTAGGTGTGTACTCATGGTTTTCTTTGTCTCCTAAAATAGTTCCTCCAGAAATAACCACATGAGCCTTTTCTGTTACTGCAATAGCACAGTAATTCCACTTGTTATTAGGAGCCATTTCTATAATAGTATTTTGATCTAATAAAAATGCCATATTGCTTTTTAGTTCTATACCAGCCTGATAAATATCATTACCATACTTACCAATCAAATAATGACCTTCAGGCAAACAAATCTGTCCGTACCCTTCTGACACGGCCCAATCGATAGCTTTTTGAATATTATCAGTTGTCTTTTCAGGATCTTTTCTATCATTTGGAATGTCCCACCTTTCTAACTCTATGATATATTTTTGCGTTGGAATTTCATTATAAGACATGGTTTCTATAGGAGGCATAGCACCCATAAAAGGATTAGGGTTATTAGAATCTGTGGGGCTTAATTCTGAATTGACAAAGATTTGTAAGTCTTCTGAATCTTCAAAGCAAGAATACATGCAAAGTGTTAAACAAAAAAGAAGTGTGTTCCTTTTTATATTAAAATAAGCTCTCATTAATTAATAGAGTTTGGGGTTATCAATAAATAATTTACGTAATAAAACAGAAAAAAGATTATGATTTATAAAACAAAGAGGCTGTCTAAAAAGTGTCATTCTGAATGGAATGAAGAATCTCTTTAAAATATATGACTCTGATTATGAGTGAAATAAAATTCTTCGCGTTGCTCTGGATGACAAGATTAACCACTTTTCAGACAGCCTCTTATTAATATTTTTAATTAATGAATGCTATCTAGCATCGTAAGCATTGTAAGCAGCTAATTGTTTTGAAGTTAATAAACTTCTTTTATAAGCCATTGTTTCGCTAAGTATAGGTGTCATAGCTTCTCTGTATGCTTCTTTTTTTTTTTTCTTTGATCTAGGTAAGTCATTTTCAAAAAGAACGAGTTTTTTATAAGCTTCCTTAAGTTTTAATGTTTGTTCCTCTGTTAGTTTTAATGATTTATCATTTTCTGTCAACATAACATTATCTTTCTTAATCAAGTCATTTATCTGGCTATCAACATCTTGCTGAGCAAATGTAACTGATGAGGCTATTATGAAAAATAATAACGATAGGATTGTTTTTTGTAGGTTCATGGGTGCAATAATTTAAATTATAGAGTAAATATAATAAATTTTAATTATTTGTGTCTTCCTTTTAATTCTTTCTCTATGTCTTTTAATGTAAATCCTTTAGCTTGCAACAGCATTAAATAGTGAAATAATAAATCTGCAGATTCATATAAAAACAGATCATCATTGTTGTCCATAGCTTCAATAACGGTCTCTACGGCCTCCTCTCCTACTTTTTGAGCTACTTTATTGATACCTTTGTCAAATAAGCTTGCTACATACGATTTTTTAGTGTTTTTATTTGAAACACGCTCTGTAATAACATCTTCTAAAGTAGAGAAAAAACCGTAAGTTGATGTATTCTCGGTTTTCCAACAGGTATCTGTTCCTTTGTGGCATGTAGGACCTACAGGATTCACTTGTATTAAAAGGGTGTCGTTATCGCAATCATTTTTTATATCAACTAGATTTAGAAAATTTCCACTTTCCTCACCTTTAGTCCATAAACGTTGCTTGCTTCTACTAAAAAAAGTAACCTGCTTGGTTTCAATTGTTTTTTGATAGGCTTCTTCGTTCATATAGCCTAACATTAATACATTTTTTGTTGTAGCGTCTTGTATGATTGCTGGGACGAGAGCCCCCTCTAACTCCCCCCAAGGGGGAGAAATAATATTTATATCTTTTTTATTTATCATAACTTTAATTTTTTACTCGTAATAAATTCTCCTTTGGGGCAAGGGGATTATAGTCGTACTTCAATATTATTTGCTTTTAAATCTTTTTTTAAGTCTGGAATTGGTATTTCACCAAAATGAAACACACTAGCTGCCAAGGCTGCATCAGATTTTCCTTCTTTAAAGGTATCTATAAAATGTTGTATGTTTCCAGCACCGCCAGAGGCTATAATTGGAATATTTAATTCTTCAGATAATCTGGCTAAAGCTTTATTCGCAAATCCATTTTTAGTACCATCATGGTTCATTGATGTAAACAAAATTTCTCCTGCACCACGTTCTTCAACTTCTTTTGCCCATTCAAATAAATCAATTTCGGTGGGAATACTTCCACCTGCTAAATATACTTTCCATTGTCCATCAACTTCTTTGGCATCTATGGCAACAACAACACATTGACTTCCAAATTTATCCGATAATTCATTGACCAAATCTGGTCTTTTAACAGCTGATGAATTTATCGACACTTTATCTGCTCCACATTGTAACAGGGCATCGACATCTTCTACAGAAGATATGCCTCCTCCAACTGTAAAAGGAATATTTACTTGTTCTGCTACATGTAATACCATATCTAAGGTGGTTGCACGATCTTCAAGTGTTGCCGAAATATCAAGAAACACTAATTCATCTGCTCCAATGTCTGCATATTGTTTTGCCAGTTCTACTGGATCTCCAGCATCACGTAAATCAACAAAATTGACACCTTTAACTGTTCTCCCATCTTTAATGTCTAAGCAGGGTATGATTCTTTTTGTTAACATAGTTGTTTTTCCTGCGAAAGCAGGAATCTTAATTAATTATAATTTTATTTGAATGAGACACTTCGACAAGCTATACTTGCTACTTTCATAACAAAATATATTTTGTTATTCAGGAATGCTCAGTGTGACATTTATAGCACTTCTATTTCCTTTTTACACAAATTTTTCTAGTTCGAATAGGCTTATTCTATTTTCGTATATGGCTTTGCCAATAATAACCCCTTCACAACCAATTTCTTTTAAGACTGGCAATTCTTCAATAGATGATATCCCACCAGAAGCTATTAACTTTATCGATTGATCACTACTACTATTTGAGCATTCTGAAATGATTTGTTTATACAATTCTATGGATGGGCCTTCAAGCATCCCATCTTTTGAAATATCTGTACAAATAACATATTTTATACTTTTCTTTTGATATGATTTAATAAACGGAATGACATCTTCTTTACTTTGCTCCATCCAACCACTAATCGAGACTTTTCCATTGTTACTATCTGCCCCTAGAATGATTTTTTCGGCGCCATATTTATTAATCCAACCTTCAAAAGTTTCTGGATCTTTAACAGCAATACTGCCTCCTGTAATCTGTTTTGCACCAGAATTAAAAGCAATGTGTAGATCTTCGTTTGTTTTTAATCCGCCACCAAAATCAATCTTAAGACTAGTTTTAGATGCTATTTGCTCAAGTACTTTATAGTTTACAATATGTTTTGCCTTAGCACCATCTAAATCTACTAAGTGTAAATGTTGGATGCCAGAAGCTTCAAACATCTTGGCAACTTCCAAAGGATTTTCATTATATACTTTTTTAGTGCCGTAATCTCCTTTGGTTAATCGAACACATTTTCCGTCTATTATATCTATTGCTGGTATAATTCTCATAACATTTCCTGAAAAGTCAGGAATTTTTTAATTAATACTTATTTTTTAACAGAGACACTTCGACAAGCTATACTTGCTACTTTCATAACAAAATATATTTTGTTATTCAGGAATGCTCAGTTGTGACATATCAAATATTTTTAACTACTTCTTTTATTTTATCAATCTAAAAATCATAAATCTAAAAAATTTTGTAAAATTTTTGCTCCTGCTAAACTACTCTTTTCTGGGTGAAATTGCACACCATAAAAATTATCGTGCTGTAAAGCTGAGGCATAATTAATACCATAATCCGTTTTTGCAATAGTTTCACCACAATGTTCTGCATAATAACTATGTACTAAATACATATATTCATTTTCTTTAATTCCAGAAAACAAATCAGATTTTAAGTCTTTAATAACATTCCATCCCATTTGAGGGACTTTTACATCATTTGTAAAACGTTTTACTTTAGTTCTAAATATTCCAAGACCTTTAGTGTTTCCTTCTTCGGTCGATTCACATAGTAACTGCATGCCTAGGCAAATGCCTAAAACGGGCTGTTTTAAGGTAGGGATGAGTTTGTTTAATCCACTGTTTTGTAACATAGCCATTGCTGAACTTGCTTCTCCAACACCAGGGAAAATAATTTTATCTGCTGCCAAAATTTCATCGGGATCGTTTGATAAAATGGCATCAATTCCTAAACGTTTAAAGGCAAATTGAATGCTTTTAATGTTTCCTGCTCCGTAATTAATAATTACAAGTTTCAAATCTTTAATTTTGCTTTAATTAGTTCTTTTTGGGATTTAATTTTTTATGATTTATAAAACTCCTTTTGTGCTTGGTAAAATCATTTTCTCAACATCACGCTTTACTGCCATCTTTATAGCTTTTGCAAATGCTTTAAAAATGGCCTCTATTTTATGATGTTCGTTTTGCCCTTCGGCTTTAATGTTTAAATTACATTTAGCACCATCTGTAAACGATTTAAAGAAATGGTAAAACATTTCTGTTGGCATTTTGCCAATCATTTCACGCTTAAAATCTGCTTCCCAAACAAGCCAGTTTCTTCCACCAAAATCAATAGCTGCTTGTGCATAACAATCGTCCATAGGTAAACAAAACCCATAGCGTTCAATGCCAAGTTTATTACCCAAAGCGGTGTTAAATAACTCGCCTAGTGTAATGGCAGTATCTTCAATCGTGTGATGTTCATCAACTTCCAAATCACCATCAACTTTTATGTTAAGGTCTAATTGTCCGTGACGCGCTATTTGATCTAACATATGATCAAAAAAGGCAAGACCGGTATTAATATCACTTTTACCCGTTCCATCCAGATTTACCTGAATGGCTATCTTGGTTTCATTAGTATTTCTAATAATTTCTCCTGTACGGGCGCTGGTTTTCAAGAAGGTATAGATGGCCTCCCAATCATTGCTTTCTAATGCGATATATGGATCTAACTGCTCTCTTTTTACAGTAATTTCATCGGTTCCTAAATGAGTTTCATCATTTATGAAAATACCTTTAGCTCCTAAATTTTTTGCTAATTCTATGTCTGTAAGCCTATCGCCTATTACAAACGAGCTTTCCAGGTCGTAATCATCAGAAAAATACTTTGTTAGTAACCCTGTATTAGGTTTTCTTGTTGGCGCATTGTCTTTTGCAAAGGTTCTGTCTATAAACTGTTCTTTAAAAACAATGCCTTGGTCTTCAAAACATTTAATAATGAAATTATGAATAGGCCAAAAATCAGTTTCTGGAAACGCTTCCGTTCCTAATCCATCTTGATTTGTAACCATGACGATTTCATAGTCTAATTCTTTAGCTATTTTACCTAAATATTGAAATACTTTAGGGTAGAATTCTAATTTATCTAATGAATCTATTTGCTCATCAGCGGGTTCTCTGATAATAGTGCCATCACGATCTATAAAAAGGACCTTTTGCATTATATTGATTTTAAAGTGTTTATTAATATCTTGTTCTCTTCAGATGTCCCAACGGTTAATCTTAAACAATTCTCACATCCTGGTTGCGTGGTTCTGTTTCTTATAACAATCCCTTTGTCTATTAGCTGATCATAACGTTTTACCGCATCATCAACTTTTACTAAAACAAAATTGGCATCAGATGGGTAGATTTTTGAAATATAGCTAACAGATTCTAATGCTGATATTAACAGTGTACGCTCTTCTAAAATACTATTGATTTGATTTACCGCTAAACCCTTGATGCTTAATTGTTTAATGGCTTTTTGCTGCGTTAGTTCATTAACATTATATGGCGGCTTTATTCTATTTAAAATAGAAATAATCTCTGTTGATGCATAGCAGATTCCCAGCCTAATTCCTGCCATTCCGTAAGCTTTAGACAACGTTTGAGTGACGACCAAGTTTGGAAATTCCTCTAAGCGATCTATCCAACTATCTTCTTTAGAAAAATCGATATAAGCTTCATCAATAACAACAATCCCTTCAAATTTATTTAATAATTCTTCTATTGATTGGTTTGAAAAGCTATTACCTGTAGGGTTGTTTGGTGAACATAAGAAAAGAATTTTACTACTTTCATCTACTACATTTAATATGGTTTCAACTTGTGGCTGAAAACTGTTTGATAGCTGCACTTCTTTAATACCGACTGCATTAATATTTGCTAATACACTATACATACCATACGTTGGTGGTAATATGATAATATTATCTTTGTTTGGCTCGCAAAATGCTCTGAAAATGAGGTCGAGGACCTCATCGCTTCCATTTCCTAAGAGAATGTTTTTAGAATTAATATTTTTTATTTCAGAAAGCATCGTCTTCAAGTCCCCTTGTTGTGGATCCGGATAACGGTTTACGCCATTGTTAAAGGGGTTTTCATTGGCATCCAAAAACACCATAGCATCACTATTACCTTGAAATTCATCCCTCGCAGACGAATAAGGTTTTAGAGCCTTAACGGTAGCACGTGTTAACTTGTCTATATTGAAATTTGTTGTTTTCATAGTTATTTTATGAACTTAGTTCATGAGGTTTCTGTCTTACTGAAACAAGTTCAGTACATATCGCAGGAATGACAAAATTATTTTAAATCCTTTAATCTAATTGACACTGCGTTTTTATGTGCTTGTAAACCTTCGGCTTCTGCCATTAATTCTATGGTTTCACCGATGTTTAATAAGCCGTCTTTCGATATCTTTTGAAAGGTCATACTCTTTAAAAAACTATCTAGATTTACTCCAGAATAAGCTTTAGAGAATCCATTTGTTGGCAGTGTATGATTTGTTCCAGAAGCATAGTCACCTGCACTTTCTGGTGTGTAATCACCTATAAAAATAGAGCCTGCATTTGCTATCCCATTTACATAGAAATCCTCATTTTTTGTGCATATAATAAAATGTTCTGGTCCGTATTCATTGATTAAATCAAGAGCTAATTCATTGTTTTCTATATAGATTAGTTTAGAGTTCACAATGGCTTTTTCTGCAATGGCTTGTCTTGGTAGTTCCTTAATTTGTTTTTCGACTTCATCTGAAACGGCACTAATTAAATTTTTAGAAGTAGAAACTAGAATAACCTGACTATCTGTACCGTGTTCTGCTTGACTCAATAAATCTGAAGCAATGTATGTTGCATTGGCACTATGGTCTGCAACTACTAATAATTCACTTGGTCCTGCGGGCATATCTATAGCTACTCCAAATTTTGTAGCGAGTTGTTTTGCAACAGTAACAAATTGATTTCCTGGTCCAAAAATTTTATAGACTTGTGGAATCGTTTCGGTTCCAAAAGTTAATCCTGCAATGGCTTGTATCCCTCCTACTTTAATGATTTTTGTAACGCCACAAAGCTGCGCAGCAAAAAGAATTTCTGGAGCTAATTTACCTTCTTTATTTGGAGGAGAACATAACACAATTTCTTCACAACCTGCAATTTGAGCAGGAACTGCTAGCATTAAAACAGTTGAAAATAAAGGTGCTGTGCCTCCAGGGATATATAGGCCTACTTTTACAATGGGGCGTTTTTCCTGCCAGCATTGTACACCGTTGGTCGTTTCAATGTCTACTTTAGAAGTCTTTTGGGCTACATGAAATGCTTCAATATTTTTCTTAGCCTTTTTAATGGCGTTTTGAAGCTTCTCAGGGACATTTTTAATAGCGTCTTCAATTTCTTCTTTGGTAACTATATTTGATTGTAAATCAACACCGTCAAAACGAGACGTATAGTCTTTAATAGCCTCGTCTCCTTTTTGGCGTACGTCATTGAATATCTTATTCACAGTGGTCTCTATATCGTCGACTGTCTGTGTAGGACGTTTTAATATGGTTGTCCAGCTGCTTTTATTTGGATTGTCTATAATTTGCATATCGTATCAATTTAAAAGATACTGAAACAAGTTCAGCATTAAAGAACCATTTTTTCAATAGGACAAACTAAAATACCTTCAGCACCGTTATTCTTTAATTCATCAATAACATCCCAAAATTCATTTTTATTTATAACTGAGTGAACAGAACTCCAACCTTCTTGTGCTAACGGTAAAACTGTTGGACTCTTCATACCAGGAAGTACATTAATGATATCTTGAATTTTTTCATTCGGTGCATTCAATAAAATATACTTAGATTGGCGCCCTTTTAATACAGATTGAATTCTAAACTGAATCTTATCAAGAATGGCCTGTTTTTCTTCGTTAAGAAGTGGAGAAACAGCTAATACTGCTTCCGATTTTAAGATCATTTCTACCTCTTTTAAGTTGTTCTTAAATAAGGTGCTACCACTGGAAACGATATCGCATATGGCGTCGGCTAGTCCAATATTTGGCGCAATTTCTACCGATCCATTGATAATATGAAGATTAGCAGAAATGTTATTCTTTTCTAAATAACTTTTAACGGTGTTTGGATAAGAGGTAGCAATACGCTTTCCTTCTAAATCTTGTATCCCTTTATAGTCTACAGACTTTGGTACTGCAATACAAACTCTGCAAGTAGAGAATCCTAATTTTTCAGCAACTCGAATACCGTTACCTTTTTCTATTAGAACATTTTCACCAATAATAGCCGCATCTACTACCCCATCCTTTAGATATTGAGGAATGTCTCCGTTTCTTAAGTAAAATACTTCTACAGGAAAGTTTCTGGCTGATGCTTTTAATTGATCTTTTCCATTATCGATAGAAATACCAATATCTTTTAAAATTCTCATCGAATCTTCATTTAAACGACCCGATTTTTGTACTGCAATTCTTAATTTACTCATTTTGTTGTTTTTATGAGTTTGAAACAATCAATTTTGGAATTTAAATTAAAAAACCCGTTTGATTGTCTCAAACGGGTTTTAAAAATATGTTGATTTTATTCAATACATTTTCAGTTCGCTTGAGAGCAAATATGAAAATGGTGATGTAATTGAATAAATTTCATGTTTTCTTTTATTTCTGCAAATATCTATAATTTATAGTTATAGTTCCAAATTATAGTTTGAAAATTTAATTATTATTATTAAATAGACTTTAAAATTTATTTAATTTTAACGAATAAATTAATCTAATGCATAATTATGAAATTAAAATCCATTTTACTTTGTATAGCTATTTTTTTTATTAGTCATAATGATACTTTTGCTCAAGAAAGTGCCGAAAAAATTCTTAAAAGTGCAAGTTTGCATGCTAAAGATGGTAATAAAAATGTTTTTGTGATTTTTCATGCGTCTTGGTGTGGATGGTGTAAAAAAATGGATGAAAAGATGAATGATTCTAGATGTAAAGATTTGTTTGATAAAAATTATGTTATTGAGCACTTGGTAGTCAAAGAGTCTAAAAAAAACAAACATTTAGAAAATGTGGGAGCTGAGGATATACTAAAACAGTATAAGGGAGACAAATCAGGTATTCCGTTTTGGTTGATTTTTAATAATAAAGGAGAACTCTTAGTAGATTCTTTTGATGCTAACGGTCAAAATTTAGGATGCCCGGCAAGTAAAGAAGAAGTTCCCGTTTTTGTGAAGAAATTAAAGGAAACTTCCTCGCTGACTTCTGATGAATTAGCTGTTATTTCCGAAGTCTTTTTAATAAAAAAACAGTAACTACATAAAAGTGTAATTACTGTTTATAATTATTGAGAAGATTATTTTTATTGATTCCCAAGTATAATAGGTAATCCGCTATCGCCAGAACCAATAACAATCACCTTGCTATTTGGAGATTCTGCTAATTTCATAGTGGCATCAATACCTTTATCTTGTAAAATTTTATCTGTTAAAGACGCGCTTAAAATTCTGTTTGATTCTGCTTTTCCTTCAGCTTCAATAATTACTTTCTCCGCTTCTTTAGCAGCAGTAACCAATCTAAATTCATATTCTAGAGATTCTTGTTCTTGCTTTAATTTACGTTCGATAGCATCTTTAATTGTATTGGGCAATGTAACATCTCTAACTAATACTTCATTTAATTGGACATATTGCTTTTCCAATATCTTTTTGGTTTCTTCGTAAATTTCATCTTGAATAGCGTCACGTTTACTTGAATATAGTTGTTCTGGGGTGTAACGTCCAACAACACTTCGCGCAGCAGAACGAATGGCTGGCTGTATAACGCGTTGCAAATAGTTCTGCCCAAGAGACTGGTGTAAATTACCAAGGTCTTTATAAACAGGCTCGTACCAAGCTGAAGCATCAATTTGAATTTCTAATCCATTTGAAGATAGTACTTTCATTTTTTCAAAAAGTTCTTGTTGACGTACTTCATAAACATAAACCTTATTCCAAGGTGCTACTATATGAAATCCTTCTGCCATTGGTGGCTCACTAGTTACAACTCCTTCTCCAAAGGTCTTAAACAAGACACCTGCTTCACCAGAATCTATAGTTACAGCAGATTTTGCTAATATTACAACAAGTACTATTGTAGCAATAATTGCGGGTAATGCAATTTTTGGTAATTTTTCCATTATTATTTTTATTTAAATTAATCCGTTATATTTTCTAATAAACCACTCTAAACCCAAGCTTAAAGCTAGTATAATGAGTAGATATTTCCAATCTATCAAAGGTATGATATTTTTATGGCTTTTTTGAATGGATACAAAACGATTGTCATTTAATAAATCGTTTATTAAGCTTTCTGTATTGTCAATAAAATAACTTTTACCCTCACTGTTAGTAGCTAACTGTTGCAACTTTGTTACATTGGCATTTAAAAATTGTTGTTCTACATTATATTCTAAAACCTGAAAGCTCCCAGATTTAGATACTTTATCATTGGTTGCACTTACCGTAAAATTATATTCTGAAGGTGGTAAACTACTTAAATCTACTTGAAAGTTATTGTTTTTAAGAATAAGCGGAAATGTTTTGGTTTCTTTTGAGGTTTCATCTGTTACTGAAATGTTAAGTGTTTCTCGCGCGTCGAAAATGTAGTTTTTATCGAAAAATTCAGCTTTTATTATAATATTACTACTGCCATTATAAAAAGATTCATAATCAATATTTAATCGATCTTTTCTTTTGTTTGAAGCTAGGTACTGGACAAGTTTTCCTATAAAGTCATCAAATTGATTAAATGATTTATTGTTAATGTAGCTCTGTGCTCTCCATTGCCAAATGTTTTCACCAAATAGAACACCTTCTCTCCTACCATTGGTTTCATAGGTTACTAATAACGGTTCATTTGTCGAAATTCCATTGATGCTTTTATTTAAAATAGACTCGAATGGTATTGTAAATGATACTAATCCGTAATTTGAATTTAAAGGAGGGAATAATTCAAAATTAATATCATCAACTATAAAAGGTGTGTAATTGGTATTCAACTCTGCTTGATAACTTTCGGTTTGATTTGTTATTTCGTATGTGAATCCTAGTTTATTATTATTTATAAAATTTAAATCAGATTTTGTTCCTATAATAGTAAAATAGTTCTTATTATCTTTTTTTAAAATATCAAATAATTCCTTAAACTTATAATTTGGCTGATTAATTATAATTAATTGAAAATCATTTATTTGATTCAAAATTTCTTTTGAGTTTAAAAATGTAACTGAGCGTTGCTCATTACTTTCTATGCTTTTTTTAAAAGTTCCTAAATCTGGATGTGGAAAATCACTTACAATAGCAATTTTTGTTTTCTGATCGATAACTTCTACGGCAAAGTTTTTAGAGTTATTAATCTTGTTTTTTTCATGGTCTATAGGAACAATTGTTGCTCTATAGCTACTCACACCAACTCCATTTGCTGGCAATGTAAAGTTAACAATCTTAGAGTTGTTTTCTTTTGAAAAACGTATTGATTCAGAATAAACAGTTGCATTGCCCTTTGTTACTATAAAGCGAGAACTTATAGCATTATTTCCATTGTAGACTAGTATGGCTTCAATAGGGAATCTGTTTTTTAAATAGGCATACTTATTTACATTTAATTGCTGGATTTTTAAATCGGTATATGTTACGGTATCTCCCAATATTATTGGAAAAATGTTTTGTTTGTATGTTGATGTTGCAAATTGATAATCGTTACCATAGGTTTGATTACCGTCTGAAATTATTACTGTAGGAGCTGTAGTTTGCCTGTATATCTGAGATAATTGCTTAAAAGCATTATTTATATTTGTTTGGTTTTCAAAGAAAGTAGTTGAATCTGAAGCTTTAAGTGATTCTCCAAATGTATATAGATCTATATTGAATTTATCATTTAATTTATCATTATTGGATAATTTTTCAACTAAACTAATGGCTTGAGTATCTTGATTTAGGTGTTTTATAGAACTTGAGTTATCTATAGCGACCACCAGGTTAGGCTTTTCAACAAAAAAACTAAGTTGTTCAAACTTTGGATTTATAAGTAATAGAAGAATAGAAAAAATACTAAGAAATCTTAAAAAAGAAAAAAGCATGTTTAATTTAGACATGCTTTTCTTTTTATTGTAATACTGGAATAAGGCTAATAAAATAGCTCCTATTCCAGCGAGTATGATATAAATAAGAGTTTCTGTTTGCATTTAAGGTTACTGATTTTAGAATTCAAAAATCGTGATTCGTAAATCTAAAATTTAAGTCAGCATACCTCCATCAACATTTAGAGTCTGCCCCGTTACATAAGCACTCATATCACTGCCTAAAAACACACAAACATTTGCTATATCTTCTGGTGTTCCTCCGCGTTTTAAAGGGATTCCAGCACGCCATCCTTTAACAATCTCTTCATCTAACTTTGCTGTCATTTCTGTTTCAATAAACCCTGGAGCAACTACATTACTTCTTATGTTTCTTGAACCTAGTTCTAAGGCAACCGATTTAGAAAACCCAATAATTCCTGCTTTTGAAGCTGCATAATTAGTTTGTCCGGCATTTCCTTTAACTCCAACTACAGAACTCATGTTTATAATGGAACCTTTACGTTGTTTTAACATAGTTCTCTGTACTGCTTTTGTCATATTAAAAACAGACTTTAAGTTAACTTCTATAACGGTATCAAAGTCTTCTTCACTAATACGCATTAATAAGTTATCCTTTGTGATACCTGCGTTATTTACTAAAATATCGATAGATCCAAATTCTGAAACAACTTCATCAGCTAGTTTTTGAGCATCATCAAAACTTGCTGCATTACTTTGATATCCTTTTGCTTTTATGCCCAGGGCATTTAATTCTGCTTCTAATGCATTTGCAGCTTCTACAGAAGAACTATATGTAAATGCTACATTGGCACCTTGTTCTGCATAAACTTTCGCAATTCCTTTACCAATTCCACGACTAGCACCTGTAACTATGGCTGTTTTTCCTTGTAATAATTTCATTTAGATATTTTTAATTTGACACAAAAACACAATTATACATATCGTGTTTTTCGTTCTTAAAGTTCGTTAATAAATTAGATATTCAAATATAGGAAATACAATGTTGTATCATATAAAAAATGATATAAAATCATATTATAAATGATAACCAAAAGATTCCTTTTTTACGCAACCTTTGTTTGTTGATTGCATCTAATAATTGAATTATATCGTAAAGTTTAAACCCAAGCACTATGAAATATACATTTCTTCTTTTATTATTAATATCATTTTTTGGATGTAATGAAACTGATGATGATAATGCTTCTTCCAAAATATGCTCAGCAGATCCGCTTGAAAATGTTGAATGGTTAAAGGAATTGGTTAATAACCCTAATCCTAATGGCTTAGAAATCATACAATATGATTATAAACAGCAAACCGTTTTTTCAATAAATAACTGCTTAAATTGTGCAGATGGCTTTGTTATTGTTTATGATTGCAAAAAGAATAAAGTTTGCGAATTTGGGGGCATTGCAGGAATAAATACGTGTCCGGATTTTGACACAAAAGCCATCAATAAAAAAGTGTTATTCACTGATAGAAATTGCGAAAAGGGGACTATAATTAGCCCTAAACTCTATAAAAAATTAAAGCCCTCACCTATTACATCTGCGGAGATTAATGGTAATTGTTTGAATATAACGTTTAGCATTCTTTCTACTCAAGATAGAATTGAAGATGTTATATTGGTAGATTCCGGGGAGGTACTAGAAAGTATGCCTACGCAAAGACGTATAAAATTTAATATTAAAGAAAACTTAACGAAGCCAATCTCAATATCTGCCACAACTTTTTTTGATGTTTCTAATCTTGCAGAGCAAGGAGAAACTATTATATTAAATATTGATGGATTTGATACTTCAATTGAATATACCAGAGTTCCTTAAACAGATAATAAAATAATTTTCACATAAATTAAAATCCACCAGCTAATAATAGTCGGTGGATTTTTCATATTGCCTATTTTATATTTTAGATATGCATTAGTTATTTGCTACAAACTTAATATCTACCATTCCTAGATAAGATGTTTCTGAGAATGTAGTTGGTAATGTTTGACTTGTACCATAGTTAGACCCATAACCAGAAATTAATACATCTCCCATTTCTATAGGGAATAAGTTATTTCCAGCATTAGTAAATTGGTAATAGTCGTTTGTATTAACAGAAACGAAGTATGTTGTTCCAGAGTCGATAGTTATGGGTTCTATATCTTCGAAAGATAAAAGTCCAGAACTTGAAACAACCATTACAGTTGCTAAAATGGCTTCTGTTTCTACATTCCACAACGTTGCTCGATAAGTCTCATTATTCGGTACTCTAATACCTAGTGCTGTAATTTTTCCGCTTTTAAATGTTTTAAATTTGTATCCCATCTCGAAGGTACTAGGACTATTTACTTTTTGATAGTTAACTTGCATATGCCCGCTTTCTATCAACGATTTCATCGGATATTGTGATGTGGCTTCTACAACTTCTATTTCATCATCATCCTTCGAACAGCTATTAAAAAATATTCCTATAATAATTAATCCCCAAATTAGTTTTTGTGCTTTCATGATCTCTGTTTTTTAGCTTTATACTAGTATATCAACAAGACCATCATTTTGTTACCTTATATTTTACTTTATTCCACAAAAAAATCCGTTAACAAATAAAAGTCAACGGATTTATATTTTATATTGCCTCACCCAGAACTGCCGGAAAAGAAGTTCTGACCTCTCCAAAGGAGAGATGTAATAGGAAACCCCTCCCAAAAGGTCGGAGAATTTTTAGATTAAGTTACCCTAATACTTCTGCTATTTTCTTACCTATTTCTGCAGGAGAATCAACTACATGAATTCCACAAGTTCTCATAATTTTCTTTTTAGCTTGGGCAGTATCATCACTTCCTCCAACTATAGCACCAGCATGCCCCATAGTACGACCAGCAGGAGCTGTTTCTCCGGCTATAAAACCAACTACAGGCTTTTTACTACCACTTTCTTTATACCAATTTGCAGCATCTGCTTCTAATTGACCTCCTATTTCCCCAATCATTACAACGGCTTCAGTTTCTGGGTCGTTAATTAGTAACTCAACGGCTTCTTTAGTTGTTGTTCCTATAATTGGATCTCCACCAATACCTATTGCTGTAGTAATTCCTAATCCTTGTTTTACAACTTGGTCTGCAGCTTCATATGTTAATGTTCCAGATTTAGAAACAATACCTACTTTGCCTTTTTTGAAAACAAAACCTGGCATAATACCAACTTTAGCTTCTTCTGGAGTAATAACACCTGGGCAGTTAGGTCCAATTAAGCGACAGTCTTTATTTTTTATATAATTAGACGCCGTAATCATATCTGCAACAGGAATACCTTCTGTAATTGTAATAATAACTTTAATACCAGCATCCGCAGCTTCCATAATAGCATCTGCCGCAAAAGCAGGTGGTACAAAAATAATAGTTGTATCTGCTCCAACTTCTTTAACAGCATCTAAAACCGTATTAAAAACTGGTTTGTCTAAATGTGTTTGCCCACCTTTTCCTGGTGTCACACCTCCAACAACATTGGTTCCATATTCAATCATTTGACTCGCGTGAAATGTACCTTCACTACCTGTAAACCCTTGAACTATAATTTTTGAATCTTTATTTACTAAAACACTCATAGGAGATTATTTGTCTTTTATTAATTTAATTGAGCAAATGTAATTTTTTGTATTAAAATTCTAAAGTAAAAACGTACTTTTTATTTTTAGAAATATTAAGCTCTATTTTTTGTCTTGTTTCTTTAATTTATCTAGTATTTCGGGAATCTTTCTTATCGATGCAATTTCTTTATATTTTGAGCGAAAATCATCTGCTGGTATTCCAAAATAACTTTTGCCACCTTCTAACGATTTACTAACGCCTGCCTTTGCAGATATTACGGCTTTTTTTCCAATGGTGATCCCACTTGTTATCCCAACTTGCCCCCAAATAGTCACTTCATCTTCAATAATAACACAACCTGCTATTCCTACTTGTGAGGCTATTAAACATTTCTTTCCAATAACAGTATCGTGCCCTATTTGAACTAAATTATCAATCTTTGTGCCTTCTTTAATCCGAGTATCTGCTGTAACACCTCTATCTATTGTGCATCCTGCACCAATATCTACATGATCTTCTAAAACAACACGTCCACTGGATTTTAAGCGATCGAAGCCTTCTGGTCTATTTTTGTAATAGAAGGCATTTCCTCCTAAAACAGATCCAGCATGTATAGTAACATGGTTTCCTATTACGGCATCATCATAGATGCTTACATTAGAATGAATAACACAATTATCACCTATTACAACATTATGGCCAATAAAACTATTGGGCTGAATTATTGAGTTTTTACCAATGGTTGCACTGCTGGATATTTGACTATTGCTAGATTGGAATGGTTTAAAATGATTTGTAAGCTTGTTAAAGTCTCTAAAGGGATCATCACTTATTAATAATGCTTTTCCCTGAGGACATGTAACTTCTTTATTAATAAGTATAATAGTCGCAGCAGAATCAAGTGCTTTATCGTAATATTTAGGATGATCAACAAAAACAATATCTCCTGGTTCTACGACATGAATTTCATTCATTCCAAGAACAGAAAAATCATCATTACCAACAAAGGTACAATCAATTAATTGTGCTATGTCTTTTAAAGTATGTGGTTGAGGAAATTTCATTTATAAATTATTCCTTTACACGCTCTTTATAAGTTCCCTTATCTGTTTCAACCTTTATTTTGTCACCTTCATTAATAAATAAAGGAACATTAACAGTTGCACCTGTTTCTACAGTTGCAGGTTTTGTTGCATTAGTAGCTGTGTTTCCTTTTACTCCTGGCTCTGTTGCTGTTACTTCTAATATAACACTTGCAGGCATTTCTACAGAAAGAGGCATATTGTCTTCAGAATTAATAATAACCGTTACAACTTCCCCTTCTTTCATTAAACCAGGATTATCTAACGCAGATTCTACTAATTGAATTTGCGTGTAATCTTCTGTGTTCATAAAATGATAATACTCACCATCATTATATAAAAATTGAAATTTATGGGTTTCAACGCGTACATCTTCTAGTTTGTGACCAGCAGAAAAGGTATTATCTAAAACTTTACCACTAGTAACACTTTTCATTTTTGTTCTAACAAATGCAGGACCTTTACCAGGTTTTACGTGTAAAAATTCTATTATTTTATAAATATCATTATTATATTTAATACATAATCCATTCCTAATATCACTTGTAGTTGCCATAAAATATTTTTTGTGTAATCGTTAATTAATTTGATTTGAAATATCCTTTCATGATACCTCTATGTGAATTTTTAATAAATTGAAGGATCTCATCACGTTCTGGAGTTGCTTCCATCTCTGCTTCAATAATTTCTGAGGCCTGGGTATTGTTATAATTCTTTTGATAGAGTATTCTGAAAATATTCTGAATCTCTCTTATTTTTTCTGTTGTAAACCCACGCCTTCTTAAACCAACAGAATTTATACCAACATAGGATAAAGGTTCACGAGCCGCTTTTACAAAAGGAGGTACATCTTTTCTAACCAAAGATCCACCAGTAACAAAGGCATGGTTGCCTACAGATACAAATTGATGTACTGCAGTCATTCCTGCTAAAACAACATGGTCTCCTATTGTTATATGTCCAGCAAGTGTACTGTTATTAGAGAAAATACAATTATTCCCAACAATACAATCGTGAGCAATGTGGCAATACGCCATTATTAAACAATTATCACCAATAACAGTTTTCATTCTATCGGTTGTACCTCTATTAATAGTAACACACTCTCTTATAGTAACATTATTACCAATTTCTACAGTTGTATCTTCATCATTATATTTTAAATCCTGAGGAACAGCAGAAATAACTGAGCCAGGAAAAATATTGCAATTTTTACCAATACGAGCACCTTCCATAATGGTTACGTTACTACCTATCCAAGTCCCCTCTCCTATTTTTACATTATTGTTAATAGTTGTAAATGGTTCTATTACTACATTTTTAGCGATTTTGGCACCTGGGTGAACGTATGCTAGTGGTTGGTTCATATTTATTTTTTTACTTTAGAGATTTGAGCCATTAGTTCTGCTTCTGCACATAGTTTGCCATTGGCATAAGCATAACCTTGCATGTGGCATATACCACGACGAATAGGAGTTATTAACGTACATTTAAATATTAATGTATCTCCAGGCATTACTTTTTGTTTAAACTTAACATTATCCATCTTCATGAAAAAGGTTAAGTAATTTTCTGGATCTGGAACCGTATTAAGCACTAAAATACCACCGGTTTGCGCCATAGCTTCTACAATTAGAACACCTGGCATAACGGGAGCTCCTGGGAAGTGACCAGCAAAAAACTGTTCGTTCATAGTAACATTTTTTGTAGCGATAACATAATTATCAGAAAGCTCAAAAACTTTATCTATTAATAAAAAAGGTTGTCTATGAGGTAACATGGCCATAATTTGATTTACATCCATTAGAGGAGGTTGATTCAAATCTATATTTGGCACATTATTGCGGCGTTCGTTTTTAATTATTTTAGCTAATTTTTTAGCGAATTGAGTGTTTACAAAATGACCAGGTTTATTAGCTATTACTTTTCCACGGATTCTTGTACCTATAAGCGCTAAATCTCCTAAAACATCAAGGAGTTTATGTCGTGCTGCTTCATTTGGATGATGTAAAGTTAAATTATCTAAAATACCGTTTGGTTTTACGGCGATAGACTCTTTATTAAAGGCAATTCTTAATTTATCCATAGTTTCTGGAGATAATGCTTTGTCTACATAAACAATCGCATTATTTAAATCACCACCTTTAATTAGTCCGTGCTCTAGAAGCATTTCAATTTCATGTAAAAAACTAAATGTACGCGAATTTGAAATATCCTTTTTGAAATCTGAAATTTTATTTAAAGTAGCATTTTGGGTACCTAATACTTTGGTTCCAAAATCTACCATGGTAGTTATTTGGTATTCTTTAGAAGGCATTACTAAAATTTCGCTCCCAGTTTCTTCATCTGTATAAGAGACAATATCTGTAATTACAAACTCTTCTCTAAAAGCATCGAGTTCTACAATACCAGCTTTTTCAATAGCATCAACAAAAAACTTAGATGACCCATCCATAATTGGAGGCTCAGAGGCATTCAATTCTAGAATAGCGTTATCAACATCTAATCCTACTAATGCAGCAAGAACGTGCTCTGAAGTTTGAATAGCTACGCCGTTTTTCTCTAAACAAGTACCTCTTTGTGTGTTAGTAACATAATTAGCATCAGCTTCAATAATTGGTGTACCTTCTAAATCAACTCGTTTAAAGGCCAATCCGGAATTAGCAATAGCTGGTTTAAAAGTTAAAGTAACATCTTTTCCCGTATGTAAACCGACACCTGTTAAAGAGATTTCACCCTTAATGGTTTTTTGCTTTATTTCAGTATTAACTATTCCCATTTATTTTTTTCTAAATCATTAATATTTTTTACAATCTTAGGTAAATTTTTAAAATGCACATATGATTTGTTATAATCACTTAAAGCTAATGCTGGCGATCCCTGTAGAATTTCATTGTCTTTTACGTTTCTAGCAATACCAGATTGTGCTTGAATTTTCACATTGTTACCAATAGTAATATGTCCTGCAATACCTACTTGACCACCAATTTGACAATACTCTCCGATTTTGGTTGAACCAGCAACACCAGATTGTGCAGCTATTACTGTGTGTTTACCTATTTCTACATTATGTGCAATTTGTATTTGATTATCTAATTTAACACCATTCCTTATTATTGTTGATCCTAAAGTCGCTCGATCTATAGTCGTTCCTGCTCCTACATCAACATGGTTTTCTAAAATAACGTTCCCAATTTGAGGTATTTTACTATAACTCCCATCTTGGTTTGGTGCGAAACCAAAACCATCGGCTCCAATGATTGCACCAGAGTTTATAACACAAGAGCTTCCTATAGTTGTATCTGAATAAATTTTGGCTCCAGAAAACACAATAGAATGATCTCCAATGGTAACATTATCACCTATATAGGCATTTGGAAAAATCTTGACGTTATCTCCTATTGAAACATTTTTTCCTATATAAGAGAATACCCCAATATAGATGTTATCACCATGAATTGCAGATTCTGATATATAGGAAGGTTGTTCAATTCCTACTTTGTTAAGCTTAACCATGTTATAATACTCAAGTACTTTAGAAAACGCTGCATAAGCATCTTCAACTTTGATTAATGTGGTATTAATTTCGTTTTCAGGAATAAAGCTTTTGTTAACTATGGCGACTGAAGCTTTTGTAGAATATATGTATGGCGTATATTTTGGGTTAGATAAAAATGTTAGAGAACCTTGAGTCCCTTCTTCAATTTTAGATAACCTTGAAACTTCCATATTTGGATCGCCAACAATATCTCCTTCTAATATTTCTGCTATTTGTTGTGCTGTAAATTTCACACTGAAAAGTTTGTTTTTTGTTTGATTGACGCAAAAATAGGAAAAATGTACTAAAGTTTTCTATGTGTAGATGCTTATTGTTTTCTATAAACTGGTGTGGCGTTTTACGTAGTTATTTTTTTACTTTAAAAAAATAACTACAGTGTTTCTTTAGGATAACATATGTAATATTTAGTTACTGGTTTAGATAACGCCTTAAGGTTGAGCTGGTCTGAAGCCTTAACTATATCTTCAATTTTTCCAGATTTGTGCAAAATATTTATTCCTTGATGTTTTAATTGATATGCTTGATTAGATATTTCTCCGGTAAATACAAAATATTTTGCTTCATCTTCATTTATATCATGAGCATTAATTAAGTTTTGGATATGCTTTTCAAGATTTTGCTTTTTTATTACTTTCTTTTTTAATTTGACTTTTAATAAGTCTCTATTAATGATCATTTTACTTAAATGACTGAGTACAAAATCACTATGATGCTGCCAGTTTTTCATAGCCGAAATAATATCGTAATCATCTAATTGCGAAAAAACATCTAGCGTCTCATTGTTAAAGTTGTCAATTGATATTTTATTCTCTAAAAAAAACAATAGTGCTTTACTAGCTTCTAACGTTGTTTCATTATTGTGTAATTCCTTAGCTCGCTTCAAAACACGAATCAATAATTGTTCTGCAGCTAAGCCCGTTTTGTGTAAATAAACCTGCCAATACATAAGACGCCTTGCAACAATAAATTTTTCGACACTATAAATTCCTTTTTCTTCAACAACTAATTCATCATTAACAACATGAAGCATCGTAATTAATCGTTCACTATTTATATTACCCTCTGCGACTCCAGTATAAAAACTATCTCGCTTTAAATAATCTGCTCTGTCCATATCCAATTGTCCGGAAATAAGCTGACACATAAATTTTCTATGGTATTTACCTTTGAAAATTTGGATGGCAAGCGTTAAACTTCCGTTAAATTCTTTATTTAATTGCTCCATAAAAAGCAAAGAAATGTCTTCGTGAGATACATCATTAACAATGCTATGCTCCATGGCATGAGAGAAAGGCCCATGACCAATATCATGCAATAAAATAGCAGCATAAAGTCCTTTTTCTTCTTCTTCAGAAATTGTAACTCCCTTAAAACGAAGTACATTAACAGCCTGCTGCATTAAGTGTACACATCCTATTGCATGATGAAATCTAGTATGATGAGCACCTGGATAAACCAAATAAGACATACCCATTTGGGTAATTCTTCTTAATCGTTGAAAGTATTTATGTTGAATTAAATCGAAGATAAGCGAATTTGGAATAGTAATAAATCCGTAAATTGGGTCGTTTAATATTTTAAGTTTGTTCAAACTTGAAAAGTTAATGTTTAATAGACACAAATATAATTATATGTAGTTTATATATAAGGCCATATTAAAAACAATTACTATAAATGATTATTAAAAATATTTGAATGAATACAATACAAATACTTTGGGTAGATGATGAAATTGATTTACTGAAACCTCATATTCTATTTTTAGAGCAACGCAATTATAAAGTTACAAAATGCATGAGTGGTACTGAAGCTATTGATGCTATAGATGAAAAAAGTTTTGATATCGTATTTTTAGATGAAAATATGCCCGGACTTACTGGTCTTGAAACTTTAAATGAAATAAAAGAAAGGCAAGATAACCTTCCGGTTGTAATGATCACGAAGAGTGAGGAAGAATACATTATGGAAGAAGCTATTGGCAATAAAATAGCGGATTATCTTATTAAGCCTGTAAACCCTAATCAGATATTGTTAAGTTTAAAGAAGAACTTGGATAATTCTCGATTAGTATCTGAAAAAACAACTTCAAACTATCAACAAGAGTTTAGGAAAATAGCTATGGATTTGTCTATGGTTAATACCTATGAAGAATGGGTGAATCTATATCAGAAGCTTATTTATTGGGAAATTCAGCTTGAAGATATTGAAGATCCTGGGATGTTTGAAATTTTAGAGTCTCAAAAAAACGAGGCAAATATTCAGTTTGGGAAATTTATAGAAAAAAATTACGCGAATTGGTTTGAGCCAAATACAGAATCTCCAATAATGTCGCATACCCTTTTTAAAGAAAAAATTGCTCCTGAGATAAGTAAAGAGCAGCCAACGGTTTTAATTGTTATTGACAATTTACGCTATGACCAATGGAAAGTTTTTGAGCCTATTATTAACAATTATTATAAAAAGATTAAAGAGGACGCATTTTTTAGCATTTTGCCAACGGCAACTCAGTATGCTCGTAATGCCATTTTTTCAGGACTCATGCCTAGCGATATGGAAAAACTATTTCCAAAATATTGGAAAAATGATACTGATGATGGCGGTAAAAATATGCATGAACCCGATTTTTTAGATACTCAAATGAAACGATTAGGATTAAGTCATTTGAATTATGACTATCATAAAATTACTAATCTAAAAAACGGCAAAAAACTAGCTGATAACTTCAAATCGCTTAAAGACAATGACCTTACCGTTATAGTGTACAATTTTGTTGATATGTTATCGCATTCTAAAACGGAAATGGAAGTTGTTAAAGAACTGGCTTCAAACGATAAGGCATACAGGTCTTTAACATTAAGTTGGTTTAAAAATTCGCCACTTTTAGAGATGATACAACAGGCTCAACAATTAGGGTTTAAACTTATTTTAACTACAGATCATGGTACTATTAATGTTAAGAATCCATCAAAAGTTATTGGAGATAGAGACACAAGCTTAAATCTTCGTTATAAAACTGGTAGGAGTTTAACTTATGATGACAAAGATGTATTGGTCTTTAAAAATCCTAAAGATGCTCACTTACCTTCTATTAACATGAGTAGTTCTTATATTTTTGCAAAAAGTGATTTGTTTTTTGCTTATCCTAATAACTACAATCATTATGTTAGTTATTTTAGAAATACTTATCAGCATGGAGGTGTTTCTCTTGAGGAAATGATTATTCCTTTTGTAGTATTTATTCCTAAATAATCTATTAAAAGCAAAAAACATCGATTAAATACGTATTTTTATTGCTTTTTTGATTTTTTTTAACTATAATTGTGTGTAAAATATTATGAGATTGGAACTTAATTTTGGATTAAATGATGTCGAAAATGTTGCAAAACAACTAATTAAAAACGTAAAAACTAAGACCTTATTATTTTATGGAGATATGGGTGTTGGAAAAACAACATTAATAAAAACCATTGTAAAAGTTTTAGGAAGTCATGATGAAGTTAGTAGCCCAACATTTTCAATTGTAAACGAGTATCAACTAAATAATGATAAAATCTATCATTTTGATTTATATCGAATAAACGATTTAGAGGAAGCTTATAATTTTGGAATTGAGGATTATGTTGATTCTGATAATTGGAAATTAATTGAATGGCCAGAAAAAATTGAGCCAATTTTGAACAATCATTTTGATATAATTAATTTAAAATTAGATTCTGATAATCATAGAATTATAAAATTATATTAACGAACAAATTACTAACATAACATTAGCTTTAACAAATAAATAACAGAAAAAACACTCTGAATTTTGAAGTTTTACGGGAAAACCACATTGTAAATTTTAAAAAAGCTTAATTTTAACATTTTTTTAACATTTCAAGAAATTCTTCAAAATAGCCTTTAGTTACATTTGGGTATATTAATTAATAAATCCCTTTAAAATGAAAACTAAAAAGTACTTAATTGCAATCGCAATTTTCGGAGGAATGTTGTTTATGGCTCAAGCTGCAGACGCTTATAATCAAGATGGACAACAAACAGCAAAAGTCGAAAGAAAATTGGTTAAAACAATCACGAGGTAGTAACATAAAAAAGTATGATAATAAATCATTACTTATAGGGAGTATTATTGGAACTTTAATTGCAAGTACTCCTTATTTATTTTATTTACATTTAAGTGTGCCACAACAAAGAGTGTGGCACACTTTTTTATTTACCTATGATAGTAAAGGATGGGGAGATGCTAACGTTGCTATGTGGGTTTTTACTGGTAAAGTGGTCCCTTTATTACTATTACTTTTATGGTTTTTTACAAACAGACATTGGTGGTACCATACATTACTGGTTCCAATAGCAATGTATGTGTATCAAATTTTCGACTTTTTTAACTCAACCTTATCATATGTGGATGAGTTTCAACTAATATATTTAATCCCTATTATGGTAGTGGTAATACCTACTATTTATTTAATTCGAGCTAGAATATTTAATAAAGTAAATGAAACTACTAAATCTTTACAGGAATTGGAAGATGAATTCAAGTTATCTCCGAAAAGTTTTTGGGATAAGGTAAAGCAATATTTTTAGTATAATTTAAGAATAATAGTTTTTTATTAAAGTCAAAGAATTGAGATGATAATACTCTAAACCTTTAGTTGATATTTAATCTGTCACGCTCCTTTAACTTTATATTTTTTTCGTTAGTGCTTAATTTAAAGTTTCCAAATTTATAATTAAACCCAAAAGTAATTAGTCTGTTTTCCGTTTTTGATTTAAAAAACACATCTTGGTTTAGGTATTGGGTATTACTTGTAAAGTTTAGCGTATTAAATATATCAGTTATTCCTAAATTAACCGAAGCCCTATTATTCCAAATAGTCTTTTTTACATTAAGATTTAATCCAGATCTAATACTAACATCTGTTGGACCACTTACTGTTGGAGAAATGCACAAAAAAGAAATATCAATTGTTAGGCTTTTATCTTTTAAAAAGGAAAAATAATTAGCTATTTGCGAATAAATAGACCATTTATTATTTGTTAATAATTCATTATTACTTTCTAGGGCAAAAAATTGCTCATCATAATAAAATATTGAGGAGGCTACATATAAATTCCAACGAGATAAAATTTTTGTGTATGTTGTAAAATCAAGCCCGTAAGAAACACTTCTGTTTATATTAGTATTTCTATATGTTAGCTTGTTTTTTTCATTGTCTTGAAAAGTTATTTGAACTGTTGGATTGTTTTCATAACGATAATACAATTCAAAAGTGTAATTTTTATTAAAAGTATACCCTAAAGTAAATATATCATCTATTTGAGGTTTTAAATTAGGATCACCATTAATATAAGCATTATCATTTAAAAAATATTTAAAAGGGTTGAGTTCATTATATCGTGGCCTATAGATACGTTTATTGTAATTAAAATAAAGTTGATCATTATCGTTTAATTTATGCAACAAATAAAACGACGGGAAGAATTTTAAATAATCATTATTATTTATTTGATTAGTTGACGTTGAATTTCCTTTAATATCAGTATATTCTCCTCTCATTCCTAATTTAAAACTCCAATTAGCCCAATCTTTTGAATAACTTATATATGTAGCATAATTAGTTTCATCATACAAAAAAGTGTCTGAATTTTGTAGATCTTCTATTTTTTCGTCATTTACATAAATAAACTGATTTAAAATACTTTCAGAATTAATATTGGAGACCTTTCCGCCTGTCTCAAACTTTGCAGAATCATTAATTGGTAATTCGTAATCTATTTGTCCAGTATATAATTTTATTTTTTGACTAGAAAATGTTTGAAATCTATTACTTCTTATAAGAGTATTATCAGGAAAACGATAATCGGTATCAACATTTTGAAAACTTGAAAAATCATAATTAGTATGATGAGCACTTACAAGGAGTTTCTCTCCTGTTCTTTTAAATTTATGAGTATAATCAAGAGTAAACGCCAAATTGTAGGTTTCATCAACTTTACGATTTAAAGTATTAAAAGTAGAATCTAATATTCTATTTGCATTAAAAACTTCAGTTGATGAATTTGTTAAAGTTTTTGTATTATTACGTGGGAGCACTAATATATTTGTTAAAAAACCTAACCTATTATGATCATTTATATCATAATCTATATTGGCGTTAATATTCTGGCTTTTTGATTTACTAATTTTATCAGAATGGGAACCCCAACTAGATGTTATTTGATTGTTTTCTATAAAATTAATAGACTCGTATACAAATCTATAATCTTTTCTAGGGCTTACATTATAGTTTACATAAGTACTAAGCTTCTTTGTTTTAAAAAAATGATTGGTGCCCAATGAATATTTTGGAAATTCAGAACCTTGTTTATAATTACCAAAAACACTTCCGTTATAACCTGCAATAATATTTTTACTGGTTATAATGTTAAGTACAGCACCGCCTTCTGCTTCATACTTTGCAGGCGGATTTGTAATAACTTCAATAGATTTTACATTACTAGCAGAAGTACCTTCTAAAAGTTGTTGTACTTCACTTGAAGATAGATGTATCCTTCTGTTGTTTATGTATATTGTTGGTGTCGATTGTTTTATGGTAATTGCCCCATCATGAACCAATACACCAGGAGTATGCTTTAAAACATCTAAAATGTTATCATTTGATAATGTAGAATTCTCAACATTAAAAACCAGACGATCTACCATGCGTTTAACAGTCGGTCTCTTTGCTACAACAGTCACCCCATCTAATGTCTCTAAATTATCTTCAAGTATAATAGCATCAAAATGAATATTTCTATCCAATTCTACTCTGGTAGAATACGCTTTAAATCCAAGAAAGCTAACTTTTAATATATAATCCTGAGCTTTTAGATTTTCTATTATAAAATAACCATTTTCATCTGTAGAAGTGCCATTCGCGTTTTTAGAAACCCCAAGACTAGTAATGACTATATTTGCATACGCTATTGGATTGTTATTACCATCTTTAACATACCCATTTAACCTATATTCCTGAGAAAAAGACGAGAGAGAAAGCAGTAGACTAAAATAATAACATAGATTTTTAATCATATATATATTTATGATGCAAACTTATAAATAATTAATTTAAAACATTTTATGGAGTCACTATAAAAATAGTGATTATTTTCTTACAAAAAGCTAAATAAAAATATTAATCTTGCTAGCAATTAAAAAACTAAAATAATTATTTTGAGTTTATATCAACAATAGAAAAATTATTTGTAATTTGATTTTTTATTAATTAAGCTAACCATGTCAAAATCACTCTCGCCTTTTACAAAGCAACAACTTTTACCTCAAGAAGAAACTCTTGAACTACTAAGACGTAAGGGAGAATTGTTTATAGGTATACCTAAAGAAACTGCTTTTCAAGAAAAGCGTGTGTGCTTAACACCAGATGCCGTATTTGCTTTAGTAAGTAACGGCCATAAAGTATTACTTGAATCTGGTGCGGGAAATGGTGCTAGTTTTAGTGATAAAGACTATAGCGAAGCCGGAGCAGAAATCACAAAAGATACTGCTAAAGTATTTGCATGCCCAATGATTCTTAAAGTAGAACCTCCAAGTATAGAGCAAATTAAACTTATTAACCCTCAAACTATATTAATATCTGCGCTTCAAATAAAAACCCAGTCAAAAAAATATTTTGAGGCACTAGCATCAAAACGCATTACCGCTTTAGCCTTTGAGTTTATACGAGACGGAGATGGAACCTACCCTGCTGTGAAATCGTTAAGTGAAATTGCAGGTACTGCCTCTGTTTTAATTGCTTCAGAGCTATTATCTGATGCTAAGGATGGTAATGGGTTAATGTTTGGGAATATTAGTGGTGTTCCTCCTATAAAAGTTGTTATATTAGGAGCTGGGACTGTTGGTGAGTTTGCTACTAGAAGTTCTATAGGACTTGGAGCAGATGTAAAAGTTTTCGATAATTCCATTACAAAATTAAGAAGAATACAGACGAATTTGGGCAGGCCGTTTTTTACTTCTACAATTACCCCAAAAAATTTAACAAAAGCCCTGAAACGTTGTGATGTTGTTATTGGAGCAATACGAGGAACAAACAGAGCACCTGTAATCGTTTCGGAAGCTATGGTTCAATCGATGAAAAAAGGAGCCATTATAATAGATGTAAGTATAGATATGGGAGGATGCTTTGAAACAAGCGAAGTAACAACACACAAAAAACCTACATTTATAAAACATGATGTGATTCATTATTGTGTTCCTAATATTCTAGCGAGATATTCACGTACAGCATCTGTTTCTATAAGTAATATCTTTACGCCTTATTTGTTGAAAATAGCTGAGGATGGCGGTATAGAAAATTCTTTAAGATTTGACAGAGGTTTAAAAAATGGATTGTATTTTTACCACGGAATTTTAACTAGTAAATCTGTAGGTGATTGGTTTGATTTAGATTTTAGCGATGTTAATTTGCTTATTTTTTAATTAATTACAATTCTGATTTATTTCACTAAACACATTAAATGAAACTTATACAACGCGTTGGCTATTATCTAGGCGGGTTTTCTATCGGATTAATAATATTAGCTTTCTTCTTAAATGGTAAAAAGACCTCATGTAGTTACGGTCCAGATGCTAGAGTTTTAAAGAATATTAGGCTAAAGAAAATTATTTATAGTGATAATATTCAATCTGATTTCAAGCTTTATAATATAGACTCGGTAGCAATAAATCATATTTTAAAAAAAGGTAGCATAAATTTTTCTGAAAGTAATGCAAGACAAAAACCATGCGGTATATATAATGTTGAGGGTGAATTTGAAGAAAAAGAAATTATATTAATTGTTGAAAATTGTGATAGCATAGCCACCATAACTAATTTAAAAATAGAATAATAACAATGCTTAAACGTAGTTTTGATGTTGTTCTTTCTATAATCGGATTATGTGTCCTCTCTCCTTTTTTAATATTAATTTCTGTTTTAATTATATTAGACTCAAAAGGACCTATTCTTTTTGTTCAAGGGCGTGTTGGAAAAAACAATATAGATTTCAATATTTTTAAGTTTCGCACTATGCGTGTGCAATCTCAAAATAAAGGATTGCTTACCTTAGGAAATAATGATTCCAGAATAACCAAAGTAGGTTATTTTTTAAGACGCTATAAAATTGATGAGTTTCCTCAACTTATAAATATTTTAAAAGGGGACATGAGTTTTGTTGGTCCAAGACCAGAATTACGTCATTATGTGAATTTTTATAGTGAAGATGATATGCAAATTTTTTCTGTTAGACCAGGTATTACCGGCTTGGCATCTCTAAAATATAGAAATGAGGTAGAACTTTTGAAAGCCGCTAAAGATCCAGAAGATTTTTTTATAAATACTATTATTCCAGATAAACTAAAATATAATAAGGAGTATATTAGAAAACGAAATTTCTTTTTTGATTTAAAACTTATTGGTCTTACGGTAATTAAGGTGATTATTAAGTAATTTGAATTATTTGTAATTTCTAATATATTTAAGTATTTGGCTCAAAACATTATTATTTATACTTTGCAAATACAATTCATCTTACATTAAATATGCGTTTAAGCGAATCTAAAAGTCAAAAATGAATAAGACTACCTCGGATCACATAGATAGGTTATTAATTGATTCTGGATTGTTTCCTACCCCCAAAAAAACTCAAAGACCTGTAAATAGTTTTGATTTTTCTGATGATACTATTTTAATCACAGGAGCTGCAGGCTCTATAGGTAGTGAGCTTTCCAAACAATTGTTAACATGCAGTTATAAAAAACTAATCCTTGTAGATATTGCTGAATCGCCTCTTTATAATCTTATAAAAGATTTAGAGTTTGAAAACACTAATAAGATTGATTTCCTTCTTCTGAATATTACAGAACATCAATCAATAAGGCACCTTTTCGAAACTTACAGACCTACACTTATTTTTCATGCTGCCGCATACAAGCATGTTCCTTTAATGGAAGAGAACGCATATAAGGCAATCAAACTTAATATTTTAGGAACGAAGTTACTGGCAGATTTGTCTATAAAGTACCGTGTTGAAAAATTTATTTTTATTTCTACAGACAAAGCAGTAAACCCAGTCAGTGTTATGGGGATGTCTAAGCGTATAGCAGAAAAATATCTAAACTATTTATCTAATAAACTAAACACAGGATTTACTATAACACGATTTGGTAACATATTAGGTTCTAATGGATCTGTTTTACCGCTTTTTAAGAAGCAAATAAAATCGAATACACCGCTTACCATAACAGATAAAAATGTTTCCCGCTACTTTATCAGTAAAAGTAAAGCTTGTTCTTTAATATTACAGGTTGCTACTTTTAATAATGAAGAGAACAATATATTTACTTTTAACATGGGAGAACCAATTAGAATAACCGACTTAGCAGAAAGATTAGTATCGCTTTGCAGTAATATTAATAAAAAAATTGAAATAAAGATTACAGGATTACGCCCTGGAGAGAAGCTCCATGAGAGCATTGTTTCTAATAGTGAAATATTAGTGCCTATTAATAAAAACATTCTACTGGTCGAATCAAAAAATAATTTAGAAACTAAAAATATTGATTTTTCTGAATTAGAAGGTGTGACACTTAATATGTCAAATTTAGAAGTTAAATCTATTTTAAAAAAGTATATCTAAATTATAATGCTTTCCGGCGTTTCTTTTCTTTAGTTAAAAGTGATAATTCTCTGCCAGTTTGACCAGCTACAGAAGTATTCTCCTCTGCTCTTCTAATTAAATAAGGCATAACATCCCTTACAGGACCAAAAGGAATATATTTAGCGACATTGTAGCCTTTATCAGCTAGGTTAAAACTAATATGATCACTCATACCATATAACTGGCCAAACCATATACGGCTATCGTTATTTTTTAAGTTTTTACTTGCCATTAATTTCATTAGTAAATACGAACTATCCTCATTATGAGTTCCAGAAAATAAAGACATGCAATCTAAGTTCTCAATCATGTACAGTAATGCTTTATCGAAATTCTCATCAGTATCAGATTTACTTATACAAATAGGAGACGTATACCCTTTTTCTTTGGCTCTATCGTTTTCTTTTTCCATATAAGCACCACGAACCAATTTATAACCAAGAAAGTAATTACCTTTCTTTGCTTTTTGATGTTCATTCTTTAAAAATACCAATCTATCATGCCTGTACATCTGTAACGTATTATATACAATAGGTTTTTCTTTATTGTACTTTTGCATCATTTCTGTTACTAATTCATCTGCTGCATCTTGCATCCAACTTTCTTCAGCATCAATTAAAACAGCAACGTCATTATCTTTCGCTTTTTTACAAACAACATCAAACCTATTTACAACACTATCCCATTCCTCTTGCTCATTTTGGGTTAAAACTTCTCCACTACCAACTTTTTCATATAAACTTAATCGCCCAAAACCTGTTGGTTTAAATACAGCGATAGGAATAGCATCAATATCCTTAGCAAAATCAATAATTTTGAGTATGGTATGCATGGCAGAATCAAATTCCTTCTCATTTTCTTTTCCTTCAACAGAATAATCTAAAACAGAGCTCACTCCTTTTAAAAACATCCTATTGATTACAGACAAACAATCTTCTTCGTTAACACCTCCGCAAAAATGGTCAAATACGGTAGAACGAATTAAACCTTCAATTGGTAAATTGGCTTTAATAGCAAAGTTTGTTGCTGCAGTTCCGATTCTAACTAAAGGCTCAATAGATATCATTTTAAATAAAAAGAATGCGCGTTCTAATTCAGAATCATTCTTTAATGAAAATGCAATTTCTGTGTTATCAAATATTCTATCTGTACTCATGGAAAAAATTTGGGTAAATATAATTATAATCCATATATTATTTTGTATAAAATAATATCATTTATATGTTAAATACTATCATTTTATATAAAATCTCCTTAATTTCACAAACTTTTAAAAACATTAATTATTTCATGGATTCAATTACAACAAACGAGTGCATAATTCATTTTAATAACGCTTGTTATAAATCTCTAAACAAGCACATTGAAAATAATAATTTTTCTAAAATATTTATTTTAGTTGATGAGAATACACATGAATTTTGTTTACCATATTTTTTAGAAAGATTAGAAACAAATATCGTTATTGAAATTATAGAAATTGAATCTGGAGAAATTAATAAAACAATAGATACTTGTGTAGGTGTTTGGAATACACTTTCTGACTTAGATGCAGATAGAAAAAGCTTACTTATTAATATTGGTGGTGGTGTTATTACAGATTTAGGTGGTTTTGTAGCCTGCACTTTTAAAAGAGGCATCGCGTATATTAATATCCCTACTACTCTACTCTCAATGGTAGATGCATCTGTTGGAGGAAAAACCGGGGTTGATTTAGGGCATCTAAAAAACCAAATAGGTGTTATTGATAATCCAGATTTAGTACTAATTGATACTAAATACCTGAATACTTTACCTCAAAACCAAATGCGTTCTGGCTTAGCTGAAATGTTAAAACATGGCTTAATCAGTGATGAAAACTATTGGAATAAATTTGAAGATTTGTCAAAATTAACTTTAGATGATTTGGACATTTTAATTTACGAATCTGTATTGATTAAAAAGAATGTTGTTGAAAATGATCCTTTTGAGGATAACCAACGTAAGACTTTAAACTTTGGCCACACACTAGGTCATGCTATAGAATCCTACTTTTTAAGTAACCCAAACAAAGCGGCATTATTGCATGGAGAAGCTATTATTGTAGGTATGATTTTGGCATGTTATATTTCTACCGAACTAGCAGGTTTCCCGAAGCAAACCACATTAGATATTAAAAACTTATTTATCAATTATTATGGTAAAGTAAAAATTGAAGAAAACGAATATCCAGCTATAATTGAATTACTTAAATATGATAAAAAGAATAATCACGGCAATATCAATTTTGTACTTTTAGAATCTATTGGTAATCCAAAGATCGATTGTTTAGTTGATGACAAAATAATAGTCGACGCTTTTCATTTTTACGACAACTAATAGTAAATATTAGTTTAATATCATATTTATTAACTTTATAAATGCTTCATTTTTTTTCTAAGAAACTATTTTTAAAAGACCTATTGGAAGGTTTTGTAGATATCCATAATCATATTCTTCCAGGTATTGATGACGGTGCAAAAAGTGTAGAAGAGGCTTTATATTTGATAAAAAAAATGAAAGAATTGGGAATAAAACAGTTTATACCCACGCCTCATATTATGCAGGATTTTTATCCTAACACAGACGAAACTATTGGTAATGCATACTATGTTTTATTAGAGGCTTTAGATACAGAGATTACATTAAATCCTGCTGCAGAATATATGCTTGATAGTCATTTTGAAAGTTTATTAAAAACAGGAAATTTATTTACTTTAAAAGGAAAGTATCTACTTATTGAAATGTCGTATTTCCAAGCTCCGATTAATTTAGAGGATCTTATTTTTAAAATTAAAACACAAGGTTACACTCCTGTTTTAGCTCATCCAGAGCGTTATTCGTTTTATCATAATAATCTGGAATACTATGAAAGGTTAAAACAATTGGGGTGTTTTTTCCAACTTAATTTACTTTCACTAAGTAATCATTATGGTAAAAATGTTGAAAAAACTGCTGATCATTTAATAGAACAACAACTAATCGATTTTGTTGGTACGGATATTCACAACAAAAACCATGTAGATAAGTTATCAAACCTAGTGTTAAACAAAAGTAGAGATGAACATTTAAAAGAAATAATTAAAAATACGAACCAAACGTTTTCAGTTATTTAAGTTTTTCTTTTAAAAAAAACCTTTCTTTTTTGGAGCTCCATAATAACCGTATTTTGCTCCATACCCAAAGTTTGATTGTTTTACATCATTAACAACAAGCATCATTCCATTAAGTTTATTTTCTGCATGTAATTCTTTCGCAAAATTCAATATACGTTTTTCGGTGTAATCTGCTCTTGTTAAATAAATTGTATGACCTGCATATTCACTTATTAATAAAGTGTCCGTAACAAGCATGGATGGTGCTGTATCGACTATGATATAATCATATTGGTCAGAAACAGTATCAAATAAATCTTTTATTCTATCATTCATTAAGAGTTCTGCCGGATTTGGTGGTACTTTTCCTGAAAGTAAAATATCAATATTTATTCCATTAATGTTATGTGTATTAATTGTTTCCCCAACTATTATAGATTTATCAACTAAAAATTCAGTGAGCCCAATTTTTGAATGTTCTTTTTCTTTTTTGTTTTTAATTGCAGAGTAAATTTGAGGATTTCTAATATCAGCACCAAGCAGTAAAACTCTTTTACCGGTATTTACTAGTGTAAGAGCCATATTTAAACTGAAGAAAGATTTTCCTTCTCCATTAATAGTTGATGTTACGAAAATGACATTTTCGTAATCTCTAACTTCTCTCCCTCTCTTTACGTAATCAAGATTCGTTCTTATTATTCTAAATGACTCAGATAAGATGGATCTGTCATTGCGCTCTACTAAAGTATTACCATTTCTTTTTACTCTTGGAATCTCTCCTAGTACAGTTATATTTTTAATTTCTCTCTCTAAATCTTCTTTATTATGAATTTTAGTGTCTAATAAATGCCCTAAATAAATTAATGAAAAAGGAATTATAAGCCCAAAAAATAATGCTGCAATGTATGTAATTTGTTTGTTTGGTGATATTGGTCCTCCGTTGCTATTATATGCTTCATCAATTATTTTTGCTGTCGGAGAAGTTGCTGTCAAAGATATGGTAGCTTCTTCTCTTTTTTCTAGCAAGTATAAGTATAGTGATTCCTTAATACCTTGTTTTCTTTCAATAGATCTTAGTCTACGTTCTTGCCCTGGAACAGAGAATATTTTAGAATTTATCCTTTTTGATTGGTTTTCCAAGCTACCTATTTGTATTCTAAGTGATTTACTTGAGTTATTAATACTTTGTTGTAGATTTTGTCTTATGCCACTTAAGGTTTGGTCTAATTCTATAACAATAGGATTTTGCTCTCCTGCACTTTTTAAAAGTGTTTTTCTTCTTTCAAGTAACTCATTATATCTAGATGAAAGTTGGCTAATAGATGCATCTCCCAAGCCTAAATTGGCAGGGATAGCTTGGTACTTTTCCTCACCTAATGATTCTTTCATGTAATTTAGTTGATTCAATTGCATTTTGGAAGCATCCAATTGCTGCTCATTTAATACACTTGAATTTAAAAACTGACCAGCTTCAGAAGCGACATCCGTTATCTTATTTCCCGTTTTAAATTTTACAATACTATCATCAACGTTAACTAAGTCAGAGGCTATTAATTCAACACGCTTATTAATAAAATCGGCTGTGTTCTTTGATATTTCATTTTTCTTTTGAATAGTAGAAATATTATACTCATCAATCAGTGTGTTTACTATGTCTTTAGCTTTTTGTATAACAGGATCAGTTATACTAACACTAACAACTTTTGATGATTGACCTGTTGGTAGTATAGAAATTCTATATTTAAGAGATTCTGCTAATGTTTCTAAAGGTGTTATTTTAATCCTAATGCTACTTCCTATATAGCCTTTTATATTTTTTTCTGTAGGTGTAATTATAAGGCCTCCAAAAAAGGTAGGAATTGTTTCTCCAAAAGTATATTTTTTTGGAGGATCTTCTTCATTAATTTTAAAGTTAAAATGTGTAACAGAAAGAATTTCAGTGTAAAAATTGAAATTAGTCGTATTAATAATTGAATCTGATTCGATAAAATTTATAACTATTGGAGATGTTTTATAAAGTTCAAATTCGTTAACTCTGCCTTTTGAAAAATAGCTAATGTTTAGATGTAATCTATTAACAATATTTCTTAAGAAACTTCTAGATTGAATGACTTGTATTTCATCTTCAACCATCGCATCCTCTTTTTCAGAAAAAATAGATAGATCTTTTAAAGCCCCTGCTGAAGATGCATCTTTATCATCTAAAAGCATTATTTTGGCAGTTGCTCTATATTGTGGCATAGTATACCTTAAATGTAAAAAAGCTAAACCTAAGCATATAATACAGCTTAATACAAACCATTTCCATTGCTTTATATATATTAAAAGCGTTTTTTTTAGATTAAAATCTTCGGAAGTGTTATCTGATAAGTTTTTATTGTCAACTAAAGCCATGTTAATTCTAATTTCTAGTAATTAATAAGAGGGTTGTAGTTATAAGGAATGATGCGATTGAAATTAGTGTTCCAATTCTCGCATCGCCAGAAGCGCCACTTATAGCTGAGTTATTAGGTTCAACATATATATAATCATTTTGTGTTAAATAATAAACAGGAGAATTAAAAACTTCTTTATTTGTTAAATCAATTCTTGTGTAAGTTTTGGTACCATTAAAATCTCTAACTATTAATATATTATCTCTTCTGCCTTTTATAGTTAAATCTCCAGCCATGCCAAGTGCTTCTAGAATAGACACTCTTTCTCCTGTAACAGGGTAAACACCAGGGTTATTAACCTCACCAGCTACAGTTACCCTAAAATTAAGAACACGAAAAATAATTACAGGATCCTTTAATAGTTTGCCTTCTGCAAATTTCTTCTTAAATAAAGCTTTTGCTTCCTCAACGGTAAGACCCAATAATTTTATTTTACCTAACACAGGATAATCTACATTTCCTTCTGAATCAATTAAATAATCAATTAATTCTCCTTGACCACCAGCAGACCTAATTAGGTTATATGGTTGTGTAACAGTAGGATCTAAAGTAGAAACATAAATACTAACAATATCACCAATTTTAAGTTTGGCAGTAAAAGTATCCGTATCTACAATAGTTTCAAAATTTTTGGCATTTTGAAAGTAAACGACATCTTGTTTTGATGCACACGAAGTTAAAAACATACTAATTACTATACCAATAATAAATAATTTACTTTTTATAAGTGATATGCTCATTTTTAATATTATTTGGGGAAAATAGTGAAATTAAAATAGATAATTATAGGTTCCCATAATTTTTATTGGTTCTATCTTTAGAGATGCCTTTAACTTTTTTATAAATTTGAACTCTTTTATCAAAACGCTCATAATCAGAATTGTTAGATTTATATTCTGGTATTAATCGTTTCATTTTCATAACAATATTATTATTTTGAAAACGATTCGTGATACATAATTCTTCTATTTCTGATTTTATTTTATCATAATCCAATTCTCTGGTTTTACTAATCATTATCTTTTTATGGTATGTAGACAATGTATTTTCACCATTGGCCAATAACTCTTCGTATAATTTTTCGCCAGGTCGTAAACCAGTAATTTTAATATCAATATCTTCTGGAAATCTTAAACCGGAAAGCTTTATCATATTTTTTGCCAGATCATAAATCTTAACAGATTCCCCCATATCAAAAATGAAAATCTCTCCCCCTTTACCCATCGTTCCTGCTTCTAACACTAACTGAGAAGCTTCAGGAATAGTCATGAAATATCTGGTGATATCTCTATGAGTTAAAGTAAGTGGCGTACCATTTTCAATTTGCTTTTTAAATAAAGGAATTACAGATCCATTAGAACCTAATACGTTTCCAAATCGTGTTGTTATAAATTTTGTTTTACTTTCTTTCTGAAGGCAGCTAATATACATCTCTGCCATTCTTTTCGTAGCCCCCATAACACTTGTAGGGTTAACAGCTTTATCTGTAGATACAAAAACAAATTTCTTTACATTATATCGAGATGCTGTATCAGCTAGTAATTTTGTACCATTAACATTAATTTTAATAGCTTCATATGGTGACTCTTCCATTAAAGGCACATGCTTATAAGCTGCGGCATGAAATACCATGGTTGGTTTATGGTTTTGAAAAATAGTGTCTATTCTTAAACCATCTCGAATATCTGCGACTATCGCTGTGAAATTATGTTTTCCATTTTGTTTTAAATCCTGCTGTACATCATAAAGCGCAGATTCTGCCTGATCAACTAAAATTAATTTTTTAACATTAAAATTAGAAAGTTGTTTTACTAATTCGCTTCCTATAGACCCTGCTGCACCAGTTACAATAACTGTTTCTCCTGTAAACTCATTTATTAAATTAGGATTGTTTATTTCTATAGGAGGTCTTCCAAGTAAATCTTCTATTTGTACCTGCTTAATTTGCTTAACATTTAACTCTCCATTAATCCAACTTTCAATAGGTGGGATTTTTGTGATTTTTAAATTAAGATTCACTAAGTCAATTAGATTTTCTTTTTCTATATTCTTAGAAGCAATAATTAACTCGTCTATTTGATTAGATTCAATATAGTCATTGTTGATTTTTTCTTTTGAAAAAATAGAAATACCATTTATAGATTTACCTTTCTTTTTTGAATTATCGTCAATAAACCCTACTACCTGAAATTTTGTAGTAACATTGCTTATTAAAGCATTGTAAGTGACAATTCCTGAATCACCAGCACCATAAATCAACACCCTTTTTGAAGACATTAACTTACACTTTAAGTACTTATAAGACATTTTAAAGAGTAACCTACTTGCACTAAGCACTACAAAACTTAATAAGGCATGCATTACGACTATAGATAATGGTATTGTAAATTCAGGAAGTATCTCAAACATTCTATTAACAGATACGACAGCTATACATATTAACGACATTACGCTAATAGATTTAAATAAATTTACAACGTCAGTAAATCCAGTATGTCTAATAACACTTTTAAATGATCCTATCAGTAGAAAGCTAAAAGTCGCTACTATAGCTAAAAAAGGTAATTGGATCAAAAACTGCTTTAAATCGAAATTTAATGTAAAATTAAACCTAATTAAATATGCCATGAAAAATGTCGACAAAACAATTGCTAAATCGATAGCTAAAACCAGCCATTTTGAGGCGTACTTCTGAGAGAAATAGGTAAAATAATTATTTATCATAAGTTCGGGGTTTTTAAAATATTATTAAGGATCCTATCCAAATCATCTTGACTTAAATTAGATCCACTTGGTAAACAAAGACCTTTATCAAAAAGATCTTCTGAAATACCATTAGTAAAATGCAAACAATCTTTAAAAATTGGCTGCATATGCATTGGTTTCCATAATGGTCTTGACTCAATATCGTCTTCTGATAACGTAAGTCTTATTTGTTCACGAGTCTCAAAAGAGTCTGTCTTAATACAAGTAATCCATCTATTTGAAACGAAACCTTGCGGTTCTTGTAAAAATTCAATAGAATTAAATTGTGATAAATTCTTTTTATAAAATTCAAAATTTTGTCTTCTAGCATTGACTCTGTCGTCAATCACTTCCATTTGCCCTCTTCCGATTCCTGCTAAAACATTACTCATTCTATAATTATAGCCTATAGATGAATGTTCATAATGAGGTGCATTATCTCTTGCCTGAGTTGATAGAAAAACTGCTTTTTCTTTTAAGCTTTGAGTATTAGCTATTAAAGCTCCTCCCCCAGAAGTAGTTATTATTTTATTACCATTAAATGATAAAATACCAATATCGGAAAGTGTCGCACAATTTTGATTGAAATAGGTACTACCTAATGCTTCTGCGCTATCTTCTATTACAGGGATTTCATATTTTCTGGCAATGACATTAATTTCATTAGCCTTGTATGGCATACCATATAAATGAACTGCTATAATGGCTTTTGGTTTTTTGTGTTTTTCAATTCTGTCTTTAATCGCTATTTCCAATAATTCCGGAGACATATTCCAAGTATCAGGTTCACTATCTATAAAAACTGGTGTTGCACCTTGATACAATATTGGATTTGCAGAAGCAGAAAAAGTAAAGCTTTGGCATAACACTTCGTCACCATTAGAAACATTAAGCAATTGAAGTGCTAAATGTATAGCAGCAGTACCAGAACTTAATACAGCAACATGTTTATCGTTGCCTAAATAACGTCTTAAATCATTTTCAAAACCATCAACATGCGGTCCTAATGGAGCAATCCAATTAGTGTCAAAAGCATCAGCAACAAATTTTTGTTCTGTGCCTCCCATATGAGGAGATGATAAATATATTTTAGTTTTGGTCAACATTTATAAGTTTATAAGTTTCAGTTTATTGCATTACTTATCTACATAACTTTATAGCTATGCTTTAAATACATGTTTTTTTCTAGATGATTTCCCTCTTTGTTCATAAAACAAAAATTAATTCCTTATCAGCTTAAATTAAATAGTACTAAATGATATTCTTAAAATATTTATTGTTAATCAAAATTTTACTTTTTATTTAAATTAACTTTTGAGAGGTTTTGAAAATACTTATTTTTTATCCTTTTAATACAATTAAATCAATAATGCTATTAATCAATTCAATTTGTGTTTTACGGTGTAAATTTAGTAATTGTTTTAAAGCAACATGGTTAGATTCAATTTAATTCGCTAAAAGAGTAATTAAAATCGGTTAAATACATGCATGCTTTTAATTGGAAGTAAAAGTATGCATATCATCGATTCTATATTTTAATTTTGGATTAAATAATCAATTAAGGAATTAGAAAATACAAGTAAACTATAATTAATAAAACTAAAAAGGTATCTCCAAGTAACTAATCATTAATTCTTGTGTAAAAGACTTTGTTTGATCGATTATTTTGACATGTATTTGGATTTCATCGGTAAAAATGAAACCTTGATATAATTAGTTAACCTTTTACATTTATTTTTTCCATATTTGCCTCGAACAAAATAATCCCAAGTCTAAAAATGACCGAAGAAAAATTAAAAACTTTAAAAGGAAGAAAAATACTAATTACAGGTGGAGCAGGTTTTATTGGCTCTAATTTATGTGAAATATTATTAGAGAATAATATAGAGACTATTTGCCTTGATAATTTCTCAACTGGAAAGCGAACTAATATAGAACCCTTTTTAGATAACGATAATTTCAAATTAATTGAAGGGGATATTAGGAACCTTGAAGATTGTCACAATGCATGTAACGGAGCAGACTTTGTGTTGCATCAAGCAGCTTTAGGGTCTGTACCTAGATCTATAAACGATCCAATTACCACAAACGATGTAAATGTTTCTGGATTTTTAAATATGCTTGTCGCTGCAAGAGATGCAAATGTAAAACGTTTTGTATATGCTGCAAGTTCCTCAACATATGGTGACCATGAAGCATTACCAAAAGTAGAAGACACTATAGGGAAACCATTATCTCCTTATGCAATTACTAAGTATGTGAATGAATTATATGCAGATATTTTTTCCAGTACATACAAGTTAAATACCATTGGACTGCGTTATTTTAACGTTTTTGGAAAAAGACAAGACCCAAATGGAGCATATGCTGCTGTAATACCTAAGTTTGTTCAGCAATTTATTAGCCATGAATCTCCTGTTATTAATGGTGACGGTAGCTATTCCAGAGATTTTACATATATAGATAATGTTGTACAAATGAATATGAATGCATTAACGACTGATAATGTGAATGCATTAAACACGGTGTATAATGTAGCTTATGGCGAAAGAACTACTTTAATTGAATTAGCCAATCTATTGAAGATGTATTTATCTGAATTTGATGACGCTATAAAAAATATTGAAATAAAACACAGAAATAATAGAATTGGAGATATCCCTCACTCTTTAGCTTCTATTGATAAAGCAAAACAATTATTAAATTACGACCCTAAGTACAATATTAGTAATGGCTTAAAAGAAGCAGTTAACTGGTACTGGAAAAATTTAAAATAAGTTAGTTATATTATCAAATTAAAAAAATGAAGGATATAAAAATTGCTATTATAGGTTTAGGCTATGTTGGTCTTCCTTTAGCTAGGCTTTTTGCAACAAAATATAATGTTGTTGGCTTTGATATTAATCAAGAAAGAATAGATGAATTAAAACGAGGTAATGATTCGACTTTAGAAGTTGAATCTAGTGTTTTAAAATCTGTTTTAAAAAACAATCCAAAAGAAAGCATTGGTCTATTTTTCTCTTCAAATATTGAAGATATAAAAGATTGCAACTATTATGTGGTTACTGTTCCTACTCCTATTGACAAAAATAATCGTCCAGACTTAACACCTTTGTATAAATCTAGTGAAACGGTTGCTAAGGTTTTAAAAAAGGATGATATCGTTATTTACGAATCTACCGTATACCCTGGTGTTACTGAAGATGAATGTATTCCTGTATTAGAAAAAATAAGCGGTTTAAAGTTCAATGAAGATTTTTATGCCGGTTATTCACCTGAAAGAATTAATCCAGGAGACAAGCTTCATACTGTAGATAAAATACTAAAAGTTACAGCTGGTTCAACTCCAGAAATAGGTAAAAAAGTTGATGACTTGTATGCTAGTGTTATAACTGCAGGTACACATTTGGCTCCAACTATTAAGGTTGCTGAAGCTGCAAAAGTTATTGAAAACTCTCAACGCGATATAAATATAGCCTTTGTTAACGAATTGGCTAAGATTTTCAATTTAATGGATATTGATACACATTCAGTGTTAGAAGCTGCAGGTACAAAATGGAATTTTTTACCATTTAAACCAGGTCTTGTTGGAGGCCATTGTATTGGTGTCGATCCTTATTATTTGGCACAGAAAGCACAAGAAGTTGGATACCATCCAGAAATCATATTAGCTGGGCGTAGGGTAAACGATAGTATGGGACAATATGTGGCTTCAGAGGTTATCAAATTAATGGTACAAAACGATATTCGGATAAAAGGAGCTAACGTATTAGCTTTAGGGATTACATTTAAAGAAAATTGTCCAGATGTAAGAAATACAAAAGCCGTTGATGTTATTAATCAACTTAAAAGTTATGGAACACAAGTAACAATTTACGATCCTTGGGCTAGTCCTGAAGAAGTAAAACATGAATATGATTTGCAAACAGTAAAACAATTACCAGAAGGCACATTTGATGCTGTTGTTTTAACAGTGGCTCATAAAGAATTTCTTCAAGAAGACTTAAAATCATTATTAAAACCTAATGGAATTTTATATGATGTTAAAGGTATTCTTAGTGAAAATGTAAATGGTAGGTTATAACCTTAATTTTGACCATTAAAAACTTTTAACTAAAAACCAACCATTTTGAGTCAATTAAAAAAAGGAGCTTTTTTAAACTATACAACGATTATATTAACAAATGTAATTGGGTTGTTAATGACTCCTTTCATACTTAATAATTTAGGTAAAGCAGAGTATGGCATCTACTTAACAATAGGTGCTCTAGTAGGGACTATTTCTTTACTAGATTTTGGACTTAATAATACTATTGTCCGTTTTGTAGCTAAATATAAAGCAGAAAAGGACATCATTGGTCAAGAAAATTTTCTCGCCACAACATTGCTTATTTATTTCGGGATTTCTTCTTTGGTCGTAATAATCGGGATTATTTTTTATGGACATATAGACACATATTTCACCAAAATGAATCCAGAAGAGATTGAAATAGCAAAAATAATTTTTGCTATTTTTATTTTTAATCTAGCTGTTGGTTTACCTGGTGGTTCTTTAACAGGAATATGTTATGGTTATGAGAAGTTTGTATTTCCAAAAACACTAAATATAGTAAGATATGTTTTGAGATCTGTAACTGTAGTAGCTGTTTTACTTCTGGGAGGAAAAGCAATAGCTCTAGTAATTATTGATTCTATTTTTAATATATGCATTATACTAATTACAGGATATTATGTATTTAATAAACTGAAAATAAAAGTGAAACTTCATTCCTTCTCTGTAAATTTCATAAAGCAAATATTTAGTTACTCAACATGGATATTTGTATTTGCATTAGTTTCACTATTTCAATGGAAAGCTGGTCATTGGGTTTTAGGAAGAATAAGTCCTCCTGGGGTTCTAACTATATATGGAATTGGCATTGTTTTGGGAACTTATTATGGTGCATTTTCTACAGCAATATCTAGCGTTTTCTTACCTAGAGCTACAAAAATGTCAGTAGATAATGCTTCTGGAGAAGAATTGACTGATATGATGATTAAAATTGGTAGATTATCTTTTATTATCTTAATGTTTATATTAACAGCTTTTTTCCTTTTTGGTAAACAATTCGTTTTTTTATGGGTTGGAGGTGAATTAGGAAAAGATGGTAGTTTTCAATCTTGGATAATTGCTTTGATGATAATGTTAGCTTATACCTTACCGCTTGTACAAGGATTTGGAAACTCTATTTTAGAAGCAAAAAACAAATTAAGATTCAAAGCTATTTTGTATCTTTCTTTTATGATATTAGGTACAATTTTAGGCGCAGTTTTAGCATACAAATATGAAGGAATTGGAATGATGGCAGGATCAGTAATAGCTTGGATAATTGTGCAAAACGTTATGAATTTTTATTACCACAAAAAAATAGGACTTAATATCATCCGGTTTTTTAAGGAATTATTTAATAGAACTATTTTTGTTATAATATTGGCCTTAGGATTTGGCTTTGCTATAAATTTAATTCCAGGGATAGGGTGGCTTAATTTTTTAATTAAAGCTGTTATTTATACTATAATATTTTGCTTTTTAACTTATAATATTGGGTTAATCGACTTTGAAAAAGATTTGTTTAAAAAAACATTAAGTCCTATTTTAAAATTTAAAAAGTTACTGAAGTAATGCTAAAACTTAAAAACATAAATATTGAAGATAATGGTAAAAAAGTATTGTATGACTATACTACCACTAATAAAAATATTCAAAAGTATTTTAATTTTGAAAACCCTTTATACGCAAAGTATAAAATAGATATTAGTAAAGTTCCAAATAGTATTTTAGTAATCCCGTTTATATCAAATGTTTTGTCAATTGCCTGGTTCGCTGGTTTTGATGTTGAAGTACCAGAATTAGATGAGGATTTTTATACAGCTATTAAATTAGTTAAGACTGAATTTGAAAAACAATATCCTGAATATAAATTAAAAGGAAATTTAAAGGCTACAAATACTATTAAAAACAAAATAGATGGTGCTAACACTGCTATGTTGTTTAGCGGAGGTGTTGATGCATATGCTACTTATATAAGAACTTTTAATGAAACGCCAGATTTAGTCACCATATTAGGGGCAGATATAGAAATTGAAGATCATTCACAATGGAATAGTTTTACTGATTTTATAGAAAATGAAGAGCTTCTAAGAAATAATAAAAAAGAATACATTGAAACTAATGTAAGACAGTTTTACAACTATCAAGTTGAGTTATTATTGAATGATATAGGCTGGTGGGGAAAAGTACAACACGGATTATCTCTCATAGGTTCTTTAGCCCCCATTTCATATGTAAACGCTTATAAAGATATATATATAGCATCTTCATATACAGAAAAAATTGATATAGCTTGGGGTTCTACACCAGAAATCGATGAGAAAATATCATGGGCAGGTGTTAAAGTCCTTCATGATGGTTATGAACTTAAAAGACAAGATAAAGTTGATTTAATAACAAAGTTTTCAACTGATACGAATACTAATTTTAAATTACGTGTTTGTTATTCTGAATTAAGAAGTGCATTCAATTGTAGCAAGTGTGAAAAATGCTATAGAACTATACTAGGGCTCATTCTTAATGGGAAAAACCCAAACCACTATGGTTTTAACGTTGATGAAAATGTATATTCAGATATTTTTGAAACTTTGAATTATGGAGGCGCAAGTACCGGTATGCAATATTTTTGGAAGGAACTTATGGAGAAAGCTAAGGATAGCAACTCTATTTTTATATTTAAAAATAAAGCATTAGAACAAAATCAATTAGATAGAATACGAAATGGCGAGATAGATAATTTATTAGAAAATAAAATAACTAAATCTAGCAACTCAATTGGGAAATTGAAATTTATAATACGAAATAAATATCCCAAATTATTAAAATTATTAAAAAAAATCAAATAATAAAATTATGAAATACGGTTTAATGACATATATAGAAAATCAGAAATTTTTTAATGTTGGTGATAATATACAAAGTTTAGCTGCAAAACAGTTTTTACCAAGTGTAGATAAATATGTTGATAGAGAATCTATGGCTGACTATAATGACGAACCTGTTAAATTAATAATGAACGGTTGGTATATTCATAATACTTCTAATTGGGTTCCTTCTGACAAAATTCACCCTTTATTTGTCTCTTTTCACATGAATAATACAGCAGCTCCTTTCATGTTGACCGATAAAGGCATTTCATATTTAAAAAAACATGAACCCATAGGCTGTAGAGATCAATTCACAGCAGACACTTTAAAGGCTAAAGGTATTGACGCTTATTTTACGGGATGTCTAACGCTTACATTAGATTCTTATAAAGTGGATGATTCTGAAAGAGGAGACGACATATATATAGCCGATCCCTTATATAGCTATCCAAGTAAAGATAAATTATTTTACAGCAAAAAATCAATAATTAGAAGTATTTTAAATGGAAAAGCCTTTAAGTTAGGCAAGAAAAATAAGCATTTAAAAAACTTTATAAGCCAAGAATTATTAGATAAAGCTGAATTAATAAACCAAGAGCCATTAAACAACATATCAAATGAAGAAAAATTTGAAATGGCAGAAACATTATTAAAAAAATATGCTAGAGCTAAATTAGTTATCACATCAAGAATTCATTGTGCCCTACCATGCTTAGCAATGGGAACTCCCGTTATTTTCATAAATGGATTTGACCAATTTGTTGATTCGTGTAGATTTGATGGCATTCTAGAGTTGTTTAATAGAATTGATGTTAATAGTGAAACAGGAGAATACACTGCAAATTTCGATTTAAAAGGTAAGATTGATAGAAATACCATGGTTAAAAATCTAGGGTTGCATCATAAATTAGCAGAACCTTTAAAAGAAAAATGCAGGAATTTTATTTCAAAATAATTTGATATGGATAAAAAATTAAGTACAAAAATATCTATTCTTTCTTTTTTTCTTTTACTCTTTGTTGTTGTTATTCATTGTTATAATATAGAGTATAATAATTCTGGAAATAATGAAGTTTGGTTTATAGAGAACTTAATTTCTAATGGATATTTAGAGTTTGTAGTTCCAACTTTCTTTTTTATCTCAGGTTATCTGTTTTTTTTAAGTTTTGATTTAAATAACAATAATAAATTGTTATTTAAATCAAAACTATTTAAAAGATTAAAAACTCTTGGTGTACCTTATTTATTTTGGTGTACTTTTTGGTTTTTATTCATTTACCTTTTACAAATTATACCTTTACTAAAAAGTTATTTTTCTTCTCCTCTTCATGAAATGAACCTTTTTAATCAATTCTCTAATTTAATATTAGAGCCCATAAACTATCAATTTTGGTTTATTAGAGAATTATTGCTTTATTTTCTCATATCACCTCTTATATTCATATTATTGAAATACTTTAAGTACTATTTTTTACCAATTATTTTTTTATTAGCTAGTTTTAAAACAAGTATTTTTACTATAGCAGAAATAGATATCTTTAAGTATGGGATGATCGTTTATTTTATATTTGGCGCATATTGTTCTCTTTATAAAGTTAATTTAACTCTTAAATTAAATAAATATTTAGCTTTATTATTATTGTTATTATGGATATCAATTTCAACAATAGCTAAATATTATGAGCTATTTATAGTTAATGATTGGAAAATTATTTTATTATCAGATGTTGGTGCTTTATTAGGCTGCATAGCTATTTGGTCATTATATGATATTATAGAAGATAAAATCCAATTTAAATCACATGAGGTTTTTTCATATGGTTTTTTTATATATGCAACACATGGGATTCCTTTACTATTATTGAAAAAAGTTGAAACCGCTTTTTTTATATTAGATGATAAAAAGTTATTTATTCTATATTTTATTAATTTTTTAATTACTACTGTCTTTATAATTTTAATCGCCAAATTCTTAAAAAAAACATTTCCTAAATTTTATTTTTTCACTACTGGCAATAGATAATTATAAATATTTAAAAATAATTAAACATGATACCTAAAAAAATTCATTATTGTTGGTTGAGTCAGGATCCCTTCCCAGAATTAATTGCAAATTGTTTCGAGTCATGGAAAAAAATATTACCAGATTATGAGTTTATTCTTTGGGATACCAAAAGATTTCCATTAGAAAGTAACCAATGGGTAATGAAAGCATTTGAAACTAAAAAATATGCATTTGCAGCAGATTATATTAGACTCTATGCTGTACATAAGTATGGAGGTATTTATTTAGACACCGACATTGAGGTTTTAAAAAGTTTTGATTCATTATTACATCTACCATATTTTATTGGGTCAGAAGGTGATGGAATTATTGAAGCTGGAGTGTTTGGTGCTGAAAAAGGAACTAAATGGTTAGAAGATTGTTTAGCACATTATAATAATCGTAATTTTATTAAAGACGATGGTAGTTTTGATACTCTCACATTACCAAGAATAATGATGAAAAAAATTCTTGAAAAACATACAATCATAGAGATTGACAATCCTATGATTAATAAAATTTCGTTTGAAAGCACTAAAAATGAATTATTTATGTTTCCAAAAGACTTTTTCTGTGCTAAAAATCATGGCACGGGTATTATTGAAAAAACGGAGAGGACTTTTTCTATTCATCATTTTGCAATGTCATGGCTTCCTAAAAAAACAACCTTTTTCCCTAATATAAAAAGAAAACTTATAAGTGTTTTTGGAGTTAGATTCATTTACAAAATTATAGAGGTTTTTAGATTGAGAGAATTAAAAATGTTCTTATCAAAAAACAAATGAGACTAGTATATATAACAGATCAAATTTATTTACATGGTGGAGCAGAAAGGGTATTGTCTAACAAGGTTAATTATCTCACAGCTTTTAATACTGTAGAAGTCTATATAATAACTTCTCAGCAGGATGGACAAAAACCATGCTACCATATAGATTCCAAAGTAGTGATAAAAGATCTTGATATTAAATACGTGAGAACAGAAAGTTACTTTTCCGTCTCAAATTTACGAAAAGCTCCAGCACATTATTTTAAATTAAGTAGACTTCTTAATAAAATCAAACCGGATGTTGTTATAACACTTAGCTCTCAGTTTGATTATTATTATTTACCCTATATCCACCGGAAATCTATTAAAATAAAAGAGTTTCACTCTTCAAGACATTATTATCAAGAAATAAGACAGCATGGTAGTAATTCTTTTTTGAAAAAAATCATATATAAGTTAAATGATTTCACAGAAAAAAAATACTCATTTAATGCTATTTTGACTGATGATGAAAAAAAATATTTTAAATCAGACAACACTGTTGTTATTCCCAATGCATTAACGCGATTTCCTGATGACTCTTCAAGTCTTAAAAATAAAAAAGTTATTAGTGCAGGTAGAATAGCTCCAGTTAAAAGGTTTGAGGATTTAATCTCCGCATGGAAAATCGTGGCAGAGACTAATAAAGAATGGGTTTTAGAGATTTATGGAAATGGAGAGGGCTCTTATTTAAAAGACTTGAAAAAATTAATAAATGAAGCATCATTACAAAAAAGCATATTTATAAAAGAAGCAACTAATGAAATAGAAAAGAAAATGTTGGAGGCTTCTTTTTATGTTATGACTTCTGAAACCGAATGTTTTCCTATGGTTTTATTAGAAGCTATGTCTGTTGGCTTGCCAATAATATCATTTGATTGCCCAAATGGACCTAAGAATATTATTACTAATCATTCTGATGGACTATTAATTGAAAACAAAAATATTAATGCATTAGCAGAAGCTATATTATTAATGATGAATAATAAATCTTTACGTGAAAAGTTTGGTAAGAATGCAAAGCTTAGTGTTAAGAAATATGACAAAGAGATTATTATGAAAAAATGGTTGGAATTATTTAAATATAATCAGTCATGAGCAAAAGATTTAAGGTTGGAGTTATTATAGATGATAATAAAATTTCAAATTGGAAACATACTACCATTAATAAGCTTCAAAATCAAGATTTTATAAAATTAAATCTTATTCATTTAAAATTTAAAAAACAAAAAAAGTTAATAGATTTTTCTCCAACCTTGTTTTTAATAAAGCTTTTGTACAAAATAGTTCAAAGAATTGAAAGCAAGTTATTTTCAGAAATAGGACCAAATGCATTCTTTAAATCAGAAATTGATAAAACTTCAATAGAAAATGAAGTATCCTTAAATAATTCTAAAAATGTTGCTAAGCATTTAAAATCGTCTAATTATGATGTTTTAATAAACTTTAGTACTCATAAATTTAATAAAAAATGTATAAATGCTCCTAAATATGGGATTTGGGAAATATTTTCAGGGAACAATACTTTAAGTAACCTTTATATAGGTTTTCAGGAAGTGTTTTTAAAGAGGCCTACGCATCGAATATCACTTCAAAAACTGAAGGGTCAAAAACTAAATAAAGTACTATACCAATCTTATTCTCAGGTAAACAAGTTTAATCTTTTAAGGAATAATAACCAAGCTTTTTGGAAATCCCCTGAAATAATACTTAGGACTATTAAAAACCTTCAGGATCCTCATGATATAGTTGAACAACAGTATACAACCAAAAGCCCAACAATAGATAATTCACCTATTATATTCTTTTTTAAGTTAATATTCCTATTGCCTTTTAACTATTTTCAATATTTTATTAGTAAAATAAAAAAACGATTTGTTTTTGATCAATGGATTTTAATGTATCAATTTAGCGAAAGCCCTAATCATAATTTTTCATTCAATACATTTAAAAAGATATTACCCCCAAAAGACAGATTATGGGCTGATCCTTTTGTTATTAGTAGAGAAGGTAAATATCATATCTTTATAGAAGAATTATTATTCAAAGAGGGAAAAGGCTTTATTTCTCATTTCACAATTGATGAAAAGGGGAATTATACAATACCTGAAAAAATTATTGAAAATGACTATCATATGTCTTATCCTCTTTTAATAGAAGATAATGGTTCATTATACATGTTGCCAGAAACAAATCAAAATAAAACAATTGAAATTTATAAATGTATAGATTTCCCTCATAAATGGAAATTAGAAATGAATCTTATGGAGGATATTGAAGCGGTTGATACTACTATATATTATAAAGACAACAAGTATTGGATGTTTACCAATATAAGAAAAAATGAAGGCATCGCGTTTGAAGATGAATTGTATATTTTTTCATCTGATAAGTTATTGAGCAAAGATTGGGTCTTGCATCCTCAAAGTCCTGTTGTATCTGATGTTACAAAATCCAGACCAGCAGGTAAGATATTTAAGAAAAATAACACTCTATATAGACCATCTCAAAATTCGAAATATCATTATGGGTATGGGCTAAATATTTTTGAAATTGTTAAACTTAATGAAGAAGAATATGAAGAAAAGCTTATAACATCTGTTATTCCAGATTGGGATAAAGAAATCGTTTCAATTCATACTTTTAATCAAGATATTGAATTTTCAATAATTGACGCAGAGGCTAGAAGAAAAAGGCATTAAACTTATATAAATGATAGATTTTATTCCGTTAGAACACTTTGCCGAAATTTATTTTAATGTATTATTAATATTTACATTATTGTGTCTATTTCATTCAGCGGTAGTCCCTATTCATAGTAAAAAAAATCTTTCTTTTATTAATTTTTCTGGTTATTTCTTGTTTTTTAGTATTGTTTTATACTTAGGACTTCGCCCCATAAGTGGTAAATATTTTGGTGATACTAGAACTTATGCAACTTATTTTGAATATTATGCTAATGGTGGTGCTATCGTTTCTCTTAAAGATGTTTTCTTTCATGTTTATATGAAATTTTGTTCTGCATTTATGAATGTTCATATATTTTTTACATTATGTGATTTCTTATACATCTTTCCTTTGTATAAAATCTCAAAAACATTATTTAAAGAATATTGGTTTTATGCATTGTTTATGTTTATTATATCATTCTCATTTTATACCTATGGTACAAATGGGATTCGAAATGGTTTAGCTACATCTTTTTTTTTATGGGGAATATGTTATCATAAAAATAAAATTTTTATGGGGCTATTTTTCCTTTTATCGGCTTCTTTTCATAAAACCATGTATCTACCAATAATTGCTTATATAATCACTCATTTTTATAATGATCCAAAACGTTTTTTACAAGGCTGGCTTATGTGCATTCCTTTATCTCTTGCACTAAGTAGTGTATGGATTTCTCTTTTTAGTAGTTTAGGTTTTGCAGATGATCGCCTTTCTAGCTATCTAAGTGGTGAGGCCGCAGAAGGAACTTTTTCTAGCACAGGTTTTCGATGGGACTTTTTATTTCACAGCTCTTTTGCAGTTGTTGCTGGATGGTATTTTATATATAAAAAACAATTTGTAGATAAACTATATTTTCAACTTTTCAACACCTATTTATTATGCAATGGTTTTTGGATTTTAGTTATTAAAGCTAATTTCTCAAATAGATTTGCTTATTTGTCATGGTTTATGATGGGATTAATTATTATTTATCCGTTTTTAAAACAACGTTTTTTTCAAAATCAACATTTAATAATAGCAAAAGTGATGCTAATTTATTTTATGTTTACTTATTTAATGTTCTACATATATTAATTATGAAAACTATTACTGTATTTACGCCTACGTATAACCGAGCATATTGTTTACATCAATGTTATGAAAGTTTAATCAATCAATCTAACCAAGACTTTATATGGCTTATAATTGATGATGGCTCTACGGATAACACTAAAGAACTAGTTGCAAGCTGGATAGAAGAAGAAAAAATAGACATCATTTATCATTATCAAGAGAATCAGGGGATGCATGGTGGTCATAATGCTGCCTATAGATTGATAGAAACGACTCTTAATATATGCATTGATAGTGATGATTGTATGGGGAATAATGCAATTGAAAAAATCCTTACCGCTTGGGACTTAATAAAAGATAAAAAAGAGTATGCTGGTTTAGTTGGATTAGATGCTGACTTTAAAGGAAATTTAATTGGTACCAAAATTCCAGAACATTTACAGCAAGTTACCTTATATGATCTTTATAATAAATATGATGTAAAAGGAGATAAAAAACTTGTATATAGAACAGAAGTTGTAAAAAAATATCCTGCGTACCCAATATTTGAAGGTGAACGATTTGTTCCTTTAGGGTATTTGTATCAGCTTATAGATCAAGATTATAAACTATTACCTGTTAATGAGGTATTTTGTGAAGTTGAATACATGGTAGATGGATCAAGTATGAATATGCTAAAACAATATAGAAGGCACCCTAAAGGTTTTGCTTTTTCAAGAAAAAGTAGAATGACATTAGCAGAGAACTTTAAAGACCAATTCAAAAACGCTATTCATTATGTTTCCAGTTCAATGTTTACTAAAAATAGTGCTTTCTTAAAAGAATCGCCCAAAAAGTTTACGACTATTCTTGCCATCCCTTTTGGTTTTTTGCTTAATTTATATATTAGAATAAAAACTAAAGATAATCATTAATGGCAGTAATTAGAGTTTTACAAGTTTTTACTATTATGAATCGTGGTGGTGCAGAATCTATGATCATGAACTATTATAGGAGTATAGATAAAAACAGAGTTCAATTTGATTTTCTGGTTCACAGAAAAGAAAAAGCAGCATTTGATGATGAAATAGAGAGCCTAGGAGGGAAAATATATAAACTAAACTCCATTAACCCACTGTCTCCTAATATTTATTACAATGAATTAAGGGCCTTCTTTAAAAAACATAATGAATATAAAGTCATACATTCTCACTTAAATACTTTTAGTTTTTTCCCTTTAAAAATAGCAAATGAATTTAAAATACCTTGTCGCATTGCACATGCGCATATAGCCATAGAAAAAATAAGATTAAGAGATTTACTTCCTAATGGAGAAAGTTACAAGGAAATATCTAAAAAAATAATTAAGTTTCATCTAAAAAAGAAGATTCATACTCATACTACGCATTATTTTTCTTGTGGAGAAAAAGCAGGAAAATGGCTGTTTGGCGAAAAAACACTATTTACTATAATGAATAATGCCATTAATGCTAAAGCTTTTGCTTATAACCCAGAAATAAGTGCAAAATATATAAAAGAGTATCATTTAGAAAACCAATTGGTTATTGGGCACGTAGGCAGATTTTCGAGCCAGAAAAACCATTCATATTTGTTACGCATTTTTAGTAGTCTAGTTCAAAAAAAGGATAATTGTGTATTAATCCTAATTGGAGATGGGCCTTTAAGAAAAAAACTAGAATTAGAAGTAAAAAATTCAGCAATTGAAAATAAAGTTCGTTTTTTTGGTGTTAGAACAGATATTCCTGAGTTATATCAAATGCTTGATGCTTTTGTTTTTCCTTCGTTTTATGAAGGTCTTCCTGTAACTCTTATAGAAGCACAGTCTGCAGGGCTTAAGGTTTTTGCTTCGGATAGGATTACTAACGAAGTGCATTTAACTAATGATATTAATTTTCTACCTATTACAATATCTCCTGATGTATGGGCTGATAAAATATTAGAAGGCACTGAAAACGAAAAGTCAAATAACTTTGATTTAATAAAAGAAAAAGGTTATGACATTCAAAAGAATACCGAAATTTTTCAAGAGTTTTATTTAAAACAAATGCATAAATAGCATGGGAAATCTAAGAGAAAATATTTACAATAAATCTCCTCATTTTATACAAAATTTAATTGTGTCATTATATAATATTTTGGCCTACAGGAAAAGGTATTCAGGAAAATATAATGAGTTTATAAAACACTATTATAAGAATAAAGACCTAACATTAGATGAATTAAAAAAAATTCAAACGACTAAATATAGGGACTTTATTAATTATGCAATAGAAAATTCTGAGTATTATAATAAAACGCTAAATCAAATAGAATCTCCAGAGAGCATAGATAATATTCGGGAACTCCCAATTATTGATAAAGAAACCTTACGTAATAATATTCAGGATGTTTATACTATTCCAAAGAATACAGGAATAATATCTAAAACAGGTGGAACTACTGGAAAGTCGCTTGAAGTTGTATATACTGAGGATGATGTGAAAGAGCGGTTTGCCATTCTAGATACTTTTAGAAATAATTTCGGATACAAATTAGGAAAAAAGACTGCTTGGTTTAGTGGCAAAAACCTATTAAACTCCAAAAATATTAATAAGAATAGATTTTGGAAAACAGACTATATTTACAATGTTAGATATTATTCTACTTTTCATATACATAGTAAATATCTAAAATATTATTTGGGAAATTTAATAAAATATAAGCCATTATATATGGTAGGTTTTCCTTCAACGATGTATGAAGTTGCTAAATATGGATTGGCTAATAATATTGATTTCCCTATAAACACAATAAAAGCTATTTTCCCTACAGCAGAAACAATTACCGATGAAATAAGAGAAGTATTAGAAAATTATTTTAAAACTAACTTATATAATCAATACGCCTCGTCTGAAGGAGCACCTTTCATTATAGAATGCATAAATAAAAATTTACATCTAGAACTACAAAGTGGTGTATTTGAAGTGCTTGATGAAAATAACACCCCCTCTAATAAAGGACGATTAGTTGCTACAGCTTTTAATACCCATGGCACACCTCTTATTAGATATGATATAGGTGACCAAATAGAATTAAAAGAAGGAACATGTAATTGCGGAAATAATAACCCATTAGTTAAGGAGGTTCTTGGACGTATATCAGATTTTATTTATTCGGAAGAAATGGGTAAAATAAACCTTGGCAATGTTTCAAATTGTCTAAAAGGAGTAAAAGGGATTGTTAAGTTCCAAATCCAGCAAGATTCAATACAACATCTTTTAATTTTAATTGAAAAAGATGAAAATGAGTATACTTCAAAATACGAAAATATTTTTTTACAGAACCTAAGAGAAAGAGTAGGTGAAATAATTCAAATAAAAATAGAATATATTGAAGAGATTCCTGTTGAGAAAAGCGGGAAATTTAGATTAATTAAGAATAATATAAAAAATAAAATTTTAATTTAAGATTTAATATAAAAAACCCCAGAATAATAAAACTATTCTGGGGTTTTACTTTTTCTCTAAATAGAGTTACTATTTAGTTACAAGTATTAGAATCTGGTATATTGATTTGCGAACTTCCACTATCTGTCTTAGTGCAACTAAAATTACCAGTAACAGAAATAGTATTAGAATTAATATCGATAACAGAATTGCTTTCTCTTAAATGAATCCCATGACTTATTTCTGAAGCAATAGTATTAGAATTTAACTTTATTTTAGAGGTATTAATTAATTGCATACCTCCACCAACTAAATTGTTATTATTGAAATCTAATCCTTTAGAGTTTTCTAATGTCACTTTAGATTTCGATAAAAATTTATTGTTTTGGATAGTAACTTTATTGTTTTCTTCCCCAGCTTTATTATTAAGATGCACAAAATTTAATTGATCTTTTTTTACTGATATTTCATTACCTTCTATTATAACATTATTTGCATGAGTTAAAGTCGCCCCGATTCCTCGACTACTAGAATGAGTACTATTAATAATATTCCCAGTAATTTGACAATCTCTAATCCTCACAAAATTAATTCCATTAATACAGTTTTCAATAGTGTTATTAGATACTTCTATCTCTTGATCATACATAATAATACCAGTACCATAACCATCAATATGATTACCCGATATTGTATTGTTAGAAATAGACTCAGAAGGAATTCCACCAGCGACTATGGCTGTTTTACCTTCTACACCTCCTATTGATTTAAATTTATTATTAATTATTTTACTGTCAGATGTATATAAGTAAGAAATACTTTTTTCCATATCATTACCTTCTATTGTTATTTTTTCTCCAATAGATATTCCAAAACCACTTCCTCGACTTCCCCGTTCAACATTGTTTTTGATAGTTATATCATAAGCTCTTTCATAAAAAACTAGATTTCCATTACTATCTCGTCTTCTTTCTGCTTCTATATTAATCGCAAATCCTACAGTAGCACCCTCAGTTTGACTTGTAGCACGTCCTGCATTTAAGAATTGGTTATTTTCTATTAATATATTATAACCATCAGTTATAGACATATTAGATCGTCTGTTTAAATCAAAAATACAATTTTTAATAATAATATCATGCGATGGTCTATAGTTTGGCTGAAAAGAAAAATTTAAAGCACTTATAGACATTCCATCACCTACGCCATTTAACATTTTAACACCATCTATTACTATATTACTGGAAGCTTTAATTTGAAAAACATGTCCCCATTCATGAGACCCGCCTGATGAATAATCATGAGCATCTCTACCTCCATGTAAATTACCTCCAATAATGGTAACATTAGAAACATCTCGTAAAGCAAACAAAGCATAATCTCTTCTACCATTTGGAAATGTTCTAAGATGCGTATTGTCAGTCATTACTAGATTAAAATCAGAAGGTACATTAACAGCTTCTACAGTCTCATAAAAATTTGCATTAACAACGGTACTAGTAATTTTAGAAACTTCAAAATAAGCATCCAATTTATCTATTTTAAAAGTAGTGACACCCAATTCTTTAGACATTTCCATAGCCTCTTCTAGAATTTTGTTGTTTCTTAAAGCAATTTCAGATGTAGTTTCTCCTTCAACTATTCCCCAACGTTTAGGGTCAAAATTAAATGTAGGGTCTTTTAGCTGTGGACTAGAACCTCCTATAGTTAAAGTAGAATTTAGAAGATGTCCATCTATAATACTTCCTTCAGAAAAATTAATAGTACCATTAATAATATCACCACCTTCAAAATCAATGGTAACATTCGCTGGAAGGTTAACAGTTTCACCTCCTAAATCTAAAATACAGTCTATAATTACAGTAGCGTTAGGGTCTAAATTGTCTAATGTAAAATCACATGGTAATGTTGCATCATGATCATCACCATCATCTGAAGGATCTTCAGTATCTATAGGTGTTTCTTTTTCTTCCTCTATAATAGGTTCAGTGAATAATTCATCTTTATTACATGATATCATTGATATCATTAATAGTAACGTAAATAGCATAGTTTTTAAAGTCCTTTTCATAATAATCTCGATTTGGGGGGTTAATATCTTTTCCAATAGTAAAATAATTTTTTAAAAAATCGTTTAAGTGTATTCTTTTTTCGACAAAATACATTTTAAAAATAATTTGTAATCGATTAAGTACAATTTTTTACGATTAAGTGTTTTTAGTTCCTCTAACTGATTGATATTTACGTTCAAGAGTTTAATTTGGATTTTCTTTATGCAAATAAAAAAGACAAAAATAACGCCTAACACCCATTATATCTATAAATTGTTAATAAGTTCTAATAACTTACTATTTTTAATGTGCTAATATTCAGACGCTTAAAAAATAAACGTTAAAAATAAAAAAATGCCCATTTTAAGTTAAAAAGTTTCGAACTTATAAGGTCGATATACGGTAATATGCATAATAATGATGATGAAAAAATCGATAAAACACACTATAAAGATATTAAACCTTTTTATTTTCATTTCAACTTATTTTTTAAAGAATCATGTAAAATTAATTTATGTTTGTTTAGTAATTTATCCCTCTAATTATAAGTAATAGATGCTCTTTAATTCGTTTGAATTTCTTCTTTTTTTCCCAATCATGATTATTGGGTTTTACCTACTAAAGCATAAATATAGATGGCTATGGCTTTTACTAGGTAGCTATTATTTTTACATGGCACATGAACCAGAGTTGCTTATATTATTAATAATATCAACGTTGGTAGATTATTATTGTGGTATAAAAATGTACGAGGCAAACAGTAAGCCATTAAAAAGAAATTATTTAATTATAAGTATAATAACTAATGTTGGTATTCTTTTTGTTTTCAAGTATCTACTTTTCTTTACATCAAACATTCAATGGCTTTTTGATTTCTTTGGGACAGAATTATTAAATGACCAAGAAGCAAATTCGTATAATTTCAGCAATATTCTACTTCCTATTGGTATTAGTTTTTACACGTTTCAAACCATGAGTTATTCTATAGAAATTTACCGAGGTCTAATTAAACCTGAACGACACGTTGGAAAATTTGCGTTGTATGTATCTTTTTTTCCGCAATTAGTAGCAGGCCCAGTAGAACGAGCTTCAAGGCTTCTTCCCCAATTAAAAGAAAACATTAAACTCAACATAAACAATCTCAAAGAAGGTATAATTATGATGGCTTGGGGATTTTTTTTGAAACTTGTGGTGGCAGACAGATTAGGCATTTATGTAGATGAAGCTTTTAGAAACCCTGATTCTCAACATAGTTTATCCTTAGTGCTAGGTAGTATTTTCTTTTGTTTTCAAATATATTATGATTTCTCTGCTTATACATCTATAGCTATAGGTGCCGCAAAAACAATGGGATATGATTTAATTCAAAACTTCAATCAACCAATTTTCGCAACTTCTGTTGCAGAATTTTGGAAACGTTGGCATATATCTTTCACGCAATGGCTAAGAGACTTTATATACAAACCATTGGTTAAAAAAAATAGAACTCCCAGACTTCTAGCAGTTTTTATTGTATTTTTTATTAATGGCTTATGGCATGGCGCAAATTGGACATTTGTTGTTTGGAGTTTACTGAATGCTTTAATATTAATTATTGAAATTTCTACAAAATCGATTCGCCATTCAATTTTTAATTTGTTGCATCTACCAAAAAGAGCTAGAGAATTAATAGGATGGGCTACAGGTATAAGTTTAATTATTACAACACTAGTTTTCTTCAGGTCTCCAAACATATCGCACGCAATGGTTTATGTAAAAAGCATGTTTGCCTTTAATAATAGCTTTCACGTTAATATTTTAGATAACTATTTTGAATTACTCTTAAGTATCATTTTAATTTTTGTAGTTCAAGTCATATATTATTATAAAGGTAACAGTAAAGTCTATGAGTTATTTACTGAGCGTACAAAATGGACGAAATATAGCATGAGCTTAGCTTATATTTTAATTATTGTTTTATTTGCCATTAATAGACAAAATTCATTTATCTATTTTCAATTTTAAACTATGTTAAAAAGTTTCGTCATAAAATTATTCATAATAGCAATAACATTTATTACTATTTATTTATTCTTTATAGATAAGCTTGCTAAAGGTTTTGTTGATACAAACTATAATAAATTCACCCAAGAAGCTGGCGGCTTAATTTTAGGTCTATCTAGAGCAAATGAAGGTATATCTACACTTATCATAGAAGAAGAATTAAAAAAATATGACTTCTTTTCTAATAAGCCATTAGTGAATTTTGCTCTTAATGAAGCTCATTTTGGAGAGGTGTATTATGAAGCTATTAAAAAAAAGATAAAAACTAATAATGGTATTTTTATTTTATCGATCAGTCCTGGAAATTTCACTGCTCCTTTAGGTTTAGATGATGAAAAAGTTTTTGAATATGATGAAAGACTAACTTTAGGAAAAATAAATAATTTTGTAACTTCTCCTAATTATAATTATATAATGAATATATATGGAGCTTCTTTATATAATAGTTTACATGATTTTGACCAATGGAATCATAGAGTCTCGCATCTTAATGGGTGGAATGAAGTTAAGTTAGAAAGTGAACTTGATACAATAACAGATAAAGATATAGAATATTGGAAATCGTTGACGTTAAAATTTTATGACCAAAAGATAAAAACAGAGCAAATATCTTCTTATCGTTACAATTATTTTATAAAAACTATTGAATATCTTAAAACCAAAGGAGAGGTATTTTTTATAAGAATGCCTTCAGATTCAACCATATTGAAAATTGAAAATAGTCACTGGGAAAATTTTGATTTTGAGATGGATAGTATTGCTAAATCGTATCATATTCCCTATTTTAATTACTCAAAAAAATCAAATAATTATAAAACATATGATGGCTCTCATTTAGAATCGGAAAGCGCAAAAAAGTTTACAAAACTTTTGTGTGAGGATATTAAAAAGTTATTAACTAAAAATAGATAAAAGATTAATGGCTAACTCCCCATATCTACTTAATACCTTTAAATCAATTTGGTTAAACCATTTTAATAGTGGAAGAGCGCCTTTGGAGTTTAGTTTTGTTGATATACTAACCTTTATAAAACACAAGAAATTACCTGTATATTATAATGCAGGTAAAACAAATACGAAAGGAATAAATTATAAATTATCAAATCTGCTTTTAAGCGATTACAAGGATAAAGTCTTTATAATTTATGATGTACCAGAGTTTAACAAAGGAAATTGGGAAAAAAACCACAAAATGGGTTGTTATAAAATTAAGCAATACCCTGGTTATATATGTGACTTAATAAACTATACAAGCCTAGAAGAATATATGCTTGAAGAAATAAGTAGAAAAAGTCGCTATAAATTAAATAGTTACAAAAGGAAATTGGAAGCTTCATATAATATTCATTATCAAATGTATTTAGATGATATTACTCCAGAGATGTATGAAACTATTTTTAACGATTTTCAACATCTTTTAAAAAAACGTTTTTTAGATAAAAGGACAGTAAATAACAATTTAAATCCAGATGAATGGGCTTTTTATAAAGACGTTACTTTACCAATGATGCTAAACAATGAGGCTGGAATTTTTGTGGTTTATGATACCAACAAACCAATAGCAATAACTTTACTTAATTTTTCTAAGAATGCTATGTTTGATACTATTAGAACCTTTGATATTGATTATGCAAAATATAGATTAGGCTCTGTTAGTATAATGAAGCAGATAGATTGGTGTATAAAAAACAACATCAAAATTTTAGATTTTTCTAAGGGCTATTTTGAGTATAAAGAACGATGGGCAAATAAGCCATATTGGTTTGAATATCATATTTATTTTGATAAAAAATCAATTAAGGCAAAAATATTGGCTCTGTTCTATAAAAACTTTTTTGCTTTTAAATTATATCTTAGAAAAAAACAACTTACGAACTTTGTACATGAAATAAATTTTATTCTACACAAAAAAAGATATGCTGAATAATTATTAAGTAACTTCAACCTTAAACAAAACAAACTGTTTGAATATGCTTCATAAGCTTTTTAACTTAAAAAATAGTCACTTAATTTTTGATTTATTTTTAGAAAATAAAATAAATTCGTTTTACGCACCTCATATTTTAAATAACCAAACAAATGTAAGTTTCAGTCCTAGCTTTGCTTTGTCCAGCACCTTCAAAACACTGTATATAGTTAAAGATATTCCAGATTATTTGAATTTAGAATTTCAAAAATTAAACAATAATACTGATTTTAAGAAAGTAAACCAATATAAAGGGTATTTAGTCAATTTAATTGAATGCGATAGCACTGAAGCTTTTATTGCTAAAAATTTAAACAAACGAAACAGGAAAAACCTATATTCAAAAAAAAGAAAACTCTACAAAAACCATAAAATCTCATCACAGATTTTCTTTGGAAGCATAAGCAAAAGTGTTTATGATAATATATTTGAAACCTTATACACATTATTAAAAAATAGATTTAAAGAAAAAAAAATACACAACCGGTATTTATCAAATTGGAAAGCTTTACAAGCCTCTACATTTCAAAAAATTTTAGATAAACAAGTATCATTACATATCATTTATGATGATTCAAAACCTATTGTAATCACTTTAAATTTTCACAAAGGAGATGTTGTTTTTAGTCATATACAGGCTTATGATGTAAACTATTCTAGGTACAATTTGGGAGATATTAGCATGATGAATCATTTAGAATGGTTAATAAACAATAATATTGCTGTATTTGACCTCTCGATGGGAAAAACCTATTACAAAGAAAAATGGTGTAACCATACATATACTTTTATATATCATATTTTTTACAATAAAAAAGCGCTATTATCAAAAGTGTGTGCAAATATTATTGTTAATGAATTAAAGTTTATCCAGTTTTTAAGGAATAAAAGTATTATTGGGAAGTTAATTAATTTTGATAAATTTCTTTATTACTACAAAAGCAACGTCTCAAAAGAATAGTTAAATGCTAAAGAAAATAAAACCAGAAGTTTTAGATGTTTTAAGCACTTTTCTTGAAAGAAAAAAGGCATTGCCTATTTATAATAAAATTGTAAATACAATTTCTGGTACGCCAATTTACGAAACTCTTGATACCAAAGATAAAATCGATAGCTATCTATACTGCATTTATGATTTTCCTGGGTATTTAAAAGGCTACGTTACCAAAAAGGGATGGAAACTTAAAATTATAAACACTTATAAAGGTTCATTAATCCTATTAAAAAACTATATAAATACCGAAGATTATTTAAAGCATAAATTTAGTGCTGGCAGACGATCTAAGTTTAGAACCTACCAAAAAAGACTTGAAACCTGTTTTAATATTGAATACAAAACATATTTTGGTAATATTTCTAAGGATGAATACGAATCGCTTTTTAAAGCTTTTCATGACATGACTAGAAAACGCTTTCTAGAGAAAAAAATACAGAACTACGATTTATCTCGTTGGGATGTTTACCAAGAAATTGCTTACCCTTTAATCAATAGTAAAGAAGCCGTTTTATTTGTTATTCTTAGTGATAATAAACCCATAAGCATTTGTTTAAACTTCATAAGGCAAAAAACCATTTATGGCTACCTAAGGGCTTTTGATGTAGATTACTCAAAATTCTATATTGGTTTTACTGATTTTATAAAACAGCTGCATTGGTGTTTTGAAAACGGTATTGAAGTTTTCGATTTATTAAAAGGAAGTTATCCATATAAAATGCGATTAATTGATACACAATATAATTTTCAAAAGCATATTCTATATAATTCAAATTCATTTTCAACAACAGTTTCTGCCAACGTCATTACTGGTAAAACTCAAGCTTTCTATACTTTGGTAAAAGTGTTAAAAAAATTAAATGTAAATAAGCTTTATTATAAATTTATAAACTATAAATATCGAAATAAAGAATTACAAGGGTTTAAAAACGAATATGAAAACATTGTATTAATTAATAATTTTAAAATAGAACCAAATGAGGTAATAACTGAGTTAAATCTTAACAATGATTCTTTAAGTTTTTTAAAGAGGTTTGTGTTTAATTTTTTGTATAGTAATCAAGAATCCATAAATAATGTCAAATTATTTAGGTATAATAAAGAAACAAACTCATATATAATCAAAGGGCAGAAGAATACTCAAAAGATAACGCTTCAACGAGCACCACATGTTTAAAAAAGTAAAACCAGAAAATATAAACTTTCTTAATGCTTTTCTTGAAAAAAGAGAGGCTTTACCTATTTATAACAGCCTTACAAATACTATTTCTAAAAAAACAACTCATAAAAGTACGGCAGCATGTACTATTCCTAAAAACATGTATTGCATAAACGATTTTCCTTCTTATTTAAAGGGAGATATTCCTGACAATGCTTGGAAAGTAAAAACTATTAACACTTACAAAGGATCATTAATTCTTTTAAAAAACTATAAAAACACCAACGATTATTTAAAAAAGAAATTTAAAACACCTAAAAGGTTTAGGATTTATCAAAATAAACTTGAAACTTGTTTCAATATAGAATATAAAACCTATTATGGTAATATTTCAAGAGAAAACCATGACTATCTTTTTAGTGTATTTCAAAAAATGTTAGAAAATAGGTTTTTGGAAAAGAAAATAAAAAACCATGACTTGTCGCGTTGGGATACGTATCACCAAATTGCTTACCCGCTAATCAATACTAAAAAAGCTGTTTTATTTGTTATTTATAGTGATAACAAGCCTATTAGTTTTTACTTAAACTTATTAAAAGACGAAACAATTTATGGTTATGTAAAAAGTTATGATATTGATTATTCTAAGTTTTCTATAGGGTTTATTAATTTTATACAGCAGTTACGTTGGTGTTTTGATAACAATATTGAAGTTTATGATTTATTAAAAGGAAGCTACCCATATAAAAACAAGTTAATTGATAATGAATTCTATTATCAAAAACATGTTATTTATAATTCAAAATCATTGATAGCAGCTATTTCAGCTAACATTATAATTGCAAAAACTCAAGTTTTTTATGCAATCATAAATATTCTGAAAAAATTAAATATAGATATTTGGTATCATAATTTTCTAAGCTTTTTACATAAGAGCAAGATTAAAAGTGATTCGCAAGATATTATAGTAACTAATCATAGCCAAATAGATTCAAAAGAACAACTAATTAAAGTGGATTTAAATGATGAATCCCAAAGTTTTTTAAAAAAAATAGTGTATACTTTTTTATATCATAATAAAGAATCATTAAGAACTGTTGAATTATTTAAGTTAAAAAACAAAACGAAGACTTATCTAATAAAAGGTAAAAAACAAACGCAAAAAATAACATTTCAATAATTTTGAATAAAGTAAAAAAAATAACATTCTTAAAAGCTTTTACTGAAAATAGCCTACCTCCTATTTGTAGTAAAATTATTTATGGAAAAGATTTTTATTATAATACAAATATTGATACCGATTTAGATTTAAAAAAACAAATATTAATATTTAAAGACGTCTCTGATTATTTAGATATTGAGTTGTCTGAACACTCAAAAAGTATTGTTAACAATAAAATAAAAACCCTAAATGGCCATTTGATAGAGCTCCATTTATTTAGAGATATATCAGAATACTTAAAAAAAAAATTTAACTCCAAAAGTAGATCAAACCTTAGACGCTACGAAAACAGGTTAGTTACATGTTTCAATATTAAATACGCTTCATATTATGGAGATATAACTAAAGAAGAATACGACATGCTTTTTGTTGTTTTAAAAAAAATGCTAATTAAAAGGTTTGCCGAGAAACAAGAAAACAATTATGAGTTACAATATCTTGGAGGGTATTATGATGTTTTATATGATATGATATTGAAAAAAAAAGCAAATCTATTCGTAATATATGATGGAAAAAAACCTATCAGCATTAGAATAAATATGTGTAAAAAAAAATTAATATATTATATTTTAAGCGGGTATGATATTGACTACTCAAAATTTCATTTGGGATTCATTGATATGCTTAAAAATATAGAATGGTGTATGGATAACAATTTTGAGATTTATGACCTTTTAAAGGGGTATGATTACTATAAAACCAAATGGTCTACCAAAACACATGATTATTATAATCATATAATTTACAGATCTAATTCAATAGGTATTTTACTAATTGGACAATATTTTGCTATAAAAGAAATTATTAAATATAAAAGCTATAGGCTTTTCAAAAAATGGAATTTACATACAAAATATAAAGGTTTAAATAAACATATATTTAGAATAAAAAATTTTACTAACAATAAAAAACTTCCGACTATACTAATAGACAGTAACGCAAAAACTACTGACAAAATAATTGAAATAAATATTGATAAAGACAATGAATATGCATTTTTAAGAAAGCCGGTTTATGATTTTCTATTCTTAGTGAATACATCTATAGAAAATGTAATTATTGGTAAGCTAAAGGGGACCTCAAATAAATTTATTTTAAAGTATAAAAACAAAAAACAATTACTCACAATAATCAATTAGCACTTATAGTCAATAAGATAAATGAGTTTAAATACAAGACATACTCAATTGAGTTTTTTTTTAGATATTTTTTTTAAAGAAAATAGGTTTCCTTTTTTTTATATAGAAATAACCAATTCTTTTTTTAATAAAGTCATCTATAAGGTTAACCCAGACAAGAAATTTAATTTGAATTTTGACGTGTATTCTATCAGAGATGTGCCAAACTATTTAGTGCCCAAATATATTAAAAACAAACATTTAAAGTGCCTTACTGCTCCACTCTTTCAAGGTTATTTAATTAACCTAATGCCATTTAAAAATATTGAAGATTACTTTGATAATAAATTAGGTAAACCCAGAAAATCTCAGTTAAAGCGATACAAAAAAAGACTGGATTTGTGCATTACTCCAGAATATAAAATTTTTTATGGTAAAATATCTAAAAATGAATACGATCATATTTTTAAGGAACTTGTTTTAATAACTGAACGACGCTTTGCGCAAAAGAAAGAATTGAACTTTGAATTACCTTATTTAGAACTCTACCAAAGCATGATGTATCCATTAGTACTAGATAAAAAAGCAAGCATATTTGTGATCTATCATGAAAATAAGCCTATAAATATTACTCTAAATTTTATTGATGATGTTACTATTTATCACTGGAACAGTTGCTATGATATTGATTATCAAATGTTCAATCTAGGACATATTAATATGGTTAATCATTTAGAATGGGCTTTTAAAAATGGGTTTAAATTATTTGATATGGGAAGAGGTGATTTTTTACATAAAAGAAAATATGTAAATGAAAGTTATATGTATAATGAACATATAATTTATAATTCTAAATCGTCATATTCATCAATTATAGCACATTTAAAAATATTGAAGTTAAAAACACGCTATACAGTAATTCAATTTTTAAAAAAATTTAATTTGCATTTATGGTATGGTTACTATGCAAAGTATAAATATAAAATTATAGAATCAAAAAATGTAAAACCAGTTTCTAATATGGTGACTATCGATAATGATATTTATGAAATCCCAAAACTTGAAAATTTAGTACTGATTGATATAAATGATAGTGAATATGCTTTTTTAATAAAATCATTAAATTATTTTTTGCACAAAAATCAAGAGTTCTTCAAAAATGTTAATATATATATGGATAAAGAAAATGAACAAACTTATTATTTTAGTGGTATTAAAAAGAACCAAAAAATAATTATTTTAAAATAATATTATGTTTTTTTTGCATTATGACATTTAAAAATATGATAACAATATTTCCGAAATTATTTAGAACAGATGAAGTGATTCGACTTTATTTAAGTTTTGAATACTTTGGCATTAAAGTTAAAAACCCGCTAAACAAAACTCCAAAAAACGCTATATACTCTTTTAGACTAATTCCTGAATACTTTAAACTAAATCTAAAGGATACTTCATTTTCAACAAAAATAATCCCTCAATATAATTGGGGGTATTCAATTTTATTGCATGCTTCAGATTCTATTGAAGGGTATATGAAGCGCCAATTTAATTCGAAAAAGAGAAACATTTTCACTAGATATGTAAAACGCTTAGAATCCTGTTTTAACATACGTTATAAAATGTTTCATGGTGATATTTCTAAGACTGATTATGACTCTATAATGGAATCTCTTCACCATATGATTACTTGTAGGTTTGAAGAAAGAAACGAATCGCATAAAAACTTACATGAATGGGATTATTTAGTAGAACATACCTATGCAGAAATTATTAATAAAAAGGCCTCTTTATTTGTTGTATACAACGAAGAAGAACCTATTGAAATATCTTTGAATTATCATTTTGATAAAATACTTTTCAGCTATATATCTTCTTATAATATTGATTACTCAAAATTTGGATTAGGTCATGTAGAAATCTACAAACAAGTTGAATGGTGTGCAAACAATGGTTATATCCTTTTTGAAATGGGGGTTGGAGGAATGGACTATAAGAGAAGATGGAGTAACAATATTTATAGATACAATCACTATGTTACTTATAAAAACTTAAATATTAAATCTAAATACAAGGCAAAATTACTAATAATTAAAATCAAAATTAAAGAATATCTTAAATCTAAAGGAGTAAACGAAATTCACTCAAAATATAATAAATACTTTACAAAGAAATCAAACGTACAAAGTAATATTGCACTATCTGAAATTAAAGTAACGCCTGATTTAAACATTACTAATTTTGAAGAAATACAACAACATACAATTAACACATATAGTTTTTTAAAAAAGTATATTTATAATTTTTTATACACTACAAAAGAACATCTTGATGATGTAAAAATATATAAACACAATAAAGAGAATTCATTTTTAATTAAAGGAACAAAAAGTTATCAAAAAATTGGATTTAACGATTAGTTATTCCTTTTAGACGTGTATAATTAAAATAAGTTTCAGTTAAAAAGCTGTTTATCCTAAAAACTCAGTAGTAGAAAGAGAAAAGCAAATGAAAACTAATTACTTTTATATATTTGTGACCGCAAAATCATAGGTTAATATAACCGATTTATGAAGAAGAAAATTATTAGAGTTACTACAGTTCCTTTGTCAATAACTGGGCTGTTAAAAGGTCAATTAGGATTTATGTCAAGTTATTTTGATGTCCTTGCAGTTTCATCAACAGGTAAGGATAATGCACTTGATCGAGTTTCGAAGCACGAAAATGTGCCTACTTTGGCTATCGAAATGACAAGAAAAATAACTCCTATTAAAGACTTGTATGCTGTCTGGCAATTATATAAATTATTCAAAAAAGAAAAACCATTTATTGTACATTCCCACACTCCAAAAGCTGGAACTTTATCTATGCTTGCAGCAAAAATGGCAGGTGTTCCGCATAGGCTCCATACTATAGCTGGCTTACCTTTACTTGAAGCTACAGGCTTCAAGAGACTTATTCTTAATCTGGTAGAGAAAATAACTTACAAGTGCGCTACTAAAATATATCCTAATTCTTTCGGGTTAGCAGATATTATTATGAAATCCAATTTTACAAATAAAAATAAACTGAAAGTAATTGCAAACGGGAGTTCTAATGGTATAGATACCTCTTATTTTGACCCGGTAATTTTTGATAATGAGGAAAAGAAGCTTGAGTTTAGAACAAACTTAGGTATTTCAAAAGATGATTTTGTATTTGTATTCATAGGAAGATTAGTTTCAGATAAAGGTATGAACGAATTGATGCTTGCTTACAATATGATAAGTAAAGAACATAAGAATATAAAACTATTACTAGTAGGAACATATGAAAATGAATTAGATCCGCTTTCGCCAAAGTCTATGGAAATAATTAAAAACAATAAGAATATTATTTCTACTGGTTGGGTTAATGATGTTAGACCTTATTTTGCAATATCAAATACCTTGGCCTTCCCTAGTTATCGTGAAGGCTTCCCAAATGTAGTAATGCAAGCTGGAGCAATGGAGTTACCAAGTATTGTAACAAACATTAATGGTTGCAATGAAATAATAGAACATAAGAATCATGGTTTAATTATTCCTGTTAAAAATCATGAAGCTATCTATGAAGCTATGAATTATATCTTAAAAAATAAAAAAGAAGCCGCAGAAATGGGGGTGAAATCTAGAATAAATATTATTTCAAAATTTGAACGTAACCATGTTTGGGAATCACTATTAAAAGAATATAGAAGTTTAAATTAGATTAATTTATAGTAAAATACAATTACAAATTCATACTATCTTTTGTAAAAAATGTTTTTTAATTCAACCACCTTTTTTGTTTTTTTATCAATAGTGTTTTTACTCTATTGGAGTCTTTCTAAAAATTTAAAGACACAAAACATTCTGCTTTTAATAAGCAGTTATATCTTTTATGGATGGTGGGATTACAGATTTTTGGCTTTAATAATAGCCAGTACAATAGTTGATTATTTTGTTGGATTACAAATAGAGAAATCTACAGAGAAATCGAAAAGAAAGAAATGGCTTTTAGTTAGTCTTATTTTTAATATTGGGCTTTTAGTTTTTTTTAAATATTATAATTTTTTTATTGAATCTTGGGTCGATTCACTCTCATTATTGGGATATTCAATAGAAAACACTTGGTCTTTAAAAATTATACTCCCAGTCGGCATTTCGTTCTACACCTTTCAAACCTTATCATATTCAATAGATATTTATAAAAATAAAATATCACCAACAAAAGACTTTATAAGCTTTGCAACCTTTGTTTCTTTTTTCCCTCAGTTAGTCGCAGGGCCTATTGAAAGAGCCTCAAATTTATTACCTCAAATATTAAATCCAAGAAAATACACATATGAAGGACTCTCGAGTGGTATAAAACTAATGATTTTTGGTTTTTTTCTAAAATTAGTAATTGCAGATAGAGCCGCAATCTATGTTAATGCAGTGTTTAATAATGTAGAAAACCATGATGGATTGACTTTCATTGCAGCTACTATAATGTTTTCATTCCAAATTTATGGAGATTTTGCAGGTTATTCTTTGATAGCAATCGGAGTAGCAAAAATGTTTGGGTTAAATTTAATGACCAATTTTAAACGACCTTATTTCTCTGCTTCTATTGGCGAATTTTGGAATAGATGGCATATTTCATTATCGACATGGTTTAAAGATTATGTTTACATTCCATTAGGTGGGAATCGCACTAAAAAATGGCGCTGGCTCTTTAATCTCTTTATTACTTTTTTAATTAGTGGGTTGTGGCATGGATCAAATTGGACTTTTATAGTTTGGGGTGCTTTGAATGGTCTTTATCTAATAATGGAAGTATTAATTTTTAAAAGAAAAATAAGAACTGGTATATTTAACATAATTCCAACCTTTATTCTAATAAACTTTGCTTGGATATTTTTTAGAGCTAATACTTTACAAGATGCCATTTTTATTATAATAAAGATTTTTACAAAGCCTGGTTATTTATATTTTGGATATGGTGAAGATATAATAGCCTTCTTTTATGCTGCCTTGGCTATTGGGCTATTAATATTTGTTGAAATTAAAAAAGAGTTTTTTAATTCATATTTTTCTGTTTTCAATAATAAGCACGAAATCATTAGGCTTTCGGCTTACGCATTAGTAATTTTTATCATCTTTTACTTAGGCGTATTTGGAGAAAGTCAATTCATTTATTTTCAATTTTAGAAATGATAAATACTCAATTAAAATATACTTTTGCAAAAGTTTTAAAATTTATTGTTATAATATTTATAATAGATTTTGGATTGGGTTTCATTGCAAAGGAGTTGTTTTTAAGTCAAGAAACAGGTAAATTCGCTAGATCTACATATGCAATTACAAAAGCAAAAGAAAATATATTAATATTTGGAAGCTCTCATGCCCATAGGCATTATGTTCCTGAGGTCATAGAAAAGAAAACAGGAAAAACATGTTATAATGCAGGTGCTGACGGGCAGCAATTAGTTTACCATAGCGCCTTGCAAGGAATGATTTTTAAAAGAACATTACCAGAGCTAATAATTTTAAACATAGATGAAAATTTTCTGTTTAAATCGGAAAAAGCTTTTGATAGGCTTGACGATTTAAACCCATATTATGATGATTATAGTAATGAGCTAGATCCAGTTTTTAACTTAAAATCTAAATATGCAGATCCAAAATTATTTTTTAAAGCTTATCAAAATAATTCTACTTTAATCCAAGCTGTTAGATATTATTTAGCACCACAAGAAACGCCACAAGGATATCGTCCTTTATTTGAAAAAATGACTTTTGATAAACTTACATCACACAGAGAAGACATTCAAGAAAAAGAATATACAGAAGAAATTGACTCCGTATTTGTTAAAACTCTTGAGAATTTTATTAATGAAGCTAAAACTAATAATGTTAAACTAGTATTTGTAACATCTCCAAACCTTATTCCAAGAAATGTTTCAAAAAACAAATCCCTTACAGAAATAAAAGCAATCGCTAAATCTAAAAACATTCCTTTTTATAATTATTTAAATTCTAAAGACTTTGCTAATAAATTAGATTTGTTTTATGACCCATCCCACTTAAATGATAATGGTGCAAGGCTATTTACAGGTTTATTAATCGACTCAATATTAAACGATAATAAAAAACATTTTAATTAAACTTAAAATAATATGATTTCAAGGCTTAAACATTTTAAAGTTTTTTTTTCTGATAAAGACAGAAAAAATTGGCTTATAATTATTAAAGAAATAATTCAATTTTCTTTATATAAAAAAGTACTGCCTACAGATTATATTAGGAAATTTTTATATAGAAAAGATATTACAGATATAAAGTCTTATTTATCTTTTAAAGAATTTAATAGTATTTTACTTTCTAAAAAACTGGTATTTCCTATAGTTACAACTTTACTGGAAAATAAGTTGATCTTCAGTATAATGTGTGAGCAATACAAGCTCCCTGCTCCCAAACTTTTAGGATATAATTATAAAAATAGTTTTTTCTTAAACAAGAAAAATTCCTTAGTCTCAAATAAAAAAGAACTTGCTAGCTTCTTCCAAAAACTATTTACAGTAACAAAAACAGATACTATATTTTTAAAACCTATAGATGGTATTGCTGGTAAAGGTTGTATTTTATTAAAACAAGAAACAATCAACAATCAAATAGATGAATGTGCTCATGCATTATTTAATAATAGTTATATTTATCAAGAATATATAAATCAACACCATAAGATTAATTCCATATATTCTAGTTCTATAAATACAACACGAATAATTACCTATACAAACGACTTAAATGTAATACAGGTTATCTCTTCTTTAATGCGATTTGGCACAGGGGAAACAATTACAGATAATACTGGTACCGGAGGTTTTTATATTTCAGTAAATCATAATACTGGTACTTTAGAAGGTGTAGCTAGACAAGACATAGTTAAAGGCGGTAAAACCTTCACCAGACATCCAAACACTAATACTGAATTAGAAGGCTTTATAGTTCCTCATTATAAGGAATCTTGTGAATTAGCTAAATCAGCATCCGCATTTTTCCCTAATAGAATTATTGGATGGGATATTGCTATTTCTGAATCTGGTCCGACTATAGTCGAGGGCAATCATAACCCTAGTTTGCATATGTCAGATGTTGCATATGGAGGCTATTGTAAACACCCATTAATCAAAGAAATCTTAATGGAGATAGATAATTAATATAATAAGAGTTTAGTTTATAAACACAATGTTATTGAACGATAGTTAAATAATATTTTATTTTAAAAAAACAATAATATGATTTCAAGACTTAAGCATTTTAGCGTGTTTTTTTCTGATGAAGACAAGAAAAATTGGTTTACAATTATTAAAGAGATAATTCAATTTTCTTCATATAAAAAAGTACTCCCTACTGATTATTTTAGAAAATACTTATATAGAAAGGGTGTTACAGATATAAAGTCCTACTTATCATTCAAAGAATTTAATAATATTTTGCTTTCTAAAAAACTAGTATTTCCTGTAATTACAACTTTACTAGAAAATAAATTGATTTTCAGCATAATGTGTGAGCAATATAAAATTACTACTCCTAAACTTTTAGGATATAACCATAAAAATAGTTTTTTCTTAAATAAGAAAAATTCCTTAGTCTCAAATAAAAAAGAGCTGGTTAATTTCTTTCAAAAAATATTTGCAGCAAATAAAACACATACTATCTTTTTAAAACCTATAGATGGCATTTCTGGTAAAGGCTGTATTTTATTAAAGCAAGAAACAATTAACAATCAAATAGATGAATGTGCTCACGCATTATTTAACAATAGTTATATTCATCAAGAATATATAAATCAACATCACAAGATTAATTCCATATACTCTAGTTCTATAAATACAATACGAATAGTTACCTATATAAACAAATTAAATGAAATACATGTCTTGTCATCTTTTATGCGATTTGGTGTAGGGGATAAAATTACAGACAATACGGGATCTGGAGGTTTTTTTATTTCAGTAAATCATGATACAGGCACTTTAGAAGGCGTAGCAAGACAAGAGATAACCAAAGGAGGAAAAACTTTCACCAAACATCCTAACACCAATATTGAATTAGAAGGTTTTATAATTCCTTATTATAAAGAATCTTGCGAATTAGTTAAATTAGCAACATCATATTTTCCTAATAGAATTATTGGATGAGATATTGCTGTTTCTGAATCTGGACCTACAATAGTCGAGGGTAATCATAATCCTGGTTTACACGGCTCAGATATAGCATACAAAGGCTACTGCAAACACCCATTAGTCAAAGAAATCTTAAAGGAGATAGAAAATTAATAAGAAGTTGGGTTTAAAATACAATACCATATCGTAAAACTAATTTTAATTATGAGTGAAGACCTAAAAGTAATTGGAATAACAAAGAAAAATCTACGAGATAGTATTGAAAAGAATATTTATTGGAAGGAAGACTTGGCACCAATGCCCAAAAGTAAGGCCCATTGGCTAGTATCAAATAATAGAATTCAAGAAGATGATTACTGTGGAGTTATTGCTTTTGAAGGTAAAAAAATGGTTTCTTTTGTTTACATGATACCAGATTTAATTAACACTCATGACAATATAAGCAAAAAAGCCTATTGGATGATAGATTGGTGGGTAATAGAAAAATATAAAGACACGGTACTCGGTACATATGTTTACAATGAAGCCATTAAGTTAGCAGGTAAACAAGTTCTCATAAAAGGATATACTGAAAATTTACAAGAATTTTATGATAAACAACCATTTACTTTAATAGCGTCTAGATATAGACATACTATTTTTTTTAGCTTAGATTCATCAATGTTAATCGGAAAGTTCAAATTCTTAAAATCTATAAAATTTGCTATAGATATGTTTGACTCTTTAATAAGTAAAGTTATTCGATTAATAAATAAATATAAATTAGGCAAAAGAACAGTAAATATTAAATATGATTTTGTTAATCAATTAGACAATGATACTTGGAATTTTATAGAGCCATTATGTAAAAACGATTTAATTTTTAAAACTAGAGATTATATCGATTGGCAAATAAACAATAATCAATATTTACAAACTCCCATAAGCATAAAAACCCCTTATAAAAACTTACAAACTGGAATAAGTAATAATATCCATATTCATAATTTAAAAATCATACTAGATAATAAAATTATAGGCTTTGTATCTTACATCATAAATTATAATGAATTTAATGTAAAATATTTCTTAGTAGAGGACGAAATCAACTACAATCTGTGTGTAGATGCGCTCATTGAAAACTTCATAAAGTCTAAAAGAAATTTTATTTTTACTGATGATACTAAACTATCAAATAATATAAATAAACGATATTTTTCTATCTTTAATCATAAAGTATTAAAAAAAGGACTTGTGCATAACGATACTAAATTTGATTATGACAATTTAAAAATGTTAAACAGGGATGGGCATTTTTACTAAACTATATAATAAACATGAACTATATAGATAATTTACAAGAGTCTATTGAAAAGCATTACAATAAAAATGCATTTTTTATTGATGATACTTTTTTCACATATAAAGATTTAGCAATCGAAATATCTAAAATAAGGATTACTATTAATCAAACATTAAATACTTCGGAGAAACTAATTGGCTTAATTGCAAATGATGATATAAAAACTTATGCTGCTATAATAGCATTTTGGTTAGAAGGAAAAGCCTATGTACCAATTAATCCAGAACACCCCCAGGATAGGAATGAAACTATTTTAAAATCTTTAGAGACAAATTATATTTTTGATTCTACTGAAAAAGCAAGTTTTCATGGTTTTACACTTTTATTTCCTTCAAAAACAAATAATGAGAACATAGATATCAAAGCTAATTCTATAAAAGAGAATGATTTAGCTTACATACTATTTACGTCTGGATCTACAGGAACCCCAAAAGGTGTTCCCATTACTTATAATAATTTAAACGCATTTATTAAAGCCATAAACTTTGATGGAGAGTTTAAATTAAACTCAAGCGATCGATGCTTACAAATGTTTGAGCTTACCTTTGATTTTTCAGTAGTATCTTATATTTTTCCTTTACTTGAAGGAGCTTGTATATATACAGTTCCACGACATTCAATAAAATATTTTTACATCTATAAATTAATAAAGGTTCATCAGTTAACCGTTTTATCATTAGTACCATCTATAATACACTATCTCAGACCATATTTTGAAGAAATAAAAGCACCTCAAGTACGTTACTGTAGTTTTGGTGGAGGTGTTTTATACAACGATATTATTCAAGATTGGAATAAATGCATCCCAAATAGTAAAACATTTAATTATTATGGCCCAACTGAAAACACTATTTATAGTAGCTATTACAAACTAAACAAAGAAAACAAAACACATAATGGTGTTATCTCTATTGGACGCCCTTTAAACGAAGTAACTTATATTATAATTGATAAAAATAATAAAGAGGTTCCTATTGGTAAATCTGGAGAATTAGCTTTGTCAAGTAATCAACTTACCCCTGGGTATTGGAAAAACGAACAAAAAAACAAAGCATCTTTCTTTTTTAAAGAGTATAATGAAGAGTCATTACGCTTTTATAAGACAGGTGATTTATGCTTTAGAGACTCCGAAAATGATTACATCTATTTAGGAAGAATAGATTTTCAAGTAAAAATAAGAGGATTTAGAATAGAATTATCCGAAGTAGAATTTCATGCTAAATCTAAATGTGTGAAAAAAGTAAACATGGTGGCAATTGATATACTTAATGATTTAGGAAATGCAGAACTTGCATTAGCCATAGAGTCTGAAGTATTCGATACTTCAGAAATCCTAGAAAACATGAAAGAAAAAATGCCTGATTACATGATTCCTGCACATATAAAATTCATAAAAGAGCTCCCATATAACAGTAACGGTAAAATAGATAGAAACCAATTAAGAACTTATTTAAAATAAAAAAAATGACTACAGAAGATATATATGAGAAAATTAAACCCGTTTTTTCTAAAGTTTTAGAACACAATAACTTTGAACTAACAGAAAGCACAAATACAAATGATGTAGATGGATGGGGATCTTTAACACACATGATAATTATTGAAGAGATTGAAAAAGTATTTAATATTAAGTTTAAATTACTAGATTTAATGACTATGGAAAATGTTGGAGATTTAGTAAATGCTATTAAATCAAGTACAGATTAAAACTAAATTTAGCTTCCGTGTATAAAAATATAATAAAACCTTTTTTTGATTATATAGTTGCCATTATTGCTATTATTTTACTATCACCAATAATATTCATTACAACATTACTTCTCTGTTTTGCAAATGACGGCAAACCTTTCTTTTTTCAAGTTAGACCTGGAAAAAATGAAAAGCACTTTAAAATAATAAAATTTAAAACTATGAACGATAAAAAAGATGCAGATGGTAAATTACTACCAGATACTTATCGTTTAACTTCCATAGGGAAATTAGTAAGAAAAACATCAATTGATGAATTACCACAACTAATCAATATTTTAAAAGGTGATATGTCTTTAATTGGCCCAAGACCTTTATTGATTCAATACTTGCCTTTTTATAAACAAAACGAAAAGAAGAGACATACTGTAAAACCAGGGATAACTGGACTTGCTCAAGTTAATGGTAGAAATAATATTAATTGGGATTCGAAACTAAAATTAGATGCAGATTATGTAGATCATTTATCTTTTAAAATGGATATGAATATATTAATTAAAACAATATATAAAGTAATAGGTTCAAAAGATGTAGCGATAGACAATACTAATGTTGAAACTTTACTTAACATAGAAAGACAAGATATTTTTAAATAAGATATAGATTATTCCCACATTATATTGTATTAATAATTTCAATTAATACTCTTATATTGTATGTATTTCGATTGATTCAAACTTTCAAACTGGTAAAATAATTACAAAGCATTTAAATTATAAACCACGTAATCGATAAAAACATGAATAAGAACGTATAATCAATTCAAAAATAAGATAATATAAAAGATAGTACTATTTTTGAACAATCTCAAAAAGTATTATAATTCCATACTAGTACAACCCTATGATACAAAAAATAAATGAAGACCTTGCTATCTTTAGAGATGACAACTATCCTTTTTTAGGAGGCGGAAATAAAGCTCGAAAAATGATGGCTCTCCATGAAAAATTAAAATCTGAAAATTACAATGCTATTGTAACTACTGGAGGCATTCAATCTAATCATTGTAGAGTAACAGCTCTATATTGTCATAAATATAATATAGAGTGTACACTTGTTTTACATGGAGATAAGGATAAATTTTTAACTGAATCTGGTAATGCAAAAATAATTCGAAATACGCCCACTAAAATTATTTTTTCTGAAATAGACCAGATTTCTAGTAATATGGATAAAGCTATTGATAACTATAAAAGTCAAGAAAAAAAACCTTTTTATCTTTATGGAGGTGGTCATACTTTTGAAGGAGGAAAAGCATATATCGATGTTATACAAGAATTAATTGAATATGATTACATTCCTGATTACATATTTATAGCTAGCGGAACTGGCTCAACGCATGCAGGGCTTTTAGCTGGTATTGCAAAATTTAAATTTAAAACGAAAGTTGTTGGTATTTCTGTAGGAAGATCAAAAAATAATGCAGAAAAAGTTGTTTCTAAATTCGCAAAAGAATTATCTGAAAATTATAAAATTTCAAATGGAATTGGAAAAACAGAAGTAGATGATTCTTTTTTATGTGGTGGCTACGGATTTTATAATGATGATATTAAAAAATTATCTGGTAATTCTTTAATTGATTATAATATCTTTTTGGATACCACATATACTGGCAAAGCATTTTATGGAATGAAAAAATATATTGAGAATAATGCTATTAAAGGCAAAATATTGTTTTGGTACACAGGTGGTATTTATAACTATTTGGCAAAATAACCTTAGACTATAAAAAAACAAAAATGTTATATAAATTAGCTCTTAAAAGATTAATTGATTTTGTACTGGCAATGTTTGGTTCAATACTAATTTTTCCAATATTTCTCCTAATATATTTATTGTTATTAATTGATTATAAAAGTTCTCCATTTTTCTATCAAGTTAGGGCTGGAAAAGAAGGTAAAGCTTTCAAAATATTTAAGTTCAAAACCATGAATGATTTGAAAGATTCTAATGGAAACCTTTTGCCTGACCATGAAAGAATCACTAAAATTGGTGGTATTTTGAGAAAAACATCTTTAGATGAAATTCCTCAATTATTTAATGTCATAAAAGGAGAAATGAGTTTAATTGGTCCTCGCCCACTCTATTTAAAATATTTGCCTTATTATACAAAAAAAGAAAGTATTAGACATTCTGTTAAACCCGGAATTACAGGTTTAGCGCAAATATCTGGTAGAAATACCATTGGATGGAATTCAAGGTTACAAAAGGATGTTGAGTATGTAGAAAAGCTTTCTTTTTTACTAGATATTAAAATCATATTCAAAACCATTGAGAAAGTATTATTATCAAAAGATGTCGCTACAGAAATGGAATCCGGTATACTTGATCTTGATATGGAAAGAAAAACTAAAATATAAACCTTCATTTATACACAATACGATTTTTAAACGAAATGAATTTATTAAATAAAGTAAGAAGTAAAGGTTTTTGGTTGTTAGATAGTCTAAAAGGAGGGTATCTTAAAAAAGATATAAATGATATAGCTAATACACTTGAGATTTCATCTTTTAGTTTAATTCAAAAAAGGAATGCTCCAATTTTAAAGGATTTGTTAGAAAGAGTTGTTCAATCTTCCAAATTTTATAATAAATATAAATCATATAAGAGCCTTGATGACTTTCCAGTTGTTAATAAATTAATAATAAAGGAGAACTTTGACATAATAAATATATTACCTAAAGATTCTCCTAACATAGTTAAAGTTAACAGTAGTGGATCTACCGGAATTCCTTTTGAAATATATCAAACAAAAAGAAAGGCTCGCAGGAATAAGGCGGATGTTATGTTTTATGCCAAAACTGCTGGGTATACAATTGGAGATCAACTTTTATTTGTAAGATTATGGACTAAGAAATATAAAAAGAGTCTATTAGTAAAAACAATGCTTAATTTAATTCAAATTGATGTTGAAAATTTGTTAGATAAAGATATAGCAGCGCTTATCACTAAAATAAAATCCAATAAACAACCAAAAGGTTTTGTTGGATATCCATCTGGTTTTGAAAAAATCTGTAATTATTTAGATAAAATAAAGTCTGCACCAATAGATTGTAATGTAAAATCTATTATTGCCACATCAGAAGCTCTTTATGATAGCATAAGAGAAAAAATGGAGTATTATTTTAATGCACCAGTCGTTTCGAGATATTCAAATGAAGAAAACGGTATTTTGTCACAACAAATGATAGGTGATAAATTTTATACAATCAATTGGGCCAGCTTTCATATTGAAATTTTAGATCTTGAAGAAGACAAGCCAGCCAAGCCTGATGAATTAGGCCGCATTGTTGTTACAGACTTATATAATCTGGCAACTCCTATGATTAGATATGATACTGGAGATTTGGGTAAATTTTGTAATTTCGAAAATGATAAAATTCCAAATTTCGAAGTTGTAACAGGAAGAAAAAAAGATATCTTATATAATACCAAAGGAGATGTAGTTAGTCCTTTCATAATTCATGCAAATTTATATAAGTATCCAGAATTAAATCAATTCCAAATTATACAAAAGGATAAATGTGAATATATTTTTAAAATCAATAGTGATTCAAATTTCTCGAAAAAAGAAGAATTCATAGCCTTTTTTAAATCCTATTTAGGCTCTGATGCAAATGTTTCTTTAGAGTATACTAATGAAATACCTCTATTGAGTTCTGGAAAAAGAAGGACTATAATCAATTTATACAAACCTTAACCTTAAAACAAAAAATAATTAAATGTATTATTTAACTAAGTTATAGAAAATTATAAAGATGGAGCAAAACATACTTTTCACATGTGCAGGTAGACGAAACTATCTTATTAATTATTTTAAAGAAGCTTTAAATGGAAACGGGAATGTTGTAGCTGCTGATAATCAAGTTTTGGCGCCAGCATTAATTGATGCAGATATTGCAGTAAAAGTCCCCGATATTTATGATAAAAACTACATACCTAAATTAAAGGAAATAATTAATACTTATAGTATTACTGCTATTATTTCCTTAAATGATTTAGAACTTCCAATTCTATCAAGAAATAAGGAAGAATTAGAAAAGGAAGGTGCAAGAGTATTAGTTTCAGACAAAGATGTCATAGCGATAGGTTTTGATAAATGGAAAACTTATAATTTCATAAAAGATTTAGGGTTAAATACTCCTAAAACTTATATTGATATAAATGAAGCTATTAAAGATATAAACGATCAAAAATTAAAATTCCCTTTGGTCTTAAAACCTCGTTGGGGAAGTGGTTCTATAGCAATAGATTTTCCCGAAACAATTGATGAGCTTAAATTATCCTATAAGCTTCAGAAGATTAAATTAGGAAGATCTATTTTAAGTAGAGCAAGTGACGAAGATATAGAGCAAGCCATACTAATTCAAGAAAAACTTGACGGAAAAGAGTATGGTTTAGATATCGTAAATAATTTTAACAAGGAATATTTTGGAACTTTTGTAAAAGAAAAACTTTCAATGCGTTCTGGAGAAACAGATAAAGCTTCATCTGTAATTAGTGATGCATTTGAAGGTCTTGGAGAAAAAATTGGAAGTAACTTAAAACACCTTGGCAACATGGATGCTGATGTTTTTTTAGTGAATGAAGAATTATATGTTTTAGAATTAAACCCAAGATTTGGAGGTGGTTATCCATTTTCTCATGAAGCTGGGGCTAACATCGTTTCAACTTATGTAGATTGGCTTAATGGTAAAAATAATCAGGAAGCATCTAACAATATTAACTATAAAAAAGGGATTACTTTTTCAAAATGTGATAGACTTTTAAAAATAAGTGATCAAAGTTCTGAAATTAAATTAATTGTAAACGAAGTTATTGATAGTGAGGATATAAGTTTATATCATACTTATATAGATAAACTGGAATGTGACAACCCTTATTCAAAAACACGAGTATTAAATTCATATCTACACCTTCAAGATGATAGATTTAAATATTTTGTATTTATCAAAAGTGATATTCCTATCGTTATTATGCCTTTTTATTTTAGAGAAGTTTATGTTAATGACAAATTAACGTCTTATTTTGATGTTTGCTCACCATATGGGTACAGTGGTCCTTTTTATAATGATAGCTTGCAAAAAGAAAAATTATTAGAATTTTGGAAATATGTAGACAGTTGGTATAAAGAAAATAATGTTATTTCAGAATTTATACGATTTAGCCTTAATAGAAATCACCATTTCTATTCTGGAAAACTCATACCTACATTAACAAATGTTCAAGGCAAAATCTTAAATGAAGAAGAACAATGGAAAAACTTTAAATCTAAAGTTAGAAATAATTATAGAAAAGCTATTAAAAACAATTTAGAATTCAGGGTTGAAAATGGTGAAATATGCGAGGATAAAATAAAAACGTTTTATAGTATTTATATTTCTACAATGAAAAGAAATAATGCTAGTAAACAATACCATTATCCGCTGACCTATTTTATTAAATTTATTAAAGAAAACATTAATAAATGTGCTATAGCTATGGTTTACAAAGATAATCTAGCCATATCTGTAGAACTACTTTTATTATCTAAAAAAACAATATACTCATTTTTAGGAGGGACATTACATGACTATTTTTATGCAAGACCAAATGATTTCTTGAAAATAGAAGTGATGAAATGGGCAAGAAAAAATGAAATAGAAAATTATGTTTTAGGAGGTGGTATTGAAAATAATGACAATTTATACAAATACAAAAAATCTTTTTTCCCTGAAGATCAAGATGTTATTTATTATACTGGTAGAAAAATAGTCAATGATAAAATATATAATAAACTCATTAAAAAAGTTGATGCTAAAAAGAGTCTTTGTGAAAACTTTTTCCCCGCCTATAGAAACTCATAAATCATTAGTACAAGTAATTTAATAAAACTTGTTTTAAATTCAAATAGATAATATCACTATAAACCTACACACTCAACACGACTGAATGCATATTGATTTACAAATAATTACTAGCAAAAACGAATGGAAAAAAACTTTGGCGAAAGTTAGCAATTATGATTTTTACCACACATATGTATATCATAAATTATCAAAAAAAGAAAACGAAGAAGCTATACTATTAAAGTATTCCGAAGACGATAAACTCATTTGTATTCCTTTCATTCTCAGAAAAATTAAGAACACAGAATATTTTGATGTGACCTCTGTTTATGGGTATTCTGGACCACTTCATAAAAATATTAATCCATCATTTGACAATACTAATTTTATAAAGGTATTAAAGAAGTATTTTATAGATAAAAAAATAGTATCTGTTTTTTCAAGACTAAATCCTTTTATAAAAAATCAAGATTTAATATTAAAAAATTTTGGTAGTATTGTTGAACTTGGCAGTATAGTTAATATTGATTTATCCAAGCCATTAGAAAATCAAAAAGCATCGTTTTCCAGAACCACAAACCGATACATTGCTAAAGGGAACAAGTTTTTAGAAATTAAAAAAAGCAATAAAAGCAATGATATTGAATCATTTATAAATCTATATTATAAAAATATGGATCGAGTAAAGGCAAAAAAAAGGTACTATTTTAGTAAACAATACTTTTTAGATTTTATAGCTAGTGATGAGTTTAAAACTAATATTATTCTTGCAATTTGTAAAAAAACTAACAAAATTATTTCTGCAGCATTAATGGTGGAAACAAATAATATTATTCAATATCATTTATCAGGAACTGATGTTGAATATTTGAAAATTTCTCCAATTAGGTCGATTATAAATAAAACTATGGTTGACGGGACAAAAGATAAATTCACTTATTTTAATTTAGGTGGCGGTTTAGGAAATGAACAGGATAACCTCTTCAAATTTAAATCGTCTTTTTCTACAGATTTCAAATTTTTTAAAATATGGAAATATATTGTAAATAAAGAAGTGTATGAGAGCCTAGTTAATCAAAAAGATATAAAAATACAAACAGATTTTTTCCCTCTTTATAGAGAAGAAGAATAATTATTAAAAATATTATTTATAATAATTTATAATAATTTATAATTATATCTGCAATTATATCTCTCCCATGATTATTCCAATGCATATCATATATTAGCGTTGTTGGTTTTTTAGAAGAATTTAAAGCAACATAGGTATCTATATATTTAAAATTGTTATCCTTTAAGTAGTTTAAAAAAATTTGTGGTGTAACATTAGTATCTAAAAGAAATGTAAAGCGGTTTTTATCAAAACCATATTTTTTAATTAAACTTTTAAAGTTTTCTATATAGGTTATATACTTTTCTTTAATGTCATTCTTAGTTTCAGTTCTTTTTAATAACACTTTATTTTTTTTTCCAATTGAAGATAGCTTTCCTGCCAATTTCCATAGCGGATCAAGAACTCCAATATTTTGAGTATAAACTAATAGTTTTATGCTACGTATTTTTTTGTAGAAAGGGGACTCTAGGTGCATTCTATCTTGTACTAATTTATACTCTTTTCTAATCAAATCGTCATCAAACTTTAGTCCAATAACTACATGATCAATCTTATCAAAAGTTTCTTTATAAGCATGAATTAAATGCAATTGATCTGCCAAATCATAACCAGCATATCCATATTCATAAACCTCAATTCCCTCTAGCCTATCCTCTATTTTCTTTCCTATAGAATTATAATAATTTTGATGAAATCCTTGGATAAATGAATCACCCACCAATGCTAATTCAACTTTATCTATAGATGGTACAAACTCACGATAAGAGTTATACCCTGAATTGTTAATATTAAACTCAGAGAAGTTTTGAAGCCGATTCCCTGTTACAGAATGCCCTTTTTGGTTTGGTTCCCATTTCTCTACATTAAACTCATCAACAAACCTAGTAGGGTTGTCTTTACTTAAATGTGTAACACGTACTAATATTTCTAATGTTAGTAAAATTAGAATCACATATAATCCACTTTTAAAAAAAAACTTTTTCATCATATTAAAATTGAAAGTAAATAAATGATCTATCTATACTACTATCATAAAATAAAAGCATAGTAAATATAATTAGCGTGTAGATAACAAATCTTGTAAATTTAGATTTGAATTTAAACGGAGTACGTTCATCTTTTCTTATTATATATTCGTACAAAACAAATACAATTAAAAGAACATAATAGTCTATCATTCGATAACCCTTAGGATGGAGATAAGTTTCAAATGAAAAATCAGTGATTATTTTATAGATAAAATTAAAAGCATCCATTATAGATTCTGATCTGAAAAAAATCCACGAAAATGTAACTAATGAAAAGACCTTTATAATTTTAAACACCTCTACAATAGAAGGAAATAACCTATTCTCTCCAACAATAGAATCTTTATATATCTTATTTTTTCCTATTAAAAAAACTGGAATAAATGCCAAAGCATGCAAAGCTCCCCAAAAAATATAAGTCCAGTTTGCTCCATGCCAAAACCCACTAACTAAAAAAACAATAGTAATATTCTTTAGTGATATCCATTTACTATGATGAGACCCTCCTAATGGTATATAAATATAATATCTAAACCATGTAGATAAAGATATATGCCATCGTCTCCAAAACTCTGCTATATTTCTTGAAAAATATGGAAATTTAAAATTAGACATCAACTCTATTCCAAAAAGTTTTGCAGTACCTATGGCTATATCTGAGTAGCCACTAAAGTCTCCATATATTTGGAAACTAAACAATGTAACTCCCATAATAAGCGTAGAAGCTGAATAATCAGAATAATTAGCGAAAATATCATTGACAATAGGAGCTAATGCATCAGCTATTACCACTTTTTTAAATAACCCCCATAATATTAATTTTAAACCACTTACAGATTGGTTGTAACTAAACGTTCTTTTGGTTATTATTTGAGAGAGTAAATTTGTTGCTCTTTCTATAGGTCCTGCTACTAATTGAGGAAAGAAACTTACAAACGCAGCAAACGATAAATAATCTTTTGTTGGTTTAAGTTTTTTATAATAGATATCAAAAGAATACGACATGGTTTGAAACGTATAAAAAGAAATCCCAACTGGAAGGATAACTTTCAATGTCCATGTACTTCCCATATTGTACCCAAAAAGGGAAAACATATCTATCCAAGAGTCTACAAAAAAGTTATAATATTTAAAAAAACCTAAAAGACCAACATTAAAAGCTACACTACACCATAACCATAATTTTCTTTTTGATGATTTATTATTGGAATCTATCATGATACCAACAAAGTAATCTACAGTGGTGCTTAAAATAATTAAAGAAAGGAATCTCCAATCCCACCATCCATAAAATACATAACTGGCTATAAGTAATAAGATATTCTGCTTTTTTACACTTTTTTTAAATAAAAACCAATAGAGAATAAAAACAATAAATAAAAAAATGAAAAACTCTAATGAATTAAATACCATTGTAATTTATTATAAAAAGTTATATGTAATTTTCAAATCAAGCATTTTTAACTTATTTAGTAATAGTCTCAAGTAAAATATTAGGTTTAATAGAAAAAAACTTATTTACCTTATCATTCTCTATTTGATAAATTTTATTATCATTATCTTTTATCTCATAGATTGATATATTATCATATCTAGCGGATTGTAAATATTGAAAATCATAAACATATTTTCTTAAGAATGCATATTTATCTTTGGTGAGATCAATAATGTCACGTTTACTCCCTTTTAAATGATTATAATCTTCTATTTCCTCAAAAACTAAATCAGTGCTATTGTTTTTAGTGTCATCAACATGCTTATTTTTATTTCTCAATAAAGACTTTAATTTAGTAAGTATCACAAAACGTTCTTTATTCATAATTATATAGCCCATTGCTTGATTGACTTTTTTAATTAAAAATGCCTTAAAGGTTTTACTTAAAGATTTTTTGTTGAAAATCACATGACTTGTGTAGTCAAAAACAGTATTACACCAATAACGCTTATATGGATAATCGCCATATCTCATATTAAAAACATGATATCCATTATCAAAACACCATTCCATCTTTTTCAATATAATAATGTTTCCTAAACCAAATTTAGAGTAATCTATTTCATAAGAGCTAATTGCACTTTCAAAAATATTTTCGTACAAATAATCTAGACTTATAGAGATGGGTATATTATTGCTATATATAACAAACAAGCAAGCTTTTTTATCAAGAATCATATTATAAGTTGCTTTCTTATAATAATCCCAGTTTTTTAAACTACTGTGTACATCTCCTCTTTGTACAAATCGCTTTTCTATCATTAAACGCAATCTTTCTATTATCTCTGCACATTTAGCTTCTTCTATATCACCACAATACACTTTGTAGCTTATATCAAAACAAGTTTCAAGCCTTTTTAAGCGTCTTATTACTAACTTATTTCCACTTTTACCTAACTGTTTAATCATGTATTCTTTAACATTACTAGCTTTAGATAAGTCACACATGAACCCTTTAAAGTATTTATACTTAAATACAGATAATGGTAATTCTTTATTATTTAGTTTTAATTCAAAAAATGAAGGAACAAACTCTATTAAATAAATGTTATCGAGAGATTCTTTTTCTAAACTTGAATTAGAATTAATATAATTCTGATCATTAATTTTATTATATACACCATTATATAAGTTATTAAACACATTTTTTTCAAAAAAATCTTGTGTGAAATTATAGTTTAATGATTTTAACAAGTTCATTTTAATTTTTTTTAGTTATTTTATCATTCTCTATATGCTATTAAAAAGCTAAGCAATTAATTCTTTTTTAATAGATTCCAAATGTCTTACAACCTATCTGGAATATCAAAATTATTCTTTGAATTACATAATTACTATGATAACAACACAAAATTAACTCTACACATAAAGTTAGTATATCGAAATAATTGATCAATTAATCTAAATAATATGATATAAATAAAATAGAATTAAATATTTCGATACTTTTATCTAATAGAAATAGTTTTTATAGGTTATTTGAACCCTAAAATTACACAAAATGAATATAGTCTCTAAGATCTTGGATCAAAGTCAACCGATTGAAGAAATAACATCTATAGACGCTGTATCCTTTAAAAAGGAATATTTTAAAAAGAAAAAACCTGTTATCATAAAAGGAATCGCTAAAGAATGGGAAGCTGTAAAAAGATGGGATTTAGATTTTTTCCTAAGACTTAAGGATGATAAAGATATATACTTGCTATCAGATAATTTCATTCAAGACGATAACAGATATAGAAAGGCATCTTTTAAAGAGTATATAATGCAACTAAAAGAAGCAGAATCTAACAATAAAGATTTTAAAGATTATTTAACAACATTAGACATTTTTAAATACTACCCAGAGCTTAAAAATGATATCAATTTTCCTTTTTTTGGAAAACACACAAAAGTAAACGATATAACAGCTTGGATTGGCCCTTCAGGTACTATTTCTGGTTTTCATGCAGATACTGCTAATAATTTGTATGCTCAAATAAGAGGCAAAAAGATGTTTATAATTTCTTCAACAAAATTTAATAAAACGATGTACCCAAGTAGTAAACACATTTATGGTGCTGTAGCTAGCGAAGTAGATATTAATAATTTTGATGAGGATAAATTTCCTAAGTTTTTGAACAATGACTTTAAAAGCGTTATTCTAGAGCCAGGAGATATATTATTCGTACCACAAAATTGGTGGCATTATGTACAAGCTCTTGATTCTTCAATAAGTATTAGTAATTTTGGTTATACAAAATTTGAAGTGTATAGTTTAAAATTCAAAGAACGAATTATACAGTCTTTGCATAAAAGAGGCTATTACAAAGCTAATAATTGCTTTTGCTGTGAAAAAAGTTAATAACATAAAAAAGCTCTTTTCTTTAAAAGAGCTTTTTTATGTTATATTCTCCAAAAATAAAAGAACTAATAATGCTACATATTTTTAAATATAGAATGCATTAGACGTTTTTTATCATTTATGCTTTCCTCTAAAGATATCATAGTTTCTGTTCTGTATACACCTTCTATATCATCTAATAGGAAAATAACTTCTTTAGCATGTTCAGTACTTTTGGCCCTAATTTTACAGAAAATATTGAATTTCCCTGTAGTTATATGCGCTACAGTAACGTATGCAATTTCATTGATGCGTTCTAAAACAAACTTAGTTTGAGACGTATTATTTAAATACACCCCTACGTATGCTATAAATGAATAACCAAGCTTTTTATAATCTAGCATTAATGAAGAGCCTTTTATAATTCCGGATTCTTCCATTTTTTTTACACGTACATGTACGGTACCTGCAGAAATTAATAATTTCTTTGCAATGTCTGTAAATGGTATTCTTGTGTTATCGATTAACATATCAAGAATTTGATGGTCGATTTCGTCTAATTTGATTTTCCCCATAATTAAGTATTCTTAAATAAAAAGCAAAATTAATACATTTTCATTAATAATTATGCATAATCCATATGTTTTATTTCGTTATTAATGCGATTTTCTCATTATTTATTATTACGAAAACGTTTTCGTAATTGATTTTCACCAATTTATTGTCAACATCTAAAACCGCAAAGTCATTGGCATTGATTTCTTTATGTCCATAAAAAGTATCTAAATTTTCAATTTTTTCAATTTTAGGAAGAAATTCAATTTTATTATCGATCAATTTTTCCTGATATTGAATTGCTATGTCATTAATTTTTTCATTAGAATTACCTGGAACCTTAGCATTTCTTATAATGACATCGAAAAAACATTTTTCATTTTCTGGTATTTCTAAATAATGTTTATAATTATCCCCTTTAACAGCATTATTAGCAATATAATTTAATGATGAAATATATGAGATGTAAATAAGTTCTCGGGTAACTTCCCGCCCATAATCATCTTTATAATGGCCCGCTTCAAATAAAATTGTTGGAATATTTTCATTTTGAAATGTATCACCAACACAATTTAAATTAAATGCATCATCATAGACTCCTACTTGATTAGGGATAATCTTTTGTAAAGCATCATTCATAATATTGATAACCTCCATAGCAATCTTTCTGTTGGGTGTTATTGTACAGGCTTCATCTTGTGCAGGTGCCAAAAATGATACTGTTGCAGATTTATTGGCATTTCCAGCACTAAAAATAGTTCGTTGGCCATGTAAATTAAAGCAAAAATGAGGTTTAAAAGATTCAAAGACGGTTCTTAAAGTTTTACTCTCTGGCTGAGATAAATTTTGAGCGTCTCTATTTAAATCAACTCTGTTAGCATTTATCCGCGTGTAAGCCGCTGCGCCATCTGGATTAAGTATAGGTATAACATATAAAGTACAGGCTTCTACAATGTTTTTACAATTAGTATCTGAATCTAAAAGTGTGTTTAATAGATCAAATAAAGCTTTAGTCGTGGTCGACTCATTACCATGCATTTGTGACCACATTAAAATTCGCTTTTTTCCTTCACCAACTTTAAGTCCGTAAATAGGGTTGTTTAAAACCGATTTACCAATGGTTTCTATAGCAACATATTCTTTTAGGTTGTTTAAGAGAGGTACTATATGCTTGTTGGTTATATAACGGTGTGATAAGTTGGTTTCTTTATGTTTTGAAAATAAAGATTTTATTTCTTCTACTTGCATACTGTTTTTTTATGTTGACAAAGTTAAACAATTACAAATTCACAAATGTAAACACATTAAATAAAGCAAATGTTCACATTTATATACAAACATTTAATGATTAAGCTACAGATGTTTACTTGAATAGTCTTAATATAATTTTTAATATATAAATATTTGTTAATTAGTATTTTATGGTTTATTACATAAAGTAAAAGTATCATTAAAAATCTATATAATTCCAGAAAAACCCTATCGCCTAACATAAATTTGTTACATTTGTAAAAACAACAATAAAATATAGTTTACAATGGTAAACATGAATGATTTTGTAAACAGATTACAAAAAGTAATGGATTACTATGGGGAATCTGCTTCCTCTTTTGCTGAGAAAATTGGCGTACAACGTTCAAGTATTTCACATATATTATCTGGTAGAAATAAACCCAGCTTAGACTTCATCTTAAAAATCCTTTCCTCATTTCCTGAAGTTGATTTGTATTGGCTATTTAATGGAAAAGGAGATTTTCCTTCAAAAAGTAACCTTAAAGAACCTGAACCCCATCCTAAAAAAGAAACAGATCTTTTCTCTGTAAATGAAAAATTGCCAGTTAAAACACCTAATGATAAGGACATTGAACGTATTATTATTTTTTATTCTGACGGAAGTTTCAAAAACTTTGAGAATTAGTACAATTCTTTAGTAAATTTGCTCCTAAAGTTATTGTATGAGATTTCTATTCCTAATACTTTTATTAAGTGTTGTTAGTTGTTATGAAACAGCTCGTGATTGTAAGGACTATAAAACTGGGGAATTCTATAGTGAAGTAATTATTAATGATGAATTGTTTACATCTAAATTCAAAAGAACGAACGAGTTGCAGGTTGAAGTTTACAATAATAAGATTGATTCGTCTAAACTACGTTGGATTAATGACTGCGAAGTTATTTTTAAAACAATCAAGCCTAAAAACATGGCGGAACAAAAAGATATTCATTTAAAAATTTTAACAACAACAGATTCTTCATATACTTATGAATATTCCTATGTAGGCGAAATAAAAAAACAAAAAGGTATTGCCTATAGGGTTAAGTAGACACTATCTGTCAAACGGGTATAAGAAATACTCAACTAGATTAAATTTAAGCTGTTTATCTTGAGTTATCTCATAAGTTAAAAAGATTTCTCCCCAATACTCTCCATCGGAAAAATCAGCAATTATCCATTTGTGATTTAACATTTTCACAGTATTAATCATCATCTTTCTACCCTCACTAGCTACATAAGGTACAATAGGATGCTCGCCTTTAACTTCATTTAGTTTGTAAAGCTCATCTTTTATAAAAGGAATCAATTCAGATATATTATAACCATCATTTTCAAAATAACTAATAGCATCTTCATTTCTATCTAAATTAAAATGCGAAAGCTTCAAAATATCATCTTGTAAAGCAGCTACCGAATCTTTGTATTTTTCTAATACTGTTTTTTGAGCAGTGAGCTTATTATTTATATCTTCAAATATCCGCTTTGAATTCACATACTGAAATAAGACCAATAATGCCGTAAAAACGAACAAATACATAAAAATCCTTTGTTTCATACTTTTTAATTTAAATTGTTATTTCTAAACCATCATATGCTAAAAAAACATTCTCTGGCAACGTTTTCTCTACTTCCTCATGAAACCCAAGTAAATGACTAATATGAGTTAAGTAGGCCTTTTTCGGTTTTACTTTATCAATAAACTGCAATGCTTCTTCTAAATTAAAATGTGAACGATGCGAATCTATTCTTAAAGCATTGATAACTAATACTTTTACGCCTATAATTTTTTCAATCTCCTTATCTGAGACAGTTTTCATATCGGTTAAATACGCAAAATCATTAAATCTATAACCAAATACCTGTAGCTCATCATGCAAACCATTAACAGGCATTACTTTCATGTTTTTTAGTTTAAATGATTTGTTTTTTACTCGATTTGTAATAACAGTTGGAGCTCCTGGGTATTTATTTTTTGTAGCAAAAATATAATCAAACCGTTTGCGCAATGATTTTAACACACGCTTATGTGCATAAATAGGAATATTGCCTTGCTTAAAATAAAAAGGTCTAATATCATCCAACCCCAATACATGATCGGAATGTTCATGAGTAAAAACAATACCATCAATTCTATCACATTCAGCCCTTAGCATTTGGTATCTAAAATCCGGTCCACAATCAATCACATACGTGTAATTATCCCAGGCCACTAAAACAGAAACACGCAATCTTTTATCTTTTGAATTTGCACTTAAACAAACAGGATGCTTGCTTCCAATAATTGGAATACCTTGTGATGTTCCCGTTCCTAAAAAAGTTACTTTCAACTGCATTAAGTTTTGCACAAAAATAGCGTTATTTTTTTGTTTGCTATACATATTTAATACCTTTGTAGCAGGACAAACAACCAGTAAATAATATGGAAATAACCATAAAGGGTGATAAAGAATTTAATGATGTTCCTTCGTTAAAATCGAAGGCACTTCGTATTAATTTAAACGAAAACATCTACGGAACATTTGCAGAAATTGGAGCAGGTCAAGAGACTTGTCGTCATTTTTTTAGAGCTGGTGGGGCTTCAGGGACCATTGCAAAAGCAATGTCTGCCTATGACAAGGATTTTAGTGATGCTGTTTATGGAGCTGAAGATGATGGCCGTTATGTAACAGAAGACCGTTTAAGAAAAATGCTTAGCCATGAAATGGACCTCATGGAAACAAGGTTAACACGAGAAAAACATCCAAATAAAATATTTTTCACATATGCTAATACTGTTGCTACAATAGACTTTGCGAAGCAATTCAAAGGTCACGGATGGGTTGGTATTAAATATCAAGTTGAAGCTACAGGTGATTATAATGAGATTCTTTTACATCTTAGATTTAAAGAAACGGATGCACGTTTACAGCAAGAAACACTTGGCGTATTAGGCACAAACCTTATATATGGTGCATTTTATAAATATAACGAGCCTAAAAAACTACTACGCTATCTATATGATCATTTAGACAAGGATCAATTAGAAATTGATACTATCAATTTTTCAGGACCAGCCTTTCAAAATATCGACAACCGATTAATGAGCTTACAGCTTGTTAAAAATGGCATGACAGATGCTGTAGTGTTTGGTCCTGATGGAACAAATGTACTTCCAGCAAGAGTTTTTTACAAAAAGAACATTTTGGCCCTACGAGGCAGCTTCAGACCTGTAACTAAGGTAAACATGGCAATGTATGAGAAATCATACGAAATGTTTATAAAAGAAAGTAAAGTTAATCCTGATAAAACCGTAGTCGTTTTTGAAATCACACTATCAAATTTAAGAGCAGAAGGAGAAATTGATGAACAAGATTTTATAGACAGAGCAGATTTGCTATGTTCTTTAGGACAATCTGTTATGATTTCTAACTTTCAGGAATACTTTAAGGTTGTCGAGTACTTTTCAAATTACACCAAAGCCAGAATGGGATTAGCTATGGGGGTTAGTAATTTGGTTGATATTTTTGATGAAAAATACTATCGTCATATAAGCGGTGGTATTCTTGAAGCATTTGGTAAATTATTTTTCAAAGACTTAAAAGTTTACCTATACCCAATGCTAGATCCTGAAACTGGGGAATTAATTAATAGCGAAAATTTAAAAGTATATCCACGTATGAAAGAATTATATAAATTCTTTAAATACAATGGAAAAGTAATCGACATAGAAGATTACGATAAAAGCATCATGAGTATATTTTCTCGCGAAATTTTACGCATGATTTCTGAAGGTGAACGTGGATGGGAAGATATGGTGCCAGAAGGCACAGCAGACTTAATTAAAGATTATCGTTTATTTGGGTATACCAGAAAACCTTTAACCCTAGCTAAACGTAAATAGATAATATTACTTTATAAAATTATAAAAAGGCCTTCTTAAAATTTCAAGAAGGCTTTTTTTATTCTAATATTTGGGCTGCATGTATTTTGGCTTTTACTTTATCAACAACTTTTTCAATCACACCTTCTTCGTCAATAACGAAAGTAATACGGTGAATACCATCAAAAGTACGTCCCATAAATTTTTTCTCCCCCCAAACACCAAAAGCATTGATTACTTCTTTATCAACATCTGCTAATAATGGATATGGAAAATTAAATTTCTTTTTAAAATTTGATTGTTTCTTTTGAGTATCTGCGCTAACGCCTAAAATCTCATAACCCTTTTCTTTCAAGACAGTATATTCATCCCGTAAATTACAAGCTTCTACTGTACACGTTGGGGTATTCGCTTTTGGATAAAAGAAAACCACTAATTTTTTACCTTTAAAATCTGATAATTTAACCGTATTTCCTAGCTCATCTAAAGCTTCAAAATTTGGTGCCTTATCTCCTACTTTTAATGTGTTCATATTTTATAACTTTGTTATTGCTAAAATACAAACGAATGACCAAACAAGAAAGAGTAAACTTTGTTATTAATACACTATATAAACTTTATCCAGAAATACCTATTCCTTTAGATCATAAAGATCCTTATACCTTATTAATAGCAGTACTGATGTCCGCTCAAAGCACTGATGTTAGGGTTAATAAAATAACCCCTTTACTATTTGAAAAAGCAGATAATCCCTACGATATGATTAAATTATCTGTAGAAGAAATAAGAAACATTATAAAACCAGTTGGCTTATCCCCAATGAAAAGCAAAGGTATTCATGGTTTATCGGAAATACTAATAAAAAAACATAATGGTAAAGTACCACAAAACTTTGAAGCACTTGAAGCTTTGCCTGCCGTTGGACATAAAACTGCCAGCGTTGTTATGTCTCAAGCCTTTGGCATTCCTGCTTTCCCTGTAGACACGCACATACATAGGTTAATGTATCGTTGGAATTTAAGTAACGGTAAAAATGTTGTGCAAACAGAAAAAGATGCAAAAAGACTATTTCCAAAAGAACTATGGAACGACTTACACCTTCAGATTATTTGGTACGGAAGACAATATTCCCCTGCAAGAGGTTGGGATCTAGATAAAGATATTATCACGAAAACAATTGGTAGGCAATCTGTTATCAATGATTACAATAAATTGAAAAAGTCCTGATAAAAATATCAGGACTTTTTGAAAACTTAGTTTAGAAGCGCTTCAAACTTCAATTTATTATAATTTATAACACTTAAAGCCTTAGAATAATTTAGAAGAAAATTAACCGTTTCTTCTTTGGGTTCACGTTCATTTAAATTTTTAATAGAATTTTCAGAGTAAATTTTTGCCATTTTATCGATTTAAATATTAATTCAGATAATAAACGTAACAAAATTTACTTTATTGTATTAATTTGTTAAAACAATGTTATGCTTATCTATAATTTTCCTTAAATTTATCAAAGCATAACGCATTCTACCAAGAGCTGTATTAATACTAACCCCTGTTCTGTCGGATATTTCTTTAAAACTCATATCGTTATAAATACGCATCAATAATACTTCCTTTTGGTCTTCAGGAAGCTCGTCTACCAATCTTCTCACATCACTTTCAACCTGCTCTTTAATAATGCTTTTTTCAGCATTTAAACTGGTGTCGCTTAAAACAGAAAAGATACTAAACTCTCCTGCGTTATCAAATTTTGGCATTCTTTTGTTTTTCCTAAAAAAATCAATAACCAAATTATGAGATATCCGCATTACCCATGGTAAAAACTTACCTTCTTCATTATAAGAGCCACGTTTAAGAGTCCTAATAACTTTTATAAAAGTATCTTGAAAAATATCTTCAGCAACATCTTTATCATAAACTTTAGAATAGATAAAGCTGTAAATTTTTTGTTTGTGTCTGGTAATAAGGATTTCTAGAGCACTTTCATTACCTTTAATATAGTTGCTAACTAGATTAGCATCAGAAATTAATTCGTATTGCATAATAATTACTTTTAGTGCATCGAAGAGGACTTCTTTGCTTGGGGTTACATGTTTAAAAGTAATGTTCTGCTTATAGGCGAGAGTTAAATATTAAGGTTAATAAGGAATTCAAATATAACAACAATAAACTCGAAAAAACAAAAAAATAACCGCTTTTTTTAATATTTACTTACAATACAATGCATTTTTTATGCTGCAATAGTTATAGTATCTTTGCAAAATTATTCCTTTAAAAAGCCTATGAATACTAATATTTCTGAAGTAGATCCTAAAGAAAACATCATCATTAAAGGTGCAAAACTACATAACTTAAAAAATATCGATGTAATAATACCCAGAAACAAATTGGTGGTCATTACAGGACTATCTGGCTCTGGAAAATCAAGTTTAGCCTTTGATACATTATATGCAGAAGGTCAACGTCGTTATGTTGAAAGTTTATCGAGTTATGCTCGTCAATTTTTGGGTCGATTAAACAAACCCAAAGTAGATTACATAAAAGGAATCGCCCCAGCCATAGCTATTGAGCAAAAGGTGAATTCAACAAACCCAAGGTCTACTGTCGGTACTACTACAGAAATTTACGATTACTTAAAACTATTGTTCGCCAGAATTGGTAAAACCTACTCACCTATTTCTGGTCATGAAGTAAAAAAAGATACAGTAACTGATGTTTTAAATTATTTAAAAACATTTCCCGAAAGAGAAAAACTACTACTGCTCGCTCCTATTTATTTAGAAGAAGGCCGAAGTATGCAAGATAAGCTCAAAGCCTTGCAACAACAAGGTTACGCTCGAGTAAAAATAAAAGATTCGGTGACTCGTATTGATGAAATTGACACGCCATCAGATACAGAAAATATATTATTAGTTGTTGATAGGATTATTGTTAAAAATGAAGAAGATTTTCTTAATCGATTAGCAGACGCTATACAGACAGCTTTTTTTGAAGGGAAAGGCGAATGTATAATAGAAATTTTAAGCAGCAACAAGCAACGTATGTTTAGCAATAGATTTGAATTGGATGGTATTAATTTCTTAGAGCCAAACGTACATTTATTTAGCTTTAACAACCCATATGGTGCTTGTCCTAAATGTGAAGGCTACGGTGATATTATTGGTATTGATGATGATTTAGTAATACCAAACACAGGGCTTTCTGTTTATGAAAATGCTATTTTTCCATGGCGAGGAGAAAGTGTGGGTTGGTATAGGGATCAATTAGTAAACAATTCTCATAAATTTAATTTTCCTATTCACAAACCGTACTTCGAGCTAAGTGATACCCAAAAACAACTCATTTGGAATGGAAATCAATATTTTGAAGGATTAAATTCATTTTTCGCTGAATTAGAATCAAAAGCATATAAAATTCAAAACCGTGTCATGTTATCCCGCTACCGTGGAAAAACAAAGTGTAAAGCATGTAATGGTAAACGTTTGCGTTCTGAAGCGAATTATATAAAGATTGGCGGTGCCACTATTACAGATTTGGTAGAAATGCCTTTAGATAAATTAGCGAATTTTTTCAAGCAGCTAGAATTAAGTGATTACGACACGCAAATTGCTACCAGACTGCTAAAAGAAATTAATAATAGATTATCATTTCTGTCAAATGTCGGTTTAGACTATTTAACACTTAATAGAAAATCAAATACCCTATCTGGAGGCGAAAGCCAACGTATTAACCTAGCCACATCCTTAGGGAGTAGTTTAGTAGGATCTATGTATATTTTAGATGAACCTAGTATTGGTCTACACCCCAAAGACACAGAACGTTTAATTTCTGTATTAAAATCACTGAGAGACTTAGGAAACACAGTTATTGTAGTTGAGCATGACGAAGATATAATGATGGCTGCAGATAATATTATAGATATAGGTCCTGAGGCAGGAACTTTTGGTGGTCATGTGGTTGCACATGGTAATTATGCAGATATTCTGGCATCAGAATCTTTAACCGCTCAATATTTAAATGAGTCATTAAAAATTGAAGTGCCAGAAAAACGAAGAACCTCAAAATACTATGTAGATATCAAGGGAGCTCGTGAGAATAATTTAAAAAATATCGATGTTCGCTTTCCGCTAGGCATGTTAACTGTAATAACTGGGGTTTCTGGTAGTGGAAAAAGCACATTAGTTAAAAAAATATTATACCCTGCATTACAAAAGAAATTAACCGATTTTGGGGATAAACCAGGTCAATTTAGTAGTTTAAATGGTAATTTTAGTAATATCAAACATATTGAATTTGTAGACCAAAACCCCATTGGTCGCTCTTCACGCTCTAACCCTGTAACCTACATAAAAGCTTACGACGACATAAGAGCTTTATTTTCAAAACAGAAATTAAGCACTATAAGGAATTATCAGGCAAAGCATTTTTCTTTTAATGTAGATGGCGGACGTTGTGAAACTTGCAAAGGAGAAGGTGAAGTGACTATTGAAATGCAGTTCATGGCCGATGTACATTTAGAATGCGAAACCTGTAAAGGGAAACGCTTTAAAAAAGAAGTGCTTGAGGTGACTTTTGGAGATAAAAGCATTGATGATATTTTAAATTTAACTATAGATAATGCCATTGAGTTTTTTGATAATCAGAAACAAACCAAAATTAAAAACAAACTTCAACCTTTGCAAGATGTTGGCTTAGGTTATGTGACTTTAGGACAAAGTTCTTCTACCCTTTCTGGTGGTGAAGCGCAACGTATAAAACTAGCATCCTTCTTGGGTAAAGGTAATAAGAAAGATAAAGCACTATTTATTTTTGACGAACCGACTACTGGCTTACATTTTCATGACATTCAAAAACTCCTAAAATCTTTTAACGCTTTAATTGATAATGGGCATTCTATTATAGTGGTGGAGCATAATTTAGAACTTATTAAATGTGCTGATCACATTATAGACTTAGGACCCAAAGGTGGAGAAACTGGAGGAAACCTCGTTACCTCAGGAATTCCTGAAGATATCATTAAAGTAAAAGCGTCTGAAACTGGAAAATATTTAAAAGATAAGCTTTAGCCTCCATAAAAATATTGCGCTTAATAAAATAAGAAGCCAACTAAACTAATTATAACTATAGCTATTGGTATTACAAACATTAAATAGACAAAACTTGAAATGCTGGTTTTTATAAACCTGAGTTCGAGCTAAGGATTTAGAAAAACAATGCTAATTGTTCAGACTTATATGTTTCAAATTTGATAGCAGGTTTCTTTTCTTGAAAAGAATAAGCAATTAAACTAGCAATCAAGTTGGTAAT